>CAVWSE010000013.1:0-27326 GCA_963757455.1 uncultured Actinomycetota bacterium
ATCGGTGGATCGATCACTCCCGGCACGCCCGTCGCGATGATCGAGGCACCGTCGGTCGGCATCCACGACCTGATCGTCGTCGAGGGCGCGTCCACATCAAGCTCTCACCGGTCCCGGGCACCTGCGCGACTCGCCGCTGCCCCGGTCAGCCAGGTCGAGACGATCCTGATCGGACGCAGCGTGACGGCCGGCGCTCCGTTCGGCCGATCGGGCAGCTGCAGGCAGGCGATCCGATCACCGTGCGAACGGGCCAAGGGCTGTTCCGCTACTCCGTCCTCGACGTGCGCGAAGCCGGGTCGCCGCTGCCCGACTTCCCGGCGAGCGGGTCGATGCTCACGATGGTCACCTCGGTCGGTTCCGGCTGGCTCGGGGCGCTGCGCGCCAGCACCGTCGAATACGTCGACGCGGCGCTGCAAGGACGACCGGTCGCCGCTCCGGCCGGACGCCCGGAAGCCGTCCCGACGTCCGAGATCCAGGGTCGCAACGACCCGGCTGCATGGCCGTACATCGTGTTCTGGATCCAAGCGCTGCTCATCGCCGCGTGCCTGATCGCGTGGCTGTGGGTGCGGTGGGGCCGCTGGCAGGTGTGGCTCGCCGGCGCGCCAGTGATCTTCTGCCTGCTGTGGGGCCTGAGCACCGAAGCGATGCGGCTGCTGCCGAACGTGTCCTGATTCGTCAGTCTGATCGATCCGCAAGGTTCCTGATCGAACCTTTCGCCCACGAAGACGTGTCGCCGGATAGCATCCGCGCCCACAGAGCCAAATCTGGGAGGACGCTATGAAGGCTCGACACCTGAGGAGTCGCTTCCTTGCAGTGGCACTCACCGCCATCGTCGTGGCCGGGCTCGCAACCGCCAGCCAAGCGCGCGCGCTGGTGCAGGTAGTGACGACGCTCTACAGCGGGGCGCTCACCGTCCACACCGCCAACGGCAAGAGCTGGCAGCTCAGTCTGGGCGTCAACCCGAACGGGACGGATCGACGAGCCAGCTGGGCGAAACGATCCTGCACTCGTTCCCGAGAGGCGAAGAGGATCACACGTGGCGCGCCACGATCCCGCAGTCGTCCCTGACCTTCGACACCACCTCCGGCGACGGCACGCTCAAGACGCCGCAGTCCGTCGCGGCGCTGTCCGTCCTCAACCTGAAGTTCGCGACGACCGGCAGGCGCAACGTCACCTGCTCGAGCGGATCCGAGACCCGCTACTTCGGCAACTTGACCGGGACGGCGATCCTCCACACGCAGCTGCGTGCCGGGGGACGGTCGGCGCCCAGCACGTGTCCTTCGCGAAGGGCAAGACCGAAGTGATCGCCGACAGCAACTGCACGACGCAGCCGTCCACGCAACGGTGCTACAAGAGCGAGTCGTTCCAGGCCAACGGCAACAACCTGCACACGATGTGGGGCGCCGGGCCGCCGGGCCCCTCGTTCGTCTACCTCATCCATGGCGTTGCGGTGAACAATCCCGCGGGTTCGAGCCGTCAGGACGGCTTCTCGATCGACAGCTCCCGCGCGCCGGCGTACAACGCCAAGGCACACACGCTGCAGGTATGGGCCGCATCGGCCGGAGCGTTCACCGGCACCGGGAAGTTCACCGGCGGGAAGCTGTCGAAGAGCGCGGGCGCCTGTGTGGTGAAGGGCGTGACCCACACCGAGCACCTCCGTTTCTACGACGGCGCGACCTTCCGTAACGGTGCCAACCACCCGCTGGTGGCGCACACGAGCTTGGTCGGAAAGCTGACCGTCCCGAGGACGAACCACACCGCCTACGAGTTCGACACCTGGAGCTGACCGGTCGGCTCCCACCAGGCACGGTTGGCGCGGTACCACTGCACCGTTCGGGCCAGCCCGTCCGCGAACGACGTGCCTGGTCGGTAGCCGAGCGCCGCGAGCTTGCTGTCGTCGACGGAGTACCGCTGGTCGTGCCCCCGCCCGCGCGGGTCGTAGACGTGCTCGACGAAACTGTCGTCGCGGCCGGTGGCCTCGAGCAGCAGCGCGGTGAGTTCTTGGTTGCTCAGCTCGCGTCCGCCACCGACGTTGTAGATCTCTCCGGCGCGCCCGTGCTGCAGCACAAGGGCGAGCGCCGCACAATGGTCGCCGACCCAGAGCCACTCGCGCCGCTGCGAGCCGTCGCCGTACAGCGGGACGGGCTTGCCGTCGAGCAGGTTGGTGATGAACCGAGGGATGAGCTTCTCGAGATGCTGGTACGGGCCGAAGTTGTTCGAGCAGCGCGTGACACGCACGTCGAGCCCGTAGGTGACGGCGTATGCACGGGCGACGAGGTCGCCGCCTGCTTTGGCTGCTGAGTACGGCGTGTTCGGCTCGAGCACCGCGCGCTCGTCCCACGATCCCGCTTCGATCGACCCGTAGACCTCTTCGGTCGATGCGTGCAGCACGGTCGCCACCTCGTGCCGCAGCGCTGCCGCGAACACCTGTTGGGCCCCGAGCACGTTGGTCGTGACGAAGCCGGCGGCCTCACCGCCGATCGCGCGGTCCACATGCGACTCCGCTGCGAAGTTGACGACGACGTCGTGGCCCGGCAGTGCTGCGTCGAGGTCGTCGGCCGAGCAGATGTCGCCGGCGACGAACCGGTAGCGCGGATCCTCCGCCACCACAGCAAGATTCGTCGGGTTTCCCGCATAGGTGAGCTTGTCGAAAACCGTGACGTGCGCGCCGGCAAGGCCCGGATACCAGTCGGCGAGCACCGCGCGCACGAACCACGACCCGATGAACCCGGCGCCGCCGGTGACAAAGACCCGCGTCACGCGGCCAGCGTAGGGGATCGGTCAGCCACGTCGGGCGGCGTGTGTGTGCGCCGGCTTGGGGTGAAAGCGCGGATGCGGGTCGTTCCACGGCGAGGTGATGATCAGGAAGATCGTAGCGATGATCGCCATCGCGACGATCGTCAGCGCGCCGATGAGGATCGTCGTGCGATCGCGCGGTCTCTCTGCCACACCGCAGACGTTACGTGGCGAGCGCGTCAGCGCAGGCGCCAGAATTGCCAGGCTGCCAGGATCAGGCCCGCGAGGCCGAGCAGATCGGCCGTGGTGAGCCCATGGTCGCGGGCAACTGTCAGCAGTACCGGGCCCTCGAAGTCTTTGTTGACGAGCAGCCATAGCCCCGAGAGCAGCACAAGCATGACCGGGCCGAGGCGCTGACGCCGTCCGATCACGATTGCGCACGCCATGCAGCCGAGTAACACGACGATGACCAGCGCAATACGCAGATGCGACACGCGGCGGAACTTTAGCGAGTGTCAGGGTGTGTCACCGAGCGATCCTCGGTGCACGCACATATCAACGACGGCGTAGGTACACGACCAACAACACACCGATCGCGACGCCGATCAGGATGTAGAAGATGTGCCGGAAGATCGCGTACAGAAGAAATCCGATGACGACACCCGCCACCAGCGTGCTGGTCTGGATCTGACGTCCGGCCATGAGCCGAGGCTACGGGAGGAGTCGTGCGAATAGCCGTGATCGGTACCGGATATCTCGGCGCGACGCACGCGGCCGCGATGGCCGAGTTCGGACACGAAGTCGTCGGCGTTGACACCGACGTGGCCAAGGTCGAGCGCCTGTCACGCGGTGAGGTTCCGTTCTTCGAGCCCGAGTTGCCCGAGTTGCTGTCGAGACACGTCTCGTCCGGCCGGCTCCGTTTCACCACGAAGGTGCGGGACGCGACGGACTTCGCGGACCTCCATTTCGTGTGCGTGGGTACACCACAGAAGAAGGGTGAGTTCGCGGCTGATGTTTCATTCGTCGATGCGGCGTTCTCCGAACTCGCCGACACCCTGCGTGAGGGAGCGGTCGTCGTCGGCAAGTCGACCGTCCCCGCCGGGACGGCCTCTCGCTTGGCGCCGCGGATCGCCGAGGCAGGCGGCGAACTGGTGTGGAACCCGGAGTTCCTGCGCGAAGGCCTCGCCGTCGGCGACACACTGCGTCCGGACCGCGTCGTTCTCGGTGTCGAAGGCTCGAACGGTCTGGCGGCGATGCAGGAGGCTTACGCGCCGATCTTCGCGGCCGAAACGCCGCTGATCGTCACTGATTACGCCACTGCTGAACTGGTGAAGGTTGCCGCGAACTCGTTCCTCGCCACGAAGATCTCCTTCATCAACGCGATGGCCGAGATTTGCGAGGTGACCGGCGCCGACGTTGTGAAGCTTTCGGAGGCGATCGGCAAAGACGCGCGTATCGGCCACCGATTTCTCCATGCCGGTCTTGGATTCGGCGGTGGCTGTTTGCCGAAGGACATCCGCGCTTTCATGGCCCGTGCCGGTGAACTCGGTGTCGATCAGGCCCTTACCTTCTTGAAGAATGTCGACGAGATCAACATGCGCCGCCGCGCGCGCATGGTGGACCTCGCTCGCGAAGTTTGCGGCGGCAACTTAGCCGGGCAGCGTATCGGCGTCCTCGGAGCGGCGTTCAAGCCGAACAGCGACGACATTCGCGATTCTCCCGCTCTTGACGTCGCCCTGAGCTGTCAGCGGGCGGGCGCAGCAGTGCGCGTGTACGACCCACAGGCGATGGACAATGCCCGAATCGACTACCCGACGCTCGCCTACAGCGACTCGGCACGCGAAGCGTGTCGCGACGCCGACGCGGTCCTGCACCTCACCGAGTGGCAGGAGTTCCGGGACCTCGGCCCGGATGAGCTCGGCAAGGTCGTGAACCAGAAGAACATCCTGGATGGACGAAACGCCCTTGACCCGATTCAGTGGCGCGCGGTGGGCTGGAACTTCAGGGCCCTCGGCCGGCGATGACTGTCGCGTGGTTGCAAATCACGCAGAGATCGGCTCGGCCGCAGCTGCGCTCTTGATGGTGACGCTTCGGTGACGAAGGCCGTCGAGCGATAGAACGATCAAGGCCAGCCACACCAGGCAGAACCCGATGAACTCGGCGAACGGCACGTGTTCGTGCCTGATCCCCACGCCGACGAGGAACTGCAGTACCGGGGTCAGGTACTGCAGCAGGCCCACCACAGACAGCGGCAGGCGTTGAGTGGCGGCGGCGAAGAAGAGCAGCGGGACGGCGGTGACCACGCCGCTGCCGGCGAGGAGCAGGGTATTGCCGATGCTGTGGTGGCCGAAGGCCAGGTCGCCCTGGCCGGCGACGACAGCGAGCGCGATGGCGGAGGGGATTGCGAGCACGCTCGTCTCGATGACGAGGGAGTCGGCGGCGCCGACGGCGGCCTGCTTCTTCAGGAAGCCGTAGAGGCCGAACGACGCGGCGAGGGTAAGGGCAATCCAGGGCGGGCGTCCGTAGTCGACGGCGATCACCACGACGGCGGCGGTGCCGATGCCTACGGCGACCCACTGCGCGGGGCGCAGCCTCTCCTTCAGGATCACGACGCCGAGCAGGATCGTGAACAGCGGGTTGATGAAGTAGCCGAGGCTGCACTCGACCACGTGGCCGCTGTTCACTCCCCAGATGTAGACGGCCCAGTTGACGGTGATCAGGCACGCCGCGGTGGCGAGGCGGGTGAACTGGTAGCGGTTGCGCAGCACCCGGCGCACGCCGGCGAAGCCGCGGGTGATGGCGAGCAGCGCCGCCACGAACACGAGCGACCAGAGGATGCGGTCGGCCAGGATCTCTACCCAGCCCGCCGGCTCGAGCAGCGGGAAGAAGAGCGGGAACAGGCCCCAGAGCAGGTAGGCGCCGAGTCCGTAGCCGAGACCGGCGCGGGTGTCGCTCGCGTCGGTCACGCCCTCGAATCTACGATCCGGCCGCCCGTTTTTCCCCGGCCAATACGAGGCGCGTGGTCAGCGCCGCGGCAAACGGATCGCTGTACGCCCCGCCGAACGGGCTCGCGGCCGGGGACGCGAGCCGGGACGCGAACTGGGAGCGAACGGCGAACCGAACGGACCGGCGAACGGCACTGGGCCCGCCGAGGCCGGCCGGCGCTCGATCACGCGCGCGCCGATCACCAGCTCGTTCCAATCCGGACGGCGCGCGAGCGGCCGTGCCGGCGTCGTCGCCGCCGTGCGCACCTGCGCCGGCAGCGTGAGATCGGGTGCGGTGGTGGTCGAGCCGCTCGACAGGCCCAGCTGGCTGCTGAGGCAGCCGTTCTCGTACCCCTTCGCGTTGCGGGCACACACCTCCGCCTGGCCCGCGCGGACCGAGTGGATCGCGTATCGCCCGCTCGGGTCGGTCAGGTTGTCGAGGAACGGCGACGGCTCGGGGCCGTCGAACGGATCGCTGATGACGAACGAGGACGAGGAGATGTCGTCGACCGCGGACCCGGTGATGTGCATCTCGGCGTTGCGGATGCCGTGGCCGGCTCCGTTCACCACCCGTCCGGTGACCGTTGCGCCACGGTCGAGCGCGATCGTCGCCGAACCCGGGTTGTGCGGTGCGGTCGCGATCGAGTACGTCGAGCCGGTGCACTTGTCGGCGTACCCGGTCGGCGACGTGCCGGACACGCGCGCTGCGTAATAACCCAGCGCGCACACGGCGTAGCTGGTTGAGCGTGTCACCGCGATCGTCGCGCGGCCGCGATCGTTGGTCATGTTGACCGAGTCGACACTGACGCGGTGCGATCCGAAGATCGGCTGTGGGGGGCATGCGAATCGGTTCGTGCAGCTCCTCAGGGCGGCGACCTCGACGCCGGCCAGCGGGTGTCCGGATGCGTCGGTCACCCGGACGTGGATGAGCGCGGGGCCCTGCAGTCGGAAGTCGAGGCCGCGCACCGTGTGCGCGGCGGTGATCGTGACGGGGTGCGCAAGGCACCGCGTCTCGTCGTTGGCGTACACCCCGACGGTGCGGTCCGCACACGCCTGGTAGCGGCCGGGAACGAGGTCGGTTATGCGGTATCGCCCGTCAGGGCCGGTCGTCACGTCGGCATAGCTGCCGCTGGGTGTGTTGCCCACCGCCTCGAGGTACACGTCGACCCGACTGAGCGGGTGCCCGGCGCCGTCAGTGATCTGTCCGGTTGCGGCGCCGCCGGCCGGCATCGTGCGATCGACGCCGATGCGGTCGCGTCCTGCCTCCGCGGCGACGCGACCTTTCGTGCACCCTCCCGCGACGCCGGTCGGGTCGCCACGCACGGCCGAGTCGTGCCCGATGAAGCACAGGCGGTAGTTGCCGCTCGGGAGACCGGCCAACGAGAAGTAGCCGTGTTGATCTGTCGGCACCTGCTCACTGAACTGACGACCGACCGACACGCCGACGAGGACGTTCGGCACACCGATTCCGGACGGCCCGACCGCACGGCCGCTCAGCGCGCCGCCGGTCTTCAGTCTCATCGACGCCTCGGTGCGCCGGCCCGCGGTTACCGTGCGCAGCACGCACGCCGGCTGCAGACCGAGCGGGCCGCCGGTGGTGGCCACGGCGCACACGCGCCAGCGTCCCGGAGCAAGACCCGATGCCGTGTACCGCCCGCCGCGGAAGATCGGCAGGAACGCACCTTCCCCGCCGCGCGTCGAGACCACGTCCACGAAACCGATTCCGCGCAGCGGCCGTCCCGACGCGGCGCTGATGCGGCCGAAGATCGTCCCGGCCCGGCTGGTGAGCTTCGTGAGTGCGACCGTCGCGGCGCTCGTCGTGTGGCCGGGCGAGGTGGCCAGGGACGTTGTCGAGCAGTGGGAGCGGTAGCTGCCGCCGGAGAAGCACGGCACGACCGCGTTCGAGTCGATACCCGTCAGGGTGTACGACCCGTTGCGGTCTGTCTCGACGGAACTTCCGCCGCCGAAGATTGAGCCGAACCCGAAGCTGGGCTGCAGATATGGCTGCGGGATCTGCGCGGTGACCACGACCCCGCGGGCCGGGTGTCCCGCGCCGTCGGTCACCGTCCCGGTCACGGCACCGGCGGCGGAGAGGGCGAAGCGCACCGGCTTGGTACGCCCTGCCTTGATTGCGACCGTGTGGATCGCGGACAGGTAGCCCGTGGCGTCGCTGTCGCCGCCGGTTGAGAACAGACCGTCGGCGTCGACGGTGTACGTGCCCGCCGGGACGTGGAGCCGGAATCGGCCGTCAGCTCCCGTCGTCGCGCCGTGGTCGTCACCATCGTTCGCTACCGCGTCTATGAACGCGAACCGCAACGGATGCCCGGCGGTGTCGGTGACGAGTCCGCTGATCGTGCCCCCCACAGGACGTGCCCGGTGGGTCGGCTTCGTGGCGAAGGAGATCTTCGTCGGTCTGGACAGCACGCCGTCGCGGCGTGTCCAGACGGTCGCCGAGTACTCGGTGCCCGGCTTGAGACTCTTCAGCGTGGCGGTGCGCGCTGTCCGGGCCAGGTCGATCTTGCGGCCCTGGTCGGGCGTCGACGGCGCGGTGCCCCCGCGCGTGATCCGGCCGACGACGCGGTCGATGCCTTTCGGCGTGGTCCATTGCAGGTGGACGGGACCGCTCAGCTGGTACGGCGTCAGGCCGGTGATCGGTGGTGGTGCTTTCGGACCTGCCGCGGTTGCCGCCTGCGC
The DNA here is from genome assembly GCA_963757455.1 of uncultured Actinomycetota bacterium. GTDB lineage: Bacteria > Actinomycetota > Actinomycetes > Mycobacteriales > Jatrophihabitantaceae > RYN-133. Next base: position 8,415 of record CAVWSE010000013.1, read on the forward strand.
AGGGAGGACGAGGACGAGCGCGGTGCAGGCGGTGAGAAGGCGACGCATCGGAACTCCGGGGGGGTTATCGCTGGGTGGGACGGATGACGAGGTGTCCGTCGACGACGGCGAACCGTCGGACGGTTCGCTGCTTGGTCGGCGCCGGAACCTGCGTCGCAGGACGGTTGCCCGGCGTGGTGGCAGTCAATTGAAGGTCCGGCGCTGTCGTGGTCGAGCCGCCGGTGAGTGTCACATCGCCGGACAGGCAGCCGTCTTGATAGCCGGCTGCCTTGCGGGCACACAATTTCGCCTGACCAGGGCGCACCGAGTGAATCGTGTAGCGACCGTGCGCGTCGGTCACGCTGTCGACGTCCGGTCCGGGGTTGTAGCTGTCGGTGAAATACGACCAGGTGTCGGCCGACAGGTCGTCGACCGGCGAGCCGGGCAGGTGCATCTGCGCGCCGGCGACCGGGTCGCCGTGGGCGTTGACGACCTGTCCGGTCACGATCGCGCCTGCAGACAGGACAAGGTGCACCGTGGTGACGGCGCCGCGCGGTGCGGTGATCGAGAAGGTCGAGCCGGTGCACTTGTCGGCATACCCGGTCGGCGACGTGGCCGACGGCACCGTTGCGTAGTAGGCGAGGGCGCACACGGCGAAGTGCCCGCCGCGTGTCGGCGTGATGGTGCCGATCCCGCGCGCGTTCGTCACGTTCACGCCGTTGACCGTGACGGGACGTGATCCGAACACCGGCTGCCGCGGGCACCACTGGCCTCGGCAAGCCAGCAGTGCGGCGACCTCGACCCCGCCGAGCCTGTGTCCGGCCGTATCGGTGACCGTGATCCGCAGGTGCGTCTCGGCGGGGAACTGCAGATCGATCCCGTGCACGGTGCCACCACGCTTGGCAATGACCTGCTTCGAGCGGCACACCTGCCGGTCGTTGTAGATGTCGAGCGTCTCGGCACACACGCGGTACGCGACGCCCGGAGTGAGGTCGGTGACGCGAAACCCGCCGTCCCGGCCGACTAGCGCCGAGTGCCCTGAGTTCTCGCGGGGACTGTCGACAAACACGTACGTCTGTTGGTGCCCTACTCCGCTGATCCGTCCGGCGATCGCGCCGCCGCGCGCGAGCGTGGCGTTGACCCCGTGCCGTATCCGGCCAACGGCCACGTGGACGGTGTGCGGGAGGCACCCGGCTTGCACACCCGTCGGGTCGCCCGCGGAGACCGACTGGTTGGCATCCCAACACACCTTGTAATCACCCGTGGTCAGGCCGCCCACAGTGAAATTGCCCCGACGATTCGTCGTGCTGTAGCCCTCGGCGGAGAGCCGGTTCGAACCAGTCTCCAGACTGACGTCGAGCCGCGGCACCCCTCGCCCGGACGGCCCGATGATCCGCCCCGCGGCCGCGCCGCCGGCGCGCATGTGCACGTCGGCGTCCGTGCTCCGGCCCGCGACCAGCGTGACAGTTCGGCACGTGCGCAACAGGCCGAGGCCGGCGCGCGGTGAATGCGACTCGCCGCAGACTCGATAGCGACCGGCCGGCTCGCTCGTGGCGACGAAGCGTCCCTGCCGGTCCGTGTTGGCGAAGTCCTGGTAGGAGGATCGGAGCTTGATCAGATCGATCGACGCGTCCGGTACCGGCCGCCCCGCCTGATCGGTAACCGAGCCGCGCAGTGTCGCGCCGGCGGACGAGGTCAATGCGATGGTCGGAACCGTGGCGAACCTGCCCCGTGCCGCGGCGGCCGCGGCGGTCGCGCACCGGCGTACATAGCCGACCGCGTCGTGGTCACCGCCGCTCGCTTGCGACGGGTCGAAGCACGGGATGATCCCGAACTGGCCCATGCCCTTGAACGTGTAGGTGCCTTGCGCATCGGTGCGGACGGTATTCGTCTCGTACACGACGTCGAAGAACGGTCCGACGTCGGACGACAGGTACGCCGACGGTGGCTGCCAGCTGACGACCACGTTGCGCAACGGGTGCCCGCCCGCGTCGGTTACGACGCCGCGAATCGCGCCTGCCTTCGGGAGGGCGAACGTCCCGGCGTTGCGGTGTGCGCCGGCGCTGATCGTCACCGGATGCCGGATGAGGCCGTAACCGGTCGCGTCGGAGTTGCCGCCGGATGCCTTGGCTCCGCTGACGTCGAGGTCGTAACTGCCGGCGCCCACGTGCAGGGTGAATCGACCGTCCGCGGCGCTGTGCGTCCAGATGAAGCGGAAGTCGCGGTAGGCGCCGACGCTGGCGTAGCGCAACGGGTGCCCGGCGTTGTCGGTGACCGTTCCGGTGATCGTCGTCGGGCGAGGCGTGTGCCGCGACGTCGCGTGCGCCGGATCCATCACCGCGAACTGCGCGGGCAGCCCGACAACTACGGCGGCGCAGGCCGCCAGGACACGACGCATCGACGAACCCTCCCGGCGCGGCAGTAGATCCGCCGCGCAGGGATCGTAAGCGACAAGATCGTCTCTAGCTAGCGCTGCCGCTTCCGTGCTCGGTTTCCCACTGACCCAGCTGCTCGTTGAGCGCGCGCATGAGTTCCCACGCCTGGCTGGTCGGGATGCGCACTCGGCTCACGATGCGGGCGTTGATCTCGGTCATGCCGTCGCCCGGTGCCGGGGGATGGGTGACCACGGCGAAGTCGAGCACGAACCCGTCCTCGCCGTGCCACACGCCCGCGAAGTTCGCGTAGGTGCCCGCTTCCTGCTCGGGCGGCAGGTTCATGTTGATCTGGGCGGGAGTCGGCTCGACCATGACCTCGACGGTACCGGCGGAGGAACGGTGCAGGCTTACCCGACCTGCCACGTGTCCGATCCGCTGAGCAGCGTCTGCAGCGCATCGTCATCGCCGGGCGCCTTGGCCGCCGCGGCGTCGAGCTGATCGGACATCAGCGAGTCGTAGGTCGCGCGTTCGACCGACCGGAACACACCCATCGGCGCGTACCGGGAATCGAGCGACTGGATGCGCGACAGAGCGAACGCGTAGGACGGGTCCTGGCGATGGGCGTCGTGAACGACCACGCGCGGGTCGTCGTCGGCGACATCCTCCTCGACCGCGAGCGAACCATCAGCAAGCCTGACGACCGCCTTGGACGCACCGAATCGGAGCGGCTCACCGTCGATCAGCGGGATCGTCCAGTCGTCGCGTGTCGCGTTGTCCTTCAGCACGTCGAACGCGCCGTCGTTGAAGATGTTGCAGTTCTGGTAGATCTCGATCAGCGCGGTGCCCTGGTGCGACGCGGCCGCGCGCAGCACCGACTGCAGGTGCTTGCGATCGGAGTCGAGAGTGCGCGCGACGAAGGTGGCTTCGGCACCGAGCGCGACCGAGATCGGGTTGAACGGGTTGTCGATCGACCCCATCGGCGACGACTTCGTGATCTTGCCGATCTCGGACGCCGGCGAGTACTGGCCCTTGGTCAGCCCGTAGATGCGGTTGTTGAACAGCAGGATCGTCAGGTTCACGTTGCGGCGCAGCGCGTGGATGAGGTGGTTGCCGCCGATCGACAGCGCGTCGCCGTCGCCGGTCACCACCCACACCGACAGGTCGGGACGCGAGGACGACAGCCCCGTCGCGATCGCCGGCGCACGCCCGTGGATGGAGTGCATGCCGTAGGTGTTCATGTAGTACGGGAAGCGCGACGAGCAGCCGATGCCCGACACGAACACGATGTTCTCGCGCGGGATCCCGAGTTCGGGCATGAAGCCCTGCACCGCGGCGAGGATCGCGTAGTCACCGCACCCCGGGCACCAGCGCACCTCTTGGTCGGTCTTGAAGTCCTTGGCCTTCAGGCCCAATTCAGTCATGGTTCAAAACTCCCTGCAGCGTCTCGGCGAGGTCGTCGGCCTTGAACGGCAGGCCGCGCACCTGCGTCACCGAAATTGCGTCGATCAGATAGCGAGCGCGGATCAGCTGTGCCAGCTGGCCCATGTTCATCTCGGGGATCACGACGCGCTCGTAGCGCGCCAGGATCGACCCGAGATCGGACGGGAACGGGTTGAGGTGTCGTAGATGCGCTTGCGCCACGGACAGCCCGGCGGCACGCACCTGGCGGCACGCAGCACCGATCGGCCCGTACGTCGAACCCCAACCGAGGACGAGCACCCGCGCGTCCCCGTCGGGGTCGTCGACCTGCATGGGCGCGAGCGACCGAGCGATACCGTCGACCTTGTTCTGGCGCGTGCGCACCATGAAGTCGTGGTTGTCGGGGTCGTAGCTGATGTTGCCGGTCTTGTCAGCCTTCTCGATGCCGCCGACCCGGTGCTCGAGTCCGGGCGTTCCCGGCACCGCCCACGGTCGTGCAAGCGTCTCGGCATCACGCAGGTAGGGGAGGTACTCGCCGTTCTCGCCGTTCGGTTCGGTCGCGAACTCGACGGACAGATCCGGGAGGGCGTCGACCGACGGCACCTGCCACGGTTCGGATCCGTTGGCCAGGTAGCCGTCCGAGAGCAGGAACACCGGCGTGCGGTAGGTGATCGCAATCCGCGCCGCCTCGACCGCGGCATCGAAGCAGTCGCCGGGTGATTGCGGGGCGACGATCGGGACGGGTGCCTCGCCGTTACGTCCGTACATCGCCTGCAGCAGGTCGCTCTGCTCGGTCTTGGTCGGCAATCCGGTCGACGGGCCGCCACGCTGGATGTCACAGATGATCAGCGGCAGTTCGAGCGATACCGCGAGCCCGATCGTCTCGCCCTTGAGCGCGATGCCGGGGCCGGACGAGGTCGTCACTGCGAGCGCTCCGCCGAAGGCCGCGCCGAGCGCCGCGCCGATACCGGCGATCTCGTCCTCGGCCTGGAACGTCCGCACGCCGAACCGCTTGTGCTTGGACAGCTCGTGCAGGATGTCGCTGGCCGGAGTGATCGGGTACGCGCCGAGGAACAGCGGCAGTCCGCTGCGCCGCGACGCCGCGATCAGCCCGTACGACAGCGCCAGGTTGCCGGTGATGTTGCGGTACTTGCCGCTCGGCAGCGCCGCGGGCTTGATCTCGTACGAGACGGCGAATGCCTCGGTCGTCTCGCCGAAGTGGTAGCCCGCCTTGAAAGCAGTGGTGTTGGCGGTGGCAATGTCCGGTTTGTTCGCGAATTTCTTCGCGATGAATTCGAGCGTTCCCTCCGTCGGTCGCGAATACATCCACGACAGCAATCCGAGCGCGAACATGTTCTTCGACCGGCCGGCGTCTTTACGTGAAAGCTCAAGTTCCTTGAGGGCTTCGAGGGTGAGCTCGGTCAGGTCGAGCGCGTGAACGTGGTAGCCCTCGAGGGTGCCGTCGTCGAGCGGGTTGGACGTCCAGCCGATGCGCGCCAGCGCTCGCTCGGTGAAGTCGTGCGTGTCGATGATCAGCGACGCGCCCTTGGGGACGTCGGACAGGTTCGCCTTGAGGGCGGCCGGGTTCATCGCGACGAGCACGTCGGGACGATCGCCGGGCGTCAGGATGTCGTGATCGGCGAAGTGCAGCTGGAAGGACGAGACGCCGGCAAGAGTTCCGGCGGGGGCGCGGATCTCGGCCGGAAAGTTCGGGAAGGTCGCGAGATCGTTGCCGAACATCGCTGTTTCCTGGGTGAATCTGTCGCCCGTGAGCTGCATTCCGTCTCCGGAGTCGCCCGCGATCCTGATCACGACGCGGTCGAGCTGCTCGACGTTCTTCGACATCCCTGCGGTTCGCCTCCGGCGATGGTTGCGGCACTGCTCACTGCAACCATTCATCCTAGGCGAGGTGGTGCGGCGAGGTGTCGCGCAGTGATGCAGGACGCCCTGGCGCCGGGCGAACCTCGCACCGTCGGGCAATTCGGACTTGGCCTAAACCTGCCCCGAAGAACCTGCCAGTCGAAGGCCGTCACTTCGCACCGGAATTCGCCGTTACTTTCATCGACGGGTGCTTGAGTGGCCCCTGTCGCGGGTACAACCTCAATAGATCTTGAGCAATTCTTGAGTTGTAACTCGGGGGAGTTCGCCACTCAATCACCACCCGAGCTTCGAGGGAGACAGCAATGCAGGACCTCACACTTCCGTCCTTCGAGATGGACTGCCGCGACTGGGTCGTCGTGACACCTGACGACGCCGACATTCCGGACGAGGTCGCGGGCACGCCCCTGCTGGCGATGCTCAGCACCGTCGTCCTCGGCGCCGACCGGTTCACCCCGGCCAGTGGCGTGCTCACGATCGGCCTGCTCGATGAACAGAGTCCTGCCTCCGTCCCGATCGAAGGTGGTGACGTCGCGGCCGAGTTGGTCGACGCCGAGCCGGACGAGTTCGGCATGCGCTTCGTGCTCCCGACGCCGAGCGGCCGGCTGGCCCTGCTCGCCGAATTCGCGATGCCCGAGGGCCGCGACCCCGAGATCGTCGAGCGGGTCGAGGACCTCATGCGTTCGTTCAAGTGGGCGGCGTGATCCGCACGTCCTGAGAGTTCTCTAGCTAGTCGGTAGACAAAGCAGGTTTTGCGCGGCAGACTTGCCTGCGTGAGTCACCGCCGCCTCCAGAGCATCGATCGCCCGGTCGGTCCCGGGCACTTGATTGAGTTCGCCCGCTTCTACGCGGACGAGGTACGCGCCGGCGCATACCCCTTCGTCGACTTCGACGAGAACGAGCGGTGGCACCAGCGCATCTATCGCGACAAGCGCATCGACATCTGGCTGATCAGCTGGCTGCCGTCGCAGGGAACCGAGCTGCATGATCACGGCGGCTCGTCCGGCGCGTTCACGGTGTTGACCGGCGCCCTCACCGAGTCCGTCCCGTCCGGGTACGCAGACGGGCGGGTACAGATCCGCGACACCGTGCGCGCTGCGGGCGACGCGGTGAAGTTCGGCCGCCACTACATCCACGACGTCCGCAACACCGGCGAGCAGGCCGCGATCAGCGTGCACGCGTACTCGCCGCCGTTGTCGTCGATGACCTACTACGACCTCGCGGCCGGCGATCTCGTCGCGGCGAAGACCGTTCTGACGGACGACCCGGAGCCGACGGTTCCGGTGCGGGTGGCGTCGTGATTGACGCTAGCGAAGCGAGTGGTCACGAGGAGACGACATCGTGAGGTTCACGACGGTCGACGAGATGCTGGACGACGCCCGGTCGCGGCTGACCCGGGTCGGTCCGCGCGAAGCGGCGCGGCTGATGGACGAGGGCGCCAAGCTGGTCGACATCCGTCCGGCGTGGCAGCGTGCCGGGACGGGCGAGATCCCGGGCTCGATCGTCATCGAACGCAATCACCTCGAGTGGCGGCTGCACCCGTCCTCGTCGGCGCGACTGCCGCAGGCACGCGCCGGGCAGCAATGGATCATCGTCTGCACCGAGGGCTACACGTCCTCACTGGCTGCCGACTCGCTCAACGCGCTCGGCATCGTCGCGACCGACATCGTCGGCGGGTTCGAGGCGTGGCGTCGGGCCGGACTGCCGACAGTGCGTGGCTGGACGCCGGCCGATCAGGTCGTCGCCTAGTCACTCGGGGCAAGCTCGTCCGTCTCGACGTCGTAGATGTAGCCGGTCACCGCATCGCGGTGCGGCAGCCAGGCGCAGTTGCGCACCGCGTCCACGCTGCGCTGTACCTGCGCGCGCAGGTCGGTGAAGCCGGGCACGTCCCAGGTCGGGACGGCGCCGGTCTCGCTGGTCAGTTCGAGCCGGAAGCTGATGTCGTCGAAGCCGTCCATGCCGCAGCCGGTGTGATGCACGATCGCGATCTCGCGCGTCTCGAGGGCGCGTTGGCTGATCGCGAGTGAGCGCAGGACGTCGTCGGTGATCAGCCCGCCGGCGTTGCGCAGGATGTGCGCTTGGCCGAGCTTGAGGTCGAAGGCGGCGAAGAGGTCGAGTCGGGCGTCCATACAGGTGACGATGGCCAGCTTGCGGCTGGGCGGTGCGGGCAGCATTCGGCGATTGTGGCAGGGGAACGCGGCTTCGTGCTCGCGCGTTTGTCTGATGTGAGGAGCGCTGCAAACGGATTCAGAACGGCCGTGTTGTTCGGCGTGCTCAGCGCGCTGCTGGTCGGGCTGGGCGGGTACTTCTTCGGGCAGTCGGGGCTGCTGATCGGGCTGGGCATCGCCGTCGCGGTGAACACGTTCTCCTACTTCAACTCCGACAAGATCGCGCTGCGGTCGATGCAGGCGCGGCCGGTCAGTGAGGCAGAGCAGCCGGCGATGTATCGCATCGTCCGCGAGCTCGCGACGACCGCGCGGCAGCCGATGCCGCGGCTGTACGTCTCGCCGACCGAGGCGCCGAACGCGTTCGCGACCGGACGCTCGCCGCGGCATGCGGCGGTGTGTGCGACGGCGGGAATCCTGCGAGATCCTGACCGAGCGTGAGCTGCGGGCCGTCCTCGGGCACGAACTGTCGCACGTCTACAACCGCGACATCCTCATCTCGTCGGTGGCCGGCACGCTCGCCGCCGCGATCACGTACCTGGCGAACTTCGCCATGTTCTTCGGCGGCGGCAACGACCGCGACCGCAACCCGTTCGCGGGCCTGCTGATGCTCATCCTCGGCCCGATCGCTGCCGCCATGGTGCAACTGGCGATCTCACGCTCGCGGGAGTACCAGGCCGACGAGTCGGGTGCGGAGTTGTCGAACGACCCGCTGGCGCTGGCCTCGGCGCTGCGCAAGCTCGAAGTGGGCACCGCCACCCGTCCGCTGATGAAGACCCCGCGGCTGGAGCCCGTTTCGTCCATGATGATCGCCAACCCGTTCGCGGTGAAGTCGCTGTTCTCGACCCACCCGCCCATGGACAAGCGCATCGCCCGCCTCGAGGCGCTCTACAAGTCCGACCCCCGCTACCTTCACCCCTGACCGTGTGTTGCAGCCCCGTCTGACCACGATCACGCGCCGAATTTGGTTGGAACGGGCTGCAACACAAGGCCGTGACGGGTGAGGACGGCGAGAATCCTGGCCAACGTTGCCTGGGGCGTGACGTGAATGTCGGCCCAGGTCACGCGGATCACGGTGTAGCCCGCGCGCTCCAGAGCCTCCTGACGGAGCTTCTCGGCAACAAGTGGGTCATCGCCGTCGGGGTCCGATGTCCGATACTTCGCCAATCCGTCGACCTCGAGGATGACCTGCTGCTCGGCCCACAGGCCGTCGACCCGATACCAACCGCGGTATGTCTGGATCCAGATCTGCTGTTCCGGCAGGGGCACGTCGTGGTTGGCCAGGAACAGACGAGCGAGCGACTCCAGTGCCGACTCGGACAGCCCGCTGGCAAGTTCGAGGACACGACGAGCAGCAGTGGCGCCATCCCACCGCCACTGCGCGCTCAACGCCGCATGCAGCTCATCGATCGTCACCAAGTCGTTTCGCAATGCCGAGTCGGCGACGACGATGCCGTCCCTCACGCTTTGCCTGGCGATGTCGATGACCGCTCTCGGCAATGTCGTGATCTTGGCGCCGAACCAGCTCGTCACGTCGACCTCGGACAGCTTCGCGGCGCGGACGCGAGCCTTGGATCTGGCTGCGGCGTGATCGCGGAAGCTCACCGTCAGAGTCGCTTGGTTCGGGACGTGCAACACGTCCAGCCCGCGGGCCAACGCGGAGCACTCGTGGCTGATCACGGCGTGAGGACGGACGAGCGCCACCGCTGCCGCGAGGATTTCGGGTCGAGCGCCGTGGACTGCGCGTAGGCCGTCGGGAGGAGGTAGGACGCAGAGCACGCCGCGACGCGGTGCCGTCCACTCGCCGCGACGTACCAGCCGCCGCGAATCGTTCGGTGCTATGCCGGCCTCGTGGGCCTGTGCCGCCGTGAGCACGAAGCCTTGGCGACAGGCGACCGCACCGACATGCGTCCGGGCCGCACGAATTGCGGCCGCTCGCCACCGGTCGGTGCGTTGTTCGGCCGGCGTCTTGTCGATCACGCCGGCCGACGCTAGGCGCGACCAGGTCAGACGCTCAGAGAAACGTCCACAGCGCTATCGGCGGTCCACATGCAGCCCGGTGTTACCGGATTCGCGCGCTCATCGTGGTAGCACGGGGCTGCAACACGCCAGGGTCAGCGGTAGTTGACGAACTGCAGCGCCACGTCGAGGTCGGCGCCGCGGAGCAGTTGCTGGACGGCCTGCAGGTCATCGCGCTTCTTGCCGGACACCCGCAGCTGGTCGCCCTGGATCTGCGCCTGCACCCCGCGCGGGCCCTCGTCGCGGATCAGCTTCGTGATCTTCTTCGCCTCGTCCTGCCCGATGCCCTGCTTGAGCGTGGACGCGATTACGTACTGCTTGCCGGACGACTTCGGCTCGCCCGCATCGAGCGCCTTCAGCGAGATCGAGCGCTTGACCAGCTTGTCCTTGAACACGTCGAGGGCGGCCTTCGCGCGCTCCTCGGTGTCAGCCTTGACGGTCACGCCGAGCTCGCCCGACCATTCGATGGACGTGTTGGTGCCGCGGAAGTCGAAGCGCTGCGACACCTCTTTCGCCGCCTGGTTGAGCGCGTTGTCGACCTCTTGACGGTCGATCTTGCTGACGACGTCGAAGGACGAATCGGCCATCGGGAACTACCTCCTGCGGACGCGGACCAACCCGTCCAACCTAGTCCGGTAACATTTCCCGAGCGTTCTTGGCGCGTCCCTGGCGGGTTGCCCGAGTGGTCAAAGGGAGCGGTCTGTAAAACCGCCGGCTCAGCCTACGTTGGTTCGAACCCAACACCCGCCACCATGCACATGATCACCGACGTCGGCGCGGAACTGCCGATCATCGCCGCGCCGATGGCGGGCGGGCCGACCACGCCCGAGTTCGTCATCGCCGCCGCGGACGCCGGAGCGCTCGGCTTCCTCGCCGCCGGCTACAAGAGCGCCGCCCAACTCGCCGAACAGATCGAGGCGGTGCGGACGGCGACGAGCACGTTCGGGGTGAATCTCTTCGCGCCCAACCCCGTGCCCGTCGGCGCCGCCGAATACGACGCGTATCGAGGCGAGCTGCAAGACGATGCAGCTCGCCACGGCGTCGACCTCCCCGCACGGCCACGCCAGGACGACGACGCCTGGCAGGACAAGATCGACCTGCTCATCGCGAACCCGGTACCGATCGTCTCGTTCACCTTCGGCATCCCCTCGGACGCCGCCCTGGCAGCACTGCGCCGTGCCGGCAGCACGCTCGTCCAAACCGTGACCTCGCCGGACGAAGCCCGTCGTGCCGCCGACGCCGGTGTCGATGCGCTGGCTGTCCAGGCTTCGGCCGCCGGCGGCCACTTGGGCACGCTGACTCCCGAACGCATTGCCCCCGCGCGGCCGCTGCTCGACCTGCTGCGCGAGATCGACGTCGGCCTGCCCCTCATTGCGGCTGGCGGAATCAGCGATGCGTCGCAGGTGGCCGCATCGATCAATGCCGGTGCCGTCGCCGCCATGGTCGGGACGGTGCTGCTGCTCGCGCCCGAGGCGGGCACGTCCGACGCATATCGCGCGGCACTGTCCGGAGCCGATCGCGGCGACAGCATCATCACGAGAGCGTTCACCGGACGGCCGGCCCGAGCACTGCGCAACCGGTTCACCAACGCGCACAACGCGCACGCCCCTGCGGGCTATCCGGCGCTGCACTACCTGACGAGTCCGATCCGCAAGGCGGCCGCGGCCGACAAGAACCCGGAAGACATCAACCTCTGGGCCGGCACCGGCCACCGGAACGCGCGCACACAACCGCTCGCGACGACACTGCGCGAGCTGGCACGAGATCTCTAGAGCATCGCCCTGATCCCGTCGCCGATCGCCCGCATGGTCGCGAGCACCGAGCGACGCGTATCGGCTCCGTCATCGGTCCAGTTGCACAGGACGGCATATGACACGACGGCGTGAGCGGACGCCACCACGCCGACGTCGGCCCGCACGCCGTCGTCCGTCCCCGTTTTGTGCCACAGCCGCAGCCCGAGATCGTCGACGTCATGCGCGAGCGGATCGAGATCGAACGCGCCCGCAACCATCGACAGGTCGGCGTCGTGCGCGAGCCAATCCAGGACGGTGGAGCGCTCGGCATGCAGCCGCTGCATGATCTCGACCCAGTCGCGGGCGCAGCCCACGCTCAACGTCGACGGCACATCGGCGGGACGGGCCATGCGCACGTAGTCGTTCAACATCGACCCACCCGGAGCGATGCTGCGCGCCAAGCCCTGCACCGTGTCGAGCCCGCACACATCGATGGCCACATTCGTCGCCCAGTTGTCGCTCACCGCACCGATCAACAGAGCGACATCGGCGACCGGCAGCAGATCGGCCCGCATCGCGTGCCACAGTCCGGAGTCGAGCACCTCGTCCACCCGGCGCCGGTCGACGAGCCGATCGGCGCTCAACCGTCCGTCCGCCAACCGGCTCGCCAGCGACATCAGCACGAAGATCTTCGCGACGCTCGCCGTCCGGACCAGGTCGCGGGAGCAGTACTCGGCGAACGGTTCGCGCTCGTCGTCACGACGTAACGAGATCGACCAGCGCGCCCCGCGACTGCGCGTCTGCGCGATCAGCGCCACCAGATCCGCCCCGTCCACGCAGCCAATCTAGAAGGACACGTTGAAATCGTGATGGAGGATGTCCTTGACTCGGCCGGTGCCTAAGGACAGCCTGACCGGAACAACACCGTCGTACCGATGAGAACAAGTGGGGCATTTCATGCGAATCAGGCGATCGCTCGCAATCGCTGCTGCCGGAGCGTTGACACTGACGATGACGGCAGCCTGCAGTTCCAGTGGCGGCGGTTCGGGTGGTGGCTTCGGTGATTGCAAGATCACCAGCAAGAAGAACAGCATCTCGATCAGCCCCGTGAGCTCGGGGACGTTGACGATCGAGACGACGCTGCCGGCGCAGGGTTGGTGGAACGGCACGACGCCGTCCTCGATCAAGGACGGCTACGAGTACTGCATGGGTGCCGAGCTGGCCAACATGGCCGGCCTGTCGTCCGTGACCATCAAGAACGTCTCATTCGACCAGCTCGTCGCCGGTCGCACGAACACCTTCGACATCGCGCTCGCGGAAATCTCGATCACCGCCGAGCGGGCCAAGGTCGTCGACTTCTCGACCCCGTACTTCGACTCGAACATCGGCGTCCTGACCAAGAAGGGTGCCGGCGTCACAGCCGACAACATCAACCAGAAGACCTGCGCCGCCTACGCCGGCACGACCTCGGTGCCGTTCATCCAGGACAAGCTCAAGTGCCAGTCCAAGGTGTATCCGAACTCCCAGACGCTCTACCAAGGCGTGCTGTCGGGTCAGGTCGACGCCGCGTTCCTCGACACGGCGATCGTGCTCGCGGAGGCCAAGGCGACCAACGGCAAGCTCGAGGTGGCCGGCCAGTACAAGACCGGTGAGAAGTACGGCGCGATCTATCCCAAGGGCTCGAAGAACGAGGCCGCGCTCAACAAGGGCATTCAGACGCTGATCAGTGACGGCACGCTCAACACGCTGTCCAAGACCTACCTCGGGCCGGCGTTCGGCGGTGACCCGTCCTCGGTGCCGGTCTGGGCGATCAAGTAACGGACCATGAGTACCTCGGAGCTCGTCAGCCAGGAGATACAGCCGAGTCCTCCACCGAGCAAGCCACGGCCGGTCGTCACGATCGCTGTCGTCGGTCTGCTCTTTGCGGTGGCCGGGATTCTGCTCATGCTCCTGGCGGCGAAGCGCCTGCGTGACTACAACCACGACAACGCAGGATCGACGATCGTCGCCGCAGTTTTCGTCCTCGGTTCGCTCTATCCGCTGTGGCCTACGGTGCGCGCGTTCGCCGCCGCCCGGAGCAGGTCTGCGCTGCTGCGCGACTCGCAGCTGGTGCCGGCCCGCCGCGCAGCGGCGGGCGGGCGCGAAGAGGCGCGCATCGCGATGGGTTATGCCACCGCAGGCATGATCGTTGCGGGGCTGCTGCTGCTCGCATTCGCCAACTCCGGCGGCATCGTGCAGACGTTCTTCCAGGCGCATGCTTGGCGGCTGTCGTTCTCGGAGATGATTCGCGCGTTCTGGACGAACATCTGGGTAGCGCTGATCGCTCAAGTGATCGTCGTGTTCTTCGGCCTGCTGCTGGCAATCATGCGGATGTTGCCAGGACGTGCCGGAGCGCCGCTGCGCCTGATCGCCCTCGTGTATTGCGACATCTTCCGAGCCGTGCCTGCAATCGTCACGATCCTGCTGATCGCGTTCGGGCTGCCGCTCGCCATCCCGGCTACTGCGCACTGGCAGGTCGTGTGGTTGGGACTCATCGCGCTGTCGATGACCTACTCGGCCTACGTCGCCGAGGTCTTCCGCGCTGGACTGTCCTCGATCCACCCGAGCCAGAGCGCCGCCGCGCGCTCGCTCGGGCTCAGCTACACCCAGACGCTGCGCACAGTGTTGGTGCCGCAAGCGGTGCGCCGCGTCATCCCGCCGCTGCTCAACGATTTCATCAGCCTGCAGAAGGACACCGCGCTGTTGTTCACGATCAGCGTGGCGGAGGTCGTCGAGACCGCGACCCTGTGGGAGAGCAAGTTGTTCACCCTCGCACCGGTCACGCTGGCGGCCGCGTTCTTCATCATCATCACGATCCCGCAGGCGCGTTTCGTCGACTATCTGATCAACCGCGATGCGCGACGGCGGGGGCAACGCTGATGTCGTTCCTTGAGATCGACAACGTTCACAAGTCCTTCGGGCACAACGAGGTGCTCAAGGGCGTCTCACTGAATGTCGAGCGCCACGAGGTGGTCTGCCTCATCGGCGCGTCCGGATCGGGCAAGTCGACGCTGCTGCGCTGCGTCAACGCACTTGAAGAGATCAGCGCCGGCGAGATCCGCATCGACGGCGACACCGTCAGCGGCGCCGGCGTCGACCTCAACGCGCTACGCCGTGACGTCGGCATCGTGTTCCAGAGCTACAACTTGTTCCCGCACATGTCGGTGATCGACAACATCACGCTCGGCCCGACCCGCATCGAGCGCATGCCGAAGAAGGACGCCCACAACCGAGCGATGCGATTGCTCGAGTCGGTCGGCATGGTCGAGAAGGCGAAGGCCTACCCCGACAGCCTGTCCGGTGGCCAGCAGCAGCGCGTCGCGATCGTGCGTGCGCTGGCGATGCAGCCGCGGGTGATGCTGCTCGACGAGATCACTGCAGCGCTCGACCCGGAGCTCGTCGGCGACGTACTCCAGATCGTGCGCGAACTCGCCCACGGCGGGCTGACGATGCTGCTGGCGACCCACGAGATGGGCTTCGCGAAGGAAGTCGCCAGCCAGGTGTGCTTCCTCGACAACGGCTCGATCCTCGAACGCGGCACGCCGCAGGACATCTTCGAGAACCCGCGCGAGGAGCGCACGCAGCAGTTCCTGAGCCGCGTCGTGCAGTCGGGACGCTTGTAGCGCTCACGGCACGTCGCAGCGCACCTCGACCTGCAGCGGCGTGTTCGGACGGACGGTGAGCTGCTGCCTGGCATTCGCGCACGTGGGCGACACGACGGTGTAGCGACCGGGCACGACGGTGAAGTGAGCCGTTCCGTGCTGATCGGTCGATGCGTGCCTTGCCTGGCCGCCGGCATCGACAACGGTGAGCGGCACCCCCGCTGCTGGTCTCGCCGGTGCTGTCGTGGTGGGCCGCGGCCCACCCGTCATCGTGAAATGGACGGCCAGCGGCACGACGGCCACACGCTTGAGCATCGCGACGACTGCCGGTGCGTCATCAACTTCCAGGCCGGTGCTGTTGTTCACGCTGGGGCGGCATTGCGGCAGCACATTCACGACGATGTGCGGGCCGGTGGCGTAGCGAAAATCCAGTTCGTAGGTACCCAGTGCGGGCAGGGCCCCCGGGAAGCGCGGGCGGCACCCGTTCGAGATCGGCAGGGTCGGCAGGGCGTCGAGTGCTGCCACGATCGCACTGGGGTCGCCAACCTGCGTGACCGTCGGACGTCGGGCCCGACCGAGGTACTGGCAGATCGTCAAGGCGACGGGTTTGCCGGGGATGAGGGTGGTGTCAGCGCCCGGGCGATGCGGCGCGGTTTCGACGCACGTCGACGGCCCTTGCGGCGATGGCGGCGTGATCGCCGACGTCCTCGCATTCGAGTGGTGGCGGGTGAACACGACGACGGCTACCGCAACGAGACACACCGCCAGCGCCGCAGCCAGCGGCAGGACCCACCGCCGTGAGTCACGACCAGCGCGTGCTCCCGTGGCGATCGACACGGCCTCGACCCCTGGTGCGCGTTGCTCGAGCAACGCCAGGGCGTCCCGCAGATCTTGTTCGGTGTTGTTCATCGCGACTCCGTTCGAAGTTCGTCGCGGCTACGGACGCGCAGCGTGGCGAGCGCGCGGGCGATGTTGCTGCGCACTGTGCTGGTCGAACAGCCGAGTGCACTCGCGATCTCGGCGTCGTCGAGCTCCTCGTAGTAACGCAGCACCACGGCCGCGCGCTGCCGGGCAGGTAACCGGCCGACCCGTTCGAGCAGGTCGAGCCGCTCGGCATGCAGCGCGGCGTGGTCGGGAACCGACGGCAGCAAGTCGTCGAGCTGCGCGTGGGCCACGAGGCGGCGGTGCCGCCGACGCCATGACAAGTGCTCGTTGACGATCATCCTGCGCACATAGGCGTGCGGCGAATCTGCGGCAGACACGCGATCCCATTGGGCGCAAGCCTTGGCGAGCACGGTCTGCAGCACGTCCTCGGCCAGCGCCCGGTCGGCCGTCAAGACGGCCGCAAAGCGAGTGAGTCGCGGCAGGTGCGCTGTCACGTACTCGTCAAAGGTCACGCGTCCTCCCGTCCACTCACTGCGTAGACGTTCCGGCACAGCCTCCCGCTGCATCCGGCGACGCGCTCAACCGACGGGGTTCAGGTGACGGGGTTCAGGTCCTGCGTCCCGATCACGGCGAGGAGGTCGAGCTTCTCGCGGCAGTCCGTCCCCGGTCGCGGATGCAATACGACCAGCGATGCACCGTCGACGTCGCTGGTCAGGTGCTCGCACAGCAGGTCAAGCAGGCCGACCTCCGGATGAATGAGGCGCTTCGCGTCCGCACGGCGCACAGCGACCTCGTGTTCGGGCCACAGCACCGCGAACTCAGGGCTGGCCTTCAGCAGGTCGGCGACCATCGCGGCGAGTTCGGGATCGTTGCGGCGACGACCGACTGCGGCCCGAAGGTCCGCGGCGTGCGTGCGTGAATGCTCCGCCCAGTCCTCTTCGGGGACGCGAGCGCGGCTCTCGGGTTCTGTGAACCAGCGCCACGTGTGGTTGCGGCGCCGTCCGGTGAACGACGTCCGATCACCCGAGACCAGTTTCGACATCCGGTTCTGGACCAGCAGCGCGCCGAGATCGTCGATCACGAACGCGGGAGTATCCGTGAGCCGGTCGAGTAGGTACAGCACACCCGGGCTGACGTGCGCACCCGTCGTGCGACGTTCAGGCGCAGGCTGCCCGGCCAGGTGGAACAGATGATCACGCTCGTCCTCGGTCAGCCGCAGCGCACGGGCCAGCGCAGTCAACACCGCGCTGGACGGGTGCGGGCCGCGGCGCTGCTCGAGGCGATCGCAGCGCGGCACGGTCTCACCGTCGTGCAGCTGGCGATCGCGTGGGTTGCTGCGCAGGGCAGCGACATCGTTCCGTTGGTCGGCATGAAGAAGCCGGAGCGCGTGCAGCCGGCGGTCGACGCGCTCGCCGTGAGCCTGTCGGCCGACGACCTGGCCGAGATCGACCGGGTGCTGCCCGCCGATGCCGTTGCCGGGCCGCGCTATCCGGACGCGCTCATGTCATCGTTGGACAGCGAGCGACGCGACTGATCAGAACAGCACGCCCTGGTCGGCGAACGGGTGGGTAACGGTGCTGTTGTTGGGAGCCGTGTGCCATCCGACGCCACGGCAGGTGCCACCGCCGAAACACGCGACGGCGTTGAGTCCCGTGGACTCGGCGTTCGTGGTCGTGCTCGCCGGGACGATCTCGGTCCGGCCGCCGTGGAACTGCTCGACGAGCGGAACACCCTGAGCGGACGGGCCACGATCCGTCCGCCCGACCGCTACGCACTCGGTCGCGGTCGGACATGACACCCCGAACAGTTCGCGCGAGTGAGTCCGCATGCGGGCACCTGGGTGCAGCGTGCGCCAGACGGTGCCGTTCCAGTGGTACGCCGCGGCGGCATCCGGCGATCCTTCCGAATAGGTGGAGCCGACGGCGGTGCACGACGACGCGGTCAAGCAATCCAGATCGTTGAAGGTGATGGTCGACTGCACCCCGACGAGGTTGTCGATGTGCGTCCGCCAACGTCCGTCCGCGAGCTGCAGTCGGTGCAGGTGATTGCCTTTGCCCGGACGGAAGATCGCCACACACGAGTGGACGGACGGGCATGAGATGCCTTCCATCGATCCCTGCGCGTCACGGTGCACCACGTGCCAGCTGGTGCCGTTCCACGTCGCCGTGATCGCGAGATCAGAGGGGCCGCGCGGCCGGTCGAAGTTGCTACCCACGACTACACAGAAACGTGCGGCCGGGCACGACACCGCGTCGAAGGCAAGCGACCCCGCGAGCCCGAATGTCGGCGACGGCAGCAGTCGCCACCGCGAGCCGTTCCATCGCTCGGCGAAGGCCTTGAAGTGACTGCCGCCGCCAGGCGCCAGGTAGAACCCGACCGTCATGCACGCGGTAGACGACGAGCACGAAACGGACGACGTCGTCGTCAGAATCGTGGTGGCCGGGGTCGGGCCGGGCATTACTGCCCACCGCGAACCGGTCCACCGTTCGAACAGCGTGCGAGATCCGGTGCCGACATGTGCGTCGCCCACGGCAAAGCAGTGGGAGCGGTCGGCGCACGCGACGTCGTGAAGCACTGCAAACTTCGCCTGCGGCGGGTAGCCGGCAGCGACCGTCCCCATCCGGTGCTGCAGAGCCGCGGCGATCGCAGACGGCGCGAATCCGACGGCGGCGAGCGCCACGGCGGCGAGGATGACGAAGGCACCACGGCGTGCATTCATATCGGACCTCCCAAGATCAACGAGGACAGCATCGCCCCGACGAGCTGAGAAAGCCAGACGTTCTAGTCGGGACGCCCGGTGAAGGCGAGCGCGACCCCG
>CAVWSE010000014.1:0-25439 GCA_963757455.1 uncultured Actinomycetota bacterium
TCAGCGGGAATTCGTCGCGCCAGAATTGGTCGCCGTGCGCTCCATTTCGTTCGGTCATGAGACCTCGGCGCCCGCGTCGCGCAGCGCTGTCGCCCACGGGTGGCGTTCGCGAGGAAGAACGGTTCTCCTGTGCCTGCCACCAGATAGGTACGCGGACGGGCTCGGGAGTCGGCGCCGGTGGGCGGTAGCCGGCACCTGGTGAAGCGGCGAGGATGGCGCCGAAGACGTCGGGATGTCGCAAGCCGAGGGCGAGGGCGAATTCCGCTCCGGCGTACACTCCGAAGACCGCCGTGCGCCCGGCCGGCAGGTCGACGCCGAACCGCGATTCGACCCAGCCGCGGACGTCGCTGACAAGGAATGCTTCGTGCGCGGTGAAGCGTTGCGGATCGAAGCCCGGCGAGTATTCGTGCAACCGAGTTCTTCGTCCGCATGCCGATGGACGCCGACAACCAGGGTCGACGGGACGTCCGCCGCTTCTAGGTCCGGCCCCATCGCGAGATCAGCTCACCGTCGCCGGCGTAGACGACTGTCTCGACGCGACATGTCGGCACGTACGCCGTAACGGCGCGCCCGCCATCGAAGTCGAGCACCTCGGTGACGAACTCTCCCGACGCGGACACGAACAAAATCGTGTCATGCGCCGGCGAAAGGCCGCGACACGAGTGCACAGCGGGACCGACGGTGTCGACCCCGCTGTGCACGGGTGGGTATCGCGGATGCGGTTACACGTTCGCAGGCACAGCCCGACGTTGCGAACGCTTCCCTTCAGGCTTTGGGTAGTTGTCGTCGAACTTCCACACGTAGCCGGCGTTGTCCTGGCCGTTCGGCGAGTACCACTGGATGTAGTAGCCGACGTAGTAGATGCCCTTGACCGGCTCGTTGTCGGTGTTGCGACCAGGAAGTTGTGGAACGTGCCGTTGTAGCCGCCGATCTTGATCGTGTGGACGTCCAAGTCCTTCTCGACCCACGTCTTCGTCGACGAGTGGTACTTGAACAGGATCGGCTCGACGAGGATGTTCGCGGCGTTGTTGTAGAACGCGCTGACCTTGCCCTTGATCGCAAGCTTGATCAGGCCGTTGCTCACGCTGCACGACGCCGACACGGGCGCCGATTGCGCACGCTTGACGTTGCCCTGGTTCGGGCCGCCGCCGGTGGGCGGGTCGGACATCTTCGGGTCCGGGTGCCGCGGCGATTCACAACTGTTCGTCGTGCCGGGCCCGATGCACAGGTCGTTGCCGGCGTCGCCGAACAGCTGCTGCCCGCTGCCGCCCATCGCGTTGATGACGTCGTTGCCGTCGCCGCCGCAGATGATGTCGTTCCCGGACAGACCGAGGATGACGTCGTCGCCGCCAAGGCCCGCGATGACGTCGGGACCGTCGGTGCCGATCAGGTGATCGTTGCCGGCCGTCCCGACGATGGTGGCGACGTGCCCGTCGCAGATCACGGCATGCTGCCCGTGTGCGACCTGCGCCCCGTGCGCGGCCTGCGACGACATGAGAGTCGCGCCGATCAGTGCGCCGGCGGCGCCGACCGTTGCCAATATGCGTAGACGATTCATGTTTGCCCTCCCGCAGAGCGTGTGGTGGTCGGGCCGAACGTAGCGGCGCGCACGAGCCCCGGCCAAGCATCCGTGCCCGAAAGGACCGAGACGTATCAGTGCGTGTCATGTCCCGCTCATATCGAGCGGGGGGACGACATGCGCACGATGCTCGGCGTGACCGGCGCACTGATCGTGGCGGTGTCCGCGGTGTACTACTTCGTGGACGTGCTGCGCGGACGCGCGCGTCCGCATCAGGCCTCGTGGCTGGTGTGGGCCGTCATCGGCGTGCTCGGTTTCGGGACGGCCGACGACGGGGGAGCCGGACCGGGCGCGTACGCAGCGGCGGTCGACGCGATCGCGGCTGTCGCGACGTTCTCGCTGAGCCTCGTCCCCCGATTCGGTAAGCCCGGCCTGCGCCGCGCCGATGTCGTCCTCGGCGCGGTTGCCTTGGCCGCCGTGGTGTTGTGGCGATGGGGACCGCTGTCGAACGGCTGGGCAGCTCTGCTCGCCGTGACCTGCGATGCGGTCGCGCTCTGGCCGACCGTGCGCGAAGGATGGCTGCGTCCGGAACTCGAGTCGCGCAGCTCGTGGTGCGCCGACGTGCTCGGCAACGGGTTGTGCCTGATGGCGGTCGCGTCGACCTCGGTCGCGGCGCTCGCGTATCCCGTCTACCTGCTCGCAGCGTGCGTCGCGATGACGGCGATCCTCTTCCGGCCGGCTCCGCGCTACGTCCAACCTCGCCACCGCAAGCTCGTCGGGGTCAGCTAGTCAGTAGCGTTCGAGTCGTGACAGACGTTGCCATCGCCGCGCCCAACGAGGCAGCGGCCGACGCGGCCGAACAGGTCGTGCGTGCCGGCGGCAACGCCGTCGACGCAGCGGCGGCCGCAGTGCTCGTGACGATGGTCAACGAGGTCGGCGTCGTGACGCTCAGCGCCGGCGGATTCGTGACAGTTCAGCCGAGCGACGACGGCGATCCGTACACCGTCGACGGCTGGATGGACATGCCCGGCCGCGACGGCATCGTGCGCGGCGGTACGTGGGACATCACCACGCAGTACGGCGGCGGCATCGACATCACGATCGGTCCCGGATCGGTTGCCGTCCACGGCGCCGTCGCGGCCATCGGCGAGGCGCACCGGCGCGACGGCCGACTGCCGTGGGCCGAGGTGGTCGCGCCGGCAATCGAGGTCGCGCGGGTCGGGTTCGCATTGAGTGCGGCGTCGCGGTTCTACCTCGCATACGTCCACGACGACATCTTCGGGTGGGACGCGATCAGCCGCGCCGCGCTGCACGACGACGACGGGACGATCACCGCCGAGCCGATCGTGCTGCCGGATCTGGCGCGCTCGCTGCAGGTGATCGCCGACGAAGGCCCGAGCTCGATGCACACCGGCGAGCTCGCGCAACTCATCAGTGCCGATGTACTCGCACGTGGCGGCATGCTCAGCCTGAACGATCTGGCCGAGTACCGACCCGTCGTACGCCCTTCGCTCACGACACGCATGGACGCCTGGACCCTCGCCACGGCGCCGCCGCCGTCCGTGGGCGGCGCGTGCCTCGCGGCGATGCTCCGCCTGCTCGACGACCAGCCGCACGGGATCTGGGACGACGAGACGCGTGCCGTGCTCGTCCGCGTGCAACGAGCCGTCCTCGGTCACCGCCTCGACGTCCTCGACTCGAGCGCTGACCTGGCCACGGACGCCGCGGCGTTCCTCGACCGCGTCGATGGCGACCCGCGGGCCGTCCTCGAGTCCGGCTCGACGGCACACGTTTCGGCCGCTGACAGCGACGGCGTCGCGTGCGCCGTCACGGTGTCGAGCGGCTACGGCGCGGGCATGATCGCCGACGGCACCGGCATCTGGCTCAACAACTGCCTCGGCGAGCAGGAGCTCAACCCCAGCGGCCTGTATTCGCGCGCGCCGGGCACCCGCCTGTTGTCGAACATGGCGCCGACGGTCGGGCGTCGTCCCGACGGCTCGACGCTGGCGATCGGATCGCCCGGCGCCGATCGGATCACGACCGCGATCGCGCAGGTGCTCGCCGGCTACCTCGGCGGTCGGATGTCGCTGCAGGCGGCCGTCGAGCTGCCCCGTGTGCACGTGCACCGCGCGGGACGTCCCGACGAAGAGATCCGCGTCGAGACCGATCTGACGATGTACTTCGGGGGAGTGGGCGCCGCCCTGGTCGGGCCGGACGGCGCCCTCGACGCCGCGGCCGACCCGCGCCGGGCCGGCGTCGCGCGGGTCGTCCGAAGCCAGCCCTAACTTCCCTGGTAGTCGCCCGAGCGGACGTTCCAATCGGACGAGGCCGTCGCTGCCGACACCCCGAGCGCGATCGTGGACACGAAGAACATGAAGCCGGTGACGCGCCGGATCTTGCGCGGCCACGTGAGCTCCGACATCGGCGTCGGGCGATGCGGACGCGGCAGCGACGGCGGATGGGCGCGCAGATCGGCCAGGTCGGTCATCAACGGAGAGTTGCGCAGCATGCGCCGCGCCGCCTTGCGCTTGTTCACGGGAACGCCGGCACCTCCGCCTTGGACCGCTTGGCGCGGTTCTTCTCTTCCTCGGGCACGACGTAGGGACCCGGCTTCGTTCGCGGGCCACCGCCCGGGAAGGCCAGCCGCAGGATCGAGCGCTGCACGCCGCCCCACTGCTTGCCGAACCGACCGGTGTTGTAGGGCAGCCCGAAGCGCTCGCAGATCTCCTTCACCCGTGGCGCGATCTGCTGGTAGCGCGAGCTGGGCATGTCCGGGTAGAGGTGGTGCTCGACCTGGTAGGACAGGTTGCCGCTGAGCACGTGGAAGAACGGCCCGCCGTCAATGTTGGCCGCGCCGATCATCTGCCGCACGTACCACGCGCCACGCGACTCGTTCTCGACCTCGTCCTCGGTGAACACGAAGGTCTGGTCGGGGAAGTGCCCGCAGAAGATGATCGCGTTCGACCACAGGTTGCGGACGATGTTGGCGGTGAAATTCGCCCAGAACGCCGCCTTGTAGCCCTTCTTGCCCGACACAAGACCGCTGAAGGCGGGGTAGGCGACGTAGTCCTTGGCGATCTGATTACGACCCTTGCGGCCGATCGCCTTCATCTCGTCCCAGACCTGCTTGCGTGACTTCTCGCCAGTGTGGATCTTCGGGAAGTCGAGGTCGTGAATGGCCACGCCCCACTCGAAGAACGCGGCGAGCAGGATGTTGTACATCGGCTGGAACAGGTAGGACGGTTTCCACGGCTGGCGCGGGTCGATACGCATGATCTCGTACCCGACGTCCTTGTCCTTGCCGATGATGTTCGTGAACGTGTGGTGGACGTAGTTGTGCGAGTGCTTCCACGCGGCGGCAGGCGACGCGGTGTCCCAGTCCCAGGTGGACGAGTGGATGTTCGGGTCGTTCATCCAGTCCCACTGGCCGTGCATGACGTTGTGCCCGATCTCCATGTTCTCGAGGATCTTGGCGAACGACAGGCCGGCGGTGCCGAGCAGCCACAGCGGCTTGAACTTGGCGCCGATCAGCGCGATACGCGACAGCGCGACAAGGCGCCGATGGAACGTGATCATGCTGCGGATGTACTTCGCGTCGCTGTCGCCGAGATCGCCGAAGATCTCGTCGTGCAGCTTGTCGAACTCGCGTCCGATCTCGTCGAGTTGCTCCGACGTCAGCCGGTGCAGCGGGTTCTCGGGGTCATACAGCTTCGTTTCGGTCTTCGCTTGGGACAAGGGTCTTGACTCCTTCGATCAGAGATCGATCTCGACGTGGCCTTCGGGCGCGTTGATGCACACGCGGATCATTTGGCCGCTCGCATTTTCGACGGCACCGGTACGTAGGTCGCGGACGGCGCCGTCCTGCAACCGTCCGACACAGGTATGGCAGATGCCCATTCGGCATCCGAACTGCAGGTTCGCCCCGGCCTCCTCGCCGCCGACGAGGATCGACTGCCCGGGCTCGCACTCGGCCTTGCAGTCGGACACCCGCAGGTAGACGGTCCCGCCCTCACCACTGCCGCCGCCGTTGCCGATGACCGGCTGGAACCGTTCGGTGTGCAGGTGGTCGGTGCGGTCGGCCTTGTCGACGAACTCCTCGACGGCATCGATCATCGGCCGCGGGCCGGACAGGAAGATCTCGCGCTCTTTCCAGTCGGGGCAGAGCTTGTCGAGCTGCTCGGGCTCGAAGCGCGGCTGCTGCGACGTGTGGATCTCGCGCAGGCTGTAGCCGTCCTGACGGCGGGCCATGCGCCGCAACATCCGTCCGAAGATCATGTCGTCGGCGTCACGACAGCTGTGCACGTGAATCGCGTCACCGAGCTGGTCGCGGCGCTCGAGTTCGCGCAGCATGCTCCAGATCGGCGTGATGCCGCTTCCGGCGGACAGGAACAGCAGCTTGGCGGGGACGGGGTCGGGCAGGAGGAACTCGCCCTCGATATCGCCGAGGAACACGACGCGCCCGGGCTGCACGTAGCGCTGGAACACCGGCGACATCTTGCCGCCCTCGGTGTACTTGACCGTCACGCTAACGACGCCCTCGCTGTGCCCGGGGTCGGACGTGATCGTGTACGCGCGCCAATGCCGGATGCCGTTGATCTCCATGCCGATACGCAGGTACTGCCCGGCGGAGTGGACCGGCCACGGGAAGTCGGGCTTGATGACGACCGTCGTCGCATTGGCGGTCTCGTGCCGCACGCGCACCACCCGTCCGGTCAGCTCGCGCGTCGACCACCGCGGGTTGATCAGGGCGAGGTAGTCATCCGGGCGCAGCGGCGAAGTCAGCACCCGGGTGAGTTTCAAGAACTGTCGACGCGCAGCAGAAATCCTCGGTTGTGCCCCGGTCTCGACCACGCATCCCCCATCCGTCCGCTCCGACGTAAGCAGTTCAGTGAACATGTGTCAACTGAACGTCCGACGTCGGTCGCGTCACCGAAAAGCTTTACGCCCCGTTCGCGTGACTACGCTGCAGGACAAATGTTGCCCGACGGACGGAGTGCTCGCTGATGCCTCGGACGGAAAAGTTTGTCTACGACTTCGCCGAGGGCAGTAAGGACATGAAAGACCTGCTCGGCGGCAAGGGCGCGAACCTCGCCGAGATGACGAACCTCGGCCTGCCGGTGCCGCCCGGGTTCACGATCACGACCGAGGCCTGCCAGGCGTACTTGAAGTCGGGCCACGAGCCGGCCGAGCTCGCCGAGGAGGTCACCGAGCATCTCGAGGCGCTCGAGACGTCGATGGGCAAGAAGCTCGGGCAGTCCGACGACCCGCTGCTGGTCTCCGTCCGGTCCGGCGCAAAGGTGTCGATGCCCGGGATGATGGAGACGGTTCTCAACGTCGGGCTCAACGACCAGTCGGTGCGCGGCCTCGCCGCACAGTCCGGCAACGAGCGGTTCGCGTTCGACTCCTACCGGCGGCTCATCCAGATGTTCGGCAAGACGGTGCTCGGGATCGACGGCGATCACTTCGAGAACGCCATCGAGGCGGCCAAGAAGGCCAAGTTCGACGGGCGTGGCACCGACAGCGACCTCGATCTCGACGCCGACGACCTGCGCAAGCTCGTCGAGACGTTCAAGGAGGTCGTCGTCGAGCACGCGGGACGGCCGTTCCCGCAGGAGCCGCGCGAGCAGATGGATCTCGCCGTCCGCGCCGTGTTCGAGTCGTGGAACACAGAGCGCGCAATCATCTACCGGCGCCAGGAACGCATCCCTGGTGGCGACGGCACCGCGGTGAACATCTGCTCGATGGTGTTCGGCAACCTCGACATGGAATCCGGCACCGGCGTTGCGTTCACCCGTGACCCGGCCAGCGGCGCGCAGGGCATCTACGGCGACTACCTGCAGAACGCGCAGGGCGAGGACGTCGTCGCGGGGATCCGGAACACCGTCCCGCTCGCCGAGCTCGAACAGATCGACAAGAAGTCCTACGACAAGCTGCTGCAGATCATGCAGACGCTCGAGGAGCACTACCTCGACCTGTGCGACATCGAGTTCACCGTCGAGCGCGGCAAGCTGTGGATGCTGCAGACCCGTGTCGGCAAGCGCACCGCCGCGGCCGCGTTCCGCATCGCGACCCAGCTGGTCGACCAGGGCCTCATCGACATGGACGAGGCGCTCAAGCGGGTGACCGGGGCGCAACTCGCGCAGCTGATGTTCCCGCGCTTCGATGACAAGGCCGAGAGGAAGGCGATCGCGCGAGGCATGAACGCCTCGCCCGGCGCAGCCGTCGGCAAGGTCGTGTTCGACTCGTACACCGCGGTGAAGTGGTCGCGCTCGGGCGAGCCCGTCATCCTCGTCCGTCGCGAGACGAACCCCGACGACCTCAACGGCATGATCGCCGCCCAGGGCATCCTGACCAGCCGTGGCGGCAAGACCTCGCACGCTGCCGTCGTCGCGCGCGGGATGGGCAAGACGTGCGTGTGTGGCGCCGAGTCGCTCAACGTCGACACCAAGAAGCGGATCGTTCGCACCAAGCGTGGCGAGGAGATCCACGAGGGTGACGTCATCTCGATCGACGGCACTTCCGGTGACGTCTTCCTCGGCGAGGTGCCGGTCGTCGACTCGCCGGTCGTGCGCTACTTCGAGGAGGGCGTGATCGACGAGGGCGACGATCTGGTCGTCGCCGTCGACCGGCTGATGAGCCACGCCGATGGAGTGCGCCGCATGTCGGTGCGCACGAACGCCGACAACGCCGAGGACTCCGCCCGTGCGCGCCGCTTCGGTGCCGAGGGCATCGGGCTGTGCCGCACCGAGCACATGTTCCTCGGCGAGCGGCGCCAGCTCGTCGAGCGGCTCATCCTCGCCGACTCCGACGAGGAGCAGGCGACCGAGCTGAAGGAACTGCTTCCGCTGCAGCGGGACGACTTCGTGGCGATCCTCGAGGCCATGGACGGCCTGCCGGTGACGATCCGGCTGCTCGACCCGCCGTTGCACGAATTCCTGCCCGACATCACCGAGCTCTCGGTTCGCGTCGCCGTCGCCGAGGCACGCGGCGAGAAGCGCGAGAACGACCTGCGCATGCTGCAGGCGGTGCACAAGCTGCACGAGCAGAACCCGATGCTCGGCCTGCGCGGGGTGCGACTCGGCGTCGTGATTCCCGGCCTGTTCCAGATGCAGTCGCGCGCGATCCTCGAAGCCGCGGCCGAACGCATCAAGGTCGGCGGCGTCCCGCGCGTCGAGATCATGGTGCCGCTGGTCGCGAACGTGCAGGAGTTCGAGACCGTCAAGCAGGACATCATCCAAGTCGCTCGCGAGGTGCGCGCGGAGTCGGGCGTCCACCTGGAATTCCTCGTCGGCACGATGATCGAGTTGCCGCGCGCGGCACTCACCGCCGACCAGATCGCCGATGCCGCCGAGTTCTTCTCCTTCGGCACGAACGACCTCACCCAGACCACCTGGGGCTTCTCGCGTGACGACGTCGAAGCGGCCTTCTTCTCGGCCTACCTCGAGAAGGGCATCTTCGGTATCAGCCCGTTCGAGTCGATCGACGTCGAGGGCGTGGGCGAGCTGGTCCGGATCGGTGCCGAGAGGGGCCGCTCACGGCGTCCGGGCCTCAAGCTCGGGGTGTGCGGCGAGCACGGCGGCGACCCGGATTCGGTGCACTTCTTCGAGCGCGTCGGGCTCGACTACGTCTCGTGCTCGCCGTTCCGGGTGCCCGTCGCCCGGCTCGAGTCGGGCCGCGCAGCCATCGGTGCATGACCCGCAAGACAGTGGTCACCGTCGAGTAACGTCGAAGCGTGTTCTGGCGTCGATCCCGTCCCGCTCTCGACGACAGGCTGGCGCGCAGATCGACTGAGCCCGGCGGCGGCACGGTCGTGCTGCCGTCGCTCGGCCTGGTCGAACAATTGCTCGACGAGTACGGCCTCAAGCACTCGATCGACGACGACGGCGATCTGGTCGTGCGCTGGGAGAAGTGCAGCGTCTACATCTTCTTCTACGGCGAGCGGCACGAGATCCTGCAGGCGCGGCTGTACTTGAACCGACGCTTCGACGTCGACAACCGCGGCGCGCTCGCCCTGCTGCTGGACGAGTGGAATCGCAGCAAGCTGTTCCCGAAGGCGTACACGGTGCTGCCCGACGACGGCCGCGTCGGCATCTGCGCCGAGCAGTGCCACGACTTCGAATCCGGCGCTACGCGGGCGCAGTACAAGTACACGGTCGGGCTCTGGATCGACACCCTGCTGCGCTTCAGCGACTGGATCGACGAGCAGCTCTAATGGGATACCCGTACGACGCGGCGAGTTCCGCGCGGCGCATCGACGAGCCGCCGAAGCGGGCAGACGCCGGGCTCCTCGAACGAGGAGCGTTCCAGCGTGACCGCGCGCGGGTGTTGCACTCGTATGCGTTCCGTCGCCTCGCCGACAAGACACAGGTGGTCGTCCCCGGTGAGGACGACTTCCCGCGCACGCGGCTGACGCACTCGCTCGAGGTCGCCCAGATCGGACGAGAGATCGGCGCCGCGCTCGGATGCGACGCGGACATCGTCGACACCGCAGGCCTCGCACACGACATCGGTCACCCACCGTTCGGACACAACGGCGAGGACGCGCTCGACCTCGTGGCCGGCGGGTGCGGCGGGTTCGAAGGCAACGCGCAGACCCTGCGTGTGCTCACCCGCCTCGAGGCCAAGATCGTGCACGAGTCGGGCGATCCGGCAGGCCTCAATCTGTGCCGCGCCACGCTCGACGCGACCTGCAAGTATCCGTGGCCGCGCCGCGAGGGCACTCGGAAGTTCGGCTACTACGAGGCGGACGCCGATGCGTTCGCGTGGATGCGCGCCGGCGTCGAATCGGAGCAACGCTGTCTCGAGGCGCAGGTGATGGACTGGGCCGACGACGTCGCCTACTCCGTCCACGACGTCGAAGACGGTGTGCACGGCGGCATGATCAAGCTCGCCGACATCGACGACGCCACGCGGGAACGCCTGTGCACGATCGCGGCTGCGCAGTACTCGGCGCAGCCGGCGACGGCGCTCGCGCCCGTACTCGATCAACTGCTTGCGCTGCCTACACTGCGCGATCTCGCAGGCTACGACGGGACGTCGGCAGCGCAAGCGGCGGCGAAGCGCGCGACTAGCGAGCTGGTCGGCCGCTTGTCAGCGGCCGCGGTCAACGCCACGCGTGCCGAACACGGCAGCGGTGAACTCGGCCGGTACGCGGCGTCCCTGGTAGTCCCCGATCAGGCAGCGGCGGAGTGCGCGCTACTGAAGGCGCTCGCCGCGCACTACGTGATGGGACGTGCCGGGGCGGCAGAGCGACAGGAATGGCAGCGCACCGTTCTCACCGAACTCGTCGCCGCGCTCCACGAGACCGCGCCAGGTTCACTCGATCGCGCACTCGTCGCGTCGTGGCATGCGGCCGCCGACGATGCCGGTCGGCTGCGGGTCGTCATCGATCAGGTCGCGCAGCTCACCGACACGTCGGCGATTACGTGGCACCGCCGGCTGGTGCACCACTGAGCATGATCAGCGGGTCGGCGTCCGCATCGAGGGCGTGCCAGCCGAGCGATTCGCACACGCTGCGCAACGCCGACCTGGCTTCGACCTGCAACCACGTGAGGTGTTCGTCCGACTGATCGGCGAGCTTCGACAGCAGGCGCGCGCCGAGGCCGCTGCGACGGTGGTCGGGGGCAACCACCAGCAGAACGACCGAGAACGAATCGTCAAGCACGGCAGCCGATTCGCCCAGGTCGTCGCGCAGGCGCAACGACCACGCGTCCGTCATCGTCGTCCAGTCCCACGAGTATCCGTAGCCGAAACCGACAAGATCGTTTCCGTCGCGGGTCGAAACGGTTACGGCGCCGGGGATCGCTCGTGCCCACGAGTACATCCGCGCAGATGCCTGCGCGAGCGTCGCGGCGTCGCTGGCACCAAGCCGGCTCGACGCGAACGCGAGCAACCGTTCGACGTCTGCCGGGGGCGGCATTTGCTCCGATTCCGCGGTCGTTTCTATGTCCATGACGGAACACTTTGCCCCTAAGGTTTGCTTCGTATCGCCTTCATGCGAAAGTTTCGTCCAGCGTTTCGCCGACCAGGAGGTATCGCATGGCCGTAGAGACCGCCCAGTCCGGGCCCGCCAAGTCGAGAGACTTGCGCCGGAGCATCGGCTTCTTCGGGCTCATGTTCATCTCGCTCGGTTCGATCATCGGGTCAGGATGGCTCCTTGGGGCGCTGACCGCAGCGAAGGCAGCAGGGCCTGCCTCGCTGATCTCATGGATTCTCGCCGCGTTCATGCTCCTGACGCTCGCCCTCGTCCACGCCGAACTGGGCGCTGCGTATCCGGTCGCGGGCGGCACCGCGCGCTTCCCGTATTTCGCGTTCGGAACACTCGCCGGCTTCACTGCCGGATGGGCCGCGTATTTGCAGGCGGTGACGATCGCCCCCATCGAGGTAGAGGCGTCGATTTCCTATTTGAACGGCACCGACTGGGCCAAGAAGCACCTGGTCATGCTGCACACGAACGGCACCTTGACCACTGTTGGCCTCCTCGTCGCTACCGGTGGGATGCTGCTGTTCACGGTGATCAACTTGCTTGGCGCCAAATTGCTTTCCGACAGCAACACACTCATGGTGATCTGGAAGGCGGCCGTACCGATTCTCGCGGTGGTCGTGATCATGTCGCTGAGTTTCCATACCTCGAACTTCACCGCCGGCGGCGGATTCATGCCGTTCGGAATGCATGGTGTCTTCGCCGCGCTGCCCCTCGGAGTGGTGTTCGCCCTGCAAGGTTTCGAGCAAGCAGTTCAAATGGGCGGCGAGGCGCGCAACCCGAGCAAGGACATCTCTCGGGCGATCATTTCGGCGATGTTCATCGGAGCGGCGGTCTACATCCTGCTCGAGGTCGCTTTCATTGGCGGTCTGACGCCGAGCAACCTCACGCACGGCTGGAAGAACCCCATCGGGGAAGGCGATTTCAGCCCTTACTACACGATCGCGGTGGCGGTCGGCGCTGCTTGGCTCGGGACCGTGTTGCTCGTCGATGCCGTGATCTCGCCCGGCGGCACCGGACTTATCTATCTCGGCACGTCCGCCCGGCTGTCTTATGCGATCGGCGAAGACGAAGTGATTACGGACAAGCTCACGCAGACCAACAAGCGCGGCGTGCCTATGTGGTCGATAGTGCTGGCCTTCGTGATCGGTGAAATTACCTTTCTGCCATTTCCCAGTTGGTCGTCCCTGGTCGGTCTCGTGACCGAAGCGACATCGATCATGTATGCATTCGCGCCGGTGTCCCTTGCCGCGTTGCACTTACGAGATCCTGATCGCAAACGGCCCTACCGAGCGCCGATGCCGGCCGTACTCAACCCGGTGGCCTTCTGCGCGGCGAACCTAATCATCTACTGGAGCGGTTTCGACGCGAACTGGAAGTTGCTCGCTGCGATCTTCCTCGGCCGCGTGTTCTTCGAGATCGCGTTGCGACGTCACCACAACGTGCGGCGTACTGACGTCGACTGGCGCGCCGCTTCCTGGATCTGGCCGTGGCTCGTAGGTATGACGATCCTCGGCTTGATGGGACGCTACGGCGGTCACAAGGTCCTTGGTGACTGGTTCGACCTAGCGGCCGTGATCATCTTCTCGTTGGTGATCTTCTACTATGCCGTGAGCCTCGCGATGGAGCCCGAAAAGGTGAAGCAGGCGGTTGAGTACGAGGAGCGCCAGATCGAGTTGGGCAAGGAGCAGGACATCAACCTGCCGGGCTGACGGTCCTGTCATCCGCCCCGCCTAAGCTGGTCGCATGGCGGGGCGGATCAGGGACGAAGATGTCGCCCTCGTCCGCGAGAAGACGCCCATCGCCGACGTCATCGGCGAGCACGTCCAACTGCGCAACGCCGGCGGCGGCAACCTGAAGGGCATCTGCCCGTTCCACGACGAGAAGTCGCCGTCGCTGTCCGTTTCACCTTCGCGCGGGCTCTACCACTGTTTCGGTTGCGGAGCCGGCGGCGACGTCATCCGGTTCGTGCAGAACATCGAGCACCTCGACTTCGCTGATTCGGTCGAACGGCTCGCCGCGCGCATCGGCATCCAGCTGCGCTACGTCGAGGGAGTCGGCGGCGGGCCGCGGCGCCAGCCGGGGCAGCGGGCAAGACTTGTCGCGGCTCATGACGAGGCGCAGCGCTTCTACGCCGAACAACTGCGCTCACCCGACGCGCTCAAGGCGCGCGAGTTCCTCGCCGAGCGTGGCTTCGACCAGACGGTCGCCGAGCGGTTCGGCTGCGGCTACGCGCCGTCCGGCTGGGACGCGCTGACCAACCACCTCATGGGCAAGGGATTCACCGGCCCGGAACTCACCCTTGCCGGGCTGGCGCGCGAGTCGGGACGCGGCGGGTTGATCGACCGATTCCATCGGCGGCTGCTCTGGCCGATCCGCGACACCGGCGGCGACGTCGTCGGCTTCGGTGCCAGACGGCTCTACGACGACGATCGCGTCGAGGCGAAGTACCTGAACACGCCCGAGACGCCGATCTACAAGAAGAGCCAACTGCTCTACGGCGTCGACATGGCGAAGAAAGACATCGCGCGCCAGCACCGCGCGGTGATCGTCGAGGGGTACACCGACGTGATGGCGTGCCACCTGTCGGGTGTCACCACAGCCGTCGCGACCTGCGGGACGGCCTTCGGCAGCGAACACGTCTCGGTCATCCGCCGGCTGCTCATGGACAGCGACTCGTTCACCGGCGAAGTGATCTTCACCTTCGACGGCGACGCCGCGGGCATGAAGGCGGCCGAGCGCGCCTTCGGCGACGACCAGAAGTTCATGAGCCAGACCTTCGTCGCGATCGAGCCGACCGGCATGGACCCGTGCGAGCTGCGGCAGAAGTCCGGCGACACAGCGGTGCTCGATCTGGTCTCGCGTCGCATTGCGCTCGTCGAGTTCGTGCTGCGTTCGACGGTCGCCCGCTACGACCTCGACACCCCTGAAGGGCGCAGCGCAGCCCTCGACCGCGGTATCCCGTTAGTCGCGCAGATCAAAGACCACGGACTGCGCGACGAGTATGCGCGAAGGCTCGGCGGGCTGATCGGCATCGACGATCCGCTGCGCGTCGTGCACCGCGTGCGCGGGCTCGTCCGATCGGGGAACCGCACAGAGTCGGCTGCGGCCCGTCCCGCGGAGAAGGTCGACGACTCCGTCGTCGCCGTCGAGCGCGAGGCACTGAAGGTGGCATTGCAGCTGCCTGCGGTCGCCGGCCCCGAGTTCGACGCGCTCGACGAAAGTGCGTTCACCTTGCCCGCGCACCGTTCCGTGCGTGCCGCGATCGCGGCGGCCGGCGGCACGTCCGCGGCGGTTGCCGGTCCGGGCTGGACGGCCGTGATCGACCAGCACATCGATGAGTCGCTGCGGTCCGGCGTCCATGCGCTCTCTGTCGAGCCGCTGCACTCGGGCGCCGACGTCCAAGAGCGATACGCGGACGCGGTGCTCGCGCGCATGCACGAGATCGTCGCGTCCCGCGAAGTGGCCGCGCTGAAGTCGAAGCTGCAACGCATCAATCCGATCGAACAGGCCGACGAGCATGCCCGGCTGTTCGGCGAACTCATCGCCCTCGAGAGCCTGCGCCGCGGGCTGCGCGAACGGGCGATCGGCGGGCCGTGATGCGGTTGTTCGGCCGACGCGAGACGCCTCCGTCCGATGCGCTCGCGCACCTCCCGCGCGACGAGCGCGTCGTGTCCTGGGCAGATCTGCCCGACGGCAGCGTCGTTCTGGCTTCGCCGTCCGGATTGTGGTGGCCGGACGGTGACGAGCATCGGCTCATCGCCTGGCCGCACATCATCAAGGCGGTGTGGCGCGACGGAGCGCTGACGGTATTCGAAGCAGACGTCGTCGATGACCTGCTGCTGGTCGATCGCGAGCCGGTCGCCGCGGAGCTCGCCGTGCCGCGCGACCTACCGCCGGTGGTGCGCAAGCGCATCGAGGCGAACGTCGTGCATTCCGCAGGTGCATCCGGTGCCTGGCGGCTCGGCGCGGTTCGTTGCGCGACGCGTCCCCGGTCAGGACGGGCTCCGATGGTGGGCGCGCCTCGAGGACGGCACGCCGGACGGCGCGCAAGTGCGCGCAGCGGTCGCGCAGCAGCGCGACCTGCTGGCTGCCCGACACGCCGTCGAGTGAGCTCAGCGCGAGTGCGTGCCGTTCGGGCTCGACTCGAGGAGCTCCGGACACCTTCGCCGCGACGACCTCGCGAACGCGGTGGGTGAGTTCGTCCACCTGGGCTTGGAACACCCCGGCGGCCGATTGCACCGTCTGGCTGCCGGCGAACCGGCGGGCGACTCGCACGATCGTCTCGTAACGCTCGCGCCCGGCGCGCGCGCCGAGAACGTAACCGGCGGCCGCACCAACCACGAAGGACAACTTCATTGGTTCACCCTAACGCTCGCTTGGGTTTACCGGGCCTGCAGAGTTGGGAAGGTCTAGGGATGGCCGGTGCGCAACGCACCTGTGGCCTTTTCCTGGGGGAAGCAAATGCAGGGCTCGGACGAGACCGACGAGGGAAAGCGGCGACTGCCGCGAATCCACTTCACTCCGCGATCGATCGCTTGGCTGATCGGAGCGGCAGCCCTGATTGCGGCAACCAGCGCCGCCGGCCTGGTAGCCAACAGTCCGTCCTCGTCGCCGACAGCCGCTGCAGCCGTGGCCGATACGACGTCCACGAAGAACGCGCTCGACGCGATCCTGTCGCGCAACCCTGACGTCGGACAGCCGATCAGCGCCCTCATCAAGTCGGGCAAGCTGCCCCGTCCCAGCTACGCCGGTGACACCGGACGCGTCGGCATCCCGAAGTCGGCGGCCTTCCCGAGCCAGCCGGCCGGGGCACACGCCGTGTACGTCCCCGGTTCGGTGAACGGTGACTTCAACCTGCTGCAGCTGAGTGCACTCGCGCTCTACGTCGGATGCTCGCCGGCCGAGGCGCCGATCGCCGCGGCGATCGCCGCGGCCGAGTCGGGCGGCAATCCCGGCGCGCAGGGCGACATCGCACTGATGGACGGCACCTGGGACTGGAGCCAGGGTTTGTGGCAGATCCGCGGCCTGCGCTCAGAGCGCGGCACCGGCGGACTGCGCGATTCGCTCGCCAACGCCAACCCGGAGAAGAACGGCCGCGCGATGTACACGATCTCGAGCGGCTGCAAGGACTGGACGCCGTGGTCGACCTACACCAGCGGCGCGTACCTGTCCTACCTCAGCATGTCGAAGACGGCCGTCCTCGCCGCGCAGCAGTACAAGCAACAGACCGGCGCGCTGCCGTCGTTCGGGACCGGCAACACTGTCGGCGTCCCGTCCGCGTCATCGTCGCGCAGCTCGGGCAAGCCCGGCACGCGCAAGCCGTCCTCGGGCGGTAAGTCGAAGCCGCCCGCGCGCCATCACCGCAAGCCGACCTCCGGCGGATCCACGCCACCGAGGAAGAGCCCGAAGCCGGGTTCGTCGAGCACCCCGGTGCCCGCTGCGACGAGCCAGGCCCCGGCGCCGCCCAAGTCCTCGCTGCCGGTGAAGCTGCCGTCGTTGCCGGTCCCCACGTCCCTACCGGTGAAGCTGCCGACGAAGACGAAGCTCCCGACCAAGCTTCCGACGAAGCTGCCGTCGGTGCCGGTGAAGCTGCCGACCTCCGGGCTGCCGTCCATTCCGGTCCCGTAGCGGTAACCCGGGCGCATCGCACTGCGCGCCTGAGATACCCTCGTCGGGTTGCAATGCGGTCCCCCGTAGCTCAATTGGCAGAGCATTCGACTGTTAATCGAAGGGTTACTGGTTCGAGTCCAGTCGGGGGAGCTCCGAAATCCAGGCCCGGATTCGGTCGGGCATAGCCGAGTCGATCTTCAGTGGCACGCTACTGGCACGGAGGCCCCGTCAAACGAGCCGACCTCATCCTGCCGACCCGCGGGCGGCATATCTAGGACGTCCCGCAAACAAACCCTGCGAACGCCGGGTAAGCACGCGAACGGTCCGTATCGCCGGCTTGTGCCGTGACCAACGATCGGATATGTCGACCGCTCCCACGATGAAACGAACGGATTTGCCCCATCTGCGGTCGCTGGCTACTCACGTGACCTAAGCCGTTCACCACTCGGTGGAGCCTTAGCTTCCGGTGCTGCGGTAACTCATGTCGGCGACGCCTGAAAACTGACCCCGTGTGCGACGCCCGAATTTTGACCCCCTTCGACCGACCCTCGGCTTATCCGAGCCGAGGGAGACGAAGGGGTGTTATCCGTGGAGGACTGGGCTGAGATCCGCCGGCTGCATCGAGCGGAGGGTTTGCCGATCAAGATGATCGCTCGGGTGTTGGGCGTCTCGAGGAACACGGTGCGGACGGCGATCGCTTCTGACGCGCCACCGAAGTATGAGCGTCAGTCGGCGGGGTCGATCGTGGATGAGGTCGAGCCTCGGATCCGTGAGTTGTTGCAGGCGTTCCCGACGGATGCCGGCCACGGTGATCGCCGAGCGGATCGGTTGGACTCGTGGGCTGACGGTGCTCAAGGAACGGGTCGCGGAGTTGCGGCCGGTCTATCTGCCGCCGGATCCGGCCGAGCGGACGAGCTATGTCGCCGGGGAGATCGCGCAGTGCGATTTGTGGTTCCCGCCGATCCGGTTGCCGGTCGGGTTCGGGCAGATCCGACGCCCGGCGCAGCTGCCGGTGTTGACGATGGTGACCGGCTACTCGCGTTGGTTGTCGGGCGTGCTGATCCCGACCCGCAGCTCGCGCGGATCTGTTCGCCGGCTGGTGGCAGCTGATCGAGCGGCTCGGGTCGGTGCCGCGGGTGTTGGTCTGGGACGGTGAGGGCGCGATCGGGCGGTGGCGCGGCGGGCAAGGTCGAACTGACCGGCGAGTGTCAGGCCTTCCGCGGCACGCTCGGGGCGAAGGTGCTGGTCTGCAAGCCCGCCGACCCGGAGGCCAAGGGGTTGATCGAACGCGGCCCACGACTACCTCGAGCGATCGTTCCTGCCCGGTCGCGACGTTCGCCTCGCCGGGCGACTTCAACGCCCAGCTGCAGCAGTGGCTCGCGCTGGTGAACACCCGCCGCCGCGGGCGTTGGGCTGCGCACCGACCGACCGGATCGCCGCGGACCGGCAGGCGATGCTGACCCTGCCGCCGGTCGCGCCGGCCACTGGCTGGCGCTCCTCGACGCGGCTTGCGCGTGATCACTACGTGCGCCTGGACTCCAACGACTACTCGGTGCATCCGTCGGTGATCGGCCGCCGCATCGAGGTCATCGCCGACCTGGCGCGGGTGCGCGCCTTCTGCGACGGCAGGCTCGTCGCCGATCACGAACGGGTCTGGGCCTGGCACCAGACCATCTCCGATCCCGACCACGTCGCCGCCGCGAAGGTGCTGCGCCGCGAGCGGGTCGGCGTGCTGCGCCCAGTTACTAGCCCGGTGCAGACAGGGCGAGGTCGAGCAGCGCTGTCTGGCCGACTACGACACTGCGTTCGGCATCGACCGGTATCGACGACCTCGATGGCGGGGTGGCGTGATGGCGACCGCGAGAACGCCGAGCAAGACCGCGATCCGTGACCTGAGCGCGGAGGTCGCGTTCCTGACCCGAGCGTTGAAGAGCACCGACGCTGCGCGAGTCGGTCGAGCGGCTCGCCGAACGAGCCCGCGTCAGAGTCCTGGTCGCACGAAGAGTTCCTCGTCGCCTGTCTGCAACGCGAGGTCTCCGCCCGCGAGAGCCACGGCGGCGAAGGCCGCATCCGCGCCGCACGATTCCCGGCCCGCAAGTCGCTGGAGGAGTTCGACTTCGACCACGCCCGCGGGCTCAAACGCGACCTGATCGCCCACCTGGGCACGCTGGACTTCGTCACCGCGAAAGACAACGTGGTGTTCCTCGGACCGCCCGGCACCGGCAAGACCCACCTCGCGATCGGGCTGGCGATCCGCGCCTGCCAAGCCGGACACCGGGTCCTGTTCGCGACCGCCGCCGACTGGGTCGCGCACGCTGGCCGACGCGCATCACGCCGGCAAACTGCAAGCCGAACTCGTGCGCCTCGGGCCGTTACCCGCTGCTCGTGATCGACGAGGTCGGCTACATCCCCTTCGAACCCGAAGCCGCCAACCTGTTCTTCCAACTCGTCTCCAGCCGCTACGAACGCGCCTCGCTGATCGTCACCAGCAACAAACAGTTCGGCCGCTGGGGCGAAGTCTTCGGCGACGACGTCGTCGCCGCAGCCATGATCGACCGCCTCGTCCACCACGC
Organism: uncultured Actinomycetota bacterium; assembly: GCA_963757455.1. Classification (GTDB taxonomy): domain Bacteria; phylum Actinomycetota; class Actinomycetes; order Mycobacteriales; family Jatrophihabitantaceae; genus RYN-133. Next base: position 19,688 of record CAVWSE010000014.1, read on the forward strand.
CGAGGTCATCGCTCTCAAAGGCGACAGCTACCGGCTCAAAGACCGCGACCTCGGCCGCGTCCCGACAGCCACCAGCACCGATGACTGAAGATCAACCAACCAGCAGGGGGCAATTTTCAACCGTCGATAGGGGGTCAAATTTCGGCCGTCGTTGACACGACCCACACCATCGCTGTGACCGCATGTGCATTTGCGCTGCACCCCGCGCAGACCTCGACCGCCGAAGCGCTGAACGCAAGAACAAGCCGAAATCCGCCGCGCGATCAAGCGATATCTTACCCGAGAGCTTCTACCGAACCCTCGCCGCCGCAAAATGGTTCCCTGGTCCGATCAGCGGACTGCCAACCTGATTGACGGTCGCGAGAGCGCATGTGACAGCGGCGATACCGGCTGAGGATCGGTCACCTTATTCGAGCGAGGATAAACCCTTTTGGAGATCATCCGCGTTCATCACTGGCGCGAACTGCACATCCGCGTTCAGCCCCATGAAGAATGGTTCGGCGAACTGGGGAATGGCCGACGAATCAGGCATGTCGAACACGACATACGCTGTTCGTCTGCCATCGAAGGTCGTGAAGTACATCGCCTCCGGCTTCCATTTCTCCGCTGCACGCTGGATGATCTTCGGCAACTCGCCGTCCCGGATGCGGTCATTTCCGGTTTCGACCGGAATCGAAATCCTCGCCATTGTGCGCATCGGAGCACCACCCATCTCCCAATGCGGCGCACGTTATACCCGTGCCGTGCTCCGCACAACAATCAGTGGCGAGCTTGGGCACGCAGGTGCAGGTCCGTGCGCTTGCAGAGCCCGAGTCGCCGCTTCACCGCAGGAGATCGCAAGTGCGGCCACCGCGCTTACGTCCGATCTGCGCGAGCTACTCGCGTCTGAAAGCGCCGCCAGCCTGCCAGTCGCGACCGAGTTCGGGCGGTGCCGTGCCAGTTTGGCACTGGTCGGCGGTCGTCACTCCTACTGACCACCCGTCACAGGATGCAGGACAGTCACGCCGCGTCCACCGCCGCTAGGTGCGGCACGCTCATCGGCAGAGCGTGCCCTGTCTGCGCCAAAGCCGGTCGTCCGTTCGCCTCGTTGAGGCCGCGTCCGCTCGAATGAGATTATTGTGACGAGGTGACCGATGTCGTGAGTCGTAACGCGGTGCGTGAAAGCGGTCTGCGTAGCGGTCAGCCGATGGTCTTCGCGCACGGGTACGGCTGTGATCAGGCGATGTGGCGGTTCGTAGCCCCCCAGTTCGAGAACGACCATCGGGTGGTGTTGTTCGACCATGTCGGCTTCGGCGGCTCGGACCTGAGCGCCTGGTCGGCTGATCGGTATCAGACGTTGGACGCCTACGCGAAGGATCTCGTCGAGATCATTTGCGACCTCGACCTGCATGAGGTGATCTTCGTGGGTCACTCGGTCGCAGCGATGATCGGTGTGTTGGCCTCGATCGCTGCCCCTGAGCGCTTCGCCCATTTGATCCTGGTTGGCCCGTCGGCGCGCTACGTCGATGACCCCGACACCAGCTACGTAGGCGGTTTCCGGCCCGCAGACATCGACGAACTACTCGACACCCTGGATGAGAACCACCTTGGCTGGTCGGCGGGCATGGCTCCGGTGATCATGGGCAATCCGGATCGACCCGAACTGACAGCCGAGTTGGAAGCCAGCTTCTGCCGCTCCGATCCTGCTGTCTCGTACGCGTTCGCGCGGGCCACCTTCCTGTCTGACAACCGGGCCGACCTCGCTCGGGTCAGCGTCCCGGCCCTGGTCATGCAGTGCCGCCAGGACGTCATCGCAGGCGACGGGGTCGGACGCTACGTGCACGAAAATTTGCCGAGCAGTGAGTTCGTCTCTCTGGAGGCAACGGGGCATTGCCCCAACTTGAGCGCCCCCGACGAGACTGCCGCGACGATCCGGAACTACCTCAACTCCTATGCCGAACAACGACGCTGATCGTCACGGCTTGATTGAGACCTGGGACTCGGCGCCGTGCGGGCTGCTCCGTCTCGACGCCGAAGGCCTGATCACCGCCGTCAATGCCCACCTGCTCGCCCGGTTGGGCCATGAGGCCACGGCACTGGTCGGACGCATGCGCTGGACCGATCTGCTCGCCGTCGGGAGCCGACTGTTCTACGAGACGCAGCTCGCGCCTGTCCTCGAACTCGACGGTGTCCTGGATGAAGTGATGGTCGATATTCGCGCAGCTGACGGCTCGCGGGTACCGGCGTTGATGAGCGCCCTGCGACTAGCTGATCCGAGCGGGCACCCTGCGGGCGCGCGAATCGCGTTGATGACGGTGCCGGACCGCCGGGCCTACGAGGGCGAACTTCGCCAAGCCCGTGCCGACGCCGAGTCCGCAAGCGCCGCCGATGCCAGGGCCCGTCGCCGTCTGGAGCTGCTGGCTACCGCCAACACCGCGCTGGCAAGCAGCAGCGACATCGAGATCGCACTGACTGGGCTCGCCCGGGTCCTGGTGACCAGTCTCGCGACCTGGTGCGTGATCTATGCCAATGATCCCGACCTCCCGGGCAACGCCGAGCAGTGGGCGATCGCCCATAGCGACACGCGGGCCGAGCCAGACCTTCGGCGTCTCGCCGAGCTGCTCCCCGCCCACGCCGGATCGAGTCCGGCGCTTTACCAGGTGCTGGCCGGTGGTGACTCGGTGCTGCTCACAGACGTCAGTGCGGACTACCGGCGCGAGTCAACAACCAGCGACGAGGTGCGTGCCCTGTATGACGCCGTCGGCCTCGACAGCGGCATGGTCGTCCCCTGCACCACGCGCGGCAACCGAGTGGCCACGGTGATCACAGGACGCGCACCCGGCCAGCCACAGTTCACCGCAGACGATCTTGCCGTCCTTACCGACCTCGGCGCACGCTGCGGAATCGTCATCGACAACCTTCGCCGCCAGCACATCGAACACGACAACTCACTCGCCCTCCAGCAGGCGCTGCTCACTGCACCGCCGGCAGCCCCCGGGCTCGAAATCGCCATCCGATACCTGCCCGCCTCGCAAGCCAACGAGGTCGGTGGGGACTGGTATGACGCCTTCATCCGCGCGGATGGCATCCCGGTTGTGGTCATCGGCGACGTGATCGGCCACGACATCCGCGCCGGCGCAGCAATGGGGCAGCTCCGTGCCACTCTCCGCACCATCGCCTACACCGATGGAGGGACACCCGCCGAGATCCTCTCCCGCACCGACGCCACCACCAAAGCACTCGCTGTAAGCACCTTCGCCACCACACTCCTCGCCCAGATCGAAACCACCCCGGACGGAGCCAAACTCCTGCGCGCCTCCAGCGCCGGTCACCCCCCACCCATCATCATCAGACGCGACGGCCAGACCGAGATCCTCAAACTCCGCGCGGACCCACCCCTCGGGTTCGGGTCTGCCAAGCGACACGACCACACCTGGCCCCTCGCGACAGGAGACACACTCCTGCTCTACACCGACGGCCTCGTCGAGCGACGAGACGAAGACCTCGACGAGAGCATCCGACGCCTCGCAACCTCGCTCATCGACACCGAGTCCTGGACGATCGAAGACCTCTGCGACTGGAGCCTGTCCGGACGCCGCAACACTCGCACCGACGACATCGCGCTGCTTGCGTTCAGGATCGTCGGCAGCGACCCGCCCTGAGCGCCCGCCCATCAGAGCGTTCGACGACTCCGGCTGAGCAAAGACGACGTCCTCAACCATCTGGATGCCCGCCGAAGTTCATGACCGGTCAGGCCTGCCTTACCGCGCTTACGCAATTTGGCGAATTCGGTCGTTTGATCTTGGCGGTTGCGGCGGCGGCGAGTCATCTTTTAGTCATCCAATACTCCTGCGATCGACCGTCGTGGCTCCTGCGTAACCAACGCTCGACCGCCCGGATTTCTCTCGGACTACCGTCGTTGATCGTTACTAGTCAACGACCGTGGTGTGGCTCGAAGGGTTACTGGTTCGAGTCCAGTCGGGGGAGCAAAGGCCCCGTATTCGGGGCCTGCGCTGCAGTTCGGGCCCGCTGCGAGTCACTCTTTAGTCATCAAAAACGACCCGCGAAAGCCGGTTTCGAAGATCATCATCGTCGGCGGGGCGGAGGCCGTGTCGGCCGCCTCCGGTGCGACCCAGGTGGCTCTGGGTCCCGTTTTCCGGGCGGCGTAGGGCGCGTCGGCACCTTCCGACGGTCGACGCGCCCGAACTTCTCGATCGGCTACTCAGACGGACCAGCAATCACGAAATTAACTCGTCCAAGCCCGGTCGGGAGATGCCGCTGTGGGCGACAGCGATACTGCCTGACGTTTCCCTTGTGCTCCAGTGAGCTTCGGGAGCCGATCTCATCACCACCCCACGGCGACAGTTCCCGCCCACTCGCGATCAGGTTCTCCTCCGATCTGCTCGGCCCACACCGCTTGGGCGGGCCTTCGGGAGAAAGACGTGATCATCGTGCGGCGAGCAGAACGAGGTCACGCTCGGGGTCGCGTGACCCGACGGCAGCGAGCGTGGAACACCAGCGCTTGACCAGCGCGCATACCGCTGTCGCGATCTGGCTGGAGAGCGGGGCGTTCGACGGTGGAGCTGAGGTCTAAGCGAGGATGCCGCGCAGGAGGTAGTCCAGTCCGACGCGGAACTGGGTGGGGGAGGCGTAGGACGCGAGTTCGCGGGCACGCTCGGCATCGCGGACGTCATCGGCTGTACGCCCTGGCCGGGCCTCGTGACCGGGGGAGGATTCGCGTGCGACTTCGAGGGCGGCGAATCCGATCGTGTAGGTCTGGATCGCGGCGTACGCGCGGTGCGCCTGAGTTTCGTCGGTGATCGCGCTGCCGAGGACGGTCAGGCAAGTGTCCATCCGCTGCGCGGCCGTGGGGGCGACCACGGGGTGACGCAGGTAGACGTGCAGGGCCGCGGGTTGATCGACGAGGAACTGGCGTAATCGGTCCGCCGCGTCGACTATCCACGCCTGCCAGTCGGTGTCGGGAACGGCGGGTTGCCACCGCTGGGCGAACAGCCGGTCGACGACCTCGTCGAGCAGGTCGTCTTTGCTGGCGACGTGGCGGTAGAGCGCCATCGGGGAAACGTTGAGCCGGTTGGCAACGGCGCGGATGCTCAGTGCCGCGATGCCGTCGGCGCGCAGCATCTCGAGTGCGGTGTCGATCACCGCCTCGCGAGTGAGACTGCCCCACTCTGCTCGAGGCGTAGGTCGCTTCATGGTCACAGAAGCGACCCTAGGCCGACGGTCCGCAGGAACGTGGCGGCCGTCTCATCGGCGGTGGCGGCGAGCCAAACAAACGGTATTGTGTACATGTACGCAAGTTGGAAGGATGTGACTCGTGATGGGTGCCGCTCTGTTGGTGTTCGCGGTGGTGATGGGGTGCGTCGCTGTCGGTGTGACGCTGTACTGCGTGGCCGCGGAGGCGGGCGAGGCATGGCAGATCTCGCACCAGGGATGGTCCCGAGGGCACCGCGTGCACCGCGTGCACCGCTAGACCACATCGTCGTTCGCGACGTGGGTTTCAGTCGCCGCCCTGGTGACAGCTTGGTTCCGGATCGCATTTCGCCTCACGCGGCTGAACGAAGGCCTCTGCGCGTGGAGGATTCGGCACCCGGGAAGCGACGCCGCCCAGCCGGCGATCCTGGCCTTCCATCATGCGCAGTCGCGAGCCGCTCCGCTCCCAATTCTGCGAACCCGACGCTGTGGCCGCAGCGCCGACGAGCCACGCTCGGACGAGGCGGCCAGTTCAACTCGCGGGTTTCACCATGCGGGCCTC
>CAVWSE010000015.1:0-21882 GCA_963757455.1 uncultured Actinomycetota bacterium
CATCGTGCCGTCGCGCGGTTGATCTCGCTCGTCGAGAACGACTCGCCGCGGCTGCGCGACGTCGCAGCAGCACCTGCGCCACACGCCGGACACGCCCAGGTCGTCGGGCTGACCGGTGCGCCGGGAGTGGGGAAGTCGACGACCACGTCGGCGCTCGTGACGACCTTGCGCGCCGCGGGCAAGACCGTCGGCGTGCTCGCGGTCGACCCGTCCTCGCCGTTCTCGAGGTGGCGCGTTGCTCGGTGACCGCGTACGCATGCAGGACCACGCCACCGACGACGGGGTGTTGATCCGCTCGATGGCCTCGCGTGGGCAGCTCGGTGGGCTGTCGGCCGCGGTTCCGCAAGCGCTGCGCGTGCTGGACGTGGCCGGCTGTGATGTCGTGCTCGTCGAGACTGTCGGCGTCGGGCAGGCCGAGGTCGAGATCGCGTCGTTGGCCGACACGACGTTGCTCGTCCTCGCGCCGGGGATGGGCGACGGCATCCAGGCCGCCAAGGCCGGCATCATCGAGGTGGCGGACGTGTTCGTCGTGAACAAGGCCGACCGCGACGGAGCCGACCAGGTTGCCCGCGATCTGCGCTACATGCAGTCGCTCGGCGGGCGGCACAGCGACAAGGGTGCGTGGCGTCCGGTGATCGTCAAGACCTCCGCGTCGCGCAACGAGGGCATCGACGACGTCGTCGCCGCGATCGACAAACACCAGAGCTGGCTGACCGAACACGGCGAACTCGAGCGCCGCCGTCGAGCCCGCGCGGCGACCGAGATCGAGGCGATCGCCGTCGGCGAGGTGCGGCAACGCTTCGCCGCCGTCCACGGCTCGAAGGCGTTGGACGCGGCGGCGGCGCGGGTCGTCGCCGGCGAGACCGATCCCTACGCTGCGGCCGAAGACCTCATAGCCACGCTGTAGTTCCCGCTACGCGGGCGGCTTGCGCGCGACGTAGAACACGCCGGTGCGCGCCGCCAGGGTGGGCCCGACGGCGTTGGCCTCGTCGATCAGTTCCTGCGCCATCTCGTTCCCGGCGACTGCGCGGATCTCGTCGATGTTCGCCACCCATTCGTCGTACATCGCTCGCAGTTGTTCACTGAACCTCGGTATCTCGAGACGGTTCTCGACGATCAGCCCGCCGGCTTCGATGAGGGGTGCCCAGTCGGGCACGGCGGTGGCGCGGCCGTCTGCCGATTCGTCCGCGGTGAACGCGAATCTGCCGCCACGTCGAAGGATTCGCGCAGCCTCGGCAAACACGGCGATCCGGTCGATCGCGAAGAAGACGGCGTCGGTGCAGACCACGCCGTCGGCGCTCTCGGCATCAAGGCCGGTCGCTGCGAGGTCGCCGACGACGAACGAGGCACGATCGGCCGGGACGAAGCGGGGTGCTCGCTCGGCGGCAATCCGGACCGCCGAGCCGGACCAGTCGACACCGGTCAGCCGTGCTCCTGTCGCGCGAGCCAGCCACAGCCCAGTGCCGCCGCGGCCGCACGCGAGATCGACCAGGTGGGCTCCCGGGCCGAGGCGGATGGCGGCGACGAAGTTGCCGAGCGTCCACCAGGTCGTCGCACCGAACGGCTCGACCTCACGCGGATAGTCGTCGCCGTACGCGCGCGCCGACAGCTCCCACATGAGGTCGTGCGCGGTGTGTTCGAAGGCCTGGTCGAAAGCGTCCGGCGTCAGCGGCTCGCGACCGGCGACGGTCGCGCCGGGAATCTGTCCTTGTGTCACGTCCCGAATCCTGCGCCGCCACGGCTCCGACGTCCAGAACGCCGGGGTGATGGGCGACGGGTGCCGGCGACTCGTATCTTCTCTACCTCACCGACGACGGGGGCCGCCACTGGCGTCGCGCTCGCACGTCGAGGTAGTCAGCGAGGATTTCTGCCCTCACCTTCCAAGCTATAGCCGAGGAGGGGGCTTGCGGCAAGGCCCGGGTGATGCCGCAGAATCTGCGGCCGACCTCGGAATGGAATGTTCATGATCGATGTGATCGTCGTCGGCGCCGGGCCGACCGGCTTGATGCTCGCCGCCGAGCTGCGACTGCACGGCGTGCACGTCGTCGTGCTCGAGCGCGATGTCGAACCGACCAAGGTCGTGCGCTCGCTCGGCCTGCACGTGCGCAGCATCGAGGTGATGGACCAGCGCGGGCTGCTCGAGCGGTTCCTCGAGGTCGGCACGAAGTATCCACTCAGCGCCGGCCTGTTGGCCGGCATAACGAAGCCGCCGCCGTCCGATCTCGACAGCGCACACGGCTACATCCTCGGCGTCCCGCAGCCGCTCACCGATCGCCTCCTCGCCGAGCGCGCGGTCGAACTCGGCGCCGAGATCCGGCGCGGGCACGAGGTGGTCGGCCTGAGCCAAGACGACCACGGCGTGCGCGTCGACCTCGCGGACGGGGTGCACCTGGACGCCCGCTTCATCGTGGGCTGCGACGGCGGCCGAAGCGTGATCCGCAAGCTGGTCGGTGTCGGATTCCCGGGCGAGGCAACCACCGTCGAGACGCTGGTCGGCGAGATGAAAGCAACAGCGCCGCCCGACGCCATTGCTGCCGTGGTGGCCGAGGTGCGCAAGACGCAGCTGCGCTTCGGGCTCGGCCCGGTCGGCGACGGGCGGTACCGCGTGGTCGTGCCTGCGGACGGGATCGCCGACGACCGCTCGGTGCCACCGACGATCGACGAGTTCCGGCGGCAGTTGCACGCGACCGCCGGCACCGACTTCGGCGTGCACTCGCCGAGCTGGCTGTCGCGGTTCGGTGACGCGACGCGCCTGGCCGATCGCTACCGCGTCGGGCGGGTACTGCTGGCCGGCGATGCCGCGCACGTGCATCCGCCCGCCGGCGGACAGGGACTCAACCTCGGCGTCCAGGACGCATTCAACCTCGGCTGGAAGCTCGCGGCCGAAATCGACGGGTGGGCGCCGGACGGGTTGGTCGACACTTACGAGACCGAACGGCATCCTGTGGCGATGACGGTGCTGAACACCACGCGCGCGCAGATGCAACTGATGAGGCCCGAACCCGGCCCGCAGGCAGTGCGGCAGTTGCTGTCGGACCTGATGGATCTCGAAGTCGTGAACCGTCGCTTACTCGAAATGATCACCGCGATCGGCGTGCGGTACGACTTCGGCGACGACCGTCAGATCGTCGGTCGTCGATTGCGCGACATCGCCGTCGGGCACGGCCGGCTCTACGAACACATGCGCACCGGTCGTGGGCTACTCCTCGACACGACGGGTCGGCTGTCGGTCGCCGGATGGGCCGATCGTGTCGATCACGTCATCGGCGACAGCCATCAACTCGAGGCGGCCGCAGCCCTGTTGCGGCCGGACGGTCATGTGGTCTGGCTGGGCGAGGAGCAGCCAGAACTGACGAGGGATCTGCGCCGGTGGTTCGGCGACGAGCGGGTCAGCGCAGGAGAGATTCGATGAACTCGGTGGTGTAACGGAGCGTGAGTTCGGGGTGCTCGAACTGGGGAACGTGACCACAGTCGTCGAGCACCACCGACCGGGCATTCGGCAGGGCTTCGGTCACGAACCGGCCGAATCCGGCTGGCACGAGCACATCGCGGTCACCCCAGAGAAACAGTGCCGGCGGGACGAGGTCGGGCAGCCGATCCCAGAACCCGTCCTCGCCGAAGGGCTCGTCGAGATAGACGTGCCGTAGCGCCGAGAACGTGGCCAGCCGGTTCGCGCGGATGTTCAGCACGCGGGCGAACTCGTCGATGGCCGAGTCGTACCACGTGTCGGGCAGTCGGGACGGATCGGCGAACAGGTTGCGAAGCCCGCGCATCGCAATCCCGCGCGGCAGCCGCATCGGCAGCGACACGATCTGATCAGGAACGAGCCGGACGAACGGGACCAGCTGGCGCAGCTTGCGAAACGCCACTGCGGGGCAAAGCAGCACGAGCCCGCGCACGGCATCGGGAGCGTCGAGCGCGGCCTGCAACGCGGTCCGTCCACCGAGGCTGTTTCCGACGAGCACCGCAGGCTGGTCGCAGGTCTCGCGCAGGAACGCGGCGAGCCATTTGCCGAGGTAGGCGGCGCCGTGCGCCGACGCCGTCGCCTGCGTTCCGCCGTGGCCCGGTAGATCGGGCGCGAGGACGCGGTACGACTTCGCGAGCGAGGAGATCATCGGCAGCATCGAGGCATTCGTCGCTGAGAGGCCGTGCACGAGCACGACCGGCGGTGCATCGTGCGGGCCGGATTCGAGATAGAACGTCTCGATCCCGTCGGCATGCACCGACCGGGTCAGCGTGCGCGAGTCGTCGGCCGGATCGCCCGGGAACAATCCGTCCAGCTGCAGTGCGAGCGCGAGATTGCCACGCACCGTGAGGTCTCCGGCGAGGAACGCCTCGATCCCGCTGCGTCGTCCCGAGACGACGTCGGTGAGGACGGGGAGCGCGGCGCGCACGGTCGTCGTCGGCGCAGCCGGTGTGCCGACCCGGGCCGACGCCCGGCCACGGTCGATGTCGACCGTCCACGTCGCCAGCCCGCCGGCCGTGAAGAGCATCGTCGCGGTCGTATCCGCGAGCAGCGGTGAGTAGAGCCCGACGAGGCGATCGCGCAACAGCGGCAACAGATCGTTGTCGGACACCTCTCTATCTTGCATCAGTACGATTCGCGGATGCCCAGCCTGGACCGCGACGGCGAGGTCTTCGTCCTCGACCTCGGCGATACCGAGAACCGCTTCCACCCCGATTGGCTCAAGGAGGTGCAGGAGCACCTCACCACCGTCGACACGACCGAGGGTCATCGCGCGCTGGTGACGACGGCGACCGGGAAGTTCTTCTCGAACGGGCTCGACCTCGAGTGGTTGTCGCAGAACGGCGAGCGCTTCATCGACTACGTCATCGACGTGCACGCGATGCTCGCGCGGTTCCTCGCGCTGCCGGTCGCGACAGTTGCAGCTGTGCAGGGGCACGCGTTCGCGGGCGGAGGGATGGCCGCACTTGCGCACGACTTCCGGGTGATGCGGGCCGATCGCGGGTTCTTCTGCCTGCCGGAGGTCGACATCAACATCCCGTTCAGTCGCGGCATGTCGGGGCTGATCCAGGGCAAGTTGTCGAAGAAGACCGCGCACGAGGCGATGACGACCGGACGCCGTTACGGCGGCACCGATGCGCTCGCCGCCGGGATCGTCGATGCGGTCGCGCACGAGGACGACGTGCTGTCATCGGCGATCGAGGTCGCCCGTCCGCTCGCGGGCAAGGCCGGCCCGACGCTGGGGACGATCAAGGAGCGCATGTACGCCGACGCGCTGGCCGCACTGCGCGACACCGATCACCCCGTCGACTGAGCCGAGCTCGCGGGGGAGGCTGACGACTGCTCGACCTCGAGCAGCGACACTTCGTGCAGGGATTCCTCGTACGCCTTGTGGCCGCCGCGGATGCCGAACAACCGCTTCGACCAGAGCAGGTAGGCGACGGCGGCGATGTTGATCAGGAGGATCACGATCTTCAGCCAGCTGACCTTGTCGACGATCTCGTAGACCTCGAGCGGGATGAACGCCGTTGTGCCGACCACCGCGACGTATTCGCCCCATCGCTTGAGCGACCACAGGCCGACACCTTCGAGAATCTGCAGCGCCGCATAGAGAATCAGCGCGATCCCGATACCGGTGAGGGTCGATGACTTGGCGTGCAGGATCTTCTCGATCGACGTGATCGTGCTCGAGTCGGACACCTTGAAGTGGATCTGCCGGAAGAACGGGTCGAGCGCCTTGAGATCCTTCTGGAACAGATCCTGCAGGCTCACCTGCGTCGTCTTGAGCTTGAGCACGGCGATGCCGAGCAACGCCAGGACGATGCCGCGGAACCAGCGTTCGATCGCCAACGCCCGCAGGATGAACGCGCTGCGCAGCGCCTTGCCCCGCAGCAGCACCGGAGCATCGTCGGCGGGCCCGCTGCCGTGCGGCTCGCCGAGCACGTACGAACCGCACCGCAGGCACCGCCACGCGCTACCCAAGGGCGTCTCGGCCTCGAGCTTCGCGCGGTACTCAGGTTCGTCCGGCGCATACGTGACGTGTCCCTTGCGGGAGCACGTGCGCAGGTTCCAATCCATGATCCGATGAGATTAGCGAGCGCGCTGTCGATGTGCTGCCGACGCGCTCGTCGGATAATTGACCGGCCCGACAGGCGGGCCGTGAACGAGGGGGATCCCACGATGTCGCAGTTCCTGATCCTGATCTATGGCGACGAGGCTGCCTACGAGAACGCCGACGAGGCGACCTCGCAGGCCGTCATGGACGGCCACAACACCTTCGGTGAGAAGAACGACGCCGTACTGCGCGGCGGCAACGCGCTCCAGTCGGTCTCGACCGCCACCAGCATTCGTCCGGACGCCAACGGCGGGTTCACCGTGACCGACGGGCCGTTCGTCGAGAGCAAGGAAGCCCTCGGCGGCTACTACTTGGTCGACGTTGCCGATCTGGACGAGGCGATCGAGCTCGCGAAGCAGATCCCGGCCCTCGGCGGTGGCCTCGAGGTCCGTCCGATCATGGTCTTCAACTGAGCGCTGACGATTCCGGCGCCCGCGCCGCGGCGGTTGCCGCGGCCGTGGCCGACGCGCACCGTCGCGAGTGGGGCCTGGTCCTCGCCGCGACGGTGCGCGTCACTCGTGACCTCGACCTCGCCGAGGAATGCGTCCAGGACGCCTATGCCCGGGCGCTCACCAACTGGGCCGAGGTCGGCATCCCGTCCCGTCCGGCCGCATGGCTCACCACGACGGCGCGCAACCGCGCCCTCGACCTTTTCCGGCGCGACGCACTCTTTCGCCGCGCCATGCCCGAACTCGTGATGGACGACATCGCACCGGCTGCCGAGATCAAGGACGGTGGCGAGATCGCCGACGACCGGCTGCGCCTGATCTGTACGTGCTGCCACCCGGCGCTCGCGCAGGAGGCCCAGATCGCACTCACGCTGCGGCTGGTCTGCGGATTGTCGACGGCGGACGTGGCTCGCGCCTTCCTCGTGAGCGAGCCGACGATGGCTGCGCGGATCACCCGTGCGAAGAAGAAGATCGCGGCGGCGCGTATCCCGTACCGGGTGCCCGCTGCGAGTGAGCTGCCTGAGCGCGTCGCCGCGGTGGCCGAGGTCGTCCATCTGCTGTTCACCACGGGTCACACCGCGCCTGCTGGCGCGTCGCTGGTGCGGCGCGACCTGGTCGAACGCGCCACCGATCTCGCGCGGATGCTGCACGCGCTGCTGCCGGACTCTGCGGACGTCAGCGGGTTGCTCGCCCTCGTCCTGCTGACCGACGCGCGGCGATCGACGCGGCTCGATCCGGACGGTCATCTCGTCCTGCTCGAGGATCAAGATCGCAGTCAGTGGGACACCCGCGCGATCTCCGAGGGCGTCGGGCTGGTCCGTGACGCACTGCGGCACCGTCCGCCGAGCCGCTATGCGTTGCAGGCCGCGATCGCGGCGGTCCATGCCGAGGCGCGGAGCTGGGCCGAGACCGACTGGCACGAGGTGGTCGCGCTGTACGGCGTGCTCGGTGAGATCTGGCCCTCACCGGTCGTAGCCCTCAACCGTGCGGTCGCCATCGGGTTCGCCGACGGGCCGGCCGCGGGTCTGGCAGCGCTCGACCGGCTCGGCGGGGAGCCGCAATTGGCCGGTTACGGCTACCTCGCCGCCGCCCGCGCCGAGTTCCTGCACCGCCTCGGGCGCCAGGACGAGGCGCGCGCCGCGTTCTCGGAGGCCCTGCATCTCACGTCCAACGAGGTCGAGCGCGAATTCCTGCAGGGACGCCTCGAGGCGACGCGCAACGCCTGACCGGCCCGCAGCGACTTGCCCCGAATTGCCCGTATCTCTGCGCTGATTGCGCGAGTGACTTAGTACATAGGGCGTTTTGGCGTTTCGAGAATAGTCCTTTACGGTGACTCCTCGTAATCGTTTCGTGATGTAACCCGTAAGGACGCGAATGTATAAACCGAAGCACCGCAAGCAGCGCGAACTCAGCGTGCCGGTCGGCAAGAGCGTCGCTGTGGGCGTTGCCGCGGCGGGTATCGCTTCCGCCGCTGTCGCCGGGGCTCCCGCCGCCCAGGCAGCGGGCAATGTCTGGGATCGGGTCGCGTCCTGCGAGAGCGGGAACAACTGGCACATCAACACCGGCAACGGCTACTACGGCGGCGTGCAGTTCTCGCGCTCGACCTGGGCCGGCTACCACGGCACCAAGTACGCCTCGCGCGCTGACCTGGCGACGCGGCTCGAGCAGATCGAGGTCGCCCGTCGCGTGCTGGCGGCCCAGGGCCCCAACGCCTGGCCCGTGTGCGGGCCGCGGGCAGGTCTGACCCGTTCATCGGGCCAGGCGACCTCGGCGCCTCTGCCGACCGAGGCGACCCCGATGCATTCGCCCTCCTCGCACCGGCACCGCAAGCACCACGCCCGCAAGCACCGTCACCAGCACCACCACGGCACGCGGCACAAGCAGGCCCACGGCACCCACTACCGCGTGCGTCCGGGCGACACCCTGGCCTCGATCGCGAACCGGCTGCACGTGCGCGGCGGTTGGCGTGCGCTGTGGCAGCACAACCGCTCGCGCATCCACAACCCGAACTACATCCGCGTCGGGCAGGTTCTGGCCGTTCCGCGCTGACCCACGACGTTGAGTGGCGCGTTTTGCCTATGAGTGGCGCGAAGTTTCGCGCCACTCACCAGTGAAACGCGCCACTCAACGTGGGTGGGCCGCGTGTGGGTGGGCCGTGCGTGGGGGCGGCGGCGTCAGCGGAAGGCGTCGATGCCGGTGAGCCGGCTGCCGAGCACGAGCGTGTGCACCTCGTGCGTTCCCTCGTAGGTGTAGACCGTCTCGAGATTCACCGCGTGGCGTAGCACCGGGTATTCGGTGGTGATGCCGCTACCGCCGAGGATCGACCGTGCCTCGCGGCAGATCTCGAGCGCACCACGCACGTTGGCGAACTTGCCGAAGCTGATCTGGTGCGGGGCGATCCGGCCTTCGTCCTTGAGCTGGCCGAGGCGACGAGCGGTCAGTTGCATCTGCTGCAACCGCACGCTCAGGTCGGCGAACTTCTTCTGGGTCAGCTGGAACCCTGCGATGGGCTTGCCGAACTGGGTGCGGCTCCCCGCGTAGTCGAGGGTGGCGGCGAGCGCATCGCGCGCGGCGCCCGTGACGCCCCAGATGATGCCGAACCGGGCCTCGGTCAGGCAGCCGAGCGGTCCCTTGAGGCCGCGGACCTCGGGCAGCATCGCCGACGCCGGGACGCGGACGTCGTCCAGGATCAGTTCGCTGGTCACCGAGGCCCGCAGCGAGATCTTGTGATGGACGTCCTGCGCGGTGAAGCCGGGCGTGCCCTTCTCGACGAGGAAGCCGCGGACGCCGTCCTCCTCGGTGCGCGCCCAGACGACGGCGACGTCGGCGATCGAGCCGTTGGTGATCCACATCTTGTTCCCCGACAACACCCAGTCGTCGCCGTCGCGCCGTGCGCGGGTGCGCATCGAGCCGGGGTCGGAGCCGGAGTCGGGCTCGGTCAGTCCGAAGCAGCCGATCGCCTCGCCGGTCGCCATGCGCGGCAGCCACTGCTGCTTGTGCTCCTCGCTGCCGTACGCGTGGATCGAGTACATCGCCAGCGAGCCCTGCACGCTGACCAGTGACCGCAGCCCCGAATCGATCGCCTCGATCTCGGCGCACACGAGGCCGTACTGCGATGCCTTCGCTCCCTGGCAGCCGTAGCCGTCGAGGTGCATGCCGAGCACGCCCAACTCACCGAACTCGCGAGCCAGGTCGCGCGCCGGCAGAGTGCCGTCCTCGAACCACTGCTGGATGTTGGGACGCAGCCGGTCGTTCGCGAACTTGCGGACGGTGTCGCGCAGCAGGCGATCGTCGTCGTCGAGGTCGTCGTCGAGATCGAGCAGGTCGAGGCGATCGAGGGCGTCACTCATGCCTGTGACGTTACTGCCAGTCGAGGCCCGTGTGATGCGACAAGAAACGCAGCACGTCGGTACGTTCGGCGATCAATGCGTCGTGCGAGCGGCCGTACCCGTGGCCGCTGGCCGTGTCCACGCGCAGCAGTGCGACCGCGTCGGGTGGTGAGACGGCTTGCAGCTGGGCAGCGAACTTCAGGCTGTGCGCGGGGACGACGCGATCATCGTGGTCGCTGGTCATCACCATGACGGGCGGGTAGCCGGCGTCCGCGCGCAAGTTGTGCAGCGGCGAGTACGCATGGATCGTCGCGAACTGTTCGGCGTCGCCGCGCGGGTCGCCGAGGTCTGATGTCCAGGCCCAGCCGATCGTCCAGAGCGGAAAGCGCAACATGTCGAGCACGCCGACCTCGGGCACGACTGCACCGAACAGGTCAGGCCGCTGGGTGAGCAGAGCGCCGGCGAGCAGGCCACCGTTGGACCGGCCGCTGACTGCGAGGTGTTCGTTGTCGGTCCATCCGGTCTCGATCAGGTGCTCGGCGCAGGCGATCGCGTCGTCGAACACGTTCTGCTTGTTCTCGAGTCGTCCTGCGTCGTGCCAGGCCGTCCCGTACTCGCCGCCGCCGCGCAGGCACGCGACCGCAACGACGCCGCCTGCGGACGCGAACGCGAATCGGGTCGGGTCGAACGTCGGCGTCATCGCGATGCGGAAACCGCCGTAGCCGTAGAGCCAGCTCGGATGCGGGCCGCCGGCCGCGGTGACGTCAGGGCGGTGGACCAGGAACAGCGGCACTTGCGTGCCGTCCTTGCTCGTGACAAAGACCTGCTCGGTCACCAAGTCGGTGTCCAGCGGCGTCTCGAACGCCGTGCTCAGCTCGCCGGTGTCGACCCGGTACGCGAGCACCGACGGCGGCGCGGTGAACGTCGTCCAGCTGAAATGCACGATCGCGTCGTCGGGGTTGGCCTCGAGTTCGACGATGCTCCCGAGCCCGGGCAGGTCCGGCGTCGCGACCAGCGTCCCGTCGAGGTCGTGGACGGTGAGCCGGGCGGCGGCGTCGTGAAGCCACTGCACGACGAGTCGGCCATCGGCCAGCCGGGCGGCCTCGAGTTGGTCACCGCCCTCGGCGACGAGTTCGCGCACCGAGCCGTCGGGGGCGACCGCAACGACGCGCGACAACGGCGCGTCGAGGTCGGTGAGCATCAGCAACTCGTCCCCGAACGACCCGATGAGTTGCCACGCGGCGTCGGCGACGGGAACCAGCGGGTGCAGGTCGAGTCCGTCGGCGAGCTCGGCGGCCCAGACCCGTGCGCGGTGATCGGTCCCGCGGGTACCCAGGACGACCAGCCACCGTCCGTCCTCGGTGATCTCCGGCCAGAAGGTGACGTCCGGCTCGTCGGGCAGGGCGAACACGAGGGAATCGGCGTCGTCGCCCATCCGGTGCAGCATCAGCTGCATGCCTGCGTTGCTCGAGGTCAGCGCGTCGCCGGTAGGCGGGTCGAACCGGCCGTACACGAAGCCCGATCCGTCCGGCAGCCAGCGTGGCCAGGTGAACTTGGACCAGCGCACCTCGTCCGCGCGGTCGACGCCGGTTGCCGTCTCACGGACGCGCCATGTGCGCCAGTCGCTGCCTGCCTCGCTGTAGCTGTACGCGACGAGCGCGCCGTCGGCGCTGGGTTGGTAGGCCGCGATCGAGACGCTGGCGTCGCCGAGCGTGTTCGGGTCCAGCAGGACCCGGGCCTGCCCGAACGGCTCGTCCTCGACGAGCAGCACGTCCTGCTGTTGGACGCCGTTGTTGTGCGTGCGGAACCAGTGCCGGCCGTGGTGGCGCGGTAGTCCGCTGTGCGGGAGGCGAACCGCGCGATCGAGAGCTGCCGCGATCGGTGCCGGATCGGGCAGGCCGGCGAGATGATCGCGGGTGTGTTCGGCCTGCGCCGCGAGCCACCGGGTGACCTCGGCGTCGTCGGTGTTCTCCAGCCAGCGGTACGGATCATCGACGGTCGTCCCGAAGTAGTCATCGGTCTGGGCGACGGTGCGCGTCGGCGGGCGATCGGTCATCCGAAGTGGCCGCCGAGCGCCGCGATCACGCCGTGCCGTTCGTGCCCGGTGAGGTAGGCGAGGCGGGGCTGCGCACCGAACTCGACGGTTTCGACCGCGACACCGAGGCCGCGGTGGTGGTACCAGCTCGAGAGCGAGCCGTAGCAGACCGACCAGCAGTTGAACGCCTTGACCGGCAGGCTCAGATCGCGCGACAACGCACCGCGGAACGCGCGGTACGCCTGCCCGGTGCCTGCATTCTCGTCGACCCCGTGCAGCGGCTGGTGGATCGAAACCACGTAGCGCGGTCGAACGTCGAGCAGGAAGGTGCGCAGAGCGCGGGTCTCCGGCTCCGACAGCGGGCGTGGCCCCGAGTAGTACTGGCCGGTGAGGCGACGCCAGTGATACGGCCAGTTGCGGTTCAGATCGACGTGGTGCGCGTTCTGGCGCGTGCCGGCAGCATCGCCGTCCGGATTGATCGTCGGGATCACCCAGAGATTCACGCCGTGCAGGCGCGATGCGTGCCGCAGGATCGAACGCACGAGGATGACGCCGGCGGGCTCGTCCCCGTGCATCTGGCCGAGCACGAGCGTGACAGGACGCACACGCGGATTGCCGAGGTGGTAGGCGAGGATCTTGCGGTGCTGGACGCTGTAGCCGATGACCCGTCGCTCGAGTACCGGTCGGGTGGCGGCGTGCGCGGATGCGGTGGGCACCAGCAGGCTTGTGACCAGCACGGCGATGGCGCTGCAGCGGGCGATCATGCCTGCGAGTATCACCGTCGCAGGTCGGTCTCGATAGCGTTGGGTCCATGCCGTCGCAGCCACCGCTCGAGTTCGACCCGATCGAGCGGGCGGGTTCGCTGTGGGAGCGCAACTGGCCGGGTGAGCCGGGCGAGGTTTACGACTCGATGCGCGCGGTCACGTCCATCATGCGGGCGCATCAGATCCTGATCGCCGAACTCGACGCCCGGTTGCGTCCGTACGGCATCACCTTCAGCCGCTACGAGGCGCTCGTCCTGCTGATGTACTCGAAGGCCGGCGCGCTGCCGCTGTCGAAGATCGGTGAGCGGCTGCAGGTGCACGCCACGTCCGTCACGAACGTCATCGACCGGCTCGAGTCGGCCGGCCTCGTGCGCCGCGAACCCAACCCGCGCGACGGACGCGGCACGCTCGCTGTGATCACAGACGAAGGCCGCGCCGTCGCGACCAAGGCCACGGCAGATCTGAACACGGCCCGTTTCGGGATGGGCGCGCTCGAAGGTGCGCAGCTCAAGCAGGTCTACTCGTTGCTGCGGACCCTGCGCCAGGACGCCGGCGACTTCGGCTGAGCTTTCGTTCTGTTTCGTCGTCACTCGCCAGGACGCGCGAAGCGGCGCATAGTGAGTGGATCTACCTGCATGGAGGTGGCGCGATGGCATTCCCGCAGCCCGGCATCGGTCCGGAACAGCAACGCGCGGCGGGCCTGGTACAGCCGCCGTACGGACGTGAACCGCACCCTGGTGAGGAGCCGACAGGTCGCGAGATGCGCCGGCGCTCGCGCTGGCAACGGTTACGCGCCCGGTTCGGCGCCCACAAGAACTAGGTTCGGCGGGTCAGGTGCGCGAGTTCGTCGCCTTGGACGAGGTCAGGAACGCGTTGACGATGATGTTGTAGTCGTAATCGACGCCGTGCAGCTCGCCGCAGGTGATGATCACGACGCGGTTCTTGGTGTGTTCTGCCATCAGCGGGTGGACATAGCCGGCGTCCTGCTTCGCCACCGCGAATGCGCCCCGCACGGTGTAGCGCAGCAGGCCGTGCGGGGTGTGCAACGAGATCACATCGCCGTCGAGCCGCGTGATGGCGTAGGTCGCGACGTTGCTGATGAGATGCATCTTGTGGTGCGCGATCTCGGGCACCACCTCGCGCATCGCGGTCTCGGAGATCTTGTTGAGCACTTCGAGACGATCCTCGGCCCACGAGTGGCCGAGCACGTACGTGGTGCCCCGGCCCTTGCTCCCGGGCGCGAAGCCGAAGTCGCGCTGCACCCAGCACACCGTGTGGTGCTGCTCGCCCGGCGGGTCGAGCGGACGCACGTACGCCATGCCGCACACGGTCGCCCGGATCGTGTAGTGCGGGGCTGTGTACGTGAACGAGGTGGGGGCGGCGGCGGCGACGAAGTCGTGCGGCGGTGCAGGTTTCGGCTTCGGCAGTGCAGCCGGGCAGTGGCACCGGACGGCCTGCGTCGCCTTCGCGACCGGAGCTGCGAGGATCTTGGCAGCGGGGGAGTGCCCGCCGCCGCGGGTCAGCACCACGACGAGGGTCGCGACCAGCCCTGCAGCGACAGCGGCGCACGCGCCGACGAGCACCGGTCGGCGGCGGCGGGGGCTCGTGGAGTGGGTCATACCGACTCCAGGATAGGTGGGCCACACTCGGATGAGACCGAATGACAATTACTAGGACGTCCAAGTAAATTGGGAGCCATGACCGACGACACCGACGCCGCCCGCGCTCGCTGGCAGGAGCGTTACGACGCCTCGCGCAAGCGCGATCGCGACTACACCACGCTGTCCGGGCTCGAGGTCGAGCCGGTCTACGGCCCGACCGAGCCGGACGCACGCATGCAGCGCATCGGCTGGCCGGGCGAGTACCCGTTCACCCGCGGCATCCACGCGAGCGGTTACCGCGGCAAGCCGTGGACGATCCGCCAGTTCGCCGGCTTCGGCAACGCGCACCAGACCAACGAGCGCTACAAGATGATCCTGGCCGAAGGCGGCGGCGGGCTGTCGGTCGCCTTCGACATGCCGACCCTGATGGGCCGCGACTCGGACGATGCGAGGGCCCTCGGCGAGGTCGGGCACTGCGGCGTGGCGATCGATTCTGCGGCCGACATGGACATCCTGTTCGACGGCATCGACCTGGCTGCCACGACCACGTCGATGACGATCAGCGGCCCGGCCGTCCCCGTGTTCTGCATGTACGTCGTCGCCGCCGAACGCCAGGGCGCCGACACGTCCAAGCTGAACGGCACGCTGCAGACCGACATCTACAAGGAGTACATCGCGCAGAAGGAGTGGATCTACCCTCCCGAGCCGCACTTGAAGTTGATCGGCGACCTGATGGAGTACGTCTCGACCGAGGCGCCGGCGTACAAGCCGGTGTCGGTGTCGGGATATCACATCCGCGAGGCCGGCTCGACCGCCGCGCAAGAGCTCGCGTTCACGCTCGCCGACGGGTTCGGCTACGTCGAACTCGGCAAGTCGCGCGGGCTCGACGTCGATCAGTTCGCGCCCGGGTTGTCGTTCTTCTTCGACGCGCACATCGACTTCTTCGAAGAGATCGCAAAGCTGCGCGCGGCGCGCCGCATCTGGGCCCGCTGGATGCGCGACGTGTACGGCGCCAAGACCGACAAGGCGCAATGGCTGCGCTTCCACACGCAGACCGCCGGCGTCTCGCTGACCGCGCAGCAACCGGAGAACAACATCGTGCGGACGGCGATCGAGGCGCTGGCCGCAGTCATGGCCGGGACGAACTCGCTGCACACCAACGCCTTGGACGAGGTGCTGGCGCTGCCGTCCGCGAAGGCTGCCCAGATCGCGCTGCGCACGCAGCAGGTGATCGCGGAAGAGACCGGTGTGCTCAACGTCGCCGACCCGCTCGGCGGCTCTTGGTACGTCGAGGCGCTCACCGACAAGCTCGAAGCCGAGGCCGAGAAGATCTTCGAGCGGATCAAGGAGCTCGGCGGCGACGGGACGATCGCGTCCGGGCTGCTGCGTGGGATCGAGGACGGCTGGTTCATCGGCGAGATCGCCGACGCGTCGTTCACGTATCAGGTTGCCTTCGAGAAGGGCGAGAAGAAGGTCGTCGGCGTCAACACGTTGCTCGGTGACGTCGGCGAGCCGCTCGAGATCCTGCGGGTGTCGCACGAGGTCGAACTCGAACAGCGCGATGTGGTCGCCAAGCGCCGGGCCGCGCGCGACCAGGCCGCGGTCGACGAGGCGATCGGGCGCATGGTGCACGCCGCCGAGAACGACGAGAACACCGTCCCGCACATGCTCGACGCCGCCCGCGCCGAGGCGACGCTCGGCGAGATCTGCAACGCGTTCAAGCCACTCTGGGGCGAATACCGCGAGCCGGTGAAGTTCTAACTCGCACACTGCGCGCCACAGCTGGTTTACCTGCCGCGGCGAAGGTGCTGCCATTGGTGCGTCCCCCCGCGCGTCGGAGGAGGAACAGATGCGCTACATGGCCGACTGCCGCAAGTACCCGAGCGAGAGCAACTGCTCGCTGACGATCACGGGCGAGCGCGACGAGGTGATCCGCGCCGCGTCCGAGCACGCAGTGTCCGTCCACGGGCACGAGGACACTCCGGAACTGCGCGAGCAGCTCGCAGGCATGCTCGAACAGGAACCCGTACCCGTCTAACCGCTCGCGGACGTTCCGTGGCGGCCGGCACCGCCGGCGAAGCGTTGCGCGCCGGCGAGCGCCCCGGCGATGACCTGCTGCCCGTGGGCGAATTCGCTCGCCAGTGCGGTGCGGATGTCCGCGCCGAGCGCGTCATAGACCGAGCGGCGGTCCGAGCGCAGGCAGTCCTGCGGTAGTGCGGCGAGCTGCGCGGCCAGCGCCTCGGCTTCCGCACGCGCTCGGCCCGGTTCGACCACGCGCGTCGCCAGGCCGATCGCGAGCGCCTCGGCGGCGTCGACGGCACGCCCGGTGAGGATGAGATCGAGTGCGCGCCCGAGGCCGACGACCTGCGGCAGCCGCACCGTCCCGCCATCGATCAACGGCACACCCCACCGGCGGCAGAACACGCCGAACACCGCGTCCGACTCGACCACGCGCAGGTCGCACCACAGGGCGAGTTCGAGCCCGCCTGCGACCGCGTGCCCGCTCACTGCCGCGATGACCGGCTTCGACAGCGCCAGCCGGGACGGCCCCATCGGTGCGTCGGAATCAAGATCGGCATCGAGCGCGTTGGACATCTCGTGCAGATCAGCCCCGGCGCAGAAGGTGCCACCGGCACCCCAGAGGACCGCGACCGCCGCGCTGTCGTCGGCGTCGAAGCTGCGAAACGCGGCGGCGAGCTCCGCGGCAGTCGCTCCGTCGACCGCGTTGCGGCGTTCGGGACGGTCGATGATCACCGTCCACACCGGGCCCGACTTTTCGATGCGCACGGGTTCATACACGTTCGCGGTCACGGCGCTCACCTCACCGGGTCGCCCTCGACGTGTCAACGTCTGAGAAAATGGTAGGTATGCGCCCAGGAGGACGTCCCGGCAATGGGAACCGCGGTCAGCAGCGACCGCCGCAACCCGACCCTGTGTTGACCGCCGCCATGTCCGGCGCGGTCGATCTGGCAGCGGTCAAGGCCCGATCCGAGGCGGCCGCGCGCGCCGCCGAGGCGCCGGCACCGACCGCCGGCTCGTATGTCGTGCAGGTCACCGAGGCCAATTTCCAGAGCGAGATCCTCGATCGCTCGTTCCAGGTGCCGGTCCTGCTGGTCGTGACCTCGGCACGCGCCACGACGGCCGGGCCGATGGTGGACCAGCTCGAGGCGATCGCGAACGAGGGCAACGGGGCCATCGTGCTGGGCAAGGTCGACGCCGACACCGACACTCGGGTAGTCCAGGCCCTGCAGGTGCAGGCCGTGCCCACCGTCTTCGCCGTCATCGGCGGGCGGCTCGTCCCCGGCTTCGAGGGTGTGCTCCCGGACGATCAGCTGCGCGAATTCATCGGGGCGGTGCTCCAGGCAGCGGCGCAGGCCGGCTTGCAGCCGCCGGCCCAACAGCCCGACGGCGCCGAGGTGAACGACGAACCCGCCGAACCGCAAGTGCCCGAGGACCCCCGCTTCGATGCCGCCGAAGCCGCTCTTGCCGAGGGCGACTACGCCGGCGCGCGTGAGCGGTTCCAGGCGATTCTCGATGCCGAGCCGGCCAACGCCGCCGCCACGCTCGCGCTGCACCAGGTCGCGCTGCTAGCGAGGGTCGACGGCTACGGTGACGTCACGGCCGACCCTGCCGCTGACGATCATGACGGCCAACTTGTTGCGGCCGACCTGGCGTTCGTCGAGGGTGACCCCGACAGCGCGCTCCGGCGAGTGCTCGACCTGCTGGCGCGGACGGCCGGCGACGAACGTGAACTCGTCCGGCAACGACTGATCGAGTACTTCGAACTCCTTGGCCCGGACGACCCTCGGGTCGGCCCAGCACGACGGGAGATGGCACGAGCACTGTTCTGAGCGACGACGATGAGCGCAACCGCATCCGTGAACTGGTGGCAACCAGCGAAGCCGACCCGGTCGCTCCATTCGCGCTACGCCCGGACAAGCGATATGTCTTCTCTCCCGACGGCACGGCTGCCGTTGCCTACCGCGTCCGGCTGCGCACTGCCGTAGCCAGCGGCGACCCGCTCGGTGCCGCGGGCTCGTGGCCCGCGGCGGTTGCCGCGTTCATGTCATTCGCCCGGGCGCGGGGGCTGCGTGTGGCCGTCATCGCGACGGGCGAGCGCGCTCGCCCGCTGTGGGCCGGCTACGGGCTGTGGGCCGTGCCGATCGGTCGTGATGTCGTAGTGCGTCGCGGCGAATTCGATCCGCGTGGGCGCCGTTATCGCAATCTGCGCCAAGCCGTGCAGCGCAGCGTCAACAGCGGTGTCACAGTCGATTTCATCCGTGAGGACGAGGCCGACGCCGCTACCGTCGGCGCGATTCGAGCGATCATGCGGGCGACCAAGCAGAACGACCGCCGCGGCTTCTCGATGATCCGGGGGCGGCTGTTCGACGGCGGCGCCCCGGATTCCGTGTTCGCCGTGGCCCGCGACCGGGACGGACACATCGTCGCCGCGCACCGCTACCTCTGGGCCGGGCCGAAAGACCTCTCGCTCGATGTGCCCGTGCGCGAGTTCGATGCGCCGAACGGCGTGGACGAGCGGCTCGTCGCCGAGACCGTTTCGTGGGGCGCCGAGCACGGCGTCGAACGGGTGTCGCTCGCCTTCGCGCCGTTCCCGGAGCTGTTCGAGAACCCGCACCAGTTCGGACGGACCGGCGTGGTGCTCTCGTGGATAACGCACCTGCTCGACCCGTTGATCCGTGTCGAGCGGCTTTACCGGTACCTGCGCAAGTACCACGCCTTCGACCAGGAGCGGTACGTCATGCTGCGCAAACGGCAGCTCGTGATCGTTGCGATCACGCTGTTGCTGCTTGAATTCGGGACATGAGCGCGCACGGCACACACGATTACCAGGACGATCCGCGCAACGCCGAGGTGCTGATCTACGTCAACGGCGAGCTGGTGCCGCGGGCGCAGGCGACGGTGTCGGTGTTCGACGCGGGGTTCGTGCTGGGCGACGGGATCTGGGAAGGCCTGCGAATTCACGACGGGCATCCCGCCTTCCTCGACCAGCATCTCGACCGCCTGTACGAGGGCGCCGCGGCGATCATGCTCGACATCGGCAGGACCCGCGACGAACTCACGTCCGAGATCTACCGGTGTCTCGCCGCAAACGACATGCACGGCACTGGTGTGCACGTCCGGCTGATGGTCACCCGCGGCCCGAAGTCGACGCCGTACCAGGATCCACGCATGTCTGCCGGGCCGGCGACGATCGTCATGATCTGCGAGTACAAGGATCCGCTGCCCGCGACGGTCGAGCGCGGCCTGTCGCTGTTCACGGTGCATGTGCGTAGATCGTCGCCGGACGTCCTCGACCCGAAGCTCAACGCGCACAGCAAGCTGAACGACATCACCGCGTGCATCCAGGCCTACACCGCGGGTGCCGACGAGGCCCTGATGCTCGACCCCAACGGATTCGTCGCGACCTGCAACTCGACGCACTTCTTCGTGGTGAAGCGCGGCGAGGTGTGGACGTCGTCGGGGGAGTACTGCCTCGGCGGCATCACCCGGGCGAACGTCCTCCGGGTCTGCGACGAGGCCGGAATCCCCGCGTTCCAAAGGACATTCAGCCTCACCGACGTCTACAGCGCGGACGAAGCCTTCGTGACCGGAACGTTTGCCGGCGTTGTCCCGGTGCACACGATCGACGGCCGCACCATCGGCGCAGGATCGCGGGGCCCCATGGTGGAGCGGCTGCAGGATCTGTACCGAGACCTCATCGAACGGGACGTGTCGGGGCGTTGACCACGCTCGCGATCTGGTCGGGGCCGCGGAACATCTCGACGGCCCTCATGCGCGCGTGGGAGAACCGGCCGGACACGCGAGTCGTCGACGAGCCGCTGTACGGCTTCTACCTCGACCGCACCCAGCTCGACCATCCCGGCCGGGACGAGATCGTCGCGGCGATGGGGTCCGACTGGCGACCCGTGGTCGCCGAGCTGGTCGAGCCGGTCGACGGCGTCTACTACCAGAAACACATGACCCACCACCTCATCCCGGAGCTGCCGCGCGACTGGATCGCGCAGTTGACGAACGTGTTGCTCATCCGCGATCCGGCCGAGGTGGTCGCGTCCTACACACGCGAGCGCGCAAACGTCGTGGCGACCGACATCGGGCTGGTGCAACAGGCCGAGCTCTACGACCAACTCGGCACCGTGCCGGTCATCGATTCCGCAGACTTCCTGCGCAACCCCGAGGGCTATCTACGTTGGCTGTGCGCGCACATCGACGTCCCGTTCACCGACGCGATGCTGCACTGGCCGGCCGGGCCACGATCATCGGACGGTGTCTGGGCGAAGTACTGGTACGACGCGGTCATCGCGTCGACCGGGTTCGCGCCGTACCGGCCGCGCGAGGTCTCCCTCGACGGCGCAGCATTCGCAGCGGCCGAGCAGAGCCGCGAGCACTATGAGCGACTGCACGCGGTACGCGTCGTCGTCGCGTGAAGCAGCCGGGCGGCGACAACCGCCCGGCTGAACTTCGCGAGTCAGACGCCGGTGTGGGGCATCAGCGCGTTCTCGGGGATCACGCCGAGTCGACCGGCCTGGAAGTCCTCGATCGCCTGGACGAGCTCTTCCTTGGTGTTCATCACGAATGGTCCGTAATGTGCCACCGGCTCGCCGATCGGACGTCCGCCGAGCAGCACCACCTCGAGCGCCGGCCGGTTCGAGTCCTGTCCCGGATCAGCCGCGATCGTGACGCGGTCGCCCGCGCCGAGCACTGCAAGCTGGCCGCCGCGGATCGGACGCTGCTCTGCCCCGACCGTTCCCTTGCCGGACAACACGTAGACGAGCGAGTTGAACTCTGGTTGCCACGGCAGCGAGAGCTGCGCGCCGGGCTGGATGGTCGCGTGGGCCATCGTGATCGGCGTGTGCGTCGAGCCCGGACCGCGGTGGCCACCGATCTCGCCGGCGACGATGCGCACAAGCGCGCCGCCGTCGGCCGAGGTGACTAGCCCGGCCTGCTCGCCCTCGATCGCCTGGTAGCGCGGGACGCTGAACTTGTCCTTGGCAGGCAGGTTCACCCACAGCTGCAGGCCGTGGAAGATGCCGCCGGACATGACCAGCGCCTCCGGGGGCGTCTCGATGTGCAAGATGCCGGCACCGGCGGTCATCCACTGGGTGGCGCCGTCGTTGATGACACCACCGCCGCCGTGGCTGTCCTGATGCTGGAAGGTGCCGTCGATCATGTAGGTGACTGTCTCGAAGCCACGGTGCGGGTGCCAGGCCGTGCCCTTCGGCTCGCCCGGCGCATAGTCGACCTCGCCCATCTGGTCCATGTGGACGAACGGATCGAGATCGGCCATCGAAACGCCGGCGAACGCGCGCACGACGGGAAACCCCTCGCCCTCGTAGCCCTTCGGGCCGGTGGTGATCTGCTTGACGGGACGCTCGGTGTCGCCCAGGCCGGCCGCAGCTATGCGCGGCAGGGTCAGCGTGTCGGCCGTGACAGCAGGCATGTCGTTCTCCTTCTCGTTGCTTGTGCAACTATATGACACGTCAACTCGGTCAACCGGTGCCGCATTCCCGATCCTCGCGTGGGCTGATTGTCGCCGCGACGCCATGATCGAAGTATCGATCCGGTCGAAACTCGACCGAATCGATACTTTGATCAAGCCGTGATC
>CAVWSE010000016.1:0-64316 GCA_963757455.1 uncultured Actinomycetota bacterium
CGACCCACGTGTCACGCGGCCCCTTGCGCAGCTTGAGCCGCATGTCGTCGAAGAACTTCTCGTACGCGAGGTAGCCGTCGATCTCCTTGCCCGGCAGGCCGAGCTCGCGCAGGCCCGCGACGGTGCGCTCGTGGTCCATCCACTGTCCGAACGAGGTGCCGTCGTCGAAGGGCACCCACAACTGCGGGTCGGCGACATAGATTTCCAGGCCGCGCTTGGCGAGGGACAGATCGTTGATGACGTCCTCGTCGAGCAGGCCGATCACATACGCGCACGGGCTGATGACGTACCTGTCGTCGTCGAAGGGCTGCTCCAGCGTGCACGCGCCGCCGAGGCGGTCGCGGGCTTCGAGGACGAGCACCTGCTTGCCTGCGCGGGCGAGGTAGGCGGCACAGGTGAGCCCGTTGTGGCCGCCGCCGACGACCACGACGTCCCATCGCTTGCCGGCGAGCTCGCTGACCGGAGCCGGCAGGCCGATCCGGCCGAGGCGCTCGGCGACCGGGTTCATGACGTGGTTCATGAGGTCCGGCCCTGGTACGCACGCGCGACGCGAGTGACGAACTGGTAGACGCCGTCTTCCTCTTTCGCCAGTGGGCCGGGCACTGCGTGCGGTGAGGTCAGGCCGCGTTGCACCGACTCGCAGGCGGCCCAGTCCTGACGGTTGGTGAGATCCCAGAAGTCGACCGCGTAGGACGGGTCGAAGCCGGGCTGGTCAGCCACCTCGCGCGGGAAGGCCCACACGCACTCGACGTGGGTGCGGTCGACGGAGATCGGCGTCATCAGGTGGGTCATGACGTAGTCGGGATGCAGGCTCACCAGCAGGTTCGGGTAGCCGACGAGATACATGACAGTGCGCAGTTCGACGTCGGACAGGCCGGCGATCGCGACGCCACCGCTGTGTCCGTCGAGCGACATGGTGT
The DNA here is from genome assembly GCA_963757455.1 of uncultured Actinomycetota bacterium. Classification (GTDB taxonomy): domain Bacteria; phylum Actinomycetota; class Actinomycetes; order Mycobacteriales; family Jatrophihabitantaceae; genus RYN-133. The sequence continues at coordinate 921 of CAVWSE010000016.1, forward strand.
CGGCTTCGGGGATGAGTTCCATCGAACCGCCCATCCACTGCCCGGCGAGGTCGAGGTTGTCGCCGCTGGTCGGTGGGCTGATGCGCGACAGTTCGGGGTGGATCGTCGAGCAGTGGTAGCACTCCTGGTAGTTCTCGGCGATGACCTTCCAGTTGCACGCGAGTTCGTACGAGTGCCGCGCGACGATGCGCAGGTCTTCCGGGCGGTACGCGCGGACCACGTCCTCGGTGCCGGCGACGTGGTCGGCGAAGGCCCCGCCGGCGTTGCTGGCGTCGACGAACACCCAGCCGTGCCAGTCGACGACCTGCAGCGGGACGAGCCCGAACCCGGACGGGTCGAACTCAGGGTCGTTGCGCAGGCTCGGCGCGTTGCGCAACGTTCCGTCCAGCCGATACGTCCACGAGTGGTACGGGCAGACGATGCTGCGCCGCTTCGCGAGTTCGCCGCAGGCGAGTAGTTCGTGCCCGCGGTGCCGGCACGTGTTCGCGAATGCGTGGATGGTGCCGTCCTCGTCGCGGGTGAGCAGCACGCCGCCGTTGCCCACCGAGACCGCGCGCTGCGCTCCCGGTTCGGGCAAATCGTCGGAATAGCCGACGCACATCCACGACGAGAAGATGTTGCGTTGCTCCCACTCGAAGACCGCCGGATCGACGTAGGCGACGCGGGGCAGCATGCGGGAATGCCCGAACGGCGCGAGCGTAGCCTCGAGTTGGTCGAAGGGGACCGGCGCAGCTCCCTGATTGAACATACAGTCAGCCTAGAGCGAGCCCTGCCGCGGCGCTAGACCTCACCGGCAAACGCGCCGACGCTGCGGTCAACGTGCGCCGAATCCCCGCGGGTGAGAATGCGGTAGATGACGTACCCGGCCGTGACGACGACGAGCGAGGTCAGCAACAGGATCGTCGCGAGAGCGTTGAGTGCCGGCGTGGGTGCCGCCCGGGCGGTGTTGTAGATCTTGACCGACGCCGGCTCGGTCGATGCGTCGCCGGAGAGGTAGCGGACGATGACGAAGTCGTCGATCACGTCGGCGAACACGAGGACCGTGCTGGCGAAGATCGCCGGCGTGAGCATCGGCAGGATGACGCGACGCAGCGCAGTCAGCGGCGACGCGCCGAGGTCCTGGGCCGCCTCCTCGTAGTGGCGTCCGATCGTCGCCAGGCGCGCGCGCACGAGGACCGCGGGATAGGACAGCTGGAAGGTGACCAGACCGACGACCTGCGCCGTCGTGCCGAGGTAGAACGGCACCGCGATGATCGTGATGAGGAACAGCAGTGACACCGCGAGCAGCGTCTCGGGGATGACGAACGACAGCAGCATCAGCGCGTTGGCCGTCTCGGGCAGCCGTCCGCGCCATCGGTCGATGCCGATCGCGAAGAGCACGCCGAGCGGCACCGTGATGAGCGTCGTCAGAACGCCGAGTTTGATCGTCTGCACGACTGCCGTGTGCAGGCTCGCGTCGTGCCAGACCGAGCGCACCGGGTCGCCCCAGTACCACCGCATCGAGAAGCCTTGCCAGCTCGTGCGGGAGCGTCCGTTGTTGAACGAGAAGATGACTGCGACGACGACCGGGAGCAACGACCACAGCAGGTAGACGACGGTGATTGCGAGCAGGATTCGCGGCTTGCGCCACGGATCGCGCCACCACGACCTCGGGCTCATCATGTCGCGGTCAGCTCGCTGCGTGCGACCGAGCGGACGTAGTAGAGCATCGGCAACAGCGATGCGATGAGTACCAACAGCACGAACGCGCCTGCGTATCCGGTCTCACCAGGGGTGAGCACCGTCTGGTCGATCAGGTTGCCGACCATCGCCGTGCTGGGCGAGCCGGAGAGCAGGTCGTTCGTGTAGTAGTCGCCGAGCATCGGCAGGCAGGTAAGCAGGACGCCGGCGACGATCGTCGGCCGGCACATCGGCAGCACGACGCGCACGAACGCACGCGCGCGGTTGGCGCCGAGATCGCGGGCGGCCTCGAGCATCGACTGCGGCAACCGGTCGAGCCCCGCGTAGAGCGGAAGGATCATGTACGGCACGTAGCCGTAGACGAGACCGAGGATGACGACCACGCTGCGCCCGGACAGCCAGTTCACATGGACGTCGAACAGGCCACCGAGGCTCAGCGTCTTGTTGACCAGGCCGTCGTCGCTGAGCAGGTTGACCCACGCGAGCATGCGCATCATGTAGCTGATCCAGAACGGTGCGATGAGCAACGCGAGGATGAGCCCCTTGCGCTTCGTGCTCAGCCGGGCGACGTAGTACGAGACCGGGAACGCGATTGCCAGGCAGAGCACGCTCGCGACCACGACGTACACGACGGTGCGCAGCAGCGCAGGTCCGAAGATCGCGTCCTTGCCGACGATGCGGTCGAGCACGTAGGTGAGTTGACCCGCACGCCAGTGCAGGGGGTTCCAGATCGGTGCCGGGGTGCGGAAGGTCGGGTCGACGGCTCCGAACACGATCGCGAGCACGACGTAGAGCGGCGCGAGGAAGAACAACGCCAGCCATGCGATGCCCGGCAGCGACAGCAGCGGCCAGGGCGAGAGCCTGATCCGGCGACGTCGGGTGGACGGTGCGCTCGTCAGGCGCCCGCCTTGAAAGCGAGCCAGATCTTGTGCCAAGCGGCGTCGTTGTCGACGCTGAGCTCGAGCAGGCGGTAGCCGATGTCGAAGTACTCCTCGCGCACGACAGCGCTGGCGAGGTTCTTCGGGACGAAGCCGCGGGCCGACGACCGTGTCGGGCACCAGTGACCGCTGCGGCGGTTGGTACCCGATGTAGCCGAAGTTCGCCAGCGCGTTCTTCGTGTCGAGCATGTGCTGTAGGAACAGGTGGGCGAGCACCGGGTTCTGGCCGCCCTTCAGCACGACCATGAGGTCGTTGTCGACCATGCCCTTGCCGTCTTCGGGGAACCAGTACCGCAGCACGTCGACGGACGTGCCTTTCGGCAGGTAGTACTGCGCGTTCACGACGTCGCCCGACCACATCTGGCACTGGCCGAGCTGACCGGCAGGCAGATCGTTGTACATCGTGATCGTGACTTTCGGCTGCGTCGCCTGCTGCAACTCGACCAGTTGCCGGTTGATGGTGGTGAGGTCGGCCGAGGAAGCGGTGTTGATGTCGTCCTTTCCTGCGCGCAGCAGGCACATTCCCATCGCCGTGTGCCAGTCGTCGATCACCGCGGTCTTGCCGCGGTAAGCCGGGTTCCACAACGTGTCGTACGGGTTGGCGAGCGACGCGATGTCGGTACTCACCAAGTCGGTGCGCCAACCGATGCCGGTCGTGTAGACGGTGTACGGGATCGTGTAGCGCCATTGCTGGTCGTACCAGGGGTTCTGGAACACGGCCCACACGTTCTCGATGTTGGTCAGGTACGTGTGGTTGAGCGGACGGATGAGTTGCGCGGCGACCAATCGGCTGATCTGGTCGTAGCTCGGGAAGTAGATGTCGTACGGAACAGCGCCGGTGCGGATCTTGGTGATGGCCTCGTCGGTGTCGTTGAACGTCGAGACGGTGACGTTCACGTTGTACTGCGCGTACTTCTTCTCGAACGCCTTGATGACTGCGGGTCCGATGTAGTCGGCGTAGTTGTAGAGCCGCAGCGTTGCGTTGCGCTCAGGCGTCAGATTGTCGGCGATCGGCTCGTTGCCGGCCGCAGATCGGCCAGGTCACCGGGTGATTCGGTGCCGCGAGCGTCAGGGCACCGGACACGGTCCGCGACTCGCGCGGCGCGCAGACACGCCGGCGAGCGACGCTGATCGCAGGCACGGCTGGCGGCGTCGCGGCCAGCGCGGAGGAACGACCGGCGCGAGAGGCGTGCGGCCGGATCGGGTCGGCACCGCTCATCCGACCTCCCGCGGCTCGTCCGGCGGTTCTTGTCGCGCATCTCGACTCTGGCATAGACTGAATGCTCAGTCAATCATCGCCGGAGCCGCTCGAAAGGCGGGGTTTCAGCGTGGTTACGCCAGCTGGTTCAGACGGCCGCAAACCCAGCGAGCAACAGCCTGGACGAGCTGATCGAGGACGAGGAGCGCGTGTTCCTGGCGCGCCAGCCGCGCAGCGCGGAGCTGATCACGCGGGCCAAGCAGCACCTCGCCGGCGGGGCGACGTCGAGCTGGCAGATCGCCCAGCCGCAGGCGGTGTGGATGAGCCACGGCGCGGGCTCCAAGGTGTACGACGTCGACGGCACCGAGTACGTCGACATGCACGGCGGCTACGGCGCGTCGATCGCCGGTCACGCCCACCCGGCGATCGTCGCGGCGGTGTCGGACCGGGTGCGGCGCGGCACGCACTTCGCGCAGCCCACCGAGGACGCGATCTGGGTCGCGGCCGAACTCGGCAGCCGGTTCGGGCTCCCGCTGTGGCGCTTCGGCAACTCCGGCACCGAGGCGACGATGGACGCCGTGCACCTGATGCGCGCGATCACCGGTCGCGACCTCATCATCAAGGTCGAGGGCTGCTACCACGGCCACCACGACTCGGTGCAGGTGTCGGTGACTGCCCGAGGCCGACGAGATCGGTCCGCGCGAGCACCCGATCGGGGTCGCCGCGCAGCACCGGCATCCCTGCGGCGATCCGCGACCTCGTCGTGGTCGTGCCGTTCAACGATCTCGAGGCCGTCGAGCGTGTGCTCGTCGAGCAACGCCGGCCGGGTCGCCGGCATGATCCTCGAGCCGATCATGATGAACGCCGGCATCATCGCGCCCGACGCGGCTACCTCGCCGGGCTGCGCGAACTGCTGCACCGCCACGATGCGCTGCTCACCTTCGACGAGGTCAAGACCGGATTCACCACCGGTCCCGGCGGCGCTACGGCGCGTACGGCGTCGTCCCGGACATCGTGTGCCTGGCGAAGGCGCTCGGCGGCGGCATCGCGGTCGCCGCGATCGGCGGCACCACGCAGGTGATGGCAGCGATCGTCGACGGCACGCTACGAGCAGGTCGGCACGTTCAACGGCAACCCGCTCGCGATGGCGGCGGCGCGGGCGACGCTCGAGAGCGTGCTGACCGATGACGGCGTACGCGCACCTCGACCGACTTGCGGCGCGCATGCGCGCCGGCGTCGACGGCAACGATCGCCGAGCATCGGATTCGCCGTGGCACGTCGTCAGCGTCGGCGCGAAGGGCTGCGTCACCTTCCGCAGCCGGCGCGGTGCGCGAATACCGCGACTTCCTCGGCATCGACGACCGGCTCGGCCACGCGCACTGGCTCGTCCAGCACAACGGCGGCGTGTTCCTGCCGCCGTGGGGAAAGGTGGAGCAGTGGTTGTTGTCCGTCCAGCACGACGACGAACGACGTCGACCGGTTCGCACGCAACTTCGCCCGGCTCGCCGCCGCAGTGGGTTGACCGTCCGGTGACGGGCGGCGCGATCCGGCTGGCCGGCTGGACGAAGTCCTTCGGCGGCATGGCTGCCGTCAGCGGCATCGACCTCGACATCCCGCCGGAGAGTTCTTCTCGCTGCTCGGCGCGTCCGGGTGCGGCAAGACGACCACGCTGCGCATGATCGCCGGGTTTCGAGAAGCCGGACGCGGGCCAGATCCTGCTCGACGGGCGCGACCTGTCGACCGATCCGCCGCACGCGCGTCCGGTCAACACCGTCTTCCAGAACTACGCGCTGTTCCCGTTCATGAACGTGCGCGAGAACGTCGCGCTTCGGGTTGAAGTACCAGCGGGTCGAGCAAGGCGGAGACTGACCGAGCGCGTCGGGCGGGCGCTGGAGCTGACCCGGATGGGGGAGTTCGCCGACGCGGCGCCCGGCACAGCTGTCCGGCGGCCAGCAGCAGCGGGTCGCGCTGGCCCGAGCGCTCGTGCTCAACCCGCGCGTGCTGCTGCTGGACGAGCCGCTCGGCGCGCTGGATGCGCAGCTGCGCAAGCAGTTGCAGCTCGAGCTGCGCGCCCTGCAGCGCGAGGTCGGGATCACGTTCGTCTACGTGACGCACGACCAGGAGGAAGCGCTGACGATGAGCGACCGCATCGCGGTGCTCGCCGAAGGGCGGGTCGAGCAGGTCGGCGGCCCGCAGGAGATCTACTCGGCGCCGGCGACCACCTACGTCGCGGGATTCCTCGGGTCGGCCAACATCTTCGACGCCGAGCTCGCTGTCGGCTGGCGACGGCGAGGCCACGTGCGCCGCGCTCGACACGAAGGTCGGCGCGCGTGGTCGACGACGCGATCGACGCCGGTCCGGCCGCGGTCGTCATCCGTCCCGAGCGCATCGCGATGGCCGGTGCCGACGACCGATTGCACCGGGGCGCAACGTGTTTCGCGGGACGGTGCGCGACATCGTCTATCTCGGCGCGGCGACGCAGGTGCACGTCGAGCTCACCGGCGGCGCACACGTTGACCGTCGAGGTCGCGAACCACGACGGGCCGGCCTCGGTGACGCACCTGCCGGGGACGACCGTGCAGTGCGTGTGCACCCCGGACGCGGTGCGCGTGCTGCGGCGCAGCGCTGCCGCGCGCGCCTGCGCGGTCTAGGCGCCGCCTACGCGCTCGCCCGCTTGCGCCGCGGTGCGAGCGCAGGCCGAGTTCCTGCTGCGCGAAGCTCATCGCGATGTCGGTAGGCCGAGTCCGGGTCGACTCGGGATCGTCGAGAGCGACCTGGATCGACAGCCCGTCCAGCAATGCGCCGAAGGTCAGCGCGAACGCGCGCGCGTTGACCCGGCCGATCTCGCCGGCCGCCTGCCCGGCCTTCACGATCGACACGATCATGTCGCGCCACCGGCCGTCGAGCTCGACGCGGTCCTGCTTGACCTCGGGGTGCCGGAACGCCTGCGCCCACAGGTCGAACCACAACCCCCAGGCGCCGGGCACGTCGCCGGTCGTTCTCGGGTACGCAGGTCCAGCGCACGAGCAGCGACAAGCCGTTCGCTGGCGGAGTCGACTTCGGCGAGCATCTTCTCGGCCGTGTCGTAGAAGTTCTGCTCCGAGTAGCGCAACGCGTCGACGAGCAGCCGGTCACGCGTGCCGAAGTAGTAGATGACGAGCGCCGAACTCGCCTCGGCCCGCTTGGCGACATCGGCGATGCGCGTCTCGCCGAATCCACGCTCGCAGATCAACTCTGCGGCCGCGCGCAACATCTGGTTGCGGCGTGCTTCGTTGCTCGGCGTGGCCGGTGCCATGTCGGCCATCGAGACCTCCCGGAGTCTTGTCTGCGACCCTAGCATCCCGTTAGATTGAACAGTCAGTCAAACTCGCCGAGGGGGCGCGACAATGCCGGAATCGTATGACGCGATCGTGGTCGGTGGCGGCCACAACGGGCTCGTGTCGGCGGCTTACTTGGCCCGCGCCGGGCGCGCGGACCCTCGTGCTGGAATCGCGCGCTTCGGTCGGCGGCGCCGCAACCACCGAAGCGCCGTGGCCCGATGCGCCGCACCTGCGCGTGACGCGGCTGTCGTACGTGATGAGCCTGATGCCGCCGACGATCGTCAACGACCTGTCGCTCGCGCGGCACGGCTACAAGGTGCATCCGATGGGGCCGTACTACCAGGCGTTCCCCGAGGGCGGTTCGCTGACGATCTACGAGGACGATCCGGCGCGCACGTACGACGAGATCGCCAAGTGGTCGAAGAAGGACGCCGATGCGTGGCCGAGGTGGAACGCGTGGCTCGCCGGCATCGCCGAGGTGATGGGTCCGCTGCTCACGCGGGTGCCGCCGATGCTCGGCTCGCACCGGCCGGCCGATCTGTCGACGCCGCGAAGCTGGCATGGAGCCAGCGCGGGCTCGACGTCCGCACCACCGCCGACGTCACTCGGCTGATGACGATGAGCATCGCCGACCTGCTCGACGACTGGTTCGAGTCGCCGCAGATCAAGGGCGCGATGGCGGTCAACGGCGTGATCGGGACGTGGGCCGGCCCGTGTGAGCCGGGCACGGCGTACGTCATGGCGCACCACTCGATCGGCGACGTCGGCGACGGGCAGCTGGGCAGCTGGGGCTACCCCGAAGGCGGGATGGGTGCCGTCTCGGCCGCGATCGCTGCGTCGGCACGCGAGTTCGGCGCCGAGATCCGCACCAACGCTCGCGTCGATCGGCTGATCGTGCGTGGCGGACGTGTGTCGCGGAGCCGTGCTCGCCGACGGCGACGAGGTGCACGCGCCGCTCGTCGTCACCACGTTGCATCCGAAGATCGCGTTCCTCGATCAGGTGCCGCGCAGCGAACTGCCGGACGCGTTCGTCACCGACATCGAGCGGTGGAAGACGCGCAGTGGCGTCGTGAAGATCAACCTCGCGCTGGGCGAACTGCCGAACTTCACGGCCGATCCCGAGCAACGGCTTGGCCGAGCTCCACACCGGCTCGGTCGAGATGGCGCCGACCGTCGAATTCATCGAGCAGGCGTTCCAGGACGCGCGAGCCGGTCGTGCGGCGCTTGCCCCGTTCAGCGACGGCGTGATCCCGACCAGCCTCGATCCGACGCTGTGTCCGGACGGCACGCACATCATGTCGCTGTTCACGCAATGGGTGCCTGCCGACTGGAACGCCGCGCCGCACACCGACGAACTCGAGGCCTACGCCGACCGGCTGATCGATCTCTACGACGAGGTCGCGCCGAACTTCAAGTCGTCGATCCTGCATCGTGACATCGTCGGACCGCACGAGATGGAGGTCGAGTACGGGCTTGTCGGCGGCAACATCTTCCACGGCGAGCTGTCGCTCGAGCAGCTGTTCCACATGCGTCCGGCGCCCGGTTACGCCGACTACCGCACCCCGATCGCCGGGCTGTACAACGGCAGCTCGGCGACCCACGCCGGTGGTGGCGTGTGCGGCATCCCCGGCTGGCAGGCTGCGCGGGCGGCGCTCGCCGACCGCAAGCGCAAGCCGCACCGCATCGAGGCGGCGCTCGCGCGTCGGGCTGTGTGACCGCTCGACCGTGACATATCGTCGTGACGAGGGCACCGGACGCAGTAGCGGCGATGCTGCGGCCGAGGTCGGTCGCGATCGTCGGCGCGAGCGCGCGGCCGGCGAGTTTCGGCGCGCGCATGATCGACGAGGTGACCCGCGGCGGCGGCCGCACGGTTCACCTGATCAATCCGCGCTACGACGAGATCGGCGGCCGCGTCTGCCTGCCGTCGCTGAAGCATCTGGACGGGCCGGTCGACCTCGCGTTGCTCGGGGTCGGTGACGACGCGTTGGAGACGCAGCTGCGCGCTGCCGCCGAGATCGGCGTGCGCTCGGCGGTGATCTTCGGAAGCGCGCACGGGCCCGCTCTGCGTGCGTCGTTGCGCGAGATCGCCACCGATGCCGGGATGGCGCTGTGCGGAGCCGGCTGCATGGGCTTCGTCAATCTCGACGACGGCTTGCGCGCGACGGGATACATCGAACGCGAGGTCTTGCCGCGCGGCCCGATCGCGCTGGTCACGCACTCGGGATCCATCTTCTCGGCGCTGCTGCGCACCCGGCGCGCGCTCGGTTACACGCTCGCGGTCTCGTCCGGACAGGAACTCGTCACGACGACCGCCGACTACCTCGACTACGTGCTCGAGCAAACGGACACGCGTGTGCTCGCGCTCGTCCTCGAGGCTGCGCGTGACGGTGCTCGGCTCGTCGATGCAGTGCAACGCGCCGCGGCGGCCGGCGTCCCGACCGTCGTGTTGCCCGTGGGCAGCTCGCCGCTCGGCGCGAGTCTCGTGACAGCGCACTCCGGCGCGCTGGCGGGAGCGCGCGCCACGTGGGCCGCGCTGGCTGAGGGGACAGGCGCGATCGTCGTGCGCGATCTCGCCGAGTTCACCGACACGCTCGAACTGTTGGCAATCGGACGTCGGCCCCGCCGCGGCGCGGGCATCGCCACCGTGCACGACTCGGGCGCCGAACGCACGATGGTGGCCGATCGCGCGCACGAGCTCGGCGTGCCGTTTGCACCCCTGGGCGCGCCGACGGTAAAGCGGATCGATGACCTGCTGGACGACGGACTCGATGCCACCAACCCACTTGATCTGTGGGGTCGAGGTGCCGACACCCGAATGCTGTTCGCTGCGAGCCTGCAGGCCATGGCGGACGATCCGGCCGTCTCACTGGTAGCTCTCGCCGTCGACCTCGTCGAGGAATACGACGGCGATCGGGCCTACATCGAGGCCGCGCTCGACGTCGACACCGAGAAGCCACTGGTCGTGCTCGCGAACCTCGCCTCGGCGATCGACCACGAGGCGGCGGCGACGTTGCGTGCGAGCGGCGTCCCCGTGCTCGAAGGCACGTCGAGTGGGTTGGCTGCGATCGGTCACGTCTTGCGACTGGCATTCGGACCGCCGCCACCCGTGCCGGCGGTGGATGGCGAACGGCAGGCGCGGTGGCGAACTCGCCTTGCTGACGAACAACCGCTGAGTGCGGACGAGTCGTTCGCCCTGCTTGCCGACTACGGGATACCGACGGCCTCGATGCGGCAGGTCGAATCGGTCGAAGCGGCCGTCGCCGCAGCACACGAGATCGGCTACCCGGTCGTCATGAAGACTGCCGCGGCCCTTGCACACAAGAGCGACGTCGGCGGCGTCGAGCTAGGTGTGGGCGACGCCGGCTCAGGTGCGCGCGAGCTACGCGCGGCTGGCCGACGCGCATGGGGTCGACGTGACGATCCATGCGACCGCGCCAAGCGGGATCGAGGTCATGGTCGGCGTCACGCGTGACGTGTACCTGGGCCCCCTCGTCGTGATCGGCGCCGGCGGCGTGCTCGCCGAACTCGTCCGGGACACCGCCGTCCTGCTGCCTCCGTTCGGCGTGGAGCGCGCGCGCAAAGCGCTGCAGCGGTTGACGATCAGCGAGCTGCTCGCCGGATGGCGTGGTGCGCCGTCGGCCGACCTGGCACGCCTCGCCGATGTCATCGTTGCCGTCGGCGCGATCGCACACGAGTTGGGCGACCAGCTGGTGGCTGTCGACGTGAACCCGGTCGTCGCAAGCCCGTCGGGTGCGGTCGCGGTCGATGTATTCGTGGAAAGGACACCGTGTGTTCGCACTGACTGACGAGGATCGCGCGATACAACAGGCCGCGCGCGAGTTCGCCGACGAGTTGATCCCGTTCGAGGTCGACGTCGAGCTTGCCGGCGGCGTTGTCCCGTCCGGTGTGGCCGAACGCAACCATGCCGAGGCGCTCGCGCGTGGTCTGTACGCGACCAACATGCCGACGTCGGTCGGCGGCCCCGGTCGCACGATGCTGCAGCAGGTACTCGTCCAGGAACAGGTCGGCCGGGTCACCAACGGCCTCGCCTGGGTCATGCACACGCCGCCGGCCTGGTGGGCCGATGTCGCCACCGAGTTCCAGCGCGAGCGGTGGCTGCTCCCGGCCGTCCGAGGCGACCGGCACGAGTGCTACGCGATCACCGAAGAGTTCGCCGGCTCGGATGTCGATGCCATCACGGCGAGTGCCAAGCGAGAAGGCGACGACTACGTGGTCAACGGCGTCAAGTGGCACGTCACGTCCTACAACGTCGCCGACTACTGCTTCGTGCAGGCCAAGCTCGACAACGGCGAACATGTCCTGCTCGTGCTCGATCTCCCGCACCCTGGTGTCGAGATCGTCCGCACCCCTGCGTACGCGCACAACATTCCCGACCATCACCCGATCGTGTCCTTCACCGACGTACGCATACCGGTGACGCACCGCATCGGCGGCGAGGGCGACGGCATGACGTTCGCCTACGACTGGTTCCGTTTCGAACGCATCATGGTTGCCGCCCGCTGTGTAGGCGCCGCGCAACGGCTGATCGACGAGGCGTCCCGCTTCGCCGCGCACCGGCAGGTGAGCGGGCAACGGCTCGGTGACCATCAGCTCGTTGCGGCGATGATCGCGGACAGCGCGACGGAGTTGTTCGCCGCGCGCGCGATGCTCTACGAGGTCGCGCGAGCGGTGGACGCGGGCGCCGAGCGGAAGGCGTTGCACGGGCGGGCATCGATGGCCAAGCTCTACTGCTCCGAGATGGCCGGACGCGCGGCTGATCGCGCAGTGCAGATCTTCGGCGGCCGCGGGTACATGCGCGAGAACGTAGCTGAGCGGATGTATCGCGAGTTGCGCGTCGAACGCATCTGGGAGGGCGCTAGCGAGTTGCAGCGGCTCATCGTTGCGCGGCAGGTGCTCAACCGCGGAGCGGGCCCGCTCACCGGCGGCTGAGTTCTGCTGCTCAGTCGAACCGATACGCCGTCTGCGACGCCGGGGCCTTCCCGAACGCGACCGCTCGCGAAGGCCGCACGGCGTACACGTGGACGACGTCGGTGCTTGCTTGGCTGTCGGTGAAGCCACCGTCGACGACGCCGAAGGTCTACTGCCCGTCCCACTTGTGCTGCCAGACGGCGACGAGTGCGCACGTGGCTCGGTCGAGAACGGATTGATCAATGCGCGCGTCCGACGCATCGCCAGGCAACGGTAACTGCTCAGCATGACTACGACGAAGTCTCGATTGGCCGCGCGCACTGGATGAGCGGCGATCGCTGCCCTAGCCTTTCGGCACAGCGAGGAGGGGCGATGCGTTCTCGAATGCTTTGGTTGGCCGTGGCGGCGGCCGCACTTGTCGTCGCTGCGTGCACGTCATCCGGAGGCAACGGCGAGAAATCCGGCCACGACTGGTTCCAGGCGCGCGCCCTGATCATGCCGGGTCAGCGAGCGACGACCGTCCACGCCAACCCGTTCGGTTCGCTGCACGTGCCGACGAGCGAGTACGCCTACTACAGCCTGAAGCCCGCGCAACAGGCCGATCTGGCCGCTGCGCTACGCGCCGTCGACTGCGCACACCCGCCGCGACTCGCGGGCACCGCGGACCGGGTCGTCTGTGACACCGCGTCGGACGTGTTCCTGCTCGGCCCGGCACTGTTCACCGGCAACGACATCCAGGACGCGAAACCGCTCGCACCGTCCGGAGGCGTCGTGGGCTGGCAGGTTTCGATGTCGCTCACCTCGGCTGCCGCTCGGTCCATGCATCGGTGGACGTCGCGGCACCATGTACTCAGCGAGGTGGGCACCTACAACGACGTACAAACTTCACGCCAGCCGCCGTGCAGCCTGGACATGAAGACCCAGTGCGCTGACTTCGTCGCCTTCATCAATCACAACGTGGTGGTGACCATCCCGGTCTGGTCGGTGCCGACCACAGACATGATCATGATCGACGGCGTGTTCCGCGAAGCATTCGCCACGCGGCTGGCGCGCGAGCTCGCCAGCTGACTGTGTCAGAACAGGGACGCGATTCCGTACCGATTGAGCATTGATTGCACCGATTTCGGCACCATCGTCAACACCACGCTGCATCCGCGCTCGTTCGCCAACCGCCTGATCGCGAGGAGCGTTGCGACGCCTGACGAATCGATGAAATCGACGGCGGCGAGTGTCACGAACAGCGTCGAGGCGGGGTCGGTGCGCGAAATGAGTGTTTCGACCCGGGCGATCACGTCGTCTCCGGCTGCGTAATCAAGCGCGCCGGTGATGACAAGTTCTGCACTCTTCCCGCCCTCGGTCACGTTGACAGCCTATTAGTGCCACCGCTGCGATCGGGCAACCGCGCCGGTACTGGCACGAACGAGGCGTCTGGGTGCCCGATGTGCCGCGATGCAATATCTTGCCGACGTGAGGTCGGAGCGGATCGATCCTCGGGACGCCCGCTGGGAGTCCGGCGAGCCTGCGTACCGCGTCTATTTCTGGACGCCCCGCGGGGACGGCTGGGCGTCGGAGGAATGGCGGCTGCGCGATGCCGACGTCGCCGAGGTACTGGCCTGGACCGATGACAACGCGCAGGGCCGCCGGGTCGTGATCTGGGTGGAACACGATGATGGCCGTGACGGACTCGGTCTGATCCGACTCCAGGGCTGGGAGCCCACTTGCGCCACCATGCCACCGCCGTGGACGCGGTGACTTTCAGGACGGTTCGACGTACCGCGCGTGCGACTCGACGTCGGCGAAGATCGCACCGGCGATCGGCCGGCGCATCTCTTCGGCCAGGTGGCCGAGCAAGCCGGCACAGCGCGCGAGCAGCACGACACCGCGCAACATCGCCAGCGGGATGCCGAGGTCGGCGAGCGCGGCGCCGCACACCCCGGCGCCGTTGAGTGGCAGAGCCTTGCCGAGTTCGCTCGGGGCTACCCGTCCGACTGCTTCGAACAGCGCCAGGTGCGGGCCGTACTGGTCCGTGTCGCGGGCGATGCCGATGATGACCGGCGTGCGCGGGTCGCCTTGTTTGTGCAGATGATGACCCAACCCGGGGACGAACCGGCCGGAGCTGCGTCGAGAGCGAATGGCCGAGCGAGCCAACTCGTCCCAGGCGGCGTCGTCGGTCGGTGTCGTTTCGGCGCCGGCGAGGGCTTCGGCGAGGAACGCGCCGGTGTCCTCGCTGACGCCGAGGAAGCGCGAGCCGCCGCCGAGCAGTCCCGCGGCGAGCGCGCCCTGGATCGCGTCGGGGGCGGACAGGTAGGTGAGGCGCGCGGCGATCGCAGTGGGAGTGAAGCCGTGGTCGGCCAGCGCAACCAGCACAGCCTCGAACAGTCGCGACTGCGCCGGCGTCGGCGTTTGCAAGGTGATGAGGCGATAGGCGAGTTCGCCGAAGCTGACCTTGCCGATCAGGTCGTCGGCCAGGTTCTCGCCGAACAGTGAGATGGCATCGACTGACGAGACGCCGAGGCTGGTCGGGTAGTCAGGCATCACGGTTGCCAGCCATTCGCGGAGTTCGTCGTTGTGCTCGCCGAGCTTCGGCGGAGCGAGGTCATAGCGAGGCGGTGTGGCCGAGTATGTCAGTGGATTGCGCACGGTCGGGACGTCGCCGGCGAGGACGACCGGGGCGAGGCCGAGCGATTCGGCGAGCTCGACGCCGGCGCGCACGTCGTTGATCGGGCCGCAGGGAATTCCGATCTCGCTCAGCACCTCGAACCACTGTTGCGCCGACTTTGTTGCCAGCTGCCCGACCAGGATCGTGCGCAGCTCGTCGCGGTTGTCGTTGCGGGCCTGCACGGTCGCAAACCGCTCGTCGTCGGCGACGTCGGCGATGTCGAGCGCGCCGGCCAATCGCCGGAATTGCGCGTCATTGCCGGCGATGACGATCAGCTCGCCGTCGCCGGTCGGCAGCGGTTCGTACGGAAACAGGGACAGGTGGGCATTGCCCATCCGGTTCGGAACCACGTCGCCGGCAACGTACGCCGATGTCTGGTTGACGAGCGCCGACAACGCGGTCGACAACAGGTTCGCCTCGATGTGCTGGCCCGCTCCGGTCTGCGAGCGATGGTGCAGCGCGGCCAGGATTCCGATCGCGCAATGCAGTCCGGTCATCACGTCGAACACGGCGACGCCGGCGCGATACGGCGGGCCGTCGGGAGAACCGGTGAGGCTCATCAACCCGGATACCGCCTGTGCCAGCAGGTCGTAGCCGGGCAGCTTGGCGCCCTCGCCCGCGCCGAAGCCGCTGATCGAGCAGTACACGGTGTCCGCTCGCCGGCCACGAACCGAGTCGTAGTCGAGACCGAACTTCGCCAGGCCGCCCGGTTTGAAGTTCTGGATCATGACGTCGGCGCGCCGGCTCAGTTCGTGCGCCAGCGCGAGGTCGTCCGAGTCGCTCAGGTCGAGCACGATCGACCGCTTGTTGCGGTTGATCGACAAGTAGTACGTACCGGTGTCGCCGCGCAGCGGCGGAACCCAGTGCCGCGTGTCGTCGCCGGCCGCGGACTCGACCTTGATCACGTCCGCGCCGAGATCGGCCAGCAGCATCGTGCAGTACGGCCCCGCGAGCACACGACTGAAGTCGGCGACGACGATGCCGCGCAACGGCCCACCCGGGGGTGTTTCATGCGCCATGCGCGCTCCTCTTCTGTGGCGCCGGCTGCTGACCGACCTCATGGTGCGGACGTGACTGCAACAACGCCCAATCGGCGCCGATCTCGTCGGCGGTCTGCAGAAGCAGCGGAAGGTGATCGTGGACGAGGGTGTCGACGCTCGTCTCAGCGGCGTGCACCGTCACGTTGACCGCCGCACGCACGACACCGGCACCGTCGCGTACCGGTGCCGCAACCGAGCGGATGCCCGGTGCCAACTCTTCGTCGGCAAGGGCCCAACCACGCTCGCGCACCTCGGCCAGCTCCGCTCGCACCACGGCTCGGTCGCGCGGCAGAAATGGCGGCAGTCCCGATCTGCTCGGCTCCGCAAGCACGCTCTTCAGTTCCTCGGCGGCCAACGCGGCGAGCAGCACCTTGCCCTGCGAGGTGTACAGCGCGGGGAACCGCGTGCCGATCTGCACGCGCAGCGCGATGATCTTCGGAACGGCGACACGGGCCACGTAGACGATGTCCGATCCGTCGAGCTGGGCCATCGACGACGACTCGTGGGTCTGTGCGACGAGATCGCACAGGTGCGGACGGGCGATGTCCCAGAGGCCGAGCGAACCGACGTAGGCCATGCCGAGCCGCAGCACCCGCGGGGTGAGCTCGAAGCGGCTGTCGCTCGAGCGCACGTAACCCAGCTCGGCGAGTGTGAGCAACAACCGGCGCGCTGTCGGTCGGGCCAATCCGGTTGCGGCCGCGACCTCGGTGAGCGTCAGACTCGGCCGGTGCTCGTCGAAGCAGGCGAGCACGTCGAGCCCGCGGGCCAGCGCCTCGACGAAATCGGGGTTGTTGCCGCGTCCGGCCACGCTGCCTCCGACCCTTGACAACGGAAAGTGCGCAGGGGCATCGTCTCACTTGTCCGCGTGACGGACAACTGTACGTAGAGTGGTTTCGGGGGCAGCATGGCAAAGCTGGTCGCGATCTTGGCGACGACGCACCACCCGTTCTTCTACAAGACGAGCCTGCTCGCGCCGGACGAGGCGCCGCCGTTCGCTGCTGAGTGGGTGCGCAAGGTCGAGGCGTATCGCGAGACCCTGACCCGCGCCCGTCCGGACGTACTCGTGATGGTCGGCTCCGATCACTTCCATCAGCTCTGGCTCGACAACATGCCGCAGTTCCTGATCGGCAAGGCACCCTTCTACGACGCGAACTTCTACAACGAGGAACGCGAGTTCGGGCTGCCGCGGCTGTTGCTCAAGGGACACGAGGAGCTGTCGGCATATCTGCTTCGCGAGGCGATCGACCGTGAGTTCGACCTGGCGTTCTCGAACGAGCTGCGCGTCGATCATTCGATCACGTGCCCGATCATCACGGTCCGTCCGCAGAACGACTTGCCGGTGGTGCCGATCTATACCAACATCTTCGCGCCGCCGCTGCCGCGTCCCGAGCGCTTCGTCAAGCTGGGCCGCACGATCCGTGAGTTGATCGACGCGTGGCCGTCCGACCTGCGAGTCGCAGTGATCGGCACCGGCCACCTGTCGCTCGAGCTCGGCGGCCCACGACAATTCGGTCCGCACGGCCCCGACCCCGAGTTCGACGCTCAAGCCGTCGAGTGGATCGCCAACGGTGACATCGACGCGTGCCTGAAGAACGTGACGCTCGACAGTCTCCACGCGCCGGGCAACGCCACGCACGGCTTCATGGACTTCATGTTGATGATGGGCGTCGCCGGATACAACAAGGCCGATTACGCCGACAATCTCGACCTGTTCCACACGATGGAGGCGTACTTCACCTGGTACCCGGATGGGGTCCCCGCCGATGTCTAAGTACCTCGTCAACAAGTTCCTGTTCACCGTCGACCGCGATCCCGACCTCGTCGAGCGATACCGAACCGATCCGGCCGGCCTGGTCGCGTGGTGGGAGAGCGGGGAAGCCAACCGCATCCTGAACTGCCACGGCGGTGAGGCGTCGACCTGGCTGTCGTTCACCGACGACGAGCGCGCCGCGCTGTCGGCACACGATCACGTGGCGTTGTTCGCTATGGGTGCGCATCCGTTCCTGACGCTCACGCTGTGGATCGCGATGTTCGAGCGTGACCACACCGAGCCGCTCGCCATGCAGCTCGACTATGCCGCGAAGCTGGCGCACATCTCGCTGCCGTATCCGGATATCGCGACATGAGCGCCGTGGAGCGGGTCGGGCGGCTCGCGCTGGGCTGGGTGTTCGTCCAGGCCGGCACGGACGTGCTGCGCGACCCGACCGTGCCGACGACGAAGGCGGCACCCGTACTCGATGCGCTTCGCTCGGCGGCACCCATCGAACTGCCCGACGACGTGGTGTTGGTGCGGATGAACGCGGCCGCACAGGTGATCGCCGGCAGTGGCGTGATCCTCGGTGTGCTGCCGAGGCTGTCGGCTTTGGTGCTGCTCGGCTCATTGGGACCCACGACCGCGGGTGGTCATCGGTTCTGGGAGTTCGAGTCGGGCGCCGAACGCAATACGCAACGCAATCACTTCCTGAAGAACATCAGCATCGCGGGCGGACTGCTACACGTGCTGACGGCGCCACGTCGACGAGGGGACGGCCGATGAATCCGGACGAGCTAGCGCAGGTCAACGACGGGCGACCCGTCGTGTTCCGCAACGGCACCGTGCTGACCATGGACGATGCCGGCGTGTTGCCCGGTACCGACGTACTCGTCACCGGCGACACGATCGCAGCCGTCGGCGAACAGCTCTCTGTGCCGGACGGTGCGCTCGAGATCGACGCGTCCGGCGGCCTGGTCATGCCCGGCATGGTCGATACGCATCGGCACATGTGGCAGACAGCGTTGCGCGGCCTCGGTGCGGACTGGACTCTCACGCAGTACTTCGTCTTCTACTACCTGTCGTGGGGCAAGATCTTCCGTCCGCAGGACATCGCCGCCGGCAACCAGCTCTCGGCGATCGAAGCCGTTGACGCGGGAGTGACAACGACGCTCGACTGGTCACACGGCTTGCAGACCGTCGAGCACGGCGAGGCTGCAGCCGAGTCCCTGCGTGCAGCGCCGGGCCGTTCGGTACTCGCCTACGGCAACTTGCTCGGTGCGCCGTGGGAGTGGACGAAGTCGGCCGACTTCCGCAGCTTCGTCGACCGCACCACCGTCGACGACCTGTTCGGTCTGCAGTTGGCCTTCGACGTGACGGGCGATCCGGAGTTCCCGGAGCGGGGCGCGTTCGAGTCTGCCCGCGAACTCGGCCTGCGGGTGACGACGCACGCCGGCGTCTGGGGAGCGACCAACGACGACAGCATCCGGTTGATGTGGGACAACGGCTTCATGACGCCGGACGTCACCTACGTGCACGCGGCGACGCTCGCCGAAGACTCCTACCAGCGCATTGCGGCCAGCGGCGGCACCGCATCCGTGTCGACCGAGAGCGAGCAGAGCGCCGGGCAGGGTTATCCGCCCACGTGGGAGCTGCGCAAACACGGCATCCCCGTCTCGTTGTCGATGGACACCAGTGTGTGGTGGAGCGCCGATCTGTTCTCGGCGATGCGCGCGACGCTGTCAGCGGATCGGTCGAGGGAACACCTCGAGGCGCACAAGCGCGGCGAGACTGTTGTCAACAATCACCTACGCGCCGAGGATGTCGCGCGGTGGGCAACCATCGGCGGCGCTCGCGCGCTCGGACTCGACGACAAGATCGGCTCGCTCACACCGGGCAAGAAGGCCGATGTCGTGCTCATCAAGAACGACGACTCGCCGGCGATGTACCCGTTGTTGCACCCGTACGGCTCGCTGGTCTACCAAGCCGGACGCGGCGACGTGCACACCGTGCTGGTCGACGGGCAGGTCGTGAAGCACGAGCACAAGCTGGTCGGGGTCGATCTGCGCGCTGCGAAGCAGGCGGTCGGCTCGACTGTCGAATTCGCCCGGTCGACGATGGGTGACGATGCCTGGGCCGAGGCGATGCGGCCGGAGCTGCCCGATCCCGAGCGGGTCCCGAACCCGTACACGTACACGAGCTACAGCGGCAGCGACGATCGGCACGCGCCGCAGGCCTGAGCGGCCTGCGCGGGTGGTCAGCCGATCCGGCGCCAGCGGGCCTCGGCCAGTGCGAACAGGCCGAACGCGGCCACGCCGAGGGCGGCAGCCACGAGGACGAAGCGCCCGAACGGTGCCTGTGCGACGGTACGCACGGCGGTGTCGACGCCGCCGGCCTTCGCCGGTGACGAGGTCGCCGCGGCGATGATCACGAGCACGCCCGCCAGCACGAACACCGCGCCGCGGGTCGTCGCGCCGACGATGCCGGTCGTCATGGTGAACCGCCGCCACGCCGGCGTCGTGAGCTCCAGTTGCAGGTCGCCGGCGAAGCTGCGCCGTGGCCCCTCGCTGAACATGAACGCGCCGACCAGCACGATCACGACACCGATCGCGCCGAGCAGCACGCGTCCAGCACCGGTGTGGATCACGCTCGCGGACGCCGTGCGGTACGTACCTGCCTGGTTCGCCGAGCCGGTGTCGCCGCCGCTCACCGCGAAGGCGGCGATGCCGAAGGGCAGGTAGCACGCGCCCTCGACGAACGCCTTGACCCGGTCGCGGCGCGAGAGGTGTTCGAGCTGACGTCCGAACGCCGCTTCCGACCAGCGCCACGCGGTGTAACAGACCGACCCGACCGCGAAGACGACGAGCAGCACGGTGCCGAGGCGGGTCGCGCCGAGGTCGTGCAACGCCCCGCCCTGGTCGGCCTCGCGGTTGTGGCCCGTCACGGCGAGATCGGCCATCAATCCGGCCAGGGTGAGGTAGATGATCGCGCGTGACGCGAGTCCGAACCGTGCCACGACGTGCCCGATCGGACCACGCTTGATGCGTTTCGCCTTGTGGCGAAAGGAGAATCGCCGCTTGCGGTCAGTCTTCGTCGTCATCGAGCCGAGCGATCCACGTAGCAAGCCGCTCGATCGCCGTCTCGAATTCGGGATGCTGGTCGACGAACTGCTGCAGCCGTCCGGCAAGCCACTCGACGTTGATGGTCTCGTCGCCGCGCCGCTCGACCAGTTCCTCGATGCCGCGGTCGGTGAAGTACATCGATCAAGCGAACGCGGACGCGACGATTTCGCGTTGCTGCGCCTCGTGGATTGCGAGCGAACCGACGGCCGGGGACGCCGAAGCGCGGCGCGTGACCCGCAACAGCGGGCGATCACCGAGAATCTCCGGCAGGTTGAGCGCGATGAACGGGTACGCGCCCTGGTTGGCCGGCTCCTCCTGCACCCACACGACCTCGGCGTTCGGGTACTTCGCAAGCTCGGCTTGCAGAGCCTCGGTCGGCAACGGATAGATCTGCTCGAGCCGCAGGATGGCGACGTCCTTGTGCTCGTCCTTGGCGCGCGCTGCGGCCAGGTCGTAGTAGACCTTGCCGCTGCAGATCAGCACCCTGCGCACGTCCGAGAGCTCGCTCGGGTCGGGCAGCACCGGCGCGAACGTGCCGCTGGTGAAGTCGTCCAGCTGGCTGACCGCCGACTTCAGGCGCAACAGCGACTTCGGGGTGAACGCGATCAACGGACGACGCACCGGCGAGAGCGCCTGGCGCCGGAGCAGGTGGAAGTAGTTCGCCGGCGACGAGCAGATCGCAACGGTCATGTTGTTCTCGGCGCACATCTGCAGGAACCGCTCCGGCCGCCCGGACGAGTGGTCGGGTCCCTGACCTTCGTAACCGTGGGGGAGCAGCAGGGTCACCGCGCTGCGCTGGCCCCACTTCGCCTCGCCGGAGGAGATGAACTCGTCGACGATCGTCTGCGCACCATCGGCGAAGTCGCCGAACTGAGCCTCCCAGCAGACGAGTGCGTCGTCGCGGACGACCGAGTAGCCGTACTCGAAGCCCATCGCCGCGAACTCCGAGAGCAGCGAGTCGTAGGGCCAGAACGGTGCCTGGTCGTCGGACAGGTTCTTCAGCGGCGTGTACTCCTCGCCGGTGTTGCGGTCGATCAGCGTCGCGTGCCGTTGCGTGAACGTGCCGCGACGGCTGTCCTGGCCGGACAGTCGGACCGCGCGTCCCTCGAGCACGCTCGCACCGAATGCGAACAGTTCTGCGGTCGCCCAATCGACATCACCCGACGAGGCCATGGCGATGCGCCGGTCGATCTGAGCCTTCAGCCGCGGATGGAGCGTGAAGCCCTCCGGCGGGTTCGCGTATGCGTCGCCGATGCGCTTGATCACGTCGAGCGGCACGGCCGTGGTGACCGACTGCGACGGCGACTGGTGTTCGATGTTCGGCTCGGGAGCAGACTTGCCGGACGCGTTGCGTGTCTCGACGAAGACCTTCTCCAGCTGCGACTGGAAGTCCTTCAATGCTGCTTCGGCATCTTCGAGCGTGATGTCACCGCGACCGACCAGCGCCTCGGTGTACAGCTTCCGGACGCTGCGCTTGTTGTCGATGATGTCGTACATCTGCGGCTGGGTGAACGAAGGATTGTCGGCCTCGTTGTGGCCACGGCGCCGGTAGCAGACCATGTCGATGACGACGTCCTTCTTGAACTCGCGGCGGTACTCGACCGCGAGCCGGGCCACGCGCACGCATGCTTCCGGGTCGTCGCCGTTCACATGGAAGATCGGCGCCGCGATCATGCGCGCGATGTCGGTGCAGTAGAGCGACGACCGCGAAGCGGACGGTGACGTGGTGAACCCGACCTGGTTGTTCACGACCACGTGGACCGTGCCGCCGGTGCGGTAGCCGCGCAGCTGCGACAGGTTGAGCGTCTCGGCAACGACGCCCTGTCCGGCGAACGCCGCATCGCCGTGCAGCAGCACGGGCAGCACGGAGTAGCCGGCCTCGCCCTTGTTCAACAGGTCCTGCTTGGCGCGCACGATGCCTTCGAGCACGGGGTCGACCGCCTCGAGGTGGGACGGGTTCGCGGTGAGCGACACCGAGATCTGCCGTCCGTCGGGGGAGTGGAACGTTCCCTCGGCGCCCAGGTGGTACTTCACGTCGCCGGAGCCCTGCGCGGTGCCCGGGTCGATGTTGCCCTCGAACTCGTTGAAGATCTTCGAGTACGGCTTGCCGACGATGTTGGCGAGCACGTTGAGCCGGCCGCGGTGCGGCATGCCGATGACGACCTCGTCCAGATTCTGTGCGGTCGCCTCGGTGAGTGCGGCGTCGAGCAGCGCGATGACGGTTTCGGCGCCTTCGAGGCTGAACCGCTTCTGGCCGACGTACTTGGTCTGCAGGAAGGTCTCGAAAGCCTCGGCGACGTTGAGCCGGCCCAGGATGTGCAATTGCTCGTCGCGGTTGGGCGCCTCGGACTTGACCTCGATGCGAGCCTCGAGCCAGCGGCGCTGCTCCGGGTCGGTGATGTGCCGGTACTCGACACCGACACGTCGGCAGTACGCGTCACGCAGCACGCCGAGAATGTCGCGCAGTTTCATCAGCTTCTCGCCGGCGAAGCCGCCGACGGGGAACTCGCGGTCGAGGTCCCACAGCGTGAGGCCATAGCTGGTGATGTCGAGGTCGGGGTGCTTGCGGACGGTGTACTCGAGCGGGTCGGTGTCGGCCATCAGGTGGCCGCGCGTGCGGTAAGCGTTGATCAGCTCGATGACGTGCGCTTCTTTGCTGATCTGGCCCTCGTGCGCGGCGTAGCGGTCGACGCGCCAGCGCACCGGCTCGTACGGGATCTTCAGCGCCGCGAAGACCTCGTCGTAGAAATCGTCGGCGAGCAACAGCTCGTGGATGCGGCGCAGGAACTCACCCGACTGCGCGCCCTGGATGATGCGGTGGTCGTAGGTCGATGTCAGCGTCATGATCTTGCTGATCGCGCGGTCGACGAGTTGGTCGGGGTTCATGCCGCTGAACTCGGCGGGGTATTCCATCGCGCCGACGCCGACGATCGTGCCTTGGCCCGCCATCAGCCGTGGGACGGAGTGGTTCGTGCCGATCGTGCCGGGGTTGGTGAGGCTGATCGTCGTCCCGGCGAAGTCGTCGGTCGTGAGCTTGCCCGCCCGCGCACGACGGATGATGTCCTCGTAGGCGTTCCAGAAACCGGAGAAGTCGAGCGTCTCGCACTTCTTGATCGATGCGACGACGAGCGAGCGTGATCCGTTCTTGGCGACGAGGTCGATCGCGATGCCGAGATTCACGTGCTCGGGTGTGACCAGCAGCGGCTTGCCGTCGGCCTCGCCGAAGGCGTTGTTCATCTCGGGGAAGTCCTTGAGCGCCTTCACGACTGCGTAGCCGATGAGGTGGGTGAAGCTCACCTTGCCGCCGCGGGCGCGGCGCAGGTGATTGTTGATCACGACGCGGTTGTCGGCGATCAGTTTGGCGGGAACGGCACGCACGCTGGTCGCCGTGGGGACCGTCAGCGACGCCTCCATGTTCGCCACGACACGCGAGGCCGCGCCGCGCAGCGGAGTGGTCTCGCGCGCAGCAACGTCGTCCTTCTTCTCCGGCTCGGACTCGGCAGCCTTGTCCTGCTTTGCCGCGGCCGGCTTCGTCTCGACCTTGGCTTCAGCCTTGGTCTCGGGCTTCGATTCCGGCTTGGGCGCGGGCTCGGTCTCCGGCTCCGGCGTGGCCTTGGGCTCGGTCTGCGTCTTGGCGTCCGTTGCCTGCGCGGCCTTCTGTTCCGGGGCCGGCGTGCCGGTGGGCTCGGTCGCGCCGTTGCTGCTCGGCTCGGTGGCGGGTGCTGGTGCGGGACGGTAATCGGCGAAGAAGTCGTGCCACGCGGCGTCGACGCTGTCCGGATCGGCCTGGTAGCGCTCGTACATGTCCTCGACGAGCCACTCGTTGGCCCCGAAATCGCTGGTTGTCGAAGATTCGGCGTCCGTCGTTGCCACGGTCTCGGGCCATCCCTCGCAAGTAGTTGTCGCGTCCGCGTTACCGACAGTCAAGGTTACGCGCCGGTCACATCAACAGCATGCCCAGCGCGCCGCAGTGTGTGGCACCAGACGCCGGGTCGGATCAGTCACGCCCGGCCAGGGATCCCAGCCACTCCAGCGTTGCGCCGGAAGGTGACAGACACGAACAAGGGCGCAGCGACGGGAGTAGCGCGGGGATCGAGTTGCGTTGTTCGGTCCGGTCCGAACGTAGTGAGAGACCGGGTAGTCCTCGCTGGAAGGTGCGGTTGCGCTGGAAGTCATGCTTCAGCCGCTGGGACGGGTCGCTGGGTGCGTCGTGCATACGGTTGCGGCGTGGACGCTGGTCGGGGTCGACCCAGGCGGGTGGGATCCAGTGGGGTAGTTCGTTGAGCATGATCGACTTCCAGCCCATTCGTTCGAACAGGGCGTGGTTGGCGGTGCAGACAAGGGTCCCGTCGTCGACTCTCGTGCGTTTCGTCTTGGCGTAGTCGGTGACGTGATGCGCCTGGGTCCACGACAAGGGCGCATCGCAGCCGGGATAGGAGCAGCCTTTGTCTCTGGCGAACATGGCCAGTCGTTGTTGTTCGGTGAACAGCCTGTGCTGGTCCGAATACGCGACGATCCCCTTGGTCTTCGAGAGCAGGACGAGAATGGCTTTGGCTTTCGGGTCCAGCCACCGGTCGGCGACCGCGGTGGGGATCGCGTAACCGTGGGCGGTCTGCACGATGCCGGTGCCGTCGGCGTACTCATCAACGGTCGCGGTGAGTACGAGGGTGGTGGCGCAGCCGTTCGCGGTGGGCAGCGAACCGGAGCTGTAGAGGATCTTGAACCCGCCGAGCAGGGCGTCGTGGCGGCGCTGGCCGGGAGTGCGCGGGTCACTTTGACCGTCCGGGCCCTGGTGCGGTTTGGCCGAGGGTGTCGAACAGGGTCTCGAGGTATTCGGCCGCCTCGCAGGTCAGTTCGCCGGCGATCGTCCCGCTGACCGTCCGGGCGGCGGTGCAGGGTCAGGGTGCGGCGCCGGTGCGCGGCCTCGACGTCACGAAACGCCCCGTCCTGATCGACGCGGGCATAGAGCCCGTTGGCGAACCGTGCGAGCAAGTCGGGGTCGTGGTCGGCCGCGAAGTCGAGCAACGCGCTCTCGAACAACGGTGCCGACTGGTCGGCGAGCAGATCATCGATCCGGTCCGTCATCGCCACGACCGTGGCCGCGTGCCGGGTCGAGATCGACCCGGTCGCCGAGCGCGGCCGCGGTCTGCGGATGCGCCGCCTCGACCAGCTCCCCGGTCAACGTCCGCCGCGGCGTCACCGCCGCAGCCAACCGAACCCGCCCCGCCGCATCGCGGGCACCGATGTGCAACGCATCGCGCAACAACACCGCAGTGCTCTTCGCACCCAGGTCGTAGGCCAATCCTTCGGCCTCGACCTGCGCGATCAACCCGAGCTCCTCGACGTCCAACGCCTGCTTCGCACGGGCGATCTCGCGCAGCCGATCCAGCACCGCCGTGCCGGTCAACTGCGAGCTGCTCACGTGTTCGATTCTACCTCTTCCGAGGAAGAAATAATAGCCTTGTGGACGAGAATCCGCTGAAATATATGGGGATTCGCAGCTAGCGGGCGCTGATCAGGTGATGTCGCGGTTCATCGTCAGCCCGGCTCCGATCAGCGCCGGGATGAACGCCCAGAGCAACAAGATGACGACACCCCAGATCGGACTGACGATGTGGACGATGTCCGGCGCGTTCGTCTGGTTGTTCAAGATCGAGACGTTGGCGCCGGCCGGCATGAACGGCCACGCGTTGCGCACCTTCGGGATCGCGAGCAGCAGATTCTGCAGGATCAGCAGGAAGATCACGCCGAGCGTGACCGCGACGATCTGATTCTTGAGCAGCGCGCCGACTCCGAGACCGATGATCCCGTAGAGCGCGAGTACGAGGAACAGGCCGAAGAGTGCGCGACGCAGGTTGGGGTCGCCGAGGTCGAAGGAGATGTTGCGCGACGACAGCCACGGCAAGGTCATCGCTACCTGCACGGCGACGCACGCAAGGGCGTACAGGATGCCGATCACGGCGTAGGCGATCATCTTCGCGGTGATCAGCGTCCAGCGCGAGGGCGTGATCAGGACCGTCGGCGTGATCGTCTGGTAGCGGAACTCGGTTGTCACACCGAGCACGCCGAGCACGAACACGGCCAAACACGCCTGGTCGGCCGAGGCGAAGATCTGTGGGACGTCCTTGGCCGATTGAATGCCCGGCTTGGACAAGAAGTTGCCCAGCACCACGAGCACGCAGATGCTGATCGCCGCAATGAGGAGCCAGAACCACACCTGAGTGGTGCGCAGCTTCACGAACTCGGCGCGGATGAGTCGGATCATTGCTGGGCCGGTCCCATCTGTCCGGCGGAGTACTCGCCGGATGTGAGTTGGAAGAACAGGTCCTCGAGATCGAATCCCTGCTTGCTGAGCTCGTGCAGCTCGACACCTGCGGTGAACGCGACGCGGCCGACATGCGCGAGATCTGCGCCCTGTAGGTGCATCTCGGTCGGGCCGGCCTGCATCGGATTCAGACCTTGCGCGCGCAGTGCTGCATCGAGCGGGCCGAGGTTCGGCCCGCGCACGACGATGGTGTCGGTGCCTTCGAGCAGTTCGCTGATCGACCCCGATTGCACGAGTCGACCGCGGTTGAGGATGACGACCCGGTCTGCAATTTCTTGCACCTCGTTGAGCTGGTGGCTCGAGACGAGGACGCTGCGCCCCTCTCCCGCGAGGTGTTTGAAGAACCCGCGGAGCCAGCGGATGCCGTCGGGGTCGAGGCCGTTCGCGGGTTCGTCGAGCACGAGCACCCGGGGGTCGCCGAGCAGCGCCGCGGCGAGGCCGAGCCGTTGCCGCATGCCGAGCGAGTAGCCGCGTACCTTGCGTTTGCCGGCGGTACCGAGTCCGACCATGTCGAGCACCTCGTCCGCGCGCGTGAGAGGTATGCCGGCAGCGATGCACTCGATGCGCAGATGGTTGCGTCCGCTGCGAGCCGGGTGGAAGCTCGACGACTCGAGCGCGGCGCCGACGTGGCTGATCGGGTTGGGCAATGCCTTGTAGGGCAGTCCGCTGATCGTGGCGCTTCCCGAGGTCGGACGGACGAGCCCGAGCACCATCCGCAGCGTCGTGGTCTTGCCTGCGCCGTTCGGCCCGAGGAACCCCGTCACCGACCCGGGCTCGACGGTGAAGCTGAGTTGATCGACGGCGCGTACCTTGCCGCCGAACACCTTGGTCAGGTTGTCGACGACGATTCGACCGGCTGCATCCGGCGCGATCTCGGTCATGGCCCTATTCGATCACGGGAATGACCTTCGACTCGAACAATTCGACGCTTTCGCGGTCGTATGCCGCATCCGGGAAGTAACAGATCGCGTACGTCATGCCCAGCTTCTCGGTCGCGGTGAGCTTCTCGGCGATCTGTTCAGGCGTCCCGACCAGCGGGCCGTCGCGCAGGAGCTTCATCGTGCGGTTGAAGTCGTCGGCCGGGACGAGCGGCTTCAGATGTTCCTCGATCCACGCGAACTTGTCCTCGACCGCCTGCTCGGTCTCACCGATCACCACGTTGAAGTTGCTCGATCGCGTGATGGCGTCGAACTCGGTGCCGACGTCCTTGCAGTGCTGTGCAAGGACTTCGGACTTGTGCGTGAAGGTCTCGGCGTCGCCGGCGAAGTTGGTGTACTGCGCGTACTTGGCAGCCGTCCGCAGTGTCTTCTTCTCACCGCCGCCTGCGATCCAGAACGGAATCCCGCCGTCCTGCAGCGGCAACGGCCGGCAGATCGCGCCGTCGACCTGGTAGTGCTTGCCGATCATCGTCGCGGTGCCTGTGGTCCACAGATCGCGCATGATCTGCACGCCTTCGTCCAGCATGGCGAGCCGGTCGCCCGCGCCCGGGAACCCGTAGCCGTAGGCATTCCACTCGTGCTCGTACCACCCGCCGCCGATGCCCATCTCGACGCGCCCGCCGGAGATGATGTCGGCGGTCGCCGCGACCTTCGCGAGGTAGGCCGGGTTCCGATAGCCGATGCAGGTGCACATCTGCCCGAGCCGGATGTTCTCTGTCACCGCGCCGAACGCCGCCATCAGCGACCACGCCTCATGGGTGGCTTCCTCGGTGGCCACCGGCACGGTGTGGAAGTGGTCGTAGACCCACAGGGACGTCCAAGGCCCGCGGTCGGCGGCCTGCGCGAGTTCGCGCATGACGTTCCACTGGTCCTCGGTGGCGATGCCGGCGAGATCGAGCCGCCAGCCCTGCGGGATGAACATTCCAAAGCGCATATTCACCACCCTAGGCTCGGGGCATGCGCCGCGATGAGCAGTGGGTCCGGGAGCGGTTCGAGCAGGCACGGGTCGCCCGGCTGGCGACCGTCTCCGGGGACGGCTCTCCACACGTCGTCCCGATGGTCTTCGCGCTGGACGGGACGAAGCTGATCAGCGCCGTCGACCACAAACCCAAGAGCACGACGGCGCTCCGGCGCCTCGACAACATCGCGGTCAACCCGTTCGTCAGTGTCCTGGTCGACGAGTACGTCGACGACTGGACGCAGTTGTGGTGGGCGCGCGCCGACGGCTGGGCCCGGGTCGAAGACGGTTACGACCTCGCACCGCTCATAGCTCGCTACGACCAATACCGCGACCAGCCGCCGATGGGTCCCGTGGTCGTCATCGAGATCGACCACTGGTCGGGCTGGTCGGCAAGCTGACCGGATCGCCAGCGACGGCGGCGGGCAGACTGGACGCGTGAGCGACGCATCCTCGACCGAGGTCGAGACCGAGCAGCCGGGCTCACCGAACCCGCACGGCGGAAATCCCGATCACCCGGCCACGCACAGCGCCGGCCTGATCGGGCTGGCGATCGGCGCGATCGGTGTGGTTTTCGGCGACATCGGGACGAGCCCGCTCTACGCATTGCAGACCGTGTTCTCGATCGACGGCCACGCGGTCAAGCCGACGAACTCCGACGTCTACGGCGTGATCTCGCTGGTGTTCTGGTCGATCACGTTGATCGTGTCGATCAAGTACGTGGTGTTCATCCTCCGCGCCGACAACGACGGCGAGGGCGGCATCATGGCGCTTGCCGCGCTTATCCGGCGCATGCTCAGCAGCAGAAGCCGGCGCGTCGCGGTCGCGATGGTGCTCGGTGTGATCGGTGCGGCCCTGTTCTACGGAGACAGCCTGATCACGCCGGCGATCTCGGTGCTGTCGTCGGTCGAGGGCATCGAGGTCGCCGCGCCCGGCGCCCATGACGTCGTACTCCCCGTCGGCATCGCCATCCTCACGGTGCTGTTCGTCGTGCAGAGATGGGGCACCCACGTCGTCGGCCGGCTGTTCGGCCCGGTCATGGTGGTCTGGTTCGTCGTCCTCGCACTGACCGGCCTGCCCCACATCGTGGCGCACCCGGGCATCCTGCGTGGGCTGTCACCGACCTACGTCGGGTCGTTCATCGCTGATCACCCGTACACCGCGTTCATCGCGATGGGCGCCGTCGTGCTGTCGATTACGGGCGCCGAGGCGCTCTACGCCGACATGGGGCACTTCGGCCGCCGGCCGATCCGGTTCTCGTGGTTCGCACTCGTCTTTCCGGCGCTGATCATCAACTATCTCGGTCAGGGCGCTCTGATCCTCGAGAAGCCGGCGTCGATCTCGAACCCGTTCTACCTGCTCTCGCCGACCTGGGCGCGCATCCCGATGGTCGTGCTCGCGACCCTGGCGACGGTCATCGCGTCGCAAGCGGTGATCTCCGGTGCGTTCTCGGTGTCGCGGCAAGCGGTCCGGCTCGGGTTCCTGCCGCATCTCACGGTCCGCCACACATCCACGCGCGAGAGCGGACAGATCTACGTCCCGGCGGTGAACTGGCTGCTGTTCGCCGGTGTGCTGTTGCTGATGGTGTCGTTCCGCTCGTCGAACAAGCTGGCCACGGCCTACGGCCTTGCAGTGACAGGGACGTTGTTGCTGACGACGACGCTGTTCCTGATCCTCGCCCGGTCGGCATGGAAGTGGCCGACGTGGCGGCTCGCCCTCGTCGCAATTGTCTTCGGCGGCACCGAACTCACCTTCTTCGCCGCGAACCTGACCAAGGTCGTGCACGGTGGGTGGTTGCCGCTCGCGATCGCCGTGGCGGTCGTGACGGTGATGATGACGTGGCAGCGCGGACGGCGGATCATCACGCGGCGCCGGACCGCGATGGAGGGATCGCTGGAGGACTTCGTCGAGAAGATGCGTACGTCCAAGCCGACCAGGGTGCCGGGCACGGCGGTGTTCCCGCATCCGACGAAGGAGACGACGCCGATCGCGCTGCGCGCGAACTGGGAGTTCAACCACGTGCTGCACGAGCGTGTCGTCGTCGTGTCGGTCGTGTCCGAGAACGTCCCGCACGTCCCGGTCGACGAGCGCCTCACCGTCGATGAACTCGGCTACGCCGATGACGGCATCGTGCATCTGAGCATGCGATTCGGCTTCCAGGACGAGCAGGATCTGCCCGAGATGCTCACGCACGCGCGCGGGATGAGCGACGAGCTCGACATCGACCCTGAGCAAGCACTGTTCTTCCTCTCGCGGATCACGATCGAGCGTGGTGACTCGACGTCGCAGGAGCGCGACGACCAGATGGCGCGGTGGCGCAAGCGATTGTTCGTCGGGCTCGCCCACAACGCAGCATCACCGGCCGCGTACTTCTGCCTGCCGCTGGACCGTACGGTCGTGATGGCCTCCCAGGTGGAGCTCTGACGGCCGGGCGAGCACCCGTCCGGTCGGACAGGTTATTGCCAATTACTTGCGATAAGGGTCTGCCCTTCCTAGGGTGGTGGGGTGCCTGCTGACAGTGGTCTCGCCCGGTTCCGTCGGTCGCTGACGCGTCAGGACCGGCGCTCGCTGTGGGCGATGGCCGGGTTCGTCGTGCTGCTGCACGCAGTCGGCTTCGCAGTGTTGTTCGGGCTCGTAGTCCCGCACCACTTCTCGCTCGGCAAGTCGGCCGTGTACGACGTCGGCGTCGGTGTGCTCGCCTACACCTTCGGGCTGAGACACGCGTTCGACGCCGACCACATCGCGGCTGTCGACAACACCACTCGCAAACTCATCGCCGACAATCAGGGCCGCACGGAGGCTCGCAAGCCGCTGTCGGTCGGGTTCTGGTTCTCGCTCGGCCACTCGACGATCGTGTTCACGCTTGCCTTCCTGCTCGCAGCCGGCGTGAAAGCGCTCGCCGGCCCGCTCGCGAACGGCTCGTCGGGACTGCATTCGATCACCGGCGTCGTCGGCGCTTCGGTGTCGGGCACGTTCCTGTGGATCCTCGGCGTGCTCAATCTCGTCGTGTTGCTCGGCATCATTCGGGTGTTCCGGGAGATGCGTTCAGGACGCTACGACGAGAAGCAGCTCGAGGAACACCTCAACAAGCGCGGCTTCATGAACCGGCTGCTCGGCGGTCTGACCAAGTCGGTACGCAAGCCGTGGCACATCTATCCGGTCGGCGTGCTGTTCGGGCTCGGGTTCGACACGGCGACCGAGGTCGGCCTGCTGGTCATCGCCGGCGGCGCAGCCGCGGTCAGCGGCCTGCCGTTCTACTCGATCCTCGTACTGCCGATCCTGTTCGCGGCCGGCATGTGCCTGATGGACACGATCGACGGTGTGTTCATGAACGCCGCCTATGGCTGGGCGTTCGCGAAGCCCGTCCGCAAGGTCTACTACAACATCACGATCACCGCGCTGTCGGTCGCGGTCGCGCTGGTGATCGGCACGATCGAGCTGCTCGGCGTACTCGCGCAGGAGTTGCACATCACCTCGGGGCCGATCGCGGCGATCGCGGGCATCCCGCTCGACTACGCCGGGTACGGGATCGTGGCGCTGTTCATCGTCTCGTGGGTCGTCGCGATCGGCGTGTGGCGCTTCGGACGGGTCGAGGAGCGGTGGTCTGCCTCGCTCGCGCCGGCGCGCGATTGACGTGCGCGATTGGTCCTGCGAGGTCAGTGCGCTGACGCCGCGTAGATCTCGGCGATCGAATGCTCGAGAGTCGCGGTGAACTGTTCGTCGCTCTGGCCGTCGGACAGACCTTCGAGCAGCGCGCGGGAGAAGCTCGCGATCATGCTCGAGTCCTTGGCCAACAGCGCGCACGCTTCGTCGCGGCTGTAGCCACCCGAGAGCGCCAGCACGCGCAGCACCCGATCGTCGGCCGCGATGTCGGCATACAGGCCGGCCCGGCTCGGAATGGTCAGCTTGAGCATGATCGTGGCATCTGCCGGGAGCGCGTCCAGGTGAGTTTGCAGCGCAGCACGCAACAGCTCCTCGGCTTCTTCCTTGTGCGGGCTGTTGATGCTGACCTCGGGCTCGAGAATCGGGACGAGGCCAGCCGCGGAGATCTGTGCTCCGACCTCGAACTGCTGGTCGACGATCGCCGCGACACCGTTCTTGTCGGCGTCCTTGATGACCGAACGCATCTTGGTGCCGAAGATCCGGTGCTCGTTCGCGCGGTGCAGCAGGTCGTCAAGTCCGGGCATCGGCTTCATCAGCTGCACACCCTGCTGCTCGTCCGCCAGGCCCTTGTCGACTTTGAGGAACGGCACGACCTGCTTCTCGTCCCACAAGTACCGCGCGGTCGGGACGCCGCCCATGTCACGGTCCATGGTCTGTTCGAACAGGATCGCCGCCAGCACGCGTGACCCGTCGAAGGCCGGGCTCGTGATCACCCGCGTCCGCATCGCATGGACGAGGTCGAACATCTCCTCGTCGTTGCTGTAACGGCTCTCGTCGATGCCGTAGTCGGCAAGCGCTTTGGGAGTGCTGCCTCCGCTCTGGTCCAGGGCAGCGAAGAAGCCCTGGCCAGAGCGGATCTTCTCGAGCTGGGTGGCGTCCATACGGACATCCTGTCAGCCTCCCCGTGCTCAGTGCGAGGACTGTCAGGCGCAACTACAAGCTGTCGACGGCGAGCTTGGCTCCGAATCCGACGAGCGCGCAGCCGGTTGCGGCGTCCATCGCGCGGCGTACGGCTCGGCGTTGCAGCACCGCTCGTGCGCGGGTCAGAGCCACGACCACCAGCGACAGGTAGGTCAGCGACAGCACCGCGTGGCTGAACGCGAAGAGGATCAGCACTGCGACTGCGGCATGCGCGCCGAGGAACTGCGGCAGCACCGCGAGGTAGAACACCAGCACCTTCGGATTGGTGATGTTCGACAGGAATCCCTGGCGCCAGCCACGCAGCCGCGACTCGGCGGTCGGCGGCGCATCCGCTTCGCGCCTGTAGTCACCACGAATCGCCGACCGAAGCGACTGCACCGCGAGCACGAGCAGATAGCAGATGCCCGCCCACTTCACCGTCTCGAACACCGGTTGACTGCGAGCGATCACTGCACCGAGCCCGGTAGCCGCGGCGAGCCCCTGCACGGTGTTGGACGAGGCCACGCCGAGTGCGCTCCACCAGCCGCGTCGGCGGCCGCCGATCAAACAGTTCTTGGTCACAACGGCGAAGTCGGGCCCTGGGATGAGCACCAGCACCACGGCAAAGACCAGGAACGTCGCGTAGGTCGACCAGCTCACGCACTGACCCTATGTCGGAGTGTCGATCTAGCGTCGGTCCGCGCATCGGTTCGGTGCGACCTGTGTGCACAGAAAGGGTGACTCATGCCTCGATTCCTGGTGTTGATCTACGGCGACGAGCAGGAATGGGCGTCGGCGACGCCCGAGTGGAACGACGAGAACGGACGACGTCACCGCGCGTTCCTCGACGCCGCGGGTGACGCTGTGCTGACCGGCGGCGAGGTTGTCCCGTCGGCGCAGGCCGTGTCGATCCGGGGCGATGCCCCCGGCGATGCAGTGCCCGGGCCGTTCGTCACCACCGACAAGGGAATCGGCGGCTTCTACCTGGTCAAGGCCGACGACCTCGAGCACGCGATTGAACTCGCGCGCGGCCTGCCAGAAGCGAGCAACGCCCACAGCGGCGTGGAAGTGCGGCAGATGCCCTAGCCGCCGCCGACTTCGGCCAGACGGCGGCGCAGATACCGCGCCTCGACCTCGTTGCCTGTCAGCAGGAGCGCTTCACGGTAGGCCTCGGCCGCCGCGTCGCCTCGGCCGAGCCGGCGCAGGAAGTCGGCGCGCGCCGCGGGCAGGTACGGATAGCTGATCAGCTCCGGCTCGTCGGCGAGGACGTCGAGCGCGGCCAGGCCGGCCTCGGCCCCGCGAGCAGCACCGATCGCGATCGCATGGTTGAGCGCGACGACGGGACTGGGCCAGCGGCGCAGCAGCAGCTCGTACAGCTGCACGATCTGTTCCCAGTCGGTGTCGCCGGCCCGTGCGGCCTCGGCGTGGACGGCCGCGATGCACGCCATCACTGCGTACTTGCCACGTGCACCGCGTGGGAGGGCCGCGCGCAACAGCTCCAGACCCTCGGCAATGGCCGGTCGATCCCACTGGGCGCGGTCCTGCTCATCGAGCGGGACGAGGTCGCCGACCGCATCGACGCGAGCGAGCCGACGCGCGTCGGTGAGCAACAAGAGCGCGAGCAGCGCTGCAGTCTCGTCGTCGTCGGGCAGCAGCTCGTGCAGCATCCGCGCGACCTGCAGGGCTCGATCGGCGAGATCGGCACGCATCAACGCCTGTCCGGACGCAGCGACGTGTCCGGCGTTGTAGACCAGTTGCACGGTGTCGAAGACGGATTCGAGCCGCTCAGGCAGTTCCGCGGATGTCGGCGTCCGATACGGGATCGCCGCCTCGGCGATCTTCTTTTTGGCGCGGGTGATTCGCGCCTGCATCGTGGCTTCCTTGACCAAGAACGCCTTGGCGACCTCGGCCGAGGTGAGCCCGCAGACCATGCGCAGCGTCAGTGCGACGCGGGCGTCACTCGACAGCGCCGGGTGGCAGCAGATGAAGACGAGCCGCAGGCGGTCGTCCGGCAGGTGCTCGAAGGCCGTTCCGGCACTCGGGTCGTCAGGCGTGTCGTCCTCGACGGCGAGCGCCGGCAATTTGCGCGCCGCGGTCGCCGCCTTGCGCTTGGCCTGCAACACCTCGCGCACTGCGACGGTGGTCAGCCAGGCACCGGGGCGGTCGGGGATACCGTCGCGTCCCCACCGCAGCAGCGCCTGCGCGAAGGCGTCCTGCACGCAGTCCTCGGCGACGTCGAAATCGCGGGCGACTCGCACCACCGTCGCGAGCACCTGGGCCCATTCGGTCCGGTACGCGGTCGTCACCGCGTCGGCGACCTCGCTCCCGGTCACGACGTCGACCGGGCAGGTCGGATCTCGACGGCCCCCGACTCCCGGACGAGCCGCTTCGCAACGCGCAGCGCGTCGTCCAGGTCGCGCAGCTCGGCTACGCAGACCCGGCCGACCGCCTCGGCGTGCTCCGCATACTGCCCGTCGCTGACGACCACGCCGCGCGCTGTGCTTCGCACCGTCGTCGCGGCGTGGTCGTCGTTCTCGTCCGTCCCGTAGATCAGGAACACGTACCGCACCTGCGCAGTGCCGCTACGTGTCGGATTCGGACAAGGGCCAGAACTCGCGGACCTCGATGCGGCCGCCGTACGCCATCGGGTGCTTGGACGCGATCGAGATTGCCTCGTCCATCGAATCGCACTCAAGGATGTCGAAGCCGCCGATCCATTCCTTCGACTCGGTGAAGGCGCCGTCGGTGACGAGCACCTCGCCGTTCCTGGCTCGAACGAGCTTCGCGTCCTGGACCGGCCGCAGCCGCTCGCCCATGATCCACTTTCCGGACGGGATGCCGTTGAACCAGTCGTCGATCGACGGACCTTCGTCGCCCGAGGTGTCGGGCTCGGGATCGACGCAGACGAACATGATGTAACGCATGAAATCTCCTTTACGGATAAGGGTCTATACGGGTTGATCGGTGCGGGACCACTGCGCGGTCGGCCTGCCGTCGAGTCGCCACGGGTGGTGGCCGGCCGGAATTTTCGGCCAGCCGGCCGGTGAGTCCTCCCAGCGTTCCTGCCGTCCGTACAGGGTGAGATCGAGCGCGTGATAGCTGGTCATCAGCGCTTCGACGCCGCGGCCCTCGGTCCAGTACGTCTCGAACACCTGCCCATCATCGTCGCGCACGTAGCAGGCGATCATGCCGAACGCCCGCCCGTCCAGCAGGGCCGGGTCGCTGTCGCGGGCTGAGTACCAGGCCCACGGATAGCCCATGAACTCGGCGAACGGTGCGCTCTCTGCGTACGACCCCTCGCAGAACACGGCGTAGGTCACGTCGCGTGCGTGCAAGTAGTCGAGCGTCTGCATGTGGCACGTCGAGAACGTGCAGCCCTCGCACTGCTCGTGCCACGGCAGCCCGTCGTGCCACATGTGGAAGTACGCGATCAGCAGGCGCCGTCCGGCGAAGACGTCGTGCAGCGAGACCGGGCCGTCCGCGCCGGTAACGGTCAACGGCGGCATGGCGGTCATCGGCAGGTTGCGTCGCGCGGCCGCTATGGCGTCGCCCTCGTGGGTGTGTGCTTTCTCGCGGGCCAGCAGTTCGTCGCGCGTAGCCCGCCAGGTCGCCCGATCGACTACCGCCGGCATCGCATGGGTCGGCATGCGACCTCCTCGTGTCGTGGTTGCGTTCACCGATACCGATGCGCGGGATGCCGCTGGATCGACAGCCCAACTCCCGGACGTGTCTCGTCCGCAATCAGTCGTACCGTCGGCGCATGGCCGACTACACGATCAAGGCGCTGTCGGGTGAGACCTGGGACGCGTTCGCGACGCTGTGCGAGCGCAACAACGGTGCCGGCATGGGCGGGTGCTGGTGCACGTGGTTCCACAACGCGACCGTCGCCGATCGGCGCGCAAACGCCGGCGACGACTGGCGTGCGTACAAGGAGCGCCTCGTGCGGGCCGGCGATGCCCACGCCGCCCTCGTGTTCGACGGTGACGAGGCGGTCGGGTGGTGCCAGTTCGGTGCACCGGCCGACCTGCCCGGCATCACTCATCGCAAGGAGGTCGAGTTCGAAGGCGCCTTCGTGCCCGACTACCGCTTGACGTGCTGGTTCGTCGGACGCGGACACCGGCGCAAGGGCGTGGCCGCCGCGGCCCTGGACGGCGCACTGCAACTGATCGCCGACGCCGGCGGGGGAGTCGTCGAGGCTTACCCGTTCGACACGACCGGCAAGAAGGTGTCGGCGTCCTTCCTCTACAACGCCACCCGCGCGATGTGCGAACGCGCCGGCTTCAGCTACGTCCGGCCGAAGGGCAAGAACCACTGCATCATGCGCAAGACCGTCGAGCCCAGCGCGCGCTGAGCGGCAGTTACGAGGTCGTCACCTCGGACGGAGTCGCGACACCGGCGTTCGACGACCCGACCGCGGCGAAGAACGTCGTCGACGCGCGCGTGACGCCGGTATAGCCACCGCTCTGCTTGACCTCCTGCGAGCTGGTCACCTTGCCGCCGAGGATCGTGAAGAAGGTGCCGGCGAAGCTCGTCCTCGTCGAGGTGTCGACCTGCTGCCCGACGGCGGTGCAGTGCGAGCGGGCGCACGCGATTCCGAACAGCGACGACTTGGCCGAGATCTTGGTCGTCTTGACGATCTTGCTCGCGGACAACGCAACCAGGTTGCCGCCGCTCTGCGGTTCGCCCGATGCGTAGCAGTGCGTTCCGTCGCTGCACGAGACGCCCGTCAGGCTGTCCCCTCGCGCTGTACGCAGCGAGCCGATGCTGCTTCTGTGGATCGGGACGGCGAACCCGACGATGTTCGATCCCTGCGCGCTGCCGACGACCCAGCACAGCGTGCCGTGACAAGCGACGCCGTGCACAGCTGTGTTGTTGTGACCGGCAACGCCGTGCACCCGCTTGAGGGCGAGCCGGGTGCCGTTCCAGAAGCCGATCTCGATCGCCATCGGGCTGGTGAAGAATTGGGTCCCGCCGAGGACGCAGTGCGACAACGCCGTGCAGGCAATCGAGGTCATCGTCACGCCTGACGGGAGGGTGACCCTCTTCGTCCCGCCGATCTTGCCGGCGCTGTTGATCTTGACGAGAACGACGTTGGTGTTGTTACTGGGCTCGGCCACGGCGACGCGATCACGACCAACGCGGTCAACCCATGCCAAAGACGGTGTCGTAGCGAACTCATCAAACCCTCCCGAGTCGCGCCGAAGTTACCCGACCCGAATCGACCCGTCCATCGTTGCAGGCGCTTGATCAAACCCGACTTGTGACCACCTGCGACCCGAAACCGGTCTTGATCACTTCCCGGAGTTGAGCCGCGCGGCATCGCGGACTAGCGCCTTGACCGCAGTCACCGGCACCTTCTCGCCTTCGCGCACATCGAGCGCGCGCACGCTGCCGCTGTCGAGGCGCGCGTTGAAGATCTGCTTAGGGTCCTTCAGCTGTGCGCCCTTCGGGAACGTCAGCCGTACGGCGCTCTTCAACATCTCGCCGATGCAGACGATGCCGTCGACTTCCCACACCGCGACGCCCTCGGGCCTCGACGGCTTCTTCCACTTGACTTCCTCGACGACGGCCGGGCCGGCCGTCAGGACGACTCCGCGCAATTGCGACAGAACTTCGCCTCGCCAGTCGGTCGCGTTCGCGATGATCGCATCGATCTCTCGCGCAGCCTGTTCCGCCAACTGAAACCCCATTCCCTGCGACGCCGGTTCCGTACAGTCTTCCGCGTTACAGAACCACGCGATGGCTCACGAGTACTTTGCCCGTTGTGCCGCTTGCAATCGACGTTGTGTTGCCATGCCTGGACGAGGCGCTCGCGTTGCCGTGGGTGCTCTCGCGAATGCCCGATCGCGCGCGCGCGATCGTGGTCGACAACGGCTCGTCCGATGGTTCGGCCGCGATCGCCCGCGAGGCCGGCGCGTTGGTCGTCGACTGCGCACAGCGTGGGTACGGTGCTGCGTGCGCCGCCGGACTCGACGCCGCGACAGCAGACGTCGTCGCGTTCTGCGACTGCGACGGATCCATCGATCCGACCGACATTCCCGCCCTCGCCGACCGGCTCGAGCACGGTGTCGATCTTGTGATCGCACGGCGGCGCCCGGTCTCTCGAGCTGCGTGGTCGTGGCCGGCTCGGGTTGCCAATCGTGAGCTCGCCCGCCGGGTCCGCAAGCGGACTTCGCTGCGGATTGTCGACGTCGGACCAGTCCGAGTCGCGAAGCGACAGACCTTCGTGTCCCTCGATCTGCGCGATCGTCGCTCGGGCTATCCGCTCGAAACACTGCTTCGCGCTGCCGAGGCCGGACTTGTCGTCGCACAAGCTGACGTGACCTACCACGAGCGCGTCGGCAGATCGAAGGTGACGGGATCCCTGACCGGCTACGTGGAGGCCGTACGGGACATGTCAGCCGTGCTTAAGCAATGAGGGCATCGTTACTACCCGCACTGCGTCAGGCGGCCGCACCGAGCGCGGCGCGGTCGATCACGGGTTCGCCTCGCCCGTCGGCCTTTGACCGGTACATAGCCGCATCGGCAAGACTGATCAGATCATGGGCGGTGATCGTTGTTGCCTGGGGCGCCCAAGCGACGCCGATGCTTGCAATAGCAGCGCCGCCGGCCTCGGGAGTGAAGCGAAGGGCCAGAGCTTCGCGGATGCGTTCGCCGAGCAGCTGCGCGTCGTCGAAGCCAGGCACCGCGGTGGCGACCACCAGGAACTCGTCGCCACCGAAACGACCGATGGCGTCGGTCTCGCGTACGACAGCCTGCAGACAGTGCCCGATCGCGGTGAGCAGATCGTCGCCGGCGCCGTGACCGCTCGTGTCGTTCACCGCCTTGAACCGGTCGAGGTCGATGAATGCAACAGCGACGCCCGCGTCTCCGTCACGCTTCGTGGTCAACGCGATTTCCAGCTCACCGAGGATCGAAGCCCGGTTGAGGCA
This sequence comes from uncultured Actinomycetota bacterium, assembly GCA_963757455.1. GTDB lineage: Bacteria > Actinomycetota > Actinomycetes > Mycobacteriales > Jatrophihabitantaceae > RYN-133. The sequence goes on from CAVWSE010000016.1 coordinate 41,273, forward strand.
GCCAGTGAGCGGGTCATGCGTGGCGCGGTAATGCAGGTCCTCACGCAGCCGCACGCTGTCGGTGACGTCGCTGAGGCAGACGATGGCGCCTTCAGATTGTTCGAGCGCGGTAACGGTCACCTGCCAGTGACCCGCAGGACGGTTGGCACCGCCGACCGCTACCTCGAGCGGGTGCTCTCGCGCGGAGTGCGAACCGAGCAGGGCCTGTCGTAGCGCGTCTCGGTCGGCGTCGATGACCGGTCCGAGCAGATCGTCAGCGTGCTCCAGCTGCGGCAGTTCGAGGATCTCGAGGAGGCGGCGATTGTGGTGCACGACGACCCCGCGCGGGTCGATGTGGGCCACTCCGACCGGCAGGCTGTCGGTCAGCTGGCGCAAGAGGGCCTCTTGCATTCGAAGACGCTCCTGCGCCGCCATCTCTTCGGAGATGTCGACCATCTCGCTGACCACGCATCGTTCATTCGGGTCGTTGAGACGGTTGTGGTTCGTGATTTCGAACCAGACCCAGCTGCCGTCGCCGTGCTGTTGACGTAGCCGTACCCGTCGGCTCTCACCGGGGACGGCCAGCATGTCCATCCAGTTGGCGATCGCGCGAGGTGCATCTTCGGGATGAATGAGATCGGCGTTTCGGCGTCCGACGAGGTCGGCGCGTCCGAGCAGCACTTGCGCTGCGTCGTCCACCGAGATGAACACGGCCTGATTGGTCTTCCGGACGACGCTGACCCGCGGGCGCATAGCGCCTGCGTCACCGTCATGGCGGCGCACGAAGTCGACGTCGCCGACGATGAAGCACAAGAACACACCGAACTCGGCCGTCGCATCGACGTAGTGCACGGTCATCTCGCCACCCGCCGAGCCCACGGCGCGGACCACCGCCGACGCCGTCCCACGCTCGTGGGCGTCCTGCCATGCCGACGTCACGACACGCAGATCCTCGGGCGCGACGAATTCCAACGCGGTTGCGTGGCCGACGATCACCGTCTGACCGTGGAGCGGCACTTCCGGCGGCATCGGGACGAAGAATCCACCGACCGACACGGCCGAGATCGCCGCGTCCGGAAGCTCACGCAGCATCCGAACCGCGGCCGATACCGTGTCGCTGTGTGCCACATCGGCACTATCGGCACCGGCGCTCCGAACGTGAGATCTGCCCGATCCCGGACCTTCTGTGTTGTGCCCGCGGCGGATTTCCGACTCGGGTTGCCAGGCGCTCAGGCGTTCAGGTTTCCTTCGACCCAGGTGGACCACGGGACGCTCCAGTCGCCGCCCTGCCCCAGCTGGATCGTGGGGGCTCCCTTCGCGCCGTGGACGATGACCGGATCGCCGACACGGGTGAAGTTGTAGTACCACGCGGCATCGTTCGTCACGAGGTTCAAGCAGCCCTCGGAGACGTCGTTTCCGTTCTCCTGGTCCCAGGCGGTGGAGTTGTACTGGTGGAGGTATATGCCGTCGTTGCTGATCTTGGTCGAGTACGGCACGAGGAGTGTGTTGTAACCGCCGTCGGCGACCGACAATCCATAGCTGGCCGACGACATGTGCGCGGGGTTCTCGTGGTCGAGGACGGTGTAGTCACCGTTGAGCGTGTAGAAGTTGATCCAGCTGCCCCCGGACTCTGTTCCGCCGTGCTTACCCATCGACGTGAGCATCGTCCGCAGGAGCTTGCCGTTGCGATAGACGTACACGTGGTCGGCAGTCTTGGGGTTGCTCTGGTTGGTGGCGGTGTCGTCGGCGACGGTGAGGTCGTCCGGCCCGATCGTGAACGAGGTGCTCACGTCGCTGCCGCCGTACAGGCCGGAAGCGAGCTTGATGCCGTACACGTCGGCATTGATCGTGACCGCTGTGCCCGGCTTCCAGTAGTGCTCCGGCCGCCAGTGCACCTCGCTCGCGCCATTTGAATCGGTGGTCCAGTAGAACGCGCCGGCCACGTGCGGCGACGTCGAGACCTTGATGGCGTTGTCGACTGCCCGTTTGTTCGTCACGACGGCGCCGAAGTTGATGTCCGGGACCATCGCCACGCCGTAGCTCGCCCCACGGCTGATCGCGTAGTAGTCGTCGAGCGTGTTCAGCGACGGGGTCGCCTGGTTCGCGGGGCTGAGGGTGGTGACCGTCGAGGTCTTGGTCACGGGCGTGCGGGCGGCGTTCACCCCGTGGGCGACGATCCGGTAGCGCTTGGAGTAGCCGAGCACTTCGGTGTTGTGCCAGGACGAGCCGTCCGCCGACACCGTCCCGGTGACCTTCTTGCCGGCCGGGTTCGTCATCACGACGTTGGTCAACTTCCCGTGGGCGATCGTGATCAACACCGGCCTGACCGGATTGAGATCGGTCGTGCTGGACACCACCATCCTGATCCGCGCCGGCACAGGTGCCGCGCTCGTGGTCGGTGCGCTGGTGGTCGGCGCGCCATTCGGCGCGCCAACGGGGCCGGATGTGGTCCGCGCTGGGGGCGAGGTGCTCGTCCCGCCGCCGGTGCACGCAGCGAGCGCCAGCAGCGCGACAAGCGTCAAACCGGCACGAAACGACCACGTCCCTCCTCGCGCCCGCCGGCGCCGGGTGATGGTCAGCTTTTGATCGGTCACACTTGCCAGACGCGATGGCGGGTGCCGAGGTTGCGGCAGTTGCCGGATCGTCACATCAATTTGTCGCGAGCGTTCGCCGGCACCGATCCGGGCGGTCCATGGTGTGCCCCCGGCAGGATTCGAACCTGCGCCACCGCCTCCGGAGGGCGGTGCTCTATCCCCTGAGCTACGGGGGCGGCAAACCGGGAAAGCGTAGCTTAGGTGCCCTCGAACGGGTGACCAGGACGGCTCTCCGCAGCCGCCTTGGCGGTCCAGTACTGGTCGGAACAGGTGACCCCGAGCTCGGGGGTCGTGCTCTTGTTGATGCGCAGCGCTTCGATGAACTTCTCAACGCGCGGATCGCTGGCCTTCTGGACGAACAGCTGATACCCCCAGGCTTGCAGCGATACCGGCGTCTTCAGGCCCGCGTACGGCGTGAGCGCCAAATAGGGAATGCCCTCGACGTCCGTCTTGAGTGTCGCGATGTCTGCCTTCGTCGCGGTTTGCGGGTTGTAGGTGATCCACACCGCTCCGTGCTCGAGCATGTGCACGGCGTTCTCGTTCGCGATCTGGTGGTCATAGACCGTGCCGCAGTTGTTCGCCCAGAACTGACTGTGGTTGCCGCCGGTCGGCGGGCTGCCCGGTTCGGTGTGGTAGTTGACCGTGCCGGGCACGTGCCGGTGCTGGGGTTGCTGCTTGTAGATCACGCCGGAGATGGCCTTTGCCGCAGCGGTCTCGGGCAGCTTGTAGCGGTTGCTCGTGCTCGAGTCTTTGTGCCGCGTCACGGCATACGCGACGATTCCGCCTGCGAACAGCACAAGGACAGCCACGATGGCGATCAGCGTCCACGGCGTCTGCCGCTGGTTGACGATCGACTTGCCCGGCTTGCGCGCCGGCGGCCGAGCGCCCGAGCCTGGGCGAGACGTCGGCGGGCGACTTGTTCCCGCAGGCCGGGCTCCGGCCTTCTTGGCGGGCGTGCTCTTGCCCAGGCTCTTGCCCGACGCGTTCGGCTTGTTCCGTTGTGCCATGGGGTCGTGTGTCTCGCTGACGTGTGTGATCCGGACGGACGACCCATACTAAGTGGCACCGCTGTGGTGTGCCTCTGGACGGGCGGAAACGCGCGCACGCGCCCCACTACGATTGACAAGTGACTCCGGCAGATCTGTCCGCGGCCGTCTCGGCCGCCGTTGCTGCCTGCATCGCCGCCGGCGCGTTCGAGGGCACCGCGCCCGACGAGGTAGTCATCGAGCGGCCACGCAATCCGGAGCACGGCGACTACGCGACCAACGTGGCGTTGCGCCTTGCCAAGCCTGCCGGCAAGCCCGGTCGCGAGGTCGCGGAGGCGATCGCCGAGCGACTGCGCGACACGACGGGCATCGAGCGCGTGGACGTCGCCGGGCCGGGTTTCCTGAACATCACGCTCGGCGCGGGCACGCTCGGCGAGCTGGCGCGCGGGATCGTCAACGCCGGTGGTGAGTACGGCCGCAGCAAGGACCTCGCCGGGCAGCGCATCAACCTGGAGTTCGTGTCGGCCAATCCGAACGGCCCTGTGCACCTCGGCCATACCCGTTGGGCCGCTCTCGGCGACAGCCTGCATCGCCTGCTCGAGGCTGCCGGCGCCGAGGTCGCGGCCGAGCACTATGTCAACGACTTCGGTGCGCAGATGCAGCGTTTCGGCCGGTCGCTGCTCGCCCGGGCGCACGGAGAGGCCGTGCCCGACGACGGTTACCACGGCGACTACATAGACGAGGTCGCCAAGCAGTTGGTCGATGCAGATCCAGGCCTGCTCGAGTTCAGTGGCGACGAAGCGGTCGCGGCATTCACCGAGGCCGGTTACGAGCAGATGCTCGAACAGATTCGGACGAGCCTCGAGCGGTTCCGCGTGCACTTCGATGTGTGGTTCTCCGAGCGCGCCATGCACGAGAGCGGCGCCGTCGACCGCGCCTTGGACCGGCTGCGCGAGCAGGGTCATGTCTACGACCAGGACGGCGCCGTGTGGCTGCGCACGTCCGACTTCGGCGACGACAAGGACCGCGTCCTAGTGCGCAGCAACGGCGAGAAGACCTACTTCGCCGCTGACTGCGCCTACTACCTCGACAAGCGTGGCCGTGGCTTCGACCGATGCGTCTACATGCTCGGTGCCGACCACCACGGCTATGTGGCGCGGCTGCGCACCATCGCGGCGTGCGCCGGTGACGACCCCGTGCAGACGGTCGACGTTCTGATCGGCCAGCTCGTCAAGCTCGTCCAGGACGGCGAGGAGTTGCGCCTGTCGAAGCGTGCGGGCGCGATCCTCACGCTCGACGAGTTCGTCGACCTGGTCGGGGTCGATGCCGGGCGGTACTCGCTTGCCCGGTGGTCGGCCGACACTCCGCTGACTCTCGACATCGCCGAAGTCACGCGGCAGTCGAACGACAACCCCGTCTACTACGTGCAGTACGCGCACGCCCGCACGAGCAATGCGGCCCGCAACGCCCGGTCGGTCGGCATCGGCCTGGACGTGTTCGTCCCCGAGTTGCTGACCAGTCCCTACGAAACGAGCCTGCTCACGTCGCTCGCCGAGTTCCCGCGGGTCGTGTCGACCGCGGCCGAGCTGCGTGCTCCGCACCGGGTGGCGCGCTACCTCGAGGATCTCGCCGGCGAGTATCACCGCTGGTACGACCACTGCCGCATCGTCCCGCCGGGCGACGACGAGATCACCGACGTCAACCGCACCCGGGCGTGGGTGAACGAAGCGACGCGGGTCGTGCTCGCGAACGGTCTCGAACTGCTCGGTGTCACCGCACCGGAGCGGATGTAGCGGTGTCGGCCCATGTCTAGGGGCGCGCATCCGGCCGGGCCACGCCACGCGGACGTGCTGCCCGAGGCACATCCGTCGTCGGCACCGTCCGACCTGAACGTCCTCGACGCGACGGTCTGGCCGACCTCGGCAGAACGTGTCGACGGTGCGGTGCAGGTCGGCGGTTGCGCCGTCACGGCGCTGGTCGACGAATACGGAACGCCTGCGCTGTTCCTCGACGAGGACGACCTGCGCGGACGCGCCCGGGCCTACCGCACCTCGTTCGGCGAGCTCGACATCTACTACGCGGGCAAGGCCTTCCTCTGTACGACCGTGGCGCGGTGGATCGCCCAGGAGGGCCTCGGCCTCGACGTGTGCACCGGTGGCGAACTCGCTGTGGCGCTCGCGGCCGGGTTCCCTGCCGAGCGCATCGGCATGCACGGCAACAACAAGTCGAGCGCGGAGCTGCGACGCGGAGTCGAGGCCGGCGTGGGCCACGTCATCGTCGATTCCTTCGACGAGATAAAGCGATTGGCCACGATCGCAGCTGATGCCGGCGTCGTGCAACGCGTGCTCGTGCGCGTCACGGTCGGCGTCGAGGCACATACGCACGAGTACATCGCGACTGCCCACGAAGACCAGAAGTTCGGCTTCTCGCTGCGGGACGGATCAGCGGCGCAGGCGGTGGCCGCCGTGCTCGACGCGCCGTCGTTGCGCTTGCGCGGGCTGCACTCGCACATCGGGTCGCAGATCTTCGAGACGGCCGGTTTCGAGGTCGCCGCACATCGGGTCGTCGGACTGGCCGCAGCGGTGCGTGACAGTCACGGCGTCGAGGTCGACGAGATCAACCTCGGTGGCGGGCTCGGCATCGCCTACGTCGCCGGCGACGATCCCGAGTCGCCGAAGCAGACCGTCGAGCGATTGGTCGCGATCGTCGAACGCGAGTGCGCTGCCGCCGGGCTGCGTGTGCCGAGACTCGCGCTGGAACCTGGGCGGGCGATCGTCGGGCCGAGCTCGATCACGGTGTACGAGGTGGGCACCGTCAAGCAGGTCACTCTCGACGGCGGCCTCGTCCGCGCGTATGTGTCCGTCGACGGCGGGATGAGCGACAACATTCGCACTGCGCTGTACGACGCCGAATACACGTGCGCTCTCGCGAACCGCTCGTCCACCGCTGCGCCGATGCTTTCGCGCGTGGTCGGCAAGCACTGCGAGAGCGGTGACATCGTCGTGCGTGACACCTGGCTGCCCTCCGACGTCCGCGCTGGCGATCTGATCGCCGTCGCCGCGACCGGCGCCTACTGCCGCAGCATGGCGAGCAACTACAACCACGTGGCCCGCCCGCCGGTCGTCGCGGTTCGTGACGGCAGCGCCACCGTCATCGTCCGCCGCGAGACCGAGGCAGACCTACTGTCCCTCGATACCGGAGTCTCTCTATGAGCGATGCAATAAAGATTGCGCTCTTGGGTTGCGGCGTCGTGGGCTCGCAGGTGCTGCGGCTGATCGAGGAGCAAGCCGACGATCTGGCTGCGCGCATCGGTGCGCCGCTGGAAGTTGCCGGCGTTGCAGTGCGCCGCCCGGCGCGGCACAAGGATCTGCCGGCCGACCTCGTAACGACCGACGCGACGGCGCTGGTGACGCGCGACGACATCGACGTCGTGGTCGAAGTTGTCGGCGGCATCGAACCCGTTCGCAGCATCCTTCTCGGCGCGCTCGCCGCCGGGAAGAGCGTCGTGAGTGCGAACAAAGCGCTGCTCGCCGAGGACGGCGCGACCTTGCACGACACGGCAGCGAAGGCCGGCGTCGACCTGTATTACGAAGCGGCAGTCGCCGGAGCGATTCCGCTGCTGCGACCGCTGCGCGAGTCACTCGCCGGTGACCGCATAACGCGGGTGATGGGCATCGTCAACGGCACGACCAACTTCATCCTGTCGCGGATGGACGCGACCGGCGCCGGGTTCGACGAAGCGCTGGCCGAGGCGACGGCGCTGGGCTACGCGGAAGCAGATCCCACTGCCGACATCGACGGTTTCGACGCGGCAGCGAAGGCAGCCATCCTCGCCGGCCTCGCATTCCACACACGGGTGACCATGTCCGACGTGTATCGCGAAGGCATCAGCGAGGTCACCGCCGCAGACCTCGCAAGCGCGAACGCCATGGGCTGCACCGTAAAGCTGCTCGCGATCTGTGAGCGAACCGGCGCCGGCAACGGCGAGCGGGTGTCGGTGCGCGTGCACCCGGTCATGCTTCCGCGCGTGCATCCGCTTGCCGGCGTGGGCGACGCGTTCAACGCTGTGTTCGTCGAAGCCGAAGCGGCTGGATCGCTGATGTTCTACGGCCGCGGCGCCGGGGGAGCGCCGACCGCGAGCGCCGTGCTCGGAGATCTCGTCGCGGTGGCGCGCAACCGGCTCAACGGCAGCCGCGGCGCGGGCGAGAGCGCGTATGCCGAGTTGCCGATCCAGCCGATGGGCGAGGCCATGACTCGCTACCACATAGCCCTTGATGTCGACGACGAACCGGGCGTTCTCGCTGCGGTGGCAGGAGCGTTCGCGGAGCAGGGCATCAGCATCCAGACCGTGCGCCAGGAGGGCCGCGGCGACGCGGCGACGCTCGTCGTCGTCACGCACACCGCGAGCGACGCCGCGCTCGACACGACCGTGCGGCAACTGAGTCAGATGCCCTTTGTCGGACGGGCCGCGAGTGTGATGCGGGTCGAGGGGATCGCCAGTGACGGTTGAGCCTGGTGCGGCACAGGCAGCCCGGCCGTGGCCCGGGCTGATCGCGGCGTACGGCAACCGGTTGCCCGTCACCGAACGGACGCCGAACGTCACCCTGTGCGAAGGCGGCACACCACTCATCCCTGCCCGCGAACTGTCGCAGCGCACCGGCTGCGAGGTCTATCTGAAGGTCGAAGGCGCCAATCCGACGGGGTCGTTCAAAGACCGCGGTATGACGATGGCGATCTCGAAGGCCGCCGAGGACGGTGCGCAAGCCGTCATCTGCGCCTCGACGGGCAACACGTCCGCGAGCGCGGCTGCATATGCGGTGCGCGCCGGAATGACCTGCGCCGTCCTCGTTCCGCAGGGCAAGATCGCGCTGGGCAAGATGGCACAAGCCCTGGTGCACGGCGCGAAGCTGCTGCAGGTCGACGGCAACTTCGACGACTGTCTCGAGCTCGCCCAGAAACTCGCCGTCGAGTACCCGGTCGCGCTCGTCAACTCGGTCAACCCGTTCCGCATCGAAGGCCAAAAGACGGCCGCCTTCGAGATCTGCGACGTGCTCGGACGCGCTCCCGACGTGCACTGCATCCCCGTCGGCAACGCGGGCAACATCACCGCGTACTGGAAGGGCTATCAGGAGTACGCGAACGACGCAGTCGTCGAGACCACCCCGCGAATGTTCGGGTTCCAGGCAGCCGGCGCCGCTCCGATCGTCAACGGCGCCCCGGTCTTGACGCCGGTCACGATCGCCACTGCGATCCGCATCGGCAACCCGGCGTCGTGGACGTTCGCCGAGCAGGCGCGCGACGAGTCACACGGGCTGATCGACGCCGTGACCGACAAGCAGATCCTCGAGGCCTATCGCTTGGTCGCGCGCAGCGAAGCGGTGTTCGTCGAGCCCGCATCGGCGGCCAGCATCGCCGGATTGCTCATGACCGTTGCGGACGGACGGTTGCCCGCCGGGTCGGTCGTCGTGTGCACGGTGACGGGTAACGGGCTCAAGGACCCGGAGTGGGCGATTGCCGGAGCGCCCAAGCCGATCACCGTTCCGGTCGACGCGCACACCGCTGCGGTGCGCCTCGGACTGGACTGAGGACGCGCGATGAAACCCGCGTTTCGCGCCGGGCCCGTGCACGTGCAGGTGCCGGCCACGAGCGCGAACCTCGGCCCCGGCTTCGACTGTCTCGGCCTGGCGCTGAGCCTGCACGACGACCTCGTCGCACGCGTCGTCGACGGCGGCCTCAGTGTCGACGTCGCCGGCGAGGGTGAGGGTCTGCCGCGCGACGAGTCGCACCTGGTGGTGCGGGCCATGCGCGAGACCTTCACCCGCCTGGGCGGCCAGCCTCGGGGGCTGGAACTGTCGTGCGCGAACCGGATTCCGCACGGGCGTGGGCTCGGCTCGTCGGCGGCTGCGATCGTCGCAGGCGTCGTCCTCGCCCGCGCGCTCGTCGTCGGTGGCGAGGCCGCGCTGCCTGATCCCGCCGCGTTGGCGTTGGCGGCCGCGATCGAGGGCCACCCCGACAACGTCGCCGCTGCGTTGTACGGCGGCCTCACGATCGCGTGGACCGACGCGGGGCGGGCTCGGGCGGTACGGGCGGCCGATCCGACAACGATTCATCCGGTCGTCCTGGTGCCTGCGTTCGAATCGTCGACACACGCCGCGCGTGGTGTGCTGCCGGCCACCGTCCCGCACTCGGATGCAGCGTTCACCGCCGCCCGCAGCGCACTGCTCGTCGCCCTGCTGAGCGGCTCGGCGCCGACCACGAGCGCGGACCACGCTCTGTTCGCCGCGACCGAGGACCGGCTGCATCAGCACTACCGAGCGGCCGACGCGCCGGCGAGCGCCGATCTCCTCACCCGGCTGCGGTCGGCCGGTCTCGCCGCGGTCGTCTCCGGTGCCGGTCCGAGCGTCCTCGTGTTGGCTCGAGATCAGGTCGAGGTCGAGAAGACGGTCGCCGAAACGCCCGACGAATGGGCCTGTCACGGCCTCGAGGTCGACCTCCTCGGAGCTCGAGTGGTGCGCGACACGGCCGGCTCTCAATTGTGATCAACCCGGAATAACCTGGGTCTGGACTGGTGTTGCTGGGGGTGAACGGAGCGTCTAGGCTCTGTGCATCGGTCCGGGCGCCGTCCCAACAGTGGCCCGCCGCCCTTCCCCAACAGCTGGCATCGCATCGGTGATACCCGAGGGGACAAGACCGAATTACCAACCCCTTGTCGGACCCCGCGCTTGTAGCGCAGGCCCGACGGGACGGGCGAGTCTGCGATATCGGAATCGCCCGCAGCACCGGCCCGGACTCGCAGCGTATGGCCGCGAGACGGAGCCACTTCGGAAGGATCCGACACCACCGTGACCGACATCTCGGAGCAGTCACCTGCCGCTGATCAGACGAATGCGGCTGGCACGACTGCAACTACGACGCGTGCCAAGCGCGCGTCACTTAACACCATGCTGCTGTCGGAATTGCAGCAGCTCGCGGGCGGGATGGGCATTGCCACCGCCAAGCTGAAGAAGAGCGACCTGGTCGCCGCGATCAAGACCGCCCAGGGCGGCGAGTCCGGCTCCGCCGCGAAGGCGAAGAGCCCGAAGGCCGACGCCGGCGCCAAGACCGAGGCGAGGACCGAGGCGAAGACCGACGCGAAGACCGACGCGAAGTCGGACTCGAAGCACGACACCAAGTCCGACACCAAGTCCGACAACAAATCCGACGCCAAGTCGGACAACAGACGAACGAACACCGACGTCGAGCCGAAGACGGAGCAGCCCGACCGTCAGCGCAACAACCAGAACGGCGCGACCCAGAACGGCACCAGAACGGCAACAGAACAACCAGCAAGGCCAGCGTGACCGTGGTTCGAACACCCAGAACAACCAGGGCAGCCAGAACCAGGGTGGCGGCCAGCAGAACAACCAGAACGGCGCCAGCCAGACCGGCGCCAACCAGACCGGCGCCAACCAGAACGGCGGCAACGCCGACCGTGACGACGACTTCGACGGTGGCAGACGTCGTGGGCGCCGCTACCGCGATCGTCGCGGTCGCAACCGTGACCGGGTCGCGAGCCCGCAGGGCGGCGGCGGCAACGACGTCGAGCCGACGGTGTCCGAGGACGATGTCCTGATTCCCGTCGCCGGCATCCTCGACGAGGTTGCCGACAAGAACACCTGGTTCGTCCGCACCGGCGGCTACTACGCCGGACCGGACGACGTGTACGTCGCAAACTCCTATGTCCGCCGGTTCGGCCTGCGCCGCGGTGACGCCGTCACCGGCGCGATCAAGCAGCCGAAGGACGGCGACCGGCGCGAGAAGTACAACCCGCTGGTGCGCCTCGACACCGTCAACGGGCGCAACCCGGACGAGATGAAGAGCCGGGTCGAGTTCACCCGCCTCACGCCGCTGTACCCGCAAGAGCGGCTGCGCCTCGAGACCGAGTCGCACATCCTGACCACGCGTGTCATCGACCTCGTGATGCCGATCGGCAAGGGTCAGCGCGCGCTGATCGTGTCGCCGCCCAAGGCCGGCAAGACGATGATCATGCAGGCGATCGCGAACGCGATCTCGATCAACAACCCGGAAGTCCACCTCATGGTGGTGCTCGTCGACGAGCGTCCCGAAGAGGTCACCGACATGCAGCGTTCGGTGAAGGGCGAGGTCATCGCCTCGACCTTCGACCGCCGCCCGCAGGACCACACGATGGTCGCGGAGTTGTCGATCGAGCGCGCCAAGCGCCTCGTCGAGATGGGCCACGACGTCGTCGTGTTGCTCGACTCGATCACCCGCCTGGGCCGCGCCTACAACCTCGGTGCGCCCGCGAGCGGTCGCATCCTGTCCGGTGGCGTCGACTCCACCGCGCTGTACCAGCCGAAGCGGTTCCTCGGCGCGGCACGCAACATCGAGAACGGCGGATCACTCACGATCATCGCAAGCGCGCTGGTCGAGACCGGTTCGGCCGGCGACACCGTGTTCTTCGAGGAATACAAGGGCACCGGCAACGCCGAGCTGAAGCTCGACCGCAAGATCGCCGACAAGCGGGTCTTCCCGGCCGTCGACGTCGATCAGTCGTCGACGCGTAAGGAAGAGATCCTGCTTTCGCCGGACGAGCTCGCGGTGACGATCAAGCTCCGGCGCGTGCTGCATGCCCTCGAGAGCCAGCAGGCCATCGACCTGCTGCTCGATCGGCTGAAGAAGACGCGCACGAACTTCGAATTCCTGATGCAGATCGCGAAGACGACACCCGGCCAGGAGTGACCGGGTCCGTCGCCGGCCTCGACGACGTCCTGGCCTGCGAAGGTTGGCCGTACGCGTCGTCGCTGCCGGTCGCCGCTGACGATCCGGGCCGGTTCCACGCGCTGTTCGGGCGCGACTCGCTGATCACCTCCCTGCAGGTGCTCCCGGCGCGTCCGGACGTTGCGTACGCGACGTTGCGTGCGTTGGCAGCGAGGCAAGGACGTGTGCACGACGGCGGCACCCTCGAGGCCCCGGGCAAGATCGGGCACGAGTTCCGCGACGAGCCACCTGAGTCGTTCGTCGGCTGGCCACCCGGCCCGTTCGGTTACTACGGCACGGCCGACGCGACGTCGTGGTTCGTGGTCGTGCTCGCCGCTGTCGCGGACGCAGACCTGACTGCCGAACTCGCACCGAACTGGCGGGCAGCCGCGCAATGGATCGCCGACGAACTCGACCGCGGTGACGGCCTGATCCGGCACGACGGGGGAGATCTCGGTGGCCTCACCCACCAGGGTTGGCGCGATGCGATCGATCCGGTAACCGATGACAACGGTGGCGGCACGCTGCGCCCGGACGGGACGCGTCCGACACCGCCGTTGGCCGACGCGGACACGCAAGCCGTGACCGTTGCCGCGCTTCGCGCGCTGGCGCACCTCACCGGCGAGGACGAGTGGCGCCACCGCCACGAGCGGATGCGCGCCCAGGTGACCCGCACCTACCTGCCGGAGGTCGTGCTCGTCGACGCTGACGGGCCGGTACATGGCGCGGGTTCGCAGCTGGGCTGGTTGCTGTGGGCCGACGCGCTCGAGCCCGAGGTCGTCGGCGATGTCGCCGCGCGACTGTCCGAACCGGACGTACTCACCGACTACGGCCTGCGCACATTGTCGAGCGCGTCGCCGGTGTTCCGCGTCGACGGCTACCACCGCGGCACGGTCTGGCCGTTCGACAGCTGGCTGGGCTGGGGCGGCCTGCGCGCGGCAGGACGTTACGACGACGCCGATACCGTGCGCAGCGGAGTACTGCGCGCCATCGAGGAGCTGGGCGGGTATCCCGAGCTCTACGGCGTGGACACCGATGGTGATCTGCAGCGCATACCCGCCGCCAACCACCTGCAGGCGTGGACGGTCGGTGCGCACTGGGCGCTCACCCACGAATGGGACGGCCGCAGCTAGCGGCCGATCACTTGGCCTGCGCGGCGAGTTCGTTCAACCGACGTGCGGCCGAACCGACGATCGCCAGCGCCCTTCGTGCGCCGGTGGGCAGCGTCGGCTGGAACAGCGATGGCGGCACGTCGATGAAGTTGCCGTTGCGGCGGGTGATGCGCACCGTCGACGTCGTCCCGCGCACGTGGATCACGTCGATGTCGGCCACGTCGGGCCATTCGACCATGTGCTGCGTGGCGAACGACCGCACCCAGATCCCCTCGGCATCGGCAACCAGGACGTAGCGCGCCGCGATGAGCGCGCTGACCAGGGCGGCGGCTGCGATGACGAGGGTCATGATCAGCGCGCCGACACTCGGCGAACCGTAGATGTCGTAGGCCAGCAATGCCGTTGCGAGCAGGATGAGCGCGGGCGGCTGCCATGTGGGGATCCGCCACACCTGCCGAAGCGGCGGCGCCTCGTCCATGCCGCGAGCCTAGCCGGGACGTCGGCTACCTTGCACGGGTGGACGAGCAGGACGCCCCGAGCCGGATCGGCGCAGCAGTTGTCGGTACCGGCGTACTGATGGTGCTCATCGGGTTGATCATCCTGCCCTGGTTCCGCGTGACGTCGAACAGCTTCATCGCTCATTTCTTCGCAGGCGCCGGAAGCAGCGCCAGTTTCGGTGAGGTGCATTCCGCGCTCGGTCGATTCCAGACAGAGGTGACGCAACAGGGGATAGCGCCTTACGTTTCTTTCGGGGCCGCGAGCTCGTACTTCTCCTGGCTCGCCTGGGTGCTCGCGGTCGTTGCCGCCGCCTTCGGCGCTCTCGCCGTCTCGCCGGTCGGCGACCGGCACTGGACACCTCGCTGGCTCGCCGCGGTCGCGGCCTTCGCCGGTGGCGGCCTCACGGTCACGGCCCTCGACCTGGTCATCTTCGCCGGCAACCCGCCGCCGAACGCGAGACCGCCGTCGTACAGCCAGTTCCTGCAGCAGAGCTCGTTGGGGCCGTGGGCCGCAGTGCTCGGTTACGCGCTGATCTTGGGCGGTGCCTTCGCGCCGCACAAGGCCCGCGCCGTCGTACACCCGTGACCGGCCGTTTCGCAATTGTTCGACCCAGGTAACGAATAGGTATCTGCTGACCCGATGTCGTTCCCTCCCGGTCACCTGCGTGCCATGTTGAGCACGACGTGTAAGGGCTTTCGGTTCTTCAGAAAGGACGGCCCAATGCGGTTCAGAAGTGCGGCAATTGCCTCGATTGCCTTGGCGGTCGCCAGCTCCGCGCTGGTGGCGTGTTCGTCGAGCAGTGGCGGTGGGAGCGGTGGCGGCGGCGGCAAAGCCAGCGGTACCGGCCCGATCACCGTGGTGACCGGCAAGGACAACAGCAACGTGTGGCCCCACCTCGTCCAGGAGTGGAACAGCCAGCACCCGAGTGAGAAGGTCACGCTCAAGCAGCAATCCGCCGAAGCCGACCAGCAGCTGTCCGACCTGCAGCAGCACTTCCAGGCGAAGGACACGGGCTACGACGTAGTCACCGTCGACGTCGTGTGGACGGCGGAGTTCGCAGCGAAGGGCTGGCTCATGCCGCTCACCGGCGCGAATGCCCTCCCGACGAGTTCGCTGCTGCCGGCGACGGTCAAGGCCGCGACCTACAACAACACGCTGTACGCGGCGCCGTACGCGTCCGACGGCGGTTTGCTCTACTACCGCAAGGACCTCGTGCCCACACCGCCCACGACGTGGGATCAGCTGATCGCTGACTGCAAGGGCAAGACGAGCAACACGATCACGGGATCCCAGCCGGGCTGCTACGCAGGCCAGTTCGCGAAGTACGAAGGCCTGACCTGCAACGCGGCCGAGGCGATCAACGCCGCCGGTGGCGAGATCGTCAAGTCCGACGGCAAGACGCCGGCCATCGACACCCCGGCCGCGGCCAAGGGCCTCGACTTCCTGGTGAACGGCTTCAAGCAGGGCTACATCCCGAAGGAAGCGATCGGGTTCGAAGAGACCGAGAGCCTGAACGCGTTCTCTGCAGGCAAGCTCGTCTTCATGCGCAACTGGCCCTACGCCGACGCCATCCTGAACGCGGCGCCGTCGAAGGTCATCGGCAAGTTCGGTATCGCGCCGCTGCCCGGCCCGGACGGTCACGGTGCGTCGACGCTCGGTGGGCACAGTCTCGCCGTGAGCAACTACTCCACCCACAAGGCGACCGCGCTCGCGTTCGTCAAGTGGATGGAGGAGCCGGCTCAGCAGCAGTGGGACCTCACCCAGGGCACGCTCGCCCCGGTGATCAGCTCGCTGTACTCGAACGCCGCGCTGGTGAAGAAGTTCCCCTACCTGCCGACGTTGCTCAAGTCGATCCAGACCGCGGTTCCGCGTCCGGTTACGCCGTTCTATCCCGCGGTGACCCAGGCGATCGAGACCAACGTCTACGCAGCTCTGCAGGGGCAGAAGTCGACCCAGCAGGCGCTATCCGATATCCAGAAGGCGATCCAGACAGCGTCGTCGTAGCGCCTAGCACCTCAGTTCCACCCACGGTGCCGCCAACGAGCGAGACCGTATGACGTGACCGCGATCGGCGGGGGTTTGCCGAAGTATTGGCAACCCCCGCCGACCGTGGCACGGTAGCCAAATCGGGCGTAATCCTCTTGCCAGGAGGTTCCAATGACGGTTGCTGGGCCAGTCGAGGAAGCCGAAGTCGAAGACAAGAAACCCGGTGCGCAACGCAAGCAGGGCAAGCGCCGGAAAATCAGTACCGGCGAGGGCCGCCTCGCTGTCACCCTCATCGCGCCGACGATCATCCTGCTGGCCCTGGTTGTCGGCTACCCGATCGTCAAGGCGATCTACCAGTCGTTCTTGACCGACCAGGGTCTGACCGGAGCATTCTTCAACGCCGGCAACAAGTGGAACGGCGTCACCAACTACAAGTACTGGCTCCTCCAGCAGTGCCCGACCACGACCGGTGGCACGGAAAAGTGCCCGCCCGGCACGCTCGGCTCGGAGTTCTGGAGTTCGGTCGAGATCACGCTGTTCTTCGCGTTCGTGACCGTCGTGCTCGAGACCATCATCGGGATGGGCTTCGCGCTCGTCATGAACAAGGCATTCCGGGGCCGCGCCATCGTCCGCGCGGTGATCCTCATTCCGTGGGCCATCCCGACCGCCGTCACCTCGAAGCTCTGGGGCGTGATCTTCGACCCGCAGGGCATCCTGAACCACCTGCTCGGCACGCAGACCCAGTGGACCTCTGACACGTGGCCGGCCCGGTTCGCGATCATCATCGCTGACACGTGGAAGACCACTCCGTTCATCGCGCTCCTGATCCTCGCCGGCCTGCAAGGCATCAGCGCCGAACTCTACGAGTCGGCGAAACTCGACGGGGCATCAGCCTGGCAGCGATTCACCCGAATAACGCTGCCGCTGGTCAAACCTGCGCTCGCCGTCGCGGTGATCTTCCGCGCGCTCGACGCACTGCGGATGTTCGACCTGCCGTGGATCCTCACGCACGGTGCGAACGGCACCTCCACCATGTCGATCCTCGTGGTCCTGCAGTTGCAGTCGACCAACATCAACTCTGCGTCGGCGTTGTCGACGATCACGTTCATCCTCATCTTCGCGATCTCGCTGCTGCTGGTGCGGCTGTTCAACGCGAACATCGTCGGGGCCCAGAAGCCGGTCAAGGGAGATAAGTAGCCATGACTGCAGTAGTTGACACTGGTACCCGGCCGGCGCCCGCGAGTTCGGCCCCGGCGAAGGCGCCGTTCAAATGGAGCAACATCGGCAACGGTGGCGTGCTCGTGTTCATCGTGCTCTGGTGCCTGTTGCCGTTCTACTGGATGGTCGTCGAGGCCTTCCGCAGCAATGTGTACACCTACGACAACACGTTCTGGTTCACCCACGTCACGTGGAGCAACTTCCAGTACGCATTCAACACGACGAACAACCACTTCGCCCGTTCACTCGTCAACAGCGTGATCATCGGCACCTGCGTCACCGCCCTGGCCATGGCGATCGGTGTCTTCGCCGGGTATGCACTTTCCCGGCTGGCCTTCCGTGGCAAGGGCATAGTGCTCGCGGCGATCCTCGCGGCATCGATGTTCCCGGGCGTCGCCATCCTGACGCCGATCTTCCAGCTGTTCACCGACTGGGGCTGGCTGGGTACCTACCAGGGCCTGATCCTGCCGCAGATCTCGTTCTCGCTGCCGCTCGCGGTGTACACCCTGACCAGCTTCTTCGCCGACATGCCGTGGGAACTCGAACAAGCTGCGCGCGTCGACGGAGCAAGTCCAGGTCAAGCGTTCCGGCTGGTGATCCTGCCGCTCGCGGCGCCGGCCATGTTCACGGTGTCGATCTTGGTGTTCCTCGCCTCGTGGAACGAATTCCTGCTGTCGAACGTGTTGTCCAACGGCAACACGAACGTGCAGCCCACGACGGTCGCGATCGCGTACTTCACGGCCGGTCCGCACGTCCCGGCGAACACCCAGACGATGGCCGCCGGGTTGGTGGTCACCGTGCCCTTGGTGATCGTCGTCCTGCTGTTCCAGCGGCGCATCGTCAGCGGCCTGACGGCCGGTGGCGTCAAGGGCTGACGACGCGCTCCGCACGCTCTACGCAACGCGCGTCCCGGGAACATCCGGGGCGCGCGTTGCGTTGCACGCACGTCAGTCCGTTTTGGAACCTGCCGGGGAAGCCTGGCAGACTGGGACGGCACACCGCCCGGCTCCGGTTCACGTCCGAGCTTCGATCAGGACGACCCGGCGGCCACCTCGAAGGGATCCCATCAGTGAAGAACGAAATTCACCCCAACTACGTGGTGACTCAGGTGACCTGTTCCTGCGGCAACACCTTCACCACTCGCAGCACCGCGAAGTCCGGTCAGCTGCACGCCGAGGTCTGCTCGGCCTGCCACCCGTTCTACACGGGCAAGCAGAAGATCATGGACGTCGGCGGTCGCGTCGACAAGTTCGAGAAGCGCTACGGCAAGCGCGTCCGTAACTCCTAACTGCGCCGACGACGCCTGCCCTCACGGGCAGGCGTCGTTTTGTTTGTCCGGAGGACATCGTGACCCAAGGTCGCCTGCCTGAGCTCCTCACCGAGTACAGCGAAGTCGAGAAGGCTCTTGCCGACCCGGCGGTGCACGCGGATCAGAACGCGGCGCGCAAGTTGGGACGACGCTTCGCCGAGCTGGCGCCAGTCGTCGCTACGGCGCACGAGCTTGAAGCCGCGCGCGACGACTTGAGTGCCGCGCGCGAACTGGCAGCCGAGGACGCATCGTTCGCGACCGAGGCGGCCAATCTGGAGATCCGCATCGACGAGCTCGAGCAGCGCCTGCGGGAGCTGCTGCTGCCGAAGGATCCCAACGACGGCAAGGACGTCATCCTCGAGATCAAGGCGGGGGAGGGTGGCGACGAATCCGCCCTGTTCGCCGGCGACCTGCTGCGCATGTATCTCCGCTTTGCCGAGCGTGAGGGCTGGACGACCGAAATGCTCGACAACGAACCCACCGACCTCGGCGGGGTGAAGTCGGCGACGGTTGCAGTGCGGGCGCGCAGGGCCGACGACGCACCGTGGGCACGCCTGAAGTACGAGGGCGGCGTGCACCGCGTGCAGCGCGTCCCGGCGACCGAGTCGCAAGGCCGCATCCACACCTCCGCAGCGGGCGTCCTCGTGCTGCCCGAGGCCGAGGACGTCGAGGTCGACATCGACCCGAACGATCTGCGCATCGACGTGTTCCGCTCGTCCGGGCCGGGCGGGCAGAGCGTCAACACCACCGACTCGGCCGTGCGGATCACGCACATTCCGACCGGCACGGTCGTGTCGATGCAGAACGAGAAGAGCCAACTTCAGAACCGCGAAGCCGGCCTGCGGGTGCTGCGCGCGCGACTGCTGCAGGCCGCGCAGGACCAAGCCGATGCCGCAGCCGCGGTGTCACGCCGCTCGCAGGTGCGCACCGTCGACCGGTCGGAGCGGGTGCGCACGTACAACTTCCCCGAGAACCGCATCAGCGACCACCGCGTCGGTTTCAAGGCCT
Source organism: uncultured Actinomycetota bacterium (assembly GCA_963757455.1). Taxonomy (GTDB): domain Bacteria; phylum Actinomycetota; class Actinomycetes; order Mycobacteriales; family Jatrophihabitantaceae; genus RYN-133. The sequence continues at coordinate 60,720 of CAVWSE010000016.1, forward strand.
ACAACCTCGACCAGGTGCTCGACGGCGCCTTGACCGACGTCATCGATGCACTGACGCGCGCCGACACCGAGGCCCTGCTGGCCGGCACGAGTGACTGAGGTCCGGCCGCTGCTGGCCGAAGCGACGACAACGGTTGACCGCGGTCGGGATCGACGCTGCACGTGTCGACGCCGAGCTGTTGCTCGCCGCGCTGCTCGACGTGCCCCGCGGCCAGTTGCTGACCCGCGACCACGTCCCGGACTCGGTCGCCGCCGAGTACGTCAGCTGGATAACCCGGCGCGCGGCGCGCGAACCGCTGCAGCACATCACCGGACGGGCGCCGTTCCGCAACCTGGACCTTGCCGTCGGCCCGGGCGTCTTCATCCCACGTCCGGAAACCGAACTGCTCGTCGACGCCGTCCTTCCCGAGCTGAAAGGCCGTGCCGAGCCGATCGTGATCGACCTCTGCGCCGGCTCCGGTGCCCTCGCCCTCGCGATCGCCGACGAGGTTCCGGCAGCTCGGGTGGTGGCGGTCGAGCAGTCGTTCTCGGCCACCCGGTGGCTGCAGCGCAACGCTGCGGGCAGCACGGTGCGTGTGATCACCGGCGACATCCGCGACCCCGAACTGCTTCGTGCCGCTGTACGAGCGTGCCGATGTCGTCGTCAGCAATCCGCCGTACGTCCCGACCCCGACCGAGGTCGAACCCGAGGTGCTCGCCGACCCCACGGACGCCGTGTTCGCTGGGCCGGACGGCCTCGATCTGCTCCCGGTCGTGCTCAGCCGCGCGGCCCTGCTGCTGCGCGCCGGCGGCGTGCTGGCGGTCGAGCACGACGACACGCACGGCAGCGTCGTCCCCGACCTTTTGACGCGCGACGGGCGCTTCGCCGAGATCGCCGATCACATCGACCTGACCGGCCGCGCGCGCTTTGCCACGGCTCGCCGCTTCAGCCCGCACAGCTGACTGGGGCAGGATGTCAGGCGTGGCACTGTTCTACGACTGCAATGACGCAACGGTTCGCGGTGCTGCGCTGGCCTCCGCGGAGCACTGCGTGTCGTCCGGGCAACTGGTCGTACTACCGACCGACACCGTCTACGGCATCGGCGCCGATGCCTTCGACGCGACCGCAGTCGCTGACCTGCTTGCCGCCAAGGGACGTGGCCGCGACATGCCCGTCCCGGTGCTCGTCGGCTCGTGGACGACAATCGAAGGACTGTCGGCGAGTGTGGCGCAGCGCACCTGGGACCTCATCGAGGCGTTCTGGCCCGGCGGACTGACCCTCGTGGTCGACGAGGCGCCGTCGCTCTCATGGGATCTCGGCGACGCGCGCGGCACGGTCGCCGTTCGGATGCCGTTGCACCCCGTGGCGATCGAGCTGCTCGAACGCACCGGTCCGATGGCGGTGTCGAGTGCGAACCGCAGCGGCTCGCCGCCCGCGCTCACCGCCGCGGACGCCCAGGACCAGCTCGGCGACGAGGTGGCCGTCTACCTCGACGGCGGCCCCGCGAAGACCGGCGTCGCCTCGACCATCGTCGACGTCACCGGCGAGATCCCGCGCATCCTGCGCGCGGGCGCCATCGACGCCGACACTCTGCGCTCCGTCGTCTCGGACATCGCGGGGTAGGCGCATGGGCCATCCCACCCATCCGAGTCTCGAGTACCTGCTCGTGGCGGCTGTCGCCGGCGCAGGCTCGTTCCTGGCAACCCCGATCGCGCGCGCGATCGCGGTGCGCTGGGGAGCGATCGCACGTCCGCGTGACCGCGACGTGCACGCGGTCGCGATTCCGCGCATGGGTGGCCTTGCTCTGCTCGTCGGCTTCGGCCTGGCGCTGTTCACCGCCAGCCGGCTGCCGACCCTGCGCGATGCGTTCAACACCACGACCGGCGGCCCCGAAATCCCGTGGATCCTGTTTGCCGGTGTGCTGCTGTGCCTGATCGGCGCGATCGACGACAGGTACGAGCTCGATTCGCTGACCAAGCTCGCCGGACAAGTGCTCGCGACGAGCATCATGGTCACGCTCGGCGGCGTGCAGCTCGCCTACTTCGCTCCGCCGTGGGGACACACCGGCACGATCGTGCTCGGCCAGGACCTTGCGATTCCTGTGACGATCCTGCTCACCGTCCTCACGATCAATGCAGTCAACTTCATCGACGGCCTGGACGGGCTCGCGGCCGGTGTCACCGCGATCGCCGCCCTGTCGTTCTTCGCGTTCAGCTACAACCTCGGCCGCAACGACTTCCTGCAGATCGCCGCGCCGCCGATGCTGCTGACCGCCGCGCTGGCCGGCACGTGCATCGGGTTCCTGCCGCACAACTTCTTCCCGGCCCGGATCTTCATGGGCGACTCCGGTTCGATGCTGGCCGGGCTGATGTTGTCAGCGGCGGCGACGACGGCGACCACCAACGCGGACCCGCAGGGCTACAACGGTGCGCTGAAGACGTTGCCGTTGTACCTGCCGCTGCTGATCCCGATCGCAGTGCTCGCGATCCCGTTCATCGACCTGTTGCTCGCGGTGTTCCGACGCGTCAGGCGCGGTCACTCGCCGTTCGCCCCGGACAAGCGGCACCTGCACCATCGCCTGCTCGAGCTGGGCCACAGCCACCGTCGCGCCGTCCTGCTGCTGTACTTCTGGTCGGCGCTGGTCGGTTTCGGCGGTGCCGCGCTGGCAATCTTCAGCCGCGTGTGGGTGCTGATCGTGCTCATGATCGCCGGCGTTGCGGTCGGTGTGGTCCTGCTCGTCGTGCCGCGACTTCAGGCGCGGCGGCGCACTGCTCGTGCCAAGCGGCGGGCCGCCGCTCGCGAGCCGGGACGACTTGCCGGCGTGGCCGCCGCGACGCCTCCGGGCGTGCCGCCAACCGGGACGATCCACGGGGCGAACCGGCGCCCGGAGGGCGATCTCAGCCGGCCCAAAGCGCTGTGATAAGTTCGCCATGCCGTAGAAATGCTACGGAAAAGCCCGCGTTCCGCGAGCTGCAAGACCGGCTGAAACGCCTGGCCGTGAACGATCCGGACGACACGAATTTGCTAGGAGCCGCCCGTGAGTGAGTCACACGCACAGGCGTCCTCGCAACGTTAGCCCGAGGGTCGGCCAGGTGCATGACGATCGGCGTGACGACCTCGGCTGGGGCGACCTGGCAACGGCCGGCCTGACCGTCGCAAGCGTCATCGCGATCGGCGTCGTCGCCGGTTGGCTGGTCGACCGGCTCCTGGGCACGCTACCGATCTTCTTGTTCGTCGGTCTCCTGCTCAGCGTCGCCGGAGCCGTTTGGTACCTCGTCATCAAGTTCCGTCGATATCTGACCAAGTGAGTGGGAGAACGTTTCGTGGAACCGGCCGTATACACCCCGGTCTCTGCCGTAGCGAACCTGCGCCGATCCGTGCTCATCAGCATCGCGCTCGGAATCGGATCGGTGATCGTGGCCTCGATCTACGGCCATCCGTTCCTGGGAATGTTCGTGTGCGTGGGATTCGCGCTCGGTGCCGTCAACAACCGCATGCTGCAGCGCTCGGTGATCCGACGCGCGCAGGGTGAGGTCTCCTTGGGTCGCTTCAACGGTGGTGTGTTCGGCCGGCTCGGCTCGATCACCGCGATCGCGATCCTGCTGGCGCTGCTCGTTC
>CAVWSE010000017.1:0-108202 GCA_963757455.1 uncultured Actinomycetota bacterium
CGGCGTGGCCGAGCGCGTCGTTGACCTCCTTGAACCGGTCGAGATCGAGCAGCAGCACCGCGGCGCCGTGCGGATCGTCGGCGCGGTGCGCGATACCGCGAGACAGGTGTGTGCGGTTGGGCAGCCCGGTGAGTGCGTCGTGGTTCGCGTCGTAAGCGAGCCGCTCGACCATCTGTGCGCTGCGCGCGGCGACGGCGAGGTGCCCGGTCAGCGTCTGCAGCAGTGCCAGGTCGTCGCCGGTGAAGGTCGCCGTGTCGCCGAGCCGGTCGATGACCGTGATGGTGCCGGCGATGGCGCTTCCGGTCGGGAAGTCGACGAGCATCGCGTCGCGGTAGCCGCGCTGGGACAGCCAATCGACCACGGCCGGGTCACGGTCGTTGCGCGGCGCGAGCAAGGGCTGGTGCTGGGTCAGGGCGCGCAACATTGCCCAGTCGGTGATCTGCCCGGTGCCGCTGTAGACGCTGAAGCCGGCGTCGTCGGCGCAGAACTGGGTCAGCGTGCGCGGCAACGAATCGGCCGAGTCGGCGACCTGGGCGATAGTCATCTCGACCCGTCCCGCACGCAGCAGGTTGCGTACGCGGTCGAGCAGTTGGTGCGCCGCTTCGGCGATGCTCTCGGCGCCCGTCCCGCCGGTCACGAACTCGTGCACCAGCTCGAGGGCCGCGTGGCGACGACGCATGTGCAGGTAGCCGCGATACAGCATCGCTGCGGTCGCGGTGGTGACGGCCACGATCAGGACACCGGCCGCGCCCTGATCGATGATCATCAACCCGCCGACCGCGATGGCGACGCTGACCGCAGTCATCACCAGTGACGGCGCCAGCACGCCCACGGTGTTGCGCATCGACACCGGGCCGTTGTGGATCCGGATCATCAGCAGGACGAGCGCGCTGATGAACTGGTCGACGACGACCATGACGCCGAGCACGGCGAGCACCGTGCGGAGGTCCAGCGAGGCCTGCTGGTGGACGAGCACGTGTACGAACGCAGTCGCCAATGCGGCTTCGCACGCGAACGAGGCGACGTTGTAGAACAACTTCGCCGGCGCCTTGCGCTGATGTGCGAGGGCCGCGCCCGCACCGATCAGTCGCGCGCACACGACGACCGGGACGGGTGCGAGCAACGTGCCCAGTGCCAGTGCCGGCCCGCTGAGCGTGATCGTGTGGGCCTGCTTGCGGAACTCGATGAACATCGGCAGCCGCTCGCCGATGCCGAACATGGCGGCGAGTCCGACGAACATGACCCACGTCGGCAGGTTCGTATCGAGCACTGCGGGGGCTCCGGCGTCCAACGCGGTCACGGCGGCGGCCGCAGCCGCCAGCGCGAGCGTCAGGGCAAGCGTGAGCCACTGCGCGCGCGAGCGCGGCGTCAGGGCCCACTGCCGGAGCGTCATGTCATCAGTCCTGCGTCAGTTCCAGTCGTCGGCAGACCAGGCCGTGCCGTCCCAGCGCGAGGTGTCCCAGCGGGCCGTGTCCCAGCGCGAGGTGTCCCACCGGGACGTGTCCCAGCGCGAGGTGTCCCACCGTGCGCCGTCCCAGCGCGAGGTGTCCCAGCGGGCCGTGTCCCACCGTGAGGTGTCCCAGCCGCCGGTGCTCGCCCACGAGGATCCGGTCCAGGTTGCGCCGTTCCACTGGCCGCCGTTCCAGGCGGTCAGCGTCGAGGACGCGGCCCACCACGCGGCCGGGTTCCACGGGTCGCCCTGCACGTCGACCTCGCCGGTGATCGGGACGCCGTTCGGGTCGACGAGGTCGTCACCGGCTCTGGCCGCCTCGATCGAGCCGTGGCCGTCGGAGGTCGGGAAGGTCTGCGCGTAGACCGAGGCCGGGAACAGCCGGCTCCCCGCCGGGTTGGTCATGAGCTTCGCGAGCAGCATCGCGGCGGCGACGTTGAGCTGGCCGGCGCCCGCGGTCAGCGCGGTGCTGTTCATGACCGGGGTCGCGGACTGGGTGAGCACGTACTTGACCTGGTCGGGGGTGAGGCTCGGGTAGGCCTGCAGCAGCAGCGCCACTGCACCCGACGTGACCGCCGCGGCCTGGCTGGTACCGCTGCCCCGGAAGAGCCGGTGCGAGTTGTCGCCCTGCACCATGCCTTGCGGGAAGGTGCGGTCGACGTAGGAGCCCGGGTCGCGCAGCGAGACGACTGAGCGTCCCGGCGCGACAAGGTCGACGTGGCGGGCGGCGTTGCCCGAGCTGCTGAACGACGCGACGTTCGGATAGGCCCAGCCGGCCATGGAGTCCTTGCCGTCCGAGGCGCCGACCGCGAGGACGTAGGGGTCCATCGCCGGGTCGGTGAGTCGGTTCGCCGAGGGGCCTTCGTTGCCGCCCGAGACGACCACGACAATGCCGTGGTGCCACGCGTTCTCGACCGCGGCGGCCAGCGGGTCGGCCTGGTAGGGCTGCACCGAGTCGGTGCCGTAGGCGAGGTTGACGACGCGGATCGGGGTGCCGTCGGCGGTGAACGGGTGCTGGGTGACCCAGTCGAGAGCGGCGATGACCTGGCTGACGTCGGTGCTGCCGTCGGTGGTCGCGAGTTTGAGCGACTCGAGTTCGGCGTCGGGGGCGACGCCGAGCTGCACGGACGGGTTGAGATTGAGCTGCGCCTGTCGGGTCAGGTCCGTCGGGTCATGGGCGGCGATGATGCCGGCCATGAACGTCCCGTGGCCGTTGGTGTCGTGGTCGACCAGATCGGGGCTGTTCGACTCGATGGACAGGTCCGGGCCGTAGGTGAGCTTGTTCGCGCCGTCCAGGCCGGGAACGTCGGCTGCGCCGGTGTCGAGCAGCGCAACGCCCACGCCCTGGCCGGTGACCTGGCGGTGCGTGGAGTCGCGGGACCACCACACGTCGCGTGCACCGATGGCGTTCTCGATCGTGTAGAGCGAGCCGGGGTCCTGGCCGGCCCGGTAGCCCTGGTTGCCGGCGGTAGCGGCAGCGTTGGCCGTCGCGTCGCCCCACGTCGTCCCGACGGGGCCGGTCACCTTGGCCGCCGTGCTCGTCACGGGGCTGGTCGGATTCGACACCGTCGAGTCGAGCCCGGAGACCACGCCGGTGCTTGCGCTCGCCGACGTGGCGCCGACGACGGCGGCGCTCGTCATCGACCCGACGCCGAGGACGAGCGCGGCGCCTGCCCCGAGCAGACGCCGCCGTTTCGTGACAGGGGCGTACTCGTGGTGGGGTCGACCAACGGTCATGCGAGTGCTCCTGCGGGGGTCTGAAGACTCGGGCTTAACGTGATTCTTACATCACAAGACATCCAGTGCATGTCCAAAGGACTCCATCGGCACGCGTGCGCCCGGCCTGAGCGAGTCCACCCATCTCCCGAGGCCCGCGCCGCAGGTGCGGCCCCGTCTCAGCCAGCCGTACGCAGATCGGGCCGAACGAGCAGGGCGCTCTGCCGGTCGCGGTAGTCGACCACCCAGTCGAGGAATCGTTCTGCCGGCACAGGGCGCGCGATCGTGTATCCCTGCGCGGCCTCGCAACCGAGTTCGGCGAGCAGGTCGAGGACCTCGGGCGTCTCCGCGCCCTCGGCGACCACTCGCAGGTCGAGGCTGCGCCCGAGGTCGATGATGGCCGTTACCAACGCACGGCTCGCACCGGCGTCCGCAAGCCCGAGCACGAAGGATTTGTCGATCTTGACTTCGCGGGCGGGGAACCGATGCAGGTAGGACAGACTCGAGTAGCCCGTACCGAAGTCGTCGAGTGAGATCGCCACGCCGAGGTCAGCGATGTCGCCGAGCACCCGCAAGGTGTGGTCGGGGTCGACGAGGATGCTGCTCTCGGTGATCTCGACGATCAACCGGGAGGCCGGCATCCCTGCCTCGGCCAAGGCGGCGCTGATCTGGCGCGGAAGGGTCGCGTCCCCGACGTTGCGGGCGGACACGTTCACGGCCACGGTGAGTGCTTCGCCATGGGCTGCCCAGCGCCGGCACTCGGCGAGCGCGCGCGATAGGACGAGCGGCGTGAACTGCTGGATCATCCCGCTCGCCTCGGCCAGCGGGATGAACCTGTCCGGCGACACCACGCCGAGGTCGGGGTGGTTCCACCGCACGAGCGCCTCGGCTCCGATGACCTCGCGCGTCCGCAGGTTGATCTTCGGCTGGAAGTACAAGGTGAAGTGCTCCGGATGGGCGCGCAGCGTCATGCGCAGGTCGGCCAGCAGGGCCAGGTTCTCGGCGCGGCCGCGGTCCATCTCGGGGTCGTAGAGGACGACGCACTCGTCGCTCGCTTTGGCCACGTACATCGCAGTGTCCGCTTTACGCATCAGTTCAGTGGACGGGTTGTCGGCCGAACCGCGCGCGATCGCGATGCCGATACTCGCTTCGGCGTTGAGCTCCGCGCCGCCGATGGTGAACGACTGACGCAGATCAGCAGCGAGCGCGGCGCCGATGACCAGCGCGTCGTCGATCCCGGACAAGCCCACCAGATGCACGGCGAACTCGTCGCCACCCAGCCGGGCGGCCAGCCCGGTGGCGGGCAGCAGGGCGCGCAGCCGTTCGCCGACGATCTTCAACACGGAGTCGCCGGCGCTGTGTCCGAGTGCGTCATTCACCTCTTTGAACCGATCGAGATCCATGACCATCACTGCGACGAACTCGGACTCGTCGGCCTCGTGCTCGTTGATGTGGCGGATCAATGCCGCGCGATTCGCGAGATCGGTGAGCGGATCGTGGTTCGCGTCGTGAGCGAGCTGTTCGACCAGGCGGGCGCTGCTGCTCGACACGGCCAGGTGACCGGTGAGCGTTTGGAGCAGCGTCAGGTCGTCATCGGTGAACGTCGCGGTCTCGCCGAAGCGATCGCTGACCGTCACCGTCCCGGCCACGCCGCTGGTTGAGGGGAACGCGACCATCATGGCGTCGCGGTAGCCCCGATCCGCCAGCCATTCGACCAGTGCGCGGTCCTTGGTCGATCGGGGCGCAAGCAGTGGCACGCCATGGCTCAGCGCCCGGAGCAGTGCCCAGTCGCGGGGGACGTCGGTCACCACCTCGGTGCGGAATCCGTTGTCGTTGTCGACGATCAGGGTTCCGTACCGTGCGTCGGCCGGATTGACGGTCTCATTCGATACGACGAGCATCTCGACCGACCCGGCTCGCAGCAGCGTCCGGACTCTGGGCAGCAGCTCGCGTGCCGCGGCCGCAAACGAGTCGGCGCCGGCGGAGCCCGTGACGAAGTCGTGCACCAGTTCCAGGGCCGCATGCCGACGCGACGTGGTCAGGTAGCTGCGGTAGAGGACCAGGCCCGTGCTTGCGACCACGACGACGACGATGACGCCGAGCGTCCCGGCATCGCGCAGCAGGACGACCCCGATCGCGATGATCGTGCTCACGCAGGTCAGGACGAGCGCCGGCACCAGGACGTGCGTGGCGGCGTGTTTGGACATCGGTCCGTTGTGCAAACGAATCATGACCAGGATCAGCGCGCTCATGAGCTGGTCGACGCAGGCGACGATCATCAGCACGAGCAGCGCAGAGGTCAGGCGTCAGGCGCGCCTTGTCGCCGAGCACCACGTGGACGAGTGCGGTGTCAGCCGCTGCCTCGAACGCATACGCGGCGAGGTTGTAGACGAACTTGTCCGGGCGGACGCGCTGCAACGCGAGCGTGATCCCCGCACCGAGCACCCGGGCGAGCACGACGACCTGGATCGGTGCGAGCAAAGCGCCGAGCACGAGCGGGATACCGGCGAGCGTGAGCGAGTGTGCCTGGCGTCGGAATTCGATGTTGAGCAGCAGCCAGTCGCCGAACGCGAAGGCAAGTACCAGCGTCGGCGCGCTCACCCAGGTCGAGGGGGCATCGGCGAGGGTGATGTCGTTCGGCAGCGCGATACTCAAGCCTGCGGCGACTACCGCGAGGCCCACGGCCACCGCGACAGTGATCAGTGTGCCTCGACCGGCCCGCGCCCTTGCCGACGCGGAGTGGACCATGGTCGTCAGTTCCAGCGACTGGCCGACCACGCGTCGTCCGACCAGCGTGAGGCCGACCAACGCGACGCCGACCAGCGGGAGGCGTCCCACCGGCTGGTGTCCCAGTTGGCGTTCGACCACCGCGAGGCCGACCAACGCGACGCGGACCAGCGGGACGCATCCCACCGCGCGCCGTTCCAGCCACCCAGGCTCGCCCAACTCGAGCCGGTCCAGGTGGCTCCGTTCCACGTACCGCCGTTCCAGGCGGTGAGCGTCGAGGACGCGGCCCACCACGCGGCTGGGTTCCACGGGTCGCCCTGCGCGTCGACCTCGCCGGTGATCGGGACGCCGTTCGGGTCGACCAGCTCGCTGCCGCCACGCGCGGCCTCGATCGAACCCTGGCCGGTCGAGGTCGGCCACGTCTGCGTCGCGGCGGGGATGCCGCCGAGCAGCTTGCCGAGCAGGCTGGTCTGGCTGGCAGCCTTGTTGACCGCGGAGGCGATGTTGAGTTCACCGGCACCGGCGTAGATCGCGCTGGCGGAGACCGGCGTGGCCGTGCTTGTCAGCAGGGACTTGACCTGGTCCGGGGTGAGGTTCGGGTACGCCTGGAGCAGGAGAGCGACTGCTCCCGACACGACGGCGGCGGCCTGGCTGGTGCCGCTACCGCGGAACAGTCGACCGGTCGTGTCGCTTGCGACGAGTCCCTCGGGGTGGTTGACGTCGACGTACGAGCCGGGGTCGCGCAGGGAGACTATCGACCGTCCGGGTGCGAGCAGGTCGACGTGGCGGCTGCTGTTCCCCGAGCTGCTGAACGACGCGACGTCGGGCGACGACCAGCCGGCCACGGTGCCGTTCGGGTCGGAGGCGCCCACCGACAACACGTACGGATCCATCGCCGGGTCGGTCAGCCGGCCCGCGTTGTAGCCCTCGTTGCCGCCTGAGACCACGACAACGATGCCGTGCTTCCACGCGTTCTCGGCGGCGGCGGCGAGGGGGTCGGAGCGGTAGGCCTGCAGCGAGTCCGTCCCGAAGGAGAGGTTGATGACGCGGATCCGGGTGCCGTCGGCCATCGTCGGGTGCTGGGTGACCCAGTCGAGAGCGGCGATGACCTGGCTGACGTCGGTGCTGCCATCGGTGGTGGCGAGTTTCAGCGCTTCGAGGGACGCGTCCGGGGCGACGCCGAGTTGGACGTTGGGGTTCAGATTCGGGATCGAAGCAGCCGTCAAGGTCGCGGAGTCGCGCGCGGCGATGATGGCGGCCATGTGGGTGCCGTGCCCGAACGTGTCCTGGTCGGCAAGCACGCCGTTGCCCTCGATCGACAGGTCGGGGCCGTAGCTGACCTTGCCCGCACCGTCGAGGCCAGGAACCTGGCTCACGCCCGAATCGAGCAACGCGACGCCGATACCTTGGCCGGTGATCTGGCGGTGTGCGCCGTCTTGCCGCGCCCATACGGTGCGCGCGCCGATCGCGTTCTCGATCGTGTAGAGCGAGCCCGGGTCCTTCGCCGGTGAGTAGACCCCGTTCACGGTCGCGGTGGCGTCCGCGCTCGGGTCACCCCAGATCCCGTCGGGGTGCAGCACGTTCTGTACCAGCCCGGTCGCGTTCGTCAGCACGCCGAGCAGGTTGCTGAGCAGGCCGGCGTTCGCCGGCGGCGCTGCCGCGACCGTCGTGATCGCGACGGTGGCACTGGTCAGAGCGGCGACGACGCCGCGACGCCATCGCGGGGCGGTCGTTCGCGAAGCTGCGGGGTACATGGAACTCTCCAAGGCGGGGGTGAGAGCTTCTTTACGCAGAACATATATTGCTGAGAAGGTAATCGCGACTCGAACGGCGAAATCGGTTCCGATTCGGGCACCGTAAAATCTCAGAGGTGATGCGCCGTCTGGACCTGCGCTCGACCACGGTTGCGCAGTTGCGCCGTGTGCTGCCCCGCGCCGAGGTCGATGTGGCCGCTGCGCTCGCCGTGGTGAGCCCGCTCGTCGCGGACGTCGCGGCCCGCGGATACCCGGCCGTGCGCGAGGCCACCCTGCGCTTCGACGGGGTCGATGTCGCGACCCCCACCGTGCCGGCCGGCCGGCTGACTGAGGCGCTCGAGCGGCTCGACCCTGCGGTACGGGCCGCGCTCGAGGAGTCGATCCGGCGCGCGCGCATCGTCCACGAGGCGCAGCGCCGTGAGCAGGTGCACGTCGACGTGGTGGCCGGCGGGACGGTGACCGAGCGGTGGATCCCGGTCGGCCGGGTGGGCCTCTACGTGCCGGGCGGGCTGGCGGTCTATCCGTCCAGCGTGGTCATGAACGTCGTTCCCGCGCAGGTCGCCGGCGTCGGCTCGATAGCCGTGTTCAGCCCCGCGCAGAAGGAGTTCGAGGGACGTCCGCACCCGACGATCCTGGCGGCGTGCGCCCTGCTCGGCATCGACGAGGTCTACGCGGTCGGCGGTGCGCAGGCGGTCGCGCTCGCCGCCTACGGCGACGCCGGGCTGGGCATCGAACCGGTCGACGTGATCACCGGACCGGGCAACATCTACGTGGCGGCCGCCAAGCGGCTGGTGCGCGGAGTGGTCGGGATCGACTCCGAGGCCGGGCCGACCGAGATCGCGATCCTGGCCGACGACACCGCCGACCCCGTCCACGTCGCCGCCGATCTGATCAGCCAGGCCGAGCACGACACGATGGCCGCGTCAGTCCTGGTCACCGACTCCGCAGCGCTGCTCGCCGCCGTCGACGCCGAGGTCGAGCGGCAAGTGGGTCTCACCAAGCACATCGAACGGGTCACCGCGGCGCTGTCGGGCACCCAGTCGGCGCTGTGCCTGGTCAGCGACCTCGCGCAGGGCCTCGCCGTGGTCGACGCCTACGCCGCCGAACACCTCGAGGTGATCACCGCCGACGCGCGTGCATGGGCCGAGCGGGTGAGCAACGCCGGCTGCATCTTCGTCGGGCCGCACGCCCCGGTGTCGCTCGGCGACTACTGCGCGGGATCGAACCACGTGCTGCCCACCGGCGGCACCGGTCGACACTCGTCCGGACTGTCCGTGCAGTCGTTCCTGAAAGGCGTGCACCTGGTCGAGTACGACGCCGCGGCGCTGGCCGAGGTCGCGCCGCACGTGCTCGCCCTGTCGGCGGCCGAAGACCTCCCGGCGCACGGCGCCGCCGTCGCGGCCCGGCTGTCGTGACGATCGACGACCTTCCCCTGCGCGACGAGCTGCGGGGGGAGCAGCCCTACGGCGCTCCGCAGCTCGACGTCGCCGTCCAGCTCAACGTCAACGAGAACCCGTACCCGCCCGGCGACGAGGTTGTGGCCGACATCGCGGCGGCCGTCGCCGAGGCGGCGCGCACGCTCAACCGCTATCCCGACCGCGACGCCGTCGGGTTGCGGGCCGACCTGGCCTCGTACCTGAACGCCGACGGCGCCGACCGGTTGAGCGCCGACAACGTGTGGGCCGCGAACGGGTCGAACGAAGTGATGCTGCACGTCTTGCAGGCCTTCGCCGGGCCCGGGCGCACCGTCGTGTCGTTCGCGCCGACCTACTCGATGTATCCGGAGTACGCCCGCGACACGCACTCGCGGTGGGTGGTCGGGCGGCGTGCCGACGACTTCACGATCGACCTCGACGAAGCGCGGGAGGTGATAGCCGAACACCAGCCGTCCGTCGTGCTGCTCGCCTCGCCGAACAACCCGACCGGGACGGCGTTGCCGCTCGCCGACATCGAGGCGTTACTGGCGGTTGCGCCGGGAATGGTCGTGGTCGACGAGGCCTACGCGGAGTTCCGTCGCAGCGGCACGCCCAGCGCGCTGGAGTTGTTGCCGCGGTATCCGCGGCTCGCGGTCACCCGCACCATGTCGAAGGCCTTCGCGCTCGCGGGCGGCCGCCTCGGGTACCTCGCCGCGTCGCCCGCGGTCGTCGATGCGCTGCGTATCGTCCGGCTGCCGTATCACCTGTCGGCGGTGTCGCAGGCGGTCGCGCGGGTCGCGCTCGCGCACTCGTCCGAACTGCTGGCCGCGGTCGACGAACTGCGCGCCGAACGCGACCGCACGGTCGTCTGGCTGCGCTCGGTCGGGCTGCAGGCGGCAGACTCCGATGCGAACTTCGTCCTGTTCGGGACCTTCGATGATCGGCACGCCGTATGGCAGGGCCTGCTCGACCGGGGCGTGCTCATCCGGGAAACTGGGCCGGACGGGTGGCTGCGGGTGTCGATCGGGACGCCCGCGGAGATGGCAGCCTTCCGAACCGCACTACAGGAGGTCCGCTCATGACCCGCACGGGGCGTATCGAGCGCGCGACGCGCGAGACGAAGGTGCTCGTCACGATCGACCTCGACGGGCACGGCCACACGGACGTGTCGACCGGTGTCGGTTTCTACGACCACATGCTGTCCTCGTTCGGCAAGCACGCGCTGTTCGACCTCACCGTGCAGGTCGAGGGCGACCTGCACATCGACGCGCACCACACGGTTGAAGACACGGCCATCGCGCTCGGCCAGGCGTTCGCGCAGGCCGTCGGCGACAAGGCGGGCACGCGCCGCTTCGGCGACGCGATGATCCCGATGGACGAGTGCCTCGTGCAGGCTGCTGTCGATCTGTCCGGCCGGCCCTACCTGGTGCACCGCGAGCCCGAGGGCGCGCCGCCGACGATCGGTCCTGACTACGCGACCACGCTGACCCGGCACGTGTTCGAGTCGTTCACCTTCCACGCGGCGCTGGCGTTGCATGTCGTCGTCCACTCCGGGCGCGACTGGCACCACGTGACCGAGGCGCAGTACAAGGCGGTCGCCAGGGCCCTGCGTGCGGCGGTCGAACTCGATCCGCGCGTCGACGGGGTGCCTTCGACGAAGGGCTCCCTCTGACGAGGGTCGTCGTCCTCGACTACGGATCGGGCAATCTCCGCTCTGCGCAGCGTGCCCTCGAACGGGTCGGGGCCGACGTGTCCGTGACGGCGTCGCCGTCCGAAGCGCTCGCCGCGGACGGTCTCGTCGTCCCGGGCGTCGGAGCGTTCGCCGCCTGCATGGCCGGGTTGGCCGCCGTCGACGGCGCGGCCACGATCGCCGCTCGGCTGGCGGCGATGCGTCCGGTGCTCGGCATCTGTGTCGGTATGCAGGTGCTGTTCGGGACGGGTGTCGAGCACGGCGTCGAGACGGCCGGGCTGGGCGTGTTACCCGGGCGGGTCGAGGCGCTCCAGGCGCCGGTGCTGCCGCACATGGGGTGGAACACCGTCGAGATGTGCACGGGCTCGAAGCTGTTCACCGGCCTGGACGCGAGCACGCGGTTCTACTTCGTGCACTCGTACGCCGCAGGGACCACGTCCGGACTCGTCTCGTACGCGACCCACGGCTCGCGCTTCGCCGCAGCGGTCGAGGATGGGCTGGTGTCGGCCACCCAGTTCCACCCGGAGAAGTCCGGCGACGCCGGGGCGACCCTGCTCGAGAACTGGCTGGCCACCCTTTGAGCAAGGAACGGGCCCGGGCGCGGGCGGTGCGCGAGGCGGCGGCAGCACAGCGGGCCGCGGCCGATCGTGAGCGCCGCGAGAAGGACGCCGCCCGGCAGCGGCGCCGGGAGCGGCGTGACCTTGTGTGGCGGCGCAACCGGTTGTGGTCACACGGGTCGGGGTATCGCCGCCGGAAGGAGACGATCGCCGCGCTGCTCACCCTCGACCTCCTCGCGCTGCTTCTCGCGTACCTGCTGACCAGTTCGTTCTCGGCGGTGCTGCTCGTGTTCCTCGTACTCCTCGTCGCGACGCCGGCCCTGGCCATCCTGACCTCCGATCGGAACCGAAATTGACTCTCACCCTTCTTCCCGCTGTCGATGTCGCCGACGGCGCGGCCGTGCGGCTGGTGCAAGGCGAGGCGGGCTCCGAGACCTCGTACGGAGATCCGTTGGAGGCGGCGCTCACTTGGCAGCGTGACGGTGCCGAGTGGATCCACCTGGTCGATCTCGACGCCGCGTTCGGGCGCGGCGACAACCGTGACCTGCTCGCCGACGTCGTCGCACGACTCGACGTCGCGGTCGAACTGTCCGGCGGGATCCGCGACGACGCGTCGCTCACCGCAGCTTTGGCGACCGGCTGTGCACGGGTCAACCTCGGGACGGCCGCCCTCGAATCGCCCGACTGGGTGCGCGAGGCCATCGCCGAGCACGGCGACAGGATCGCAGTCGGGCTCGATGTTCGCGGCACGACCCTCGCCGCCCGCGGGTGGACGCAGGACGGCGGCGATCTCTGGGAGACGATGGCCCGCCTCGACGCCGACGGCTGCACGCGGTACGTCGTCACCGATGTGCGCCGCGACGGAACGCTGACCGGGCCGAACCTCGACTTGCTGCGCGAGGTCTGTGCCCGCACGACAGCCGCCGTAGTGGCGAGCGGCGGCGTGTCGTCGCTCGACGATCTGCGGGCGATCGCCGGGCTCGGAACCGTCGAAGGAGCCATCGTCGGCAAGGCGTTGTACGCAGGCGCGTTCACCCTTCCCGACGCGCTCGCCGCGACACGCTGACCGCTTGATCATCAGTTGCGGGTGACAAGTGACGGTCGGTTCTTGGACAATGGGCCGGTGAGCGTCGCCGTCCGTGTCATCCCGTGCCTCGACGTCGACGCCGGACGGGTCGTCAAGGGCGTCAATTTCGTCGGGCTGCGCGATGCCGGCGATCCGGTCGAACTGGCGCGCCGCTACGACGAGCAGGGCGCCGACGAGCTGACGTTCCTCGACATCACCGCGTCCAGCGGCGAGCGCGAGACGACGTATGAGGTCGTGCGGCGCACCGCGGAGCAGGTCTTCATCCCACTGACCGTCGGCGGGGGCGTGCGCACCGTGGCCGACGTGGACGCGTTGCTGCGCGCGGGTGCCGACAAGGTCGGCGTCAACACCGCGGCCATCGTCCGTCCCGATCTGCTCGCCGAGATCGCCGAGCGGTTCGGACGGCAGGTGCTGGTGCTCTCGGTCGACGCGCGCCGGGCCGACACGCCGTCCGGCTTCGAAGTGACAACCCACGGCGGACGCCGCAGTACCGGCATCGACGCGGTCGCGTGGGCGCAGCAGGCAGCGGAGTTGGGGGCGGGGGAGATCCTGCTCAACTCGATGGACGCCGACGGAACGAAGGACGGCTACGACCTCCCGCTGATCCGGCTGGTGCGGGCGGCCGTGACGGTGCCCGTGATCGCCAGCGGGGGAGCGGGCAAGGTCGCCGACTTCGCTCCGGCCGTTCGGGCCGGCGCCGATGCCGTCCTCGCAGCGAGCGTCTTCCACTTCGGCGAGCTCACGATCGGCGACGTCAAGGACTCGCTGCGGGCTGCCGATCTCGAGGTGCGGTAGCGCTCCGGAACAGCACGCCGGCCCCGGAGATCAGGCCCGCGGCGACCAATCGCAGCACAGCCGGCCTGATCATTTGCCCGCCGATCAGACGGCGATGTCGGCGCCGCGCACCTGCTCGATCGCCTCGGCCGGACCCTTGTAGTCGACCCGCGCGACCCGCTGGCGGCCGAACGCGACCAGCGCGAGTTCCTCAGGAGGTCCGGTGACCGTCACCGCGGCGTCACCGCGCCCGACCGACACCGCGCCGTGGCCGGGCCACACCAGCCTCACCGGGACTCGGACCGCCCGCAGCGTCAGGCGGGCGCCCACGCGCAGCCGCGACCACACTGCGGCCTGCCGTTGCGTCGGCAGCACGCGCGGCACCCAGCCGTCCGGGGCACGCCGCACGTCCTCGTGGTGGATCAGGTACTCGAGCAGGTTCACCGCCTCCCGCGCCGGCGGCAACGCGAAAGGCGACCAGAGCGGCGGCCCGTCGGCAACTGCGGACACGATCTCGCGATAGGGAGTGCGTGCGACGTAGGTGTCAAGCGCGCGCTGCGCGATCGCGTTGGCGCGCTCGGACGGCACGCGGCCGAGCACCTCGGTGACCGAGCGCTCCCGCAGCACCAGGTGGGCCGCGAGCTGGGCCGCCGACCACTCACCACACAGCGTCGCGGCGGTCGGTTCGGTGCTCCGCAGGGTTTCGGCGAGTTCGACTCGCTCTTGAAGCGCGTGTCCAGGCATGGTCTGACTCTAGAATCCGCTCGTGCCCAGACCCGCAGACGATGACGACATCGATCGCGAAGCCCCGCCCGCCGTGATCGGGGCGGTCGCGGCCGGTGTAGCGCCGCTCCCGTTCCTGGCGGTCTATGCCGTGCTGTTCATCGCGCGCGGCACCGTGCATCCGGTGAGCCCGCCCGACATCGGGAACAGCAAGACCGCGGAGCTGATCGCCGGCCTGATCGCGCTCGCGCTGTTCATCATCGGTTCGCTCGCCGCGTTGTGGCTGCTGGACGGGCGGCGACGTTGGCTGTTCGTCGTGTGCCAGGTGGCGTTGCTGGCGACCTCGGTCTACTTCATCGTCGACCGCAACAGCGGGTCGCCCGCCATCCCGATCCTGCTCGGCATCACGTCGCTGCTCTCGTTGGTGCTGACGATGCTCCCCACGACCTGGGAACACCTGCGCCAGGACGTCCCGCCCTGGCTGCGGCGGGGCCGCACGACCGCGCCTACGGCCGAAATGCCCGCCGGGTCGCCTGCCGCCGAACCGCCTGCCCATGAACCGCCTGCCCACGAACCGACACAGGAGCACATACCCTAGTCACAGCAAGCGCCCAGCCTCGACTCAGCGCCATCCCTCAGTCTGAGTACAGCCAACGCTTACCGCGGATGCCCACGCTGGTTCGAGGAGAGAAGATGAGTGCAGCGATGACGACAGGAATGTCCACCAAACGCCGGGTCCTGGTTGTCGACGACGAAGAGAACGTGACCCACCTGGTGTCGTCCGCCCTGCGCTTCGACGGCTTCGAGACGCTCACTGCCGAGAACGGCAACGACGCGCTGGCCAAGATCGCTCAGTACGACCCTGACCTGATCGTCCTCGACGTGATGATGCCGGGACGTGACGGGTTCGGCGTCCTGCAGGAGCTGCGCGCCGCGGGATCACAGGTGCCGGTCATCTTCCTCACCGCGCGCGACACCGCGGGCGACCGCGTGGGTGGGCTGCGCGCGGGCGCCGACGACTACGTCGTCAAGCCGTTCTCCATCGAGGAACTGCTCGCCCGGGTGCATGCCGTGCTGCGCCGCTCCGCGCCCGACGAGGGACGCGACGGCGTGCTGCGCATCGCCGACCTCGAGCTGGACGAGAACAGCCACGAGGTGGCACGCGCGGGCGTCGAGGTGCACCTGACCGCAACGGAGTTCGAACTGCTGCGCTACCTCATGCGCAACGAGCGCGTCGTGCTGTCGAAGGCGCAGATCCTCGACCGCGTCTGGAAGTACGACTTCCAGGGCCAGTCGAACATCGTCGAGCTCTACATCGGCTACCTGCGCAAGAAGGTCGACTCGGTCGAGCCCAAGCTGATCCACACGATCCGCGGTGCCGGGTACGTGATCAAGGCCCCACGCGCGTGAACCGATGAGCGCGGCGCTCGTGCCGCAGGCGGAACAACCGCCGCGCTCGTCCTGGCGTCGGCTGTTGCCGCGCAGCCTGACCGCACGACTTGGTTACCGGCGTCGTTGCGATGCTGGTAGTGCTCGTCGCGGGAGTCGAGGTGAGCACCTACTTCGCGCTTGGCTCATTCCTCAGTAACCGCCTCGATCAGCAGCTCTCGTCGACGGCCAACCAGCCGCTGAAGACGCTGTTCGGCGGTGACAATATTCGGCCAGGCCCCGTCGGCGCAGGACGTCTACGTCGTCGCGATCAGTCCGGACGGAAGCCATGCCTATCAGGCCTCGCATTCGTCCGCAGGAGTCAAGCCGATGATGCTGACCAACAGCACCAGGGAACAGCTCAGCAAGCTCACGCCGGGTCGAGCGATCACGATCCACACCAAGGACAGCGAGGAACTCCGCGTCCAGACCAACGGCGTTATCGACGCGCCGCTTTCGAACGGGACGATCGCGCCGGTGATTCCCGTCATCGGCCTGTCGACCGAGGAAGAGCACCGAACCCTCGGGACCGTCCTGAAGGACGAGCTGATCATCGGTGCCGCGGCTATCGCGCTTGCGCTTCTTGCCACCACCTACTGGGTGCAGCTGAGCCTGCGTCGGCTGCGGCAGGTGACAGTCACTGCGAACGAGGTCGCCGCCGAGCTGTCGCCGACCGGCACCGGCCTGGAACGGCGCGTCGAGGTCGGCGACGACGGCACTGAAGTGGGTCAACTCGCCGAATCGATGAACACGTTGCTCTCGGCTGTCGAGACGCAGTTCGCGGCCCGGCTGGAGAGCGAGGCGCGGCTGCGTCAATTCCTCGCCGACGCCTCGCACGAGCTGCGCACACCGCTCACGTCGATCCGCGGCTACGCCGAACTGGCCCGCATGCAGCGCGCTGCCGGCGAGGCGCACGACGACAACCTGTCGCGCATCGAGTCCGAGGGCACCCGGATGTCGCGGTTGGTCGAGGACCTGCTGATGCTCGCGCGCGGCGATCGCAGCGGCGAGCCCGTCAACGAGCTCATCGATGTCGCCGAGCTCGTCGATGACGCCGTCGCCGGCACCCGGGCCGCGTTTCCGGATCGGCAGATCGATGTCGAGTCGGCCGCGGGGCTGCACGTCGTCGGCGATCGCGACCAGCTACTGCGCGCCGTCCGAAACCTGCTGACCAATGCCGCGGTGCACACCGCGTCCGAGCGCCGCATCCTCGCAACGTCCCGACTGCAGGGCGACTCCGTGGTCATCCAGATCATCGACGGCGGGCCGGGCCTGCCGCCGGACGAGGCGGCGCACGTGTTCGAGCGGTTCTGGCGCGCCGACAAGGCGCGCACCCGCGCACGTGGCGGCTCCGGGCTGGGGATGTCGATCGTGGCGTCGATCGTCGCCGCCAACAACGGCGCGGTCTACTTCGACAGTTCGGTCGAGAACGGCAGCACCGCGACGATCGTCCTGCCGGCGATCAGCGAGTAGTGCGAGCTCGAGCGACGGCGTCCGCAATCGGCATGCGGGTCACCGGCCCGTGCCCGGGCAACAGCAGGTCGGCGGTGAGCGCCTCGAGGGGATCGAGCGCTGCCACGACGTCTCCGTGGTTGAACATCGCGCCGAGCAGCTGCGGGCCTTGTACGCGCGAGGTCGCATGACCGGTGACCAACCCGTCGCCGGTGATCACGGCACCGCAGCCCGGCAGGAAGTACGCCGTATGGCCGGATGTGTGGCCGTGGGTCGCGACCGGGACAGGGGCGCCCGGCAGGTCGAGCGGGCCGTCGCCGGAGAACGGCTGCGCGTGCGGTAGCGAGAGCGGCTTGGTCGCGCCCTTGCGGCTGATGCGAAGTGCCCAGGGCAATACGCCGGGACGCACGATGTTGCGTAGCACGTCGGTTCGACCGGCCTGTTCGAGGCGTTCGCGGCGCGCGTGCGCCACCTCGACGGCATCGGTGAACAGCGGCACGCCGTAGCGCTCGTGCAGATGGTTGATCGCACCCATGTGGTCGACGTGTGCGTGGGTCAACAACACCGCGCGGACGTCCTCCGGGCGCAACCCGACCTCGGCGATCGAGGCGAGCACCGCGCCGGTGTCTCCCGGATATCCCGCGTCCACGAGGGTGAGTTCGGTGCCGTCGCGCAGCAGGAACCAGTTGACGTCGGTGCCCCGCACGGCGAACACGTTCTTGGTGACCTCGGTGACCTCCATGCACCGAACCGTAGGGGAGCTTGGCAGGGTTCGGCACAATCGTGGGATGCCGCTCGACCCGCAGATCGCCGCACGCCTCAAACGCGATGCGGCTGGCCTCATTGCCGCGGTCGTGCAGCAGCACGACACCGGCGAGGTGTTGATGGTCGGGTGGATGGACGACGAGGCGCTGCATCGCACGCTGACGACCGGCCGCGCCACGTACTGGTCGCGCTCGCGACAGCAGTACTGGGTCAAGGGTGAGACGTCCGGCAACGTGCAGCACGTGAAGTCGGTCGCGCTCGACTGTGACGCCGACGCCGTCCTCGTGAAGGTCGACCAGGTCGGCGGTGCGTGCCACACGGGTGCTCACACGTGCTTCGATCGCGACGTGATCTTGTGATCGAACGCGCTGATCTCGAAGAGCTCAAGCACACGCACCGGCTCGTCCCGATCACTCGCACGCTGTTCGCCGACACCGAGACACCCGTCGGCGTCTACCGCAAGCTCGCCGACGGGCGGCCCGGCACGTTCCTGCTCGAGTCCGCCGAGCCAGGGCGGTCGTTCAGCCGTTGGTCGTTCATCGGGGTGCGCGCCTGCGCAACTCTGAGTGCCCACGGTGATGACGCGGTGTGGACGGGCGACGTGCCGGCCGGCCTGCCGATGGAGGGCAATCCGCTGACCGTGCTCGCGCAGTCGTGGCGTGCCGTGCGCTCGCCACGGTTGCCGGGACTGCCGCCGCTCGCAGGCGGGTTCGTCGGTTACCTCGGCTACGACGTCGTGCGCCACCTCGAGCCGCTCCCGTCGATCGCGCGCGACGACCTCGGCCTGCCGCAGCTGACGATGCTGCTCGTCACCGATCTCGCCGCGTTCGACCATCACGAGTGCAGCGTCGTGCTGATCGCGAACGCGGTCATCGCTGCCGACATGACCGCGGCGCAGCTCGACGCGGCCTACGCCGATGCGATCGAACGACTCGACCGCATGCAGGCCGACCTCGCCATCGCGACACCGTCGTCGCTGTCGACCGTGACGCGCGCGGTGACGCCGGGCGAGCCGAAGTCGACCTGCGCACCCGGTGAGTACCAGGACATGGTGCGCCGCTGCATCGAATACGTGCGCGCCGGCGAGGTGTTCCAGATCCTCCCGGGCCAACGGTTCCAGGTCGACACGGCCGCCGACCCGCTCGACGTGTATCGCGTGCTGCGCACGCTCAATCCGTCGCCATACATGTACTTCCTGCATCTGGACGGACTCGATCTCGTCGGATGCAGCCCCGAGGCGCTGGTGACCGTGCACGGACGCGAGGCGACGATCCACCCGATCGCCGGCACTCGCAAACGCGGCGACACCGCCGAGCGCGATGCCGAACTGATCGCCGAACTGCTCAGCGATCCGAAGGAGCGCGCCGAGCACGTCATGCTCGTCGATCTCGCTCGCAACGACCTCGGTCGCGTCTGCACACCGGGGTCGGTGAACGTCGTCGAGTTCGGCGTCGTCGAGAAGTACAGCAACGTCTCGCACATCGTCTCGACCGTGACGGGCGAGGTCCGCGAAGAGTTCGACGCGTTCGACGTGTTCGTCTCGGCGTTCCCGCACGGCACGGTGACCGGAGCGCCGAAGGTGCGTGCGATGCAACTGATCGACGAGCTCGAACCGGTCCGGCGGGGCATCTACAGCGGGGCGCTCGGATATCTCGACCCGGCCGGCGACATCGACATGGCCATCTGCTTCCGTACGGCGGTCATGGTCGATGGCACGGCCTACGTCCAGGCGGGCGCCGGAGTCGTGGCCGACAGCAAGCCGGAACTCGAGGAACTCGAAACACGCAACAAGGCGCGCGCCGTGCTGCAGGCGATCGCGACGGCGGAGACGCTGCGTCCCGTGCAGCGATGAAGGTCTTTGCCGCGACCCTGCTCGCACAAGTAATCGGCTCGGCCGCAGTGCTGCTCATAGCGACCCGTGAGTGGCAGACGATCACCACCGTGCGGTCGCACCCGTTCACCGACGACATCGTCGGTGTGTCCGGACGAACCGTCGACGGCGCGGTCACGGCCCTCGCACTTGTCGCACTCGCCGGGGTCGTCGCGATCATCGCGACGAAGGGTGTGGCACGGCGCGTGATCGGCGCGCTCGTCGCCCTGAGCGGGATCGCGCTCATCTGGCGCATCGTCGGCGCGATGCCGGCGGTCGACACGCAACGTGCTCGTGACCTCGTCCGCGCCGCCCACCCGCAGGTCGCCGGATTCCCGCACGTGGCGACGCACGTCGTGTGGGGTGTGCTGTCGCTCGTCGGCGCGGTGCTCGTCCTTGCTGCCGGGCTGCTCACAGTCGCCCGCGGCGGGCAGTGGGCCGGCCTGTCCGCGCGCTACGACCGGGGCGAGGTCGACCCCGAACAGGCCCGTGCGCGTGCGGATGCGTCACTGTGGACCGCCCTGGAACGCGGTGACGATCCGACCGAGCACGACCCACGGGACGCACACTGAGTGACGGCGGTTAAGCTCGTACCGGACGGAACAACCGCCGAACCAGTCTTACCGCGGAGGGGTTGACATCGTGGGCGACCTGCCTGCCAGCGTCTCCGGCAGCGCGTCCGACGACGTGCTCGCCGAGATTCTCGCCGGCGTCCGCGAGGACGTCGCCGCCCGCGAAGCGACGTTGCCGCTCGATGAGATCAAGGAACGTGCTGCCGCCGCCCGGCCGGCGGTGGACGGGTTGGCCGCGCTTCGTGCGCCGGGGGTCGGTGTGATCGCCGAGGTCAAGCGCCGCAGTCCGTCCAAGGGTGCGTTGGCCGCCATCAGTGACCCGGCCGCCCTTGCGGTCGAATACGAGTCCGGCGGTGCACGCATGATCAGCGTGCTGACCGAGCAGCGCCGCTTCGGCGGGTCCCTGGCCGACCTCGACGCGGTGCGCGCACGGGTACAGGTTCCGGTGCTGCGCAAGGATTTCGTCGTCAGTTCGTATCAGGTCCACGAGGCACGCGCCCACGGCGCGGACGTGCTCCTGCTGATCGTCGCGGCGCTCGAACAGAACGCACTGGTCGGGCTGCGCGAGCGCATCGAATCGCTCGGCATGACCGCGCTCGTCGAGGTGCACACCGAGGACGAGGCCTCGCGCGCGATCGATGCCGGCGCGCAGGTGATCGGCGTGAACGCCCGGAACCTGAAGACCCTCGAGGTCGACCGCTCGACCTTCGAACGCATCGCCCCCGGACTGCCGAGTGACGTCGTCAAGATCGCCGAATCGGGTGTACGCGGCCCGCTCGACCTCATTGAGTACGCCGCGGCCGGTGCAGACGCGGTCCTGGTCGGCGAGAATCTGGTCACCACCTCCGACCCGCGCCACGCGGTCGCCGAGCTCGTCACAGCCGGCGCCCATCCGGCGACCCCGCGTCGCGCGCGCTGATCGCGATGAACCCCGATCCGCGCGATTCGATCAGTACGCGCGACCCGGACACCCAGCCGATCCCCGCGGTCGGCACCGGCGAACGGCAGCGCGCGGCGATCGTGCTCGGTGTGATCGCGATCGTCGCGCTGATCATCGTCGGCATCATGGTCGCCGTCCTCGGATCGAACAGCAACAACCCCCCGACGACCAACGGTCGGCCCACCGGACCTCCGGTCGCGGTGCTCACCCAGCCGAACGGCCAGCCGTCCGGGCATTCGAGCAAGCCGCATCCGAAGAACCACAGCTCGCAACCACACAGCCGTCCGAACAACGCACCGGTGTCGTGCCCGAGCGCCGCACCGTGCAGCCTGTCCGACGACGTCGGAAATGCGATTCAAGCGCTGAACGACTACCGCACGCAGCACGGCAAGCCGGCGGTACACGGCGCTG
Source organism: uncultured Actinomycetota bacterium (assembly GCA_963757455.1). GTDB lineage: Bacteria > Actinomycetota > Actinomycetes > Mycobacteriales > Jatrophihabitantaceae > RYN-133. The sequence goes on from CAVWSE010000017.1 coordinate 21,332, forward strand.
TAACCCAAGCGGCACGCACGTGTGCGGTGTCGTCGGGCAACACCTGCCCCAACGGGTTCTACTGGGAACCGGTCGGGAGAAGCGGACGCCAGGTGATCCAGAAGATCGCCGCGAACGGCGGTGACAGCTGGTTGCTCGACGACCACATGACCGCAGTGCAGGTCGGCTGGGCCTACATCCCGTCCTCGAAGAGCTTCGAGTGCGCGCTGGTGTCCAACGCGCCGTGATCGAGCGAGCAGGCTAGTGCTCGGCCTGCGCGCGGAACGTGCGTGTCACTGCGCCCGTTTCCGACAGGGACGGGCCGAGGGTCGGGTCGAACAGCAGGACAACACCGAGTGTGTCGGCATCGGCCCACACTCCGACCGTCGCATCGACGCCACCGAAATGCACCGCGCTGCACCGCAGTGATCCGCCCAGCGGCCCCGAGTCGACCGTCACCGAGTTGATCACCGCGCCGGCGCCCGCGAGTACCTGGTTGGTGACCTGGCCGGCGTCCTCGTTGTGGAGCTGACGCCCGATAGTCGGACTGTCTGCCGCGTCGAACCCGACGAACAGCGCGGTCGGCGGCGCCTGCGTCCCGCGGGCATAGATGGCGATCTTGGCATTGACCAGGTCTGCGTGCGGTATCGATCCGAAAGTGCCGTTGGTGCCGAAGATCGAGTCGATGTGAGCACCGCTGACGGTCGACACCAGCACGTACTCGCCTGCGGTCTCGGGCAGGCTCAGGCTGCGCCGCGACGGTCCGGCTGCGCCGACGGTGAGCGCGGCGATCACGACGGCCAGGGCCAGCACGACCACGGCGACGACGCCGATCGTGCGGCGCCGGGTGGCGCGGTCGACGCGCGGTTGCATCACCGGCTGCATCACCGGTTGCAGCATCGGCAGCGGTTGCATCATGGGTGTGGGCGCGACGGGCTGCATCGGCGACATCGGGTAGGTCGTGCCGCCGAGCACGAGGACCTCATTCAGCGGCGCGGTTCGCAAGGAGGGCGGTGCGAAGGGTTGCGGCGGTTCATACGGCGGTGCAGGGGCCTGCCACTGCGCACCGTCGTCCACGAGTCAACGGTAGCGGCCGCACGGGGGGTTACTAGACTCCGACGCATGCAGGTGATCTCGAGCGGGCGATGGCAGGCGTGACGATCCGTCACCACCTCGTCCCTTCCCACCTGTCTGGAGTTCCGGCATGACCGACTCTGTTGTCTCTGCAAACCCCGCCGTCGTCCCTGACCTGTCCGGTCACTTCGGCCGCTACGGCGGCCGCTTCGTTCCCGAAGCGCTCGTCGCGGCGATCGACGACCTCACCGCTGCCTTTCACGAGACGCAGGCCGATCCGGCGTTCCGTGCCGAGCTGCAGGCGCTGCACCGTGACTACACCGGGCGGCCGTCGCCGATCACCGACGTGCCCAAGTTCTCGAGGCAGGCCGGGGGAGCGCGGATCATCCTCAAGCGCGAGGACCTGAACCACACCGGCTCGCACAAGATCAACAACGTGTTGGGGCAGGCGCTGCTCACGCGGCACATCGGCAAGAAGCGGGTGATCGCCGAGACCGGCGCGGGCCAGCACGGCGTCGCGACCGCTACGGCCGCCGCGCTGCTCGGCCTCGATTGTGTTGTCTACATGGGCGAGGAGGACACCCGGCGCCAGGCGCTCAACGTCGCCCGCATGCGCCTGCTCGGTGCCGAGGTGATCCCGGTGACCACCGGCTCGCGCACGCTCAAGGATGCGATCAACGAGGCGATGCGCGACTGGGTCACCAACGTCGACACGACCAACTACGTGTTCGGCACGGTGGCCGGGCCGCACCCGTTCCCGCTGATGGTGCGCGAGTACCAGCGGGTGATCGGCGACGAGGCGCGCGCCCAGGTGCTCGAGCGCTGCGGACGCCTGCCCGATGTCGTCGCCGCCTGTGTCGGCGGTGGCTCGAACGCGATCGGGATCTTCACCGCGTTCGTCCCGGACGCCGACGTACGGCTCGTCGGTTTCGAGGCGGGCGGTGACGGTGTCGAGACCGGCCGCCACGCCGCATCGATCACCGGCGGCCTTCCGGGCGTGCTGCACGGCGCCCGCTCGTACCTGCTGCAGGACGAGAACGGCCAGACGGTCGAGTCCCACTCGATCTCGGCCGGGCTCGACTACCCCGGCGTCGGTCCCGAGCACTCGTACCTGCACGACACCGGCCGCGCCGAGTACCGCCCGATCACCGACTCGCAGGCCATGGAGGCGTTCGCACTGCTGTCGAAGTCGGAGGGGATCATCCCGGCTATCGAGTCGGCGCACGCGCTCGCCGGCGCGCTCGATCTCGGCCGTGAGCTCGGACCGGACGCGATCATCCTGGTCAACCTGTCCGGACGCGGCGACAAGGACGTCGAGACCGCGTCGAAGTATTTCGGGATCGCGCCATGACTGCCGTGTCGGACGTCCTGGCCAAGTGCCGCGCGGACAACCGGGCAGCCCTGATCGGCTACCTGCCGGTCGGCTACCCGTCGGTCGCGGTGTCGATCGATGCCTTGCGTGCACTCGTCGAGGGCGGCTGCGACATCGTCGAGGTCGGCGTCCCGTACAGCGACCCGGTGATGGACGGACCGACGATCCAGCGGGCAACCGAAGCCGCCGTCCGGGCCGGGGTCGGCCTGCGGGACGTGTTCGGCGCGGTACGCGCCGTCGTCGACGCCGGCGCCGCAGCGGTGACGATGGGGTACTGGAACCAGGTCGAGCGGTTCGGCGTATCCGCTTATGCCGCAGCACTTTCTGACGCCGGAGGTTCGGGAGCTATCACGCCCGATCTGATTCCCGAAGAGGCCGGCGACTGGATCGCGGCCAGTGACGAGCACGAGCTCGATCGCATCTTCCTCGTCGCGCCGTCCTCGACCGACGCGCGCATCGTCTCGACGGCCGCAGCTTCGCGCGGCTTCGTCTATGCCGCCGCCGTGATGGGCGTGACCGGCGCGCGCGACGCGGTCGACGACACAGCGGCGAGGCTCGTCGAACGCGTACGCAGCCTCGCGCCCGACACCGCGGTGTGCGTCGGGCTGGGCGTGTCGACCGGCGCGCAGGCCGTGCAGGTCGCGAGCTTCGCCGACGGGGTGATCGTGGGTTCGGCGCTGGTGCGTCGCCTGCTCGACTCGCCCGACGCATCGGGCGTCGACGCGGTTCGTGCGTTGGCGGCCGAGCTGGCAGAGGGCGTTCGCCGGCGTTGAGGATCTCGGGCAGCCGCTGTGTGCTGCGTGACTGGACTCCCGGCGATGTCGGGGCCTACCGCGAATGGCTGCGACCCGAGCACGACTGGCATGACACGAACGGGCCGTATTTCGGTCGCCCGAACGACGCCGAGGCCGATCGCGCTGCCGCGCGCGCACGCGAGATGCTGTTCGCCCCGCCGACCCCGCGCACGATGCTTGTCATCTGTACGCCCGACGACGACGGCCTGATCGGGATGGTCAATTGGTACTGGGAGTGCCGCGAGACGGACTGGCGCCGCGTCGGCATCGGGCTGTACGAGCCCGCCGCACGCGGTCACGGCATCGGCACCGAAGCGCTGAGGTTGTGGACCACCTACCTTTTCGACACGACCGACGCCCTGCGTCTCGATCTGTCGACCTACTCGGGCAATGCGGCCATGTGCCGTGCTGCCGAAGCTGCCGGCTACGTCCTCGAAGGACGGCTGCGCAAGGCGCGCCGCTGGAGCGGCGGCGTGCACGACGCGATGATCTACGCCGCGCTGCGAGACGACTGGCCACTCGAGGCGTAAGTGACCACTCGGCGGGGGAGTGGCAGCCCGGCGTCGTCACCACTGGGATCGTTACAACGGGCTCGTCACAACGGGACGCGCGGCGACGTCGTATGGACATGGAGACCACTAACGAACCACGGGCCAAGAAGCTCGCAGCCCAGGGCCTGGCCAACGCGATCATGAGGGCGCTGCTGCGGACGCCGCTGCTGTGTCGCGCAGTTGGTGCCCGGCTGATGACGATGTACGTCGTCGGGCGAAAGTCGGGACGCACGTATCGCGTCCCGGTCGCATACACCCGCGACGGCGACGCGCTGGTGGTCGGCACGTCGTTCGCCTGGAGCCGTAACCTGCGCACCGGCGAACCTGTGACTGTCCGGCTCAAGGGCAAGCTGCGCGAGGCCGATGTGCAGGTGATCGCCGACGAGGCAGGCGTGCTGGCCCAGTACGCGCTCATGTGCCGCGACAACAAGCAGTTCGCGAAGTTCAACGCGATCGGGTTCGACGAGCGCGGCGAACCGCTCGTCGCCGATCTGAAAGCAGGTTGGGCCGCCGGCGCACGCGCCTTTCGGCTAGTGCCGCACTGACGGGCTGGTCAGGCGGGCCCGCCGCCCGGCCACCCGGTGCGCCGCGTCCATCCACGTCCACGCGGCGGCGATCGAGAACGGCAGGGCGAGCAGGATCAGCCAGCCGAGCAGGCCCTGCGCGCGCGTCATCGACAACAAGGTGAGCCCGAGCATCCACGCGGGCGCGAACGCAGCGAGGAACAGCGCGGTGGTTGCGTACCACGCACGGTGCACATGCAGGGCGTCGCGGTAGTCAGCCCGGGTCGTGAAGCTCACGCGCCCATCGTGGCACCGCGGAATGCCGCTCTGCTACCGAGTTCTCGCAAAGCGATATCGGGGTGTGACCAGCCGCCGCACCGTCCGGCAAGCGGACATTCCGGGCAAGCGAACGATCAGGGAATGATCAGCAACTTCCCGGTCGTCTGCCGGCCCTCGAGCGCCCGGTAGGCATCGGCGGCCCGGTCGAGCGGGTACGTCCCGCCGATGTCGATCTGCAGCGAACCGTCGGCGATCGCCGACAGGATCTCGCCCGAGCGCCACAGCAACTCGTCCCGCTCGGCGGTGAAGTGAGCCAAGGTCGGACGGGTCAGGAACAGCGATCCGCCGGAGTTGAGCCGCTGCGGGTCGACCGGCGGCACCGGTCCGCTGGCCGCGCCGAACAGGGCGAGCGTCCCGCGGCGGCGCAACGATGCCATCGAGGCGTCGAAGGTCGCCTTGCCGACGCCGTCGTAGGCGACATGCACGCCACCGTGCGACGCGGCCCGGACCGCCTCGGCCAGGTCGTTCACCTGGTCGTAGCGGATCACCGCGTCCGCTCCCAGGGCCATGGCGATCTCGGCTTTCGGCTCGGCGCCCACGGTCGCCACGACGTGTGCACCGCGTGCCTTGCACAGCTGGACGAGCAACTGCCCGACGCCGCCGGCGGCCGCGTGAATCAGCACCTCGTGTCCCTCGCCGACCACGAACACCGACGTGACGAGGTAATGCGCTGTCATACCCTGCAACATCGCTGCGGCGGCCTGCTCGGGCGACACCCCGTCGGGGACGGGTACGACGCCGCTCGCCTCGACGGCGGTCAGCGTCGCCATCGCACCGCTCGCGGCGGCCGTCGCGACCAGATCGCCCACGGCGAACTCGTCCACACCCGACCCGACCGCGGCTACCGTCCCGGCGCATTCACCGCCCAGTACGAACGGGGTCTCGATCGGGTAGCCGCCGGTGCGTTGGTACACGTCGATGAAGTTGACACCGGCCGCGGCGACCTCGATCACCACCTGGTCCGGCCGCGGGGTCGGGGCCGGTCGTTCCTCGACCGCGAGCACCTCGGGACCACCGTGGGACGTGACGACCAACGCGCGGACCTGCTCTGCAAGCATCTTCTGACCGTACGGCCGTTACCGTTGGGGCGTGCAACCGGTCGCTTTCCTGCCCAGCCCGTCACAGAGCGTGTGGCATCTCGGGCCGATACCCGTCCGGGCGTACGCGCTGTGCATCGTGGCCGGCATCTTCGTCGCGCTGTGGCTGGCGGCTCGGCGCATGCGCGATCGCGGAGGCAAGTCCGAGGACGTCTGGGACGTCGCCGGCTGGGCAATCGTGTTCGGCATCATCGGCGGGCGGCTCTACCACATCCTCAGCGATCCGGAGCTCTACTTCGAGGGCAAGCCCGGGACGAGCCCGATCGACGCCATCAAGATCTGGGACGGCGGGCTGGGCATCTGGGGTGCTATCGCACTCGGCACGCTCGGCGCCTGGATCGGTTGCCGCCGCAAGAAGATCTCGCTGCTCGTCTTCGCCGACGCGGCCGCACCGGGCGTGCTGTTCGCCCAAGCCATCGGACGGTGGGGGAACTGGTTCAACAACGAGCTGTACGGCTCGCCGTCGAGCCTCCCGTGGAAGCTGCAGATCCACTGCCTCGATGTCTCGGTCGGTCACGCGCAGACCTGCCCGGGCACGACCAGTGATGTGCTCGGGTACTTCCAGCCGACCTTCCTCTACGAGTCGCTGTGGGATCTCGCGATCGCGTTCGTGCTGCTCTATCTCGACCGGCGCTTCCGCGTCGGACGTGGCAACGTCATGGCCCTGTACGTGATGGGCTACACAGCCGGACGGGTATGGATCGAGGCGCTGCGCACCGACCACGCGAACCACATCCTCGGCCTGCGGCTGAACATCTGGACCAGCATCATCGTGTTCGTCCTCGCGCTGATCTGGTTCGTCCGGCACGGCGGATTCCACGCCGAACGTGAGCAGACCCCGTACACAGCAGAGCGGGCAACGCCGCCCGCGGGCGACGACCGAGAGGAGGACGCAGTCGATGTCGGATCCGACGAAGGATCTGGTTGACGAGCTTCCCTCGGTACCCAACCAGGAGATCCACCACGACCACCGCGACGTCAGCGGCGGCTGGCTGCGCCCGACCGTGTTCGGGATGATGGACGGGCTGGTATCGAACTTCGCCCTGATCGCCGGTGTCGCCGGCGCGAGCGCGTCCACCTCGCAGGTATCGCTGGCCGGCCTGGCCGGCCTGGTCGGCGGCGCGTTCTCGATGGCCACCGGTGAGTACATCTCGGTGCAGAGCCAGAACGAGTCGACACATGCCGAACTCGAGGTCGAGCTGCACGAGCTGCGCACCAACGCCGACGCCGAACAGGCCGAGCTCAGACAGATGTACATCTCGCGAGGCGTCGACCCGGACACCGCGAGCAAGGTGGCCGAGCAGCTCTCACGTGATCCCGAGCAGGCGCTGCTGATCCACGCCCAGGAGGAACTCGGCGTCGACCCGACCCAGCTGCCCAGCCCATGGACGGCCGCCGGCTCGTCGCTCGCTTCGTTCAGCGTCGGCGCACTGCTGCCGTTGTTGCCCTACCTGCTCGGCGCGACCACGCTCGTCATCTCGGTCGGCGTGGCCGTGCTCGCGTTGTTCCTGGCAGGTGCGTTGTCGGCCCGGTTCACCAACCGGTCATGGCTGTTCGCAGGCGCGCGCCAACTCGCGCTCGGCGTCCTCGCCGCCGCCGTCACTTTCGGCATCGGCACCCTGTTCCACGTCTCGACCGGGTAGCACCACCCGGTTTCGGGGGGTTAGGCCCGTTGCGGCGCGCCGGGACGGGCCGATTGAATCTGCGCATGCAGCGCTGGGCACACTTCGTACTACGCCATCGCCGATGGGTGATCGCGTTGTGGTTGCTCGTGATCGTGGTCGGCGGTGCCATCTCGAGCACGGTGTCGAACCGGCTCACGATCGACTTCTCGCTGCCGGGTCAGCCCGGCACCGAGACCGCGGCCAAGATCAAGCAGTTGTTCGGGAACGGCGGCGACACCAGTCCGTACGTCGTGACTGTCACTATGCCGTCCGGACAGACGATCACCGGGCACGAGACCGACGTCGCGAAGACGTTCGACGCCATCACAACGGCGGATCCGCAACTGCGGGTGGTCGACGAGGCGAACACCGGCGACAAGGCGTTCCGCACGCCGAAGGACGACCGGACGGCCTATGCGCTGGTGTTCTACCGGTTCAACCCGTCGCCGACCGGGGTGCTGCCCACCGACGCCATCCGCTCCGCGGCCGACGCGGCCAAACCGGCCGGCGCGACCGTCGGCGTCACCGGCGAGGACGCGCTCGCTGTCGGCAACCAGGGCGACAGCGGTCCGGGCGTTCTCGGTGAGACGTTGCTGGGTGCGGTCGGCGCGCTGCTTGTGCTCGCGTTCGTGTTCGGCTCGCTGCTCGCATTCCTGCCGCTGGTCGTGGCAGCGGCGTCGATCCTGGGGACCTTCATCCTGCTGTGGCCGATCACCTATGCCACCGACGTGTCGTTCATCGTCGAGTTCCTGATCGCCCTGGTCGGGCTCGGGGTCGCGATCGACTACTCGTTGCTCGTCGTGACGCGATGGCGCGAGGAACGCGATCACGGCCGCGACAACGAGGAAGCAGTGGTCGTGGCGATGCAGACCGCCGGCCACGCGGTGCTGTTCAGCGGCGTGACGGTCGCGATCGGGCTGCTCGCGCTGATCGTGTTGCCTGTGCCGTTCATGCGCAGCATGGGCTACGGCGGCGCGCTGATCCCGCTCGCCAGTGTGATCACGACACTCAGCCTGACGCCCGCGATCCTGGGCGGTATCGGCCCGCGCATCGACTGGCCGAAGCTGCGGCACGAGAACCGCGCAAGTCGCGCGTGGAGCAGGTGGGCGCGCGCAGTCGTGCGCCGCCGCTGGTTCGCGGCGGGTGCGGCATTCATTGCCCTCGGCGTGCTCGTCGCCGCGCTGTTCGGTGTGAAGATCGGGCAGGCGTCGTCGGGCTCGCTCGCGAGCAGCGGTCCGGCGTACGAAGCGCTGAAGACCTTGCGCGACGGCGGGGTTTCGACGGGCGTCCTCACGCCGATCGAGGTGCTGGTCAAGTCCGCCGACGCAGAGTCGACCGCAACCGCACTGGCCAAGATCGACGGTGTCGCGCATGCGTACGTCCCCAGCGGTCCGAGCAGCAACCGCGACGGCGAGAGCGTCATCGTGTTGCAGCCTGCGTACGAGACGGTGAACTCGAAGACGGTCGGCGTGGTAACCCGGGTCAAGGACGCGTCCGGGAGCCTGCCCGGCGTCATCGGCATCACCGGCCTCGGTGCGGCACAGATCGACTTCCTGCACGCCGTCTACGGCAACTTCCCGCTGATGCTCGCGATCATTGCGGTGTTGACGTTCCTGCTCCTCGTCCGGGCGTTCCGGTCGCTGCTGCTGCCGTTGAAGGCGGTGCTGTTGAACCTGCTGTCGCTGGCCGCGACCCTCGGCGCGATGGTGCTGTTCTGGCAGGACGGGCACGGCTCGAACGCGATCTTCGGCATCGCGGCGACCGGAGCGGTCACCTTCTGGATCCCGCTGATGGTCTTCGCGTTCTTGTTCGGACTCTCGATGGACTACGAGGTGTTCATCCTGTCGCGCGTGCGTGAGGAGTACGACGGCGCGCGGTCGACCGACGCTGCGGTGATCGAGGGGATCGGCCGTACCGGCCGACTCGTCACCTGTGCGGCGCTGATCCTGTTCCTCGCGTTCAGCGCGCTCGCCTCGGGTCCGGGGACGGATCTCAAGACGCTGGCGACCGGGCTCGGCATCGGCATCCTGCTCGACGCGACGATCGTGCGTTCGCTGCTCGTCCCGTCCCTCGTGTCATTGTTCGGCAAGTGGAACTGGTACCTGCCCGCCGGGTTCGCCAAGCTCATGCGGGTGGCGCCTTCGACGCCGCACCCCGAGCCGGCGCGCCGACCACAGGAGGCGCAGCCGACCGGCTGACCCTTGCCGTACCGACCGGTCGGTCGGTAGGGTCGCCGAATGCCCGAGCTGCCCGGTGTCGATCTCGAGGCGCTGACGCAATGGCTGGACGCCGAGCGTCCGGGCATGCGCACCGGTGAGCTGAGCGGTGAGGTGATCGCGGGCGGCAAGTCGAACCTGACCTATCGCATCACCGACGGCACCGCCGCATGGGCGCTGCGCCGACCGCCGCTCGCGCACGTACTCCCCACCGCCCACGACATGGCGCGCGAGTACACCGTCATGAGTGCGCTCGGCGCCACCGACGTTCCGGTGCCGCACACCGTCGCGCTGTGCACCGATCACGACGTGCTGGGTGCGACCTTCTACCTCATGTCGTTCGTCGACGGCGTCGTGCTCGACCGTCCCGAGGCCATCGCCAAGCTGACGCCTGACCTCGCGCGCAGCACCTGCGACCAACTCATGGACACCCTCGTCGTGCTGCACGGCGTCGACCCGCAATCGGTCGGGCTGGGCGAGTTCGGCCGCCCGGACGGGTTTCTCGCACGGCAGGTGAAGCGGTGGTCGCAGCAGTGGCAGGCGAACGAGACCGAGCCGCGCCCGATGCTGCCCGAACTGCTCGACAAGCTGGTCGGCACGATGCCTGAACAATCGCGATCGGGCATCGTCCACGGTGACTACCGGCTGACCAACGTGATGTACGCGCCCGACCTGTCGAAGATCGCTGCTGTCGTCGACTGGGAGATGGCGACGCTCGGCGACCCGCTCACCGACGTCGGATTGCTCGTCGTCTACCAAACGCTGTCGGCCGAGGACGACGGCGTGATGCCGCGGATGAGCCCGGCCGACGGTTTCCCGACCGCCGACGAGCTGGTGGCCCGGTACGGCGCGAACTCCGATCGCGACCTGAGCAATCTCGACTGGTACGTCGCATTGGGCTACTTCAAGCTCGCGGTCATCTCCGAGGGCATCCACAACCGCTATCTGCAGGGCAAGACGGTCGGCGAAGGCTTCAGCCATTTCGGCGACTCCGTCCCGCGCCTGCTCGACACCGCGCTGCTCACGCTCGCGGCCCGTTAGGAGAAGCGATGGACTTCCAGCACAGCGAACGCTCGCAGGCACTGCAGGATCAGGTTCGGCAGTTCCTCGACGAGCACGTCTATCCGGCCGAGCACGACTTCGAGCGCGAGGTCGCCGAGAACCGCGCGAAGGGCGATCCGTTCCGCACGCCGAGCGCATTGACGGGTCTCAAGCAGACCGCCCGGCAGCACGGCCTGTGGAACCTCTTCCTGCCGGACGAGAAGTACGGCGCCGGTCTGTCGGTGCTCGACTACGCACCGATCGCCGAGCTGACCGGGCGATCGGTCGCCATCGCGCCCGAAGCGATGAACTGCTCGGCACCGGACACCGGCAACATGGAACTGCTCGCGATGTTCGCCACCGAGGAGCAGGTGCCGCAGTGGCTGCGTCCGTTGCTCGACGGTGAGATCCGCTCGTGCTTCTCGATGACCGAGCCGGCCGTCGCGTCGTCGGATGCGACGAACATCGCCACGACGATCACCCGCGATGGCGACGACTACGTGGTGAACGGCCGCAAGTGGTGGTCGACGGGCGCGCTGCGTCCCGAATGCAAGGTCGCGATCGTGATGGGGGTCAGCGATCCCGACGCGCCGCGTCATGCCCGGCACTCGATGATCCTCGTCCCGCTCGACACGCCCGGCGTGACCATTGAGCGGTCGACGACGGTCTACGGCTACGACGACGGTCCGCACGGCGGACACGGCGTCATCCACTACGACCACGTGCGCGTGCCGGCGACGAATCTGCTCGGCCCGCAGGGTGGCGGCTTCATGATGGCGCAGGCCCGGCTCGGCCCGGGACGCATTCATCACTGCATGCGCAGCCTCGGGATGGCCGAGCGTGCGCTCGAACTGATGTGTGCGCGCGCAGTCTCGCGCACCGCGTTCGGCAAGACGATCGCCGAGCAGGGTGTCGTGCGCGAGTGGATCGCCGAGTCGCGGCTGGCCATCGACCAAGCCCGACTGCTGGTGCTCAACGCCGCGTGGCTGATCGACACCGTCGGCGCGGCGAAGGCGCGCACCGAGATCGCCGCGATCAAGGTGGCCGCACCTCGCGCCGCGCTGTACGTGGTCGACAAGGCGGTGCAGACCTACGGCGCCGCCGGGGTCTCGAGCGACGCCCCGTTGGCCGCGATGTGGGCCGCGCTGCGCACGCTGCGACTCGCAGACGGGCCGGACGAGGTGCACCTGCGCTCGCTGGCCCGCGAGGAGCTCCGGAAGATCTCTTGACCGCCACCCGGAACCGCGTGCTGGACGTCGCTACGGAGCTGTTCGCCGAGCGAGGCTACGACGCGACCTCGGTGGCACAGGTGATCGAGCGGGCCGGGCTGACCAAGGGCGGCTTCTACCACCACTTCGCCAGCAAGGACGCCTTGCTGTACGAGGTCTACGGCGACCTGATCACCCGCCAGCTCGAGCAGATGGACGCGATCCTGGCGCGAGGACTGCCCGCGGACGAGACCCTGCGCGCTCTGATCACCGACCTGGTGGTGTCAACTGCGGAGTCCGCGCAACGCGCCATGGTGTTCTGGCGCGAGTCACATCGCCTCGACGACGAGCACACCGCTGAATACCGCGCAGCTCGGCGCAGGTACCACGACGCGGTACGCAAACTCGTGCGCACGGGTCAGGCTGCGGGAGAGTTCTCCGAGGTGGCCTCGGCCGACACCATCGCCTTCACGATCTTCGGTGTCATCAACGAGCTGCCGCTGTGGTACCGCCCGTCCGGGCGCAAGAGACCGACACAGATCGCGACGGAGATCGCCGACTTCGTCCTTGCCGGATTGGAGATTCGCTGAATGGGCTGGGGATTGACCGTTCCGAACATCGGGACACCGTTGCTCGACCACGAAGCTTTGGTGCGGCAATTGCCGCAGTGGGGCTACACCGACGCCTGGTCGGCCGAGACGGCCGGCGCGGACGCGTTCGTGCCGCTCGCGCTGAGCGCCACCTGGGAGCCGACCTTGCGGCTGGGCACGGCCATCGTCCCTGTGTTCACGCGCGGACCCGCGCTGATCGCGATGTCTGCGGCCACGATGGCGACGGTGGCGCCCGGCCGCTTCGTGCTCGGGCTCGGGACGTCGAGCCCGGTGATCGTGGGCAACTGGAACGGCATCGACTTCGACGAGCCGTACAAAAAGGCACGTGATGTGCTGCGCATCGTCAAGCAAGCACTCGCCGGTGAGCGCGTAGACGGCACCTTCGACACCGTCACGATCAAGCGGTTCAAGCTCGAGCAGGTACCCGCGACGCCACCGAAGATCATGCTCGCCGCGTTGCGTCCGCAGATGCTGCGGCTTGCCGGACGCGAGGCAGACGGTGCGATCCTCAACTGGCTCGCGGCGTCCGACGTCGAGCAGTGCCTGGAGGCGATCGGCACGCAGACCGACACAGTCGCGCGAATCTTCGTCTGCCCGAGCGAGGACGCCGACTACGCACGCATGGTCGGACGGACGTTGATCTCGACCTACCTGACGGTCCCGGCCTACGCCGCCTTCCACGACTGGCTCGGACGCGGCGAGGCCTTGCGCGAGATGCACGAGAAGTGGGCGGCGGGCGATCGGAAGGGTGCAGCCGCCGCCGTTCCCGACGACGTGGTCGACGCCCTCGTGCTGCACGGCTCGCCGGAGGAGGTCCGCGACCAGGTGCAGGCCTATCAGGATGCCGGCGTCGCGACACCGGTGATTGCACTGCTGCCGACTCCGGACGCGGACGTTACAGACATCGTCCGGCGACTCGGTAAGGAATCCTGATGGATCTCGACGGCAAGGTAGTCATCGTCACCGGCGCCGCCGGTGGCATCGGCTCCGGGATGTGCAGGCGGTTCACGGCCGACGGTGCGACGGTGATCGGTGCGGATCGGGTTGCTGGGCAAGGCATTCGTGCCTGCGACGTGACTGATGCGTACGCGGTGAAGACCCTCGTCGACGAGGTCATCGCCGAGCACGGCGCAGTCGATCTGTTCTGCTCGAACGCCGGCATCACGACCGGCGTCGCCCTCGACGACCCCGACGATCTCTGGCATGCGGCGCTCGAGATCAACACGATGGCGCACGTCTACGCCGCCCGGGCCGTCGTCCCGCACATGGTCGAGCGCGGTTCGGGTTACCTGCTCAACACGGCCTCGGCAGCGGGTCTGTTGACCTCGCCCGGAGACGCTCCGTATGCGGTCAGCAAGCACGGCGCTGTCGCATTTGCCGAGTGGCTCGCGATCACCTACGGCGATCAGGGGCTGCGGGTGAGCGTGCTGTGTCCGATGGGCGTCGCCACGCCGATGCTGATGGATCCGCTCGCCGCGGGCGACCCGGGAGCCCAGGCGGTCGCCAATTCCGGCGACATCGTCAGCGTCGAGCACGTCCTCGATCACGTCGTGGCCGGACTGCGCGACGAGCGGTTCCTGATCCTTCCGCATCCCGAGGTCGGTACGTTCTGGGCACAGAAAGCCGCCGAGCCCGATCGATGGTTGGCCGGCATGCGCCGGCTCGTGAACAGATAGGAGACAACGAATGCCAGGAGTGCAGGACCGCGTCGCACTGGTGACGGGCGCCGCCCAGGGAATCGGAGCCGCCGTCGCCAAGCGGCTCGCCGCTGACGGTGCGAAGGTCGGCGTGCTCGACCTGCAGCAGGACGCCGCGCAGTCGGTCGCCGACGAGATCACGTCGGCCGGCGGCACGGCCATCGGCCTCGGCGCCGACGTGTCCAAGCGCGACCAGGTGCAAGCGGCGGTCGACCGGCTCGTCGGTGAGTTCGGCGGGCTGCAGATCCTCGTCAACAACGCGGGCGTGTTGCGTGACAACCTGCTGTTCAAGATGAGCGACGACGACTGGACGCTGGTCATGGAGGTGCACCTGCGCGGTGCTTTCCTGTGCAGCCAGATCGCCCAGAAGCACATGGTCGAGGCCAAGTACGGCCGCATCGTGTGCATGTCGTCCACCTCGGCACTCGGCAATCGCGGCCAGGCGAACTACTCGACCGCGAAGGCGGGCCTGCAGGGGCTGACCAAGACGCTGGCGATCGAGCTCGGCCCGTTCGGCGTGACCGCGAACGCAATAGCGCCCGGGTTCATCGAGACTGCGATGACCAAGGCAACCGCCGAGCGCATCGGCACGACGATCGAGCAGATGCGTGAGGGCGTCGCTTCGGCGATCCCGGTGCGGCGCGGCGGCGTGCCCGACGACATCGCGAACACGGTGGCGTTCTTCGCCGGCGAGGAGTCGGGCTACGTGACCGGGCAGGTCATCTACGTCGACGGCGGGCGCGGACTGCTCTGAGTCAGTAGCGCGGGCGGTGCGTGCTGCGTGATCGCAGTGCGCGCCGCCGCCAGCGCATGCGCGTCGAGCGGGACGCAGAACGTGGGCGTGCTCGCGCCGTCGACATCGCGCCGTTCGAGCGCCGGCGCGATCTCGGGATGACCGGCCACGTCCGGCAGCGGCACCAGTAACAGGGCGTCGCCGCTGAAGCGGACGGCGGCCATGTGCGCCCACCGCAGCCGCCACTGGTTCTGCCGCGCCAGGTCGCGCGCGACCGCGTCGTCGTCGATGACGAGCACGTCGTTGGCTGCCCGGGAGGCGATCAGCAACAGCCCGCCGACGACCAGTAGCGCGATGCCGAGGACGAGCAGCAGCACGCTACCCCCGAAGAGGAACGTCGCGATGCCGACGAGCCCCAGCGCGAACGACAGCGCGCAGACCGTCCACGACCTGGCGGAGCCGGCGCGGGCGAGCGTGATTGCAGCTGCCACGGCATCTGAGCCTAGGCCTGCAGGCGCCGACTACCCTGGGTCACGTGTTCGACACGCTTTCCGATCGGCTGACGTCCGTCTTCAGCAACCTGCGGGGCAAGGGACGGCTGTCCGACGCCGACATCGACGCCACGGCGCGCGAGATCCGCATCGCGCTGCTCGAGGCGGACGTCGCGCTGCCGGTCGTGCGGTCGTTCATCGCCGCGATCAAGGAGCGGGCGCGCGGCGAGGAGGTCAGCAAGGCCCTCAACCCCGCACAGCAGGTCATCAAGATCGTCAACGAGGAGCTCGTCCGGATCCTCGGCGGCGAGACGCGCCGGATGCAGTACGCGAAGAACCCGCCGACCGTGATCATGCTCGCGGGTCTGCAGGGTTCGGGTAAGACGACCCTCGCCGGCAAGCTCGCGCACTGGCTGCGCGAGCAGGGCCACGCGCCGATGCTCGTCGCCTGCGACCTGCAGCGTCCGAATGCGGTGAACCAGCTCCAGGTGGTCGGCGACCGCGCTGGGGTGGCCGTCTACGCGCCGCAGCCCGGCAACGGTGTCGGCGATCCAGTGGCCGTCGCGCGCGACTCGGTCGACGTAGCCCGCCGCCAGCAGCACGACATGCTCATCGTCGACACCGCGGGCCGGCTCGGCATCGACACCGAGATGATGCAGCAGGCCGCGGACATCCGCGCGGCCGTCGACCCGCAGGAAGTGCTGTTCGTCGTCGACGCGATGGTCGGCCAGGACGCGGTGAACACCGCCGAGGCCTTCCGCGACGGAGTCGGCTTCACCGGCGTCGTCCTCACCAAGCTCGACGGTGACGCCCGGGGTGGCGCCGCGCTGTCGGTGCGCGAGGTGACCGGGCAGCCGATCATGTTCGCGTCCAACGGCGAGAAGCTCGAGGACTTCGACGTCTTCCACCCCGACCGGATGGCCTCCCGCATCCTCGGCATGGGCGACATGCTCACGCTGATCGAGCAGGCGCAGAAGAGCTTCGACGAGGACGAGGCGCAGAAGATGGCCGCGAAGCTCGCGGCCGGCAACGAGTTCACGCTCGAGGACTTCCTCGACCAGCTGATGGCGATCCGCAAGATGGGCCCGATCGGCAACATCCTCGGCATGTTGCCGGGCATGGGGCAGATGAAGGACGCCATGGCGCAGGTCGACGACAAGGACCTCGACCGCACGGCCGCGATCATCCGCGGCATGACCCCCGCCGAGCGCGCCAACCCGAAGATGATCAACGGGTCGCGGCGGCTGCGTATCGCCAACGGGTCGGGCGTGAAGGTCAACGACGTCAACCAGCTCGTCGACCGGTTCTTCGAGGCCCGCAAGATGATGGGCCAGATGAGCGGCATGATCCCGGGAATGCGCAAGCGCTCGGCGACCAAGTCGTCGAAGAACAAGCGCAAGGGCGGCAAGGGCAAGAAGGGCGGCCGCGGCCCGACGCAGCCGCGCATGCCCGCCGGCTTCCCCGGTGGTTTCCCGGGCGGCATGCCCGGTGGCGGGATGCCGCAACTACCTCCCGGTCAGTTCCCGCCCGGCATGGACCCGAACAACCTGCCCGACCTGACGAAGCTGAAATTCCCCAAACAGCCATAGGGCTGCTTCCGTGAGCGCACCCACCGACCGGGCCGGTGCCATTGCGGCGGGGTACGCCTTCACCGGCGCGGCCCGGGCGGTAGCTACTCCGCCGGCTGCGGGTTGCGCAGCGAGTCGGCGACGTGGGCCGGGACGACGTCCAGCCGTGCGAACGATCGCGTGAATCGTCCGGTGCCGGCCGACAACGAACGCAGGGTGATCGCGTACCGCACGAGTTCGGCGTCGGGGATCTCGGCGTGGATGATGGTGCGCTCCATGCCCACCGGCGCGGTCTCGTCGGGGACGGTGCCGGTGACCCGCCCGCGGCGGCCGGACAGGTCGGACATGACCGAGCCGACGTGCGCGTCCGGCACGGTGATGCTGACCGACGCGACAGGTTCGAGCAGGGCGGGTTTGGCCCCCTCGGCGGCGTCCTTCACCGCTAACGATCCGGCCATCTGGAACGCGGCATCGGACGAGTCGACGCTGTGCGCCTTGCCGTCGAGCAGCGTGACGCGCACATCGACGAGCGGAATGTGCTGCTGGTCGAGACCGTGTTCGAGTTGCGCCCGCACGCCCTTCTCCACCGAGCTGATGAACTGCGACGGGACGGCGCCGCCGACCACCTTGTCGGCGAACTCGATGCCTGACCCGCGCGGCAGCGGCTCGACCTCGACGTCGCACACCGCGTACTGGCCGTGCCCGCCGGACTGCTTGACCAGCCGGCCGTGTCCCCTCGCGGTCGCGGTGAACGTCTCGCGCAACGCAATTCGCAGCGGGACTGAGTCGACGTGCGCACCAGTCGCGCGCAGCCGTTCGAGCACGACGTCGGCGTGCGCCTCGCCGAGGCACCACAGCACGAGTTGACCGGTGTCCGGGTGCCGCTCGACGCGCAGCGTCGGGTCACCTGCCGTGAGCCTGCTCAGCGCCTTGGCCAGCGCGTCCTCGTCGGCACGAGTAGCGGCCTCGACGGCGATCGGCAGCTGGGGCTCGGGCATGTGCCACGGCTCCATGAGCAGCGGTGCGGATTTCGCCGACAGCGTGTCGCCGGTCTCGGCAGTGCCGAGGCGGCCGATCGCGCAGACGTCACCGGCGATCGCGCGCTCGATCGGACGAAGAGTCGCGCCGAGCGGCGAGAAGATCTGGCCCACCTTCTCGTCGGTGTCATGGTCGGGGTGGCCGCGGTCGCCGCCGCCGTGGCCGGAGACGTGCACCGGCGTCTCGGGGGTCAGCGTGCCCGAGAAGACCCGCAGGATCGACAATCGTCCGAGGTACGGGTCGACCGAGGTCCGCACGACCTCGGCAACCAGGTCGCCGGACGGATCGCATTCCAGCCGCGGCGTCGTCCCGCCGTACAGCGCCATGACCGCGGGCGGGTTGAGCTCGCTCGGCGGGGGGAACGCGCCGACGAGCACCTCGAGCAGTTCGGCCAGGCCGAGCCCGGTCGCGGCGCAGACGGGCAGCACCGGGTAGAACGTGCCGCGCGCGACCGCCGTCTCGAGATCGTCGACGAGCACCTCGAGGGCGATCGATTCGCCGGCGAGGTAGCGGTCGAGCAACGACTCGTCCTCGCTGTTGTTGATGATCGCCTCGATCAGCGCGCCGCGCTGGGTCTCGACGTCGACCTGCGCGGTCAGATCGGAGGACTCCTTCGGCGGATACCCGGCGCCGTAGTCCAGCCCGGTTCTCGACAGCAACCCGACCAGTCCGTCCGGAGCGGCGCCCGCGTCGCCGGACGCGACGCCGCCCACCGGGACGTACAACGGCAGGACGTCCTGCCCGTCGGCGCCGCCGAACAGCCGTTGGCACTCGGCCAGCGTCCCCTCATAGTTGGCCCGCGGCGCGTCCAGCCGGCTGATGACCACCGCGCGGGGAGTACCGAGTGCTGCGCATTCCTCCCACAGCGACACGGTGATCGGGTCGATCGCGTCAGCGGCCGACACGACGAACAACGCTGCGTCGGCCGCGCGCAGGCCGGCGCGCAGTTCGCCGGTGAAGTCGGGGTAGCCGGGGGTGTCGAGCAGGTTGACGATCACGTCCGTCGAACTGGTGACGCTGCCTGCCGACCCGTCACCGCAATGGATCGGACACACCGACAACGCGACCGAGCGCTGCTGCGCGACCTCGACCGGATCGTGGTCGCTGACCGTGGTGCCGTCGGTGATCGTGCCGGCGCGGGTCAGCTCGCCGGTCGCGACGAGCAACGCCTCGACGAGCGTCGTCTTCCCCGAACCCGAGTGACCGACGAGAGCGACGTTGCGAATGTTCTCGGGGCGATCGGCGGTGTCGAACGTGGCAGCTCCAGCTTTGGGTCCGGCCTTCTTGTTCGACATCCGCGCTGCCCCCTGCTGATCATTCGGCGAAACCCTGATCCCGGCATTCGACACCCGCGCGCCAGTGCTCGACAAGGGTCGGCCGATATCGTGAAGCGACTCGCTTGCTCCGACGCCCGAACGGACCGACATTCCATCGTGCTGAACATTCATGGCCGCGCGGCCGTGTCGAAAGCCCTCGAACCGATGGGACGCGCGCTGGCCGGGGCAGGTGTGTCGCCGAACGCCATCACCGCCGTCGGCACATTAGGCGTGGTCGCGGGTGCGCTGGTGTTCTATCCGCAGGGCCGGTTCTTCGTCGGGACGCTCGTGATCTGGGCCTTCGTGATGCTCGACATCGTCGACGGCGCGGTCGCCCGCGCGGGCGGTACGGCGAGCCCGTTCGGAGGAGTGCTCGACTCGACCGGCGACCGCGCCGCCGACGCCGCGATCTTCGGTGCGCTGGTGTGGTTCTTCGGCGAACACGGTCAGCGCTGGCTGGTGCTCGCAGCTCTGTTGTGCCTGGTGCTCGGGTCGCTCACGTCCTACATCCGCTCGCGTGCCGAGGCAGCCGGGTTCAACGCGACCGTCGGCATCGCCGAGCGCGCCGAACGGCTGATCATCGTGCTGGTCGGTACCGGCTTGACGGGCGCGCCGTTCCACGTCCCGTTCGTTCAGGCTGTTGCATTGTGGGTGTTGGTCGGGCTGTCGGCGATCACCGTGCTGCAGCGGCTGACGACCGTGCATCGGCAGTCCCTCGAGCGCCGCCAAGAATCGGTCCCGAGCTGATGCTCGGGCAGGCCCGCGCCCGGGTCACCGGCCGCGTCGCCGACCTCGGCTACGCCGCCGGATGGGGATTGATCAAGACCGTCCCGAACGGGGTGTCGCAGCGCTGGTTCGACGCGGTCGCCGACGCGGCGACTGTGCGCAACGGCGGCGGGGCGCGCCAGTTACGCAAGAACCTGCGCCGCGTCGTGGGCCCCGACTACTCCGAGCTGAAGATGGACGCTCTGGTCGGGGCCGGGCTGCGTTCGTACTCGCGGTACTGGCTCGAGACGTTCCGCCTGCCCAAGATGGACAAGGCCGAGGTCGTCGACCGGGTCGAGATAGACGCCGCCAGCATCGAGAACCTCGACGCGGCGCTCGCGAACGGCAAGGGCGCGATCCTCGCGCTGCCGCATTGCGGCAACTGGGATGCCTCCGGGATGTGGCTGGTGCGACACTCCGGCTCGTTCGCGACTGTGGCCGAGCGGCTCAAACCGGAGTCGCTGTTCGACCGCTTCGTCGCCTACCGCGAAAGCCTCGGGTTCGAGATCCTGCCGCTCACCGGTGGCGCCCGCGGCCCGCTGGAAGTGCTGCGCGAACGGCTAGGTGAGAACAAGGTCGTGTGCCTGGTCGCCGACCGCGACCTGTCGCACAACGGCATCGAAGTCGATTTCTTCGGCGAGGCCGCCCGCATGCCCGGCGGCCCGGCCGTGCTCGCTGCTACGACCGGTGCCGCGTTGCTCCCCGCCGCAACCTGGTTCACGCCGGATGGATGGGGCCAGGTGATCAATCCACCGCTCGAGGTGCCGTCGGGACGTCTGCGCGACCAGGTTGCGCACCTGACGCAGGCGATCGCGCACCAGTTCGAGATCGACATCGCTGCTCATGCGAGCGACTGGCACATGCTGCAGAAGCTCTGGCTCGCCGACCTGTCGCCCCGTCCTGGCAAGGACGGCTGAGCGATGCGGATCGGCATCGTGTGCCCGTATTCGTGGGACATCCCCGGCGGCGTCCAGGCGCACGTCCGCGATCTGGCCGAACAGCTCATCGGGCTCGGCCACCATGTGTCGGTGCTCGCGCCCGGCGACGAGGACGCTCCCGACCTCGCTCCGTATGTCGTGATGGCCGGCAAGGCCGTCCCGATCCCGTACAACGGGTCGGTCGCGCGGGTGCAGTTCGGCATCGTCAGTGCCGCGCGCGTGCGGCGCTGGCTGCGCGACGGCGCGTTCGACGTGGTGCACGTGCACGAGCCGGCGCCGCCCAGCCTGTCGTTGCTGACGTGCATGATCCACGACGGGCCGATGGTGGCCACCTTCCATGCGGCGACGGTCCGGTCACGGTTCCTCGCGATGTTCGACACCGTCCTGCAGCCGTTCCTCGAAAAGCTCGCGGGCCGGATCGCGGTCTCGTCCGCCGCGCGCAAGGTGATCGTCGAGCACCTCGGTGCGGACGCCGTCGTCATCCCCAACGGTGTCGAGGTGTCCCACTTCGCCGCGGCCCAACCACTGCCGGGTTACCCGCGACCGGGCGGGACCGTCGGGTTCGTCGGGCGCTACGACGAGCCACGCAAGGGCATGGACGTCCTCGTCGACGCGATGGGACACCTGGCCGACGAACGCCGCGATCTGCAGGTGCTGGTCGCCGGACGCGGCGACGCGAGCGAGTTCACCGCGCGCCTGCCCGCCGACCTGACGTCGCGATTCACGATGCTCGGCCAGGTCAGCGAGACCGACAAGGCCCGCATGTTGCGCAGCGTCGACGTGTACTGCGCGCCCAACACCGGGCAGGAGAGCTTCGGCGTCATCCTGCTCGAAGCGATGGCCGCGCGGACGCCGATCGTGGCCAGCGACATCGACGCGTTCCGTCGCGTGCTGGCGGGCGGCGCGTCCGGTGAGCTGTTCGCCGCGGGCGACGCCGCCGGGCTCGCCGGGGCGATCAGGACGGTGCTCGACTCGCCCGACGAGCGCAGCCGCCTGGTCGCCGCGGGGGAGCACGCCGTCGCACCCTTCGACTGGCGTGTGGTCGTCCACTCCGTGGTGCGCGTCTACGAGCTCGCCATTGCCGGTGCGGGGATGACCGGCGCGTAGCCGCGGGGACGGCTAGGGTCCGGCCATGCTTCCCGTCGGCTGGCTCATCGCCGCGGTTCTTGTCGCGATCCTGCTGTCGATGTGGGTGACGTTCACGCTGACCCGCCTCGACCGGCTGCACGCGCGCGTGGATGCCGCCCGCGCGGCCCTCGACGCGCAGCTCGTGCGCCGCGCGGCGGCCCTGCTGCACGTGGTCGAGGCGCCCGAGACGGCCCTGGGGCCCGACGAGCGGACCACGCTCGAGGCCGTCGCGCTCACCGCGACCTCGCCCGAGGGTCTCGAGCGCCGCGAAGCCGTCGAGAACGCCGTCGGACGGGGCGTGTCGCGCCTGGTCGGTGAGGCCGGGCTCCCACCCGAGGCCGTGGCAGAGCTGAGAGAAGCAGCAGCCCGGGTGCAGGTCGCTCGTCGTTTCTACAACGATGCCGTGCGCGACACACGTACCCTTCGGGCGCGGCGGATGCCCCGGCTGCTGCACCTGGCGGGGCGCGTCGAACTGCCGCAGTTCTTCGACATCGATGACACAGAGCCCCCCGAATAGACACAGAGCCCCCCGAATAGACGGAGCCTCCGAAATGACGACACCGCGCGCACGGCTGACAGTGATCGTGGCCAGCGCCATGGCGCTGCTGGCTTCGGCGTGCACGAGCAGCGGCTCGTCGGCGCCGTCCTCGTCGGCGCCCCCGCCGCCGCCGACCAGTTCGAGCGCGACGCCGAAGCCGGCACCCAAACCGAAGCCCAAGCCGAAGCCCAAGCCGAAGCACCATGCCGCGGTGAATCCGCTGACCGGCTTCGGCAAGGCCCCGAAATTGCCGCTGATCGCCGTCAAGATCGACGACACCGCACCCGGCCGTCCCCAGCTCGGCATCGACCGCGCCGACGTGGTCTACATCGAGGCCGTTGAGGGCGGCCTGACCCGGCTGGCCGCGATTTTCGGCACCTACAAACCGGTGGTCGGGTACGTGCGCAGCACCCGCCCGAGCGACCCGGACCTACTGCTGCAGTACGGCAAGATCACCGAGGCCTACTCGGGCGGCGCGCACGACTCGCTGCCGCGCGTGCACCGTTCGGGCATCACGAGCTGGAGCAACGACGCGGGCGCGCCGTTCTACCGCCGTGTACCGAGGGCCGCGTCCAGCTACATCAACCTCGCGCTGAACCTGCGCCAGGTCGCCGAGCACACCAAGACCCCGCCGCCACACGGGAACGGCTGGACCTTCGCCAAGCGGATCACCGGCCTGCACACCGAACCGGGCTACAACATCCGCACGGTCGTCACCGGGTCCTACCAGTCCGGGACGCCCGTCCAGTTCCGCTACAACCCGAAGCTGCACAAGTACGTGCGCTACATCAACGGGCAGCGGCAGCGGGCAGCCGACGGCAAGCTGGTCACGGCTGCGAACGTGATCATCCAGTCGTGCCACGTCGTCTCGCATCCGCGCGACACCGACGTGCTGGGCAACCCGTCGCAGTTCACCTACACCGTCGGTAAGGGACCCGTTCAGGTGTTCCGCAACGGCCACCGGATCTTCGGTACGTGGTCACGCAAGCGACTCGCCTACGGCACGCAGTTGCACGCGGCCAACGGGAAGTCGATCCCGCTGACGCCCGGCAACACATGGGTCGTACTCATTCGCAAGGGCGTGCACGTTCAGGCCTAGCACGGCCTGATGGCGACCCGTTCCGGCCGATCCTGCGTGCCTGATGCCACCAGCGTGCTGACCCCGGCCCAGGACCTCTGGCGCGAGGTCGCCGCGTGATCGGCCGGTCCCGGAACGGCCGGGCCAGGCCACCGGTTGGCAGGCGGACTCGTCCTCGCGGCGTCGGCGCACCCGGACGGCTCGTAGAATCGGGTCCATGTCCGGACCACACCGTAGGAACATCGCGCGTCAAGCGCGGCATGGCCGAGATGCTCAAGGGCGGCGTCATCATGGACGTCGTCACCGTCGAGCAGGCCAAGATCGCTGAGGACGCCGGCGCCGTCGCGGTGATGGCGCTCGAGCGCGTCCCCGCCGACATCCGTGCCCAGGGCGGCGTCTCGCGGATGAGCGACCCCGACATGATCGACGCCATCATCGCCGCCGTGTCGATCCCGGTGATGGCCAAGGCCCGCATCGGCCACTTCGTCGAGGCACAGGTGCTCCAGAGCCTCGGCGTCGACTACGTCGACGAGTCCGAGGTGCTCACGCCCGCGGACTATGCCAACCACATCGACAAGTGGGCATTCACCGTCCCGTTCGTCTGCGGTGCGACCAACCTCGGCGAGGCGCTGCGCCGCATCACCGAAGGCGCGGCGATGATCCGCTCCAAGGGTGAGGCCGGCACCGGCGACGTCTCGAATGCGACCACCCACATGCGTCAGATCCGCCAGCAGCTTCGCCGCCTGCAGAACCTGCCCGAGGACGAGCTCTACGTCGCCGCGAAGGAGTTGCAGGCCCCGTACGAGCTGGTGCGCGAGGTTGCCGCCGCGGGCAAGCTGCCGGTCGTGCTGTTCACCGCAGGCGGCATCGCCACCCCGGCCGACGCCGCGATGATGATGCAGCTCGGCGCCGAGGGCGTCTTCGTCGGTTCCGGCATCTTCAAGTCGGGCAACCCGGCCCAGCGCGCATCCGCGATCGTCCAGGCCACCACGTTCTACGACGACCCGGACGTGATCGCAAAGGTCTCGCGTGGCCTGGGCGAAGCGATGGTCGGCATCAACGTCGACGACATCCCGCAGCCGCACCGCCTCGCTGAGCGGGGTTGGTGACGGCTTCCTCGGGGTGTGCGACACGGTTGTCTACACGATTCGTCTCGACCGTGAGGAGTTCCGGGCGCTCAAACGGCGCGGCGGTTTCCTCAACCTCAAGCCGTCCGTGCTGGCTCGCAATCTCATCCGCGCCGGCTTGACCACCCGACCCGACCCGATGTCGTCCGACGCCGTCGAAGAACTCGAGACCGCTGTGGAGCAGTTGCGTGCCGTCGTCCCCTAGCCCCGCGACCATCGGGGTTTTTGCGCTGCAGGGCGACGTCCGTGAGCACGCGCGCGCGCTCGAGGCGGCCGGGTGCGCGGCGGTGCCGGTGCGCCGTCCGATCGAACTCGAGCGCGTCGACGGGCTCGTGCTGCCCGGTGGCGAGTCGACGACGATGGTCAAGCTGGCCCGGACATTCGGCTTGCTCGAGCCGCTGCGCGAGCGCATCCGTGCCGGCCTGCCGGTGTACGGGTCGTGCGCCGGCATGATCCTGCTCGCCGACCGCGTCGACACTGCCGGCTCGCCTCTCGAGGACACCATCGGCGGGCTGGACATCACCGTGCGGCGCAACGCCTTCGGGCGCCAGATCGACTCCTTCGAAGAGGACGTGACGATCGACGGCGTCGACGGCGGGCCGGTGCACGCCGTGTTCATCCGGGCGCCGTGGGTGCAGGACGTCGGTCCGAAAGCGACGGCACTCGGCACCACCTCGGCCGGGCACGTGATCGCGGTGCGGCAGGGGCCGCTGCTGGCGACGTCGTTCCACCCGGAGATGACCGGCGACGGTCGGGTGCACGAGTACTTTTGCGCCATGGTGGCCGCTCAGCACACGCAGTCGTGAGCTCGAGCCGACCACCCGTCGCGCGCCGCTCGGCGCTGACCGTCGCCGCCCTCGCCCTCGCTGCCCTTGCCGCGACGTTGGTCACGATCGCCGGAGCGCACATCCGGCCGAGCGGGCACGGCCATGTCCCGTCGGCAGGATCGGGCGACGGGCCGGGGCCCACCCAAGTCCTCCAACAGCCGTCAGCGAGCCCGACGCCGACCAAGCGCGCGAAGCCGAGCAGGGCGACCGACCTCGCCGGGCTGTTCCTGTACGTGCTCGGCGTGCTCGGCGTCGTGTTCGGCCTCGTGGTGCTCATTGCGCTCCTGCGGTCGGTGATCTACCGCCGCCGCCTCGCCAGGGTTCGGCACCGGGCTCCGCCGCAGCCGGCCGAGGACGCCGCACCCGACCTGACGAGGACGTTGCGCGCTGCGGTCGACGAAGCGCTCGACGAATTGGGCGCGGGCGGTCCTGTCGGCGACGCGATCATTGCCTGCTGGCTGCGACTGCAAGCCGCGAGCTCGGATGCGGGGATCGAACCGGTGGCGTCCGACACCGCGCAGGAGACGATCCAGCGCGTGTTCGCCGTCCGGACGGTGCGACCCGAACCGTTGCGTGCGCTGGCCGACCTCTACCGCGAGGCGCGTTTTTCCGGTCATCTGATGGTTGCGGCCGACGCGGACGCGGCGCGCGCGGCACTGGGACAAGTGCTCGCTGATCTCACTGGTGCGTCCCCGCAGACCCATGCCGCGGGCTGACCGGGCGCGTCGGGTGCGCATCCTGACGGCCGCGCGCTACGCGGGTATCGGGCTGGCGGCGGGCGCGCTCGGAGCTTTGATCGCCTACGAATCGGGCCAGCCGGTGCCGTGGCTCGTCGGGACGGCCTGCCTGATCGCGGTGCTCCTCATCGGCACCCTCGTGACCGCGCTGGGCAGCTACAACCCGCCGGCCGGCGCGCCCTTCGGCACTGCGTCGCGCACGCAGACCGATCGCGAATCCGGCGGCCTCTTGCGCGTGGAACGAGCCATCAAGAACGGCATGCTGGATGTCGACCGGTTCAATGCCCGCGTCCGCCCGTGGCTGGTGGAACTCGCCGAAGCGCGCCTTGTGCACCGAGGCGGCGTCGACCCGAGTCGAGAGCCGGATGCTGCTCGTGGTCTATTGGGGCCCAGCTTGTGGCAGCTGATCCAGGCGCCCCGCACGGTCGCGCCGACCCAGCGCGAGTTCGGCGAGTGGATCGCGCGACTGGAAGAACTGGAGGGCCCGTGACGACCGAACTGACCGACATCGCACCGGTCACCGCGCTGTGCAAGGACGTCCTCGACCAGGTCGAGCGGGCGGTCGTCGGCAAGCGGGACGCGCTCGAACTCGTCCTCGCCGCGGTGCTCGCGGGTGGGCACGTGTTGCTCGAGGACAGCCCGGGTCTGGGCAAGACGCTGGCCGCGCGCACTATCGCGCAGACGCTCGGGCTGCCGTTTCGTCGCGTGCAGTTCACGCCCGACCTCCTCCCGGCCGACGTGACCGGCTCGTTTGTGTGGGACCAGCGCGCCGGCGAGTTCGACTTCCGGCCCGGACCGCTGTTCGCGGGGCTCGTCCTCGCCGACGAGATCAACCGCACGCCGCCGAAGACCCAGTCGGCGCTGCTCGAGGCGATGCAGGAACGGCAGGTGACGGTCGAAGGCCGCACCTTCACCCTGGACGCCCCGTTCCACGTCATCGCGACGGCAAACCCGATCGAGTACGAGGGCACCTACCCGCTGCCGGAGGCCCAGCTCGACCGGTTCCTGCTGCGCGTCTCGTTCGACTACCCCTCCGCCACGGACGAAATGCAGGTACTCGCCAACCGCATCGACCGGGCCCGCGAAGAGGTCGAGGTCGACCAGATCACCGATGCTCCCGGGCTGTTGCAAGCCCAGCGCGTCGTCGAGGCGGTGGCCGTCGACCCGGACGTGCAGCGGTACTGCGTCGCGCTCACTCGGGCGACCCGGGAGTCGAACCAGGTGCTCCTCGGCGCATCGCCGCGCGGATCGTTGGCGCTCGTGCTGACCGCTCGTGCCCGCGCGGTGATCGCCGGACGCGACTACGTCGTCCCGGAGGACGTGAAGGCCGTCGCCGTCCCGGCGCTCGCCCACCGCATCACGCTCAAGCCCGAGGTGTGGATGCGCGACGTGTCGAGCACCGACATCGTGCGTTCGGTCCTCGCGCACGTCCCGACCCCGCGCGCCGACGGCGACCGCGTGCCGTGACGGCGCCCGGCCAGTGGCGGTCGACGCCGGCCCTCGCGGCATGTGCCACAGGCGGTGGCGGCCTCTTGTTCGGCGCGGTGGCGCTGCACCGGCCCGATCTGCTCGCGCTGGCGCTTCCGCTGTTGACCTGGCTCGCTGCGCAACTGGTCCGGCCCGCCGCCGGCGACCTGAAGGCGCTGGTACGTCCAGCGGCGAGCACGCTGCTCGAGGACCAGGCGACAACGGTGCGGGTTCGCGTGGACGCACCGCCTGCCACCGACGCGGTCACCGTGTCGTTCGTCCCGGGGGAGTGGGTGCGGCGCCGCGGGCCGCGCGACAGCGTCATCGCTCCCGTCGACGACACGTCGGCCCTGGTCGAGTTGCCGGTGGCGGCCGTGCGCTGGTCGCGCGCCTCGGTCGGGTCCGCGCGGGTGACCGCCTGGGCCGGGCAGGGCCTGTTCTACCGGCAGGTCGATTCGACCGGCGGCACGGTGAAGGTCGTGCCCTACCGGGAGCGGTTCTCGGTCAGCGACGCGTTGCCGGTCGCCAGTGGCATCGTCGGTACGCACAGATCGCGTCGACGCGGCGACGGCACAGACCTCGCCGGCATCCGGCCGTTCCAGGCCGGCGATCGACTCAAGCGCATCAACTGGCCCGCGTCGCTGCGCAGCCGCAGCGCCGGCAGCCAGACGCTCTACGTGACCGCGACCCACACCGATCTCGACGCGACGGTGATGCTCGTCGTGGACAGCTCGACCGACCTCGTCCCGAACGATGATCCCGCGCGCGTCGGTGGCACCCTCGACACCGCGGTGCATGCCGCGGCCGCGATCGCCGAGCACTACCTGCGCGCCGGCGACCGCGTCGGGATCCTCGACGACGGCCAGACCATGCGCACCGTCCTCCCGTCGGCCGGCCGCGCGCACCTGAACCGCATCGTCGACGCGCTCATCGATGTCGAGACCAGCGTCGGTCGGCGCCGGTTGCCGGTGCAGTTGGTCCGGCAGCTCGGCCGGATCGCGCCCCGGGCAATGGTCATCCTGATCACGCCGTTGATCGAGCAGTCTCGTCCCGAACTCGCGGTCGAGATCGCCCGCTCGGGCCACCCGGTGCTGGTCATCGACAGCCTGGGCGACTACACCGCGCCCGGTGGGCCCGGGTCGACGTCCGACCTGGCCTGGCGGCTGCAGCGCCTGCAGCACGACCACGACATCGACCGGCTCGCCGACGCGGGAATCCCGGCGGTCGCGTGGCGCGGTGTCGGCAGCCTGAGCGTCGTGCTCGCCCGGCTCAGCCGGGCAGCATCTGCCCCGCGGGTGCGCCGGTGACCCGCGTTGCGGCGATTCCGGTGGCGATCCGCGTCGTCGCGGCGATCGCGGGCCTCGTCCTCGTCCTCGCTCCCGGCAACCTGTCGCCGTTCCCGGTGGTGCTGACCGTGCTCGGGGTCGGGGCCGCGGTGGCGTTGCCCCGGACGGTCGGCAGCCTGCCCGCCACGGTCGGGTTCGTCATCGCATGGCTCGCTGCCTCGGACTGGACCGTGAGCCTGCCGGTCGCCCGCACCGTCATCGCTGCGGCGGCGCTGTACGTGCTCCAGCTGAGCACAGCATTTGCCGCCGCCGCCCCGATCGCGGCGCGGATCGAACGCAGCCTCGTCGTCGTCTGGCTGCGCCGTAGTGCGGGACCGGCTCTGACGGCGGCGCTGCTCATCGCTGTCGACGAGGCCCTGCCGCAGCAGTCCGGCTCACCGTGGATCGAGTTCGGCGCGCTCGTCGTTGTGCTCGCGCTGGCAGGCCTGGCCGGTTACGCCGTGCTCCGCCGACGTGAACCCGCTGGGTAAACTCGAGAGGTTGGAACGGATTCGTTGCAATGAGGTCGAAGACAGGACGGAACCAGCAGTGAGCGGCCATTCAAAGTGGGCCACGACCAAGCACAAGAAGGCGGTCATCGATGCCAAGCGCGGCAAGCTGTTCGCCAAGCTGATCAAGAACATCGAGGTGGCGGCGCGCACCGGCGGCGGTGACCCCGACGGCAACCCCACGCTCTACGACGCGATCCAGAAGGCCCGCAAGAACTCCGTCCCTGTCGACAACATCGACCGCGCCGTGAAGCGCGGATCCGGCGCCGAAGCCGGCGGCGCCGACTGGCAGACGATCATGTACGAGGGCTACGGTCCCAGCGGCGTCGCAGTGCTCATCGAGTGCCTGACCGACAACCGCAACCGCGCGGCGTCGGAGGTCCGCACCGCGATGACGCGCAACGGCGGGTCGATGGCCGACCCCGGCTCGGTGTCGTACCTGTTCAGCCGCAAGGGCGTGGTGATCGTTCCGAAGAACGACCTCGGCGAGGACGACGTGCTGACCGCTGTTCTCGACGCCGGCGCAGAAGAGGTCAATGACCTCGGCGACTCCTTCGAGGTGGTCTCCGAAGCGAGCGACCTGGTGGCCGTGCGCACCTCGCTGCAGGACGCCGGCATCGACTACGACTCGGCCGACTCGTCATTCCTGCCGAGCGTGCAGGTGCCGCTCGACGAGGACGCTGCGCGCAAGGTGTTCCGCCTGGTAGAGGCACTCGAGGACTCCGACGACGTCCAGAACGTCTACGCCAACTTCGACGTCAGCGACGAGGTTCTCGAAGCGGTCGGCGCCGACTAGGCGTACTCCAGTGCGCCTGCATCGGGTCCGGGTCGTCGCGGTGCTGGTGCTCGCACTCATCACGGTGCTGGTGGCTGCGCCGTCGTGCCGTTCGGTCGCCCACCGGTCTGCACATCGATCCGCCGGACCGTCCGCCGCACAGCCTGGCGAGCTGACCTCGAGGGGCGGGCACAAGCTACTGGTGATCCTGCTCGAGAACCACAGCGGCGCGCAGGCGATGCATTCGATGCCCAACCTGCGCTTCTGGGCGAACCACTTCGGGCAGGCGAGCAACTACCACGCGATAGCGCACCCGAGCCTGCCGAACTACCTTGCGATCTGGGGCGGGAGCACGTTCGGCGTGACCTCGGACTGCTCCGTCGGGACGTCCGGCTGCCGTCCGAGGGCCCCGTCGGTGTTCAGCCAGACGATCGCAGCGGGCCGGTCCGCCCGGGCGTACGAGGAATCGATGGGCCGCGACTGCCAAACAACGACCGCCGGCCGCTACGCGGCCCGGCACGGTCCGTGGCCGTACTGGCTCGACGCTCGCGAACGACGGCTGTGCCGTGCGAACGACGTCCCGTCCGGCACAACGCGCAGCGGCGCGCTCGCAACCGACGTCAAGGCGGGGACGTTGCCGGTCACCGGTGAACTCACGCCGGACTTCTGCAACGACGGCCACGACTGCCCGCTGTCGACCGCCGACCACTGGCTCAAGGGCTGGGTCACCGCCCTGCGCGCGGGTCCCGACTGGCGCCACGGCCGGCTCACGATCGTGATCACCTTCGACGAGGACGACTACACGACAGTGAACAAGGTGGCCTTCGTCGTCCTCGATCCGCGGCTGTCGCACGTCGTGGTCCGGCTCGCGTGCAACCACTTCTGCCTGACCCGGTGGCTCGACGAGAACGCGCGCGTGCCACTGCTGCGTCGCGCGTCGTCCGCGCCCGACCTGCGTGGCGCGTTTCACCTCTGAGACGGCTCATCCCGGCGTTCTCGCTGCCGATCAGGGAGGGACGGGCTATGCCCGCAGGTGCCGCGCTACGAAGCGCACTTGGGCCGGCGCCTGCGAGCGCCAGAAGTCGCCGTCGTGCCCGCCCGGCTCGATCCCGCCGGCGGGTCGTGGGTGGAGCAGCGCACGGAGGTCTCGCGTGATCGGCGCGAAGCCGTCCGAGGCTCCGCAGTCGATGCGCAATGCGATGCCATCGAGGCCACGCAGGTTCTTCGCGCCGAACACCGTGTGCCGGGCGAAGTCGGCCGGGTCGTCGAAGGCACCTTCGACGGTCTGTGCCGCCTCGTGCCAGATCGCCGGGCTCTCGGCGACCATCACCGCGACCCGGCGCCGGGTCAGTCGTTCGGCGAGGTAGAGCGCGCCGTAGCCGCCCATCGACGCACCGAGCAGCCCGATGCGGTGCACATCCAGTCCGAGGCGGGCGAGCAGCGGCACGAACTCGTGCACGATCATCCCGGCCGGGTCGGTGCCATGCCGGGGATGCCAGTACTCGTGATCGCCCCCGTCAGCCGCCGCGATCGCGAACGGACGCGAACCGTGCGCGACGGCGTCGGCCAGGTACTTGTCGAGGTCCAGCCCGCCGCCGAAGGCGTAGTCGTGGTTGCCGCCTCGGGTGTGCAGGAATATCAGGACGGGCAGGGGCCGGCCGTGTCCGGGTTCGTGTCCGGGCGGGAACGCCGTCGCCCACCCGACGTCGGTGTGGCGGTAGCGCGAGGCGAACGTTCCGCTCAGCATCCGACCGGTCGTGACATCTGGTACGCCGTCGGGCAGCGACGAGCAGGCGGCGAGCGCGAAACCGGCTGCGCCCAGCAGCACCGTCCGGCGGGTGACGACCATCGTCTACAGCGGGTTCTTGACCCAGAACTTGAAGAACTCGCGCCCGATCAGCCACAGGAGGCTGTCGGCGCCGGTGCGGTCGTAGAGCCAGCCGGCGAAGTTGAAGAACGCGTTGTTGAGGCTGCTGAACTGAAGCAGGACGATCACGCCGAGCATGCCCCACGGCTTGATCTTGTTGCCCATCTCGCGGGTCGGCCGGTCGAGGTAGGGCTCGATGATCGAGTAGCCGTCGAGGCCGGGGACGGGCAGCAGGTTGAGCACTGTGGCGGTCACCTGCAAGAAGCCCAGGAAGGCGATTGCCGACCAGAACCGCACGTGGTCGGAGTCGGCGTTCGCGCGGACGAGCAGCAGCAGCGCAATTGCGATCACCGCGTTGGTCGCGGGCCCGATCGCCGCCGCGAGCGACTGGGCGCGCTTGCTGCGGAACAGGTGCGGGTGCAGGTAGACGGCGCCGCCTGGCAGGCCGATGCCACCGATGAGGATGAAGAACAGCGGCAGCACGACCGAGAGCAGTGGGTGGGCGTACTTGAACGGGTTCAGCGTCAGGTAGCCCGCGGACTCGACGCTGCGGTCGCCCGCCCGGTAGGCGGAGTAGGCATGCGCGAACTCGTGAAGGCAGACCGACACGATCCAGCCGCCGAGCACGAACACGAACACGCCGAGATCGCCGAGGCGCGAGCCGGGGCCGGAATTCACCCAGGCGAGCACGCCGCCGAGCGCCGTCGCGGCGACGAAGGCGAGGAACAGCGGGCTCGGACGCACCGCCCGTCGTCGGCGGCGCGCATTGCCGAGGTCGTAGATCGACATGCGACGACGGTACGGGGCGCGGCGTGTCTGCCCGGGCAGGGACGCGCGGCAGACCTAAGCTGGCTCGAACGACCGTTCGACAATCGACGGACGCCTGCAGAGGGGTGTTTGGGTGCGCGTGCTCGGTGTCGACCCCGGCGTGACCCGCTGTGGCATCGGCGTGGTCGACGGCGCGCCCGGGCGCACGCTCTCGGCGGTACACGTCGAGGTCGTCCGCACCGAGGCGGCGGCCGAGATCGGCGGCCGCCTGCTCGCCCAGGCCGACGCCATCGCGGCCGCGATCGCCCGGTTCGCCCCCGACGTCGTGGCCGTCGAGCGGGTGTTCAGCCAGCACAACGTCCGCACTGTTATGGGCACGGCACAAGTGGCGGGCCTGGCGATCGTGGCCGCGACGCGGGCGGGCATCCCGGTCGCGATGCACACGCCGAGTGAGGTGAAGGCGGCCGTCACCGGATCGGGACGCGCCGACAAGGCCCAGGTCGGCGCCATGGTCACCCGGCTGCTGCACCTCGAGACCACGCCACGACCGGCCGACGCCGCCGACGCGTTGGCGCTGGCCATCTGCCACGTGTGGCGCGGGCAGGCGCAGAACAAGCTGGCCGGCGCAGTTGCCAGGATGACCCGATGAACGATGAGCCCGTGAACGATGGCCCCATGAACGATGACCCCATGAACCCCGCATCGGTCGTCGACCCCGAGACCTTGCACGAGGTCTATGCCGACCCCGAGGCGGTGCGCGGACGGGTGCAGCAACTGCGCGCCGAGGTCCGCGACGCCCTCGACCAGATCGACGAGCTGCGCGCCCGGGGCGAGCTCGTCGAGTACCTGCGCGGCATCGGCGAGCTCGACGACGCGCTGACCGAGGGCCGGCGCGCAGTCGATCGCGCCGACATCGCCGGCAACGGCGCGCAGCAGCACATGGCCCGGCTGAGACTGGGCCACGTCCAGCAGTGGCGCGGCGACTTCGCCGAGTCGAACATGATCTTCACCGAATTGCTTGCCGCAGCCGCACAGTTCGGCCCGGTGATCGAGGCGTTCACGTATCACCATGCCGGGCTCAACGACTACGACCAAGGACATTGGACGGATGCGCGCGACCACTTCGAGCGCGCACTGGCCATCCGTGCCGAGCTCGAACTCGACGAGGCGCAGGTCACGCGGGTGGCGCTCGCCGCGGCCGAGCGACACCTTGAGGAAGGCGAATGATCGCGAGCGTGCGGGGCACCGTGGCGGCCCTCGGGCCGGACGGCGCCGTCGTCGAGGTCGGCGGCGTGGGGCTGTCGGTGTCGTGCTCGCCGGGCACGCTCGCCCGGCTGCGCGTCGGCGAGACCGCCCGCCTGGCGACCAGCCTCGTCGTGCGCGAGGACTCGCTGACGCTCTACGGATTCGCCGATGACGACGAGCGCGCGCTGTTCGAGCTGCTGCAGACCGCGAACGGGGTGGGGCCGAAACTGGCCCAGACCATGCTCGCGGTGCATCCGCCGCGCGAGCTGCGCCGGGCGATCGCCACGTCCGACTACGCCTCGCTCACCGCGGTCCCCGGCATCGGCCGCAAGGGCGCCGAGCGGATCGTGATCGAGCTGCGCGATCGCATCGGCTCGATCGACGGCAGCGATGCCGACGCCGGCCCGATCGGCCTTACCCCGGTCGCGCCGTGGCGCGATCAACTCGCGCACGCGCTGGCCGGGCTCGGCTTCTCCGGCAAGGAAGCCGGTGACGCCATCGATGTGGTCGCAACCGATGCCGGTGACAGCCCGGACGTCTCCGCGCTGCTCCGCAAGAGCATCCAGCTCCTCGGACGGGCCCGATGACCGACCCCGTCGAGGACGTCGTCAGCCCACTGCCCGTCCTCGCCGAGCGCGATGTGGAAGCGAGCCTGCGCCCGAAGTCGCTCGACGAGTTCGTCGGGCAGGCCAAGGTGCGTGAGCAGCTGCAACTCGTGCTCGAATCGGCGCGCCGGCGTAATCGCCCGCCTGACCACGTCCTGCTGTCCGGACCTCCCGGCCTTGGCAAGACCAGCCTCGCGATGATCGTCGCGACAGAGCTGGCCACCCCGATCCGGGTCACCAGCGGCCCGGCGATCGAGCGGGCCGGCGACCTGGCTGCCCTGCTCACCAGCCTCACCGACGGCGAGGTCCTGTTCATCGACGAGATCCATCGCATCGCCCGTCCCGCCGAGGAACTGCTCTACATGGCGATGGAGGACTTCCGCGTCGACGTCGTGGTCGGCAAGGGCCCGGGCGCGACCGCGATCCCGCTCGACCTCGCCCCGTTCACGCTGGTCGGTGCGACGACGCGGGCGGGGCTGCTGACCGGCCCGCTGCGCGACAGGTTCGGGTTCACCGCGCACATGGATTTCTACGACGCCGGCGAGCTCGAACGCGTGCTGTACCGCTCCGCCGAGCTGCTCGAGGTCGACATCGACGCCGGGGGAGCGGCCGAGATCGCGTCCCGGTCGCGCGGGACGCCGCGCATCGCCAACCGGCTGCTGCGCCGGGTGCGTGACTACGCCGAGGTGCGCGCGGACGGCCGGGTCACTGCCGAGATCGCGCATGCGGCGCTGGCGGTCTACGACGTCGACCAGCTCGGCCTCGATCGGCTCGACCGGGCCGTCCTGCACGCCCTGGTCGTGCGGTTCGGCGGCGGGCCCGTCGGAGTCGGCACCATCGCCGTCGCGGTCGGCGAAGAGGTCGAGACGGTCGAAGAGGTCGCCGAGCCCTTCCTGGTCCGTGCCGGCCTGCTCGCCCGCACCCCGCGGGGGCGGGTAGCCACCCCGGCCGCATGGGCGCACCTGGGGGTCGCCGGGCCCAGGCCGACTGGCCCGACCCTGTTCGACGCGTAGGTTAAGAGCCGTGTTGTGGCCTTACCTCGTCGTGTTCGTCCTGCTCGCTGCGTTGCTGGTGGTGAGCGTCCGTAACCGCAAGAAGGCTGTGGTCGACCAGGTCGAGCGCGCCGAACGCCTCACTGTCGGCACCGAGGTGATGACCACGTCCGGCCTGTACGGCACGGTCGTCGCCAAGCACGACGACGGCACCGTGCTGCTCGCGATCGCCCCGGGCGTCGAGGTCAAGTGGGCGACAGCAGCGCTGCGCGATGCCGATTCCTTGGCGCAGAACTACCGTCAGGGCCTCAGTAGCGACGAAACGGCCGCGAGTCAGTCCGACGACGGGGCATAAGAGGCCCCGAATCCCGTCGGTCATACTGATGCACCGGGTGTATCGGGTCGATTCACCCGTGAGTCTGGCTGCCTGTCGAACGAACTAGGAGTGCATTCCCCGTGGCACCACCCACAGGAACGCTGCGCGTCGGGCGTTATTTCATGGCCCTCGCCGCGATCCTCGTGCTTCTGTACTCCATCGTCGCCTTCGGTTCGAGGCACACGCCGAAACTCGGCCTCGATCTGGTCGGTGGCGTCCGGGTGATCTTCACTGCGCAGACGCCCAAGGGCTCACCGCCGCCGACCTCCTCGCAGATGACCCAGGCGCGGCAGATCCTCGAGGACCGCATCAACACCACCGGCGTCACCGGCGCAACCGTGGTCGTCCAGGGCAGTGACCAGCTCGTTGTCGAGATCCCGAACGGCACCCAGACGGACGTGGCCCGCCTCGGCAAGGCGGCAATCCTGAACTTCCGCGGTGTTGTCGCGCCCGCCGTGCCGGTGTCGTGCGTATCTGCGAGCGCTGCCAAGAAATCGGCGGGCTCGACGACGCCGTCGCCGTCGCCGTCCCCGACCGGCACGGGCGGAGCGTCGGCCGGCTCGGGAAGCTCCAGCGGTTCGGCCGGCACCGGTTCGGCCACGGGCAGCGCGACGTCGTCGCACTCGCCGGGCTCAGCCGGCTTCCACGCCTTACCGCTGCAGGCCAAGGCGTCGAGCACGAAGACTGCGACGCCGCTGACGACGACGAAGTCGAGCACCGCTACCAGCACGGCTACGGGTACCTCGACGAGCACATCCAGCGCGTCCCCGAGCGCTTCTCCCAGCCCGACTACCAGCACGCCGGCGGCGACCTCCCGTCCGATCTGCAACGCCGATCCGTTCAACACCCCGATCAAGCTCAGCGGCGCGGGCACGGCTCCGTTCGGAGGCAAGTCACTGTTCCAGTACGACCCGTCGCTGAAGGCGAAGATGCCCACGTCCGAGACGTGCCCGGCACCAGGCCTGGCCACGGCGGACTGCAAGCCCTACACGGCCCTGTCGACGACCCAGCAGGGCGAGATCGAGAGCGCGCTGTCGGCGCTGGACTGCGGCGGCATCCAGACCGAACAGGACCTGCCGACGAGCTATTACTACGCGTGCGACGACGGCAAGACCTACGGCGCGAAGATCGCCTACCTGCTCGGCTTCGTCGTGGTCCCGGGACGGTTGATCGACTCGGCGAGCGCACAGGCGCCGAGCGGTCAGAACGGCCAGGTCGAGTGGACTGTGGCGCTGACGCTCACCTCGAGCGGCGCCGACCGGTGGAGCGCGTGGACGTCGAAGTACAACACCACCTCGAACGCCACAGTTCTCGCCGGTCAGTCCGGGGTGTGCTCCGCCTCGTCGGCGGTGCCTTGCTCCGACTTCGTCGCGTTCACTCTCGACGGCCAGGTCATCTCGGCGCCGATCACGCAGGCCGCCCTGAGCGAGAACACCCAGATCTCCGGCAACTTCACGCCCGACACCGCGCGCAGCCTCGCCCAGGAGCTCAACTACGGAAAGCTGCCCGTCAGCTTCCGACTCGAGAACAACCTGCACGTATCCGCCACCCTGGGCAGCGCGCAGCTGAAGGCGGCGTTCCTGGCCGGCGGCATCGGCCTGCTGCTGGTGGTCATCTACTCGCTGATCTACTACCGCGGCCTCGGCCTGGTCACGATCGCCTCGCTCATGGTGTCGGCCGGGCTGACCTACGCGATGCTCGTGATCCTCGGCGTGCAACTGGGCTTCACCCTGGACCTCGCCGGCATCGCCGGTTTCATCGTCGCGCTGGGTATCACCGCCGACTCGTTCGTCGTGTTCTTCGAACGACTGAAAGACGAGGTCCACGAGGGTCGGTCGTCGCGCGTCGCGGTCCCGCGCGCCTGGGTGCGTGCCCGCCGCACGATCCTGTCCGCCGACACCGTGTCGTTCCTCGCCGCAGCGATCCTGTACTACTTCGCCTCGGCCGACGTGAAGGGCTTCGCGTTCACGCTGGGGCATGTCGACGATCCTCGACATCGTCGTCGTGTTCCTGTTCACGCACCCGATCGTCGTCGCTGCTCTCGCGCAGCCGCGCGTTCGGCTCGGCCCGCTTCACCGGCCTGGACGCGGTGCGCGGCGCACCCTCACCCGATGCGGACCTGCAGCCGCCACGTGGCGCACGCCGTGGCCGCGCCCGGCCCGAGCCGACCGAGGCTCCTGAGTACTCGGGCAAGGCGACGATCGTGCTCGACAAGAACGACGATCCCGAGGTCGGCGACGACGAATCGGCTCAGGCGGACACCGACGCCGAAGACGTTGCGGAGTCGGCCGATGTCGACGAGTTCGCCGCCGACGAGGTCGACGACCCGGCGGACGCGGATGACCAACCCCGCCGGCGCGTCGCACCCGAACCCGGCTCGGCGGCCGAGCGTGCCGCCGCGCGTCGCGCCAGGATGCGTGACAAGAAGGACGGCGACCGATGACTGAAGTGCAGCACCGCTCGTTGCTGAGCCGCCTCTATCGCGGCGAGACCCGCATCGACTTCATCGGCTCGCGCAAGCGCTGGTATCTCGCGTCCGGGATCATGATCGTCATATGCATCCTGAGCTTCGTGTTCCGGGGCTTCAATTACGGCGTCGAGTTCAAGGGCGGTACCACCTTCCAGTTCTCGACCTCAGGGACCTCGCTCACGACCTCGAGCCTCGAGACCGCGTTCACGAATGCCGGCGTCACGCCCGCGGAAGCGCCGCAGATCGTGGGCTCGGGCTCGGACGGCCAGATCATCGTGAACACCGAGACCCTTGCGCCGCAGAAGGAGCAGGACGTGCTCGCTGCGGTGAGCAAGGCGGTGCACATCGATCCCGGGTCGGTCTCGACCAACACGATCAGCAACCAGTGGGGCCACGACACGACCATCAAGGCGCTGCAAGGCCTGGTCATCTTCCTGATCGCGGTCTCGATCTACATCGCGATCCGGTTCCAGTGGCGCATGGCGGTCGGCGGCATCGCGGCGCTATTGCACGACCTCGTGATCGCGGCCGGCGTCTACTCGCTGGTCGGCTTCGAGGTGACTCCGTCCACGATCGTCGGGTTGCTGACGATTCTCGGTTTCTCGCTCTACGACACGGTCGTGGTCTACGACAAGGTCGCCGAGAACTCGCGTGATCTGCTCGCGGGCTCGCGCATGACCTACTCCGAGGCCGCCAACCTCGCGGTCAACCAGACCCTCATGCGCTCGATCAACACCTCGCTCATCGCCCTGTTGCCGGTGGCCGGGCTGCTGTTCGTCGGCGCAGGCTTGCTCGGTGTCGGCACGATCAAGGACCTCGCGCTGATCCTGTTCGTCGGGCTGGCGTCCGGCGCCTACTCGTCGCTGTTCCTCGCCACGCCGATCGTCGTCGATCTCACCGAGCGCACGCGCGAGTACCAGGGCCTGCGCAAGCGGGTCGAGTCGCGACGTGCACGCGACGCAAAGCGCGCGACCGACGAGGCCGAGCTCGCAGCTGCGGGCGCAACGCCGCGGCCGAAGCGCAGCGGCGCCCCCGCCCCGGCACCGCGTCCAGGCGCTCGCCCAACCCGCCGGCCGGGTAACAGGCGTAGTCGGTGACCTCTGCCGATCTGATCGCGTCGCGGTTGCGCGACGTCCCGGACTTCCCGAGCCCGGGGATCGTCTTCAAGGACATCACGCCGCTGCTGGCCGACGCCGACGCGTTCGCGACGGTCGTCCGCGAGCTTTCGCGCTGTGGCACCGGACGTCGACGTCGTCGCCGGCATCGAGGCGCGCGGCTTCCTGCTGGCCGGCGCGATCGCGGGCCAGCTCGGGCGCGGTCTCGTCCCGGTGCGCAAGGCCGGCAAGCTCCCGCCACCGACGCTGCGCGCGTCCTACGACCTCGAGTACGGCTCCGCCGAGATCGAGGTCGCACCGGAACTGATCGCCGGCAAGCGCGTGCTGCTCGTCGACGACGTCCTCGCGACTGGCGGCACGATGCGGGCGTCGGCCGACCTGATCACGCGCGCGGGCGGGACGGTCATCGCGCTCGCCGTCATCCTCGAGCTCGTGTTTCTGCAGGGCCGCGCCGCGCTGGCCGGGCTCGCGCCGCTGACTGCGTTACTGAGCGTTTGACGGGCGCGGGAATACCAGCGGGCCTCTAGACTTTGCGGTGGAACAACCTTGTCCCGCAGAGGAGCCTTGCTGAAGTCGGACGCCGTCACCCCACAGTCAGCTGATCCCGTGAGCGAGCCGGTCGTCCGCCCACGGTAGAGAGTGCTGCGCCCGCGACGGCCGACGACCCAGCCACCCATCGCCGCAGAGTTCGTGACGCCTCGCACGGCGTCTGGGCGGTGAACTCGCGCCAGTCGTCCGTCGAGCCCGTGCTCGAGCCGCTGCTGGCAACCCATCGCAGCGCGCACCCGAAGGTCGACGCGCGCCTGCTGCAACGCGGCTACGACCTCGCCGAACAATGCCACCGCGGTCAATTGCGAAAGAGCGGCGACCCGTACATCACGCATCCGCTCGCGGTGGCGACGATTCTCGCCGAGCTCGGCATGGACACCACCACGCTCGTGGCCGCGCTGTTGCACGACACGGTCGAGGACACCGGGCTCACCCTCGCCGACATCGAGGAAGAGTTCGGCCCCGACGTAACGCACCTCGTCGACGGCGTCACCAAGCTCGACAAGGTCAAATTCGGTGCGGCCGCCGAGGCGGAGACGATCCGCAAGATGGTCGTCGCGATGGCCCGCGACCCGCGCGTCCTGGTCATCAAACTCGCCGACCGGCTGCACAACATGCGCACCCTGCGGTT
Organism: uncultured Actinomycetota bacterium; assembly: GCA_963757455.1. Taxonomy (GTDB): domain Bacteria; phylum Actinomycetota; class Actinomycetes; order Mycobacteriales; family Jatrophihabitantaceae; genus RYN-133. Next base: position 62,456 of record CAVWSE010000017.1, read on the forward strand.
CCTGCCGCCGGCCAAGCAGGAGCGCAAGGCGCGCGAGACGCTCGAGGTGCTCGCCCCGCTGGCCCACCGGCTGGGCATGAACACGGTCAAGTGGGAGCTCGAGGATCTCGCGTTCGCCACGTTGTATCCCAAGCGCTACGACGAGATCGTGCGCCTCGTCGCCGAGCGTGCACCCTCGCGCGACACGTACCTCGGCGAAGTGATCGAGCGGATCAACCGCGATCTGCGCGCCGGCGGCATCAAGGCGGCGGTGACCGGACGGCCGAAGCACTACTACTCGATCTACCAGAAGATGATCGTGCGTGGCCGCGAGTTCACCGACATCTACGACCTCGTCGGCATCCGAGTGCTCGTCGAGGACGAGCGCGAGTGCTACGCGACGCTCGGCGTGATCCACGCGAACTGGCAACCGGTCCCCGGCCGGTTCAAGGACTACATCGCGATGCCGAAGTTCAACATGTACCAGTCGCTGCACACGACGGTGATCGGTCCTGGTGGCAAGCCGGTCGAGCTGCAGATCCGCACCCAGGCGATGCACCGCACCGCCGAGTACGGCATCGCCGCGCACTGGAAGTACAAGGAACAGAAGAAGATCGACATCGCCGACCCCGGCAACGTGGTCTCCGACGAGATGGGCTGGCTGCGACAACTGCTCGACTGGCAGCGCGAAGCGCAGGAGCCCGAAGAGTTCCTCGACTCGCTGCGCTACGACCTCGGTGCAGGCGAGGTCTACGTGTTCACGCCCAAGGGCGACGTCATGGCGTTGCCGAACGGCGCCACTCCGGTCGACTTCGCCTACGCCGTCCACACCGAGGTCGGGCACCGCTGTATCGGCGCGCGGGTCAACGGCAAGCTGGTCGCGCTCGAGTCGACGCTCGACAACGGCGAGACGGTCGAGGTCTTCACGTCCAAGGCCGAGAACGCCGGTCCGTCGCGCGACTGGCTGAACTTCGTCAAGTCGCCGCGGGCGCGCAACAAGATCCGGCAGTGGTTCGCCAAGGAGCGTCGAGAGGACGCGATCGAAGCCGGCAAGACCGCGTTGTCGAAGGCGATGCGCAAGGCGGCGCTGCCGATCCAGCGCGTGCTCGGCGGCGATCAGCTGCTCACGCTCGCCAACGACATGCACCTGGCCGACGTCTCCGCGCTGTATGCCGCGATCGGCGAGAACCACGTGTCCGCGCAGAACGTCGTCCAGAAGCTCGTCGCGATGCTCGGTGGCACCGAAGGCGCGGTCGAGGACATCTCCGAGGCTGTCGTCCCGCTGACCGTCGAGGCGCCGTCGATGCCACGCCGCACGTCCGGCGACAGCGGCGTCATGGTCAAGGGCGTCTCGGACGTGTGGGTCAAGCTCGCGCGCTGCTGCACGCCCGTGCCCGGCGATGACATTCTCGGTTTCGTCACCCGCGGTGGGGGAGTGTCGGTGCATCGCCGCGCCTGCACCAACGCGTCCGCGCTGCTACAGCAGAGCGATCGCCTCGTCGAGGTCGAGTGGGCGCCCTCGTCCGATTCGACGTTCGTCGTGTCGATCCAGGTCGAGGCGCTCGACCGGCACGGGCTGCTGTCCGACGTCACGCGGGTGCTCTCGGACGAGCGGGTGAGCATCCTGTCCGCGAACGTCTCGACCACTCGCGACCGCGTCGCCGTCAGCAAGTTCACCTTCGAAATGGCCGAGGCCAAGCACCTGGCCAATCTGCTGCGCACCATCCGCAACGTCGAGGGCGTCTACGACGCCTACCGCGTCCACGCCCAACATTGAATCGCCGAGGATTCGATCTGGTCTGACCCGCTCGCTCGCCATCGCTTTGCCCCGCTGACGCTCGTGATTTCGGCGATTCAGCGTGTACTGGCGGGGCAAAGCTGGGCCGGGGAGGGACAAAGCGGGACGCGCAGATCGGCGGGTCAGCCGGAGACGGCCTTCAGGTCGACGACGAAGACCAGCGGCGCGTTGGCGGGAATCGTCGGCGGCTGGCCGGTCGTTCCGTAGCCCAGCGCCGACGGCATGATGATGATCCGCCGCCCACCGACCTTCATGCCGGCGATGCCCTTGGTACCGCCGATGCCCTCGGTGAAGCCGTCGATGACGTGACCGGGGCCGAGCGTGAAGGTCGCCGGCTGGCCGCGCTTCCAGGACGAGTCGAAGTACTTGCCGTCCTTGTAGAGCGCGCCGTAGTACTGCACGGTGACGGTCGAGGTGGGCTTCGCGCTGGCGCCCTTGCCCGTCACCAGGTCCTTGACCTCGAGGTTCTTCGGGTCGCCCGAACCCTTCGAGGTCACTCCCGGGTAGCCCTTCAGGTCGGTCGCGCCCTTGACGGTCACGCCGTTGAACGTGACGGCAGCGCCCTTGGCCGGCGGATACGACGTCGTCGGCGTCGGCGTCGGCGTCGGCGAGGTGACCGAGGACGTCGGCGAGGTCGACGGCTTCTTCTTCGCCGCCGGCTTCGTGTCATTGCCGCTGCTGAGCCAGACGACGGCGATGATGATGACCGCGATCAGCGCGATGGTGGCGGCGATCGTTGAGATCAGCGTCACTCGGCGGCGGCGGGCCTCACGCTCGGCGCGGCGCTGCAACTGGCGTTCCAGATGACGGCGCGCCGTGTCGCGGCGCTGCTTGTTCGTCGGCACGAGGGGGAAGTCTACGAAAGTCCACGTAGGCGCGCGCTGTGTGACCCCGAAACTGCCCGCCACGCCCTCGGTAGGCTCAAGAAGTGTTCGTCGCTGGGTTCCCGTCGGAGGTGACCGCCACCAACTGTTGGGTGGTCGCCCCAGCCGAGGGCGAGCAATGCATCGTCATCGATCCCGGCATCGGCGTCGGTCCCCAGCTGGACGAGGTGATCGCCGAGCACCGGCTGCACCCCGTCGCCGTGCTGCTGACGCACGGCCACGTCGACCACACCTTCTCGGTCGTGCCCGTCTGCCAGGCCCGCGACGTCCCCGCCTACATCCACCCGCGCGACCGCGAGCAGCTGACCGACCCCTGGTCGGCGATCAACCTGCCTAAGGGCTCGCCGCTGTTCGGCACGCTCACTTTCGCCGAGCCGGACGACGTGCGTGAGATGACCGACGGCGAGAAGATCAGCCTCGCCGGTATGGATTTCGTGGTGCGGCACGCGCCCGGCCACACGAAGGGCTCGGTCGTGTTCGGTCTCGCCGACACCGACGATCCGCTCCTGTTCAGCGGTGATGTGCTGTTCGCCGGCTCGATCGGACGGGTCGACTTCCCGGGCGGGTCGATGCAGGACATGCAGCGGTCGCTGCGCGAGGTGATCCTGCCGATGGACGACGCGACGATCGTCCATGCCGGCCACGGCCCGTCCACGACCATTGCGCGCGAGCGCGTAACCAACCCCTACCTGATCGATCTATGACGACCTCCCTGTCCGGCTTCCCGGAACTGCTCCCGTCCCAACGCTTCGTCGAACTCGCCGTTCTCGACCGGCTGCGTTCGATCTTCGAGGTGCACGGCTTCGCCCCGATCGAGACACGCGCGGCCGAACCGCTCGACTCGCTGCTGCGCAAGGGCGAGATCGACAAAGAGGTCTACGTGCTGCGCCGCCTGCACGCCGAGGACGGCGACGCCGGGCTCGGTCTGCACTTCGACCTCACCGTGCCGTTCGCCCGCTACGTGCTCGACAACGCCGGTCATCTCGATTTCCCGTTCCGCCGCTACCAGATCCAGAAGGTCTGGCGCGGCGAACGTCCGCAGACCGGGCGCTATCGCGAGTTCACCCAGGCCGACATCGACATCGTCGGGCGCGACACCCTCGCGCCGCACCACGATGTCGAGATCGCCCGCGTGATGGCCGAAGCGCTCGGCGAACTCGATTTCCTGCCGCCGCTGCGCCTGCAGGTGAACAACCGCAAGCTGATCGAAGGTTTCTACCGAGGCGTCGGCGCGACCGACATCGCGGCAGTCATGCGCATCATCGACAAGCTCGACAAGGAACCTGCCGATTCGATCGCGAAGCAACTCGTCGACGACGCGGGCCTGTCCGACCAGCAAGCGGGGCAGTGTCTCGCCCTGGCCGAGATCCGCGCCGGCGACACGTCCTTCGTCTCGAAGGTGTGGGCGCTCGGCGTGGCCCACCAATTGCTGGACGAAGGTCTCGAGGAACTCGCCGCGGTGATCGAGGGCTGCGCGTCGATCCGCGGAATCGCGGTCGAGGCGGATCTGCGCATCGCGCGCGGACTCGACTACTACACCGGGACGGTGTTCGAGACGCGCATGGACGGCTACGAGTCGCTCGGTTCGGTGTGCTCGGGCGGGCGTTACGACTCGTTGGCCACGGACGGCAAGACGACTTTCCCCGGTGTGGGCATCTCGCTCGGGGTCACCCGGTTACTGGTCCCGCTGTTCCACGACGGTGTGCTCGAAGCGTCGCGGTCGGTGCCGTCGGCCGTCCTCGTCGCGCTACCGAGTGACGACGATCGCGAGCGCTGCACGGCAATTGCGCAGGTGCTGCGCTCACGCGCCATCGCCGCCGAGGTCGCACCATCGGCGCAGAAGTACGGCAAGCAGATCCGCTATGCCGAGCGTCGCGGCATCCCGTACGTCTGGTTCCCGAGCGGTGACGACGACGCCGATCAGGTCAGGGATATCCGCAGCGGTGAACAGGTCGCGGCCGATCCCGCTGCATGGATGCCGCCAGTACAAGACCTGCGCCCGCAGGTGATCTCTCATAAGGACGAACAGTGATACGCACTCATGACGCCGGATCGCTTCGTGCATCCGACGCCGGCCAGACCGTCACCCTCGCCGGCTGGGTGGCCACCCGGCGAGACCACGGCGGCGTGACTTTCATCGATGTGCGCGACGCGAGCGGTTCGGCCCAGGTCGTCTTCCGCGAAGCCGACGCACATGCATTGCGCAACGAGTGGGTCATCGCCGTCACCGGCGAGGTGCGGATGCGTCCCGAGGGCAACGTCAACGCGGCCATCCCGACCGGCGAGATCGAGGTCGTCGCGTCATCACTCGAGGTGTTGAACGAAGCTGCGACGTTGCCGTTCCAGGTCGACGAGCACGCCGAGGTCGGCGAGGAGGCTCGGCTCAAGTACCGCTACCTCGACCTGCGCCGTCCCGGCCCGGCAGCCGCTATCCGCTTGCGATCCAAGGTGAATCGCGCCGCGCGCGAGGCGTTGCTCGACCGTGGATTCGTCGAGATCGAGACGCCGACGATGACGCGGTCGACGCCCGAAGGCGCGCGCGACTTCCTGGTGCCCGCCCGGCTTCGTCCCGGTAACTGGTACGCCCTGCCGCAGTCCCCACAGCTGTTCAAGCAGTTACTGATGGTCGCTGGCATGGAGAAGTACTTCCAGATCGCGCGCTGCTACCGCGACGAGGACTTCCGCGCCGACCGCCAGCCCGAGTTCACCCAGCTCGACATCGAGATGAGCTTCGTCGATCAGGACGACGTCATCGCCCTCGCCGAGGACGTGCTCAAGTCGGTGTGGCAGCTGATCGGGTTCGAAGTGCAGACGCCGATCCCGCGCATGACCTACTACGACGCGATGGACCGCTTCGGCACCGACAAGCCCGACCTGCGCTTCGGTCTCGAACTCGTCGACTGCACCGAGTTCTTCAAGAACACTCCGTTCCGCGTGTTCCAGGCGCCGTACGTCGGCGCTGTTGTCATGCAGGGCGGTGCGTCGCAGCCGCGCCGCACCCTCGACGGCTGGCAGGACTTCGCCCGCCAGCGCGGCCACCGCGGGCTCGCCTATGTGCTTGTCGGCGAGGACGGCGAACTCGGCGGACCTGTCGCGAAGAACCTTTCGGACGACGAGCGAGCAGGCATCGTCGCGCATGTCGGTGCTGCGCCCGGCGACTGCATCTTCTTCGCGGCCGGCGGCGGCAACTCCGCCCGCGGCTTGCTCGGTGCAACACGACTGGAGATCGGCCGTCGCAACGGGCTCATCGACGAGTCCCAGTGGTCATTCGTGTGGGTCGTCGACGCGCCGCTGTTCGAGCCGAGTTCGGACGCGGTCGCAGCCGGCGACGTCGCTGTCGGCTCCGGAGCGTGGACGGCGGTGCACCACGCGTTCACGTCCCCGAAGCCCGAGTTCGTCGACACATTCGACACCGACCCGGGATCGGCGCTGGCGTATGCGTACGACATCGTCTGCAACGGCAACGAGATCGGCGGCGGGTCGATCCGTATCCACCGCCGCGACGTCCAAGAGCGCGTGTTCACAGTCATGGGACTCTCGCCGGAAGAGGCGCAGACCAAGTTCGGGTTCCTGCTCGACGCCTTCAAGTTCGGCGCGCCGCCGCACGGTGGTATCGCGTTCGGCTGGGACCGCATCTGCGCGCTGCTCACCGGTGCCGACTCGATGCGCGAGGTCGTCGCATTCCCGAAGACCGGCGGCGGCTTCGACCCGCTCACCGGCGCTCCGGCGCCAATCACGCCGGAGCAGCGCAAGGAAGCCGGAATAGACTTTCAGCCCGACGAATCGTCGCCGGAGACCAAGTAGAGCAACGCGGCTCCGTAGGCCTCGGCGGGGTCGTCGGCGACGAACTCGAGCGCACCCTGTTCGAGCGTGATCTCGACCTGCCAGCCGTCCTCGCGCCGCGAGAGCCTGCGGAAGGTGCCGCCCAGACGATCGCGCAGCTGTGGCTCGCTCGGCAGCCAGATCGAGTTCTGCTCCTCGATCGAGTCGAGTGCCCACTCGACGGTGCCGTTGAACCCGATCACCTTTCCGGTCGGGAACTCGTGCACTTCGACCGTCATGTCCGAGAGCGTGAAGATCTCCGCGTCCATGCCGCGGTCGGCCACGACGAAGCGGTCGCCCGGCGCGGGGTCCCAGCGCAACCCGGCGTCGCGCAGCTTGCGCGCGAGCCCCACCGAGATCATCTGAACAACGGTAGCCGCGCAGACCTAGGCTGGACGCCGTGACCCTGTTCGAGCCGGACGAGCCGAGGACCGAGCCGGCACCGTTCGATCCGGCGGCGCCGCTGGCGGCCCGCATGCGCCCGCGCACGCTGGACGAGGTCGTCGGGCAGGCGCATTTGCTCGCCCCCGGATCGCCGCTGCGCCGCCTCGTCGAGGGCGACGCACCGATGTCGCTGATCCTGTTCGGGCCGCCCGGCACCGGCAAGACCACACTCGCACTGATCGTGTCGAGCGCGACGAACCGGCGCTTCGAGCAGCTCTCGGCACTCAACGCCGGTGTGAAAGACGTGCGCGAGGTGATTGCGCGCGCGAAGTCGGAGCTGAGCCGTACCGGACGGCAGACGGTGCTGTTCATCGACGAGATCCACCGCTTCAGCAAGACCCAGCAGGATTCCCTGCTCGGCGCGGTCGAGGCCCGCCACGTCACTCTGGTCGCGGCCACCACTGAGAACCCGTTCTTCTCGATCGTGTCGCCGCTGCTCTCGCGCAGCCTGCTGCTCACGCTGCAACCGCTGGACGAGACCGCGGTCGGCGAACTCGTCGACCGGGCACTGAGCGACGAGCGAGGGCTCGGTGCGGCCGTGACCCTCGATGACGATGCGCGCGGACATCTGCTGCGCATGTCCGGCGGCGACGCACGTCGCGCACTCACCGCGCTCGAGGCGGCAGCCGGCACGACCCAGGCCGAGGGCCGCACGGCGATCGACCTCGCCACGCTCGAGCAGGCCGTCGACACCGCGGCCGTGCGTTACGACCGCGACGGCGACCAGCACTACGACGTGATCAGCGCGTTCATCAAGTCGATCCGAGGCTCCGACGCCGACGCGGCCCTGCACTACCTCGCGCGCATGATCGAGGCCGGCGAGGATGCGCGGTTCATCGCCCGGCGTCTCGTGGTGCACGCGTCCGAGGACGTCGGGCTGGCCGATCCGACCGCGCTGCTCGCCGCGACGGCGGCCGCTCAGGCGGTGCAGCTGATCGGCATGCCCGAGGCGCGGATCAACCTCGCCCAGGCCACCGTCCACCTGGCCCTGGCGCCCAAGTCCAACGCCGTCGTCAGCGCCATCGACGCCGCGCTTGCCGACGTGCGGGCGGGTCAGGCCGGCTCCGTCCCCCCGGCCTTGCGCGACGGGCATTACCGCGGCGCGGCCAAGCTGGGCCACGCCCAGGCCTACACCTATCCGCACGACCTGCCTGAGGGCGTGGCGGAGCAGCAGTACCCACCCGACGAGCTGGTCGGACGCGACTACTACGACCCGGCGCCGCGCGGCGCCGAGCGCCACCTCGTCGAGCGGCTGGCCAAACTACGGGCGATGATCCGCGGAACGGGCACCAAGTAGGGTCATCCGCGACCTGTTACAGATTCGATCGAGGAGGCCCCGGTTGTCCGGAGGGGCGATTGCCGCGCTGATCGCGGCGGGCGCGTTCGTGCTGCTCGTACTGTTGCTCGCCATCCCGCTGCTGAAGATGGGACGCGTGCTGGACGAGGCCACGCTGGCGATCCGCACCGCACACGAGGGCATGGGTCCGCTGCTGACCGACGCCAAGGGCACTCTCGGCCAGGTCAACTCGCAGCTCGACCAAGTCGAGGGCATCGCGCGCAACGTCAACTCGATGACCACCAACGTCGCGGCGCTCACCTCGGTCGTGTCTAGCACTCTCGGCAGTCCGCTGATCAAGGTCGCCGCGTTCTCCTACGGCGTGCGCAAGACCGTCGCCGATCGTCGTGACGCCGAGGTCGTCCGCGATGCCCGCAGGAAGAGGCGCGTCAAGCGATGAGAAGACTGTTCTGGCTCGCGATGGGCGTCACGATCGGCGCGCTCATCGTCCGCAAGCTTTCAGCCGCGGCGCAGAAGCTGACGCCGGGCGGAATGGCCGACAGCCTCGGCGCCGCCCTCACCGATCTGTCCGAATCGCTGCGCGACTTCGGCCACGACGTGCGCGAGGCGATGGCCGAGCGTGAGGCACAGCTGCGCTCGGGCACCGGCCTGGACGGCGAACTCGGCAACAAACCCGCTTAGCGCGGTTGGAACAATCGACATATGAAGTCCGCAGAGATCCGCCGGCGCTTCCTCGGCCATTTCGAGGCGAACGGTCACACCGTGGTGCCGAGCCTGCCCCTGCCGTTCAACGACCCGAACCTGCTGTTCGTGGTCGCCGGCATGGTGCAGTTCGTCCCGTACTTCGTCGGTCAGGAGCAGCCGCCGTACTCGCGTGCGACGAGCATCCAGAAGTGCATTCGCACGCAGGACATCGACGAGGTCGGCAAGACCACGCGGCACGGCACGTTCTTCCAGATGAACGGAAACTTCAGCTTCGGCGACTACTTCAAGGACGGTGCGATCCAGCTCGCCTGGGACCTGTCGACGAAGTCGGTCGATGACGGCGGCTTCGGCCTCGACGGCGATCGCGTCTGGGCGACGGTGTATCTCGACGACGATGAAGCCGTCGACATCTGGCATCGACAGATCGGCCTGCCGATGGAGCGCATCGTCCGCAAGGGCATGGACGACAACTTCTGGTCGATGGGGATCCCGGGTCCGTGCGGACCGTGCAGCGAGCTCTACTACGACCGCGGTCCCGACTACGGCGTCGAAGGCGGCCCGGCTGTCGACGAGGACCGCTACATGGAGTTCTGGAACCTCGTCTTCATGCAGAACGAACGCGGTCCGAACCGAGGCGCCGGCAAGAGCGACTTCGAGATCCTCGGTGAGCTGCCAAAGAAGAACATCGACACCGGCATGGGGATGGAACGCGTCGCCACGCTGCTGCAGGGCGTCGACAACCTGTATGAGATCGACGAGACGAAGCCGATCCTCGACCGTGCCGCGCTGCTGTCCGGCAAGACGTACGGCGCGCACTCGGGTCACGCGGCGTACGAGTCGCACCCAGACGACGTGCGGTTGCGGGTGATCGCCGACCACGTGCGCTCTGCGCTCATGCTGATTGGCGACGGTGTCGTTCCGGGCAATGAGGGACGCGGCTACGTGCTGCGCCGATTGCTACGCCGCGCGATCCGTGCAATTCGCCTTCTGGGATATGAGGATCGTGCGTTCCCCGAGCTGTTCCCGGTTGCGCGCGATTGCATGGCGCCGTCCTATCCCGAACTCGCGAAGGACTTCGAGCGCATCTCCGGCTACGCGTACGCCGAAGAGGACGCGTTCCGGCAGACACTGCGCGCGGGAACGACGATTCTCGATGTGGCCGTCGCCGACACGAAGAAGGCCGGCGGCGCGACGCTGTCGGGTGACAAGGCGTTCCAGCTGCACGACACGTACGGCTTCCCGATCGACCTGACGCTCGAAATGGCGGCCGAGCAGGGCATCGAGGTCGACGAAACCGGATTCCGGCGCTTGATGGCCGAGCAGCGTGCGCGGGCGAAGGCCGATGCGCAAGCGAAGAAGACCGGCCATCTCGACCTGTCGCTGTACCGCTCCGCGCTCGAGCAGGGAAACTCGCAGTTCACCGGATACACCGAGGTGTCGCGCGAAGCGAGCGTCACCGCCTTGATCGGAACGGACGGCCTGCTGCCCGCCGCGCACGAAGGCGACGAGGTCGAGGTCGTGCTCGACTCGACACCGTTCTACGCCGAAGGTGGCGGTCAGCTCGCCGACTGGGGCCGGCTCTCGGTGAATGCGGGTGGCCGCGAGGCCGAGCTGACCGTCACCGATGTGCAGGCGCCGCTCCCCGGGTTGGTCGCGCACCGTGCGACGGTGCTGTCGGGTGAGATCCGTCCGGGCGACGTCGTGCTCGCGCACGTCGATCTGCAGCGTCGGGTGTCGGTGTCGCGCTCGCACTCGGCGACGCACCTCTTGCACGCGGGCTTGCGACGTGCGCTCGGTGACTCGGCGGCGCAGGCCGGTTCGTTGAACGCGCCCGGACGGTTGCGCTTCGACTTCACCACGCCGGCTGCGGTGCCGCACAGCGTGCTCGGCGATGTCGAGGACGAGATCAACGAGGTGTTGCTGCGTGATCTGGAGGTGCGTTGGTTCGTCACCGATCAGGACGAAGCGCGTCGCCTCGGTGCGATCGCGATGTTCGGTGAGAAGTACGGCGACCGCGTGCGCATCGTCGAGATCGGTGATTACTCGCGCGAACTGTGCGGTGGCACGCACGTGCCGCGCAGCTCGGTGATCGGGATGGTCAAGCTGCTCGGTGAGTCCTCGATCGGTTCGGGCGTGCGCCGCGTCGAAGCGCTCGTCGGACTCGACGCGTTCCACTACCTCGCTCGTGAACACGTGCTCGTGCAGTCGCTCGCGACCGAATTCAAGGCGCAGCCCGAGGAGTTGCCCGAGCGCATCAACGGTGTGCTCGAGCGGCTCAAGGCCGCCGAGCGTGAGCTCGCGAAGTTGCGCGTCGGTCAGGTGCTCGCGTCGGCGGGCACTCTCGCGGCCGGTGCGGAGGACGTCAACGGCGTACAAGTCGTAGCAGCGCAGGCGCCGGACGGCGTCGGTGGCAACGATCTGCGCTCGCTGGCGCTCGACGTCCGTGGTCGGTTGCGTGCGGGCGATCCGGCGGTCGTGCTGCTCGCGTCGCCCGCCGACGGTGGGGCAGTCGCGTTCGTCGCGGCGGTCAACGACGCGGGCCAGTCCGCAGGCCTCGCGGCGGGCGAGCTCGTCCGCGCCTTCGCGCCCGTCCTCGGCGCGCGCGGCGGCGGCAAGGCCGATCTGGCGCAGGGCGCCGGCGGCGATGCCGCAAAGCTCGCCGACGCCTTCGCCGCGGTAAAGCAGGCCGTCGCTGCGCGATCATGAATTCGCCGTGAGTGTCCCTCGATCTCGACCGCTCGCTCTGCTCGGGTCGATCTCTCGCGCCTCCGCTCGCTCCGCTCGCCCGCAAGGCCTTCGGCCGCGGCGGCGAACTCTTCGCGCGAGCGCTCATCGCATCTATGGTGCAGTTCAATGCCCGTTTGGTTAGCAGTTGATGTCGGCACCGTGCGGGTCGGGGTGGCGCGCTCCGATCCGGACGGGATTCTGGCGTCCCCGCTGGCCACCTTGGCCCGCGATCCGGCCAAGGACGCCGACATCGCCGAGCTCGCCGGCATGGTCACCGAGCTCGGCGCCGTCGGGGTTGTAGTGGGCCTGCCGCGGACCCTGCGGGGTGCTGAGGGAAAATCGGCGGAAATGGCGCGAACCTACGCGCAACGCCTTGCGGAACACATCTCGCCGGTTCCCGTGCGACACCTCGACGAGCGCCTGACGACCGTGAGCGCGCAGCGTAAGCTGCACCAGAACGGCGTCCGGGGAAGCAGAAAGGTCCGGGCGATCATCGACCAGGCTGCGGCCGTCGAATTGCTGCAACATTGGCTTGATTCGATGCGTGAGCGATGACCGCGGGTATCACCTACCGCAAGACCCCCCGTGAAAAGAACGGAGTCCTCTAGCGTGACGCAACGCGAGCGCGAGTCGTTGGCCTCGGGCCCGCCCGGCGACGATCCGCACTCCCTGCTTTTCGGCGAGGATGACGGCAGCGACTACCCGCGTGAGCAGTCCCGCGCCGAACGGCGGCGTTCTGAAAACCGCCGTCGTCGTAGCAGAAGTCGTCGCGGTCGGCTGTTCGTGCTGCTCGCGCTCGTCATAGTGGCCGCGGTCGCATATTTCGTCGTCCCGCGCGTGATCGACTACTTCTCGGTCGCCGACTACTCGGGCCAGGGATCCGGATCGGTGCTCATCACCGTGCACCAGGGTGACACCACCAGCGACATTGCGGACACGATGCAGCGGCAGGGCGTCGTCAAGAGCGCGCAGGCGTTCACCGACGCGTGCGGAAGCAGCAAGTGCGCCGGAATCCTCCCCGGCGAGTACAAGATGCGCCTGCACATGTCGGGCGCCGCGGCTGTCGTTCTCGTCCTCGCGCCGGGAACACGGAGCAACGGCCACGACCTCACGATCATTGAAGGCGCGACCAGCCTCGATGTCGAAGCCGCCTTGATGAAACGCTTCGGCACTGATCAGAAGGGTGCGATCCAGTCTGCGCTCAAGAACGCGGCCAATCTCGGCCTGCCCCGCAATTACACCGGCAAGGGCAACGGGATCCCGACGTCCGTGGAGGGCTTCCTGTACCCGGCGACCTACAACATCGATCCCGGATCGAGCCCGGCCAAGGTGCTCAGCGATCAGGTGATTCCCCGCTACCTGCAACAGGACCGGAACACGCACTTCGCCGATGCCGCGGCCAAGTTGCACCAGACTCCGTACGCCGCCCTGATCATGGCGTCGATCGCACAGTCCGAGGCCAAGTACGCCGCCGACATGCCCAAGGTCGTGCGCACGATCCTGAACCGCATCAAAATCGGTCGTGAGTTGCAGTTCGACTCGACCAGTTCGTATGCGTGCAAGCTCGCGGGCACGCCCGCGAACAAGTGCATCTACCGCAACGTCGACAGCGCGTACAACACGTACACGCACAAGGGCCTCCCGCCGACGCCGATCGACAACCCCGGTGCGGAGGCGATGGCTGCTGCGGTCGCTCCCGCGAACGGCAACTGGTTGTACTTCGTCAACAAGGACGCCGCAGGCCACCTGTTCTTCACAAACAGCGAGAAGGCCTGGACGGCGGCGGTCAACAAGTGCGTCAAGAACCACTGGGGCTGTGGCTGATCCAGCGCGCCGTGCCGCAGTGCTCGGACGACCTGTCGCGCATTCCCTGTCGCCGGTGCTGCACGCCGCCGCGTACGAGGCGCTCGGACTGAACTGGCGCTACGAGGCGATCGAGTGCGGTGTCGACGAGCTGCCCGCCGTGCTCGCGGACCGCGCCGACTGGGCGGGCTTCTCGTGCACGATGCCGCTCAAGCACGCCGTGCTCGAGGTCGCGGACGAGGTGCGACCGGTCGCCGCCGCGGTCGGGGCAGGCAACACCTTGCTGCCACGCGCGGGCGGCGGCTGGATCGCCGACAACACCGACGTCGCCGGCATCGTCGCAACCGTCCGCGAGCGTTCGGTCACCGTCCGGTCGGCGACGGTGCTGGGCGCGGGCGGGACAGCACAAGCGGTGCTCGCGGCGCTCGTCGAACTGGGCGTCGGCCGCTGCACGACGCTCGTCCGCGACCGGGCCCGCGCCGAGCGGCTCGCCGCCACCGCACGAGCGCTCGGCATCGACCTGCTCGTCGCTGATCTCGACGTCGATGCGGTCGCGTTGCAGGCCGATCTGGTGATTTCGACCCTGCCCGGCGGCGCAGCCGACGCCTTGGTGGGTGCAGCGTGGCGTCCGGATCAGGCCGTGCTCGATGTCGTGTACGCCGACTGGCCGACCGAGCTCGCCACGGCCGTTCAGCGCGCCGGCGCGACAGTGCTGAGCGGTGCCCGAATGCTGTTGCATCAGGCTGCAGCTCAAGTCGAGCTGATGACTGGTCGGCCCGCCCCGTTACAAGCGATGGACGCCGCATTGCGCCGTACGCTCGACCTATGAGCGTCACGACGACCCGGCGTGCGATCGTGCGGCTGCCGGCCGAGTCCGCTCCGACCAGCGGTCCGGACGATCTGGCCGTCGAGGACCCGCTCGTCCTCGGCCTCGACGGCGACACGATCGCGACGCTCATGCGCACGCCCGGTCACGACCTCGAATTGACCGCCGGATGGCTCGTCGCCGAATCGGGCGTGCGCTCGCCCGAGGACATCGTGACGTTGCGCGCCTGTCGCGAGGACGACACCGACCGCGTGCACATCACGCTGCGACCTGGTGTGCGGCCACCGCGGGCACGCGCGTTCGTGACGTCGGCGGCGTGCGGTGTGTGCAGCGCGGACGTGCTCGACCTGAGCCTGGTGCGCACGTCCGAACCGCACCGGGACGGGTGGACCGTGCCCCGTGCAGTGCTCAGCGCCCTGCCCGACACGATGCGCAAGCGGCAACGCGCCTTCGACCGGACCGGCGGCGTCCACGCCGCCGCCCTGGCCGACGCGACGGGCGTCATCGGGGCCGTGCGCGAGGACGTCGGACGGCACAACGCGGTCGACAAGGTGGTCGGCGAGGCCTTGCTCGACGGCCGGCTCCCGGCGACCGACCTGCTGCTCGTCGTCAGCGGCCGGGTCTCGTTCGAGATCGTTCAGAAGGCGGTGGCCGCCGGGGTGGCCGGGATCGTCGCGGTCTCAGCGCCGTCCAGCCTCGCTGTGGATCTCGCCCGCGAGCACGGGTTGCTGCTGGCCGGCATGGTGCGGGCCGGCCGGATGAACGCCTACGCCGGTGAGCGACTGATCACCTGAGCCCGGTTTCGGCGTGCGAGAACGTGTTCTCGTGGGCACACTCACGCACATGCCGAGCCCGCGTACCCGCCGCACGTTTCTCGCCGGCGGCTCCGTCGCCGCCGCTGCCGGGACTGCCGGGCTGTTGCTGCCGAGCGCCGCGAGCGGCGCGTCCCGCTCCGAACTCACGACCGACGTGGTGGTCGTCGGTGCCGGTCTCGCGGGTCTGACGGCTGCGCGCCGCCTGGCTCGGCACGGGCACAAGGTGGTCGTCCTCGAAGCCCGCGACCGCGTCGGGGGCCGCACGCTGAACCACAAGATCGGCCACGGTCACATCGCCGAGGCCGGCGGCGAATTCGTCGGCCCGACCCAGGACCGCGTGGTGGCGCTGGCCAAGTCGCTCGGCATCACGACGTTCAAGGCCTACGACACCGGCAACAACGTCTACCTCTACCCGCCGTATCCGCGCACGCTCTACACCGACACCGGTCCGCTGGGCACCGCGCCGCCGGACGCCACGATCGCTGCCGACATCGCGCTTCTCGTGAAGGACATCGACGACAAGGCCAGCAAGATCAACCCGGCGCACCCGTGGAACTCGCCGAACGCCGAGCAGTACGACTCGCAGACCCTCGAGACCTACGTGCGCAGCATGGCCTCCAATCCAGACCGCACGCTCGGCCTGCTCGCACCGTTCCTGCAAGCGCTTGTCGGTGCCGAGGCGCGCGACCTGTCGCTGCTGTTCGTCCTCAACTACGTGGCCGCGGCCGGCGACGCGAAGAACGTCGGCACCATCGAGCGGCTCTTCAACGTGCGGGGCGGTGCGCAGCAATCGCGCATCCGGGGCGGGTCGCAGCTCATCTCACTGCGCACGGCCCACGCGCTCGGCCGGCGGGTGCACCTGAACACGCCCGTGCGGCGCATCGTGCAGAACGGGCACGGCGTCAGCGTCTACAGCGACCGAGTCGTCGTGCACGCGCAGCGCGTGATCGTCGCCGTCCCGCCGGCGCTTGTGCAGCGCATCGACTTCGACCCGTTGTTGCCGACCGCGCGCGATCAGCTTCTGCAGCGCATGTCGATGGGCGCGCTGATGAAGGTCGAGGCCGTGTATGACAAGCCGTTCTGGCGCGACAACGGTCTGACCGGCCAGTTCCTCACCGTCGGCGGCCCGGTCGGCTACGCCTTCGACAACTCGCCGCCGGACGGGTCGGTCGGCGTCCTGGCCGGTTTCGTCGGCGGCGCGCAGAACCTGAAGTGGGGAGCGCACTCGCACGCCGCGCGGCGCAAGGCCGTGCTCGCACAGTACGTGAGCCTGTTCCAGGACAACCGGTTCGCCCACCCGGTCGAGTACTTCGACATGAACTGGCCGCAGCAGCCGTGGAGCCACGGTGGCCCGACCGCCGTCATGGGTCCGGGCACGCTGCTTCGCTTCGGGCATGCGTTGCGCACGCCGGTCGGCCGCATCCACTGGGCCGGGACGGAGACCTCCGACTTCTGGCAGGGCTACATGGACGGAGCCGTGCGGTCGGGGGAGCGGGCAGCGGACGAGATCCTCGCGCATCACTAACGGCTGGCACGCTCGTCGATGGAGCGCCACGTCGAGCCGCCGTCGCTGGTGATGTACAGGTGCTCGGTGCCGCGGTAGTCGCGCGCGTCGAGTAGTGCGTGGCGGCAGTCGGTGGCCGAGATATCCAAGCCGTCCAGAACACGCAGGCCGGGCGGTCGGGCCGCGTGCCAGTGCCGGCCCTGATCGCAGGTACTCGTCACGACGGGTCGCCGCCGGGCGGCGAGCGCGGCCATCCAAGCGTCGTCGGGATTGGGCACGGCGGCTGCGACCGGCTGGCAGCCGGAGCCGCTGTGGTCGGACGCGGAACCTGCGCCGAGAATGACTGTGGGCTCGCGTGTCCAGTGGGCACCGTCGTCGCCACTGACAACCAGCCGGGCCCGGACGGTGCGGTGCGCGCACCAGCTGACGGGCTCGACCACCTCGCTGCCGAAGACACCCGGTGCAGCGAAGACACGGTGTCGCGCGGCGAGCGCGGTCTGCCAGGTGTCGCCGCCGTTGCGGGTGACGTACAGGTCGGGGCTGAACCAACCGGCGGGAGCGGCGTCCCATGCTGTGGTGCCGCCCGGCTGGTATTGCACGCGGCCCGATCGTCGGCAGGGACGCGGATCACCGCGTGCCGGTCGGTGTCGGCGACCACGTGCCAGTGGCGGCCGCCGTCGGCGGTGACGAACAGCATTGCGTCGGGTGCGGTCGGCTGGATGTCGGTGAGCCAACCGTGGTCAGCGTCGGTGAACCAGAGCGCGTCTGTGCTGCCGCCCGCCATCGAATGCGACACGATCGGTGTCCAGCGCCAACTTCTGCCGCCGTCGCTGGTTCGGTAGAGCCGCTCGCGTCCCCCACCGTCGGAGAACATCGTGAACCAGAGGTGGCGCGGGTCGAGCACGAACATCGAGTCGGGGAAGAAGTCGCGAGGCAGATGCGGACCGATGGTGACGAACCGGTGCGCGCGCAGCGTCGACATGCGCAGCCGCACGGGTCCGCGGCCATCGTTCGAGGGATCTACGAACACGTAGAGCCGGCCCGCGCTTTCGGTGGCCAGGCCTATGCGAATGTCTGAGCTGGACGTGCTCGGCGTCGGTGGTCGTGTCGGTCGAAGTGATGCTGCGGCTCGCGACCGTTGCGGTCGGCGCGTCCGAACTCGCTCCAGTACAGCCGGTCAGCACAGCAGTAAGCGCAACCGCTGCTGCCACGGCTTCGACTCCAAAAGTCTTCACGCCGCCTCCCGACAACTAGACAGGTGTTACGTCAGGTTCGTTGCGAGAACGAGCGGGTTCGCGGCGAAAGACGAAAGAACAAAATGCGCAGCGACGGGAGTCACGCGGGGGTCGAGTTGTGTTTCTCCGGTCCGGTCCGAACGCAGTGAGAGACCGGGTAGTCCTCGCTGGTAGGTGCGGTTTGCGCTGGAAGGCATGCTTCAGCACCGGGTCGGTTGCGGTGAGTCGTGCATCCGGTTGCGGCGCGGCTTCTGGTCCGGATCAACCCACGTCGGCGGCATCCAGTACGGGATCTCATCGAGCATGATCGACTGCCAGCCTTGCTGTTCGAACATCGCATGGTTCTGCCGGCAGACCAGTGTGCCGTCGTCGACGCAGGTTCTTCGGGTGATCGCGTAGTCGGTGACGTGATGTGCTTGCGTCCACGACAAGGGCGCATCACAGCCGGGATAACTACAGCCTTTATCCCGAGCGAACATCGCTAACCGTTGCTGCTCGGTGAACAACCTCTGCTGATCCGAATACGCCAGGATCTTCTTGGTCTTGGACAGCAGCACGAGGATGGCTTTGGCTTTCGGGTCCAGCCATCGGTCTGCTGCTGCGGTGGGGATCGAGTAGCCGTGCGATGTCTGGACGATGCCGGTGCCGGATGCGTAGTCGTCGACGGTCGCGGTGAGCACGAGGGTGGTGGCGCAGCCGTTGACGGTGGGCAGCGTGCCGGCGGCGAACAGCAGTTTCAGTGCTTCCAGCAGCGCGTCGTGACGGCGCTGGCCCGGTGTGCGCGGATCGTGCTCGCCATTCGGACCGGTGTGCGGCTTGGCCAGGGTGTCGAGCAGTGTCTCGACGTATTCGGCCTGCTCGCAGGTCAGTTCGCCGGCGATGGTGCCGGATCCGTCCGCGCGCCGGTGCAGGGTCAGGGTGCGGCGCCGGTGTGCGGTTTCGATGTCGCGGAATGCGCCGTCTTGATCGACGCGGGCGTAGAGGCCGTTGGCGAAGCGGGCCAGCAAGTCCGGGTCGTGCTCGGCCGCGAAGTCGAGCAGCGCCGTCTCATACAACGGCGCTGACTGGTCGGCCAGCAGGTCGTCGATCTTGTCCGTCATGGCCACGACGGTGGCGGCGTGCCGGATCGAAATCTCACCCTCGGCCAGCGCGGCCGCGGTCTGCGGGTGGGCCGCCTCGACCGGGTCCCCGGTCAGCGTCCGACGGGGCGTGACCGCGAGCGCCAGCTTCATCCGTCCGGCGGCATCGCGCGCGCCGATCCTCAACACGTCGCGCAGCAGCACGGTCGTGTTCTTCGCACCCAGGTCATAGGCCAGGTGTTCGGTCTCGATCTGCGCTATCAGGCCGAGTTGTTCGACCTCGATCGCCTGCTTCTGAAACTCGAGTTCGCGCAGCCGATCCAGCACCGCGGTGCCGGTCAACTGCGAGCTGCTCACGTGTTCGATAATACTCCTTCCAAGGAAGGAATGGAAGGTGTGCGGCAGAGAATCCGCACAAATATATGAGGATTCGCACCCGCGAGCGCCTCTTTCCTCGAGTGGTCACTGGTCCTCCGAGTGGTCAGAAATAGCTGGCCACTCGCGGCATAAGTGACCACTCGCGAAAGGCCGCGCGCGGCCTGTCAATCCCGCTCGCGCGGCAACGCCTCGAGCACGCGTCGTGCCACTACACCGACGAGCGCGAGAAGTGTGCCGGCGAACAGTGAACCGCCGACGAGGAGGACTCCGAGCGTTACGTGCGGATGAGAGCAGGGATCGACACCTTGGTCGCACCCGTCAGGTGTGACGTGCACAGCGAGCGTGATCCCCGCGATCACGCCGGCCGCTGACCGGACTGTCTGTCTTGGCCGGCGGCGAACTGACCGTCGTCGCGGTCGACTCGGCATTCGGTGCATCGTCGTCGGTCGGCATGTCGGATCCTCGCGCTGGTGGGTGGTAGCGCGGCGATCATGACAGGAACGCTGCGGTGCGCGCAGTGGTGAGTGGGACTACCCGCCGAACATGTACGTCCGGTACGCCTGCGTGATCGTCTCGCCGTGATCGGGACGATGAACGACTGTGATCACGTCACCAGCGCGGATCTCGCCGGGGACGACTATGCGCAGATAGGCCCCGGGACGCGACACCTCGGTGAAGATCTTCAACCAGCCCTGCTCGCCCACCCACCCGCGAAAGGTCGAGCACGGGATCCGCGGGTAGGTCACCTCGACGACGACCGTGTCGCCGAGCTGCCACCGCTCGCCGACGAGTGCGGCGTTGACGTCGATGCCGCTGGTGGTCAGGTTCTCGCCGAAGAAGCCGTTGCTCAGCGCGCGACCGAGACGCTGTTCCCAGGCGTCGAGATCCTCGCGGGTGAAGGCGTAGAGCGCCTGGTCTGTGCCGCCGTGGTTCTCACTGTCGCCGATGAAGTCGCCGACGACGCCGCTGCCCAGCCCGGTCGTTTTCGGACCCGGGTCGCGCACCTGGACCGGCCCGTCCACGGGCCGCTTGTCGATGCCGGTTTCGTCGACCTGCTTGTCCGGGTTCGGGCGCGGACGGCCGACGTTCACAGACAGCAGGACGGGCACGGTTCAATCCTGCCAGTCGGTGGCGAGCTGTTTGGCGAGCCGGGCTGCCGCCGCGATGTCGTCGGGCGAGCCGCCGCGCAGGCCCGCGGCGAGCCCGACGAGGAACGTGGTCAGGGGAGCCGCCGGGCGGGCGACCCCGTGTGCCGCATCGCGGGCGAGATCGAGGACGAGATCCCGGTCGACCGGGGTGTCGATGCCGAGGGCCGAGCACAGCTCGTCGACCCAGCGGCTCAGGTCGTCAGGCACGGCGCACCCGTTCGACGTCGGTCCAGGTGTCGACGTCAGCACCCCAGTCGTTCTCGTCGGTCACATCGACCACGTCGGCTCCGGCGAACAATTCGCGCACCGCCGCTCCGTCGACACGTTCCAGCCGCTCGACTGCAGCACGCAGGGCGTCGGTGCGCCATACCGCCGCGAGGTAGTTGCGCTCGCCGTCCGGGCTCAGCACCGCGACGTCCGCGCTCGCCGGCCGCGGTCAGCAGCACCGGGACGGCCGGGCCGATCCGAGGCAGATCGCTAGCGAGCACGAGGCACCAGAACGATGTCACCGACGCGAGTGCGGCAGCGATGCCGGCGACGGGGCCGCCACCGGGTGGGTCCTCTTCCACCCAGATCACCGACCGCTCGGTCGGCCGCTGCGGACCCGCTACCACGATGCGCTGTGCGCCGTCCGTGGCGGCGAGTGCGATGTCGAGCAGCGTGCGCCCGTGCACCTCGATCGCAGGCTTGTCGGCGCCGTCGAGGCGGCGCGACGTAGCGCCGGCCAGCACGATCGCGTCGAACATCGCCCTTGACGCTACTGCTTGAGCTTGCGCCACCCGCCGGCCCGGTTGTTTGCGACGATCTGCGCGAACATTCGCCGCAACGCGCGCTTGTTGATCGTCGAGTCCGCGTAGATCGCGATCTGCCGCGCAGTCTTGTTCTCATGTCCGGCGGTGATGATCGACTCCGGGTCCGGGACGATGCCGCCGTCGTAGAGGAATACGTTCACGTGGTCCTTGGTCGCGAGCAGCGCGCAGATGTTGCCCGCCAGCACGAAGTACGGCTGTACGGACCGCTTGATCGTCTCCTCGACCTCGGGGTCGGCCGCGTGGACGAGGTCACGGACCTGCTCGCAGATCTCCTGCTGCCACGCGGGCAGCGCGCGGATGTAGTCGTCGACCCGCGGGTCCTTCGCATACGCCTGATCGGACGCCATGTCGTCATCCTGACGTCATCAGGGGGCTACACGGAACACGTGTGAGGGGGATAGGTTCTGGCTAATAGTCCGATTTGGAGCATTTGGAGGAGCAGTGACGACGAAGTCACGTACGCGGCTGCGCCGGGTCCTCGGCGCCTCAGTGGTTGCCGGTGTGGTTGCCGGTGGAACGTTCGCCCTCGCCGAGGGCGGCGCGTCCGCCGACCGGCCGAGCCATCACCAGTCCGCGTCGTCCTGTCGGCTCGGCAACGGCGTCAAGCACGTCATCAGCCTGGTCTTCGACAACGTCCACTTCGCCCGGGACAACCCGAACGTGCCGTCGGACCTCGAGCAGATGCCGCACCTGCTGCACTTCCTCGAGAACAACGGAACGGTGCTCTCGAACCTGCACACGCCGATGATCGCGCACACCGCCGACGACAGTCTCGCGATCTACACGGGCCTCTACGGCGACCGCCACGGCCAGCCGTTGACCAACTCGTACAAGACCTTCAACCCGGACGGGACGACCGACCCGGCCGCGTCGTTCGCATACTGGACGAGCCCGGTCGTCGACACCGCGTCGTCGCCGGCAAGCGGACACGACACGCTGCCCACGATGGCGTATTCGCCGACCACGCCGGCGAAGCACACCAACACCGGCCAGCAGACGCCCGCGCCGTGGGTGCCGTTCACTCGTGCCGGCTGCAACGTCGGCGACTTCTCGACGGCCAACATGGTGCTCGAGAACACGGGCCAGGACATCAAGACGGTCTTCGGTGCGAACTCGCCCGAGGCGCAGCAACTTGCCGCCGACCCCGATTCGTTCAAGGACAACGAGGTCGCCGACTACATCGGTGTCGCTGTGCACTGCGCCAAGGCCGCGGCTACCTGCGCCGACGCGAAGGCAGTGAAGTACGGCCAGACGTCGCCATCCGCGTCGGCCAGCGCGGACCTGCTCCCCACCGAGCCGGGCGGCTATCACGGCTACCAGGGGCTGTTCGGCGCGCGCTACGTCGCGCCCGTGCTCGGGCAGGGCACGCCGAACAAGACGCACGACGGATATCAGGTGACGAATTCATCAGGAAACCTGGTCGACCTCAACGGTAACGAGATCGACGGTGCGTTCACCTCCCCGGCGCGACCCGGCTTCCCGGGCTTCAGCCCCACGCCGGCGCAGTCACTCGCCTACATGGCGGACATGCAAGAGAGCGGCATACCGGTCACGTACGGCTACATCTCCGACATGCACGAGCGCAAGGCGACCACCACCGGGAGCTGCACGACGGCGACCGCGACCAAGTCCGGTAACCCGGTGGGCCCCGGCGACAGTTGCTACGTCAGCAACGCGAAGGCCTACGACGACGCCTTCCAGAAGTTCTTCGAGCGGTTGCAGCAGGACGGCATCACGCCGGCGAACACGCTGTACTTGATCAGCGCCGAAGAGAACGACCAGTTCGCAGGCGCGAACGTCGGGCGCGCATCCCAGCCGACACCGGCCGGGTGCGACGGTGTGACCGTGCCGTGCAACTACGCAGCGGGACAGATCGGCGAGCTGCAGGCCAACATCAAGGGACTGCTCTCGACGACGCCCAGCGCCAACACGCCGTTCGACATCGAGCCGCAGGGCGCGTCGATCTACGTCCACGGCCAGCCGGCTGCCGACAACGCTCAGGTTCGCCAGCTCGAACGCGACACCGCATCGATGACCGGCGACAACCCGTACAGCGGGGTGACCGGCCAGCACATCGTGAACTACCAGGCCGGAGCCGCCGAGGAACGGATCCTGCATATGCAGACTTCCGATCCGCTACGCACACCGACGTACACGATGTTCCCGGTGCCGGACTACTACTTCTCGACGTCCGGGCCGAACGTGTCGATCAACAGTTCGTTCGCGTGGAACCACGGTTACTACTCGCCGAACATCGACGTCACCTGGGGGGCGTTCGCCGGGCCCGGTGTCGCAGCCAACGGCGTCAACGGCCCGCAGCCGGCCGACGGCAACGAGGCGAGCGATCCGAACTCGACGAACACCGTGCCACAGGCGAGCAAGGACGGCACCTACGTCGACGAGGTGGACCTGCGTCCGACCCTGCTGCACCTGGCGGGCCTGACCGACGACTATCCGTCCGACGGCACGGTCGTGACCGACGTGCTCAGTCGGCCCAAGCACGCGCTGTCCGCGGTGCAGGCACTGGCGGCCGCATATCGGCAGCTCAACTCGAGCGTCGGTGCGTTCGGCACGGACACCTTGATCGCCTCGACCAACGCGCTCAAGAGCGGATCGGCGTCGGGCGACTCGACCTACACCCGTGTCGAGGACGCCCTGGCCTACCTCGCCGACAAGCGCGACACCCTGGCGACCAAGATCAAGGGTGTGCTGGCCGACGCGGCCGCCGGCCACGGCGCGTCCCGAGATCGAGTGCGCTCGCTGACCGACAAGGCGGACAAGCTCATCCGGGCCGCACAACGCCTCGCAGCCTCGTCCTGACGAGTCCGGCGGCCACCCGCGTCGAGTGGCGCGATAGACCGGTGAGTGGCGCGAAATATCGCGCCACTCACCGGTCTAAAGCGCCACTCAACATCGCAAACCGCAGCTTTTCCCCAAGATCATCGCAAGCCGGAGGTCTAGGACACACTTTTGCCACCTTCATGAGCTACAGTCCGCCGGGCGCGTGATCGATATAAGTGTCATCGCCCTTGTGATCGCGTTGCCCGTGGAGGGATTGAGCTCGTGAGTTCCGTTGCGCCGCGCGCGCGTATTGATACGCGCCCTGGTGGTCGTCGTCGACCCCGTCGCCTGGCCGCTGTCGCTGCCGGGCTGGCGGCCCTCGGTCTCGCGGCGGGCGTGAGCGCCGCCGGCGCCCAGGCCCCGCAGCCCGCGGCCGGCCAGTTCGTGCCGCTTCCCGCGGCCAACGTGGTCGACACGACAACCGACACCGGCTGGTCCGGCCAGCTTCAGCCGGGTGCCACGAACACGGTCAGCGTCACGGGCGTTGCCGGCGTTCCGGCCTCGGGCGTGCTGGCGGTCATGCTGCACATCACGACCTCGGGCAGCTCGAAGCCGGGTGTGAACTCCAACGGGAACGTCTGGGCCTGGCCGGCCGATGCCGTTCGACCGCAATACGCGACGGTCGCCAATGCGCCCGTCGGCTCGGTCGCCGACAACACCGCGATCGTGCAGGTGAGCGACTCGGGCCAGATCTCCTTCTACGACGGATCGGGCGGCAGCGCGGTCGATGTGCGGGCCGACATCGAGGGGTACGTGACCTCGAAAGACTCGACCGCGGTCGGCGCTGCATTCGCGCCGCTGACGCCTAGCCGGATCGTCGACACGAGTGCCGGAGTGGGAGGTCGTTCGACGCCGCTCACAAGCGATGCGCCGTGGACGGACGAAGTGCTTGGGCTCGGCGGCATCCCCACGTCTGGTGTATCGGCGGTCGCGTTGAACGTCGGAGCGCATGTCACCAGCACTGACTGCTGGGTGCAGGTGCAGCCCGCGTCCGGTTCCGACACCGCCGACGCCACTGCCTATCCCCGCGTCGACACGTTCGCGAACTACTCGGCACAGGGACTTGCGGTCGTCGCGCCGGACTCGAGCGGGAACATCACCTTCTCGACCAACTGCTCTTCGACCGACATCTATGTCGATGTCGAGGGCTACTACGTCGTCCCGACCGACGGGTCGTCCGGCGACGTGTACATCCCCATCACAAAGCCGGGTCGCATCGTCGACACGAGGCACAACGTCGGCGTCACCGGAAAGATGACCGCAGGTCGAGTGGTCAACGGGACGCAGGCAATCCCCGTCGTCGGAGTCGCCGGAGTGCCGTCCGACGCCGACGCCGTCGCGCTGAACCTCGGCACCACCAATGCCAACAGCCACGGCTACAACACGATCTGGACGGATGGAGCGCCCGAACCGACGAGCACGAGCACTGTCGACGTCGACCCGAACGTCATCGAGAGCAACCTGCTGTTCCTCGAGACCGGCGCCAACGGGAAGATCGATATCGCCGACTCGACCTCCGGCAAGTCCGAGTCGAATGATCTGTACATCGATGTCGAGGGCTACTTCTACCGGCCGGCATCGGGACACGAGTTCGACACGCCGCAGTACTACCCGACGGTCGTCGGCGACACGTTCTACAACACCACCGGCACGACCGGCGACGTCATCGCGACTGCGAACGACACCCTCGGGGTGAACAACTCCTGTCGCGGAACGGGAAGCACCAACATCGGCAGCGACATCGCGATCCTCCAGGCGACTGGCGCGGATCCGTCCCGGCTGAACGTGACAACCGTCAACTGCATGAAGAGTTTCGGACCACGCGCCGGTGGCACGAATCCCGGCCCGGACGGCTGCTCGTGGAAGACCGGCGGGATCACCCGGATCGGGCAGGTGATCTACCTCGCGGTCGCGCGCCAGATCCACCGGTGCGACGCCGATCAGTCCGTCGGCCTGCAGGGGTCGTTCAACGCGAGCATCATGAAGTCCACCGACGGTGGGCTGACGTGGACCAACCCGTGGGGCACGACCAGCGCCACGGGTGCAGCGCCGCCGTACAACAAGAAGCTCGGTCGCTACCAGGCGATGTTCCCCGACCAGAACTTCTCCGCACCGTTCTTCATCCAGTACGGGCCGGGCAACACGCAGACCGTGGACGGCGCGAACAAGTATCTCTACGCGGTCTCGAACGACGGCTATGCCTACAACGGCAACTACCTGCACCTGGCTCGTGTGCCGCTGAACAAGGTGCAGACGGCCAGCGCGTGGCAGTACTACCACGGTCGCGCCGGCGGTAATGGTCTCGAGTGGACCAGCTCGGTAGCCGGTGCGACGCGAGTGCTGCAGGCCAAGCACTTCGTCAGTCAGCCGGTGGTGCAGTACGTGCCGGCGCTGAAGAAGTACGTGCTGCTCTCGTTCAGCTACATCCGCGGTGACAGCACGTTCCCGAACCCGCAGGAGAACCCCTACAGCGAGTACCGCTTCTTCACCTCGCCGAAGCCGTGGGGACCGTGGACGGTCGCTTTCGACCACACCACGCAGCGCAGCTTGTGGTGCACCACGGCACCGTGCCAGCTCACCCAGGATCCGGATTCGACGTCGCTGGATCGTGGCGCTCCCGAGGACTGGATGGGTCTCTACGACCCGTCCCTCGTGCAGAAGTTCGTGTTCACGCGACCGCTCGCGAATCAAGCCGTCTTCACCAACGGTGACTGGGAGAAGGAGACGCAGTTCCCGAACGAGGCGCTCTACCGGCTGCACGCGATCCCGACCAACCTCGGCACTGTGCTGGGCGGGTCGAGCGCTGGCACGTAGCCGACGCAATACCCTGCCGCGGTGACCTCGCTCGTCGGCGCAGTGGCAGGTGCCGCCGTGTGTCTGGCGGCGACGCCGTACCTGGCTCGGCTCACGCTCACCGTCCCCGACCGTGAGAACGCGCGCTGGTACGTCGGGGCGAAGCCTGACGGCCGGCGGACGGTCAGGACGGCGGTGGCAGCGCTCGTCCTCGGCGGGCTCGGCGGCGCGGCCGCGGGCTGGACGGTGCTGCTCCCCGCGTACCTGTGCATCGCGTTGACGGGCAGCGCGTTGACGGTCATCGACTACGAACACCATCGCCTGCCCAACCGCCTGGTCTACCCGGCAGCGATCGGCGCGTTCGCGCTGCTCGCACTGGCTGCTGCGGTTGACGGCGACTGGTCCGACTACCTGCGCGCAGTCGAAGCCGGCGCCGTCGCGTACGTCGCGCTGTTCGTGCTGAAGTTCATCTCGCCGCGCTCGTTCGGCTGGGGCGACGTACGCCTCGGCGGCGTGCTCGGCGCCTACCTCGGCTATCACAGCTGGCTCGCGGTCTACTACGGATTGTTCGCAGGATTCCTGCTCGGTGCACTCGTCTCGATCGTGTTGATCGCGCGTCGGCGCGCGTCGAGGAAGACCGCGATCGCGTTCGGCCCGATGTTGCTGGTCGGCGCCCTCATCGTGCTCGCCTTCGACCTGACGCCGTCCCTCGTAAGGTGAGCCCATGGCAACAGCGCGCGATGCGAAACCGACCGCCTTCGTCCTGTTCGGCGCAACGGGCGACCTGGCCAAACGCATGGTGCTGCCCGCCTTCTACCGACTCTGGCAAGAAGGGCTGCTGCCGGCGAAGTGGAAGCTGATCGGGAACGGACGCGGTGACGTCGACCATCTGAACTTCCGCAACTACGTGCGCTCGGTGCTGACCGAGTTCGGCGCCAAGCCCGAGGCGAAGACCTGGTCCAAGTTCGCCGAGCACGTGTTCTTCGCCGGCGGCGGGTTCAACACCGACAGCCCCGGCAGTCTGCTCGACGTGCTCAGCCACGCCAAGGACCACCTCGGCAGGAACGCTCAGCTCATCCACTACCTCGCCGTTCCGCCGGTGGCCTTCGACGAACTCACCAAGGCGCTCGGCCAGCACGGCCTGGCCAAGGGTTCGCGCGTGGTCTACGAGAAGCCGTTCGGGACGTCGGGTGCGAAGTTCCGTGCGCTCGACAGGGTCGTGCATTCGGTGCTCGACGAGCAGCAGGTCTATCGCATCGACCACTTCCTCGGGAAGGAGGCGACCCAGGATCTGCACGTGCTGCGTTTCGCCAACGGGCTGTTCGACGCGATGTGGCATCGCGACCACGTGCGGGCCGTGCAGATCGACGTCCCGGAACGACTCGGCATCACCGACCGCGCGCTGTTCTACGACGCCACCGGCGCAGTGCTCGACATGCTCGTGACGCACCTGTTCCAGATCGCCGCCGAGGTCGCGATGGAGCCGCCCGCGTCGCTCACCTCCGCCGACCTGCAGGCTGCCCGTGAAGAGGTCATCGGCAAGTTCCGCAAACTCGATCCCGCCGAGGTTGTGCTGGGGCAGTTCGACGGCTATCGCGACGTGCCCGGCATCGCCGCGCGGTCGAGCATGGACACCTTCGTTGCCGCCCGGCTCTGGATCGACAGCAAGCGCTGGAAGGGCGTGCCGTTCCTGCTGCGTACCGGCAAGCGGATGGCGCAGAGTCATCAGCGGGTGAGCCTGATCCTGCGCGAACCCGAGGGCACGCTGGCCGGTGTACCGAAACACGGCAACGTGCTCAGCTTCGAGCTGTCCGGCAACGGCGAGATCAACCTCGAGTTGGTCGCCAAGCAACCGGGCGCAGCGCTCAAGCTCGACGTCGCGAAGGCCACGATTCCGCTCACCCAGCTCGGCGGTGCCGACCCGCTGCCGCCCTACGTACGGCTCATCCACGACGTCGTTCTCGGCGACCGCGCGCTGTTCACCCGGCCGGACGGCCTGGCCGCCGTGTGGAAGGTCTCCGCACCGCTGCTCGACAACCGGCCACGCATCACCAAGTACCCGCAGGGGTCGTGGGGGCCGAAGTCCGCAGCCAAGCTCGCCGCACCGGACGGGTGGCTGCTCGGCCAGTAACCATCCCCACGAAATCGCCTGGAGAACGTGGCGATTCCGCGAGGGCCCCGGTGGTAGGGGACAATCGTCGGCGTGTTGCGATGGATCACTGCCGGCGAGTCGCACGGCCCTGCGCTGGTCGCGGTTGCCGACGGGCTGCCCGCGGGCATCGAGGTGACCACGACAGTCGTGGCCCGTGACCTGGCGCGCCGCCGGCTCGGCTACGGCCGCGGCGCCCGCATGAAGTTCGAGCAGGACGAGGTCGAGCTCACCGGCGGCGTGCGGCACGGCTTGACCATGGGCGGCCCGGTCGCAGTGCGTATCGGCAACACCGAATGGCCCAAGTGGACGACCGTCATGTCGGCGGACCCGGTCGATGAGGACGAGTTGGCCGCACAGGCCCGCAACGCGCCGCTCACCCGTCCCCGCCCCGGCCACGCCGACCTCGTCGGCATGCAGAAGTACGACGTCCCGGACGCCCGTCCCATTCTCGAACGCGCGAGCGCGCGAGAGACCGCCGCCCGCGTCGCGCTCGGCGCGGTGGCCAAGGCCTTCCTGCAGCAGAGCCTCGGCGTCGAGGTGCTCAGCCACGTCGTCGCCATCGGCACCGTCCAGACCCCGGCCGGCGTGCTGCCGAAGCCCGGCGACCTCGACACCGTCGACGCGTCCGAGGTGCGCTGCTTCGACCCCGACACCGCGGCCGCGATGATCACCGAGATCGAGGACACCAAGAAGGCCGGCGACACCCTCGGCGGTGTCGTCGAGGTGCTCGCCTGGGGGTTGCCGCCCGGACTGGGCAGCCACGTGCACGGCGACCGGCGCCTCGACTCGCGGCTGGCCGCAGCGCTGATGGGCATCCAGGCCATCAAGGGCGTCGAGCTCGGCGACGGCTTCGAACTCGCCCGGCTGCGCGGCTCGCAGGCGCACGACGAGATCGTCAACCGCGACGGCTCGATCCGCCGAGTGACCGGACGCTCCGGCGGCACCGAGGGCGGCATGACGACCGGCGAGGTGCTCCGGGTACGCGCCGCGATGAAGCCGATCTCCACCGTCCCGCGCGCGCTGCAGACCGTCGACACCGCGACCGGCGAAGCAGCGGTGGCGATCAATCAGCGCTCCGACGTCTGCGCCGTACCCGCCGCGGGTGTGGTCGCCGAAGCAATGGTCGCGATGGTGCTCGCCGAGGCGACCCTCGAGAAGTTCGGCGGCGATTCGGTCGCCGAGACCCGGCGCAATGTGCAGTCCTACCTCGCCCGGCTCGCCGAACGCGGCCTGACCTCGACCTGACTACCTGACCATGAGTCCTTGCATCGTCCTCGTCGGGCTACCGGGCGCCGGCAAGTCGACGTCCGGACGGCGCCTTGCCAAGATCATGTGCGTGCCCTTCCTCGACTCGGACGAACTGATCGAGGCGACCGACGGGCGCACCGTCCAGCAGATCTTCGACGCCGACGGCGAGGACGCGTTCCGCGCGGCCGAACGGGACGCGATAGAGAAATGCCTCGTGAGCGACTTCGACGGGGTCCTCTCACTCGGCGGGGGAGCGCTGATCAACGACGCGACGCGCGCCGCGGTTGTTGCGTCGGGCGTGCCGGTCGCGGTGCTCCGCGCGACCATCGAGACCCTGCTCCTGCGAGTCGGGGACGGACGCACCCGGCCACTTCTCGCCGCCGATCCGCCGGCGCGGCTGCGCGCGATCGCCGAAGCGCGCCAGCCGATCTACGACGAGGTGGCAACGATGAGCGTCGACACCGAGAAGCGGTCGCCCGGGCAGGTCGCCGCACACATCGCTGCGCGCCTGCACGATCTCGGGATCTTGGCGTGAGCACGAAGATCACCGTCGCCGGTCCGGCCGCGTACGACGTCGTCATCGGCCACGACGTGCTGGACGCGATCGATCCGCTGCTGGCCGGCGTCACCCGGGTCGCGGTGCTCCACCCTGCGGTCATGGCCGATCGGGCGGCCGCGCTGGGCGAGCACCTGCGCCAGGACGTTGTGCTGATCGAGCTGCCCGACGGCGAGCAGGCCAAGACGCTCGACGTCGCCGGACGGTGCTGGGACGAACTCGGCGCGGCCGGCTTCACCCGCTCGGACGCGATCATCGGCCTCGGCGGCGGCGCGACGACCGATCTGGCGGGCTGGGTCGCCGCCGCCTGGCTGCGTGGCGTTCGCGTGGTGCAGGTGCCGACGACGCTCGCCGGGATGGTCGACGCGGCGGTCGGCGGCAAGACCGGCATCAACACCGCCCGTGGCAAGAACCTCGTCGGCGCCTTCCACCCGCCTGCGGGCGTTGTGTGCGATCTCAGCGTGCTCGAGACGTTGCCCGTCGCCGACTATCTGGCCGGCCTCGCCGAGGTGGTCAAGTGCGGGTTCATCTCTGACCCGGCGATCCTCGACCTGATCGAGGCCGACCCGGCGGCGGCCGCTCGTCCGGGCTCAGCCGTCGAGCGCGAGTTGGTCGAGCGGTCGGTGCGGGTCAAGGCAGAGGTGGTCGGCGAGGACCTCACCGAGCAGGGACGGCGAGAGATCCTCAATTACGGCCACACTCTCGGCCATGCGATCGAACGTGCCGAGGGGTACACGTGGCGCCACGGCGAGGCTGTCTCGGTCGGCCTCGCCTACGCAGCAACCCTCGCACGCATGCTCGGCCGCCTCGATGGCGACACTGCGCGCCGCCATGGCCGCATTCTCGATTCGCTCGGACTGCCCACCGGCTACCGTCCCGATGCCTTTCCCGAGTTGCTCGACGCGATGCGGGTCGACAAGAAAGCGAGAGGTAACCGGATACGGTTCATCGTGCTGGACGGACTCGCCAAGCCGGGGACGGCCGACGACGTCGACCCAGAGGTGCTCGCGGCAGCGTATGAGGAGGTTGTTTCGTGACGAGCGTGCTCGTGCTCAACGGCCCGAACCTCGGCCGGCTCGGCACCCGCGAGCCGGACGTCTACGGCACAACGTCATACGCCGAACTCGAGGCGCTGTGCGTGCGCGGAGGCGAAGAGCTCGGCCTGGACGTGAGCGTGCGCCAGAGCGATCACGAGGGCCAGCTGCTCGAATGGCTGCACGCGGCCGCCGACGACAACATTCCGGTCATCCTCAACGCCGGCGCGTTCACCCACACCTCGGTTGCGCTCGGCGACGCGTGCGCGATGCTGACCGCCCCGTTGCTCGAGGTACACCTGAGCAACGTGTTCGCTCGCGAGGCGTTTCGGCACCACAGTTACATCTCGGCACACGCTGCCGGTGTCATCATCGGACTCGGCCCGCAGGGCTACGTCCTTGCACTGTCGTATCTCGCGTCGTCGTTGGACGGATCCTGAGCGTGGTTTTCCTTGTTTGTCGGGCTGACGGATAGGTTTCGCTGATGGACTGGACCCTCGCACTCGGTGCCCTCGTCGTGGGCATCGTCGTCGGCCTGACCGGAATGGGCGGCGGCGCCCTGATGACGCCGATGCTGGTGCTGCTGTTCAACGTCTCACCGCTGTCGGCAGTATCGAGCGACCTTGTGGCCGCCGCGGTGATGAAGCCGGTCGGTTCGTTCGTGCACTTCCGGCACGGCACGGTGCGCATGGATCTCGTCAAGTGGCTGTGCATCGGGTCGATCCCGGCTGCGTTCTGCGGCGTCCTCATCGAACGATCTCTCGGTAGCGGGCAGACCGTCGAGGACTTCGTGCAGTACGCCCTCGGCGTTGCGCTCGTCCTCGCCGCGATCGGTCTGTTCTTCCGCTCGTATCAGCGGTTGGCCGAGCGCGCCGCGCAGCGTGACGGGCGTCGCGAGCTCGACCCGGAGGGCCCGCCGGTACTCAACATCCGGCCGATCCCGACGATCATCGTCGGCGCGGTCGGCGGCGTCGTGGTCGGCATGACCTCGGTCGGCTCGGGATCGCTGATCATCATCGCGCTGATGTACCTCTACCCGAAGCTGCGTGCCCGCGAGCTGGTCGGGACCGACCTGGTGCAGGCCGTCCCGCTCGTCGCGGCAGCTGCGATCGGGCACCTCATCTTCGGCGACTTCTCGCTGTCGGTCACCGGCGCGCTGCTCGTCGGATCGGTGCCCGGCGCGTTCATCGGCGCGCAGCTGTCGTCGCGGTTGCCGGGCGCGATCATCCGTCGCGCGCTGGGCTTCGTGCTGCTTGCGTCCGCGCTCAAGCTGCTCAGCGTCGACTCGTTCGTGACGGGCGTGATCCTCGTGATCCTCGCCCTGCTCGCCGGCCCCGCGTGGATGCTGCTGCGCCGCCGGCACGGCTTCCCGGCGCTGCCGAAGCATGAGAAGCAGCAGGCAGAAGCGGCCAAGTCAGACGGCGACGTCGGACGTGAGCCGACCGTCGACGATCGTCCAATTTCGCGATAGCCCGAGCTCGGCGAGGAACGCCTCGTCGTGCGACACGATGATCAGCGCACCGCGGTAGGCGCGTAGCGCGGCGACCAGTTGCGCGACGCTGTCCAGATCCAGATTGTTCGTCGGCTCGTCGACGAGCAGCAGTTGCGGCGCAGGATCGGCCAGCAGCAGGCACGCGAGCGTGGCGCGGAAGCGTTCGCCGCCGGACAGCGTGCCCGCGCGTTGCACGACGCGATCGCCGCGCAGCAGGAAGCGGGCCAACTGCGCTCGCACCTCGTTGGGCGAAGCGGACGGGGCGACAACACGGACGTTGTCGAGCACCGATTGCTGCGGGTCGAGCAGATCGAGGCGCTGGGGCAGGTAGCCGACCGGCACGCTCGCCAGCGGCAGGACGCGGCGCAGCAACGTCGTCTTGCCGGCACCGTTGCGTCCGCGCAGTGCGATCCGCTCCGGCCCGCGCACGATCGTGGCGTCGAACTCGACCACCGTGCGCCCGTTCGGCACGGCCGTCGCAGGGAGATCGATTCGGATCACGTCGTCGTCGCGGACACGGGCCTCGGCGCCGTCGACCGCGCCGCGGGCCGTGTCGACCTTGTCGGCATGCAGGCCGCGCTGGCGTCCGGCACTGACCTCGGCGCGGCGCTTCATGTACTGCGCGGTCGCCTTGTCAAAGCCCTTGTTCGCGAACGCCGTCCGTCCGGCGCGATCTCGACGATCCTGCTTGATCTGCGCCTCGATCTGCTGGCGTCGCTCGCGGCGCAGCTCGCCCTGCGCAGCACGCACGTCCCGAGCGGCCGCGTCCTGCTCGACGGCGAGCACCTGCTCGTAGGCGGAGAACGTGCCGCCGTAGGTGCGAGCTGCGCCGTCGCGCAGCTCGACGATGCGGTCGACGCACTCGAGCAGTTCCCGGTCGTGGCTGACGACGATCAGCACCTCGGGCCAGGTGCGAATCGCGTCGTACAGCAACTCGCGCGCCGGCCGGTCGAGGTTGTTGGTGGGTTCGTCCAGCAATGTGATCGGCGTGCGCCGCACCAGCAATCCGGCAACGCCGGCCAACACCGCCTCGCCGCCCGACAGCGTCCCGACCGTGCGGTCGAGGTCGGCAGGGAGCCCGAAGCGCGCGAGCACTTCGCCCGCCCGCTCCTCGATGTCCCAGTCGTCGCCGACTGCCTGGAAGTTGGGCTCCGACACATCACCGGACGTGATCGCCCGGACGGCGCGCACCGCGGCGCCGATGCCGAGCAGGTCGGCGACCGTGCGGGTGACATCGAGGGGCAACGACTGCGGCAGGTAGGCCACCGCACCCGTGGTGCTGATCGTGCCGCCGGTCGCGGCGAGGTCACCGGCGATGAGGCGCAGCAGGGTCGTCTTGCCCGAGCCGTTGCGTCCGATCAGCCCCGTCCTGCCCGCGTCGAACGCGACATCGAGGTCGTTGAGCGCCGGGGTGCCGTCCGGCCAGGCGTAGCGCAGGGCCGTGCAGACGACGGCGTGGGAGGGAGATGAACACACGCCCCTTAGACTGACACCTCGTGGCAACGACCAATGATTTGAAGAACGGCCTCGTGCTCAACATCGACGGCCAGTTGTGGACCGTCGTCGAGTTCCAGCACGTGAAGCCCGGCAAGGGCGGCGCGTTCGTGCGCACGACGCTGAAGAACGTCTTGTCGGGCAAGGTGGTCGACCGCACGTTCAACGCCGGGACGAAGGTCGAGACGGCCAACGTCGACAAGCGCGCGATGACCTACCTGTACAAGGAGGGCACCGACTTCGTCTTCATGGACGGCGAGACCTACGACCAGGTGCACGTGCCGTCCGAGACCGTCGGCGACGGGGCGAACTACCTGCTCGACAACGCCGAGGTCGCCATCGCCGTCCACGACGGGACGCCGCTCTACATCGAGATGCCGACCTCGGTCGAGCTCGTGATCAGCCACACCGACCCCGGCCTGCAGGGCGACCGCTCGACCGGCGGCACCAAGCCCGCCACGCTCGAGACCGGCGCCGAGATCCAGGTGCCGCTGTTCGTGTCGACCGGCGAGAAGGTAAAGGTCGACACGCGCGACGGCCGGTACCTCGGCCGTGTGAATTCCTGACTCATGGCTGCCCGGTCCAAGGCCCGTAAGCGCGCGGTCGACGTCTTGTACGAGTCGGACGTGCGCGGCGTCGATTCGCTGGCGACGTTGCACGACCGCGTCGAACTGGGCGACCCCCCGGTCAACGAGTACACAGTCTCGCTGATCGAGGGCGCGCGCGAACATCGTGCGCGTATCGACGAGATCCTTGCGGCGTACGCCGAAGGTTGGACGATCGAGCGCATGCCCGGCGTCGACCGCGCGGTGTTGCGCCTGGGCGTCTACGAGCTGCTCTGGCGCGAGGACGTGCCCGACGCCGTCGTCATCGACGAAGCGGTCGAGCTCGCCAAGTCGCTGTCGACCGACGAGTCGCCGCGCTTCGTCAACGGGGTGCTCGCGCGAGTGCTGCGCGACCGCGCCGTCCTGGTCCCGGTAGCCCCTTAGCCGTACGCGCCACCGTCGATGTCCGCGATCAGCGCCGGACCGGCCGGCGTCCAGCCGAGCAGTTCCTGTGTCTTCGCGCTTGTCGCGGTGAGTTCCATCGCGAAGAAGTTGCCGATCCAGCCGTAGTGCTCGGCCACGTCCTCGGCGGCGATCGAGGCGACCGGCAGGTCGAACGCGCGGCCGATCGCTTCCGCGATGTCGCGGGTGCTCACGCCGGTCTCGGCGACCGCGTGCAGGCGCGCACCCGCCGGGGCCTTCTCCAGTCCGAGCACGTTCATCCGCGCGGCGTCCGAGCGGTGCACCGCCGCCCAGCTGTTCGTGCCGTCGCCGGGGTAGCCGGAGACACCCTTCTCACGCGCGATCCCGGCGAGGTGGGCGATGAACCCGTGATCGCCGGTCCCGTGCACGGTGGGGGAGAAGCGCAGGCTGACCGTGTGCACGCCCTGCTCGACGAAGTCGAAGGCCAGGTTCTCGCTGCCGCCGCGCGGTGCGTCCGGGCCGTGGAACGGGGACGGGTCGTCCTCGGTCGCCGGCCGACCGTGCGCCAGTGCGGCCACCCCGGACGCGATCAGGAACGGCCGGCCGCTGCCCGCGAGCGTCTCGCCGATCGTCTGTGTCGCGTTGCGTTCGGCGGCCGCGGTACCCGCGGCGTCGGACCAGTCGTGCTTGTTGGCGAGGTGGATCACCGCGTCGGCGTCGCGGGCGCCGGCACGGATGCTGTCGAGGTCGTCGAGGTCGCCGCGCAGTACCAGCGCGCCCTTGGCCTGCAGGGCCGAGGCCGACGCGTCGGAGCGGGCGAGCCCGGTGACCTCGTGGCCGGCCGTCAGCAACTCGTCCACGGTCGCCGATCCGATCCAACCGGAGGCTCCGGTGACGAAAACGTGCATGTCGAACTCCTTCATGATGTCGGTGACTGACGTCAGAAACTGACGCTACACCTCGAAGTCAGTCACTGCCATCACTACACTTGCGGCGTGCGTTGGGAACCGGGAACTCCGCAGCGGCTGCAGCAGGCCGCGCTCGAACTGTTCGCGACCCGCGGGTTCGAACAGACGACGGCCACCGAGATCGCGCAGGCCGTCGGTCTCACCGAGCGCACCTTCTACCGGCACTTCACCGACAAGCGCGAGGTGTTGTTCTACGGGCAGGAGGTACTTCTCGACGCGTTCCTGACCGGCGTCGAGACCGCGCCGGCCGAGGCGTCGCCGCTGGACGCGGTGGCTGCGGCCGTGCAATCGGCGTCCTCGTTCTTCACCGCCGAACGCCGCGCAACCTCGCGCACCCGCCAGTCGGTCATCGAGGCGCATCCGGCACTGCAGGAGCGCGAGCAGCACAAGCTGGCGACCATCGCGACCCGGGTCGCCGACGCACTGCGCGCGCGCGGAGTGGCCGAACCCGCCGCGACGTTGGCGGCCCAAACCGGAGCCACCGTTTTCGGTATCGCGTTCGCGCAGTGGATTCGTCCGGACGAGTCACGCGACATGGGTGATATCGCTGCCACGGTGTTCGATGAACTGCGCACATTGGTCGCCGTCTCGTAGTTGCGATCAACGTGCACCTCTCGTAGCTTCGCTGGATACCCCTTCTGAATCGGAGTTGTTCTGGCGTGCCGTCATACCGCTCGCGTGTCGCAGCGCACCGTGCACCCCGTGTGCGCGTCGTCGTGCTCGTCGTCTCGCTGGTAGTCGGCACGCTCACGGCCCTCGGTGGGGCCGCGGCCCATGCCCGGCCGACGCTGCAGCGCTCGATCGCGCAGGTTTCAGCATTGCTGGACCGGCTCAGTCGCCAGAACGAGTTGCTGGACGAGCGCTACAACACCGCCGTCGCGGCTGCGGCCAGCCAGCAGAGGGCGGCGCGCGCGGCAGCTCGGGCGGCCCGCGCCGCAGCGCATGACGCCATGGTCGCCCGCCAGCACCTCAGCATGACTGCCGCCCAGCGCTACGAGGCCGGCGCACTCGACTCGACCTCGCTGCTGCTGACGAGCGACAATCCGCAGGCTTATCTGAACGACCTCAGCTCGATGGACTACCTGTCGTCGCAGTTGGCGACACTGGCAACCCAGGCGCGAACGAGTGCGGCGCGCGCTCGCACGGCGGCCGCGCGCGCCACGCGCGAGTTGGGCGCGGCGCGGGCCAAGGTCCGGGCGGTCCGCGGCCAGCAAGCGGTGTTGCAGTCGCGCACCAACCATTTCAAGGCCGTCCTTGCGGGGCTGAGCGCAAAGCAGCAGCGCCAGTACGAGCACGCCCGCGAGGTGGCGCTCGCCAAGGCGCAGGCGATCGCGCGGGCTCAGGCCCGCGCGGCAGCCCGGGCGCCCAAGTCCCCGCCGGCCACGCCGGTTCGGTCGACACCGGTGGTGCCGGTCCCGCCGACGAACAACCCGGTCAACGTCCAGCGCGCCATCGACTACGCCGAGGCGCAGGTCGGCAAGTCCTACTCCTACGGCGCGTCCGGGCCGGACTCGTTCGACTGTTCCGGCCTGACAATGGCCTCGTGGGCGCGGGGCGGGGTCTATCTGCCGCATTCGGCGGCGGCCCAGTACAACGTCGGTCGGCACATCCCGTACGACCAGCTGCAGCCCGGCGATCTCATCTTCTTGTATCAGCCGATCGGGCACGTCGAGATCTATGTCGGCAAGGACCTGGCCGTCTCCGCGGCCGACCCCGCGCTCGGAGTGGTTTACGTGCACCCGTCCAGTGACATGTCCGACTACGTGGGGGCGACGCGTCCGCAGGGGTGATCAGGGCTTCCCGCCGGCCAAATAATGTGATATCTATCTGATATCACATTAGGAGGACCGATGAGTGACAACCCCATGAGCATCGACAGCGCCGCCGCCCCGGTCGGGCACGGCGGCGTCCGGATCCATGTCGAGGAACGTCGCGCCGCGATGACGAGCGGATTCCTCGGGATCGGCGTCGTCCTCGTCTGCGCCGCCGCCGCGGTCGTGATCGGCTCCACGAGCGCGCCGGGCTGGATCGCCGTCCCGATCCTCATTGGCGTCGTCGTGCTCACCTCACTCGTCGTGGTGTCGCCGGGGGAGAGCCGCGTCGTGCAGTTCTTCGGTCGCTACATCGGGACGGTGCGACGGCCGGGCCTCGCCTGGGTCGTCCCGCTCAGCACCCGGCGCGCGGTGAGCGTGCGGGTGCGCAACTTCGAGACCAACCGGCTCAAGGTCAACGACGCCGACGGCAACCCCGTCGAGATCGCCGCGATCGTCGTGTGGCAGGTCGCCGACACGGCCCGCGCGGTGTTCGGCGTCGACGACTATCCGGCCTTCGTGCGGGTGCAGGCCGAGTCGGCGTTGCGCCATGTCACCAACACTCATCCCTATGACAACGCCGAGGACGACGCGACGTCGCTGCGCGGCGCAACCGACGCGGTCGCGCTCGAGCTTGCCGCCGAGGTCGCCGAACGCGTCGCGCTGGCCGGTGTCGAGATCGTCGAGGTGCGTATCAGCCACCTCGCGTATGCGTCCGAGATCGCGCAGGCGATGCTGCGCCGGCAGCAGGCCAACGCCGTCGTCGCGGCGCGGTCGCGAATCGTCGAGGGTGCGGTCGGGATGGTCGAGATGGCGCTGAACCGGCTCAGCGAGCGCGACGTCATCGAGCTGGACGAGGAACGCAAGGCGGCGATGGTGAGCAACCTGATGGTCGTGCTGTGCGGCGACCAACCGGCATCGCCGATCGTCAACACCGGCACGCTCTACAGCTGAGCCGTGAGCGACCGCAAGCAGCTGCTGTTGCGGATGGATCCGGCGGTGCATGACGCGCTGGCCCGGTGGGCCGACGACGAGCTGCGCAGCGTGAACGCGCACATCGAGATGCTGCTGCGCCGCGCCCTCGCCGAGGAGGGCCGGATGCCCAAGGCCGGGCCGATCCCCAAGCGCGGGCGACCGAGGGTCGACTCATGACCGCTCGGCTACAGGTCGCCGGCCTCGTGCGCCGGTTCGGCACGGTGCGCGCATTGGACGGGCTGACCTTCGACGTCCCGACCGGGCAGCTGGTCGGCTTTCTCGGCCCGAACGGGGCCGGCAAGACGACCACCATGCGTGCCGTGTTCGGGCTGACCGATCTCGACGCCGGCGCGGTGACCTGGGACGGGCGACCGATCACGGCGCCGCAGCGGCGCCGGTTCGGGTACATGCCGGAGGAGCGCGGTCTCTACCCAGGAATGTCATTGGCCGAGCAGGTCGAATACTTCGCACGGTTGCACGGGCTGAGTCCGGCCGACGCGCGGTCGGCCACGCAGTCGTGGCTCGCCCGGCTCGGTCTCGGGGCGCGCCGCGACGCGAAGATCGAATCGCTCTCACACGGCAACCAGCAGCGTGCGCAGCTCGCTGTCGCCCTCGTCCACGACCCGGAGCTGCTCATCCTCGACGAACCTCTTGCCGGTCTCGATCCGAGCGGCATCGACGCGGTGGTGGAGGTGCTGCGCGAGCGCGTGCTGTCCGGCTGCGGCGTGCTGCTGTCGAGTCACCAACTAGACCTCGTCGAAGACATCTGTGAGTCGGTGGTGATCATCGACCACGGTCGGCGCGTGATCAGCGGCACGGTCGACGAACTCGCCACGAGCGGGCCCGAGCAGTTGCGTGTCGGCATCGATTCGGTCGACGACGCCGCGTGGGCCGCGGCGCTGCCCGGGGTGACAGTGCTCGACGTCGCGGCGGGTATCGCCCACCTGCAGTTGGGCGAACACGGCGACCGGCGGCAGGTGCTGGCCGCGGCGATGGCGGCCGGCGAGGTTCGCGAGTTCGGCGTGGTTCGCCGCCGGCTGTCCGAAGTCTTCCGGGAGGCGACGGCGTGA
The DNA here is from genome assembly GCA_963757455.1 of uncultured Actinomycetota bacterium. Classification (GTDB taxonomy): domain Bacteria; phylum Actinomycetota; class Actinomycetes; order Mycobacteriales; family Jatrophihabitantaceae; genus RYN-133. The sequence goes on from CAVWSE010000017.1 coordinate 103,114, forward strand.
CCACGTCGGAGCGGTGGGCGACCGCGAAGATCATCGCAGCCCGCGAGGTGCGTCAGCGCGTGCGCGGGCGGCCGTTCCGCATCGCGACGGCGCTTGTGGTGCTCGGCGTTGCCGCGGCGATCATCATCCCGAGCCTCGCGGGGACCAGCGCGCCGGCGCCCATGCGCGTCGGTGTCGTCGGCACGCTCACGTCAAGACAGGACGCGGCGCTCGCGATGGCGACGCGCCGGGTGGGCGTCGCCGCCAAGTTCCAGAGCGTGCGCGATCGCGCAGACGCGGAACGCGCCGTGGCCTCGAGCCGGCTCGACATTGTCATCGATCGCGGCTCAGCGTTGATTGTCGCGACCTCGATCACAGCCGATGACACCTCCGACACCGCAAACCTGGCGCGCGCGTACGCGTCCGCGCTGGGCACCCAGGCTGCGATCACGAGAGCCCGGCTCACGCGCGGCCAGGTGCTCACGTTGTATGCGGCTCGTCCGGTGCCGATCACCGGATTGCGCCGACCCACGGCGACAACGTCGCACAGCAACCAGGCGACGTCGACAGTCGCACTGGTCGTGCTGTTCCTCCTGCTGTCGCAGTATCTGACCTGGACGCTCCTCGGCGTCATGGAGGAGAAGTCGAACCGCGTTGTCGAGGTGCTGCTCGCCGCACTGCGCCCGATCCAGCTGCTCACCGGCAAGCTGATCGGCATCGGTCTCACGGTGTTCGCCCAGGCGGCACTGGTCGCGGTCGTGGCCGTGGGAGCGGCGGCCGCGGTCGGCTCGGACGTTCTGCGCGGCGCGTCGGTGCTCGTCCTCGGCAGCACGATGCTGTGGTTGCTGATCGGCTACGCGTTCCTGAGTTGGGTCTATGCCGCCGCGGGATCGCTTGTCGAGCGGCAGGATCAGGTGCAGAGCCTGGCGATTCCGCTCGTCATCCCACTGGTGGTCGCCTACGTGACGGCGATTTCGGCGGTGAGTTCCGGGCACTCGTCGACGTTCCTGGTCGTGCTGGCCTATCTGCCGCCCACTGCACCGTTCGCGATGTCTGCGCTCGTCGCACTCGGTGCCGTGACGTGGTGGCAGTTCACGCTGTCGGTGCTGATCACACTCGCGGCCACCGTGGCGACCGCACGCCTGGCGGCGAACGTGTATCGCCGCGCCGTCCTGCGCACCGGAACCCGGGTGCGGCTGCGCGAGGTGCTCGGCGCAGGCGTCGATCACGCGCGGAGCAGCTGAATCGCGACGACGACCGTCCAGATCAGCAACGCGAGAACGGGGACGAACGCGATGGCGCCCAGCAGGGCGATCGCGACCACGATGCCGAGCACGAACGTGCGCCGGCCGACCACGCCCGCGGCTTTGCCCTGCACGCTGAGGCAAGCGACGGCCAGCGCGGCCGGCACCATTGCGGCTACGCCGACGAGCGCGAAACCGAGATCGTTACTCAGCCGCAGCACGTCCGCACCCGGCAACGGGTACTTGCCGATGAGTTCGCCGCCGGGCACGGCGGCCATGACGACACCGCCGGCGCACATGCAAGCGGCCGAGGTGGCCGCCGCGACGAGAGGCAGCGGGCTGAGCTGCGGCACGGTGCTGCGGATACGGCGCCATACGCAGACGAAGAACGCGGCGAGTGTGACCCCGGCCAGGACGAGCAGAATTCCGGTGGCCAGGTGTCGAGCCTGTTCGGACGAGGTCGCATAGTTCGCCGTCCACTGCGCGTCCGGGACGTTGTCGGCGGGCGGACTGCTGACCACGACACCGGCAAGGAACAGAATCGGGAACGCGATGCCGGTCCATGCCTCGCGGTTGGTTCGGGCCGCAACGAGTGATGGCGCCGCGTGCGTACGGCTTGTCGTCGACGTCATGGTGACTTCCTCTCGATGGGAGTGCGATCGCGACGAGATTCGCAGCATCGCGCCCGACCTCGCGTCGTCCTGCGGATCGGTTCGTCGTGGCCTGCGCGCCGATTCGCGATCGTCCGTTCGGCTGTTGCAGTCAGACTTTCGGTGGACGTCGCAAGGCCGTCTGCGCAGCTACGCTGCCGCCATGGGCTGGGTTGCCGCCGATGTCGCGGCCTCCGCGGCGCTGACTGTCGGCGGGGTAGTGGCAGCGGCGGCCCTGCCGCACGACAAGACCGTCGTCATCACCCTTGTCGGTGCGATCGCCTGCACGACCTCGGTGGCGTATCGCCGGATCGCGCCCGCCACGGCGGCTGCGGTCGCCCTGACCGCCGTAGCCGCGTACCAGATCTCAGGGCACGACCCACAGGGCGCGTTCGTGTCTGTCTCGATCCTGCTTGCGTGTTACGCACTCGGCCGGTGGGCGACGTTGCAACGGCAGCTCGCGGTCGTGTTGTTCGCACTCATCGCGATGACGACGGCGCAGCTCGACTCAGGATTCTCCGCCGGCAACGATCTGCTCACCTGGGTGCCGTTGGTGGTCGTGCCGGTGTGCACGGGCGCCGTGGTCACTCGACGCGCCGCCTTGGCCGTGGCGTTGCGCCGGAAGCAGGACCGACTGCAGGACGACCACGAGCTTGCGCAGGCACGCGCGATCACTGAGGAACGTTCTCGGGTGGCGCGCGAACTGCATGATGTCGTTGCGCACTGTGTGAGCGTGATGGTGATCCAGGCTGCGGCAGCGCGCCTGCAGGTGCGCTCGGACCTCGCGGCCGCGCGTGCCGCGATGCACGTCGTCGCCGATTGCGGACGCGATGCACTGAGCGACCTGCGTCGCGTCGTCGGCGCGCGGCGTAATGGCGACGACACGTTCGCTGTCGTCTCGCCGGGGATCGCGCAGCTGCCTCAACTCGCGGCAGGCCTGCGCAGTGCCGGTACCGCCGTGCGTCTGCGATGCGATGTGCTTTCGAACCTGCCTGCCGACCTCGACCTGGCTGTCTACCGCGTCGTGGCCGAGGCACTCACGAACGTCGGCAAACACGCGCCGACGGCGTCGGTCGAGACGCGGGTTGCGTCGATCGACGGCGCGGTCGAGATCTCGGTCGTCGACAGCGGGCCGAAGCAACCGATCGAGGCGCCCGGCACAGGCAACGGCCTGATCGGCATGCGCGAGCGCGTTGCGCTCTACGGCGGTGAACTCGAGACCGGGGTGACACCGTCCGGCGGGTTCGCGGTGCGCGCCCGGCTACCGCTCATCGCACCGGTTGCCGTTGCGAGCAACCAGCCAGCCCCGATTGCTGGCAGGCGACGGTGGCGGCCGAACAGCTGGCAGGTCGACGCGCTGTTCTCACTCGCGTGGCTTGTTCCGGCCGAGATTGCTGCAGCCACGAGTGCGCATCGCGATGGCCCGCTCGCGTGGAACATCGCCGCCGTGGCCGCGATCGGTGTCGCCGGTATCGCTCGACGGGCGATGCCGTTGACGTTCCTGGCGGCCGTTGGCGCGGTCGCCGTCGCCCTGTCCGGAGGTATCTCGGCACCGGAACGTCCGAGCCTGGTCGGTACGTACGCGCTGGTGGTGGGTGCGTACACGGTCGCGGCGTATTGCGGGCTCGTCCGGGCAGTGGTTGGTCTCGCCGCAGTAGTCGCAACCGTGCTCGGCCTGACCGCGATGCATCACGCGGCGGCGGGGGTCGCCGCTGGCGGAGCGCTGTTCGCATGCGTCGCGTGGGGCGCCGGCCGAATCGTTCGAGACCAACGGGCATTGCTCAGCCGGCTACGCGCAGCGACCGATCGCCTCGCGGGTGAAACTGCCGAGCGGGCCCTCCTCGCGGTACAGGAGGAACGCGTGCGGATTGCCCGTGACCTTCAGACGATCGTCGCCCGATTGGTCACCGCGATGGTCGCACAGAGCGAGGCGGTCGACGAACTGCTCGGAATTGACGATGCGGCCGCGGTCGACTCGATCACCGCGGTCGAGCAGACCGGCCGCGATGCGCTCGCGCAGCTGCGGACGATGCTCGGAGTGCTGCGCAATCCTCGCGATCCGGCACCACGCCATCCGCAATCCGGCTCGGGCGTCAGTTCGGATCGTTCGCTGGCCGGGACGCGTCCGGCATGACGCGCGTCGTGATCGCGGACGACCAGCACCTCGTCCGGACCGGATTCCGGATGATCCTCGCGACGCAACCCGACATCGAGGTGATCGGCGAGGCGACGAATGGCGCGGAGGCGGTTGCAGCCGCACTCGAGCTACAGCCGGACGTCGTGCTCATGGACATCCGGATGCCGGAGGTGGACGGCATCGAGGCGACGCGCCGGATCCGCGCCGATGCACGGACCGCAGCTGTCCGTGTGCTGATACTGACCACCTTCGATCTCGATGAGTACGTCTACGACGCGTTGCAGGCAGGGGCGAGCGGATTCCTGTTGAAAGACGCGCCGCCGGAGCAATTGGCGTCGGCGGTGCGGACGGTGGCGTCCGGCGATGCGCTGCTCGCCCCGGCGATCACGCGCCGGCTGATCGAAGCGTTCGCCTCGACCCGCGCGCGTGTCTCGACGCCGACGGTCGAGTTGCTCAGCGTGCGCGAGGCCGAGGTGTTCCTGCTCGTCGCGCGTGGGCTGTCGAACCGCGAGATCGCCGAGGCGTTGTTCGTTGGCGAGAGCACCGTGAAGACGCACGTCACTCGGATGCTCACCAAACTCGGCGTGCGCGATCGTGTGCAGGCGGTCGTGCTCGCCTACGAGACCGGAGTGGTCACGCCGGGCCGGAGCTGACGCCGGCCCGCAGCCGGTGCACCGTCACACGTGCGTCGGCGTTCACGACGCGTACCCGGTACGCACCACGGCGCAGCCACGCCGTGACAGTGCATGTCGTGCCGCCGGCGAGCGACGTGTGTGCCCTCATGCGCCTGGCGCCGGTTGCCGCGGTGACCACGTCCGTCCGGAACCGCGTGGTCGTTCCGTGGCGATCGGCACTGTGCTCGACGATCGTGCACTTGAAGCGGTGGGTGTGCGGGTCTGCCCGCCGTGCGCACGCGGTGCGCGAGATCTGCGGCAGCGAATGAGGCTCGACGTCGACGTTGACGAACAAGCCGGACCCTGACAGATCGAACGGTTGGAAGTCCACGACTACGGTCTCGATGCCGTGGCCGGTGCCGTCCGGGGTGAGCGAGAGTCGTCCGGACTGGTCTACAACCGCGG
>CAVWSE010000018.1:0-33267 GCA_963757455.1 uncultured Actinomycetota bacterium
AGATGCGTAGTCCGGGGTTGGCGAGCAGTCCGTAGCGGTAGAACCGCTCGATGTCGTTGCCCTTGAACGTCGAGCCGTCGCCCCAGATGTGGACGTCGTCGGTGTGCATCGCGCGCACCAGCATGGTGCCGGTGACTGCCCGGCCGAGCGGCGTCGTGTTGAAGTAGGTGCGTCCGGCCGAGCGGATGTGGAAGGCCCCGCAGCCAAAAGCAGCCAGGCCTTCTTCGACCAGTTCGCGCCGACAGTCGACGGCGCGGGCAAGCTCGGCGCCGTACTGCACCGCGCGCGCCGGGACCCGGAGATGTCGGGCTCGTCGTACTGGCCGATGTCGGCGGTGTACGTGCACGGCACGGCGCCCTGCGATCGCATCCAAGCGACGGCGACCGACGTGTCGAGGCCGCCGGAGAACGCGATACCGACGCGTTCGCCGGACGGGAAGGGCGGTCAGGACCTTGCTCACAGGTACAGTCTCCTGCGGTGGGTCAGGATTGGGCGAGGGCGACGAAGTGTTGCGCGAGATCGGCCCCGCCGTGCGGATCGCGCGCGATGGTGACGATCGTGTCATCACCGGCGACCGTGCCGAGCACGTCGGGTAGCAGGGCCCGGTCGAGCGCGCTGGCCAGGAAGTTGGCCGCACCGGGCGGGGTGCGCAGGACCACGATGTTGCCGCTCGACTCGGCCGAGACGAGCAGGACACCGAGCATGCGCGCCAGCCGGCGCGGCGGGTCGTCGTCAGCGGTACGGGCGGTGAGTGGCGAGCCGTCCTCCGGCACGACGTAGACCGGCAGGCCGCCGTCGGGTGAGCGCAGTTTGACCGCGCCGAGTTCGTCGAGGTCACGCGACAGCGTCGCCTGCGTGACGGAGAACCCGCTCGCTTCGAGAGCCGCTGCGAGCTCGGCCTGCGAGCGCACGGCGCGGTCGGCCAGGATCGCGACGATGCGGGCGTGCCGCGCGGCCGTCGCGGTCGCGGCTCTCCGCGCTGCCATCAGCTGTGCTCCAGCAGCAAGGTGAGCAGGGCCTTCTGCGCGTGCAGGCGGTTCTCGGCTTCGTCCCACACCACACTCTGCGGTCCGTCGATGACATCGGCGGCGATCTCGAGACCGCGGTAGGCCGGCAGGCAGTGCAGCACGATCGCGTCATCGGCGGCGCGCGCCATCGCTTGGCGTCGACGGCGAAGGGACGGAACGGCGTGGCCCGTTCGGCCTGCTCGGCCTCCTGCCCCATCGACACCCAGGTGTCGGTCGCCACGACGTCGGCGCCGTCGAAGGCTGCGTCGGCATCGCTGGTCACGAGCACCGAGCCCCCGGTGGCCATCGCGATCCGTTGCGCGTCCGCACGATGGCCGGATCGGGCTGATAGGCTCGGGTCCCGCTACCCGCACGTTCATCCCGGCGGCCGCGCCACCGAGCAGGTACGAGTTCGCCATGTTGTTCGCGGCATCGCCGGCGTAGGTGAGCGTCAGCCCGACCAGATCGCCCTTGTGCTCATGGATCGTCAGCAGGTCGGCCAGGATCTGGCACGGGTGGAACCGGTCGGTGAGCGCGTTGATGACGGGCACCCGGCTGTGGGACGCCATCTCCTCGATGCGGTCCTGGCCGAAGGTGCGCCACACGATCGCGGCGACCTGGCGGCTGATCACCGCCGTGGTGTCGGCGATCGACTCACGTTCGCCGATGCCGGCCAGGCGGGTGTCGACGACCACGGATACCCGCCGAGTTCGGCGATGCCGGTCGAGAACGAGAGCTGCGTGCGCAGCGTGGGCTTGTCGAAGATCAGCGCGACCGCCTTGGGACCATGCAGCGGTTGCTGCCGGTGCCGGTCGGCCTTCATGATCACGGCGAGGTCGAGGACCTCGGCCAGCTCGGTCGGCGACAGGTCGTCGTCGCGCAGGAAATGGCGGGTCACGGGCCGACCTCGTCGAAGGCCGCCTGCAGCAGCGGCACTGCGGCATCGACGTCGTGTTCGGTCAGGATCAGCGGCGGGGCCAGGCGGATGACGTCGGGCTTCACCGCATTGACGAGCAGGCCACGAGCGCGCGCGGCGGCTTCCACGCTCCGGCGCGGCTGTCGTTCAGCACCACCGCCCGCCACAGCCCGCTGCCGCGGGTGCCGGCAATGAGCGGGCTGGTCAGGGTCTCGAGCTGATGGGCCAGGTGCTCGCCGACCCGCTTCACGTTGTCGAGCAGGTGGTCGTCGGCGATCGTCTCGAGCACGGCCAGAGCCGCTGCGCACGAGACCGGGTTGCCACCGAACGTGCTGCCGTGATCACCGGGGGCGAACAGGTCACCCGCCGCGCCGACGCCGAGGCAGGCGCCGATCGGCAGCCCTCCCCCAGCCCCTTGGCCACGGTGATGATGTCGGGACGCACCCCCTCGGCCTGACTGGCGAACCAGTGGCCGGTGCGGCCGATCCCGCTCTGCACCTCGTCCACCACCATCAACGCACCGGCGGCATCGCAGATCTCACGTACGGCGACGAGGAAGCCGGGCGGCGCCGGGACGACGCCGCCCTCGCCCAGGGTCGGCTCGACGAAGACCGCGGCCGTCTCGGAGGTGACAGCGGCGCGCAGCGCCTCGGCGTCGCCGAAGTCGACGAAGTGACCGGACCCGGGAGTGGCTCGAACGGTTCGCGTTTGGCCGGGGTACCCGTGATCGACAGCGCGCCCATGGTGCGGCCGTGGAACGCGGCATCGTAGCCACGATCCCCTTACCGGGACGGTGTTTGCGCGCCAGCTTGAGTGCGCATTCGTTGGCCTCGGCGCCGCTGTTGGCGAAGAACACGCGGGCCGCCGGCCCAGCAGCGCAACCAGGCGTTCAGCCAGCCGCACCCCTGGTTCGTGCATGCCAGGTTCGAGGTGTGGGCGAGCCGGCTGACCTGGGCCGTCACCGCGTGCACGATCGCCGGGTGGGCGTGACCGAGGCTGGAGACGGCGATTCCGCCGACGAAGTCGAGGTATTCGCGGCCGTCGACGTCCCACACGCGCACGCCCTCGCCCTGAGCCAAGGCGATCGGCGGCGTGCCGTAGTTGGGCATCATCACCGCTTCCCGCGGTCCTTCTGCGGTCATTCATCTCCTTGTTCGGGACGACCATGGTGCCGATCCCCTCGGATGTGAAGACCTCGAGCAGCAGGGAGTGGGGCACGCGACCGTCCAGGACGTGGGCGCGCGGGACACCGCCCTGCACCGCTCGCAGGCACGCCTCCATCTTCGGGATCATCCCGCTCGTCAAGGCGGCAGGAGCGTGGCAAGGTCGTCGACGGTGATCCGGCTGACGATCTCGGTACTTGCCGGCCAGTCCGCGTACAGGCCCTCGACGTCGGTGAGCACGACGAACTTCTCGGCTGCACGCCGACCGCGATCGCGGCGGCTGCCGTGTCGGCATTGACGTTGTAGGTCAGGCCGTCAAGCCGCGGGCGACTGTGGCGATGACCGGGATCCGGCCGGCGTCGAGCAGGGCGTGCACCGTCGCCGGGTCGACAGCGATGACGTCCCCGACCTGGCCGATGTCGACCGGCTCGCCGTCGACGACCGCTGTGCGGCGTTCGGCCGTCATCAGGCCGGCGTCCTCGCCGGACAGCCCGACCGCGAACGGCCCGTGGTCGTTGACCAGGTTCACGACGTCGGGGTTCACCTGGCCGGTGAGCACCATCCGCACGACGTCCATCGCCTCAGGGGTGGTGACCCGCAGCCCGCCGCGGAACTCGGAGTCGATGCCGAGCCGGTTGAGGTGCTCGGTGATCTGCGGGCCGCCGCCGTGCACGACGACCGGGCGCAGCCCGGCGTAGCGCAGGAACACGATGTCCTCGGCGAAGGCCTGCTGCAGCTCCGGGCTGGTCATCGCGTTGCCGCCGTACTTCACCACGACGACCTTGCCGTGGAAACGTTCCAGCCACGGCAGCGCGTCGACCAGGACCGCGGCTTTGGCCAGCGCCTGTTCATGATCGGCTCATGAGTGTAGGCCGAGTTCTCTTCGACGTAGGCGTGGGAGAGATCGTTGGTCCAGATCGTGGCCGCGTGCGTCGCCGGCGTTCAGGTTGACCAGGATGTGGATCTGCGCGCCCGGTCAGATCGACCTGGCTGCGGTCGTCACCGGCCGCCCCGCCGCGGCAGACTGGATCCCGTTGATCGCCACGTCGAGCTGGTCGGGATCGAAGACGGCGCGGTGGTGCCGATGGCGGCCAGCACCCGTCCCCAGTTCGGGTCGTTGCCGAACAGCGCGCACTTGAGCAGGTTGTTGCGGGCGATGCTGCGGCCGACCTCACGGCGTCATGCTCGTCGGCGGCGCCGGTCGACCTCGATCCGCACCTCCTTGGTCGCGCCCTCGGCATCGGCGATGAGCTGCGCCGCCAGGTCGGCGCAGACGCGCCGCAGCGCGTCGGCGAAATCACCCGGCGCGGCGCGATGCCCGAAGCGCCGCTCGACAGCAGCAGCACCGTGTCGTTGGTCGACATGCAGCCGTCGGCGTCGACCCGGTCGAAGGTCTGCCGGGTGGCCGAACGCAGCGCCTGGTCGGCGGTGAAGGCGTCGATCTCGGCGTCGGTGGTGATGCACGCACAGCATGGTCGCCAGGCCGGGCGCGAGCATGCCGGCGCCCTTGGCCATGCCGCCGATGGTCCACCCGTCGACGCTGACCGCCGCCTGCTTGGCGACGGTGTCGGTCGTGCGGATCGCCTCGGCGGCGTCGGCTCCGCCGTCGGCGTCGAGGTGCGGCTGGCGATCGCGATGCCTGCCAGCAGGGCCGGCATGGGCAGCCGTTCACCGATGAGGCCGGTCGAGCAGACGGCGACTTCGCCGGCGCCGACGCGCGAGCGCGGCGGCGACCGCCTCGGCCGTGCGATGGGTGTCGGCGAACCCGTCCGGTCCGGTGCACGCGTTGGCGCCGCCGGAATTGAGCACGACTGCTCGCAGCCGCTGGTCGGCCAGGACCTGCTGGGTCCACAGCACCGGCGCGGCCTTGACCCGGTTGCTGGTGAAGACGGCGGCGGCGATGTCGGACGGCCCGTCGTTGACGACCAGCGCGAGGTCGGGCGCACCGCTGGCTTGATACCGGCGGCGATGCCGGCCGCCCGGAAACCCGGCGGCAGCGGTGACACTCATGGTGCGACTCCATCGGCCGACAGGCCGGCGGTCTCGGGCAGGCCGAGCATCAGGTTGGCGTTCTGTAGCGCCTGACCCGCAGCGCCCTTGCCCAGGTTGTCGATCGCGCTCGTGACGACGATGCGGCCCGAGTCGATGTCGACGCACCGCCTGCAGGTGCGCGCAGTTCGAGCCGGCCGTCGCGGCCGTGTGCGGTTGCTGCCCCGGTGGCAGGACGTGCACGAACGGTTCGTCGCCGTAGGCGCCGGCGAGGCACTCGAGCGGATCGTAGCGGTCGCCGGGCGGCGGGCGCAGCGTTGACCGAGGCCAGGATCCCGCGCGGCATCGGCGCCAGCACCGGCGTCATGGTGAGGCTGTCGATCCCGGCGGCCTGCTTGATCTCGGGGACGTGCCGGTGCACGCCGACCTTGTAGGCGGAGAGGTCGCCCATCACCTCGCTGCCGAGCAGGTGCGGCAGGGCCGCCCGGCCGGCGCCGGACGTCCCGCTGGCAGAGACGACGACGACGTCATCGGCGCGACGCGACGCCCGGCGGCGATCAGCGGGGCGCGGCGAGGATGGCCGCGACGGCGTGGCACCCGGTGTTGGCGACCCGGGTCGCCGCGGCGATCTGCGGCGCGCTGGCCGGGCAGTTCGGGCAGCCCGTAGGTCCAGGCAGCGTGGTGTCGCCGCCGTAGTAGCGCTCGTGCGCGGCCGCATCGACGAGCCGGTGGTCGGAGCCGAGGTCGACGATGCGCTGGGCCGGGTCAAGCTGGGCGGCGAGGCGCCGAGGACGCCCCGTGCGGCAGCGCGAGGAACACGAGATCGGCCTCGGCGAGGGCCGTCGGGGGTGGTCTCGGCGAAAGTCAGGTCGGCCAGCGACCGCAGGTTGGGTGGACGTCGCCGACCCGCTGCCCGGCATTGCCGTGGGCGGTGACGGCCATGATGTCGAGATCGGGATGCGCGACGACCAGGCGCAGCAGCTCTCCGCCGGCGTAGCCGCTGGCTCCGGCGATCGCGACCCGATATCCCATGCGCACAATTATGCACATCACGCAACTTCATACAGACCGGGGTGGTCGGCCGCCAGCGAGGCGCGCAGTGCCGCGCCGCTGATCGAGGATCCGGTCGGCGCTGCAGGGCGGCTGCCGACCCGCGCGGGCACCGCAGATGCAGGCGTACATGAAGCCGCGATGCCCAACCCGGAGTCGGCGTCCCGGAGGTCCGGCGGCTGCAGGCGCGACCTCGCCGCAGCGATCACCGTTCGCGACCGCGCCGGACCTCGAGCAGACCGTGCGCGACCTGTGGGACGGGCGAGCTTCCGGGAGGAGCGCTACGCCGCCACCGCGCTGTGCGACACCCGCGCCGCCCGTGCACTGCGCTCCCCCGAGCTGCTCCCGCTTACCGCGACCTGAGCGGTCGGCGCGGTGGGACACGTCGATGAGATGGCCAGCGGGTCGGCGAGCTGCGGTCGAGCTGGCCGGAGGCCGTCCGACCCGAGATGCGAGCATGGGCAGTCACCGAGGATCACTGGCTGCGACGGGTGTCGATCATCTGCCAGCTCGGCTCAAGTCGGCAACCGATCGCGAGCTGCTGACAGCAGCGATCGAGGCCAACGCAGCCGAGCCGGACTTCTTCCTGCGCAAGGCGATCGGCTGGGCGCTGCGCGAGTACGCCCGGACCGATCCTGATTGGGTGCGCGCCTTCGTCGCCGCCCACGAACTCAGCCCGCTGTCACGGCGCGAGGCGCTCAAGCACCTGTAGGTACGCAGCGCGGCCCCGGTTCGTTCAGCGGCGAGGGCGATCGCCGCGTCACGAGCGGCCGTGGCCTCGTCCAAGGTCAGGGTTCGGTCGGGCGCGCGCAGCCGCAGCTCGAAGGCGAGTGACATCAGCCCGGAGCCGAGGCGCTCGGCGTCGGAGTAGAGGTCGAAGAGGCGCGACCGACTCCAACAACGGCCCCGACGCCGTCCTGCAGCGCGGCTTGGACATCGGCCGGCGGCCACGTCGGAGGGCACAACCAGCGCGACGTCGAGCAGCACCGGCGGATAGCTGGGAGATGACCGGAGCCGGCGGGGGCCGGCGGGACGAACGCGTCCGAGGTCGAGTTCCATCGCGCACGTGCGCTCCGGCAGGCCCAGCGTCGCGATCACCCGCGGGTGCAGCTCGCCGGCATAGCCGATCACAGCGTCGTCCGAGCAGCAGCTCGGCACACCGGCCGGGGTGCCAGGAGGGTGCTGCCGGCCCGTGACGGTCAGCTCGAATCGCGCGGCGCGGGCGACGACTCGGGCGGCCTCGAGAGCGTCGGCCCAAGTGGCCGGCCGGGCGCTGCCCCACCAGCCGCGCTGCTCGATGTCGCCGGTGAGGACCGCGCCGAGATGGCGCGGCTGGGCGGGAATCGCGTCGTAGAGCGCCGCGATGTCGTCGTCGCTCGGCCGGGCGTCGAAGTTGGGACGGGCGGCGCGTGGTCTCCGGGGCGGCGCGAAAGACCAGGCCCATCTCGAAGATCGCCAGATCCCGATTGCCGCGACCCAGGTTGCGCTGCAACGTCGCGAGCAGTCCGGGCAGCAGCGAGGTGCGCAGCTCCGGCTCGGCGTCGGAGAGTGGATTGACCAGCCGCAGCGCGGCGCGGCGTGGGTCGTCGACGGCGCCTCGCCGAAGTCGTCGTGCAGCGACGGCGCGACGAACGGCGAGCTCAGCACCTCGGTGTAGCCCCGCCGCGGCAACCGCCCGCGAGATCGCCCGCCGCAGTGCCTGCTCGCGTGTTAAGCCGTGCTCGGGATGCGGGATCGGCAGCACCGACGGGATCTTGCTCGTAACCGACCAGGCGCACGACCTCTTCGACCAGGTCAGCCGGCTGGAGCAGGTCGGGCCGCCAGCTCGGCGGCTGCACCTGCAGCGCTCGCCCCCGTCGACCGTGCCAGCCGACGGCGTCAGCGCGGCGATCACCTGATCGCGCTCGATCGGCATCCCGGCCAGGTCTCGCCCGGCCGGATCGGCGGGCAGCGCGATGACCGGCGAGCGGCGCGGGGTCGCCGACGACGGTGAAGCCCGTCGACGGCCGTGCGTGGCCGTACTCGACGAGCAGGTCGACACAACGCTGCAGCGCGGCACCGGCGATCTGCGGGTCGACATCGCGCTCGAACCGGCGCGAGGCCTCGCTGGGCAGCTTGTGCCGCCGCGCCGTGCGGGCGATCGAACCCGGCTCCCAGTGCGCGGCCTCGAGCACGACATCGCTGGTCGTCGGCGCTGATCTCGGTGGAGGCGCCGCCCATCACCCCGGCGAGCGCGATCGCGCCGGAGTCGTCGGTGACCACGAGATCGTCGGGGTCGAGGGTGCGCGTGCCGTCCAGGGTGGTGAGCCGCTCGCCGCGGCTGCGCCCGGCGAACACCGATCGCTCCGGTCAGCTTGGCGCGGTCGAATGCGTGCAGCGGCTGACCGGTCTCGAGCATCACGTAGTTCGTCACGTCGACGGCGAGCGAGATCGACCGGACGCCGCACTGGCGCAGCCTTTTCACCATCCACGTCCGGCGACGGAGCCGACGGGTCGAGATCGGTGATCGCCCGCGCCGAGAACCGGTCGCAGCCGACCTGGTCGTCGACGTGACCTCGTAGGCCTGCCGTCGGGTCGGGCACGTCGACGTCGATGTCGGTGAACGGCACGTCCGAGCGCCGCCGCGGCCTCGCGGGCCAGACCGCGGATCGACAGGCAGTAGCCGCGGTCGGTGGTCACCGCGACATCGAGTACCGCATCGCGCAGGCCCAGCACGTCGAGTGCCTCGTCGCCGGGCTGGCCGAATGCGGCGCGGCAGCACGAGAATGCCGTCGTGCTCGTCGCCGATGCCGAGCTCGCGGGTCGAGCAGATCATCCCGTCCGAGACATGACCGTAGGTCTTGCGCGCGCTGATCGCGAAACCGCCGGGGAGGACCGCGCCCGGCAGCGACACCACGACCAGGTCGCCGGCGGCGAAGTTGGACGCGCCGCAGACGATGCCGCGTGGCTGCGCCTCGCCGACGTCGACCTGGCACCAGCGGATCGTCTTGCCGTTCTTCTGCGGCTCGTCCTCGAACGACAGCACTCGGCCGACGACGAGTGGTCCGGCGATGCCGTCAGCGCCCGATTCGACGCCCTCGACCTCCATGCCGACGCGGATCAGGGCGTCGGCGAGCCTGCGCGGCTCGATGCCCGGCCGGCAGGTCGACGTGCTCGGCCAGCCAGGTGACCGGTGCCTTCATGACTCGATCCCGAACGCGGCGGTGAACCGCACGTCACCCTCGACGATGTCGCGCATGTCCTCGACGTCGTTTCGGAACATCAGCGCCCGTTCGATGCCCATGCCGAAGGCGAACCCGCTGTAACGCTCGGGATCGATGCCGCAGGCGGTGAGGACGCGCGGATTGACCATGCCGCAGCCGCCCCACTCGATCCAACCCTCGCTGCTGCACGTGCGGCACGGACGGTCGGGGTTGCCCACCGACTCGCCACGGCAGACGAAGCACAGCAGATCGATCTCGGCACTGGGCTCGGTGAACGGGAAGTAGTGCGGGCGCAGCCGGGTGCGGCTGCCGGCGCCGAACATCTGGACGACCATGTGGTCGAGCGTCCCCCGCAGGTTGGCCATCGTGATGCCCTCGTCGACAACCAGCCCTTCGAGCTGGTGGAACACCGGGGTGTGCGTCGCGTCGAGTTCGTCGGTACGGAAGACCTTGCCCGGACAGACGATGTAGATCGGCGGCTCGCGGCGCAGCATCTCGCGGATCTGCACCGGTGAGGTCTGCGTGCGGAGTACGAGCCCGGAGTCGACCGACTCGACCCAGAACGTGTCGGTGAGATCGCGGGACGGATGGTCGGGCGGCGTGTTGAGCGCGTCGAAGTTCAGCCACGCCGCCTCGACCTCGGGGCCTTCGGCGATCGAGTAGCCCATCGCCACGAAGATGTCCTCGAGTCGCTCCATCGTCGTGGTGATCGGATGCCGCGCGCCGACCAGATGCCGGTCGGTGGGCAGCGTGACGTCGACGGCCTCGTCGACCAGCACCCGCGAGTCGCGCTCGGCCGCAAGCTCGGCCTGCGCGCGCGTCGTGCGCCTTGCGGATCTCGGCGCGCGCGGCGCCGACGCGCTTGCCGGCGTCCTTCCTGGCAGCCGGCGGAAGCGCGCCGATCTCGCGCCTGGCCAGCGCGACCGGCGACCGGTCGCCGAGGTGGGCCAGCCGGGCCGCACTTCAGCTGCTCGAGAGGTGGCCGCCGCAGAAACGCCGCCAACGCCGCCGCGACATCGGCGTCGATCGCGTCGGGCTCGGGCACGGCCACCTCCACCGGGTCGAAGTGTCATTGGCGGCATGGCGCACGAGTCTATGGGGACGCGCCGAGCGGGCTCGAGGCGATTACCGCCGCACACGCCCTACGGTGTGGCGCGTGTCACGGGCCGCCCGACGACCCCCGAGTTCACGGCACGACGCGCCCGATGGTCGATCGCGCATCTGGGCAGCGGCGACAACGCCTCCTGGCGTCGACGACCCACACACTGCGTGCGGTCGTGGTCGCCGCTTCGCCGTCTGGTCGTCGCCGGGCTGATGGTCGGCATCCTCGCCTTCAACGCTGCCGCGCCGAAGCTCGCCCGCGGCGCCGAGACCCCCACGCGGCCAGCCCGTTCCTGGCGGCGCTGAATGCCGGCGACGGGCCTGGTGCCGCGGACATCTCGTGCGCCAGTTCGCCGATCGGCCCGTGCGGCGGCCCGGTCGGGCAGCCACCCGGATATCAGCTTCGCGCTGGTGCGGGTCACGGCGGCATCGAACACCGCGGCGCACGTGTCGTCCAGCACCGCAACGACCGCAGCGGCCGTGGCGCCCGCAACGTGCCCTACCGGGTGTACGTGCTGCGCCGCGGCGGCAAGCGCTGGCTGGTCTGCGGCCGGCGCCCGCTAGCGCCGCTGGGCGCGAGCGCTCGCGTACAGGCAACGGCGGCAGCCGCCGCGAGGTTGAGGCTCTCGGCCCGGCCGTGGATCGGGATGCGGACCGTGCGGTCGGCCGCCAGCGAGGACAGATTCGGGCAGCCCGTGCGCCTCGCTGCCGAACAGCCACGCGGTCGGCGCGGCAGGCGCCGTCATCGATGAGGTCGTCGAGGTCCAGTCTCCGGCGCCGGTGGTGGCGAGCGTGGTCAGCCCGGCGTCGAGGACGTCGGCGAACTCGGCATCGAGCGCGATGCGCAGGTGGAACAGGCTCCCCGCGCTCGCGCGCACGGCCTTGCCGTTGTAGAGGTCGGCTCCGCCGATCAGGACGACGGCGTCGGCGCCGGCCGCGTCGGCGGTGCGCACGATCGTCCCGGCGTTGCCCGGGTCGCCGGCTCGACCAGGACGGCGACGAGGCGGGCGACCGGCAGCGCCTCGCCAGCGGGACGTCGATGCGCCGGCACACCGCGATCAGGCCCTGCGGGGTGACCGTCTCGGACAGCGCGGCGGCATCCTTCTCGCTGATCTCTGCGGCATCGCCGGCCAGTTCGGGATGGCGCTCGATCGCCTCGAGCGGTCGCGAACAGCTCCTCGACCGCACCGGCGGCGAGCGCCTCGCGGACGGCCTGCGCCCCCTCGGCAAGGAAACGCCCGGCCTCGCGCCGCGCGCTCCGTCGGGTGAGACGGCGCGCGGCGGCGAGCCGGGCGTTCTGGCTGCTGAGCAGGGTGGTGTCAGGCCGGGGCTGGCGGCTGCGCCGCCGATGCCCTCAGCCTGACGGCCGCGCGGGCGACCTCGACCAGCGCGGTGAACGCGGTCGGGTCGGTGACGGCCAGATCGGCAAGCACCTTGCGGTCGACGGTCACGCCGGCCAGGCGCAGGCCCTGGATGAATCGGTTGTAGGTGATGTCGTTCGCGCGGGCCGCAGCGTTGATGCGGGTGATCCACAGCTGGCGGAAGTCACCCTTGCGCTGCCTTGCGGTCGCGGTACTGGTAGGTGGCCGAGTGGAGCAGCTGCTCCTTGGCCTTGCGGTACAGGCGCGAGCGCTGACCGCGGTAGCCGGATGCCGCTTCGAGCGTGCTCCGGCGCTTCTTCTGGGCGTTCACTGCCCGCTTGACGCGTGCCACGGTGATTCCTCGTTGGGTCGGGCCGTCCGGAAGTGGACGGCTGGGCCGAACGGGGACGAAGAGCGGTCAGCGACCGAGCAGCTTCTTGACGCGCGGGGCGTCGGCGGCCGAGATCTGCTTGGTGCCGGTCAGGCGGCGGGTCAGCGTGGAGGGCTTGCGCTCCTGGTGGTGGCGCATGCCGGAGTGCTGGGTCAGGAGCTTGCCGGTTCCGGTGATCTTGACGCGCTTCTTGATCCCGCTGTGGGTCTTGTTCTTAGGCACTGGATCTTCCTTCTTCGGGCTTATTCGGCCGGTTCGCGGCTCTACCGGCGCGGCGCGGCGTCTCGGCCTGCGGACGCGGCTGGCGCTGGGCCTTGGCGGCGTTGCGATGCGGGGCCACGACCATGATCATGTTTCGGCCGTCCTGCTTCGGCGAGGACTCGACGAAGCCGAGTCCGGAGATGTCCTCGGCCAGCCGCTGCAGCAGCCGGAACCCCAGTTCGGGACGGGACTGCTCGCGACCGCGGAACATGATCGTGACCTTCACCTTGTCGCCCTGCTTCAGGAACCGCTCGACGTGACCCTTCTTGGTCTCGTAGTCGTGCGAGTCGATCTTCGGGCGGAGCTTCATTTCCTTGATGACGGTGAGCGCCTGGTTACGGCGGGCCTCGCGGGCCTTCTGCGCGCTCTCGTACTTGAACTTGCCGTAGTCCATGAGCTTGCAGACGGGCGGGCGCGCCATCGGCGCCACCTCGACGAGATCCAGGTCGGCGTCTGCTGCCAGTTCGAGGGCCTTGCCGATCGGCACGATGCCGACCTGCTCGCCCTCGGGGCCGACGAGGCGCACTTCTGGGACTCGGATCCGGTCGTTGATCCTCGGTTCGGAACTGATGGGACCTCCACTGGTCGTTCCTGTTGCGTGGACTTCGCGGGAATGCGAAGACCCCGTGCCGCGAGTGCGGACGGGGCCTCGAATTTCCGACCAGTCCGTGCCGCGCAAGCGCGACGTGGACGCAGCGGCGAACCGCTGGTCTCGGACCGGAACCCGGGCCACTACGCGTGGCCGGGTGGGAGGCTCGAGGCTTCCGCTTTGCACACCCCCGCGGTGACGGGGGCTGGTCGCAGGGGCAAGGATATCAGCGTGCCCGACAGGGAGCCAAAAGCCGGACATGTCCGGGTCGGGATCTCGGGGTGGACCTATCCCCCGTGGCGCGGCGTGTTCTACCCCAAGGGCTTGCCGCACCGGCGCGAGCTGGGCTACGTCGGGGACAAACTGTCCACGGTCGAGATCAACGGCTCGTTCTACTCGCTGCAGCGGCCGACGAGCTATCGCGGTTGGTATGACCAAACGCCGGACGACTTCGTGTTCAGCGTGAAGGGACCGCGTTTCGTCACGCACATGAAGAAGCTGCGCGACGTCGAGACGCCGTTGGCGAACTTCTTCGCCAACGGCCTGCTGGCGCTCGGCCCCAAGCTCGGCCCGATCTTGTGGCAGCTGCCGCCCTCGCTCGGCTACGACGCCGAACGGATGGAGGACTTCCTCAGCCGGCTGCCGAGGTCGACGGCTGAAGCGTCGTGGCTCGCCAAACGCCACGACGACCGGGTCAAGGACCGATCACTGACCGACGCAGACGCTGACCGCCCGATGCGCCACGCGATCGAGGTGCGGCACAACAGCTTCGCCGTCGAGGCATTCCTCGACCAACTGCGCGCCCACGAGGTAGCGATCGTCGCCGCAGACACCGCAGGACGCTGGCCGAAGATCACCGAGGCGACCACCGGCTTCGCGTACGCGCGATTGCACGGCGACAAAGAGCTCTACACGAGCGGCTACACGCCCACCGCGCTCGCCGATTGGGCGACGACTGTCCGGTCATGGACCGACGCCGGACGCGACGCCTTCGTCTACTTCGACAACGACGTCAAAGTCCGCGCACCGTTCGACGCGATGGCCCTGGCCGACGGCTGCTCAGTCCTCCGACGCGGACGGGATCTTCTCCCCGATGAGATCCATGACGGAGGAGTCGGTAAGCGTGGTGACGTCCCCCAGCTCGCGGTGGTCGGCGACGTCGCGCAGCAGCCGGCGCATGATCTTTCCGGAGCGGGTCTTCGGGAGCTCCGGGACGATCATGATCTGGCGGGGCTTGGCGATAGCGCCGATCTCCTTGGCCACGTGGTCGCGCAGCGTCTTGACCAACTGCTCGCCTTCGGACTCCTCGGTCACGTTGCCGCGCAGGATCACGAACGCGACGATGCCCTGACCCGTCGTCGGGTCGGTCGCGCCGACCACCGCCGCCTCGGCGACCGACGGATGCGACACCAGCGCGGACTCGACCTCGGTCGTCGAGATGCGGTGCCCGGACACATTCATGACGTCGTCGACGCGGCCGAGCAACCACAGGTCGCCGTCCTCGTCCTTCTTCGCGCCGTCACCGGCGAAGTAGAAGCCCTGTCGGCTGAAGCGGGCCCAGTACGTCTCCTTGAACCGGTCGAGGTCGCCCCAGATGCCGCGCGTCATGGACGGCCACGGATCGGTGAGCACGAGGAACCCGCCGCCGCCGTTCGGGACCGGGTTGCCGTCGTTGTCGACGACGTCCGCACCGACGCCCGGCAACGGCCGTCATCGCCGAGCCCGGTTTCGTCGCGGTGACGCCCGGGCAGCGGGCTGATCATGATCGCGCCCGTCTCGGTCTGCCACCACGTGTCGACGATCGGGCAGCGGTCGCCGCCGATGTTGAGGCGGTACCACATCCACGCTTCCGGGTTGATCGGTTCGCCGACCGATCCGAGCAGCCGCAGCGAGGACAGGTCGTGCGCCTTCGGGACGTCCTCGCCCCACTTCATGAACGTGCGGATCGTCGTCGGTGCCGTGTACAAGATCGTGATCTTGTACTTCTCGATCATCTCCCACCAGCGGTGCTCGGTCGGCGTGTTCGGCGTGCCCTCGTACATGAACGACGTCGCCCGGTTGGCCAGCGGCCCGTAGACGATGTAGCTGTGGCCGGTGATCCACCCGATGTCGGCACCGCACCAGTACAGGTCGTCGTCCGGTTTGAGGTCGAACACCGCATGGTGCGTGTAGGCCGCCTGCGTCAGGTACCCGCCGGACGTGTGCAGGATGCCCTTCGGCTTCCCCGTCGATCCGGACGTGTACATGACGAACAGCGGGTGCTCGGAGTCGAAGGCCTCGGGCGTGTGGTCGGTCGACTGCTTGTCGACCACGTCGTGCCACCACACGTCGCGACCGTCGGTCCACTCCACGTCCTGCTCGGTGCGCTTGACGACCAGCACGCTCC
The DNA here is from genome assembly GCA_963757455.1 of uncultured Actinomycetota bacterium. GTDB lineage: Bacteria > Actinomycetota > Actinomycetes > Mycobacteriales > Jatrophihabitantaceae > RYN-133. Next base: position 15,418 of record CAVWSE010000018.1, read on the forward strand.
GGACGTCCGGACATTTCTGCAGCGCCTCGTCGACCGCCGGCTTCAACGCCGACGGCGCACCGCGCCGGTAGCCGCCGTCGGCGGTGATGACGACGCGGGCATCGCAGTCGATGATGCGATCCGACAGCGCGGTCGAGCTGAACCCGCCGAACACGACGGTGTGCAGCGCCCCGAGCCGGGCGCACGCGAGCATCGCGACGACCGTCTCGGGGATCATCGGCAGGTAGATCGCCACGCGATCGCCCGCCTTCACCCCGAGGTCGGTCAGCGCGTTGGCCGCCTGGCAGACGAGATCCTTCAGCTCCGCGTAGGTGATCGATCTCGTGTCGCCCGGCTCGCCCTCCCAGTGGTAGGCGACCTGGTCACCGTGGCCGCTCTCGACGTGCCGGTCGACGCAGTTGTAGGCGACGTTGAGCTTGCCGCCGACGAACCATTTCGCGACCGGCGCCTCGGACCAGTCGAGCGCCTCGCTCCACTTGGTGTCCCAGGACAGCCGGTCGGCCTGCTTCTCCCAGAACGCGATGCGGTCCTTGCCCGCTTCGTCGTACGCGTCGGCGGTGACGTTCGCGTTCGCCGCGAACTGCTCCGGCGGCGGGAACTTGCGGTTCTCGTGCAGGAGATTGGACAGGGTCTCGGAGGTGTCCTCGCTCATTCTGAGAACCTAACGCCCGATGGCTGCGACAACGATGCGCCCACGGCGCCACTCATCGCGGCATGGTCGGCAAGGCCGACCGCTTGAACGTGAAGTTCACGACCGTCGCGAACGACGTGTACCAGGCCGCGAGCGCGGTCAGGATGCCGAGCCAGCCGCCGATGTGGATCCACGCGTTGCTGTTGGCCTCGAAGTCGGCCGTGCTCTCGGACAGCCAGCCGATCGTGAGCGCGAGGAAGGTCAGGGTCAGCAGCGCGAACACGGCCAGCACGGTGCCGGACACGCGGCTCGCGGCGACCGTCATGTACGCGGTGAAGATCGTCCACACCATCAGGTAGAGGCCGACGCCGTGCAGGATGTCGTTCGGCTTGGCGCCGGTCGGCAGGTGGTTGAGCAGGTACCAGAACGACATCCAGAACGCGCCGTAGCTGGCGAACGCGAGCGCGCCGAACGTGTTGCCCTTCGCGAACTCCCACATCCCCGCCGCGAACTGGCCGAGGCCGCCGTAGAAGAGCGCCAGCCCGAGCACGATCGGTCTGGACCGATGCGCCCAGCATGTTCGTGTTCACGACCGACAGGAAGAACGTCGTGCCGGCGAACGCGGCCAGGCCGAGCGGCGCCGGATCGGCGATGCCGGACCGCGCGTGGCGCCGGTCGGTGGAAGGAGTTTGGGTGACCGCCATTCGGTGGATGCTCCTCTTCGTGGGGCGCCCGGGGCCTGCGCCCCGGCGCAGGTCGGCCGTGTGCCGACCGATCCGATGGTGGCACCGTCGGCCCAAAAAGCACCAATCGCTGGAATGTCCAGCGACTCAGGTGGCTCCACACCTGCTGGATGGGTGGCCGCGAACAGTGCTCGCAGGCCGTCCATCGCCTCGACCGCGAGGTCCTTGTCCCACCGCTGCACGGCGTAGATCGCGAGCGTCTCTTCGCCGGGCAGGACGAGTTGCGCGAAGCGCAACTTGGACGGGAACCGCACGTCGACGACGACGCTCCACGGGATGACGCGGTAGTTGCCGAGGAACGACCGGATGCGGATGTTCTGCTCATCGGCGACCAGGCGCGGATACGTCGGCATGATCAGCAGCAACGCGACGACAACGCCGATGACCACAGTCGCGACCTGGTCCTTGTCGCTGAAGGATGCGCCGGCGTTGTAGCGCTTCATCACGATCGCGGTCACGACGAAGACGACGAGCACGATCGCCGAGGCCGTCCAGGCGATCCTCGCGGTCAAATGCGGCCGCGCTTTGACCTGTTCATGCCTTCGCGGGCTGTAACACTCGTTCGCTCCGCAAGCGTCGCTCACAGTCGGCATGCGTGGATGTCCGTAACGAGGATGCCGCGGGCGCCGAGCGCCCACAGCTCGTCCATGACCTGGTTGGTGCGTTTGCGTTCGACCATCGACCGCACTGCCGACCAGCCCTTGTTGTGCAGCGGCGACACCGTCGGCGACTCGATGCCCGGCGTGATCGCGACGGCCGCGTCGACGAGTTCGTCCGGGATGTCGTAGTCCATCAGGACGTACTGGCGAGCGATGATCACGCCCTGCAGCCGCCGCACCAGCTGCTCGACGCGCGGGCGCGGCTCGGCACCGGTGTGCTGGATGAGTACGGCCTGACTGGTCAACAGCGGTTCGCCGAAGATCTCGAGCCCCGCGTTGCGCAGCGTCGTCCCTGTCGAGACGACGTCGGCGATCACATCGGCCACGTCGAGGCGCACCGCCGTCTCGACGGCACCGTCGAGGCGGATCACCTCCGCCTAGATGCCGTTGTCGCGCAGGTACTTCTCGACCACGCCGGGATAGGCGGTGGCGACGCGTTTACCGTCGAGATCCGCGACGGCATCGACTCCGCCGGGACGGCCGGCGAACCGGAACGTCGAACCGGCGAAGCCGAGCTGCAGGATCGCCTCGGCGCGCGCGCCGGAGTCGAGCAACAGGTCTTCACCGGTGATGCCGACATCGAGCCGGCCGGAGCCGACGTAGATCGCGATGTCGCGCGGGCGGAGGAAGAAGAATTCGGTGTCGTTCTCGGTGTCGATCAGGACGAGTTCACGGGAATCGGAACGCTGCCGATAGCCGGCCTCGGTGAGCATCTGGCTCGCGGGCTCGGACAGCGATCCCTTGTTGGGAACAGCGATGCGAAGCATGGGAGATCTTTCCGGGAGTCGGGGTGGACGGCGCGGCGTCACAGATGTCGGTAGACGTCGGCGAGGTCGATGCCCTTGCCCAGCATGATCACCTGAACTCGATACAGCAGCTGGCTGATTTCTTCGGCGGTACGGTCAGCCGATTCGTGCTCGGCCGCCATCCAGACCTCGGCCGCCTCTTCGACGACCTTCTTGCCCTGCGCGTGCACGCCGGCGTCCAGCGCCTCGACGGTTGCCGAGCCGGCGGGACGGGTGCGCTGTCGCTCGGTCAGCTCGGCGAACAGCTCGTCGAAGGTCTTCATCTCGGGCGCCGAGCCTACCGGCGCCCGGCCCGGCGTCCGCGCTCGGCGATGCCAGGTGCGGCACAGCACACCCTTGTAGCGTCAGCTGTGTGGAGGGACGGATCCGGCTGATCGCGACCAAGGTCGCGATGGTCGTGGTGGCTGCCCTGTCCGCCTCGCTGCTCGTCTACGTCGGCGTCCTCTGGCAGACGGTGCGGGGGATCAACACCTTGCACACCCTCCCGTCGATTGGCTCCCTGCGCCCTCCCGCCCAGGCCCGCCACGACGCAACGGCCGCGAAGGACCCGGTCTTCAAGGGCCAGAACCTACTGATCATCGGCAACGACGACCGCAGCGGGATGACGGCCGCGGAAGTGCGCGAGCTGCAGGTCGGCCGGGCCCCGGGCAGTCTGAACACAGACACGATGATGCTGGTGCACCTGCCCGCGGACGGGTCGCGGGCGACGCTGATCTCGCTCCCCCGCGATTCGTACGTGAGCATTCCGGGCTACGGGATGAACAAGCTCAACGCCGCCTACGCGTTCGGCTACAACGACACGAAGGGATCACTCGACCAGAAGCGGGCCGGCGGGGTGAGTCTGCTGATCCGCACGGTCAAAGCCCTGACCGGGGCGCCGATCGACCACTACGTGCTGGTGAGCCTGCTCGGCTTCGTGCGCATCAGCGATGCGATCGGCAACGTCCCGATCAACCTGTGCAACAGCGTCGACGACACCGTCGCTTACAACCGCAGCGTCGGCATCACCGGCGGGTCGGGCTTCCACATGTCGAAGGGGCCACACTCGATCCACGGTGTGCAGGCGCTCGAATTCGTCCGCGAGCGCGACCATCTGCCCGGCACGGACCTCGGTCGTGCGGCCCGCCAGCGCTACTTCCTGACCTCGGCCTTCCGCACGATCATGTCGGCAAAGCTGCTGCTCGACATCAGCCAACTGAGCAGGCTCATCGACGCCGTCCACGCCTCGATCTACTCCGACTCCGGGCTGAAGGTTCTCGAGCTGGCCAAGCAGTTGTCCTACCTCTCGGCCAACAACATCCACGGCCAGGCGATCCCGACCGACGGTTACGAGGACGTGAACATCCCGGGCTACCCGTACCAGGTCAACGTCGGCATCGTGCATCCACCGCAGGTGCGTGCGTTCGTCCGGCACCTGCTCGCACCGCACAAGGCGCATCGGCTGAACCACCCGAGGGCGACCAAGAAGACACACAATGCGGTCGACGCGGGATGCATCGACTGAGCGCGTGTCCTGCAACGATGGTCGGGTGTCCGCACAACCACCGAAGTCCGGTGACCCGACGCTCGCTCGCGATCACCTGGCCAATGAACGCACGTACCTCGCGTGGCTGCGCACCGCTGCAGCGGTGATGGCGCTCGGCCTTGCGGTCACGGGCCTGTCGCACCGCGTCAGCGCGACGACGGCGGTGGCGGGCGTGCTGCTCGTGATCACCGGAGCGTGCGGGGTGGCCTACGGCACGGCACGGTATCGACGCGTGACGCGCGAACTGGACAGCGGCAACTTCGTGGCCGGCGGACGCGGCCCGGCGGCAGTGATCGCATCGAGCGCGCTGGTAGTCGCCGTTCTGGTAGCGCTCGTCCTCATCCTGATCGGGCAGTACTAGCTCTTCGTCGCCCGGCGCAGGCGCCATGAGCGCAGGTGCTGGTAGCCGCGCACCGACGCCGGACGCAGCGGCTTCATCGCGTATCGGTCATCGCCGTCGAGGGCGTCGGACATGCCCTGGTCGATGAGGATCGTCCCGGTGCGGGCGAGCGAGGTCAGCCGGCTGGCGATGTTGACTGTCTGCCCGAACACATCGCCGAGGCGGCTCACAACCGGGCCGGCCGCGAGCCCGACCCGCAGGTACGGCAACTCGTCGTCGGCGTCGGAGGCCTCGATGAGTGCAAGCGCGATCTCGGCGCCGTCGACGGCGGTATCGGCGACGAAGAGCACTTCGTCACCAATCGTCTTGACGATCTGGCCGTGGTGGGCGCCGACTACGTCGGTCGCCACCGACTCGAACAACTCGAGCACGCCGCGCAGTTCGGCCTCGGACGAACGCCTGGTGAACGCTGTGAAGGCGGCCATGTCGGCGAACCCGACTGCCTTGGTGGTCGACGAGCCGGTCTCGCCGGCGCTGATGCGGGTGAAGTACGCCGCGAGCTGGCGCCGCCACACGTAGTCGTGCAGCTCGCCAGTCAGCGGGATGAGCTCGTCGACGAGTTCGAGCACGCTGTCGCCGCCGCCCTCGAGCAGTTCGGGCGACTTCGCGACGATCTCGATCACCAGCTGGCCCTGCCACGACGCGAGTCTGGCGAACGACTGTCCGATGATGCGCGTCATCGCGCGCATCACCTCGTCGTCGATCTTGCCGACCGATGCGAGGCGTTTCACGCGCCGCAACGCCTCGAGATCCGCGTCGGTGAACACGCGGCGCTCGTCGTCGTCGATCGTCGCGAACCCGAGCGCCCGCCACAGGGCGCGCACCTCGTCGAGCGCCAGGCCGGACTTCTCGGCCATCTCGACGCGGGTGTACTTTCGCTCGCCGCCGAGCAGTGAGGTCTCGACGCGCGCGACGAGCCGGGCCAGGTCGGCCCCGTCGGGCACGGCGGCCGGGTCGGGCGACGGCGTGCCGTCCGCCGAGTCGCTCACGTCAGGACGTGTGCACGATCAGCACGTCGACGCCGGCATGCCGCGCGACATCGAGCGGCACCGAGCCGAGGATCCGTCCGGCCAGCGTGTTGAGCCCGACGTTGCCGACGACAAGCAGGTCGGCGCCGGTCTCTTTGACGACGGCCCGCAGGCTGTCGCCGGGCTTGCCCTGTACCGACTTCGTCTCGACGGATTTGGCGCCCTTCGCGGCCGCGCGGTCACGTGCAGTCTGCAACGTGTCTTCGGCGGGCGCCGACCCGACGACCTGGTAGGCGTCCTCCGGTCCGAGTGCGTCCTGCTCGGCGCCGACGCTCTTGTCGCTGCGCGGGAAGTACGCGCACGCGATGACAAGGGTCGCGCCGGCATCAGCGGCCAGACTTGCCGCCCGGTCGACGGCAGCGAGAGAGGTGGCCGATCCGTCGGTGCCGACAACCACGGTCTTGTAAGCGGACATGCATCGAAATGTAGCGGGATCGGGTCTGCCACGATGGATCGAAATCAGCACACGCACCGGGAGGACGTCGTGATGCGCACCACCCTGGTTGCCGGGATCGACTCGTCCACGCAGTCGTGCAAGGTCGTCGTCCGTAAGGCCGACACCGGTGAACTGGTGCGCAGCGGTTCGGCGCCGCATCCGCAGGGAACGTCGGTCGACCCGAACGCGTGGTGGACGGCGTGGCAAGAGGCGTCGCGCGCTGCCGGTGGCATCGAGGACGTGTCGGCGATCGCGGTCGGCGGCCAGCAGCACGGGATGGTCTGCCTCGACGAGGCCGGCGAGGTCGTGCGCGATGCGTTGTTGTGGAACGACACCCGCAGCGCCGATTCGGCCACCGACCTGATCGGCGAGCTGACCGGTGGAGCTCAGGGCTGGGCCGACGCGGTCGGCACCGTGCCGGTCGCGTCCATCACTGTGGCGAAACTGCGCTGGCTCGCCGACCATGAACCGGACAACGCTGCCCGCACGGCAGCCGTCTGCCTGCCGCACGACTGGCTGACCTGGCGCCTGCGCGGGACCGACGACGTCCGCGATCTCGTCACCGACCGCGGTGACGCGAGCGGCACGGGCTACTGGTCGCCGGCCAGCGGTGAATACCGTGAGGATCTGCTGGAACTGGCGTTCCGTGCGCGCCCCGCCCTGCCCCGCGTGCTCGGCCCGACCGAGGCGGCCGGCGAGACTTCGGGCGGGATCGTGCTCGGCCCCGGCACCGGCGACAACGCTGCCGCCGCACTCGGCGTTGCGGCCCAACCGGGTGACGTGATCGTGTCGATCGGGACGTCCGGCGTCGTGTCGGCGATCAGCTCGCACGCCACGGCCGACCCGTCCGGAATCGTGGCCGGCTTCGCCGACGCGACCGGGCATTTCCTGCCGCTGGTCTGCACTCTCAATGCAGCCCTGGTGCTCGACTCGACGGCGCGTCTGCTCGGTGTGTCGCACGACGGGTTGTCCGACCTCGCGCTCTCGGCCCCGGCCGGCGCCGACGGGGTTGTCCTCGTCCCCTATTTCGATGGCGAGCGGACCCCGAACCGGCCCGACGCCACCGCGTCGCTGCTCGGTCTGCGGCACGAGAACACCACGCCGGCGCATCTCGCGCGGGCTGCGGTGGAAGGTCTGCTGTGCGGGCTGGCCGACGGCCTCGACGCGCTGCGCGAGCACGGTGTCGCGATCGAGAGGGTGCTGCTCGTCGGCGGCGGCGCGCGCTCCGAGGCGCTGCGCCGCATCGCGCCGGCGATCTTCGCGACGCCGGTCGTGGTGCCGCCGGCGGGCGAATACGTCGCCGACGGCGCCGCGCGCCAGGCGGCATGGGTGCTGTCGGGTGCGGCCGACGCCCCGACGTGGGAGCAGGGCGCGGCCGAACGATACGAGGCCGATCCGGTGCCGGCGGTGCGCGAGCGTTACGCCGAGGTGCGCGACCTGACGGCGTCGCGCGAGTAGGGCGCGAGCGTCACCGCAGTCTCGAGGGCAGCCGCAGTGGCCTCGTAGCCCTTGTCCTCCGAGGAGTCCGGCAGCCCCGCGCGGGCGATGGCCTGCTGCTCGTCGTCGCAGGTGAGCACGCCGAACCCGACCGGGACGCCGGTGCGCTCGACCACTGCCGTCAGCCCGATCGTCACCGACTGGCAGACGTAGTCGAAGTGGGGTGTCCCGCCGCGGATGACCACGCCCAGCGCGACGATCGCGTCGAAGTGCGGCGGCCAGGCGCGTGGCTGCGGCGGTGAGCTCGAAGGTGCCGGACACTCGCAGTTCGGTCACATCGGCGACCGATGAATCACGCAACGCCCGTCGTGCGCCGTCGAGCAGCCCGTCCATCACCGTGGTGTGCCACTTGCTCGCGACGACCGCGACCTTCAGTGCGCTCGCGCCCTCGACCGGGCCGAGTTCTGGAGCCCCACTCTTCATGTCAGCTCCTCGCGACCACTCGCTCCGCAGAGTCGCTCACGAAGACAAGTCCAGGTCGTGGCCCATGCGGTCGCGCTTGGTCTCGAGGTAGCGCAGGTTCTCCGGGTTCGCGTGCACGGGCAGCGGGACGCGGCCGACGATGCGCAGCCCGTAGCCCTCGAGACCGGCGCGCTTGGCCGGGTTGTTGGTAAGCAGCCGCATCGACCGGACGCCGAGGTCGACGAGGATCTGGGCACCCGTCCCGTAGTCGCGGGCGTCGGCGGGGAGGCCGAGCTCGAGGTTGGCATCGAGCGTGTCCGAGCCCGAGTCCTGCAACTGGTAGGCCTGCAGCTTGTGCAGCAGCCCGATGCCCCGTCCTTCATGACCACGGATGTAGAGCACGACACCGCGTCCCTCGCGGGCGATCTCGGCGAGCGCGGCGTCCAACTGCGGACCGCAGTCGCAGCGCAACGAGCCGAACACGTCACCGGTGAGGCACTCGGAGTGCACGCGCACCAGGACGTCCTCGCCGTCGCCGATGTCGCCGAAGACGAACGCGACGTGCTCGCGCTTGTCGTAGCTGGACGAGTAGCCGACGGCGGTGTACTCGCCGTAGCGCAGCGGCACCCGCGCTGAGGCGACGCGTTCGACGAGCTTCTCGAACCGGCGGCGGTACGCGATCAGGTCTGCGATCGAGATCATCGCGAGGTCGTGCTCGTCGGCGAACACGCGAAGCTCCTCGGCACGGGCCATCCCCGGACTGGTCCTTCTCACTCACCAGCTCGCACAGCACGCCCGACGGGACGCAGGCCGGCCAGCTTGGCAAGGTCGACCGCGGCCTCGGTGTGACCTGGGCGGCGGAGCACGCCGCCGTCCTTGGCGCGCAGCGGGACGACGTGACCGGGCCGGCTGAAGTCTGCAGCGTTGGCGTCCGGATCGGAAAGCAGGCGGATCGTATGGGCGCGATCGGCCGCCGAGATGCCAGTCGTGACGCCTTCGCGGGCATCGACTGTGACGGTGTATGCCGTGCCGCGGCGGTCCTGGTCGACCCGGAACATCGGCGGCAGGTCGAGCCGTCGGCTTCCTCCTCGGTCACCGGCACGCAGATGTAGCCGGACGTGTAGCGCACCATGAATGCGACCAGCTCGGGCGTTGCGAGCTCGGCGGCGAAGATCAGGTCCCCCTTCGTTCTCGCGGTCCTCGTCGTCGATCACCACGACGGGCTTGCCCGCCTTGATGTCGATGAGGGCGCGGTCGATCGTGTCGAGTCTCATGCGTTTGGCTCTCGTCCATCAGTCGTTCGACGTATTTGGCAAGGACGTCGACCTCCAGGTTGACCGGGTCGCCGAACCTGCGCCGCGCCGAGCGTCGTGGCGCGCAGGGTCTCCGGGATCAGGCCGACCTCGAACCAGTCGTCACCGACCGCCGACAACCGTGAGCGAGACACCGTCCACAGCGATGGACCCCTTCTCGGCGACGTAACGGGCGAGCTCGGCCGGCAGGCCGAACCGCACGGTGTCCCATGCCTGCGACGGGCGTGCGCGAGACGACGACGCCGGTGCCGTCGACGTGGCCCTGGACGATGTGCCCGTCCAGGCGCGCAGTCGACGCGCACGGCGCGTTCGAGGTTGACCCGGTCTGCCGGCATCGAGCCCGCCGAGTGCGGAGCGTTTGAGGGTCTCGCCCATGACGTCGAAGTCGACCTGAACCGGACCCTGGCCATTCCAGCCCACGACGGTCAGGCACACCCCGTTGACCGCGATGGACGCGCCGTGGGTCAGGTCATCGGCGATCGTCGTGGCCGCGACGTGCAGCACGGCCGAATCGCCGCTGTGCTCGACGCGCGACGACCTCGCCGACCTCCTCGATGATGCCGGTGAACACCGCGCTACTCCCCTGTCCGGCCAGCCAGCGGACCGGCCGACGATCTTGAGGTCGTCACCGAGCCGTGTCGATCTCGACTCGATATCCAGTGTGACCGCTTCGCCGATGGATTCCGATGCCGGCATGGCCAAGAGCCGTGGGCACCGTCACCCAGCAGCTTCGGCGCGAGGTAGGCGACGACCTCGTCCACGCAGCGCGCTTCGACGAACGCACCGGCCAGGGTCGGCCCGCCCTCGAGCAGGACATGTCGCACACCCCGGTCGAACAGCGCCTTCAAGGCGAACCGCGGCACCGCGGTGTCGAGGACGAGCGATCTCGGCGCTCGCGTCGAGCACCCGCGCCAGTCTGCGGCACGCGGTGCCGCCGGTCGAGCACGACGCGCAGCGGCTGGTGCTCGTCAGGGACGCCGTCCGTCGCCCCGCACGGTCAGCTGCGGGTCGTCGGCGAGCACGGTGCCGCTGCCGACCACGATCGCGTCGACGATGGCGCGCAGCGCGTGCACGTCGGCGCGCGCGACCGGCCGCGGTGATCCACTGCGAGCTGCGGTCGGCCGCGGCCACCCGGCCGTCGAGAGTCGCGGCGTACTTCCAGGTGACGAACGGGCGGCCGGTGCGGACGGCGTGCAGCCACGGGTCGCAGCGCCCGCCGGCAGCTGCATCGTCGGCGCAGAGTCCGGCGACGACCTCGACGCCTGCTTGCTCGAGGACGGCCGGCGCCGCCGGCAGCTTCGGGGTTGGGATCGGCGACGGCGTAGACGACGCGAGCGACGCCGGCGGCGATCAGCGCGTCGGTGCACGGGCCGGTGCGGCCGGTGTGCGCGCACGGTTCGAGGGTGACCACCACGGTGCGCGCCGCGCGCCGCGTCACCCGCCGCGGCGAGGGCCACGATCTCGGCGTGCGGCCCGCCGGCTGGCGCTGGTCGCGCCCTCGCCGACCAGGGTGGCCGTCCGGGCTCGAGCACGACCGCGCCGACCGGCGGGTTCGGGCTGGTGCGGCCGCGCACGGTCTCGGCCGAGCACGAGCGCGCGACGCATCGCCGCCAGCTCGGCCTCGTCTCGGTCCATGTCCGTGTCCAGCGTCCTGGTCAGCGATTCATCGCCGCGCGGGCCGCTCGCGCGCAGGGCCGCGACCGCGCGATCAGGGTCGTCGGCGCCGTAGACCGACGAGCCTGCGACGAACACGTCCGCGCCCGCCTCGGCCGCCGCCTCGATCGTGTCGGCCGCGATGCCGCCGTCGACCTCGATGTGGACCTCTTTGGCGCGGGCCGCAGCACCCAGCTCCTCTTGAGCCAGCCGACGCGGGCGACGGTCTGCGGGGATGAACGACTGGCCCCCGAAGCCCGGGTTCACCGACATACAGCATGACGATGTCCACGTCGTCGGAGCAGCGGGAAGACCGACTCGACGGGCGTGCCCGGGTTGACGGCGAGGCCGGCCTTGGCGCCGGCCCGGCGGATCACCTGGACGAGGCGGTGCGGCATGGCGGGGCGCGGCCTCGACGTGGAAGACGACGTGGTCGGCGCCGGCCTCGACGTAGTCGAGCGCGACGTCTGTCGGGGTTGGACACCATGATGTGCACAGTCGAGCGGCAGCTTCATCTGCTTCTTCAGCGCGGTGGACGAGCGGCAGGCCGTAGGTCAGGTTCGGCACGAAGTGGCCGTCCATGACGTCGACGTGGTGCCAGTTGGCGCTGCTCACGGCGTCGGCCTCGTCGCCCAGTCGCGCGAAGTCGGCCGCCAGGATGCTGGGCGCGATCATCGGTTCGGCGGGTCCGGATGGCACGCGGCGAGTCTATCGACGCGCTACATTCGCTCGATGCCGATCCGTGTGCGCGCTGCACTTGTGGCAGTCACGACCTGCCTTCTCGTGACGAGCGGGATGCGCCTCGCTGACCGCCGGCGTCGGGCTCGGGCAGCGGCGCGGCGCCGAGCACTGCGCCGCACTCCAGCACCACGACCGAGCACCTCGGGGCCGTCGACGATCACCGCCACCGTCCACAGCAACCGCCCTCGACACCGGCGACGTCACCCGCTGCCGGCGGATGCGCGGCCGCGTTCTGCGACGACTTCAGCTCGACAAGGAGCGGCTGGGACGTCGGCAACGAGAAGCACTGCTACAGCCAGTACGACTCGTACCTCGGCGGGACGTTCCGCATGGGCGAGCGCCACGACGCGATCCTGACCGTGCCTGCGCCGTACGACATCACCAAGGCGTCGAGTGACTACAACGTGCAGGTCGACGCTGAAACGATCCTGCGGGCCGAAGACGCCGAGGGACGCGATCTACGGTCTCTCGTGCTGGAACCACGAGGCGCGCAACAAGTCGACGTCCGCATTCGTGTTCTCGTTCACCCGCAGTGGCGCGCAGATCGTGCTTTGGGACAACACCGACGGGTCGACCCACACGCTGAAGAAGATGTCGTGGTCGGGAGTGGTTCGCCCCGCGCCGTACCGCAACCACGTTCGGGCGTTGTGCGTTCAGCGCACGCGCCACGGCCGTACGTATGCCGAACTCGGGATGTCGGTGAACGGCGCGGATCCTCGCCAAGCTGTACCCGCAGGGCGGCAAGAGCCAAGCCCTGGACGACCGGCAACCGGGTCGGGTTGATCGTCGGCCTGACCGGGGCGGACGTGTTCTACGACAATTTCTCGATCACCGGCGCGTGATCGCCACGCACCTACCGGCCTGTTTGCCCCGCTCCGACACGCTGAAAGTCCGAAATCACGGGCCGGCGCGGGGCAAAGCGCAACCGGCGCGGGGCAAGGCGCAACCGGCGCGGGGGCAAAGCGCAACCGGCGCGGGGCACAGCGGCGTGATCAGCGGCGCGCAGATGAGTGCGCAGAACATGGCGTCGGTGCCGTGGCGGTGCGGCCACAGCTGGACGGTCGGACCGTCGCCGAGATCCGGCACGCGCGTCGAACATCGGTCGCGCGTCGAGCAGGTCGTGACCGGCGACGACGTCGACGGTCTCGGCCGCGGTGCGGTGAGCAGGTCACGTAGGCGACCACTCCCCCGGGCCGCACGAGCCGCAGCGCCGCCGCCAGCAACTCGCGCTGCAACTGCGCGAGCTCGGGGACGTCACTCGGGTCGCGCCGCCACCGCGCCTCCGGCCGGCGCCGCAGCGCGCCCAGGCCGGTGCAGGGCGCGTCGAGCAGCACCCGGTCGTAGCCGCCGTCGACTTCGGGAAGTGCACGCGCGTCCCCGACCCGCACGTCGACCTGCCAGGCCGCGGTCGCCTGTCGGACGAGTTCCGCGCGATGCGGCCGGAGTTCGTTCGCGGTCACGACCGCGCCGCGCTCGGCGGCGAGCGCGGCGAGCATGCGCCGCCTTGCCGCCCGGTCCGGCGCACAGATCGAGCCAGCGTTCGTCGCGTCCGTCGAGGGGGGCGTTCGCGAGTGCGAGGGCGCACAGCTGGCTGCCCTCGTCCTGCACCCCGGCCCGGTGGGTGCGCACGGCGGCGAGGGCGCCGGGATCGCCGCCGTCGAGGTACACCGCGTACGGCGACCACCGGCCGGCGCTGCCGCCGGCGTCGGCCAGCAGATCGTCGCGGGAGATCTGCCCGGGCCACGCGACCAGGTGGGTGCGGGGCCGCTCGTCGTCGGCTGCAAGCGCCGCGGCCGTCTCGTCGAGTGGCCCGTCGAGCGGGTCGCCGAGGGCGTCGGCGAACGCGGCGGCGATCCACTCCGGGTGCGCGGTGCGCAGCGCGAGGCGTCCCAGCGGGGTCTCGTCGCGCCCGAGCTGCTCGGTCCAGGCGTCCCAGTCTCGAACGGGTCACGCGACGCAGGACGGCGTTGACGAAACCCGCCGGCGCGGCTGCGGCCGGTCGCGCGCGCCAGGTCGACGGTGGTCGCGACCGCGGCGTGCGGCGGGATGCGGGTGCGCAGCGCCTGGTACGCGCCGAGGCGGAGCAGGTCGAGCACCTCGGGCTGGACGCTCGGACAGCGATCGGTCGATGCATTCGGCGAGCACCCGGTCGAGCGTGCCCGACGGTGCGGACGGTGCCGTAGCGCGAGCTCGGTCGCGAATGCCGGCGTCGCGACCGGTCAGGCCGGCGGCGCGGATGAGCGGTGGCAGCGCCAGGTTGGCGTACGCGCCGTCGACCTCGACCGCGCGCACGAGCTCGGTAGGCCGACCGCCGGTCGGCCGGCCGCCGGCGACGCTCAGCCAAGGCGTCTCGCCGGCCTCGATGCGTGCACCGCGCGCCCAGTCGGCGGCGGGCATCGCGCGCTTGCCGGGCGGTTGCACCAGGCCGAGTTCGACCTCGGCGGTGGCCGTGCCGACCGCCACGCCCGCGCGGTCGGCGTGCACCTGGCCCGGCGCAAGGTCGTTCGCGCCGCGCAGGCGCACCGGTCCGAGCTTGAGCCGTTCGCCGCGGAAGGTCGTCCAGGCGCCGGGCGCGGGCGTGCAGGCGCGGACGAGCCGGTCGACGTGCCGCGCCGGGCGAGTCCCACGGCACGCGCGCGTCGTCGACGGTGATCTTGCCGGCGCCATCGACACTCCGTCGGGCTCCTGCGAGCGCGGCGACGAGCGAGCCGTCGGCGATGCCGTCCATCGTCGCGAGCAGCAGGCCGGCGCCCGACTGCGGCGAGCCGGTCGAGCAGGTCGCCGGCTGGTGTCGGTCAGGGCGGATCGACTCGGTCACGACGCCGAACACCGGACCGGTGTCGAGGCCGGCCTCGATCAGGAACGTGGATGCGCCGGTGACGTCGTCGCCGTGCAGGATCGCGTGCTGGACGGGCGCGGCGCCGCGCCAGGCGGGCAGCAGCGAGAAGTGCAGGTTGATCCAGCCGTGGCGAGGCACGTCGAGCGCGCGCTGCGGCAGCAGCGCGCCGTAGGCGACCACCGGGCAGGCAGTCGACGTCGAGCGCGAGCGCAGCTCGGTCCAGGAAGTCGGGGTCGCCGGGCTTGGCCGGCGTCAGCACGGGCACGCCTGCCTCGTTCGGCGAGCTCGGCCACCGGCGAGGACGTCGTGCGGCGCCCACGTCCGGCGCGGCGCGGGCGGGCGGGTGATCACCGCGACCACGTCGTGACCGGGTGCGTCCAGCAGCGCACGCAGCGATGGGACGGCCGCCGCGGGCGTCCCGGCGAAAGCGAGCCTCATCTCAGTGCGGACTGACCTTGACCCTGGGGGTGTCCAGGCCCGACCACTCGGCCTCGCGGATGGCCCGCATCGCCGCCTTGCGGGTCTCGGGGTCGAGGCGCGTCGACGAACATGCACGCCGTCGAGGTGGTCGGTCTCGTGCTGGATGCAGCGCGCGAGCCGCGCGGTGCCCTCGACCGTGACCGGGTCGCCGTACATGTTCTGGCCGTGCGCGACGACGTGCGCGCGGCGCACGCAGTCGAAGGCGAGCCCGGGGATGGACAGGCAGCCCTCCGGGCCGTCCTGGGTCTCGTCGTTCGGGAAGTGCAGGACCGGGTTGACGAGGTGGCCCGCCTGCTCGTCGTCGACGTGGTAGGTGAACACCCGCAGCGACGACACCGATCTGCGGCGCGGCCAGCCCGACGCCCGGGCGCGGCGAGCATCGTCTGCTCGAGATCGGTGACCAGCTGCCGCAGTTCGGCGTCGAAGTCGCGTCACCGGTTCGGCTGGTGTGCGCAGCACCGGGTCGCCGAACAGGCGGATCGGGACGCACCGTCACGTCGGAAAGTCTACGGATACCGGCTGGACCGCATGACGCGTCGACTAGTTAGCATGGCTAACGAATGAAAGGACCTCTGTGCCCCACTCCGAAGCTCACGATCGCCGGGTTGCTCTGTCGGTGACCACGGTCGGCATTCTCGCCGCCACCCTCAACTCCTCGATCCTGCTCATCTCGCTGCCCGCGATCTTCGCCGGACTGGGGCTCAACCCGCTCGGGCCCGAGAACATCTCCTACCTGCTGTGGATGCTGATGGGCTTCCTGCTGGTCACCGCCGTCCTGGTCGTCACCTTCGGCCGACTCGGCGACCAGTACGGCCGGGCGAAGCTGTTCAACCTCGGATTCCTGATCTTCGCGGTCGGCTCGATCGGCTGTGCTCTCGTACCGAACGGCGGAGCTGGCCGGCGCCCTCGAGATCATCATCATGCGCATCGTCCAGGGCGTCGGAGGCGCCATGGTGATGGCCAACTCGACGGCGATCATCACCGACGCGTTCCCGCCCGAGCGGCGCGGTTTCGCCCTCGGGGTCAACCAGGTGTCGGCACTTGCCGGCTCGTTCCTCGGTCTGATCATCGGCGGGGTGCTGTCCGAATGGCACTGGCGCGCCGTGTTCTGGGTGAGCGTCCCGGTCGGCATCTGGGGCACCTGGATGGGCTACCGCACGCTGCACGACAAGCCGCGCGACCGCTCGCGCCGCGTGGTCGATCGACTGGTGGGGCAACCTCACCTTCGGCATCGGTCTGATCGCGTTGCTGATCGCGATCACGTACGGCCTGCAGCCCTACGGCGGGCACACGATGGGGTGGACGTCGCCGACGCGTGCTCACCGGCATGATCGCCGGCGTCGCGCTGCTGGTCGCGTTCGTGCGTCATCGAGAACCACGTCGCCGACCCGATGATCAACATGAAGCTGTTCAAGGTGCGGGCGTTCGCTGCCGGGCAGGCGGTGAACCTGCTGGCGGCGATGTCGCGCGGCGGCCTGCAGTTCATGCTGATCATCTGGCTGCAGGGCATCTGGCTGCCGCTGCACGGCTACCAGCTTCGCCGACACCCCGCTGTGGGCGGGCATCTACATGCTGCCGCTGACCATCGGGTTCCTGATCGCGGGTCCGGCGTCCGGCGCGATCTCGGACCGCTTCGGCGCCCGCGCGTTCGCGACCGGCGGGCTGCTGCTCACCGCGCTCACGTTCGTCGGGTTGATCCTGCTGCCGGCCGACTTCAACTACGTGCTGTTCGCCGGCCTGCTCGCGCTCAACGGCATCGGGATGGGGCTCATGGCCGCGCCGAACTCGGCAGCGATCATGAACGCCGTCCCGGCCGAGCGAGCGCGGCGCCGCCTCGGGCATCCGCGCGACCGGCATGAACGCCGGCATGGTCCTGTCGATGGGCGGGTTCTTCACGCTCATGGCCGTGGGCCTCGCGAGCACGGCTGCCGGCGGCGTTGTCAGGCGGCCTGATCGGCGCCGGTGTCACGCCCGGCGCCGCGCACGCCGCCTCGCACGCCTCGCCGGTCGGGCTGCTGTTCGCCGCGTTCCTCGGCGACAACCCCGATCCACGCAGCTCGTGCCGAACCCGGGCGCGCACGCCGACACCTCGGTGATCTACGGGCAGGAGTTCTTCCCGCACCTGATCTCCGAGCCGTTCCGGCACGGGCTGCTGATCGCGTTCAGCGCGTCGATCATCATGCTGCTGCTGGCCGCCGGAGCATCGCTGATGCGCGGCGCGAAGTTACGTGCACGCCGACGGCACGAGCACCGGGTCGTCGACGGCGCGGCGCGCGAGGGCGGCGCGCTGTCCGTCCCTGCGCTGCCCGACGAGGACGTCGCCTACGACGACGCGCTGGCCGGACGTTCGTCGGCCTGACGTTCGCGCAGCAGCGCCTTCAACTCGGCCAGGTCGGCTTGCAAGTCGGCGAGTTTGGCATGGACCGCGCGCAGGTCGGCCTGCGTCTCTTCGAGCTCGACCTCTTCCTCGACCCGCAGGCGGTCGATGAGCCAGGTCGCGAACGAGGCGGTCACGGCGCCGACGAGCATGACGCCGCCGATCATGATCCCGACCGCGACGAAGCGGCCCTCGCGTGGTCACCGGCGTGTAGTCGCCGTAGCCGACCGTGGCGATCGTGACGCAGGCCCACCACAGCGCCGTGCCGAACGTCGTGATCGTCGACCCGACGTGCCCGCGTTCGGCGTCCAGTTCGGCGA
>CAVWSE010000019.1:0-7572 GCA_963757455.1 uncultured Actinomycetota bacterium
CGCCGAATCGCGTGCGAGCAGATGCTCGGGACGGCGGGGGACCTGGAAGGTCCGCAAGGCATATCCGGACGCACGCCGCTGCGCGGTGTCGCGGCGGATCGCCGACCGCAGCCGCAGCGGATGCGCTGCACCGACGCGTCGACCATGCCGCGCACCACCTCGCGGACGGGTCGCCGCCATCGTCCATGCGAGCAGGCCGCCGAGGTCGTTGCCGACCACCATCGCGTCGGACTCGCCGAGCGGCCGACACCAGCGCGGCCATGTCGTCGGCGAGATTCGGTGCGTCGTACCCGCGCGGCGGCTTGTCGCTCGCGCCGAAACCGCGCAGGTCGACCGCGACCGCGCGGTAGCCGGCATCGGCGAGATCGACGAGCTGGCGGTGCCAGGCCCACCAGAACTGCGGGAAGCCGTGCAACAGCAACACAAGCGGTCCGGTGCCGAGCTCGGCGACGTGGATAGCCAAGGCCGTGCGCGCGCACGACGCGGTGCGTCCACGGTCCGTCGATGAGGACGACCGAGCTGTCCGGAGCCCCCGGTAGCGGACCGAATCCCATCAGAGCACTACGGCGTCGACTTCGGATGCGACTTGAGATACGCGACCGTGTCGCGGCTCGTGTCGATCGTGCGTTGCGGCGCCTTGACGCGCTTGACCTTCCGGACACCGAGGAACACGAGCGCGCCGATGATCGCGAGCAGCGCGACGAACACGATCAGGTAGCCGAGCCAGCGGTACAGGCCGATCGCGATGAGGCCCTCGGCCAGCGCGATCAGCCCGAACGTCAGCGAGAACACCAGCAGCACACCGGCTGCGGCGAACATCCCTACGCCGACGCCGGCGTTCTTCACCGACGAGCGCAGCTCGAGCTTCGCCAGCTCGATCTCGCCGCGGATGATCGTCGACAGCGACTCGGACGCTCCAAGACGAGCTGACCGATCGACGGTTCGGCCGCGTGCGCAGGGCTCGATGTGCTCGTTTCCGGGCTGACCGTCACAGCGCTCGCTCCCTCGACGTCGACAGGTGGTTGCCCCGATCCTTGCAGCATCGGCGTCTGGCCCGCATCACGATCCCTGCAGGCGCGCAAGCAACGCGCTGCCGTCGGGGCTGCCGAGCCCGGTACAGGCGTCCCAGCCCGGGCCGGCGGCGAAGCTGCCGTTGTTGCCGCTGGTCACGTCGCGGAACCCGGACGGGCTGGTGCCGGCGCTCGCCCCTGCGTAGAGCGTGTCGGCGAAACCGTGCAGCGGGCCGCCGGTCGCCTGGGCCAGCCGCGCGATCAGCCCGGCCCACAACGGTGCGACGGCGCTCGTCCCGCCGATGACCGTCTGCGTGCCGTCGACCAGCACCTGATAACCCGTCTGCGGGTCGGCGTTGCCGGCGAC
Source organism: uncultured Actinomycetota bacterium (assembly GCA_963757455.1). Taxonomy (GTDB): domain Bacteria; phylum Actinomycetota; class Actinomycetes; order Mycobacteriales; family Jatrophihabitantaceae; genus RYN-133. Next base: position 1,378 of record CAVWSE010000019.1, read on the forward strand.
ATCGGGTACCCCGCGACCGGTGCCGGGCACGCCGATGGCGGCCTGCCGTGGCGGACGGTCGAACGTGTCACTGACGCCGCCACCTGTCGCGCCGTTGCCCGCGCCGTTGTTCCACACCGACTCGGTGCTGCCGGACAGGGACGTCCCGCCGCAGCCGATCACGTCGGGCTGGCCGCCGGGAAGTCGCAGTGATCCTTGCCGTCGGTGGATCCGTCGCTGCTGCCGCTGTCGCCCGCTGCCGCGGTGACGACCACGCCGAGCGCGACGGCGTCGGCGAACGCGCTGTCCATCGCGGTGCGCGCCTGCGCCGTCCACTGGTCCTCGCTCTGCCCCCAGCTGATGCTCACCGCGGCCGGCGTCGGGGCGGCGTGGATCGCCTCACTGACCGCGTCGAGGAAGCCGGCGTCGGTGTTGGGCGCGAAATAGACAGTCATCGCCGCGCCCGGCGCCAAGGCACCGGCGACCTCGATGTCGAGCAGCACCTCGCCGTCGGCGCCCTGTGGATCCTGGCCGGGCTGGTTCGTCGCGCCGTCGACACCGACCGCAGTGACCGTGGGGCCGGTGATGCCGAGGCCCTGGAAATACGTGTCGAGATCGCTCTGCCCGAAACCGCCACCGAGCTCGATGATCGCGATGGCCTGCCCGGTGCCGTCGGTGTTCGCAGGGAAGTTGTAGGTCTCGGCGAGCTGCAACGGCGTGTAGCTCACCGAGCGGGCGTCTGCTGCGGCAGCGCGGGACTGGCTGCGGGTCTGCGGCCGGTCGTCGATGCCGAGCACCGCGATCACCCGGTCGCCCACGGCGGCAGGGAGGCTGAGCTCGCCGGTGCGTTGGCGGTGGGTGACCCGCGACCCGTCCGGGGCCAGGCTCGTGACCTGCTGCAGTTCGGTGCCGAATGCGGACGAGACGACCCCGGCCGCGCCGCGGACCCGGATGCGGCGTGACGCGGCGTCGGTCGCGACGATCTCGAGACCGGCCGCCTCGAGAGCGGACCGCACGGTGTCGAGGTCGTCCGGATCGGCGCCGAGCTCGCCGTCGGCGCGGCGCCGCAGCACGACCGTCACCTCGATCGGCGTGCTCGGATCGAGCGCGGTCGCGTCGGCGACCTCAGGAGCGGCCTCGCGCCGGCTACCCGGCAGCGGTGTGCGAGCAGATTCGGACGAATCGTCTGTACCGGTCATGGTTCGACTAGTACGCGCCCGCTACGACAATTCGCAAGACCGATACCGTCGCGATGTGGACGACCCGTTGGCCCCGCTCCTCGATCTGCCGGGCGTTTCGGCCGGGGTGGCGCAAGCCCGCGCGGCCGTCGATGCGCTGCTCGGCGATCGGGTGTTGCGGCGCCGGTCGGCGGACGTGTCGGCGGAGTCGTCCGTTCGCGGTGCGTGGGCGGCGGCGCGCCTGGTCGGTGTCGACGTCGACCTCGCCGACGTGCGGTCGGGGGAAGCGCAGAGCGACCCGCGCGTCCAGGGCGCGCTACGTGCTGCAGGCGCGGTCGGCGCGCTGGCCGACACGTGGTCGCGCGCCCCGCGGCAGGCCCTGGCGCGCCTGCATGCGCTGGCGGCGACCGATCTGGTCGCGGCCGACGAGCTGGGCCGGCCGACCGCCGGCGCGCAGCGGCTCGACACGCTGGCCGACGTCCTCGCTGCGACCTCGGCGCCCGCGGTGGTGGTGGCCGGGCTCGTCCACGGCGAAATACGTTCCCTCGACGCGTTCGCGCCGGTGTCGCCGATCGTGGCCCTGGCAGCCGAGCGGCTCACTTTGATCACCCGCGGACTCGACCCCAAGTCGCTCGTCGTCGTCGAAGCAGGACACCTCGAACTTGCCGGCGACGATTCCGCGGCCCTGGCGGCGTACGGCACGGGAACACCCGACGGCATCGCGCACTGGCTGCGGCACTGCTGCGCCGCCGTGGCCGCGGGAGCGGTCGAGGCGCAGGCGATCTGCCAGTCGTTGCTGCGCGCCTGAACTGCGCTTTTGGTATCGACCAGCCAGATTCTCGGCCGATTTCTGGGCTGTCGATACCAGAAGGTGTGGTTAGGGCGGGGAGCCGGAGACAGATCGACGGCGCCGGGGTGACTGTGCGATCACCTCGACGCCGTCGGCACGCGCGCGGCGGGCTACACATGCGTGCTCTGCCCAATCGTCGCGTCGAGGGCCGGATCAGATCCAGTCCCCGCCGACCCACCTCGTGCGGTGTGAACGCCCGCGTGGGTACCCGCCGTGTCGTGCGGGAAGGGGGCCTCGCTGGGGGCTGGACCGCCATAGACGCGACCCCGATCCGTACTTGGAATATGGCGCGGGTCACACCCGTCCGCAAGGGGCTTGCGGCGTGTTGGCACGGGTCCATCACGTCCTATACGCGAATTTCAGGCTCGTCGGGTGCGGCGGCGGGTCGCGTACCAGACCAGCCCACCGGCCGCGATGCCTGCGCCGACCGCGGTCGCGGTGAGCGTCGGGTGCTCCGGACGCAGCCCGGAGATGCGCTCACGCAGCGGTACCGCGTTCGAGAACGTCAGCGTCGGCCAGTCGCGCTCTGCCGCGATCTTGCGCAACGCCCGGTCGGCGTTGACGGCGAACGGATGCCCGACCGCCTCCAGCATCGGGACGTCGGTGGCCGAGTCGGAATAGGCGTAGCACCGGCTCAGGTCGTAGCCGCGTTCGACAGCGAGCTCGAGGACCGCGACCGCCTTCTCGGCGCCGTAGGCATAGAGCTCGATCTCGCCGGTGTACTTGCCGTCGGCGACGACCATGCGGGTGGCGACGACATGGTCGGCGCCGAGCATGGCTCCGATCGGCGCGACCACCTCTTCGCCGGACGAGCTGACGATCACCACGTCGCGTCCGGCCGCCTTGTGCATGCCGATCAGCTCGACCGCCTCGTCGTAGACGATCGGGTCGATGATCTCGTGGAGCGTCTCGGACACGATCTCGCGCACCTGCGCGACGTCCCACCCGGCGCACATGCTGGTGAGATAGGCGCGCATGCGCTCGATCTGGTCCGCGTCGGCACCGGCGAGGGCGAACACGAATTGCGCGTACGCGCTTCGCAATACGGCGCGCCGGTTGATGAGGCCACCTTGGTAGAACGGCCGGCCGAACGCGAGCACGCTCGACTTGGCGATGATCGTCTTGTCGAGATCGAAGAACGCCGCCGTTCGTGTGCTGCGGGCTCGGGGAACCACGTCGTGATCGTACGGATGTGCCGTGTCAAATCTGTCGTCCACACCGCGGTTCGTCGTCCACAACCCAACCGATTTCATCGCGCGGCGAGGCTGATTCGCGATTGGCTTTCGCACGTGATCGGCGTGATCGGCGGCAGCGGCTCGGTTGGGGCATCGACGTTCGCTGCCGTCCTCACGTCGGTCGCCGCTCGCGGTGTGTTGATCGATCTCGACCCGGTCGGCGGCGGCATCGACGTCCTGCTCGGCATCGACGACCTCCCCGGTGCGCGCTGGTCCGGCCTGCGGGTCGGCGGTGGTTATCTCGACCCGGCGGCCCTCGCCGACGGGTTGCCGCGGTGGCGCTCGGCGTCCGTCCTCGCCGCCGACGAGCCGCCTGATCCGGACGCCGTAGCGCAGGTGGCCGAGACCGCGGCCGAGCTCGGGCCGGTCGTGTTCGACCTGCCGCGCGCACCGTCGCCGATCCGCGAGGCCGGCCTGGCGTGCTGCGATCTGTGCGTGCTGGTTGCCGCGGCGACCGACGTGCGCACCCTGGTCGCCGCCCGGGCCGTGTTGCGCTCGCTGCCGGATGTCCCTACGGGGATCGTGCTGCGGCGCGGCGGCTTCGGCGTCGCCGAGGCGGTCGACCTGCTCGGCGCGCCGTTGTTGGGTGTGCTGCCGCCGGTCGACCGACCTTCTGAACGGGCCGCCGCCCGCATCGCCGCAGGGCTGATCGACGGGGTGGCGGCGTGAGCGACGCTTGCGGAGCGAGTGGTCACGAGGCGACAGCGTGAGCGACGCTTGCGGAGCGAACCAGGGGCATCGCCCGCGCCGCCAGGCGCGGTTGGTGGCGCCGACCGGCCCGAGCGAAGCGAGTGGTCACGAGGCGACAGCGTGAGCGACGCTTGCGGAGCGAACCAGGGGCATCGCCCGCGCCGCCAGGCGCGGTTGGTGGCGCCGACCGGCCCGAGCGAAGCGAGTGGTCACGAGGCGACAGCATGACGACGCCCCTCGTCGACCGGGTGCGCCAGCGGTTGGTGAGCGAGCGCGCCGACGTGGGGACGGCAGTGCGCGCAGAGGCGGGCGGCATCGTCGACGACGCCGTGCTGGCCAGTTTGCATCGCGAGGTGACCTCCGAGCTCACCGGTGCCGGGCCGCTCGAGCCGTTGCTCGCCCTTCGTGGTGTCAGCGACGTGCTCGTCAACGCACCCGACTCCGTGTGGCTCGACCGTGGGCACGGACTGGAACGGGCGCAGGTCACATTCCCCGATGACACGGCGGTGCGACGCCTGGCGCAACGGCTCGCCGCCGCGGCCGGACGGCGGCTTGACGACGCGCAACCGTTCGTCGACGCGACCCTTGTCGACGGCACACGGCTGCACGCCGTGTTGCCGCCGCTGTGCCCGACCACGACGCTGTCGCTGCGGGTGCTGGCGCGTGAGCCGCTGTCGCTGGCGGCGCTCGCGGCGCGCGGCACCGTGCCGGCCGACGTCGCCGAAGTGCTGGGCGCCGTAGTGCAGGCGCGGCTCGCGTTCGTCGTGACCGGCGGCACGGGCGCCGGGAAGACGACGCTGCTCGGCGCGATGCTCGGGCTGGTTGCGCCCGCCGAGCGGCTCGTCGTGATCGAGGACGCCGCCGAGATCGTGCTCGACCATCCGCACGCGGTGCGGCTGGTGACGCGCACCGCCAACGTCGAAGGAGCGGGCGCGATCGGGTTGCGCGATCTGGTCCGCCAATCGTTGCGGATGCGTCCCGACCGGCTCGTCGTCGGTGAGTTCCGTGGCGCCGAGATGGTCGAGCTGCTCGTGGCACTCAACACCGGGCACGAGGGTGGCGCTGCGACGCTGCACGCGAACAGCGCGGCAGACGTGCCGGCGCGCCTCGCCGCGCTCGGCGGGCTTGCCGGCCTGTCCATCGGCGCGGTGACCTCGCTCGCGGCGAGTGCGCTGCGGGTGGTGATCCATCTGCGCCGGCTGCGCGACGGCACCCGCGTCGTGGACGAACTCGGCCTGCTCGACCGCGCCGGCGACAGCCTCGGTGTCCATCCGGTGTGGCGGCGCGGCGTCGGCGTCGGACTCGCTGCAGGCACGCTGTTCGACGACCTCGTGGCCCGGGAGGCGCCCGCACCCAGGCTGCTGCAGGGTCGGGCGTGCTGAGCTGGGCCGCCCTGGCGGCGGCGTTGCTGCTGGTGCCTGCGGCCAGCCCGGCCCAGGTGCGCGCCGACACGCTCGCCCGCCGCGGTCGGCTGCGCCGCCACGTCGACACGGCAAGCACGACCGCGGTCGCCGTCCCGACCGCCGTGTGGTTCGCGGCGTGCGTCGCGGTGGCAGTGGCGTTCGGGACGGTCGGTGGTGTTGCGGTTGCGGTCGCCGCCCTGGTCGCGCTCACGACCGCCGTCCTGCTGGTCCGCGCTGCGGGCCGCAGGCGGCGGCGCGATCACGCGACCGAACAACTGCTGTCCGCGGTCTCTGTGATGGCCGCCGAGCTCGAGGCCGGTGCTTCCCCGACAACGGCGGTGTTGGCAGGCGCCGAAGTCAGTCCGGGCCACGCGCCTGCGCTGCGCGCACTCGCCGCCCGGGTCGAGGCCGGTGCCGAACCGGACACGTCGGGTGCGGCGGACGCCGACCTCGCCGCTCTCGAGCACGCCTGGCGCGTCGCGGCAACGACAGGCGCACCGCTGGCCGAGGTCTGGTCGCGCGTCGCCCGCGATCTCAGCCAGCAGATCGAGCAGCGCCGCGCCGTCGCAGGCGCGCTCGCCGGTGCCCGGTCGTCTGCGGCGCTGCTTGCCGGTCTTCCCGTAGTCGGCGTGCTGCTCGGCACCGCGATGCAGGCCGAGCCGTTGCACGTGCTGGCCGCGACCTCGGCCGGTCACGTCATGTTGCTGCTCGGCGTGTGCCTGGACGCCGCCGGTCTCGCCTGGACGCATTGGCTTACCGCCCGCGCCGAGGCGCCGTGACCACTGCCTGGCTGTTCCTCGCCGCGGGCCTGACCCTGGCCGGGGCGCGACCCGGCAGGCTGGGTGCGCGGGGCGCGCATG
>CAVWSE010000020.1:0-26854 GCA_963757455.1 uncultured Actinomycetota bacterium
ACGGATGCGCGCCGTCCCTGATCTGCCAGTGTTCGACCGCGCCGCGCTGCGCGCCGCAGGCTGGAGCGACTCGGCCATCTCCCGCGCCGTCGGCTCCGGACGGCTGGTGCAACCGCGCCGCGGTTGGTTCGCCGTCCCCGGCGATGACGCCGACCGCGCCGCCGCAATCGCGATCGCGCAGGCTCGCACAGCAACCGTCATCAGCCACCGCACCGCCGCCGCGATGCACGGCCTGCCGATCGTGGGGGCGCGCACACCCGTCCCCGAGATCACTGTGCCGCCACGCTGGGCGGGGAACGTCTGCGATGCCCACCTGCACCGCGCGACGCTTCGGACAGACGACGTCGTGGTGGTCGACGGTGTCGCGGTCACGTCGATCGCCCGCACGCTGATCGACCTCGGTCGATCACGGCCGGCGATGTCGTCGGTCGCTGCCCTGGACAAGGCCCTGCATGAGGGCTGGGTCAGCTACGACGACCTGGACGCGGTGCTGCGGATGTGTTGGACCTGGCCCGGGATCCGCCGCGCCCAGCGGGCGGTGCGACTCGCCGACGGACGGGCGGAGTCGCCGCTGGAATCGGTCAGCCGGCTGGTCATGCGTGCGGTTCACCTACCGATGCCCACCCCACAGACCTGGGTGCGCTGCCGCCTCGGCACACGGTCGCGGCTGGACTTCTATTGGGACGAGTTCGGCGTCGCCGGCGAGGCCGACGGTCGCGAGAAGTACCGCGTCGACCCTGCCGAACGCGATCGCGAGAAGGAGCGCCAGGAGTTCCTCGAGGACGACAACCTGGTCTTCGTCCGGTGGGGCTGGGACCTGCCGTGGCGTGCACCGTCCCTGTTCCGGACGAAGGTGCAGAACGGTCTCGAGCGCGGCCGACACCGAGATCGATCAGGTCTTCCTCGGTACTGGTCGGTCGAGCGTCGCGAAAGCGGGCAGTACGGAGGAAAACCCGATCAACGCGGCTTGTAGACAGCGACCAGGTCGCCGTGGACGGTCGCGACGCCGATCGTCCCCGCGTGCGGCTTGGCGTAGAGGCCGGGAGCGCTGGTCGGACCCCAGCCGGTCTGGGTGAGCTCCTGCACGTACTTGCTCTGGCTGATCGTCGACCAGACCAGAGCGATCGCGCCGTTCGAACCCGAACACTTCAGCGTCGGCACGGCCTGCGGTAGCGGCACGCCCGACGGCAGCCGGCTGCCGGTACGGAACTTCCCGAGCGAGGACGGCAGCGTCGCGCACGTCAACGGGCGGATCGGGTGGATCGCGGTGAGCGACGACTTCGGTGGCGTGGACGGAGTCGTCAGCGTGCTCGACGTCGGAGCGGCGGTACTCGATTGCGCCGAGGACGACGGCGAAGACGGCGAAGACCCCACCGGCGACGGCGGCGACGAACTCGTCGCGGGCGCACCACCCGACGACGAGCATCCGCTGAGCGCGGCGGCACCAACCGCCGCCGCACCCAGCGCGAGCCGAAAGATCACTTGACTCCGAGGAGGTCGATCACGAACACGAGCGTCTTGCCGGACAGCCGGTGCCCGCCGCCGTCCGGCCCGTAGGCCAGGTGCGGCGGGATGGTCAGCTGGCGCCGTCCCCCGACCTTCATGCCCGGGATGCCCTCCTGCCAGCCCTGGATCAGTCCGCGCAGCGGGAACTCGATCGACTGCCCGCGGTTCCACGACGCGTCGAACTCCTCACCGGTTTGGAACTCGACGCCGACGTAGTGCACCTCGACGGTGTCGCCGGGCTTGGCCTCGGCACCCTCCCCCACGACGATGTCGTCGATCTTCAGGTCGGACGGCGCTTCTCCGCCGGGGTACTCGATCACAGGCTTTGTCATGCAATCCATCAAAACACGACGTGGCAGGCTCGGCTTTCGTGCCCACCGTCCGCGCTGCGACCGTTGCCGAACTCGATCCGGCGACCCTCTACAAGATCCTGCGGCTGCGCGTCGACGTGTTCGTCGTCGAGCAGCAGTGCCCGTACCCCGAGCTGGACGGCCGCGATCTCGAACCGACTGCCCGCCAGCTCTGGATCGAGGACGCGGCAGGCGAGATCACAGCCACGCTCCGTGTCCTGCGCGAGCCCGACGGCACAGCGCGCATCGGCCGGGTCGCGACTGCGGCGAGCGCCCGCGGCGCAGGCCTTGCCGCCGCGCTGATGACGCACGCGCTCGAACTGATCGGCGACGCACCCGCCGTACTCGACGCGCAGGAGTACCTCGAAGCCTGGTACGCGCGGTTCGGCTTCGAGCGCTCCGGCCCGTCCTTCGTCGAGGACGGGATCCCGCACGTCCCGATGCGGCGTCGCTTAGGGTCCGGAGAATGACCCACTCGACGTCGCCGTTCCCGGACGAACAGGCGCGCGAGCAGGCCTGGAAGGCGGCGGTTGCCGAGAAGCGTGGCGGCGCCCCGTACGGCGCGATGATCGCGGCGCAGCGCCGGTTGCAGAGCAACATCGCCGGCGCCGTCCTGCCGCCGGAACTCGTCGCGGACGTCACCGCCCGGCTGGACGAGCTGAGCGCGCTGCTCGAACCGCACCAGGCCGAGGAACCCGAGCGCTGGGACGGCTGGCGTCCCGACATCCCCGGACGGGCGATGCCGGTGCTACCGCCGTACGTGATCGAGGAGCGCGGCGAGGGCCGGCTGAGCGGACACGTGACGTTCCCGCGGTTCTATCTCGGCGGTAATGGCGCGGCGCACGGCGGCTCGTTGCCACTGCTGTTCGACGACATCATGGGCCACATCGCCGGGATGGCCGGTGGCATCTGCCGCACCGCCTACATCACCGTCAACTACCGCCGCATCACCCCGATCGACGTCGAACTCGGCTTCGACTGCCGCCTCGACAGCGTCGACGACCGCAAGCGTTACGTGTCCGCGCGGCTGTACAACCCGGCGGGCGAGGTCCTCGCCGACTGCGACGGCCTGTTCCTCAAGTTGCTCTCGGGCCAGCAGTAGCCACTCAGACTGCGGACATCCGCGCACGCGAGTGCCGCCACGTCGAGTGCCACGTCTCGACGTCGTCGACGGGCATGGGCCGCGCGATCAGATACCCCTGGGCGACGGCGCAATCGAGCCGGCGCAGCTGTGCCCAGTCGGCGTCCGACTCGACGCCCTCGGCGACGACGCGAAGCTGCAGAGCAGTGGCAAGTTCGATGATCGACCGCGCGATGGCCGTCTTGTCGCGGTCGCGGCTGATTCCGGTCACGAAGCTGCGGTCGATCTTGACCTCCTGTACCGGCAGCCGCTGCAGGTAGGCCAGGCTCGAATAGCCGGTGCCGAAGTCGTCGATCGACAGCTGCACGCCCAGCTCGTGCAGTTCGCGCAGCACCTCGAGGATGCGTGACGGGTCGCTCATCACGCTCGACTCGGTGATCTCGAGCGTCAGCAGTTGCGGCGGCAGCCCGTAGCGACGCAGCAGGAACGAGACCCGTTCGATCAGCGCGTCGTGCGTGAGGTTCTTGACCGAAACGTTCACCGCGATGCCGACCCCGGTCAACGTCGATTGCCAACCGGCGCACGCGACGATCGCCTTCTGCAGCACGGCGTCGGTGAGCGGACGTATCAAGCCGCTGCGCTCGGCGAGCGACACGAACTCGTCCGGAGCGATCTCGCCGCGGTCGGGATCGACCCAACGCACCAGCGCCTCGAGCGAGACGAGCCGCCCGGTCGCGAGTTCGACCTTCGGCTGGACGAACACGTCGAGCCCGTCGTTCTGCAGCGCCGTGCGCAGCTTGCTGACCAGGGCCAGCCGGTCGACGCTCGCCTCGGACGGATCGGGTTCCCAGACGCAGACGTCCTCGTCGTTCGTCTTGGCGCGGTACATCGCGGCGTCGGCGTGCTTGAGCAGCATCTCGCGGCTCGACCCGCTGTCGTGCGTGGTCGTGATGCCCAGCGATCCGCCGACCTCGACCTCGATGCCGTTCAACACCACCGGGGTGCGGTGCAGGCTCTTGATCAACGCCTCCGCGTTGTCGCGCACCCGGTCGGGGTCCGCGTAGTACACGACGGCGAACTCGTCGCCGCCGAGCCGGGCGATGACGGTGTCGTGGCCGCCGCCGGTGACCAACCGCGCCGCGACCACCCGCAGCAGTTCGTCGCCCGGCTCGTGGCCGAGCGTGTCGTTGACGTCCTTGAAGTTGTCGAGGTCGAGGACGCCGACGACCAGCGTCTGGCCGTCAGGAATCTGCGTCACCCGGTCGTCGATCGTGCGCTGCAGCAGCAGCCGGTTCGGCAGGCCCGTCAGCGCGTCGTGCTGCGAGTCGTAGCGCAACCGGTCGACGAGCCGACCGTTCTCCAGCGCGATCGCCGCGTGGTTGGCGACGGTCTCGAGCAGGCGTGCGTCCTCGTGGTCGAGACCGCGCGCCTCACCGAGGCGATCGACGACGGCGAGCACAGCCGTGGCGCCGGACTCACCGCGCATCGGCGCGACCAGGATCTCGCGTAGGCCGCGGCGCGCCAGCCAGCGACGCTGCACCTCGTCGCTCGTCCCCCGTTGGACGAGCACCGAGCCGCTGCCGGCAAGTGCGCCGGCGATCGGCGAACCCTCCTCGTCGGTGAGGATGCGGACCGGCCCGCGCTGCAGTTCGCCGTTGCGGCCGAGGCTGATCTCGATGCCGCTCTCGTCCGGACTGCAGAACGTGAGCACAGCGCGTTCGGCGTGCAGCATCTCGCGCGCCTGGCTCAGCACACCGACGAGAACATCGGACATTTCCTGGCTCGTCGACATCGCATGCGTGAATCGGTAGACGCGTTCGAGGCCGAGGTGTCGCTCGTTGAGCGTCGAGTACGCGCGATACGCGAGCATGAACGCCGCGGCGACGAGCACGAGCAATCCTGCAGCCGCGCGGCTCGCGTCCAGCGTCACGACACAGACGAGGCCGAGCGTGCTGACCATCGCCGCTTGCAGTCCGCTCACCGGCACGATCCGGGCCAGTTCGCGCAGCGAGAAGCCGTCCTCGAAGATCTGGATGACGAGCCCGACCGCGACGGCGGCGAAGCAACTCGCGACGACGTTGCCGGCCTCGATGCCGAGCCACGACAGCACCGCCACCGGTCCGCTGCCGTGCGAGATGAGCCGGAACACCAGCACGGCGAGGACGGCCTCGGTGACCGCGACGGCCACGTTGAACAACAGCTTCGCCGGTTGCTTGTACTGCCGGCGGGCAATGACGTAGACGAGCGTGGCGCCGAGCACGCGGGCGCTGATCACCGCGACCGGCGAGCTGAACGCGAGCGCGACCGCCATCGGGATCTCGCTGAGCGACACCGAGCGCGCCTCACGACGCACCTGGACGTTGAGCACCACGAGCTCGAAGATCGCGAACGGCACGACCATGAACCACCACGGCAGCCGCAGCCCGTCCGACGCAGTCGCCGGTAGGACCGCCAGCGCCACGGCGCCGCCGGCGGCGATCGTCAACGCCGACGCGATCAGCGCGACGAACGCCGGCGGTACGTGGCGCGGCTGGGCGGAGGTGGTTGTCATCGTGTCAGCGCCAGTAGCTCGCGGCCCAGGACGAGCTGGACCAGCCATTGCCCTTCCAGGTCGAGCTCGACCAGTCATCGCAGCGCCACGACGAGCTCGCCCAGCTCGACGACGTCCATGACGACGCGCGCCAGGACGACGATCGCCACGACGAGCTCGCCCAGTCCGACGTCGTCCATCCGGAGCCGGTCCAGACGTTCCCGTTGAATGTGCCGCCGTTCCAGGCGGTCGCGCTTGCCTCGAGGCTCGCGAGCGTGGAGGTCGTCACCGCGTGGCCGAAGATGTCCTGCTCGCCGGTGAGGTCGGTCGTGACGCCCGTCGAGGTATTGGTGATGGCGATGTGATCGGTGCCGCGCGAGAGTTCGAGCTTGCCCTTGCCGGTGCTCGGAGTGAAGTTCTGCGTGGACGCAGGCACCGGGCCGTAGCTGGTCCTGAGGTGGAGCAGACCGGCGCCGGCTGCCGCGGCCGTCGTGTTCGGGATGGCGGCCGCGTTCTGCGTCAGCAGTGCCTTGACCTGGTCCGGGGTGAGATTGGGTTGCTGCTGCAGGATCAACGCCGCCGCACCGCTGACCACCGCGGCAGCCTGGCTCGTCCCCGAGCCACGGAAGAAGCGTGCGGTGATCGCGCCCGTCCCGGAGAAGGTCCGGTCGATGTAGCTGCCGGGGTCGCGCAGCGACTGCACATGCACGCCCGGGGCGACGAGGTCTGGATTGCGAGTGCCGTTCCCGACCGACGAGAACGCGGCAATGTTGTCGTCGGTCGTGGCCGACGTGCCATTCGGATCGTCGGCTCCCACCGCGATGACGAACGGGTCGATCGCCGGGTCGGTGAGTCGGCCGGCCGAAGTCCCCGAGTTGCCCGCCGACGTGACGACGACGATGCCGTGCTGCCAGGCCTGTTCGGCGGCATAGGCCAGCGGATCGAGGGTGTAGGCCTGCGTCGAGTCCGTCCCGAACGAGAGGTTCATGACGCGGATGTTCATGCCGGCGTCGTGCGCGTGCTGCACGACCCAGTCAATGCCGGCGATGACCTGCGAGACGTCGCTGACGCCGTGGGCGTCGGCGACCTTGACGCTGACGATGCGGGCGTCCGGGGCCATGCCGAGGAAGTCGCTCGAGTCGGTCGACGCACCGGCTGTGTTCGTCACACTCGCGTCGTGGCCGGCGATGATCCCGGCCAGGTGCGTGCCGTGGCCGAACGTGTCGACGTTGGCCGTGCTCGGGTCCTGCGACTCCTCGGTGAGGTCGGGGCCGAGCACGACGTTGGACGGCAGCAGGCCCGGTACCTGCGCGACGCCGGAATCCACGAGCGCGACGTCGATACCGCGCCCGGTGTAGCCGGCCTTCCAGTCGCTGCGGGCGCCGACGATCGTCTCGAGTCTGTACATCGAGTCGCTGTCGGAGCTCGGCGTATAGGCCGGGTCTTCGGGCGCAGTTGCTCCCCTCACGCCGGCCAGGTGCACGCGGGCGTCGCGGGTGACATCGGCGATCGACCGGTCGGCGCGCAATGTGGCGATCGAGGCCGCCGGGACTGTCGCCGACACCGCGTGGATCAGGCCGAGCGTGCGATCGATCCGTCCGCCGACCGAGCGCACGAGGTGCCGCAGCGCGGCGAGGTCGGCGCTGCTCGAACGGACGATGACGTGCTGGGTGCCGCGCAGTGCGCCGGCCGCAGGCGCCGCATTGGCTGCCGGCGCGCTGACGCCCTGCACGATCCCGGCCACCGCCGCGACCACGCCGACAGCGGCGACCGCAGCGACGATGCGGGGACGGGTGATCACGCCGCGAGCCCTGGGCGCGGGGCGAGGAAGGTCCAGCTGTGGCTGGACGGCAAGGACACCGTGCGGGGGGCCGGTGGCATGACACCACTCCGTTCAAAGTGGGGTCGGTTTCACCACTGACTCCCCGTCCGTGAGGGCTCTCGGCGGGGTCGAGAGCCAGGTGACCAGATGTCCCACGGGCGGATCGGCGTCTCCCTGCAATTTGAACTTTACGAAGCCTTTACATGCGCTGCAACCGCAACAGAAAATTTCTTGAGAAGAAGTATTCGCCGAGTGCCGTTAGCGTCCCAGCGGTGCGAATCCTGCGGTTTCGAAGCGTCGTGATCGGTGCCGTCCTGCTCGCCGGTTGCATGTCGGCGACCGCGCTCGCGGCGCCGCCGCCACGCGCACCCGGGCTCTCCCGCGGCCCGGACGCGACGATGCACGGCGACGCGGAGGCCTCGGACACCGTCGGCGTGCGCGGACCCGGCCGTGGGACGTCCGGCACCTCGTACCGTCCGCTCGCCTCGGACTGCCCGACCGTCCTCGTCGGCGACGGCGGGCTCGTGCAGCTGGTGTGCGTCGACATCCCGACCAAGACCCCCAGCGCGTACCTGGTCGACCCGTCGACCGGTCTCACGATGGCGAGCATGCGGCTGACGAAGTCCGGACTGCTCGGCGGCATCTACAGCTATCTCGACCAGCGTGATCGGCTGGTCGTGGCCGACGGAAGCAACTCGATCCTCGTGATCGCGCATCGGCGCACGGCGGGCGGCACGTGGCAGCTCGCAGTAGCTCGCCGCTACCCGCTGACGCGCGCGGTGCCGACGTCCGACTCGGTCGTCGGACTGACACCCGCCTGGGACGGACGGATCTGGTTCGCGTCCGCCCGCGGTGTCATCGGCACGGTCAATCCGAAGACCGGACGCGTGCGGTCGATGCACTTGCCGCGCGGTGAGCAGATCGCGAACAGCATCGCCAGCGCGCCGCGCGGCATCGCCGTGGCGTCGACGCACGCGCTGTACCTGTACCGCAGCGCGCGGTCAGGGGCGATCGACCGGGTGTGGCGCCGCGGGTACGACCGAGGCAGCTGGCGCAAGCCGGGTCAGTTGAGTTGGGGCACCGGTGCGACGCCGACGTTCTTCGGTCCGCGGACCGGTTCGGAGTACCTGACGATCACTGACAACGCCGACCGCATGGAGCATCTGCTCGTCTACTCGGCGCGCACCGGTGCGCTGGTCTGCCGCACGCCGGTCGTGCGCGGCACCGAGAACTCACCGATCGGATTCGGTCGCAGCGTCTACGTCGCGAGCACCTACGGCTATCCGTATCCCGCGTATCCCGCCGGCGCCGGGAACTCGCATCCGGCCAGCGCTCCCATCGCGGGCGGCATGGTGCGAGTCGACGTGCGCCGGACGGGACACGGCTGCGCCGTCACGTGGCGCAATCGCGTGCACTCGTCGAGCGTGCCGAGGCTGTCGCGTGCGGACGGGCTGATCTACACGACCATGCGCACCGGCAACGAATCCGACGCCGACCGCTACGATTTCGTTGCGATCAGCGCGCGCACCGGCAAGGTCCTGCACCGCACGATGCTCGGCACCGGCGAACAGTTCGACCCGATCCAGCAAGCCGCCGCGATCGACCGGCACCGCCGGTACATTCAGGGCGTACTGACAGGATTCCTGAGCATCGCCACATCGTGAATACGTAGCGTCCGTCCGCGCACGGCGACCCATCCCGCGAGCAGGATCAACGCAACAGCGACGACGCCGAACGCCCACACGGGCGAACTCTCCGGCCGTGCGCAGCTGCCTGCGGTCGCCGCGCATCGCGCGTAGGCGTGCCGCTCGGTCAACGACTGGCGCCAGGTACCGAACCATGCGCCCGCCGACAACGTCGCGCTGAGCAGGAGCAGCCCGAGCCACGCCAGCTTGCGCGTCGCACTCGTCGTGTCAGGGTTGCTGATCCCCATGCGGCCAGGATCAGCGCCCAGATCGTCCGGACGGCGAACTGCAGATGATCCCGGAGCAAACTTCGGGACAAGGCCGCTGCGGCACACCGTTGGCGTACGGTGCGGGAATCGTTCGCAGGGAGGCGTCGATGACCAGGCTGCACGCCGGCGCTCAGGTTGCCATCATCGGAGCCGGCCCGAGCGGTTTGACCGCGGCCAAGCATGCGCTCGAAGCCGGATTCGAGGTGACCGTCTTCGAGGCGAGCAACGATCTCGGCGGCCAGTGGCACACGAGCGCGGCGCACAGCGGAATCTGGCCCGGCATGCGCACGAACACCAGTCGCGCGATGACTGCGTTCTCCGACTATCCGGCGCCGCCCACTCATGAGCTGCACCCGCGAGCCGAGCAGATCCAGGCGTATCTACGTTCGTACGCCGAGGCGTTCGGGGTCACCCGGCACATCCGCTTCGACACCGTAGTCGGCTCGGTGCGGCCGGGCTGGTTCGTCGACGGGGAGAAGTTCGACGCGGTGATCGTTGCGTCCGGACGATTCCATGCACCGGTCGTCCCGTCCGGATTCGACGAGTTCGCAGGCGAACTGCTGCATGCCTACGACTACCCCGGTGCGGATCACTTCCGTGAGCGCCGCGTCCTCGTCTACGGAAACGGGGTGAGCGGGCACGAGATCGCGTCGGACATCGCGACCGTGACGCCGGTGATCTCTGCCTACCGCAAGCCGCGGTACGTGCTGCAGAAGAACGTGGACGGCGTCTCGTCCGACTGGCAGTGGTACACGCACGTCGCGGCGCTGCGGCGCGCGGCGATGCCGCCGGACGAGTACGGACGGATGCTGCGTGAGCGAGTGCTGCGCGTCGCCGGTAACCCGGCCGACTTCGGCGCACCCGAGCCGGACGAGAACTTCCTCGTAGCAGGTCACTCGCTGTGCCAGGACTACTTGACGCAGGTTCGCGACGGCGCGATCACCTGCCGCCCGGCGATCGAGTCGGTGCAGGGCAGCGAGGTGAGGTTCGCCGACGGACGGACCGAACGCGTCGACGCGATCGTGTGCGCCACCGGCTACCGCCTCGATCTGCCGTACCTGTCGGACGAGTTGTGGTCGGTGCTCGGTGCCGATCTGCGGCTCGACCGGCGCACGCTGCATCCCGACCTGCCGGGCTTCGGCGTCATCGGTCAGTTCTCGGCGCAGGGCCCGTACTTCTCGCTGCTCGAACTGCAGGCTCGCTGGATCATCGGCGTGTGGTCGGGGGCCATCGCACCACCCGACGATGCGGCTGCGCGTGCTGCCGTTGCCGTCGCGCCCCCTGCGATCGACTCGCACAACGTCGCTGCGCTGATGTTCGCCGACGCAGCGGGCGTGGCGCCCGACCTGCGAGCGCATCCAGACCTCGCCGAAGCGCTGCTGTTCGGCCCGATGCTGCCGCCCCGCTACCGCTTCGACGGTCCGGGTGCACACGCCGACGCGGCGAGCATGTTCGCCGCGCAGCTCGCTTCGTCACCGCGTCCCCGCGTGGAGGCCGATGATGTCGCGGCCTTGCCGGAGCTCGGTCTCGGCGATCTGCTGGCAGCCGTGCCGCGCGGCTAGGTCGCGGACACGAACATGGAGCCGCCTCGGGGAATCGAACCCCGGACAACCTCATTACGAGTGAGGTGCTCTGCCGACTGAGCTAAGGCGGCGCGCTCACCGCGAGGCGGCGCAGCGGTTGAGTCTAACGGGTGCGGTGGACGCGGCCTCGATCAGGTTTTCCTCCGCTGTGCCCGGTCGGACGCACTCCAACCGGGCAGAACGGAGCAAGACCTGATCAGGACGGGCGAGGCGCCGGCTTGATGACCGAGAATCGGCCGCCCTGCGGGTCCATCAGGTCGGCGTGGCGGCCATAAGGCATGTCCTGGGCCGGGCTCATGACCTCGCCGCCGATCGACACCGCCTTGGCGACGCTCTCGTCGGCGTCGTCGACCTGGATGTAGATCCGCCAGTGCGCCGGCACCTCGGCCGGCACCATCGGAGGCAGCAGGCCGAGGCCGCCGACGGTCGTGCCGTCGAGCTCGATCGTCGAGTACTTGAAACCCTCGTCGCCGAGCTCGGTGTAGGTGTAGCCGAAGACCTCGGCGAAGAAGTTCTTGGCGGCGTCGTAATCGCGCGTCATGAACTCGTTCCACGTGAGCGTGTTCGTCTCGTTGAAGATCTGCGTGCCGAAGTGCGAGCCCGCCTGCCACGTGCCGAACGTCCCGCCGGTCGGATCCTGGACGACCGTCATCCGGCCGAGGTCCATCACGTCCATGGTCGGCTGCGCGATCGTCCCGCCGTTCTTGGTCACCGCCTCGGCAGTCGCGTCGGCGTTGTCGGTGGCGAGGTAGGTCGTCCACACCGGCGGGTGCTCGATCTGCATCTGGAACACGCCGGCCACGCGCCGGTCGTCGAGCATCGCGGTCGAGTAGTAACCGGTCTCCTCACCGCCGATGTCGAACTGCCAGCCGAACAGATCGCCGTAGAAGTTGCGGGCCGACTCGACGTCGGTCGTCATCAGGTCGATCCAGCAGGGTGTGCCTGCGGCGAAAGCCGAATCACGTGTGGGCATTGCCCCACGGTATGACCGGCGCGACGGATTTGACCACCCCTGATCTCGGAGGTGGCGGCGGCCTATCGGGCCAGTTCGGATGCGTCCGAGCAGCGCACGGTCAGCCGGTCTTCGCGCACGTAGTCGTTGACGTCGCCGACCGCGACGAGTTCGGGATTGTCGCGCAGCAGTCCGGGCCAATCAGAGATGGCGTCCGTCGCGAAGCCGTAGGAACGCATCATGACTTCGATGGCTTCCAGGTTCGGCTGACCAACCAGCACGATGTCGCCGTAGGTGTACGGATCGGCGACGGCGTTGCTCTGCCGCATTGCCGGTTCTCGCTTCACGGCTACGACCGGGGTGGGCATGCGCATCGCATTGGATGCGGTGTCGATGATGACGTGGCGCGGGTTGGCCTTGCGAATGCCGGTGAGCAACTCGTTGAAGCGCAGCGTGTGATAGAGGTAGCCGAGGCACAGGACGACGTCCACGTCGAACTCGTTGTTGGCAAACGTGTCGAAGACATCACCGGCGATGAAGCGGCACCGATCCGCGCCGTAGCCGTAGTGGTCGAGCGTGGCGACGGAGTGCTCGACGAGGTCCGGACGGGCCTCGATCCCGATGACCGACTCGGCCCCACAGGCGAGCGCCGCGAGCGACCAGCGGCCGTCGTGGCTGCCGATGTCGAGCACCTTTGCGCCGGGGAAGACATCGCGGTTGTCGGCGAAGATCGCTTCGTAGCGAAGGTTGAGCCGGCCGTGCGTAGCGGTGGTCGTACTGGTGTCGAAGAACCGCGGGTAGTTGTCGAAGAACATCGACGCGACGCGGGTGCCCGGTTCGGACGGCCGGCGCCAATCGGCCAGGACGTCGACCGGTGGTGGCGGTTCCGGCGCTGCCTTTTGGGGTTGCGGCTTGCCGGGTCCGCGCCGCTTCGGGCCGGGCGGATCGAGCTTTCGCGCCACCCGACGCAATTGATTGGCGGCGCGCTTTTTGATCGGCATCGAGACACCGTAGCTGGCGCGAAGGGCGATCTTGGCAACCGCCCTCAGCCGACCTGGCCGTCCCCGTCCGCGCGCGACTCGTAGGCCTTTCGGCTTCCGCACACGGACGCAAGAGCGCACGCCGTGCGGCGGCCGTCGGCCGCCATGCGCACGACAACCTTTTCGCCGGGGACGTTGTGCCCGACGACTGTGCCGGCGCCGTCCGGGGTGTCGACCTGCTCGCCGAGTTCCGGCGCCTTCTCGGCGAAGTCCTGATAGAGCGGGTGCTCGTACTTCAGGCAACACATCAGCCGTCCGCACGCACCCGAGATGCGCAGCGGGTTCAGCGGCAGGTCCTGGTCCTTGGCCATGCGCACGCTGACGGGTTCGAAGTCGACCAGGAACGTCGAGCAGCACAGTTCGCGACCGCAGCTGCCGATGCCGCCCGTGAGCCGCGCCTCGTCACGCGCGGACAGCTGGCGCAGCTCGACCTTGCCGTTCGAGCGTCGCGGCGAGGTCGCGCACGAGCGAGCGGAAGTCGACGCGGTGCGGCGCGGTGAAGTAGATCGTGGTCTTGCGGGCGTCCGTCTCGTAGTCGACGCCGGACAGCTTCATCGGCAATGCGTGCTCGCGGATCAACCGCTTCGCCGCGACTCGCGCAGCGGCGCGACGCTTGCGGCTCAGCGCCGACTTCTCGAGCGCATCGTCGTCAGCCTTGCCGACGAGCAGCGGCAACCCGCCGATGTCGTCGCTGACCCACTCCGGCGCCCACATCACCTCGGCGACCTCGGGGCCGGCCTCGGTCGGGTACAGCACCTGGTCACCCACCGACACCTGCAGCTCGCCCGGATCGGCGTAGTAGAGCCGGCCCTGGCGCTGGAACACGACCGCGCAGACCATGCCCATGCAGCGACTCTACGACCAGCGCCTCAGTTCGGCAGGCGCAGCGCGGCGGTCATCGCTTCGACGGCGATGCGCGGCTTCACGTTCAGATCGAGTGCGGTGCGGCAGTCGAGGACGGCGTCGAGTCGGCGCAGGACGTCCGGCGAACGCAGCTTGAGGGCGACGCTGCGCACGTCGTCGTCGAAGTCGGGATGGGCGCGGGCGATCGACGAGCGGGTGTGCACCAGCAACACGTCGCGATAGAACGCGGCGAGGTCGACCAGCGCGCGATCGAGGGCGTCACGCTGCGTACGGGTCTGTCGCGACTTCTGCCGCTTCTCGAGATCGCGGATCGCACCGGTCGTGCCGCGCGTCGTCGCCGCTGTGCCCTTGCCGGTGCCGCCGCCGCCGAGCGCGATCTGCAGCGCGTCCGACTCAGCTGCATCGAGCGACTCGGACAGGTCCTTTGCCTCGGCTTCGGCCGCGCTCACGAGCTGATCCGCAGCGGCGAGGCAGGCCGCCATCGAGGTGAGCGATGCCGGGATGGCGAGCACTGCAGTGCGATGCTCGCGCGCGGCTTCGTCTCGGGCCAACCGCCGGGCTCGGCCGACGTGGCCCTGCGATGCGGCCGCGGCCCACTCGGCGGTCGCGTCGTCGATGCCGTCGCGCTCGCGCAGCACCGCCGCGATCGCTTCGGCCGGCGGCGTGCGCAGCGACACCAACCGGCATCGCGAGCGGATCGTGAGCGATACGTCGTCGGGGTGCAGCGACGGCACGCAGAGCAGGAAGACCGTGCGCTGGGGAGGTTCTTCGACGGCCTTGAGCAGCGCGTTGGACGCTTGCTCGGTGAGCCGGTCGGCATCTTCGATCACGACGACCTGCCACCGACCGCGAATGGGACGGCGCGCCGACCGTGCGACGACCGAGCGCATCTCCGCGACCGAGATCGACAACCCCTCGGGGACGACGGAGTGCACGTCTGGATGGCTGCGCATGGCAACCGTGTGGCACGCCGAGCACTCGCCGCACCCGGCGGGCGTGCGCTCGCACTGCAACGCGGCCGCAAATGCCCGCGCCGCGACCGAACGTCCCGACCCGGCCGGGCCGGTGAACAGCCAGGCGTGCGTCATCGCCCCGCCAGGCGCCTCGCCGCCGGCGACGATCGAGGCCGCTGCGCCTGCCGCCCGCTGCAGGACGGCGACTGCCTCGTCCTGCCCGATCAGGTCGTCCCAGACGCTCAAGTCGTCACCGTCTCGGACGTGGACGGCGTGGTCGCGGTCGGTTCGACCGTCGGCGCGAGCAGTTCGTTCACCGCGGTCGAGGATCTCGGCCGCGACATCGTCGATCGGACGGCGCGCGTCGACGACGCGATAGCGCCGCGGTTCAGCCTCGGCCAGGTGCAGGAACGCCCGCCGCACCGCTTCGTGGAACTGCAGCGACTCGGCCTCGAGCTTGTCGCCGCCTTCGACGCCGCGGGCACGCGCGAGCCCCGCGGTCGGCGAGATGTCGAGCAGGATCGTCAGGTCGGGCGTGAGTCCCTGTGTCGCCCACCGCGAGATGCGGCGGATCTCCTCGACCGACAGCTTGCGTCCGGCGCCCTGGTAGGCCAGCGACGAGTCGATGTACCGGTCGCACAGCACGATCTCGCTTCGCGTCGAGCGCGGGCGCGATGACGGTGTCGACGTGGTGCGCCCGGTCGGCGGCGAACAGCAGCGCCTCGGCGCGCGGCGAGATCGGTTCGCGGTGATGCAACAAGAGATCGCGGATACCGTCGCCCGTCTCGGTGGCCCCGGGTTCGTGGGTCACGACGACGAGGCGACCGCTGTGCCGCAGCGACTCGGCCAGCCGCTCGATCTGGGTCGACTTGCCCGAGCCCTCGCCACCCTCGAAGGCGATGAACACGCCACCGTCGCGCAGCCGCCGCCGTCCGGCCGAGTCGTTGCGCAGCGAGGTCTTGACGTCGTCGTAGAGCGCGACCTGCTCGCGGTCGTCCATCTTGCGATACGCGAGCAGGCCGGCGAGCAACGCGAACACACCGCCGGCGGCGAGCACGATGCGGGTGCCGTCGATGACGTAGCTGACGCTGCCGATGTGCAGCGTGGTCTTGCCGACCTGTGCCACCACGAACGGGACGGCGGCGAGCGCGAGGATGAGGACGACGCGGATCATCGACTGCAGCACGGCAAAGACCCGTCCGCGCATCTCGTCGTCGACGTCGGTGCCGAGCAGGGTCGTCCCGGCGAGATATGCGACGCCCGCGCCGAAGCCGAGCCCGACGACGAAGACCACGGCGAGCGCGACCTGCGGCATCACCGAACACAGGATCAGTGAGACAGCCGCGAACACGAGCGAGAGCCCGAACAGCCGCTTGCGCGACAGGTCGCGCGCGATCCGCGGCCCGAACGCCATGCCCGGAGCCGAGGCCGACGAACACAGCACCGAACAGCACGCCGTAGGCCGCGTTTCCGCCGCCGAGTGATTCGGTGAAGATCTTGCCCGCGCCGATCACCGCGCCGGCTGCGACGAACGCGCCGATGAGGCCGATGATCAGCCCGCCGACCATGCGCGAGTGCCGGATGAAGCTGGCGCCCTCGCGGAGCAGGAAGCGCAGGCTCGGCTGCTTCCTCTGCGGACTTCAGCGCGCGGTGGCCGCTGATCTCGCGGATGAAGAACACGACGATCGCACCGACCAGGAACGTCGCCGCGTTCAGGTACAGCGCGAGGTTCACCGGCTGCGTGCGGAAGAAGTCGAGGTGTCGCGCCAGCACGTTCGTGATCAGCGACAGGAACGAGAACAGGCCGGCGCCGAGCACCGGCGTCAGCCCGTACGTCGTGATGAGACTGAGTTGGTTGGCGGATTCGATCTGGTCGCGGCGCACCAGGTTGGGGACGGACGCGTCCTTGGCGGGCATCCAGAACAGGCTCACGCACTCGATCAGGAAGCTGGCGACCAGCAGCCAGATCAGGGTCTGCCGGGTGTCGACGACGAGGTGCGCGAGCGGATCGTCAGGAACAGCCCGAACCGCACGAAGTCGGAGATGACCATGGTCATGCGCCGGTCGAACCGGTCGGCGAACGCGCCGGCGAGCGGTCCGAGCACGATCGCGGGCAGCAACTTCACCACGAGGACACCGCCGAGCGCGTAGTTCTGCGCCTTGTAGCCGTGCGCCAGGCTCGTCGCGAGCGCAGTCGTGGCCAGCAGGCCGAGCCAGTCGCCGAGGCTCGACAGGGCGGTCGAGTACCAGAGCCGCCGGAACGGGGTCACTCGGAGGACACCACGAAGTGCGGCGACGTTCGAGACTGCCGCCGGCGCGCTGTCCGTGCCCTCGGTGATCACAACTCCTTTGCCCGGCCCCTTGCCGGTCCAACGCTACGACGCGCAGCCGTCACAGTTTCGCTGCCTGCAGCAAGGATCTCAGGGACGCGGCCAGTTCGGTGCTTTGTGTGCTCGTCGAGTGTGGCGAGCAATTGCTGTTCGGAGTCGCAGCAGCGCGACGAACGCCGCGTCGACGCGCTCGCGTCCGGCGTCGGTGAGCCGCACCCGCACGATGCGTCCGTCGGCGGGGTCGGGACGGCGCGTGACGAACCCGCGGGCGACCAGCCGGTCGAGGCGGCTGGTCATCGTGCCGGACGTGACGTGGGTACGGCTGGCCAGTTCACCGGCCGTGCGCTCGAACGGGTCGCCGCTGCGCCGCAGCACCGACAGCACGTCGAACTCGTGGGCCTGCAGGCCGTGCCCGACGAACGCATCGGCGCGACGCACGTCCAGCACCGCGGCGAGCCGGCTGATGCGGCTGAGCACCTGGAGCGGTTCGACGTCGAGGTCGGGACGTTCGCGGCGCCACGCCGCGACGATCTCGTCCACCTCGTCGGCCATGATCGGATCATATCTCTTGACGTCGAGATATCTTGGTGGACGTGGATTGGGACCCGGCGCAATACGGCCGATACTCCGACGAGCGCGCGCGACCGTTTCTCGATCTTGTCGCGCGGGTGGGCGCGACGTCGCCCCGGAGGGTGGTCGATCTGGGCTGCGGGCCCGCAACGCTGACCGCGCTCTTGGCCCGGAGGTGGCCGGACGCAGTCGTCGAGGGCATCGACTCGTCCCCGCAGATGATCGACGCGGCCCGGGCGGTGCCGGGAGTGTCGGTGACGCTCGGCGACCTCGCGCAGTGGAGCACCGGCCCGACGTCGATGTCGTGGTCACGAACGCGACCCTGCAGTGGGTGCCGGACCACGACGTCCTGCTCGGGACGTGGGCGCGTGATCTCGTCGCAGGCGGCTGGATCGCGCTGCAGGTGCCGGGCAACTTCGATGGCGCCCGCGCACACTCTGATGCGCGAGCAGGCACAACGCTGGGAGCTCGCGCATGTGCTGCGCCATCACGACGCGGTCGGATCGCCGCAGTCCTACGCAGAAATCCTGCTCGACGCCGGCCTGAGCGCCGATGTCTGGGAGACGACGTATGTGCACCTGCTCGCCGGCGACGACCCGGTGCTCGAGTGGTTGCGCGGCACGGGCCTGCGCCCGATCCTCGGTGCGCTGTCGGGCGCGGACGCCGACCGGTTCTGCGCCGAGCTCGCCCCCGCGTTGCGCGCTGCCTATCCGCGCGGACCGCACGGCACGCCGTTCGAGTTCCGGCGCATCTTCGCCGTGGGCCACCGCGCCCTGACGGCTACTGTCGATTCAGTGAGCGTGCAGCAACTGGGCCGGCAATGTCACCTTCGACGCGCGGCAGCTTCATCGCCCGACAACCGTGGCCGAGCTGCAACAGCTGATTGCAGATCTGCCGCACGCGCGCGCGCTCGGCACCGGGCACTCGTTCAACCGCATCGCCGACACCGACCGGCGACCTCATCAGCACCGCCGATCTCGACGTGCCGATCGTGATCGATCCGTCCGCACGCACTGTCGAAGTCGGCGGCGGTGTCCGCTTCGCCGAACTCGCCGTCCACCTCGACGCGGCCGGCTGGGCGCTGCGCAACCTCGGGTCGCTGCCACACATCTCGATCGCCGGCGCCTGCGCGACCGGCACCCACGGCTCGGGAGTCGCGAACCTCTGCCTGGCCGCCGGTGCCGCTGGCGTCGAGTTCGTCCGCGCTGACGGCGAGCTCGTGCGCGTCGCGCGTGGTGACGCCGACTTCGGCGGATCCGTGCTCGCCCTCGGCGCGCTGGGCGTCGTTACCAGCCTGACACTCGACATCGTGCCGAGCTACGAGCTTCGCCAGGACGTGTGGGTCGATGCGCCGGTCGAGCGCGTCCTCGAGAACCTGGACGAGGTCATGGGCAGCGGCTACAGCGTCAGCCTGTTCACGACGTGGTCGCGGCCCGACGTGATCGACATGATCTGGATCAAAGCCCCGGCCGATGCCGACCCCGTCGACGGGCGCGCCTGGGGCGCCACGCCGGCGCCGGCGCCGATGCACCCGATCGCCGGCGAGGACGTCAGCGCGGCCACCGAGCAGCTCGGCGTCCCCGGGCCGTGGCACGCCCGCCTGCCGCACTTCCGCGCCGAGTTCCGTCCCAGTGCCGGCGACGAGCAGCAGAGCGAGTACCTGATCGCCCGCGAGCACGGCGCGGCCGCGCTCGCTGCGCTGCGCGAGGTCGAGTACGGAACCGCCCTGCAGGTGAGCGAGATCCGCGCGATCGCCGCCGACGACCTGTGGCTCAGTCCGTGCCACGATCGCGACACCCTGGCGCTGCACTGCACGTGGGTAGCCGACGACGCACGGGTACAGCCCGCGGTTGCGGCGGTCGAGGCGGCCCTAGCGCCCTTCGACGCCCGGCCGCACTGGGGCAAGGTGTTCGCGATGCCAGCGGCCGACGTGCGCGCGCGGTACCCGCGACTGGAGCGAGTTTGCGAGCTGGCTGCGCGCCACGATCCCGAGCGGCGATTCGGAAATGCGTTTCTGCGGGACTTCGTCTATTGACCGGACGCGGTGCCCTTTCGCCTTACCGTTGCCCTTGGCCTTTGCGTTGCTGGCCGGTTTCGGGGTGCGCGACTTCTTGAGCTGACCCGGCGAGAGCGGATGGCCGGTGTGCCCCCGGCCGACGCCGTTGCCGCCGGCGTTGTTCGTCTCATCTGGCGGCGGCACACCCTTTGCCGACGAGCCGGACAGCGTGCCGGTCGGTGACGGCGACTTCGACGCCGACTTCGTCAACGACCCCGACGGCGACGGCGCGGTGGAACTCGACGCCGGCGGGGACGACGATCGGCTCGGCGACCCGCTGTTCGTCCTGCTGGTCGTCGCGCTGGTCGATCCCGGCGACGGGCTCGGCGACGGGCTCGGCGACGAGCCGCTCCCCGAGCGCACGGACGGGGGCGTGTGCGGATGCGTCGGCGCGCCGGATGCCGGCCCCTCCGACGGCTGCGGACGGTTCCGGACCGGATCGATGTGGAACGGCGTCAGGGTGTTGACGACCCTGGACACCAGCCGCTGTGCGTAGGCGGGCAGGTGATGGGTGGCCGCCCCGGTGATCAGCACAGCGAGCGCGAGCACAACAGCAGCCGCCGCCGTCAGCAACGGGTGGCGCCGAACACGATGACCCGGCGCACGCACCGCGGCGCCGTTCCCGCGCTGGGCGAGCGGGAGCGCGGACGCGAACAGTAGCTCGAGCTCGTCCGACGGCGCCGGCGCGGCGGTATCGGCGAGCGAGTGCATCTCGTCGAGGAACTGCGCTGACGCAGGGTCAGTGGCGGTCATGTCGCCGAAGTGATCGTTCCAACGGCTCATCGCGTTACCTGCCGCTCGGCGAGCACGGCGCGCAAGGTGATCAGGGCCCGCCGCTGCAGTTGCTTGACGGCGCCCTGCGAGCGTCCGATCACCTGCGCCACGTGCTCGATCGACAGGTCGGCGATCACCCGCAGATGGAGCACTTCGCGCTGGTCCAGCGGGCAACAGCGCGAGGATCGCCTCGACGCGTTCGTTGCCCAGCGCTCGCAACGCGTCGTCCTCGGCAGAGGGGACTGCGCGGATGTCCTCGGCCGGCTCGTAGTCGACGGTCGCCGGCCGGCGCGCGCTTGCGCCGGTAGGCGTCGACCATCCGGGCGTGGGCGACGCTGAACACCAGGTTCGCAGCCCCGTGACCCCACCGCGCAGCTCGGGCAGCCGTGGCAGCACGGCGACGAACACCTCGCTGGTGACCGCCTCCGGGTCACTGACTCCCCGGCCACGCAGATAGACCAACACGCTGGGTGCCAGTGCCAGGTACACGCTGCGCAGCGCGACCTCGTCCCCCGCCGAGGCGGCCTCGACCAGAGCCTCGTCGAGCTCCGGCCGTTTCAATTCCACCTCCATTGGCATGCGGCGCGCAGTCGCCGTGTAACGAGAATGCCACTGCAGACGATGACCTCTGTATCCGCGTTGGGAACCCCCGTTCGCTCGCGTGCTTCGGTTCGGTACCCGCAGGGTGGTCACCGAACCGGCACGCCGCCCGGCCGCGGTGCTGGGGCAGCGCCGCCCCCGCCCGCGGTCGGGGTTCCTTACGTCTCGACCCTGTCGACTGCGATCAGTCGCCGCCCCCGGAGCCCTGACCACCGGAGCCGCGACCGACCGGAATCGCGGCCACCGGAATCGCGGCCACCGGAATCGCGGCCACCGGAATCGCCGGTGTCGCGCGATGTGCCGGCCGGCTCGCTCGTCAGCTCGGGCGAGCTGGAGGCGCTACCGGGCAGCGGCCCCACACCTGGTTCCGATCCATCGGTCTCCGTCCCGCCGATTCCGTCCCGCTCGATTCCGTCCCGCTCGACTCGGACCCGTCCGGCTCGGATCCGCCCGGTCCGGACCGGGCGGATTCGGAGTCCCCCGGCTCGGACTCGGACGTGTTCGGTCGGGGCCGGCGGTGGTGGGTGGCCGGCGCTACCGGCACCGGCACGACCACGCGGTCATCGGGCGGCGTCGGGCGCGGCCCGGCCGGTTCGTCCCCGCCGGTTCTGGCCGGGACCGAGAACGGGGTGAGGTTGTCGACCACGTCGGACACCAGCCGCTGCGCGGGCTGCGGAAGCCGTCCGTTCGCAGCGGCCACGCCTGCCCACCCACGAGCAGTGACGCCGCCACGGCAACCACGACACGTTTGCGGCCCGATCCCGTGCGGACCGGACGCGGCACCGGCGCGCCCTGCAGAACCGCGGCCAGCTCGGCGTTCGGTGTCGGCGGGTCGGCCTCACCGAGGCTGCGGAGATCGTCGATGAATTGCGCGACCGCAGCGCCGGTCGCGGCGTCGCGGGCGCCGCCGTCGTCGAAGCCGAAGGAATCGCCCATCTCGCGGGCGTCATCGTCGTAGCCGCTCACAGGGTTACCCCCCGTGCCTCGACCATGCCGCGCAAGGTCACCATGCCGCGCCGCTGCAACTGCTTCACCGCACCGCGACTGCGGCCCATGATCTCCGAGATCTGGTCGATCGTCAGATCGCCGAGAATCCGCAACACGAGCACCTCGCGCTGGTCCGGCGGCAAGCGGTCGAGCATGCGCATCACCCGCGGGTGCTCTCGTTGACCTCGGCATGATGCTCGGCCGACGGTTCGCGCCTGGCATCGTTCTCGGCGGTCCAACCCACGGTCGTCGGCCGGCGCTGCCTCGCCCGGTATTCGTCGACCATGCGGGCGTGTGCGATCGAGAACGTCAGCTTGCGCAGCCCGACCGCCCCGCCGCGGATGCGTCCGAGCTGCGCGAACAGGCCGAGGAACACGTCACTGGTCGCCGCTTCGGCGTCGTCCACGCCCTTGCTGCACAGGTAGCCGTGCACCGCCGGCGCGAGGGCGCGATAGAGCGTATTGAGCGCCGCGACGTCGCCGTCCTGGGCGGCGCGAATGAGGTCGTCGGAGACGACCTCGACGCCCACCGCTCCACCTCCTGCCGACCGGCCGGTCCTGCCATTGTGAACTCGCGTAACCATTCGGCCACCTGCACCGATAGCGAGTTGTCAGGTGTGCCGGTCGCCTTCACCGCGGCGCGCGCATCCCCGCTATCTCGAGGAGCCCGGTGACGTGAATCGTCGAATTCGTGTTCTGTCCGCTGCCGCTGCTACCGCCGCCATCGCCTCCGGTGCCGCCGTTGCCGTCGCCGGCGCGATGCCGATCCCACAGGTTCTCAGGCCACCGGCGGCGCGCCGGCGACCGCGGCGGCAGCGAACCCCCGAATCGCCCTGTCGACCTTGCGGCACTGCGGGCCCGCGCCAGTGCCCGAGGCGAGCAATCGGCAGATCGGGAGCTGCGGCGCGCGATCGCTTCCTGCGCCGCCAGGCGGAGCAGAGGCAAAGCGGCTGCACGAGCGACGTGTCGCCGCCCGGGCAGCTGCCGCACACGCCGCCGCCGCTGCCGCTGCATCCGCCGCAGCATCCGCGACGGCCCCGTCGTACAGCGCGCCGGTCTACGCCACAGGCGGCGCGAATTCGTACGCGGCGGTGCCCATCGTCCGGCGCGAACAGGCCCGCCACCCACTCCACTACAGGTGCCATGGGTCGGGCTCTGACCCGCCGACTCATCGACGACCGCGCCAGCGGTGGCGGTTCGGGCTCCGGCTCGGACAGGGACGCGGCGACTCGGGCGGTGGAGATGACTGAGGCGAATCCGGCCGCGGATTCCGGCGGCGGGCACGGTGGACCTCCGCCGCATGCTCGCGCCCGGTGCCGCCGCCCTGTTCGGCGCGACGGTCACCTGGGCTGCAGCCACGGTCCCCACCGCTACCCCGCAGCCGGCGTCGCCACCTCGGCCGCGACGCCGTCGACCGCGTCGGCAGCGCACACTCCCGCCCTGTCCGCGCACGCGCGGCAGTGGCGCGCGATCGCCGCGCACCGCACGCGGCTGCGTCACGACCTGACCCGCGAGCTCGGCGCGGTGCGGCCCGGTTCGTTCGCCTGCACGCGGCCGACAAGAGCCTGGCGGCCAGGTTGGCCGCGCGGCAGCAGCTGCTGCTGCCGCCGGCACATCCTCCGGCGGGTATCCGTGGTGCCGCCCGGTGGCGAACCAGCCGGTCGGGCCCGCCCGGTCGTGGCGCCGGCACTGGTGTACGTGCCTCCGGCACCGTGGCGACCGCTCACCGCCTGCGTTGCACACCGTAGCCGCGGATCGGGGCGCCCGTGAGCGCGGTCCGGGCGCTGCCACTAGCGACGCGCTGTTCGCGGACGAGTGGGCGAGTTCCGGTCGATGGCCTCGTCGATCGTCGTCACGATCCGGCGCGGATACACCAGGCCGCGATCCGAAGATCGCCGAGATCTTCGACGCCTGTGCGCGGATGACGCGGTCCGACCCCGACAGCGATCTGATGCGTGCCGACCATGCCGCGAGAGCTGGTCGAGGTCGGCGCGTTCGCTGTGGACGCGTTGCGCCGGCAGCACTGGCCCAGTTGGCCACTGACGGCCGCTCGATCCGGGTACTGCGCGCGCTGCTGGGCCTGGGCTACGTCGGCTCGCGGGAGTCGGGACGCGGACGGCCCGATCACCGCGCGGCACGCAGCCACCCCAGCGATCTGCAAACCGCATCCACACCGACGGGGCGCGTTGGCATCGGGCCCGATCCGGTCGACCTCTGCGGGATCGCGAGGGCTCGCCTGCGCTGGGCGAGAGGAGCGGGTCGCCGCCTGCCCGGTCCTGCTCCATCGATGCCGGCGGCGATATCGTCGTGCGCGGCGCCAGCCCTGAGGGTGGGCCGTGGCGGATCGGCGTCGAGGATCCCCGCGGCGGTGACGACCCGATCGCCGTGCTCGCAGTGACCGATGGCGCCTGCGCGACGTCCTCGATCCGCCGGGGCCGCTGGCAGCACCAGGGCGAGACGGTGCACCACCTCCTCGACCCGCGCACCGGGCGACCGGGTGGGGCCGGCCTGCTCGCCGTCACCGTCGTCGACGCCGATCCCGCCAATGCCGAGGTGTGGTCCAAGACCCTGTTCCTCGCCGGCGCCGAGCGGATCACCGGCTCGCCGGGCAAGGCCCTGGCCGCCTTGTGGCTTCGCGACAACAGCAGCTCGACGTCAGCGGCGCGGTCTGACCCGGCCACCTGATCTGGTCACCGGCGGCATGAGCACCACCACCACCAACCAGCTACGTCACCAGGCGACCCAGCGCCGCCCGCGCCGCCGCGATCCTGCTCAGCGCCGCCAGTGACGGGATTCCTGGCCGGCGGCGCGATTGCCGCCTGGTGCCGGCGAGCGGATGGCCCCGATGATCCTCGGCCGGGCTGCTGGGATCCGCGCCTACCTGCTGCTCGTCGCGCTGGTCGTGCTCGGACTCGTCTTTTCCCACCCGGCTCGCACCGATCCGGCGCCCGACGCGGCGCGGCCCGGATCCGCATGCACATGGCTCGCGGGCTGCCGCCCTGCTCGCGACCGGGCTGCACATCGTCGTCCTCGCGACCGACCGATGGGCCGGCGTGGGCTGGTGGCGCGCGCCCGTCCCTCTCGGCGCCGCCTACCGGCCGGCGGCCGTCACCCTCGGGATGATCGGCGCGTCGATCAGGCTGCTCGCCGGGCTCAGCGCCGCCACGGCCGGGCGCCTCTCACGCGGAGTCTGATGGCCGGTCCACAAGGTCGCCGCGGTATCGCTGGTGCTGCTCTGGCTGCACGGCGTGCTCGCCGGTCGGACACGCCCGCCTTGCTCGGGATGTACCCGGGGACCGGCGCCGCCGTCATCGGGGTCGCGATCTCGCGGTACGTCGCCGGCACCCCGGCCCAGCAGGCAGAGCTTCGTCGATGACCGGGGCCGCTCGCCGTCGCCCGGCGCCGAGCCCCCGCCGCCGCGCGTCCGTTACCTGCCGGGCACCGCCGCACCGCTGACCGAGCTCGCGCCCGACGGCTGCGGCCGCATCGCCTGAGCTTCGGCGCGCGGCCGAACTACCCGCGCGCCAACGGTAGCGCGCTGCCGGGCATCGTCGGCGACGTCGAGCTGACCCGGACGTGGCAGCGGCACTTCCCGGCCGCGCGGAAATGGCGCGCGGTGCTCCAGGCTCGCGCCCACGCAGGCGCCAGTCATGATCGCCAACGCCGCCGAGGGGGAACCGCTCAGTCGGAAGGACACCGCGATCCTGGAACTCCGGCCCACACCTCGTCCTTGACGGGCTGGTGTGCGCGGCCGGGCGGTCGGTGGGGGCGAAGCCGTGATCTGGTTGCACGAGGACGCGCACCCGGCGCGCACCGCCGTCACCCGCGCGCTGACCGAACGCGTCGGGCTCGCCGACCCGCCGATCGAGATCACAATCGCCCCGACCAGCTACCTGTCCGGCGAGCCGAGCGCTGCGTCAGGGCGTGTCCGGACAGGCCCGCCCAGCCTGTCCAGCGAACCGACCGCCCGGTGCGCGTGCACCGCCGGCCGGAGCTCGTACAGAACGTCGAAACCCTCGCACGGGTGGCCTTGCTCGCCCGCGGCTCGGCCGCCGCCACCGTCCTCGTCAGCGTCGCCGGCCGAGCGCCGCGGCGTGGTCGCCGAGTGTCCCGCCGGCACAACGAGTGCCGGTGCCAGATGCCGCCGGGCCGACTCGGAACTCGACCCGCTGCCCGTACGCGGTGCTGGCCAGCAGGTACGGCGGGCGGAAATCGCTGACCTTGGCGCGACCCGCTCGCCGGCGAGCAGATGGAACGAGGCCGGTGCAGGGGTGCTACGGTCCACTGGTCCCGGGGCGGTGCGGGTCGACGGGCGCTGCGGAGATCATCGAGTACCTGGCTGCAACAGGGCACGTCCATGGGCCAGTGCGCATTCGGCCTGGCCGCTGGGGCGCCGAGCTGGATCCGCGAGCGGGCCGACACCTCGGCGCGCGGCGCGATCTCGGCACGCTGCAGCGCTGCCTGCGGCAAGATGGCGAGGGGCGGAGCGTGGCACCGTGGGGACGCATGCGTCGGAAACTCGTGCGCAGCACGCTGCGCGTGTTTGACCACGACACGCCAGACGCAGCTTAGGCATCCCATGAGCGGCCGAGAACGCGATGAGCGAACGTCTTCGCGTCGACCCGGTGGCCTGCGACGGCGTCGGTATCTGCAGCCACTTCGCGCCCGACCTGATCGCCGTCGACTCGTGGGGCTACCCCATCGTCACTGCGGAGCGGCTCGACGCGAGTACCCGCCGGCAGGCCCGTTCGGCCGTCGCCGCCTGCCCGCGGCGCGCCCTGTTCATCGCCGAGGCGCGTCAGGTCACGAATCCTTCGCGGACCTGACGGCCTTCTTCGCCGCAGTCTTCTTCGCGGCGGTCTTCTTCGCCGCAGTCTTCTTCGCGGCGGTCTTCTTCGTGGTC
>CAVWSE010000021.1:0-213129 GCA_963757455.1 uncultured Actinomycetota bacterium
GCGACGTCCTTGGTCTGGCACATGCGCCAGATGTCGCCCGCGCCGACCGGGTGCTCGAGCACGACTGTCGCCGGCGCGGTGTGACCCGGACGGTGCCGGCGGCGGGATCTCGAAGGTCTTGTCGTGGCTGCCGTACTCCTCGGCCGCCTGCGCCATGAGGCCGACGTTGGGCACGGTGCCCATCGTCGCCGGGTCGTAGGCGCCGTGGGCGCGGCAGTCGTCGATGACGACCTGGTAGATGCCGGCGTAGCTGCTGTCGGGGATGACCGCGAGGGTGTCGGCCTCGTCGCCGTCCGGGCCCCACATGTGACCGGACTGCGGATCATCGCCGGCATCGAGGCGTCGACGATGATGTCGCTCGGGACGTGCAGGTTGGTGATGCCGCTGTCGGAGTCGACCATCGCGAGCGCGGGACCATTCGCCAGTCCGCGTCGAACGACGCGTGGATCGCGGCGGCCGTCGGGCAGCGAGTCGATGCCCTTGAGCATGCCGCCGAGCCCGTCGTTGGGCGCAGCCCGGCCGCGGCCAGCGCCTCGCCGTACTGGGCGAACGTGTTCGGGAAGAACGCCCGCACGACGTGACCGAAGATGATCGGGTCGGACACCTTCATCATCGTCGCCTTGAGGTGCACCGAGAACAGCACGTCCTCGGCCTTGGCGCGGGCGATCTGCGCGGTGAGGAACTCCCGCAGCGCCGCGACGCTCATCACGGTGGCGTCGACGACCTCGCCGGCGAGGACCGGCACCGACTCGCGCAGCACCGTCGTCGTGCCGTCGTCGCCGTGCAGGGTCGATGCGGAGCGAGTCGTCGGCGTCGAGGACGACGGACTTCTCGAGGAGCGGAAGTCCTCGGCGTCCATGTGCGCGACGTTCGTCTTCGAGTCGGGGCTCCAGGCGCCCATCGGTGCGGGTGCTTGCGGGCGTAGCGCTTCACCGACGCCGGCGCGCGGCGGTCGGAGTTGCCCTCGCGCAGCACCGGGTTGACCGCGCTGCCCTTGACCTTGTCGTAGCGGGCGCGGATCGCTCTTCGTCGCGTCTGGGCGTCGGGGTAGTCAGGCAGCGCGTAGCCCTGCTCCTGCAGCTCGGCGATCGCGGCCTTCAGCTGCGGGATCGAGGCGCTGATGTTCGGCAGCTTGATGATGTTCGCCTCGGGCGTCTTGGCGAGGTCGCCGAGCTCGGCGAGCGCGTCGCCCTCGCGCTGGTCGCGGCCAGGCGATCGGGGAACTGGGCGATGATGCGCCCGGCCAGCGAGATGTCGCGGCTCTCGACCTCGACGCCGGCGGTGCCGCGAACGCCTCGATGATCGGCAGGAACGAGTACGTCGCCAGCAGCGGCGCCTCGTCGGTGCGGGTGTAGATGATCTTCGCCATGGTGCTTGCCAGCTCCGTCCGCTCAGTTATCTTGACGTCAAGATACCTTACTCGGGTCTTCGACCTCGTCGAGGGCACGAGGGGATGGATCACGGGGCCCCGGCCAGGGCTTCGCCGGCCTTCGCGAAAGTCGCCGCGATGTGGTCGGTCTTCATGTGGGCGTCGAGGTCGCCCGCCTCGTTCCACGGCTCGACCGTGACGAACACTGTCGGATCCGCGCTCGACTGGTACAGCGAGTACGACAGGCAGCCTGGCTCGTCTCGCGTCGGAGCCACCAGCTCCGACAGTGCTTCCCGGACGAGGTCCTCCGATCCAGGCTTTGCAGTGATGACGGCAACGACGGGCAGTGGCATGGCAATCCTTTTCGTCGGACAGAGGTCGGAGCACGCAGGTGAGGTCGCGTCCGCGGAGGGCGTGGGATTCGAACCCACGATGACTGTCACCAGCCATAGCGGTTTTCAAGACCGCCGCACTAGGCCACTATGCGAGCCCTCCAGATGCCCGGAAGCCCCAGAAATGCTGGCCTCCAGTTTCGACGACGTTGCGCGTCGCCGCTGGCCGCCAGCAATTCCGCCAGCAATCTCCTCACGCCGAGGCAACCGCCAACGGGCTTGCGCACACCGATCCGCATCCTTCCACGGCGGCGCCGAGCGCGATTCCCCGACGCAGAGCCCATCGGGACACAGGAGCTCTGGAGGTGCGCGATGGACGCGACGTCGGACTCATCGATGGTGGTGCTGCTGACCCCGGAGCAGGCAGCCGAGGCGCTCGGGATCGGCCGGTGGAAGCTCTACGACTTGCTGCGGCAAGGCCGGCTGCGCTCGCTGCGCGGCACAGCGCGGACCCGCGACTGACCTGGTCGCCCCGACTGACCAACCCGACCCGCCCGGCCCACCAAGCTCGACAGGACTGGAAATCGCACAACGGGCCGTCCCTCGGGAGCGATCCATGACCTGTCCGCGGTCAGGCTTCGCGGTGGGTCGTTCGACCCTGGCGGCCCGGATGGGCACGGCCGAGGGTTGAGGCAACGAATGAGGGGACTCGGCGGATGTCGACCGTAGAAATGCCAGTGAGCGCACGGCCCGGACGTGAAGTGGACCCTGACGTTGCGGTGAGCGTCTGTGGATTGCGCAAGAGCTACGGCACGAATGAGGTGGTGCGTGGCATCGACCTGGCCGTGGCGACGGCGAGGTCTTCGCCTTCCTCGGTCCGAACGGGGCCGGGAAGTCCACCACGTGGAGATCTTGGAGGGGTACCGGCGCCGCGACGCGGGGCAGGTCACGGTGCTCGGTGAGGACCCGGCGAGCCCGACGTTGGCGTGGCGCGCCCGGATCGGTGTCGTGTTGCAGACCTCGAGGATGCCCGCCGAGCTCACCGTGCTCGAACTGGTCCAGCGGTATGCCGGGTTCTACCCGCATCCCCGCAACGTCGAGGAGACGATCGAGCACGTCGGGCTGGCCGACAAACGCCGCGCCACGGACGGAAAGCTGTCGGGGGGGCAACTGCGACGCCTGGACGTCGCGCTCGCGATCGTCGGCGACCCCGACCTCATTTTTCTCGACGAACCGACCACGGATTCGATCCCGCCGCGCGCCATCAAGCGTGGGACTTGGTCGATGGTTTACGACATCTCGGCAAGACCGTCTTGTTGACGACTCACTACATGGACGAGGCAGAGGCATTGGCCGACCACGTCGCAGTAATAGTCGCCGGCGAGATGTCGCCGAAGGTCCCCCGAAACCCTCGGCGGGCGCGAACCGCGCCCGTAGAGATCTCCTTCGAGCACCGCCCGAGATCAACTTCATCTCCGCACAACGCCGTCACGCGCTCAGAGGGACATCGACTCACGATAGAGACCACCGACCCGCTCACCACCTTGGGCACGCTCGTCGATTGGTCACGGTCGAACCATCGCGACCTGCCCGGCCTCGAGGTCAGACCCCCCAGTCTGGAAGACATCTACCTCCGGCTAACCAAGGTGACGCCATGACCACCGCAGCGATCGTCCGACGCGAGTACCACTGCGCACGCAAAGTCATGCTGCGCGACCCCCAAGCAGCGTTCGTCACCGTCGGGCTGCCTCTGCTCTACCTGTTCATCTTCGCCAGCGTGTTCGGCGACCAGACCGAACACCTGCGCGGCCAGCCCGGAACCCTCCGTGTCGCGGCCATCGTGGTTCCCTCGGTCATCGTGGTAGGAGTCGTGTCGGCAGCGTTCCAGAACCTCACCGCCGCTCTGGTGCAGGACCGCGAGAACGGCGTTTTGAAGAGGCTGCGCAGCACCCCGGTGCCCACCACAGCCTTCCTCGCCGGCCCGGTACTCAACGCGCTGCTCACCGCCTGCGCTTTGGCGCTGCTCGTGACTGCGCTCGGACGATTCGCCTATGGCGTGTCGCTGCCCGCAAGCCACATCTTGGCCGCGGTGATCACGGTGCTGTCGGGGCCGCGGCCTGTTGCGCCATCGGGTGCCTGTTCACCCTGGCCATTCGGAAGGCAACCGCGGCCTTGCCGATGCTCACCGCCGTCACGCTCACGTTGTTCTTCCTGTCCGGCAACTTCTTCAGCACCGACCAGGCGCCCGCCGTCCTGCGAGCCGTCGCCTCGGTATTCCCCGTGCGGCACCTCCTCACGGCGATGCTCACAGCGTTCAACCCCCACGTCGGCGGCACCGGATTCGCCCCGGCGGACCTGGCCGCCTCGCAGCCTGGGGCATCACAAGCGCCCTCCTTGCAGCACGACTGTTCCGATGGACACCCGCCGGCGAATCGTGACGCGGCCCCAAACACACGCGGGGCACGGCGTCAACAAGGTCGGTCGGCACCGGCGCCGGATCCCGCGCCCTACGGCACTTGTCGGGATCCGCGCACCGTTGCTGCGAGACTCCGCACATGCCCCGGACTGAGCCGAGCGGATCAGATGGCTGCGCCTCGGCGGCGCCGGCGCCACGGCCCCGCATCGCCGGCGCGCTTTCTCCCACTTCGCTGTCGTCTGGGGGCCGCTGCTCGTGACACCAGCGGCGCGCGCTGGTCGACGGATCGTGCCGATGACCGGACTGTTCCAGGTTGACATCAGCGCGGTTAGGCGGGCACTGGCCGGTACCGACCCACCACTGTCATTGACGGCCTACGTGGTTGCTGGTGTCGGCCGGGGTGAGCGAATCACCCTGAGGTGCACGCCTACCGCGACTGGCGGGGCCGACTGGTCCAGCACCAGCACGTCGACATCCAGGTCCTGATCGAGGTGCCGACCAGGCAGGGAACGTTCGGGCTGGTCCACGTTGTTCGTGACGCCGATATTCGAGGCGTCGCTGAGATCAGCGCCGAAATCCGTTCCGTCAAGGCTGACCACGCCAGCACCAGCAATGGGCGATTACTCGACACGCTCGCGCCCAGGCTGGGACGGGTGCCCGGTCTCTACCGCGCGATGTATGCAGTGATGGCTCGCTCGCATCGGGTGCACAACACGATCGGCACGGTTCAGGTCACAGCGCTCGGCATGTTCGCCGACGGCGGCGGCTTCGCGATCGCCCCGCCCAGCATCGCCTCCCTGACCGTGGTCGTCGGCGGGATCAGCCTCAGCCCGGTCGAGGTCGTCGACGGCCGCATCGAGACGATTGAACTGCTCGACCTGACCGTCACCGTCGACCACAACGTCGTCGACGGCGCCCCGGCTACCCGCTTCGCCGCCGAACTCCGCCAGATCCTGCTCCGAGCAGTCGTGTTCACCGCGGCCGGCGGTGCGTCGGCGTGAGGACCTGAGGACCGAAGTCCCAGTCCGTCGGAGTGGATTGGCGCTGCCCGACTTCGTCGTCGCGGGATGTACCGTAGCGAGCCGCGCTGTGCACTGCCACGTCGTCTACGGCGGCCTGCTCTACCTCGACGACCCCGTCCGCAGTCAGGTGCTGCGTGTGACATGGAACAGCATCGCTCCGCCGAGCACGGCATCCAAAGCGCGCGTCGAGGGCTACGGTGTTCCGGTCGGTCGGGCGAGTCAGTTGCCGGTCGAGAACCGCCAGGTTGAGCGCCATCTGCGCGCGCATGTCGCGGTGTGCCGGAAAGACGATCCCGTAGACCGTCCTGAACGGCCACAACGGCAGCCGGGTGATCTCGGTACCAGTGCTCGACGTGCGTGCCGCCATCGACGGCGGTCAGTTCGTAACTCCAAGTGGTCGAGTCGCGACGGCTTGTATTGAAGCGCTCGGGCACGGTGCGGAAGGCGAACGCGGCGCCTGGCTCGGCCTGCGTCACCTCGCAGCGTCGTGACCACCGCGCCGCCCAGCCGACCCTGTTGCGTCCGCGAAATACCGCGCCGACCCGCGCCGGGAACGCCGCTCACCCACTCGGCAGTGCGACATTCGGGGCTGCGCTCGCCGATGCGGACGACGTCGCTGATGAGCGCGTAGACGTCGGTCGGAGCGGCGTCGATCCTCACGTCGACCGAGCCGGACGTGCGCCACTGCCGACCGGTCACGGCGTCACGCTCCCTCAGCGATGGCGCGTTGCGGGCGTGCACGGCGGAGGCGACTCGCAGCGGTCCGGGCTCGCCGATCGCGGGTCAAGGCGTCCCGCTCATCCGGTGTGCGAGTTCGCTGCGGTTGGCGATCCGTCCATGAGTCGATCGTTGCACGGCTGGATAGCGTCCATCGCATCTGCGCCGATCCGGTTACCTGGTCAGGTCTCTTTGCTGGCCGCTGCTATCCGAGGACGATCCATAGGCGCGTCGGCGGCGAGCGATCGGCCCGCTCGATACTGCATTTGCCGGTCGAGTTCGTTAAGCGAGATTCGTCGAGCACCCCGGCGCGATTCCGGCGCGGTCGCGACGTGGGCAATGTTGTGCCTCAGCGCAGAGCTGGGGCTGCGCCGCGGCGAATGTGCAGCAATCCGAGGACCGACAAAGCCAGCATGAGCGCCGCGGCGATGAAGGCAGCGATCGCGGCAATACCGGCGATGGTCGCCATCGTGCCGAAGGCGTAAGCGTTCAGCAGCAGGCCGCGCAGCGTCTCACCTTTGAACATCGTGGCGACGACGGCGGCAAGCTTCGTGTTCGTTGGGTCGGCTTGGGCTTGGGTGCTGAGCTCGGCGTAGGTCTTGCCGCCGCCGATCGCAAGGAGGTGGTTGGCGATGAAATGGTCGGCATAGACCTCGGCCTGCGCGCCGGTGGTCAACTCTTGACCGCCGTACTGCCGCATCGCGGCGAACTCCGGCGCGGCAACGGCCGCGCTGTTCGCGGCCGGGAAGTAGATCTTCTCCGCCGCGAGCTGGTTGTGGACCTCGTTGCTGACGAAGTTGTGAGCCCACACCAGCAGGCTCCCGGCGAGGATCAGGACCACCGTCATCAGCAAACCGCCGGCGGTCAGCACGACATCGATCATGCGACGTGGAGTGGGCCCACCTTCCGTGGTCGGCGGCAACGGGACCGGTGGGCTCGGAGGAACGTCAAGAGTGGGTGTAGCCATGATCGGAGACCTTTCAGGATCACGAGTGGCAGGCGTCGAACGCGCTAATACGGGTGTGCCGCGCGATGCGGCAGGCAAGCAGAGGGCTGCCGTAGTTTGTCTGGCTGCGAGCAATTGCTCACCGCGGCGGCCGAAAGGCGTTCCGCGAGATCCAGGCCGGCTGTCAACTCAGCTGTAATTCACACTACGCCCTCATGGCAGGCCGAAACGCCCGGCGCCAACCGGGAATGACGATCGTCGAACGGCAGTAATCGACGGCACAGACGTCCTCCGAGATCATCGCGCCGACCGTCAACGGCCAGACGCCGGTGTAGCGTCGCTACTAGCTGAGCACCTCAGCCAGTCCGGAAGAGTCCAGCTGTCCGCCGCTGCTCTCGAGCTCACGCTCACCACCGAACATTCCGCTGGACGCTGCTGATCACGACCATCGGCACGCGTGCCGCTACTGCCTGATGCACTCCGTACCCGGGCCGCCGCGAACCGCCGAGTCCCGCACCTGTGCTCCCTCGAGCGCCCATTTGAGGATGCCCATCATGACCTCGCCGACGCCACCAGTCACCGGACGCGACAATCTCGTCGTCCGTGCGCTGCTTGACGACGCTTCGACGCTGGATCACGAAGCTGTGGAGGCTGTCGTTGGCGTCGCGAGCCGCGCGCCGTCGCTGCACAACACCCAGCCATGGCAGTGGCGTCTCCACGGCGAGGTGCTCGACCTGCGGGTCGACCGGACCCGTCAACTGCACATCGCCGACCCCGATGGTCATTCGCTGCTGATCAGCTGCGGCGCGGCCGCCGAACTCACTCAACTGGCCCTCGCCGAGCGGGGATGGACTGCTGAGGCGTCGCTGCTGCCGGACCCTTCGGATCCAGACGTGGTGGCCCGTTTCCAGCTGACCGCGGCCCGCGGACCGGTCGACGCGACCGCCCACCGGGACATGCTCGCCGCCGGCCGGCGCCGCAGCGACCGTCGAGTCTTCACACCGGACCCGGTATCACCCGCGGTGACCGAGCGGCTGCGCACGGCGGCGCAAGGCCCGGCGGTGTACGCACACTTCCCGGTCCGGGCGGAGGAAAGCCTCGACCTCGCGGTCGCCATTTCCCGCGCCGATCGTTACGAGCGCGACGAGCCCGCCTACGCCGCCGAAATGGCCGAATGGGTCCGCCGCGACCCGTCGGCCCCTGACGGCGTCCCCACCTCAGCCGTACCAGCGGTGCAGGATGGCGAGCCCCGCCACACCGACATCCCACTGCGCGATTTCGAACTCGGCATCCCCGGCACCCAGCTCATCAACACCGGCGCGGACGAACGCCCATTGGTCGCCGTCATCCTCACCGAAGGCGACAGTGCGTTAGAGCGGGTGCGGGCGGGCCAGTCGATGATGCGACTGATGATCCAAGCCGAACTCGACGACCTCGCGAGCTGCCCGCTGAGCCAATCGGTGGATCTGA
Source organism: uncultured Actinomycetota bacterium (assembly GCA_963757455.1). Lineage (GTDB taxonomy): Bacteria > Actinomycetota > Actinomycetes > Mycobacteriales > Jatrophihabitantaceae > RYN-133. The sequence goes on from CAVWSE010000021.1 coordinate 8,273, forward strand.
CCTTCTTCCGAAGCCAACTGCGAACCCTGATGTCCTGGAGCGGATACCCGCAGATGATGCTGCGCCTCGGGCATCGGCCCGATACACCAGCACCGGCACTGACCCACCGGCGTCCTGTCCGTGACGTTCTGACGATCCGGCCCGGCCGATAAGAAGCTGGCACCGACGCCGACCACGTCCCTGACCGGACAGGACGTTGAGCCCTACCCGGCCACCGTTGCGAAGCGCACGCTCAAGCAAAACCAATCAAATAGGAAGAAGCATCATGAAGGCACTCGTGTACCACGGCCCCGGCACGAAGGCCTGGGAAGATGTCCCGAACCCCGTCCTTGCCGCTGACTCTGATGCCATAGTGCGCGTTGACACGACCACGATCTGCGGCACCGACCTGCACATCCTCAAAGGCGACCTGCCGGCGATGGTCGACGGACGCATCATCGGCCACGAAGCCGTCGGCACCATCACCGAGATCGGCGCCGCGGTCAAGAACGTAGCGGTGGGCGACCGGGTTCTGGTCTCGTGCGTCAGTGCCTGCGGCGCGTGTCGGTTCTGCCGCGAGGCCCGGTACGGGCAGTGCACCGGTGGTGGTGGCTGGATCCTCGGCAACGAGATCGACGGTACACAGGCCGAATACGTGCGCATCCCCTTCGCCGACAACTCCACCTACCCCGTCCCGGCCGGCGTCAGCGACGACGACCTGTTGATGTTGGCCGACATCTTGCCCACCGCCTACGAGGTCGGTGTCCTCAACGGCCAGGTCCGGCCAGGCGACGTCGTCGCCGTCGTCGGCGCCGGCCCCATCGGCCTGTCCGCGATCACCGGCGCCCGCCTGTTCAGCCCCAGCCTGATCATCGCGATCGACATGGCCGCCAACCGCCTCGAGGCAGCCAAGCACTTCGGCGCCGACGTGATCATCAACAACGCCGAGCAGGACCCGATCGCAACCGTCCGCGAGCTCACCGGTGGCCTGGGCGTCGATGTTGCCATCGAAGCGGTCGGCGTGCCCGCCACCTTCGAACTGGCCACCGAGCTCGTGCGACCGGTCGGACGGGTCGCCAATATCGGTGTCCACGGCAAACCGGTCACCCTGCACCTCGAACGGCTCTGGACCCGCGACGTCACCATCACCACGGGACTGGTTGACACCTACTCCACCCCGACGCTGCTTCGACTGCTCACCAGCCACCAGATCGACGCCCAACGGTTCATCACCCACCACTTCACCTTCGACCAGTTCGACGAGGCCTACGACGTGTTCGCCCGGGCATCCGAAACCGGAGCGCTGAAAGTCATCATCAGCCGAGAAGACGACCAGTGACCGCCCACGACTTCACCGATCACCAGCCCAACTCCGTTCAGGCCACCGTTCACGACCACACCGTGACCTTGGTCGGCACTGCGGGCTGGCATCACCAGCGCACCGCCGCTGCACACGCCGTCAGCGTGCTGCCCGGCGTGACGGGTGTACGGAACTTGATCGAGCTCAAGCCGCGCGAGGCGATGGTCGCCGGACCCGACGCCGAGGCCGAATACGCCGCCTGGTGCGCGCCCGGCGTCACCAACGTCGACGACCAACTCGTCATCATCCCGTAGCCGATGAACTCCACGACGAGATGGGACCGCGCTCATGGCGCTATCTGAGCACGACCAAACGATCCTGGCGGAGATGGAAACAGCGCTGCGGGCAGCCCCCACGCGCCCCAACAGCGCGCGTCGGTCCGCCAACCGCAGGCGCAGCCCGCACAGTCACGTGGCTGTGACGATCGGCCTCCTGATAATCGGCACTGTGGCCATGGTCGTCGGCCTGCTGCTCGCAGACGGCCTCGGCGCAGGCTTGGGCGTAGTTGGGTTCCTCTTCATCGTCGGTTCTGCCTGGAGCGCCACGCGTCTCCTCCGTCCGCTGCCGAGGTCGATGAGAACCCGCAACGAAAGTCCAGCTGGCAAGCGTCGCTGACCTACCGGTGCCCCAGATGGCCCAGCCGAGCGCGCGCCGGCCCCGGTCCAGACGCAGCGGGCACCATTATTACTAGTGCGCTCGCCTTTGCAGGAGGACACCGCAGGAGCGGCATGAGTCCACGTTTCGCCGCAGCGCTTCCAGCGCGTCACGCGCATAGCGATGAGGCCAACTCGATCCAAATGATCCGCTGCTCCGTGAGTGCCTCATCCAGTGCCTCGCTCACCAACGCAGCCTGTCTGCGGTCGTGGTCGGAGTTGGCGGCTCCGCGTATTGACGCCGTCGAAACACTTGCTAACAGCAGCAAGTTCATCACCGTTTCGACGCGAGACAGCGTCGCGTCCGTCACGGCAATCGCGTCGGTGGCGGTTGGCCGGGGCAGGGCATGGTCGTCCACGTGGCTGATCATGGTGGTGTCCTCAGGATGAGATCACCGATGTGCCCGGCGTTGAACAGTGCTCCCGACCGCCCGCGTCGTAGCGGAGCGGATCGGCCCGAGCTGGCTGTGGACCCAGCAGCTACGACGCTACCGCGTCTCGCCAAGTGCCATCGACACCAGCGCACGCCATTCGGCGAATCCGGTCGATTGATCAAGAGCAGTCGGCCGGCGGATCCAGATGCCCGAAGCTGTCGGCAATCTCCCCTCATGGAGGCCACCGTCGACGGGCTTGCGCACACCGGCGCACATCCTGCCACGGCCGGACACGGGGGCCGTGCGACCCACTGCAAGACGAACCACCCCACCGCGCGCCGCACGAGCGCAACGGTGGGGTGGTCGTGTGCGGTACCGGGACGCGCCCCCCGGTCGTCCATCGGTTCCGCTGGCTAGAGCTATCGGGCCGGATAGGCCATGTTCACCCGCATGTCGCTCGACGACATGGCCGGGCGGTCGATTGGGTCTTCGCAAGGCGGAAGGCACCCAGGACTGGTGCCATGAGGCGAGGCCTTTAGCCGTTACTGCCCGAACTCGATCCCCGGGGCCATGCGCCCGTCGGGATCGGGGTGGAGACACATCCAGGCGATCGGTCACATCATCTGTGCAGAGCCGCCGGTCGTGTTGGTCGCTGCCGCCTAACGACGAGACAAAGAGTACACGTCACCCGACCGTTTCGGGCTCAGTCGTTCTCGACGATGAAGTCCCAGCCGACGAGTGGTTTCGATCCGGTCGGTGTCCAGTAGATCCGTCCCTCGCCCGTCGGCATGACCGCGGTGACGTGGAACGTGACGCTGTGTCCGGCGGCGAGGCCGGCCGGCGGGGCTTGCTCGTGGGCAACCAGCGTCGGATGGAAGGTGCGGCCGAGCTGATCGGTGATCGTGAAGTCAGCCAGCCGGACGGGGACCGTCCCGGTCACATGCGTGAAGGCGATTGCAAAGGTGGCAGTCACCTGCGGCGGCGGGGGCGCGACGAACGGCGGGACGCGCGGTCCGGTGACGGTCACGAGCGCGTGGCCGGACGGCAGTTCGACTGCGACCGCGATGCCCTGCACGGCAAGCTGTGAGTGGCCGGCCGAGGCCGTGACAACACGATCGACCGGCTGAGTGGTCTTCGGCAGGTACGCGGGCGCACTCCTGAACCCCAGCGGTGGCTGCGACGACGTGCTCGCGCTGCCGTGGGACCCGCTGCAGCCGGTCAGGCCCGCCGCGAGGACGACGATTGCAAGCACGCGCCCGCGCGCACGGGAATCGGCAATCAACCGTAAAGCTCCTTGTGCGTGGACGTGGGCCGGACCGATCGGTCCGACCCACGCGCACGACTGCTGGTGTGCGGTTGCCCGGCCCTACCGGCCGTGGCCGCCCTTTCCGCTGTGCTTCGGGACCTTGGTGAACACGTCCAACCCGAAGGTGCGCAGGTCGGGCTGCGACGCGAATCCCAAGTGCCCCTTGCCGTCCAGACCTCCGGAGACCGAACCGGCACCGCCAGCGATCGTGGAGTTCTGGTTGCCCTTGGAGACCTTGAACAGGTCTTCCATCGTGGCCAGCCAGCTGTAGTGGTTGTAGTAGACCTTCGACACCGTGCCGGGTTTGATCAGCGGGCTGATCAGGACGCTGCCCGTGTCACCGCCACCCGGGGTCTCGATTGTCGACGAGTACAGCGGGTCGGTGTCGGTGGTCTCCGCGGCGAGCGTCACGCTCGTGACGGCACCGGTCAGCGCCTGCGGCGCGTTCGTGGTGCAGTCGACGACCTGGAACGACCCGAAGTAGGCCTTGTTCGCTTGGTTGGTCGCCGTCGACGAGCCCGTCGGCGCCGTATCGAAGCGCGGTCCGTTGTCGGTCACCGGTCCGACACAGGCGTTCGCCGGGATCCCGGTGCCGGAGATCGGACGTCCGGCGTCGGGAGCGGTGATGCTCGGGTCGGTCACGACGTTGCTGCCGGTTCCCCCGCTGACGCCCGTGCTGTCGGTGCGCGCACCCGGAGTCAGGTTGCCGCCGCCGCGGATGTACTTCGGGTCATTGGTCGCGTCACCACTGAGGCCGGCCGGACGGTCGATGAACGCGCTGTCGCCCGGGCCGGGGTAGACCTGGTTGCCGTGCGAGTCCCGCAGCAGCGGGGTGTTCGGACCGGTTGGCTCGATCGCAACGTTGACCGGACCGTGCTTGGCATTGAAGCTTTCCCCCGCGGTGTCGGACTTCGCATAGCCGCGCGCCGTCGCCGGCGTGGTGACACCGGCGGTGCTGCCGGGGTTGTTCGCGTTGTTGAAGCTCGAATTCGCGAACGGCGGGTTCGCCTCGTCGAAGGTGATGTCGATCAGGCCGCCGTCCTTGAACGCGGCCGACTGCTCGATCAGCGGGATGTAGTACTTCAGGAACAGATCCGACGCGTACAGACCGCCGGTGTAGTTCTTCGGTGTGCTGGCTTCCGGCTGGTAGGCCGGGCCACCGGACGGCATGTACACCGGGTTGCCGGCCGAGTCGAACGCGCCGGACAGGTTGTTGCCCGCACAGATCGCGTCGTGGGCGTCCGAGCAGTTGTCCGGAGTGATCCAGCTGAACGCCGGCGTGGTCGACTCGCTCTGCAGGTCGTGCACCAGGCCGCTCGTCGAGCTGTCGAGGTTCGCGATCTCGGCCGACGAGCAGTCCGACGGGTTGCTGAGCAACGACTCGAACCACGGGAACGGGAAGTGCTTGGGGACGTACTGGTCGCTCGCGTTGGCCGAGCCCGGGTTCGTCACGCCGACACCGGACGGGTCGCCGGGGCCGCCGCACTTGTTCACGTCGTGGGGCGGGCCGGAGGCGTCGGGGTTGCCGAGGTCCTGTGCGTAGCCCTTCCAGCTCACGTGCGCGGCGTCGAACTGGTTGAACAGCGTGGGGACGCTGGCCGGGTACACGCAGCCGGTGCCGCCGTGAGCGCCCTCGGCCGGGCCACCTGGGACAGGGTTCGCGTACGGGGCGCCCGTCTCGGCGAACTGACCGCGGTCGTTCGTCGGGCCGTCCTTCGTGGACTTGTTGGTGACGACCGAGCCCTGCGCGTCGGCGTACACCGGACAGTCGTTCTGGTCGGCCGGCGCCGGGCCCTGACCGCTGACCATCGACGTGTAGTTGTCGAGGGAGAAGTGGCCGGTGCCGTAGTAGTTCTTCAGCAGCGCGCCCTGCGAGGGCAGCGTCTTCCAGAGGTAGCTGTTCTGGTTCAGGCCGGTGAAGGTCGCGTCGTAGGACTTGTTCTCGAGGATGATCAGCCACACGTGCTTGACCGCCCCGACCGGGGTGCCGCTCGCCGTCAGGGTGATGCCGTGCGAGTCGGACGATTTGTTCGATGAGTGTGTCGAGGAGGCCACGGCCGGCAGCGCGCACGCGAGCGCGGCGACCGCGGCAACACCGGTCAGACCTGCGAGTGTTTTCACGCCGGGACGGCGCCTGCGAAGTGTGTTCACAGACTGGAACGTTAGGGCGGCTAAGGACAGGCCGAGATAACACTCGATGGCCAACGGGCTAACAATCCACGACCGGGACATCGGCTTCGCTCGGTCGTGTGCGTTCAACCGGTCTGCGCGAGTTCTGCGCCATTTCTGCCCCAGCAGTGGCGGCCCCAACCTTACGCGTGTCACACTAACAGCAACTTAACAATGGTCTACGAAGGACAAGCCGGTGTCGTCCTACCACTCCCTCCCAAGACCGCAGCGCAAGGACGCCGTCCGCAATCGCGCCGCGTTGATCCAGGCTGCGCGTGAAGTCTTCGCCCAGCGTGGATTCGAGGCGAGCATGGACGACATCGCCGAACACGCCCGCCTCGGCGTCGGCACGGCCTATCGGCACTTTCCTAACAAGTACGTCCTTGCCGACGCGGTCTTCGACGACGTGGTGCGCGAGTTCGTCGCGCTGGCCCGGCAGACGCTGCTCGAACCCGACCCGTGGGACGCACTCGTCGGCCTGATCGAGCGCCTGCTCGAGGCCCAGACCGACAACCGGGCGATCCGCGAGATCATGCTCGGCCAGCGGCAGGACTCCCCCGACCACCATCGCGCGATGATCGCGGCGTTCACCGAACCGTTCGCTCGCGCGCGGGAGGCCGGCGCCGTACGCGCGGATGCCGAGGTCACCGACCTCAGCGCGATCGTGATCATGCTGTGCACGATTGCCGACGCGAGCGGTGCCCGCAGTCCGCGCCTGTGGCGTCGCTACCTGCCGATCCTCTTGCAGGGGATGCGTCCGGACGGTGCACCGATGCCGGTGCCGCCGCTGCCGCAGGGCCAGCTCAGCTTCGCCGTCCTGTCAGCCTGACCGGTACACGATCTCGCCGGACGCCATCGTCGTCACTACGGACGCGTCGGCGAGCTTGCCGTCGAGGGTGAACACGTCCTGATCCAGGACGGCGAGATCGGCACGCTTGCCAATGGCCAGCGTCCCGCCGTCGTCGTCGTGGTTCAGGTACGCCGACCCGGACGTGAACGCCGTCAGCGCGTCGGCGAGTGAGAGCCGCTCGCCAGGAAGAAACGGCGCGTTGTCGCGGTGCTCGGGATCGACGCGGCGCACCGCGACCTCGAGCTGATCGAGCGGATCTGCCGTGGTCACCGGCCAGTCGCTGCCCATCGCCAGGCGTGCGCCCGCGCGGCGCAACCCCTCGAACGGGTACTGCAACGCTCCGCGGTCGTCGCCGATGTAAGGCATGGTCAGCTCGTCCATCTGCGGCTCACTCTGCGCCCAGTACGTCTGGCAGTTCGCGACGACGCCGAGCGCGCCGAAGCGAGCAAGGTCGGCGGGCTGGATCACCTGCAGGTGCGCGATGTGATGGCGGCGGTCGTTCGAGCCGTTGGTGCGCCGCGCCGCCTCGACCGCGTCCAGCGCATTGCGGATCGCCCGATCGCCGATCGCGTGCATGTGCACCTGGAAGCCGAGCGCGTCGAGTTCGGTCAGCGCGGCGATGAGCAGGTCGCGGTCGACGTAGTCGAGCCCGTAGTTCTCGTCCGGGACGTGGCTGCCGCAGCCGGCGCAGTAGGGCTCGAGCATCGACGCGGTCTGGTTCTCGATGATCCCGTCGACCATGATCTTCACCGTCGTGGGGCGGAACGTGCCGGCCGCTCGCTCGCGGCGCTCCTGGAATTCGGGGATCTGATCGAGCCCGCGATGCCGGTCCCACCAGAGCGCACCGACGACCTGCGCGGTCAGCCGTGCGTCCGAGCCGAGCGAGCGGTAGGCCTCGAACGTCTGCGGGGTGACCCACGCGTCCTGCCAACCTGTGATGCCGAGCCCGTACAGATGCTGCTGCGCGTGCAGGATCGCGGCTTCCCAGTCGGCGCGCGACGGCTCGGGCACCCAGCGGTCGTTGAACGTGTACGCCGCACCCTCGTGCAGCATTCCGGTCGGCGTCCCGTCGGCGTCGCGCTCGAAGTAGCCGTCCGGCGGATCGGGCGTACTCGCGTCGACTCCGGCGATGCGCAACGCGGCACTGTTGACCCACGCCCCGTGCACGTCGCGGTTGAACAAGAACGCCGGACGTCCGCCGGTGACCGCGTCGAGGTCGTCGCGATGCGGGCCGGTCTCCGGGAAGTGGTCGAGTGCCCACCCGCCACCCGTGATCCATTCGGCGTCAGGGTTTGCGGCGCAGTACGCCGCGATCTTCGCGAGGTACGCCGGTCGGCCGTCGGCCATCTCGTGCAGGTCGATCGTCAACAACTCGCGCGCTGCGGGCGGCGCGTGGATGTGACAGTCCTGCATGCCGGGCACGACCAACCCGCCGACGCCGTCGAGCACCTCGGTGCGTGGACCGATCAGTGACTGCACGTGCTCGTCACCGAGCGCGACGACACGGCCGTCACGAATCGCGAGCGCGTCGGTCGTCGTCCCGTCGCCGACCCAGACCCGCGTACCGGTGATCGCCACCGTTGCGTCAGCCATGGTTGAGTCCTTCCGCACGGTCGCGATCACCCTACGCGGCGCGATCATTGACGCGGGTCCGCGCGCACGCGTACCAAGGAGTCATGGCAGTGGCGGTGCTCGGCGGGCACCAGACCGACTTCGCGCGAAACATCTCGCGAGAGGGCGGCGACTTCACCGATCTGTTCGCCGACACGGTGCAGGCGACGCTCGACAGCGCGGGAGTTCACGCCGGCGAGATCGACGCCGTGCACGTGGGCAACGCGTTCGGTCAGCTGTTCACCGGGCAGGGGCATCTCGGCGCAATGCCGGCCACTGTCGCATCGCGGCTGTGGGGCGTACCTGCCGTGCGGCACGAGGCTGCATGCGCGTCGGGTTCGATGGCGCTGCTCGCCGCGACCGCCGAACTCGAAGCCGGACGTTACGACGTCGCGCTCGTGGTCGGTGCCGAGATCGAACGCAACGTGCCCGGTGATCTCGCGGCCCGGCATCTCGGTGCCGCGGCGCACGTCGGGCACGAAGGTGGCGAGGCGCGCTACGTGTGGCCCTACATGTTCGACCGGCTTGCCGACGAGTACGACCGCCGCTACGGGCTCGACGACGCGCACGTCCACGCCATCGCCGCGGTGAACATCGCCAACGCGCGCAAGAACGCCAACGCGCAAACCCGCGATTGGACGTTCACGGAGGCGAGCTTCACCGATGACGACGCCGCCAATCCGTGCGTCGAAGGACGGGTGCGCCGCACCGATTGCGGTCAGGTCACCGACGGCGCGGCCGGTATCGTCGTCGTGAGCGAACGATTCCTCGCTCGCCGGGCCGACCTCGCTGCGCGTCCGCACGCGGAGATCCTCGGGTGGGGTCATCGCACGGTCGGATTGCCGCTCGCCGAGAAGTTCCGCCGCTCGGCCGACGAACCGTACGTCCTGCCGCATGTGCGACAGACGATCCTCGATGCGTTCGCCCGCGCCCGCATCACGGATGTCGGCGATCTCGACGCGATCGAAACGCACGACTGCTTCTCGATGACCGAGTACGCCGCGATCGATCATTTCGGCATCACGGCGCCGGGCGCATCGTGGCAGGCAGTTGAAGACGGCTCGATCACGATCGGCGGACGGATCCCGGTCAACCCCAGCGGCGGGCTGATCGGTGTCGGTCACCCGGTCGGCGCGACGGGTGTGCGCATGGTGCTCGACGCCTACAAGCAGGTCACTGCGCAGGCCGGCGACTATCAGGTCGGCGGCGCGCGTCGGGTCGCGACATTGAACATCGGTGGCAGCACGACTACGACGGCCGCGTTCGTCCTCGGAGCAGCGTGATGGACGTCGAAGTTCTCGGGCGCGCGCTGTCGACACTTCCCGCCGACGACGATCACCCTTATCGCACCGGGCCATGGCGTCCACAGACCGTCGAACGCAGCGCGACCTACGACGTCGACGACTGCGAGGTTATCGGCAGGATTCCTGACGATCTCGACGGCGTGTACCTGCGCAATACCGAGAACCCGGTGCATCCGGCGCTGCAGATCTATCACCCGTTCGACGGTGACGCGATGGTGCACGCGGTCGGCTTCCGCGACGGAAAGGCTTTCTACCGCAACAGATTCGTGCGCACCGACGGGTTCGTCGCTGAGCAGGCTGCCGGACGGCCGCTGTGGGCCGGGCTCGCCGAGGACCCGTCGACGTCGCCGTCCGAGCACGGGTGGGGTGCGCGCACGCGGATGAAGGACGCGTCGAGCACCGACGTGGTCATGCACAACGGCGTGGCGCTGACGAGCTTCTACCAGTGCGGCGATCTCTACCGACTCAGCCCGACAACGCTCGAGACGCTCGGCAAGGCGGCCTGGCACGGAGCATTCCCTTCCGGCGTCGGCGTTTCGGCACATCCGAAACTCGACGACCGCACCGGTGAGCTGTTGTTCTTCAACTACTCGACCGACGCGCCGTATCTGCACTACGGCGTGGTCGACGCGGCCGACGAGCTCGTCAACTACATCGACGTGCCGCTGCCCGGGCCGCGCTTGCCGCACGACATGGCGTTCACCGAGAACTACGCGATCCTCAACGACCTCCCGGTGTTCTGGGACCCGCGCGCCATGGCCGCGGGCAAGTACGTCGCCCGCTTCCACCCCGAGCTGCCGTCGCGGTTCGCCGTCGTCCCGCGGCGCGGCGACACCTCGGACGTGCGCTGGTTCGAGGCCGATCCGACCTACGTCCTGCATTGGGTAAACGCGTACGAGGACGGCGACGAGATCGTCCTTGACGGGTTCTTCCAGGACAACCCGGAGCCCCGTTCGTCCGGCGGGACGCTGTACCAGCGGATGTTCCGGTTCCTGGACAGCGAGCAACTGCAGACGCACCTGCACCGCTGGCGGCTGAACCTGACGACCGGCCTCGTCAAGGAGGAACGGCTCACCGACACGGTCAGCGAGTTCGGGATGATCAACCAGCAGCACGCCGGCGCCGCGTACCGCTACAGCTACGCGGCGAGCGCTGTGCCGGGCTGGTTCCTGTTCAGCGGCATCGTCAAGCACGACGTCGTCACCGGCCATGAGGAGCGTTACGACCTCGAGGACGGTGTGTTCGCCAGCGAGACCGCAATGGCCCCGCGCGTTGGATCGGCCGGTGAGGACGACGGCTACCTGATCACGATCACGTCCGACGTGAACCGCGACCTGTCCGAGTGCCTGGTCTTCGACGCGCAACGCCTGTCCGACGGCCCGATCGTGCGTGTCCGCCTGCCGGAACGCGTGAGCAGCGGCACGCATTCGACCTGGGCGCCCGGCGCGTCCGTCCCCGACTGGCGCAGCTGACCCGCCCACCTCGGCGCCACCAGGCGGGTCCGGATGGTTGTGTTGCAGTCCCGTGTGACCAGATTTCCGCATCCAAAACGGTCAGACGGAACTGCAACTCACGGATGGGCCGCAGCGCGCCCCTGACCGTCGCCTAGAGTTCTCAGTCGAGGAGTTTGTGATGCAGGGCCGCTGAGTCGGCGTCGGTCCAGCCGTGCGCCCGCAGCCAGGCGGACGGGCCGCCGAACTCCTCGTCGAGCGCGTCGAGCAGGCGTTCCATCGTCGCCGCTCGCGGCGCATGCTGACCGGGGTCGCTGTCGCCGATGTCCTCGGCGTAGGTGCGGGTCGCGCGCAGCCGGTCGAAGATCGCTTCGATGCGCTCGGCCGAACGGGCGTAGTCGGCGACGATCGCCTCGCGCGTCACCCCGACCTCGGCGAGCGCAAGTGCAACCACGGTGCCAGTGCGGTCCTTGCCGGCCGCGCAGTGCACGATCGTTGCGCCAGGCGAACCCGCGATCAGCCGAAGCGCCGCGATGATCGAGTCGGCTCGGTCGTCGAGGTAGCGCAGATAGATGCCGGACGTGCCGCGCCGTCGCTCATCGCTCGGCGGCGGCGCTTGATCGCGCTTCTGCCACGGCAGGATGACGCTGCCGTTCGCCGCAAGGTCGGTCGTGTCGCCGGCCTCGGGCAGCAACGACAGATGGACGATGTCGACGTCGTCGACCTCGGTCAGCGGGCCCGGGCCCTCGTGCTCGACCTCGACGCCCGTCCGCAGATCGGCCACCGAGCGCACGCCGATCTCGTCGACGAGGAGCCCGACATCGCGCGGCGACAGGCCCTGCAGGTTGTCTGACCGGATCAGTCGACCCGACTGCACGGAACGTCCGTCACGCGTCGGCAGACCGGCGACGTCGCGGACGTTGACCGCGCCGTCGAGCTCGATCCAACGCGCCTCACTCACAGTGGATGAGCCTAGCCAGCGGGGACGAACTCAGAACGACGCTTCCGCGACGTCCATCAGGGCGTTGTCCATCGCCTCGGCGACCTGGCGACGCGCCGCCAGCTCGGGCAGGACGGTCGTCGCGAAGAACCGGGCGACGGCCGGCTTGCCCTCGTAGAACGCGCGATCCGCCTCGGACACGCCGTTCGCGTCCAGCTTCTGCAGAGCCACGTGCGCCTGACGCAGGAGCAGGTAGCCGACCATCAGGTCACCGGCCGACAGCAGCAGGCGCGTGGCGTTCTGGCCGACCTTGTAGACGTTGCGGACATCGTCCTGGCCGCTCATCAGCTGGCCGAACATCGCCGCAACGATGCCGCCGAAGTCCTCGAGGCCCTTCTGCAGCGCGGCGCGCTCTTCCTTCAGGCGCGACTCGTCCTCGAGCGAGGCGAGGAACTCGGTGATCTCGGCCGACAGCGCGCCCAACGCGGCACCCTTGTTCTTCACGATCTTGCGGAAGAAGAAGTCCTGCGCCTGGATCGCGGTCGTGCCCTCGTAGAGCGTGTCGATCTTGGCGTCGCGGATGTACTGCTCCAGCGGGTAGTCCTGCAGGTAACCCGAGCCACCGAAGGTCTGCAGCGCCTGGGCGAGCTGATCGTAGGAACGCTCCGACCCGGCGCCCTTCACGATCGGCAGCAGCAAGTCGTTGATCGCGAGGTCGGTCGCGTCAGGCTCGGCGCCGGTCGACTCCGCGATCAGGATGCGGTCCTGGACCGTGGCGGTGTAGTAGACGAGCGCGCGCAGACCCTCGGCGTAGGCCTTGTTCTGCATCAGGCTGCGGCGCACGTCCGGGTGGTTGATGATCGTCACGCGCGGCGCGCTCTTGTCGGCGGCCTGGGTCAGGTCGGCCGACTGCACGCGATTCTTGGCGTAGTCGAGCGCGTTGAGGTAACCCGTCGACAGGGTCGCGATGGCCTTGGTGCCGACCATCATCCGGGCGTGCTCGATGACCTGGAACATCTGCGCGATGCCCTGGTGCACGTCGCCGACGAGCCAACCGACGGCCGGGATGTTGTCGATCTCGCCGAAGCGGACCTCGCAGGTCGTCGACGCCTTGAGGCCCATCTTGTGCTCGACGTTGGTGACGAAGGCGCCGTTGCGCTCGCCCAGCTCGCCGGTCTCGGGGTCGAAGTGGAACTTGGGGACGACGAACAATGACAGGCCCTTGGTGCCGGGGCCGGCACCTTCGGGACGGGCGAGCACCAGGTGCACGATGTTCTCGGTCATGTCCTGCTCGCCGGACGTGATGAACCGCTTCACGCCCTCGATGTGCCACGTGCCGTCGGCCTGCTCGACCGCCTTGGTGCGGCCGGCGCCCACGTCCGAACCCGCGTCGGGCTCGGTCAGCACCATCGTGGCGCCCCAGCCGCGATCGATCATGCGCTGGGCCATCTTCTTCTGCGTCTCGTTGCCGTTGCGGTAGAGGATGCCGGCGAACGGCGCGCCGGCCATGTACATGTGCAGTGCCGGGTTCGCGCCGAGCACCTGCTCGGCGATCGCCCACACGAGCGTGCGCGGGACCAGCTGGCCGCCGAGCTCGGGCAGGGTCTCGGTGCGCCACCACTCGCTGTCCTGCAGCGCCTTGAACGACTTCGCGAACGACTCGGGCATCTTCACCGAGTAGGTGTCCGGGTCGTACACCGGCGGGTTGCGGTCGGCGTCGGCGAACGACGCCGCGAGCGGGCCCTCGGCGAGCTTGGCGACCTCGGCGATGATGCCGCGCGCGGTGTCCTCGTCCAGATCGGCGAACGGCTCCTTCTCGAGGACGGCGTCGGTGCCGAAGACCTCGAACAGGTTGAACGCGATGTCGCGGACGTTGCTCTTGTAGTGGCCCATCGTTGCTGCGCTCCTGGAATCAGAAGAGGTTACTGACGAGTAACTCAAGGATATTACCCATCAGTAGCCACCGCAAACACAACCCGCCGCGAGGGGGTCACACCAGGTCGAACCCCGGCGCTAGGAACACGGCGTGAAGTTGCGGTGGCTCCAGCGCGGCGCGTACTTCTTGTGCTTCGGGACGCACGGGCCGTAGTCGGTGCGGTAGACGTGGCCCGTCCAGAACGAGGTCAGCGCCCGCGCGCCGTTCCACGACAGCGAGATGTGCATGTGGGTGCGGTGGCACTGGTTGTCGTACTGGCGAGCCTTGTACTTGGTCTGGCAGCCGTCGTACTCCTCCCACTTGCCGCTCCACATGCCCCACATCCGGCTGTTGAAGATGATGTACATGACGCCCAGGCGGCGGGCCATGGCGAACTTGTTGCCCTGCTTGTCGGTGGCCAGCAGCCAGACCCAGAAGGCGTGCCCCATCGCGTGCTGTGCGCGGTTGCGGCTCGACACCATCCAGTCGATCGCGCGGCCGTCGTGGTGCTCGCTGACCGATCCGTCACACGGGCGGTACGTGCCGTACGTCGTGCCCTTGTACGTGCGCGTGAGCAGGTTGGCCAGCAGGATCGTGCCCTTCTTGGGACGCGAGTCGCACGAGTCCTGCGGGACGTAGGCGGTGTAGTCCTCGATGCTCGCGCCGAACGCCCGCGGCGCGCGGGGCACGGTGGCCGACGCGGCGACAGGGCTGGCGATCACGAGAACGCCGGCGAGGACGGCGATGGCGCTGAGCAGGGCGAGCAATCGATGCATCTGAAGATCTCCGTGGGGTCCGTAAAACCGAGTCCCCGCACTGATCAAATCCCGCGCCGTTACACCTTGCCTTGTGAAATCCGTATATGCAACAGCGGAGGGAGATCACCGATGAGTCGGCACCCGCAGCCGGACTGTTTCCGGCAGTCCACGCAATTGCGCCAGCATCTCGTCGGTGATCGCGGCGCTCGTGTCGGTGACAACGTAGCCGAACTCGCCCCGGGTACCCAGCAGCTGCGCCTCGACGTTGGCCTTGTGGTCGGCGAAGACCTGGTTGACCGTCGCCATCACGCCCGGAACGTTGCGGTGGATGAGAATGATCCGGTTGGTATCGGGCGGCTGGGGTAGCGCGAGCCCCGGCAGGTTGACGCTCATCGCGGTCGTCCCGTCGAGCACGAAGTCGCGCAGCTTGCCCGCGACGAACCGGCCGATGTCCTGCTGGGCCTCCTCGGTCGACCCGCCGATGTGCGGGGTCAGGATGACGTTCGGCAGCCCGCGCAGCGCCGAGACGAACTCCTCGCCGCGCGCCTTGGGTTCCACGGGAAACACGTCGACGGCAGCGCCGGCGATCGCACCGGACTCGATCCGCGAGCGCAGGGCCGCGTAGTCGACGACGAACCCGCGCGAAAGATTCAGGAACAGCGCGCCGTGCTTCATCCGGTCGAACTCGGCCTCGCCGAACATGCTGTGGTTGGACGCACGACCGTCGACGTGCAGCGTGACGACGTCGGCCTCCGCGAGCAGCTCGGCGAGCGATCCGCAGCTGCGCGCGTTGCCGAGGGACAGCCGGTCCGCCGTGTCGAAGAAGATCACCTTCATGCCGAGGTTCTCGGCCAGGACGGACAGCTGGGTGCCGATGTTGCCGTAGCCGACGATGCCCAGGGTCTGCCCACGCACCTCGTGCGCGCCGTCGGCGGATTTGTCCCACACGCCGGCGTGCATGAGCTCGTTCTTCTCGGTGAGCCGGCGAGTCATCGAGATGATCTCGGCGATCGCGAGTTCGACGACCGAGCGGGTGTTCGAGAACGGCGCGTTGAACACCGTCACGCCCTGCTCGCAGGCGCTGTCGAGGTCGATCTGGTTCGTGCCGATGCAGAACGCGCCGATGGCCACGAGATCGCCGGCGGCCTCGAGCACGCGTTCGGTCACATGGGTCTTGGATCGGATGCCCAACAGCTCGACGCCCTCGAGCGCCTCGATCAGCTCCTGCTCGTCGAGCGCGCCCGAACGGGTCTCGACCTCGAAGCCGGCCGAGCGCAGCATGGTCTGCGCGTCAGGGTGGATCTGTTCCAGCAGCAGCGCACGAGGGGCGGTCACCGATCAATCGTACGGAGGTCCCCGGACGCACTTCGACCCTGTATTGGCCGCGATCTGGATCAGACCATGACCGTTACAGGGTCGAGGCGGGTCAGCGGACGGATCAGGTGCGCAGCATGCCGCCACGGCGGCTGCGGCCGCTGACAGCGCGGTATACGAGCAGGGCGATGATCGCACCGATGACCGAGCCGATCAGCCCAGAAGTCTGGAATGCGCCCTGCTTGGCGTCGTGGTGGAAAAGTGCCCAACCCAGGAAGCCACCGATGAACGAACCGACGACACCGAGCACGATCGTTGCGCCGATGCCCATCGGGTCCTTGCCGGGCACGAGCAGGCGGGCCAGCGCGCCGGCGATCAGGCCGACGATGAGCATGACGATGATGGTCCAGAGCATTTGGGGGTTCCTCCTAGTTACCGGCTGTTGCCGAAGAGGTACCCGCGCCCCATTTGCGACTAACTGCGCCTATTGCACAGCCGCCGTGCGGCTCACACCGATCCCACCCGGAGTGTCTGCCCCGTAGCGTTCGATCTCGCGCGCCAGGTCAAGGGGACGGATCTGCGAGCGTGCGGCGAATACTTCGTCGTCGAGCCGGTCGGCCGGGACGACCCAGGCGATCTCGAACTCCAGCCCGTCCGGGTCGTGGCCGTACAGCGACTTGGTCGTGCTGTGGTCGGACGCGCCGACGAGCGCGCCGGCCTCGCTCAATGCCTTGGAGATCGCCTCGAGGTCGCGCAGCGTGTCGACCTCCCACGCCAGGTGGTAGAGCCCGACGGCGGTACGCCCGGCCGGGGACGCGGACGCGCTGGGGCCCATACGGAACAGCCCGAGGTCGTGGTCATTGGTCGACGCGGCTGCGCGCAGGAACGCCGCGGCCCCGTTGCCCAGCTCGTTGACCACCTCGAAGCCGAGGACGTCGCGATAGAACGCGACGCTGCGCTCGGTGTCGCGTACGTACAGAACGGCGTGGTTCAAGCGGTGGATCGACATGACGTCACCCTACCAAATTTCGATTGAGAGTTCAACTATCCAGAGAACTACCGATAAGATTGTTGACGTGAGCTCCGTGCGCCCTGCGAGCGCGTCCCCGCGATGGCTCAACCCTGCCGAACAGCGTGCGTGGCGCAACTACATCGAAGCGACCACCCTGCTCATCGACGCGTTGGACCGACAGTTGCAGCGCGATGCGGGGATTCCGCACGGCTACTTCGAGATCCTCGTCCGACTGTCCGAGCCGGACGACCGCACGATGCGGATGAGCGAACTCGCCGACGCCACCCGATCCTCGCGCAGCAGGCTCTCCCACGCCGTCGCCCGGCTCGAGGAGCGCGGCTGGATCGAGCGGGAGGAGTGCGAGACCGACCGGCGTGGCCAGCTCGCGCGCCTGACCGATGCCGGCTTCGCCGCGCTCGAGGCCGCGGCACCCGGCCACGTCGAAGCCGTCCGCCAGCACGTCATCGACCGGCTCAGCGCGGCCCAGGTCGACCAGCTGGCCGAGATCGCCGGCACCGTCCTCGACGGGCTGAGCGAACCGACCTGACCGGCTACCGCGGCGCGTCGCCCTTCCAGAGCACGCTGTTGTTGATCGGGTCCATGAACAGCGCCGTGGCGGTGGCGACACCGGACGGATGCCCGTCGGTGAGGCCGCCCTGCGCGAACTCCTGGTATCCGCCCAGACCGGCTACCAGGACGTAGGTGTTGTTCTTGACCGCGGCCAGCACGACCAGTCGAGCGTGCGACGACGCACCGGTCGTCGACTGCGGAAACACGTCGTAGACCGCACCGAAGCCCGGCGTGTAGCCGACCTCGGCGTTCGAGATCTGGTACGCGCCGCGGGCGTCGGCGAACTTCGCCTGCACGAAGGACGACACGACCTGTTGTGCCGTTGAGCCGTTTGCAGACCCACCCTGGACGAGGATGACGCCCAGGCCGTGCGCGATCGAAAGTTCGATGGAGCTGCTGTTCTTCTGGATCGTGTTTGCGCCGATATTGGGCAGCACCGTCGGGTACTCAACGCTGAACGACCCGTCCGCGGCGGTGAAGCGCGGATTGGCAGTCACGGGCGGGCCGACCGGGGGCGGTCCGACGCACGTGGGGTTGCACGCCTTGGCGTTGTTCGCCGCCGGAGTCACGAACTTCGAGATCAGCACGAAGGCGCCGACCGCGACGACGAGCGCGACGACCAGGATCGCAATGATCTTCGTGTGTGAGCTCTGCGCGACGCTCGGACGCGCTGCCTGCGCGACTGGGTAGCCGTAAGGCGTCCCGGTGTGCGGCGGGTAGCCGCCCTGGACGGCATAGCCCTGCTGCGGGTAGCCCTGCGGTGCGTAGCCGGGTTGGGCATAACCGCGCTGGAAGCCGGGTGGTGGCCCTTGCGGGCGCGCGGGCGGCGGCGCCGGCGGGAGTGGACCCTGTGGTCCCTGCGGACCCTGCGGATACGTCACGCCGGACCCTCCTCATCCGTGGTGGTGCCGGTACTCGCCTCGGGCGGGTCGGGTTGGTCGGCCGCCGGCTCGGCATTCGCATCGGCCGGCTCGGTCGCACCCAGATCGAGACGCTTGCGCGCCGATCGGGACGAGGCGCGGTGCGCGAAACCGCAGTGCGGGCAGAAGGGCATCGACGGGACGACGTGCTCGCAGTGCGGGCACACGCGCGGCGGTCCGACGTGCACTTCGTGCTCTTCGTGCAGCAACACCGCGTGCAATCCGTAGCGCAGCAACAGCAACGCGGCGATCGCCACGATGATGTGCAGGCCGAGCAGGGTCGCCTGCGGCGGCTGCTCGTAGTCGATGATCCCGAGCACTGTGTAGAGCACGACCGAGATCGGGACCATGACCCGTGCGGTTGCCAGCCAGCGTCCGAGATGGCCGGACTGCGCGCGGCGCCGCACCCACAGCGCAGCGCCGACGAGGCCGCCCATGCTCGCCGCGGTGATCGGGACGGTCCCGCCCTGCAGCAGCGCCTCGACCACGATGCTCTCGACCGGGCGACCGTGCGCGATGATTCCGGTCTTCAGCTGCGGAGCCAGCCGGGTGATCGTCGCCGCCGCGGTGAACGCGACCGCCCCGAGCGAGCCGATCAAGAACCCGTCCAGCGACTCGTCGATGTGCGGCGGCTTCATCACGAATGCGGCCGCAGCGGGGACGAGCAGGAGCAACCCGGCGCCGGCAGAGATCAGTACCCCGTCGATCCAGAAGTGGCCCGTGCTCGAGCCGCCGAGCAGGTTCGCGTTGGACGCGTCGCTCACGTGCCGATCGGTCAGAGCCGACCATCCCCACCCGAGCACCGCGCCGAGCAGAGCCGCCACGCCGAGCAGCCGGGCGGGCAGGTCTTCGTAGACGTCCGACTCCTGCAGGTACAGCTGGAATACGAGCGGCACGCCGAGCGCGGCGACGGCGATCATCGGCGCCTGCAGTCGGAGCGCGGCAAGCACGACAAGGCCCGCCACGAGCACGACGACCGCGACCCGGAAGGGCGCGCGCGAACGGTGCGGCAGATGCGGGAACAGCGACGACACGATCGACAGTCGCAGCACGTGCTCGCCCGGCGCGGCCAAGTACGAGTGCGACCGGAACCCTGCGCCGCTGTGTTCGGTATCGCGGGCGAGGTGGTAACCGCACACGCCGCAGAACATGCCCGGCGGCACCTCGTTGCCGCACGTCGGGCACGTCGTGCCTGCGCCGTCGACCGGCGGTTGCGTCACTTCGGGCGACTGCTCAGTCATGATCCCGCCTTTTGCGCGGCCTGGAGGGCTTTGACAAGGACGCCGACATCGGGCGAGCCGAGCCCGGTCAGGTAGTCGAAGCCCTTGCCGGCCGTGTAGGGCATGTTGCCGCCGAGCGCGACATCGTGGAACGCGCTCGGCGTCGTCGACGCCGCCTTGTAGAGCAACGGATTGATCTCGCCCAGGGCCTTGCCGCCGTTGGCTTCCAGGTACTGGTTCATCATCACCGTCAGCCCGGCCCAGATCGGCGCCGACTGTGAGGTGCCGCCGCCGAGCTGCTTCGCGCCGTTGACGACGATCTTCACGCCGGTGGACGGGTCCGCGTCGGCGGATACGTCCGGAGTGAGTCGATGCGAGTCGCTGACAGTGCTCAACGCCGGCCCGGTCTGCCAACTCGGTCGTGGGACGTAGATGCTCGGGCCGCCGCTCGTGCCCTGCTGGGTGGCGAACTGCGTCCAAGCCTCTTCGGAGATATAGCCGCCGTTGGCGTCGGTATCGAGTTGGGTACCGCCGGTGCTGGTGACACTCGGCGGGGTGCTGATGGCGCTGACGCCGATGTCCTGCTGCTCCGGCGGCGAGCCGAAGCCGCCCTGGCGAGCCCCCTTGCACTCGAGCCCGCCCGTGTCGCCGGTCGACATGAACACTGAGGTGCCCTGCGCCGTGGCCTGCTGGAGCGCGGACTCCATGGGCGCCAGGTCGGTGGCGTTGAACAGCCGCTCGCACGCCGAACCGATCGAGATGCTCCACACCGAACCGGGGTACTTCTGCGCGACGGTGCGGTAGGAAGCGGCAATGTGCGCGATGTAGTCGGCGGCCGAACTTCCCGACCACGCGGTCGCGATGTTGAAGACGACAAGCTTGGCGTCGGGGACGATCGCGTGCACCACCTGCAGGTCCATGTCGGTCTCGCCCTCGACCTTGCCGGGCATCGTCGAGTCGAGAACCGGCGTGAACCGGCTCGTCCCGCTCAACTGCGAGAACGCGTCCAGGTCGGACTGCAGGAAACCGTCGAGTTCGAAGAACACGACCGTCTTGCCCTTGCCGGTGTCGCCGGCCTGGGCCAGCGAGGTCGCGTCATAGGCGCGCAGCAACTGACTCGGCGACAACCCACCGGCGGGGACGTCGCTGTGGAAGGGCAGGCCGGCGACGGTCGTCTTCGGGACGTAGCTGAGGATCGAACCGACGCCGGTGATGGACGTGCGCAGCGCGCTCGGCACCCGCGCGTAGCGAGTCGTGGCGTAGAAGCGCTTGCCCGAGCCGGCCTTGTAGTCGTGGATCGCGATCGCGAAGCCGGCGCTCATGGCTGCACCGGTGCCGTGCACGCTCGCGTAGGCCTCCCCGCGCGTCCAGCGCACCCCGAGGTGATGCGCCGTCGCCCACCGGTACAGCTGAGCGGGACGAGTGGCGTGGCGAAGCGACACGAGCACGTCGACGTTGCGCGCACGAGACGGACCGAGGTCGGTCGAGGCGGCGAGCAGCGACCCTACGAGCGAATTCGAGGCGAACTTCGCACCGGAGGTCGTAGTGCTGTTCGTCGCGGCGCGATGAGTGCCGCTACAGGCGGCGAGCACCGCCGCCAAGACCGCGGCCAGACACAACGCACCGCCTCGACGCCAGCCACGGCCAGCTGTCTTGATCGTCACCGACTGCCCCTCCCCACGCTCGGGTCGGGGCGATAATCGCAGCCCGCACCGATCTTGGAAAGCGGGGACGCGACGTTGTTACATCCGGCCGCCGACTATGTGCCGCCTCGTCCGAATTCTCGCGCGAAATGCTCAGGTTTTGGAGGGCCCAGGGTTACGACGTCGTACGGCGCAAGGTCGCCGCGGCCGCGATGAGCGCGCCGATCACATACGCAGCGAGCACGGCGAGGTCGCGGGCGAAGGCGGCGTCGGGCGCGGTGCCGTTCGCCACGTACTGGAGCGCCTCGACGGCGTAGGGCAATGGCAGTACATCCGCGACCCAGCGCAACACCTCGGCCATGGCCGCGCGAGGCTGGAACAACCCGCACACAAGCAGTTGTGGCAGCACGACGACAGGCATCAGCTGGATCGCCTGGAACTCGGTCTTGGCAAACGCGCTCGCGAACAGACCGAGTGCGACACCGAGCAGTGCGTCCAGCAAGATCACGACGAACAGCCAGACGATCGGGGCGTCGACGGTCATGCCGAGCGCAAGCGACACCACTGTTGTCACCGCCACCTGCACGATCGCGACCGCGCTGAAGCCGGCGCCGTACCCGCCGAGCAGTGCGAGCTTCGGCAGAGGCAGTGTCATCAGCCGCTCGAGCGTGCCGGACGAGCGCTCGCGCAGCGTCGCTACAGACGTCACGAGGAACATCAGAAGGAACGGAAAGATCCCGAGCAGATCCGGAGCAACCTGCCCGAACTCGGCCTTCGAGTCGAACACGTATCGAAGCAAGGTCATCAACAACGCCGGGACGGCGATGAGCAATACCAGCGTGCGCGGATCATGGCGCAATTGCTGCAGCACCCGCACTGTCGTCGTCCTCACGACGCTTGCTCCCGGATCAGCGTGAGGAATGCCTGCTCGAGATTGGTCGCCCCAGTGCGGTGTCGCAGCGAGTCAGGCGATTCCTGCGCGAGCAGTCGGCCGTCGCGCATGAGCAGCAATTCATCGCAACGATCGGCCTCGTCCATCACGTGACTGGAGACAAGCAGCGTGAGGCCCTCGGCGGACAGCGCAGCGAACGTGTTCCACAGCTGTTCACGCAGGACGGGGTCGAGACCGACGGTCGGCTCGTCGAGGAGCAGCAGCTTCGGCGTGCCGAGCAGCGCGACCGCGAGACTCACTCGCGAATGCTGACCACCCGACAAGGTCGAGACGAGCCGATTCGCGTAGTCGCCGAGCTCGACCGACTCGAGCACGCGCGTCACGTCGCTGCGAGGCGCGCGCAGCACATCGGCGAAGTAGCGCAGGTTCTCGTGCACGGTGAGGTCGCCGTAGACCGCGGCGGTCTGCGCGGCGTAGCCGATGCGACTGCGCAGGTCAGCGCTGCCGGCACGCCGATCGAGCACGGTCAGGTCGCCGGTGTGGCGCTGCACGCCGGCGATCGCGCGGATCAACGTCGTCTTGCCGCAGCCGGACGGGCCGAGCAGACCGGTGACCTGCCCGGGCACGACTGCGAAGTCGAGCCCGCGCAGGATCTCGTGCCCACCACGGACGACCCGCAGTCCGCGCGCCTCGACTGACTTGGCCATGCCCGGTCGTCGTTCCTACGCTCCGGCGGCCGGCGTCGAGGTCGTCGGGAACGTGCCCAGGTCGCCGACCTCGTAGCCGTCGGGATAACTGCGCATGGTCGACATCTGCCGGAAGTACGTCGGCGTCGCGCGTGGCGGCATCCGGCGCACGATCGCTGCGCGTGCTTTCAACCCGCCGGACGCGAGCGCGCGTTCGACACGCGACGGGTGCGGATAGCCGAATGCGTCGAGCAGCTGATCGTCCATCAGCGCGCGGGCGAAGCGCCGCACGATCGGCTTGGGCGCGTAATTGTTCGGCGGGAACGTCGTCATCAGATCGAGCGTGGCGTCGGCGACGGCACGTCCGCCTCGGTCGTAGCCGAAGTGCGCGCGTTCGTAATCGTCCAACAGCGTTGCGAACTGCTCGTGCGTCGTCGGGATCTCCTTGATCCCCATGTGCCGGCCCAGGGCGCGGTAGTAGTTCGTGCTCGCGACCCGCTCGTGCTCGGTCAGGCGGCGCCAGCCCCACCGATCCAGCCAGCGCATCGGGACGATGACGAAGGTCGACAGGACGTAGCGCAGATCGTCCTGCGCGATGTCGTACGAACCGTGCATCTGGTTCATTCGTCGCAAGGCCGTGCGTCCGGACGAGCTGGCGAAGCCGTGTTCGAGGATCGTGTCGAGGATCAGGCCGGTGTCGTCGTAGCGCTTCTGCGTGCGCCGGGTGAACTCGCCCGTGTGCCCGAGCAGCTTGCCGATCGACGGGACGGCGTAGGTGCGGTAGAGCGCGAACGACAGCGCCTGGTTGAGGTCCCACGGGAATTCGTGGGCGAACAGGATGCGGTAGATCTCCGGCGCGTCCACTTCGGCGTCGAGCGATGCGATGTGCCGTGACCAACGGTGGCGATCCATGGCGGCTCCGGAGCGGGTGACGAGAATCGAACTCGCACTGTCAGCTTGGGAAGCTGATGTTCTGCCATTGAACTACACCCGCGAACGGCCCGAGATTACACGAGCCGGGTGGTTGCGGCGGGTGCGGATACCCTGCTCCGGCACCGGTCGGCGCCATCCCGCTTTGCCCCGCCCTGGGCCCGCTTTGCCCCGCGGATACACGCTGAATTCGCGAAATCACGCACCTACGCGGGGCAAAGCAAAGCGGCGCCAGCGAACTCGCGCGAACGACTGCGCCCGAGCCAAGCGAGCGGCGGACCCAGCGGCCCGCCGGCTCGGCAACTCGACTAGATCGTGCCGTCCTTCATGGCCTGCTCGATCCACGGGATGACCTCGTTGAGCATCTCGTCGAGAGTGGTCGTGGCCTCGTAACCGAGGACGGTCTTCGCCTTGGTCGTGTCGGGGACGCGCTTCTGGACGTCGTACTCGAACGCCTCGTCGCTGGTCACGTTGAACGGCTTGTCGCCGTTGATCTTCTTCCAGATCAGCTGGGCGAGGTCGAGCACCGTGGTCGACTCGGCGGTCGAGAGGTTGAAGTCGTCGTTGAGCGCGGCGTCCTGGAGCACGCACTCGACGATGCCGCGGGCGAGGTCGCCGCCGTAGGTGTAGTGGCGAACCTGCTCGCCGGTGCCGAGGATGTGCAGCGGGTCCTGGCCCTTGAGGATCTTCTGCACGAGGTCCGGGACGACGTGGCTCATGGCCAGCTTCACGTTGCCGGAATCGATCTCGACGTCACCGAGCGCGCGGCTCTCGCCGATGCCGACGCAGTTGAACGGACGCACGATCGTGTACGGCAGCTTGTACTGGTCCCACGCGGCGATCGCGAAGTACTCGACGGCCAGCTTCTGGAATCCGTAGGACGACAGCGGCGGCGGGATCTTGCGCTCGTCACCCTCGGCCGACGGCCAGTGCGTCGCCGACTCGAACACCATGGACGAGCTGAGGTAGGTGACCTTCTTCAGCTTGCCCTGCTCGTGGGCCTTGATCGCGGCATCGCAGGACGAGGCGATGATGCGCTCGTTCTCGGCCAGCAGGTCGTAGGCGTAGGTGTGGAAGTACGAGATACCGCCGATGAGCGCCGCGCCCGCGATGAAGTGATCGCAGTCCATGAGCAGCTTGGTCATCAGGTCGGTGTCGCGGACATCGCCCTCGTGGAAGTCGTAGTTCGGGTGTTCGTCGTAGGACTTCACGACCTTCCCGTACTTCGAGTAGTTGTCGATACCGACGACCTCATGGCCGCGGTTGAGCAACTCCTCGACCACATAGCCGCCGATGAAGCCGGCCGAGCCGCTGACGAGAACCTTCATTTGTGTAACTCCGTATCCAGATCATTGACGTGCAGCCGCTTGCCGAACGCGAAGCGGTACCAGCGGACGTACTTGGGGATCCATTTTGTGAGCTTGAAGTTCGAGACCCCGGCGGGGCGGTCCAACCAAATGGTAGGGATCTCGGCGACCGGACGGCGCAACCGGCGCGCTTTGGCCGTCAATTCGAGGCCGATCTCGAACCCGTCGGAGCTGTCGATGCCGACCGATTCGACGAAATCGCGGTTGTAGGCCTTGAACGAGTTCGTGGCGTCGCGCGTGCCGATGCGGGCGAACCAGTACAGCGATCGGCCGGCGTTCTTCGAGAGCATCCGCTTGAAGTACGGCCCGCCGACCTGCTGGCCGCCGGGCATGTAGCGGGACGCAGCGGCCACCACGACCCCGCGCTCGACGAGCCGGGTGCAGCTCGTCGATCTGTCGCGGATCGTCACACCCGTCGGCCATGGTCACGACCACGACCGGCGCCTCGGCCACGTGGATGCCGTACCGGATGGCATATGCCGGCCCGCGGCCGAAGTCGTTGATCACGACGCGCACCGACGGTGCCTTGAGTGCGTACTCCTCGATGACCGGGATCGTCGAGTCCTCGGGCATGTCGACGACGACCAGGACCTCGCACGGAAGATTCACCGACTCCAGGAGTCGATCGAGCACCGGGACGATGTTGGTCGACTCGTTGTAGGCCGGGATCACCACCGAGACACGCAAATGCTGATCGGTCATGTTCGATCCGCTCCTGGGCCGCTCGCTGTGCCCGGGCCCATTCCTGGCTCGAAACGGGCCTCGCGGCCCGCGCGATGCCCCTTGTTCGGTCCGCAAGCCTCGCTCACGCGGTGCCTAACACGTTCCAGACGTCGGCAACCGGCTTGTCGGTCTTGATGCCGCGGTACTCGGGGTGCGGAGTCGCGACGATCAGGACGTCGGCCTCGGCCAGCACCTGCTCGAGCGGGACGAGGTCAGCGTCGACGGTGACGTACGGGTCGGTCATGAGCACCTTGCGCGCCTTGAACGACAGGATGCGCTTGAGCTTGTAGGCCAGGCTGGAGCGGATGTCGTCGGAGTTCGCCTTGAACGCGGCGCCGAGGATGCCGACGGTCATCGAGCCGAGGTCGTGCTTCTCGGCGAGCTGGCTGACGACGTAGAGCGGCAGCCCTTCGTTGACGAGCATCGCCGCGTGGCCGAGCGCGAAGTTGTTGTCGTTGAACGCGGCCAGCTGCATCGTGTCCTTGAACAAGCACGGGCCGGCCGCGAACCCGGCGCCGGGCATGTCCTGCGCGCGGGGGTAGTCCTGCGAGAGCCCCTGCCGGATGCGCTCGAAGTCGAGGCCACGGCTGTCGGCGAACATGTAGAACTGGTTGACCGCGGCGAACTTGATGTAGCGCCAGGTGTTGGTGAACAGCTTGGCCAGCTCGGCCTCTTCGGGCTCGAGGTGGACGACCTGCTTGGTGAGCCGGCCGAACAGCGCTGCAGCTCGCTCGCTCGCCTTCGGCGAGTTGCCGGAGATGATCTGCGGCAGCGAGAACAGCTCGGTCATCGCCTTGCCCTCGGCGATGCGCTCCGGGCAGAACGACACGTCCATGTCGAGGCCGCGCTCGGCGACCATGCGCTCGACCAGGCGGGTGACGCCCGGGAACACGGTGCTGCGCAGGACGAGCAGCTGGCCGTCGCGGAAGTACGGGGCGCACTGGTCGAGCGCGCGCGGGATGGCCTGCGGATCGGGGTTGAGGTGCTCGTCGACCGGGGTGCCGATCACGACGATCACGTTCTCGGCGTCGGCGACGACCGATTCCTCGGTCGAGGCGCGCAGGGCGCCCGATTCGACGGCCTTCTTCAGCTTGTCGGCGGCACCCGGCTCGTCGAAGGGCAGGACGCCGTCGTTGACGGTGTCGACGGCGGCCTTGCTGACGTCATATACGAGGACGGACGCGCCGCTGTCGGCCAGCGCGATCGCCAGCGGCAGCCCGACGTGTCCACATCCGCCGATGACCACGACGTCATGGCTGAAGTTTTCGGCGCGTTGCATAAGTCCTCGGATTCTCGTATCTGCCCGTGGGTCTGTCTTAGTCGGCCCTCGAGGCCGCGGCCCGCGGCACGACGGACAAACCTAGCAATGCCTACCGGCTCGACTGTGAAAGCGATTAGCCGTTTCCACAGGGTACCTTGGCGGGCAGCCGCTTCCCGTCCACGGCCCGCGCGTACTGGTGCTTGGCTGTGGCCAGCTGCACGTTCACCTGCTTGGCCCGCGCGATCGCCGCCTGCGAGACGTAGACCTTGTAGACCCCTATGTAGCGCAGCTGGTACCCGCTGGTGGCCAGGAAATGCGTCACCGGCTTCGTCCAGCCGGTCTGCCAGCCGTCGACGTTGATCACAGACGGCTTGTGCGCGATGATCTCGCGCTCCCACGCCTTCACGCCGCCCTTGGTGTGGGTGATCTTCCACTTGTCGACGCCGGAGGCCAGATAGATGTAGTTCGTCGGGCTGCGGCGGTGTGTGAGGACGAACACCTCGGGGTTGCCGAGCGACACGAGCTGGTACTTGCCCGGGCCGGCCACTCGGTCGAGGCCGCACGCCGAGCGCAGCTGGACGAGCAACTTGTGGTCACTGCCCCACCTGTTGGTGTACATGTTCGCCTGCACGATCGACAGCACCACCGCGACGATCACGACCACCCCGGTGGACGCGCGCCGCACCACGGGCTGCTTCAGCACCGAGAGCAGCAGTGCGACGCCCGCCCCGACGCCGATCGCGCCGAACGGGAGCAGCGCGAGGGTGTCGGGGTCGCTCTGGAAGTCGTAGAAGGCGTAGAGCATGTTGCCGACGAACGCCAGGAACAGGATCAGGAAGATCGGCTCGGTCAGCGCGGCGCGGCGGCGCTTGACGATCTCGACGGCGACCACGACGAGCAGCGAAAGGATGCCGACCCACCACACGATCTCGGTCATCGTGTAGTGCGCGAGCACGCGGAAGGGCCGCACGAGGTGCTCCCTCAGGCTTTCCTTGGCACGCACCGTCCCCAACAACGGGTAGAGGAATGTCGCGCTGATGAACGGCTTGAACGCGCCGGCGATCGCGAAATAGATCGTCAGGACGACGCTGGGGATCGCCGCGCCGACCAGCGCGCGCAGCGCGGCCCGCGCGCGGCCACCGGCTCCCTCGGCGTCGAGGGCTGCTGCGATGACGGCGATCAACGCGAACCAGAAGAACGGCTGCCAGCAATTGAACGTCAGCCCCGCAAAGATCGCGCCGACAAACCACTGCTTCCGAGCCAGGAAGATCATGCAGATCACGGCGAGCAGCACGCCCGGGGTCTTCGCGTCCGGGCCGATGATCGCGTCGTGCGCGAACTTGGCGAAAAGGGTGAACGCGATGCCGGCGGCGAACGCCGCGGGCACCGACTTGAACACCTGCAGGACGAGCAGGTAGATCGCCACGACTGTGAGCACCGACATGATGAGGAACATCAGCCGGATGCCGTGCAGGTCGCTCGCGTGGAACAGGTGCGCGATGAAGGCGCCGATACCGCCGAGCATGCCGGCGCCGGGCCCCTTCGGGTCGAAGATGCTCGTGTAGATCGCGTGGCCGCGGCTGAACTGCTGCGATTCGTAGGCGTAGATCGACTCGTCGCGGCCGAGGCCGCCGGTGAACGGGAACCGCGTGTAGAGCGCGATGGCGCCGATGAAGACGCCGATACCGCCGAGCACGGCCAGCCAGACCGAGTCGTCGAAGCGGCCGCGCAGACGTGCGATTCGCCCCCCGCCGGCAGTTGGCGTGGCGTCGGTCTCGGCCGGCGCCGGCTCGGTCGTCACCTTGTCGACGGCGCTGGTCTGATCGCTGGCCTCGCTCACGGCCCGGAGTATATGGACGCCTTTGTCGGCGATCCGCGCGATTCTCAGCGGTGTCGGGGGCTTGATCACCACGTGGTTCGTGCTGACCCGGATTCGGCGACGGTGACCTGCTTCGGGGATACTCGCCCGTGACCAACGTCCAGTTCAGCACCCAGAAAGGGCCTCGGTGACCGCTTCGGTGAACGCGTCGGGCAAGGCGTCAGTCCGGGCGAAGGAGTTCGCTCGGCGGGCTGCGCGTGCCGCGAAACGGCGGGTCCGTCGGGCCACCACGTCCGCCGGCCCGATGTTGCGCCCGTCCACCCCGGCCGAGCAGTTCCGCCTGGTCCAGCAGCCGGTGTTCCTGCTCAGCTACCTCCGGTCGGGCTCGACGATGATGCGGATGGTCCTCAACAGCCACACACAGATCTGCGCGCCGCTCGAGATGCACCTGCGTGCCCTGCGCCTGGACACGTCCACGGCGAAACTGCTGGAACTGGCCATGCAGGAACTGCGGCTGAGCAACCGCGACCTCGAGAACATGCTCTGGGACCGACTGCTCTACGACCAGCTGCTCAAGAGCGGGAAGTCGCTCATCGTCGACAAGACGCCGCACAACACGCTGAGCTGGCGGCGCATCCACCGGTACTGGCCGGACGCGAAATTCATCCTGCTGTATCGCCACCCCGTCCGGATGATGGAGTCGATGCACAAGGCGCATCCGAACACCTCGCCGGAACACTGGGGCGATCAGATCCTGCGCTTTTCCAAGGCGATGGACGAAGCCCACAAGGTCCACGGCGGACTGGTGCTGCGCTACGAGGAGCTCACCCGCGACCCGGCCACCCAGACCCGACGCATCTGCGACTTCCTCGGCGTCCCGTGGGAGGCCGGCATGACCGACTACGGAAACCAGCAGCACGGCGGATTCGTCCGTGGCCTCGGCGACTGGAGCGACAAGATCAAAGCGGGTGCGATTCAGCCCGCCCCGCCGGATCCGGCACCGTCCGATGTGCCTGACTACCTGCGCGAAGCGGCCAAGATCCTGGGCTACCTCTGATGGCGGCGCGCTGACATGGAGTCACTGCGCACGCCGGACGAGCGCTTTGCCGCGCTGCCCGACTTCGACTACGCACCGCAGTACGCAACGGTCGGTGACGGGCTGCGGATGGCGTGGGTCGAGGCCGGTCCCGCCGACGGCGAGCCGGTGTTGTTGCTGCACGGCGAGCCGTCCTGGTCGTTCCTCTACCGCACGATGCTGCCGGTACTCGCCGAGGCCGGGCTTCGTGCGATCGCTGCGGACCTGATCGGGTTCGGACGCTCCGACAAACCGGTGTCGGTCGACGACCACAGCTACGCGGCGCATGTCGAGTGGGTGCGCGAGTTCGCCTTCGACCGGCTCGACCTGCGCGGCGTGACGCTCGTCGGGCAGGACTGGGGCGGGCTGATCGGGCTGCGCCTGGCCGCCGAGCATCCCGACCGGTTCGCGCGCATCGTCGCCGCCAACACCGGGCTGCCCACGGGCGATGTCGACATGCCCGAGATCTGGCATCAGTTCCGCGCAGCGGTGCAGAGCGCGCCCACCCTCGACATCGGGCGCTTCGTGCAGGCCGGCTGCCGTCGTCCGCTCTCGGATGAAGCGCGCGCCGGATACGACGCGCCGTTCCCGGACGAGTCGCACAAGGCCGGGCCGCGCGCGATGCCCGGGCTCGTGCCCTACCGTCCGGACGACCCGGCCAGCGACGCCAACCGTGCCGCGTGGGCGCAGCTGACTTCGTCACCGACGCCGATGCTGATCGCGTTCAGCGACGGCGACCCCATCACCGGCGGCATGCGTCCGATCCTGGAGCGCACGATGGCCGGTGCAGCGGGACGCAAACACCCCGTCATCGCCGACGCCGGCCATTTCCTGCAGGAGGACGCGGGCCCCGAACTGGCCGCCGCCGTAGTCGAGTTCGTGCGGTCAACACCTTCGCCGTAGCGGTTGCGACGGCAGGTGCGTCCCCCGACACTTCTGCAATGATCATTTTCGGATTCCGCAGCTTCGTCAAGCAGCTGGCGATGCTGATGCTCGTCTGCGGTAGCTGCCACAACCCGGCGGCACACCGCGTCCTGCAGGTGACCCGGATGTTCACGCTCTTCTTCATCCCGCTGTTCCCGGTCAGCCGCAGACGGCAAATGACGTGCACGTTCTGCGGCGCCGGCACCCGGCTCACGAAGGCGCAGGCAGAGCAGCTCATGACCGGTGCGGGCGCCCAGGCCGGCGCACTGCCTGCGCAGCCCGCGGGTCAGCAGCCGCCGACACCGCCTGCCGGCTCCACTGTTTGATCCCGTCGATCACTTGCTTCGTGCGGGCGCCAGATAACCTGCACGGATGCTGCTGTCCGACCGTGACATTCGCGCCGAAGTCGCCGCCCAGCGCCTCGTGGTCGACCCGTGGGACTCCGATCTCGTCCAGCCTTCGAGCGTCGACGTGCGGCTCGACCGGTACTTCCGCGTGTTCAACAACTCGCAGTACACGCACATCGACCCGTCCAAGCAGCAGGACGAGCTGACCACCCTCGTCGAGCCCAAGGACGAGGACCCGTTCGTGCTCCACCCCGGCGAGTTCGTCCTCGGCTCGACCCTGGAGATCGTGACGCTGCCCGACGACCTGGCCGGCCGCCTCGAGGGCAAGAGTTCGCTCGGCCGGCTCGGCCTGCTGACCCACTCGACCGCCGGCTTCATCGATCCGGGGTTCAACGGGCACATCACGCTCGAGCTGTCGAACGTCGCGAACCTGCCGATCACGCTCTGGCCGGGCATGAAGATCGGCCAACTGTGCCTGTTCCGGCTCTCCTCGGCCGCCGAGTTCCCCTACGGCTCGGCGCAGTACGGCTCGCGCTACCAAGGCCAGCGCGGCCCCACCCCGTCCCGCAGCTACCAGAACTTCAAGACCTGGCCCACTAGCTGATCCGCCGGGATTCGATCTGGTCTGGCCCCCTCACTGCGTTCGGGGCCATCCTGCGACCGAAATCGCAAGCTCGCTTCGCTCGCGCGAGCGGCGGGTCGGCCCGAATCCTCCTCGCCCCAGCGGCTCGTCAGCTTGGGCCTCCGGTGTGATCACCTCGTCGATGCGTTCCAGCGCTGTTTCGCACGGCAACCATCTGCGAGCTGGTCGTTGGTTCCGGTTCGCGGCACTGATGAGCCGAGCGGCCGACGACGCGGGCCTGCCGGACGACCCGGAGTTTCGCGCGGCCCTTGTCGGCTACCTCGAATGGGGCACGCGGCTGGCGATGGCCAACTCCGGATCCGACGCCCAGGTCGTCGAGCACGCGCCCGTCCCCCGCTGGGGCTGGGGAGTCGCGCCGCCGTACCAACCCTGACCGCTGGCCCCGTGCTAGCTGAGCGGGTGCATCCAGTGGTGGGTGTCGTCGAGCTTGCCGGTCTGGATCCCGGTGAGGTGCTCGCGCAGTCGCATCGAGACGGGACCGGGTGAGCCGTCACCTACCGTCCACTCGCCCGTCGCGCTCTTGACCGAACCGACCGGGGTGATCACGGCAGCGGTACCGCAGGCGAAGACCTCGGTGATCGCGCCGGACTCGTTGCCCTCGCGCCACTCGTCGGTCGAGATCTTGCCCTCCTCGGCGGTGTAGCCGAGGTCGCCGGCGAGCGTGAGCAACGAGTCGCGCGTGATTCCGGGCAGCAGCGTGCCGGTCAGCGCGGGGGTGACGATGCGGGCATTGGCGCCCGACCCGTACACGAAGTACAGGTTCATGCCGCCCATCTCCTCGACCCAGCGGTGCTCGCCGGCGTCGAGCCACACGACCTGATCGCAGCCCTGGGCGGCGGCCTGGGCCTGCGCAACGAGCGAGGCGGCGTAGTTGCCGGCGCACTTCGCCTCGCCGGTGCCGCCCGCAGCCGCGCGGGTGTACTCGGTCGACAACCACACCGAGACCGGCTTCACCCCGCCGACGAAGTACGGGCCGGCGGGCGAGGCGATGAGCAGGTACGCGTAGGACGAAGCCGGCTTCACGCCGAGGCCGACCTCGGTCGCAATCATGAACGGACGGAAGTAGAGCGAGTCGGCAGGATCGGTCGGCACCCACTCCGAATCGACGGCGACCAGTTCGCGCAACGACGCGACGAACAGGTCCGCAGGGAGTTCGGCCATGCCGAGCCGACGGGCCGAGCGGGCGAACCGTCCCGCGTTCTGGTCGGGGCGGAACGTCGCGACCGAGCCGTCGGGCTGGCGGTAGGCCTTGAGGCCCTCGAAGATTTCTTGCCCGTAGTGCAACGCCATCGTGGCCGGGTCGAGCTGCAGCGGGCCGTACGGCACTACGGCGCCCTCACCCCACGCGCCGTCGCGGTAGTCGATGCGCACCATGTGGTCGGTGAAGAACCGGCCGAAGCCGGGCGCCTCGAGGATCTTCGCCCGCTCGTCAGCGGTGGCCGGGTTCGGGTTTCGTTCGACGGTGAACGCCATAGTCGGACATCCTAGTTCGCACCGCTACTTCTCATCGGGCCAATACGAACGGGGCCTATTTCGCAGCAGCGGCCCGATCTGCGGTCAACACCGACACCAGCGTGTTCAGGTCGTCGTCCGAGGACGCCAGCACAACGGCCGGCAGCGCCTTGGTCAGCATCTCGAGCAGGCCGTCACGAAACGCCGGGTCGTCCAGCGATCCGTCGTCGATCGCGCGCACGACGCACTCCTCGACGAAGGCCACCCAGCCGTGCACGGCCAGCGCCGCGCGCGGTCCGAGCGGCAGGCCCTGGTCGCCGAGCACGCTGACGATGCGCCCGGCCATCGTCGACCGGGTGCGGTCGAAGATGGCCCGCATGTCCGTGTCGCCGCTGGCCGCGCCGCGCACCAGTGACTTGTAGTTGTCGGGGTTGTCGGTGACGTAGTCCATGAACGCGGTCAGGGCCCCCCGCAGGGCGTCCATCGGCGCGAGCGTGGTGTCCGGCTCGGTGCGGGCGATCAGTTCCTGCGCCGCTGCGCGGGCGACCTCGAGGTGGAACTCCTGCTTGGACGCGAAGTAGTGGAACAACAGCCCGCGCGAGATCCCGGCCTCGGTGGCGATGTCCTCGACGGACAACTCGTCCAGGGTCCGGGTGGCGAGCATGTCGACGCCGAGCGCGATCAGTTGGGCCCGCCGCGCGTCCGGGCGGAGGCGGGTGCGCTTGTCCGGCATGTGGCCATCGTAACGCTATTGAACGCCAGCCAACTATCTATTGACTCGCGTTCAATGAGCAATTAGCGTCGAGTGACATGACTGGAACCGAACGCCGTCACGTCGGCGTCCTGGTGATCGGCAGCGGCTTCGCCGGGCTGGGCACGGCGATCCGCCTGGCCCAAGCAGGGTCGCGACGACTTCCTCGTCGTCGAGCGCGGCAGCGAGGTCGGCGGCACCTGGCGCGACAACACCTATCCCGGCGCGGCCTGCGACGTCCCGTCGCATCTGTACTCCTACTCCTTCGAGCTCAACCCGAACTGGTCGCGCTCGTTCTCGCCGCAGCCGGAGATCCAGCAGTACCTGCGCGACACAGCACAGAAGTACGGCGTGCTCGACAAGCACCTGTTCAACACGGACGTGACCCGCGCAGCGTGGGACGCGACGACCGAGCAGTGGCTCGTCGACACATCGAACGGCGGGTTCAGCGCGAATGTGCTGATCGGCGCCGTCGGTTCGCTGGCCGAGCCGGCCCTGCCGGATATCAAGGGCATCGACAGCTTTGCCGGTCAGATCTTCCACTCGTCCCGGTGGAACCACGACGCCGACCTCAAGGGCAAGCGTGTCGCCGTGATCGGCACCGGCGCGTCGGCGATCCAGATCGGACCGGAGCTGGCCGGCACGGTCGCTCACCTCGACGTCTACCAGCGCACCGCGCCGTGGGTGCTGCCGCGCGGCGATCGTCCGTACAGGAAGGTCGAGCGGCTCGCGTTCAAGCACGTCCCGTTCGCGCAGCGGCTCTCGCGCGAGGCGATCTACTGGGCGCGCGAGCTGCTCGTGCTCGGTTTCGCCTATCAGCCGCGGCTGCTGCAGGCGGTCCAGAAGATCGCCGAGCGCAACATCGACCGCAGCATCAAGGACCCGCAGCTGCGCGAGGCCGTGACGCCGACGTGGCAGATCGGTTGCAAGCGCATGCTGATCTCGAACGACTGGTATCCGATGCTCGCCCGCGACGACGTCGACCTGGTCACCGACGGCATCGCCGAGATCCGTCCGGACGCGATCGTGACCAAGGACGGCACCGTGCGTGAGGTCGACGCGATCGTCGTCGCCACCGGCTTCCACGTCACCGACTCGCCGACGTTCGAGCGCATCGTCGGGGCCGAGGGACGCTCGCTGGCCGACGTGTGGCGCGACAAGGGTCAGCAGGCCTACAAGGGCGCGGCGGTCCACGGCTTCCCCAACATGCTGTTCGTGATCGGCCCGAACACCGGCCTCGGGCACAGCTCGATGGTCTACATGGCCGAGTCGCACATCAACTACGTCGCGAGCGCGCTGGACGAGATGGACCGCCACGGTCTGGCCACGTTCGACGTTCGCGAGGACGTGCAACGCGCCTACAACGACAAGTTGCAGGACCGGATGGGTAGCACCATCTGGACGACCGGCGGCTGCGCGAGCTGGTATCTCGACGCGCACGGCCGCAACACCACTCTGTGGCCCAGCTTCACGTTCGCGTTCCGACGCATCACCCGCAAGTTCGATCGACAGGCCTACGAAACGACCGCGCGGAACTCGCAGCGCGCCACCCAGGAGGTTTCCGCAGCATGACTGCTATTGCAGGCAAGGTCGCCGTCATCACCGGCGCCGGTTCAGGTATCGGACGCGCGCTCGCCTACGAGCTCGCACGTCGCGGCGCGAAGCTCGCGCTCAGCGATGTCGACGTGTCGGGACTCGGCGAGACCGCTCGGCACGCCCGGGTAATCGGCGCACACGTGCACGAGCAGCGTCTCGACGTCACCGAGCGCGACTCCGTGCTTGCGTACGCCGACGCCGTCGTCGCGGAGTTCGGTGTGGTCAACATCGTCGTCAACAACGCGGGCGTGGCATTCACCGGCGACGTCGAACAGATGAGCTTCGGCCAGATCGAGCGGGTCATGGACGTCGACTTCTGGGGCGTCGTCAACGGCACGAAGGCGTTCCTGCCGCATCTGATCGCATCCGGCGACGGGCACGTGGTCAACATCTCGAGCCTGTTCGGCCTGCTGGCGATGCCGAGTCAGAGCGCCTACAACGCGGCCAAGTTCGCGGTGCGCGGGTTCACCGAGTCATTGCGCCAAGAGATGCTCATCGCCAAGCATCCGGTCGAGGTCACCTGCGTGCACCCCGGCGGAATCAAGACCGCCATCGCGCGCAACGCGGGCACCATCGCCGGGATCAACCAGGCTGAATTCGCCGCGTTCTTCGACAGCAAGCTTGCGAAGACCACTGCCGAGTCCGCCGCGAAGACGATCGTGCGCGGCATCGCCGGAAACCACCCGCGCGTCCTCGTCGGGTTCGACGCGAAACTGCTCGACGGGCTAATCCGCCTGATCGGCGCCCGCTACCAGCGGCTGTTCAGTGTCCTGGCGAACCGGGTCCGCCCCCGTTCCGACCAGACCGACGATCCCGCCACCGAGGACGCCGCGGCCTCCCAGGCGCGCGAGGGCAAGCGCATCAGCGCCTAGCTTCGCGAGGAACTTGCGGTCTCACCGTGGCCGAGCAGTATGGGCCCATGAGCGAAGATCAGGGCAACGCGGTCGACAGCGACGGTCGGACGGTGCTCACGGGCATCAGTTCACGAGCGTTCGAACACCCGGCCGATCGCACCGCGCTGACCGCACTGCGGTCCGTGCCCGGCTTCGACGCGGTGCTCAAGGCTGCCTCCGGACTGCTGCGCGAACGGCAGTACCGCCTCGTTTACCTGTCCTCGGCAGTGCGCGTCGACGAGCGCCAGTTCAGCGGTCTGAGTCGGATCATGGACGAGGTCGCAGTCACCCTCGACATGCCGCAGCGGCCCGAGCTGTACGTCTACAACAACCCGTTCCCTGAAGCGATCACCCTCGGCGTCGACCGTCCGTTCATCGCCATGAGCAGCGGGCTGTACGAGCTGACCGATGACGAGGAGCGCCGGTTCGTCCTGGGGCACGAGGCGGGGCACGCGATGTCAGGCCACGCGCTCTACCAATCGATGCTGTTCCACCTGCTCAACCTTGTCGGAGTGCTCGGCTGGCTGCCGGTCGGTGGGCTGGGCCTGCGTGCGGTGATCGCGGCCCTGCGTGAATGGCAGCGTAAGGCCGAGTTGTCCGGCGACCGGGCCGGTCTGCTTGCCGTCCAGGACTTCGACCCGTGCCTGCGCACGCACATGAAGCTCGCGGGCGGCGCGCACCTGGACGAGATCCAGGTCGACGCATTCCTCGCCCAGGCCGACGACTACGAGTCGACCGGCGACCTGCGTGACGGCGTGCTGAAGCTGCTCAACACCGAGAAGCAGACCCATCCGTTCGCCGTCGTGCGCGCGGCCGAACTGCGCCGGTGGTCGGATTCGGATGAGTACCGCGCGATCCTCGCCGGCGACTACCCGCATCGCGACGACGATCCGCACGCGAGCGTGTCCGACAGCGCGCGCGACGCGGTCCGGTCCTACAAGAAGCGCATCGACGAGTCGAACGACCCGCTGGTGACCACGGTTCGCAACGTGGGCTCAACGCTCGGCACGGCCGCCGACTCACTCGTCGACTGGCTCAACCGCCGCACCTCGCGTACGCCGTCGTCCGGCGAGAACGGCCACAACGGCGAAGAACCCCGCGACGACGACCCGGGGATCTAGTCACCCCGCCTACTTCGTCGATCCGGCCAGGTGCGGTTTGCCGGACTTGGGATTGCGGACGTCCAGAGTCCATCCGCCGTCGGTGCGGCTCGACGAGATCGCAATTGTCGACGGCAACAACACCGGGGTCTTGAATGCGACGTCGACGGTGAACGCGTCGGGCAGGCGCCCTTCGAGCGTCGCCAGCGTGCGCGCCTTGAGCCACATTCCGTGCGCGATCGCCGACGGGAAGCCGAAGGCCTTCGCGGTGAGCGAGTGCAGATGAATCGGATTGCGATCGCCTGACACCGCTCCGTAGCGACGTCCGATGTCATCAGGAACCTTGACGATCGACGTTGCACCGTCCGTCGGTTCGGCGTCCGCGCGCGTCCCCTTCTCACCACTGCCGCCGCCGCGTCGCAGATACGTGGAGCGGCCGCTCCAGACCGTCTCGCCGTCGATCTTCGCTTGGACGAGGAGGTCGAGCTGGCGCCCGGCCGGGTGTGGACGCAGATCGGCCGCGCGCACCTCGAACGAGACCTGCTCGTCGGCCCGCACGGGGCGAGCCACGGTGATCGAGTTCGCGACGTGCACGAGCCCGACGAGCGGGAACGGGAACGCGCGCTCGGTCATCAACGCGACCGTCACCGGGAACGCCAGCACGTGCAGATACGTCGGCGGCAACACGTCCGTCGTCCGGAAGCCGCACACACGCTGGTAGTCGGCCAGATGTTTCGAGTCGATCGACTGATCGGCGAGTGTGTAGCGCGAGTCGGGCAGCTCGTTGCCGCGGTGCAGCGGCCCGGTCACCGCCGCTTTGGCGTACATCGGCAGCAGCGCGGGAGCGCTCTTCAGCGTCGTCGTCATGCTTTGCCGCTCCGACCCCGCTCCGAAATGCGTGCAACGCGGCGCGGGAAAGCCGAGCCGGCGCGGGACAAAGCCGAGCCTGCGCGGGACAAAGCCGAGCCGGCGCGGGACAAAGCCGGCGGACGCGCGATCACGCGCCGACCAGGTTCTGACCGCACACGCGCAGCACCTGGCCGTTGATGCCTCCGGCGCCGGGCGACGACAACCAGGACGCCGCCTCGGCGACGTCGACCGGCAGGCCGGCCTGCTGCAAGGACGACAGTCGGCGCGCGACCTCGCGCGTGGCCAGCGGCATCTTCGCTGTCATCTCGGTGTCGATGAAGCCGGGAGCGATCGCGTTGATCGTCGAGTCGCCGTGCTTGGCGAACGCCGGCGGCCGACGCGCGCACCAGGCCGAGCACTCCCGCCTTGGTCGCGCCGTAGTTCGTCTGACCGCGATTGCCGGACAAGCCGGTCGTGGACGACAGGCAGACCACGCGCGCCTGATCGTTGAGCTGATCCGAATCGAGCAGGGCCGCGTTGATCCGCAGCTGCGACTCGAGGTTCACTGCGAGCACCGAGTCCCACTGCTCGGGCTTCATGTTCGCGAGCAACTTGTCGCGGGTGATGCCGGCGTTGTGGACGAGGATGTCGAGTCCGGCGGTGTGCGCGCCCAGATGGGCGAGCAACTTCTCCGGCGCATCGTCGGCCGCCACGTCGAGGTGCAGCGTGGTGCCGTTGACGCGGTTGGCGACTTTGGCGAGCGTCTCGCCCGCGGCCGGCAGATCGGCGACGATCACGTGCGCGCCGTCGCGGGCGAGCACGCCGGCGATCGCGGCGCCGATGCCGCGCGCCGCGCCGGTGACCAGCGCGGTCTTGCCGGCCAGCGGCTGGTCCCAGTCCTTCGGCGCCGGCGCGGCACCCGGGCCGAGCAGCACCGGCTGCCCGTCCACGTACGCCGAGCGGCCGGACAGGAAGAACCGGATCGCGGACGGCAGCGACGCCTCGTCCTCGACCCACAACAGGTTCGCCGTCGAACCGCGCTGCAACTCCTTGGCCAGCGAGCGCACGATCCCGTCCAGCGCCTGGCGGGTCGCGTCGACGGTGATGTCGTCGCCGTTCGCCGCGCGACCGAGCACGAGCACTCGTCCGGACGCAAGCAACGAGCGCAATGACGGCGCGAGGAACGCGCGCAGGTTCGCGAGGTCGGACGGAGTCTTGACCGAACGCGCATCGAGGATCAGCGCACCGTGCTTGACGCCCTCGCCGGCCTCGGTCGCGACCTCCGCGCCCGTGGCCGCGACGATCTTGGTCAGTGCAGCGGGAACCTTGCCGGCAGTCGACCCGACCAGGACCGGTCCGGGCACGATCGGATCGCCCGAGCGGTAGCGACGCAGCACCGCCGGACGAGGTAGCCCGACGGTGGACGCGACCTTGGCGCCGATCGGCGAGTTGACGAGGTTCAGATATCTGTCGGTCATGTTCAGCTCTCCAGAATGGCGACGACGCCCTGGCCGCCGGCCGCACAGATCGAGATCAGGCCACGCCCGCCGCCGTTCTCGTGGAGCAGCTTTGCCAGCGTGGCGACGATCCGTCCGCCGGTTGCGGCGAACGGGTGGCCCGCCGCGAGCGACGAACCGTTGACGTTGAGCTTCGACCGGTCGATCGACCCGAGCGCCGAGTCGAGACCGAGGTACTGCTTGCAGAATGCGTCGTCCTCCCACGCGGCGAGCGTGGTCAGCACGGTCGATGCGAAGGCTTCGTGGATCTCGTAGAAGTCGAAGTCCTGCAGCGTGAGCTTGTTGCGCGCGAGCAGCCGCGGCAGCGCGTAGATCGGCGCCATCAAGAGCCCGTCGGCACGCTTGTCGCCGTGGACGTAGTCGACAGCGCTGGTCTCGGCGTCGACCAGGTGCGCGAGCACCGGCAGGTTGTGCTCGGCGGCCCATTCGTCCGAAGCGAGCAGCACCGTGGAGGCACCGTCGGTCAACGGGGTCGAGTTGCCGGCGGTCATCGTCGCGTTCTCATCACGGGTGCCGAAGACAGGCTTGAGCTTGGCGAGCTTCTCGGCGGTCGAGTCGGCGCGCAGGTTCTGGTCGCGCGCCAGGCCGAGGAACGGCGTGATCAGGTCGTCGAAGAAGCCGCGGTCGTACGCGGCGCCAAGATTCTGGTGCGAGGCGGCGGCAAGTTCGTCCTGGGCCTCGCGGGTGATGCCCCACTCGCGCGTGGTGATCGCCTGGTGCTCGCCCATCGCCAGCCCGGTGCGCGGCTCACTGTTCTGCGGGATGGCCGGCACCAACTGACCCGGACGCAGGCCGCCGATCGCCTTGAGCCGGGCGCCCAGGCTCTTGGCGCGGTTGAGTTCCAGCAGCACCTCGCGCAGGTCCTCGTTCACCGCGATCGGAGCATCAGAGGTGGTGTCGACGCCGCCGGCAACGCCGGACTCGATCTGCCCGAGCGCGATCTTGTTGGCGACGAGGATCGCCGTCTCGAGGCCCGTCCCGCATGCCTGCTGGACGTCGTAGGCGGGGGTCGTCGGAGCCAGGCGCGAACCGAGCACCGACTCGCGGGTGAGGTTGAAGTCGCGGCTGTGCTTGAGCACGGCGCCGGCGGCCACCTCGCCGAGCCGCGCGTCCTGCAGGCCGAAGCGGGCGACCAGGCCGTCGATGGCGGCCGTGAGCATGTCCTGGTTGGACGCCCGCGCGTACCGACCGTTGGACCGGGCGAACGGGATGCGGTTGCCACCGACGACGGCGGCGCGACGAGGAGAAGGCATGTAACCCAGAGTATGCGATACCGTGGGTAACATGAAAGCCGATGTGGTCGTGGACACGGCCGTCCCGGTCGATGGGCGCCGCTCGCGCTGGGACGCGCACCGCGTGGCGCGGCGCGACGATCTGATCGACGCCGCCGTCCGCTCGATCAAGCGCCACGGCGCGAGTGTCGGCATGGACCAGATCGCGACCGACGCCCACACCAGCAAGCCGGTCATCTACCGCTACTTCGCCGACAAGACCGACCTCTACCGGGCGGTCACCCAGCGCGTGGTCGGCACGATCCTCGCCGCGTTACGTGCCGTCACCGACCGCGCGCCGGCGCCGCACGAACTCATCCGCGACAGCGTCGACGCCTACCTCGCGCTGCTCGAGCAGAGCCCCGAGCTCTATCGCTTCGTCGTGCGCCATCCCCATCTCGAGGACGGCACGACGTTCAGCGACGTCATCGCCGACATGCTCGCCGAGCAGCTCGCGACGTCCCTGCGCTCCGGTGGCCTCGATCCCGATTCCGCGCATCCGTGGGGGGAAGGCATCGTCGGATTCATCAGCGCAGCGAGCCTGTGGTGGCTCGACCACCCGTCAGCCATGTCACGCACGCAACTGAGTGAATATCTCGCCGCTCTGCTCTGGGGCGGCGCCGCCGGGGTACAGAGCTATGCGGGGCAACCCGCCGACCCCCGTCCCGCCACCGACGTGTTCCCACGATTGGATTCGACGTGACCAGCGCCGATGTGAGTGCCGATGTGACTACCTCCGTCCCCGTCGACAGCGTGCGCAAGGTACTGGACGGACGCTGGCATGCCGTCCGCGACGAGGCCCGCGAGCTGGCTCGCGACCCGCGCTTCGCCGTGACCGTCGGCGACGACGTCGAACAGCAGCGCGCCGACGTCCTCGACAAGCTTCTCGCGCTTGCCGGCCCGCAGTACTCCGGGCGCGGCTTCCCCGCCAAGTACGGCGGGCAGGACGACGTCGGCGGCGGAGTCACCGCCTTCGAGATGCTCGCCTTCGGCGACCTGTCACTGCTCGTCAAGGCAGGCGTGCAGTGGGGCCTGTTCGGCGGGGCGATCCTGCATCTGGGCACCGCGCGACACCACGACGCGTACCTCGCCGACACCGTGACCGCAGACGTCCTCGGGTGCTTCGCGATGACCGAGACCGGCCACGGTTCCGACGTCGCGCACGTCCGCACGACAGCCACCTACGATCCCGAGACCGATGAGTTCGTCATCGAGACGCCCGACGACCAGGCGCGCAAGGAGTACATCGGCAACGCCGCTCGTGACGGTCACCTCGCTGTCGTCTTCGCACAGTTGATCACCCGCGGCGAGGAGCAGGGCGTGCACGCGTTCGTCGTCCCGATCCGCGAGCGCGACGGCTCGACGAAGCCAGACGTGCGCATCGAGGACTGCGGTTTCAAAGCCGGTCTCAACGGCGTCGACAACGGCCGGCTGTGGTTCGACGGCGTGCGGATTCCGCGTGACAACCTGCTCAACCGTTACGGCAGCGTCGACGGCGAGGGCACCTACTCGACTCCGATCGAGAACAAGACCAAGCGGTTCTTCACCATGCTCGGCACGCTCGTGCAGGGACGGATCAGCGTCGCCGGCGGCGCCGGGTCGGCCGCCAAGGTCGCCCTGACGATCGCCATTCGCTACGGCGACGAGCGCCGCCAGTTCGAAGGACCGGACGGCACCGAGATCCGCGTGCTCGACTACCTCGGCCACCAGCGCAAACTGCTGCCCGCGCTCGCGCGCACCTACGCCCTGCACTTCGCCCAGCTCGAACTCGTTGCCCTGCTGGACGAGACGACTCCGTCGCTCGAAGCGATCGCAGCCGACGGCGACGAGGTCGAGGACGATCCACGGCGCCGTGAGCTCGAAGCCCGCGCCGCCGGCATCAAGGCGATCGGGACGTGGCACGCCACGCGCACGATCCAGGACTGCCGCGAGGCATGTGGCGGCGCCGGCTATCTCGCCGAGAACCGGCTGCCCGGGCTCAAGGCCGACACGGACGTCTTCACGACGTTCGAGGGTGACAACACCGTCCTGCTGCAGCTCGTGGCCAAAGAGTTGCTCACCGGCTACCGCGACCACTTCGGCGAGCTCGACTGGCTCGGCACCGCCCGGTTCGTCACCGACCAGGCGTTCGAGACCGTCGTCGAGAAGCTCGGCGCGCGGCGCCTCGTCGAACGGCTCGTCGATGCCGGGCGTGACGAGGAACAGTCACTGCTCGACCGCAGCTGGCATGTCGAGATGTTCGAGTACCGCGAGCGGCACCTGCTCGAGACGCTTGCGCGCCGACTGCGCCGCGCACCCGGCGCCGACGACCCGTTCGCGGTGTTCAACGCCGCCCAGGACCACTTGCTCGCAGCGGCCCGCGCCCACGTCGACATGGTGCTGCTGCAGGCCTTCGCCGACGCGATCGACGAGCACCCCGAGGTCGCGCCCGTCCTCGACCCGGTGTGCGACCTGTTCGCTCTCTCGACGATCGAAGCC
This sequence comes from uncultured Actinomycetota bacterium, assembly GCA_963757455.1. Taxonomy (GTDB): domain Bacteria; phylum Actinomycetota; class Actinomycetes; order Mycobacteriales; family Jatrophihabitantaceae; genus RYN-133. Next base: position 52,196 of record CAVWSE010000021.1, read on the forward strand.
GAGCGCGGCTGGTTCCAGGAGCACGGCCACCTCACCGCAACCCGCTCCAAGGCCGTCGTCGCCGAGGTCAACCGGCTGTGCGCCGACCTGCGCCCCCGAGCCCTGGACCTCGTCGCCGCCTTCGCCATCCCCGACGAAGCCCTCGCCGCCCCCCTCATCTCGCGCCCCGCCTGACCGCTTCTGGTTCGAAACTTCTGGCATTTGCAACCCCGGTTGGACGTCCAGAATTTGGCGTTTCGACATCAGCAGGCAACGTGGTGTGCACGTGGGAACACCCCTCATGTATCGTGGCGATACATCGTGCTGATGTAACGCAGCGATAGGGGGTGACCGTCGAATGCTCGAGATCGCAATCTTGGGACTGCTCAACGAGAGCCCCATGCACGGCTACGAGTTGCGCAAACGGCTGTCGACCCTACTGGGGGCATTTCGGGCGTTTTCCTACGGTTCGCTCTACCCGTCGCTGCGACGCTTGTCCGAAGCCGGATGGATCTCCGAAGAGGCTGCCCTCGAGGCACCCAGCGGCGCCCGTTCGCGCCGCGGCAAGCGGGTCTACCGCCTCACCGCCGAGGGCAAGGAACACCTGGCCGAGTTGCTCAGCGACGTCGGTCCGGACGCCTTCGAGGACGAGGGTTTCGGGGCGCGGTTGGCATTCTTCGCCCAAACCCGTTCAGACATCCGGCTGCAGATCCTCGAAGGACGCCGCCGCCGGGTCGAAGAACAGCGCGACGGGATGCGCACGGCGGCGGGGCGTGCCGGTGAACGCTTCGACCGATACACCCGCGAATTGCAACAGCACGGCTTGGAGTCCAAGGAACGCGAGGTCCGTTGGCTCACCGAGCTCATCGAGCACGAGAACACCCTCGCGACACCACAAATCAACCCGAAGGAGGAGCCCTGATGGGTTCGATCAGAGTCGCAATCATCGGCGTGGGTAACTGCGCCGCATCGCTCGTTCAGGGCGTTCACTTCTACCGCGATGCCGACCCGGCCAACAAGGTGCCGGGCCTCATGCACGTCAACTTCGGCCCGTACCACGTCAGCGACATCGAGTTCGTTGCCGCGTTCGACGTCGACGCGAAGAAGGTCGGCACCGACCTTTCGCAGGCGATCCTCGCCAGCGAGAACAACACGATCAAGATCTGCGACGTCCCGCAGCTCGACGTGCCGGTGCAGCGCGGCCACACCTTCGACGGTCTCGGCAAGTACTACCGCGAGACGATCGAAGAGAGCCACGAGGAGCCGGTCGACGTCGTCAAGGTCCTCAAGGACCAGGCCGTCGACGTGCTGATCTGCTACCTGCCCGTCGGGTCGGAGCAGGCTGCCAAGTTCTACGCGCAGTGCGCGATCGACGCGGGTGTCGCGTTCGTCAACGCGCTGCCGGTGTTCATCGCCAGCACGCCCGAGTGGGCCAAGAAGTTCGAGGACGCCGGCGTCCCGATCGTCGGTGACGACATCAAGAGCCAGGTCGGCGCCACGATCACCCACCGTGTGCTCACGAAGCTGTTCGAGGACCGCGGCGTTGAGGTGCAGCGCACCTACCAGCTCAACGTCGGCGGCAACATGGACTTCAAGAACATGCTCGAGCGCGAGCGCCTGGAGTCGAAGAAGATCAGCAAGACCCAGTCGGTCACCAGCCAGATCCCCGACCGCGACCTCGGCGAGCGCAACGTCCACATCGGCCCGTCCGACTACGTGGCCTGGCTCGACGACCGCAAGTGGGCCTTCGTGCGGCTCGAGGGCAAGACCTTCGGCGACGTGCCGCTGAACCTGGAGTACAAGCTCGAGGTCTGGGACTCGCCGAACTCGGCCGGCATCATCATCGACGCGCTGCGCGCGGCGAAGATCGCCAAGGACCGCGGCATCGGTGGCCCGATCCTGTCGGCATCGAGCTACTTCATGAAGTCGCCGCCGGTGCAGCACTCCGACGACGAGGCTCGCCAGGCCGTCCAGGACTTCATCGACGGACGGGTCGAGCGCTAGTCGCTCGCCGAACCGAACGATCACGGCCGGTCCCCTTTGGGGGTCCGGCCGTTGTCGTCCGTCAGCCTCGTTGCGCTCCGCGCGCGGCACGCACGAGCATCGGACGCGGGTCGCGGAAGTTGTTGCCGGCATACGCGGCGCGCACGGCGGCGACAGCACCGTCGACGGCATCGTCGTCGAGCACCGCGATGACGCAGCCGCCGAACCCTCCACCGGTCATCCGTGCGCCGTACGCACCTGCGGCCACGAGCGTGTCCGCCGCGACGTCGAGTTCGGGAATCGTGATGCGGTAGTCGTCGCGCATCGACGCATGCGATTCGATCAGCACCGGGCCGATGTCGCGGATTCGTCCGGAACGCAGCAGCTCGACCGTGCGGACCACTCGTTCGTCCTCGGTCACGACGTGTCGCACGTAGCGACGCAACTCGTCGTCCGGCAAGCGGGCGAGCGCGTCATCGAGTTCGGCGAACGGCACGTCGCGCAGCGCAGCGACGTCGAGGACGCGCGCGGCGCGTTCGCAGCCCTCACGCCGTTGCCGGTACTCGCCGTCGGCATGCCGGTGCTCGGCACCGCTGTCGATGACGAGAACGGCCAGCCCGTCCGCGGCAACGTCGAAGGGCACCTGTTCGACGTCGAGCGTGCGCATATCGCAGAACAGCGCGTTGCCTTCAGTGGCGCGCAACGAGACGAGCTGATCCATGCCGCCGGTCGGAGCGCCGACGTAGTCGTTCTCAGCCTGCCGCGACACGGACAGCAGCTGCGCATCGTCGAGATCCGTATCGAACAACTCGTCGAGCGCCCGGGTCACCGAGCACACGACGGCTGCAGACGACGACAATCCCGACCCGCTCGGCACATCGCTGTCGAGACCGATGTCGGCGCCGCTGATCTCCACACCTCGTTCGCGCAGCGACCAGAGCACCCCGGCGGCGTACGCGGCCCAGTCACCGACGCCTGGAGCGAGATCGGCGAGCTCGATCTCGACGACGTCGTCGTGCTGTGCCGACGTCACGCGGATCAGATTGTCGTCGCGGCGGCGGACGGTAGCGTCGCACCCGGCATCGATCGCGAACGGAAGCGCGAATCCTTCGTTGTAGTCGGTGTGTTCACCGATGAGGTTGACGCGACCCGGCGCTCGCCAAAGGATCGACACAACTACGTTCTATCAGTTTGCAGAGGCCATGACGCATCGCACGAAGATCATCCTCGCCGACGGCCGCGAGCTGTTCTACTACGACCGCGAGGCCGGCCCCGATCGCAGTGCGGCCGACACCCGTGACGATCTGCCGAAGGCCGAGACGACGTCCCAGATGCGGTGGAACCCGCTGATGCGCGACTACTCGGTGATCGCGGGGCACCGGCAGAGCCGCACCTACAAACCGCCCCCCGACCTGTGCCCGCTCGACCCGTCGCGCGACGGCAAGCAGACTGAGGTCCCCGCCTCGGACTACGAAGTCGTCGTGTTCGAGAACCGCTTCCCGTCGTTCTCGCTGCACTCGACGGACACCGTCGCCCTGGTGGACGCGCCGCCGTTCCGGTCCGGCCCGGCTGCGGGGCGTTGCGAGGTCGTGTGCTTCAGCAGCGACCATGACTCGTCGTTCTCGCAACTGCCGGTCGCGCAGGTCGAAACAGTGATCGACGCGTGGGTCGACCGCACGACCGCCCTGTTCGCGATCGACTCGATCGACTACGTGTTCTGCTTCGAGAACCGCGGTGAGGAGATCGGGGTGACGCTGAGTCACCCGCACGGTCAGATCTACGGCTACCCGTTCGTCCCGCCGCGGTTCTACCGGACGGCCGAGGCATTCGAGCGGCATCGCGAACGCACCGGCGGCTGCCTGCAGTGCGACCTGCTCGCGGCCGAGATCGCCGACGGGACGCGCGTGGTCATCGAGTCGCAGTCGTGGGTCGCTTACGTCCCGTTCGCCGCACGCTGGCCGTACGAGGTGCGCCTCGTACCGCGGCGCCATGTGCCCGACCTCCCCGCGCTGGACGACGTCGAACGCAAGGATCTCGCGCAGATCTACCTGGCCGTGCTGCGCGCATTCGACGGGCTCTTCGACACACCGACGCCCTACATCGCCGGGTGGCAGCAGGCCCCGGCCCGGCAATCGCGCGAAGCATGGCACCTCGGCGCCGAGATCTTCACGATCCGCCGCGCGGAGGGCAAGTTGAAGTACCTCGCCGGCTCCGAGTCCGGCGCTGCGGTGTGGATCAACGACATCGCACCCGAGGACGCAGCCGCACGACTGCGCGCCGCGCTGACCTGACACTCGCGCTATCGACGTGGCTGGTGCCCACGCTCTACGGTGTGGCGACCGATGACGATCAGGGAGGCCACATGTCGGGCAAATCGCAGGTCGATCAGCTGGCAGACGGGATCAACTACGGTGCCATCGGATTCGGTGCGCTTGCCGTTCTGGCGCCGCGCCTGTTCCAGGGCCTCTACGGTCTCAAGGGCGATGGCAACCTCTCCGCGATGTCGCGGCTGTGGGGCAGCCGCACCGCCGCGATCGGCGCCATCGGTTTGCTCAGTCGCGGAAGCGGCAACTACAAGACCCTGCTTGCCGTCGGCACCGCGATGAGTGTCGTCGACACTCTGATCATCGCCAATGCCGGACCGGACGTAGCGCTGCGCTCGCGGGTCATGGGTGCGGCGACCTCCGCCGTGTTCGCCGGCGCCGGCGCGTACGCCGTCAGCCAGAGCTGAACTCGACGCCGTCACTTCCGAGGCGGCGGCGCATCACGGCGATCGCCTCTGGGTTGTCGTCGACCAACACGAACCGTCGTCCGGTGTCTCGCGCGACGGCACCCAACGTGCCGCTGCCGGCGAAGAAGTCGAGCACCCAGTCGCCGGGACGTGACGACGCGAGCACGATCCGGCGCAGCACGCCCTCGGGTTTCTGCGTGGGGTAGCCCGTCTTCTCCTTGCCGGTCGGCGACACGATCGTGTGCCACCACACGTCGGTCGGCAGCTTGCCGCGGGCCGCCTTCTCGGCACCGACCAACCCGGGAGCCATGTACGGCTCGCGATCGACGGCTTCGGCATCGAAGTGGTAGGCGGACGGATCTTTTACGTACACCAGGATCGTGTCGTGTTTCGCGGGCCATTTGCGCTTCGCACGTGCGCCGTAGTCGTAGGCCCACACGATCTCGTTCAAGAAGCACTCGCGCCCGAACAGTGCATCGAGCAGCACCTTCGCGTAGTGCACCTCGCGATAGTCGAGATGCAGGTACAGCGTGCCGTCGCCGGCCAGTAGCCGCCACGCCCGTTCCAGGCGCGGCTCCAGAAACGCCCAGTAGTCGGCGAACACGTCGTCGTAGGCGGTGACCTGACCGCGCACCGTGTCGTAGGTGTGCCCGCCGAACCCGACGCGAGTCCCGGTCGCCGAGCGGCGCGTCGTGAGCGAGCGACGCACTTGCGCGCGTCCGGTGTTGAACGGCGGGTCGAGATAGATCAGCGTGAACGCGCCGTCCGGCAGCGATGGGAGCACGGCGAGATTGTCACCGGCAATGACCAGATCTCGGTCGGCGAGCTGTATCAACTGCGCCGCGCCATCAGTTGAGCAGCGGATCGGACGGATAGGTCGACACGATCGACAGCGGCGTCGGTTGTCGCCGCAGCACGCGCGTCCACAGCGGACGCGGATCGTCGCTGAACAGATCTTGCGGGCCGCCCGGCACGACCCACCACGCACCCTCGGCGATCTCGTCGTCGAGCTGATCCGGTGCCCAGCCCGAGTGTCCGGCGAACACCCGCAGCCGCCGGGTCAGCCCGGTGATCACCGTGACGTCGCCGTCCAGGTCGACGGTGGCGACCCCGTCGACGACCGGACGAACCCCCGGGCCGTCGGTCTCGAGCTGGCCGAGGCACAGCGCGCCATCCGGCTGCACCGGTCCCCCGTTGAACACGACGGACGGACCGGTGACCGCATCGTGCCAACTGGGCAGCACCTGCCCGACCGGCGTGTGACTGGGCCGGTTGAGCACCACGCCGACCGTCCCACCGCCGTCGTGCTCGAGCAGGTACACCACGGTGCGGGTGAAGTGGGGATCGGTGAGCAGCGGAGTCGCAACAAGTAGCCGGCCGCCCATCGGCTCCAGCCCGTTGAGGTCGGCCCAGCTCGTCACGTGACCATCTTGGCGGGCGGCACAGGCTCCGCACCAGCGCACGGGGCTAACGTCTGCAGGCGTGGCAGCAGGCATGGGTGACGTCGACGCGACGCCTTTACTGCGTCACCGTCATCACGTGCGAGCCGCGCTGGGCTCGGGCGGATTCCGTCGCCTGTTCGGCGTTCGGCTGGCCGCCCAGTTCGCCGACGGCGTCTTCCAGCTCAGCCTCGCCGGTGCCGTGCTGTTCAATCCCGAACGCCAGGCGCACGCCGCCGACGTCGCAGCCGGTTTCGCCGTCCTGCTGCTGCCCTACTCGGTGATCGGACCGTTCGCCGGTGTGCTGCTCGACCGCTGGTGGCGCCAGCGCGTGCTGGTGTGGACGAGCGTGCTGCGAGCGCTGGCCGTCGCCGCACTCAGTGTCGAGATCGCGACGGGCCTGCACGGTATCCCCTTCTATGCCAGCGCCCTCGTGGTCGTCTCGATCAGCCGATTCTTCCTGTCCGCGCTTTCGGCGTCCCTGCCGCACGTCGTCGGCCATGACGAACTCGTCACCGCCAACGCCCTGACGACCACGCTCGGCGCGCTGGCCACCACTGCCGGTGGCGCCGCAGCGGTCGGCGTGCGGTCTGTGCTCGGCGGTGCGTCCACCGGTGCCTACGCGGTGATCGCCGCGGCAGCCGCGGCGCCCTACCTCCTCGCCGCATGGCGCGCGAGCGGGTTCGGCCGCCGCGCACTCGGGCCCGACGAGGCACAGCGCGCCCACCGCGAGAGCGCCGGCGACATCGCCCGCGGACTTGCCGCCGGGCTCGCGCACCTGCGCAGCCGCCGCCCCGCGTTGCTCGCGCTCGCTGCGATGGGCGTGCACCGGCTGTGTTACGGCTTGTTCGCGGTCTGCACCCTGCTGCTGTTCCGCAATCGCTTCGCCGCGGAGGGGCTGCTGCGCACCGGCCTCGCCGGACTGGCCCAACTCGTCCTCGTCCTCGCCCTCGGCTCCGGGCTCGCCGCGCTGGTGACCCCACCCGCCTCACGGCACACCGGGATGGCGCGGTGGTGCGGCCTGATGCTCGCCGGTGCGGGGTTCGTGCAGCTGACCCTCGTGCTGCCGTACCGGCTACCGCTCTATCTGTGTGCCGCACTGTTGCTCGGCTTCTGCTCACAAGGCCTGAAGATCTGCGTGGACACGATCGTGCAGCGCACTGTCGCCGACGAGTACCGCGGACGGATCTTCGCCCTGTACGACATGTTGTTCAACCTCGCCCTCGTGACTGCAGCGGCGATGGTGGCCCTGATCCTTCCGGCGGACGGCCACTCGCCGGTGTCGGTCGTCGTGATCGGACTGGCCTATCTGGCTACCGCATTCGGGTATACGCGACTGGCCGGCCCGCAATCGGCGCTCAATCCTCGTGCTGCTGAGCCCACCAGCGTTTGAGCGCCTCGACCGCCTCGTCGTGATCGAGCGGTCCGCGCTCCATCCGCAGCTCTTTGAGGAACTTCCACGCAAGGCCGACCTCGGGACCGGGACCGATGCCGAGGATCTTCATGATCTCGTTCCCGTCGAGGTCCGGACGGATCGCGTCGAGCTGCTCCCGTTCCTGCAGCTCGGCGATGCGGTGCTCGAGCGAGTCGTAGGTCGCTGACAGCATCGCGGCCTTGCGCTTGTTGCGGGTCGTGCAGTCGGAGCGGACGAGCTTGTGCAGCCGTGACAACAACGGTCCCGCGTCGACGACGTAACGGCGCACGGCCGAGTCCGTCCAGTCGCCGTCGCGGTAGCCGTAGAAGCGCAGGTGCAAGAACACCAGCCGGGTCACGTCCTCGATGAACTGCTTGCTGTAGCGCAGCTCGCGCAGCCGCTTGCGCGCCATGGTGCGGCCGACCACCTCGTGGTGATGGAAGCTGACCCGTCCGCCCGGTTGGAACTCGCGCGTCGCGGGTTTGCCGATGTCGTGGAGCAAGGCGGCCATGCGCAGGACGAGGTCGGGGCCGTCATCCTCGAGATCCATGGCCTGCTCGAGCACCTGCAGCGTGTGGGCGTACACGTCCTTGTGCTGACCGTGCTCGTCGTCGGCCATGCGCAGTGCTGGGAGCTCGGGCAACACGATGTCGGCCAGGCCGGTGTCGACGAGCAACTCGAGGCCCGAGCGCGGGTCGGCACCGAGGAGCAGTTTGGATATCTCGACCTGCACGCGTTCGGCCGTGATCCGCGAGAGCTGTGGCGCCAGCTCGGTCATCGCCGCGATCACTTCGGCGGTCGGCACCATGCCGAGCGTGGCGACGAAGCGAGCGGCTCGCAGCATTCGCAGCGGGTCGTCGGCGAACGACTCCTCCGGGCTCGCCGGCGTCCGCAGCACGTACTTGACCAGGTCGCCGAGGCCACCGAACGGGTCGCTGAAGCGATGATCGCCGGTCACCGACAGCGCCATGGCGTTCATCGTGAAGTCGCGCCGGCGCAGGTCCTCTTCCAGCGAGTTGCCGAACTGGACGATCGGGTTTCGCGACACGCGGTCGTAGCGATCGGCGCGATAAGTGGTGATCTCGCACATCACGCCGTCGATCCGGGCGCCGATCGTCCCGAAGTCCGCGCCGGTCGTCCACGTCGCGGACGCCCGCGGTGTGACCAGCTCGAGCGTGCGCTCCGGCCGGGCATCGGTGGCGAAGTCGAGGTCCTGGGACGCGCGGCCCATCAGGGCATCGCGGACCGTCCCGCCGACCAGGTGCAACTCGTGCCCGGACCCGCCGAAGGTAGCGCCCAGCGCCCGGGCCGCCTCGGGCACGGGGATCAGGTCAGCGGGCGAAGTCACGGCAGCCGAGCGTACCGACCGTCGCAGGAGGCAGCGGCTACCATCGGGCCATGGCGACCGGCGGTGCTCACGGCGACCGCGGAGCAGACGACGACGCCGGGAGCGAGAAGCGCTCTCGGTCGCGCCGGGGCGGCGCCGCCAAGCCCGCGAACAAGCAGGCCCGTCAGAAACAAGGGCAACCGCAGCAGGGACGCCAGCAGGGCGCTCGTCAGCAACGGCGCCGCCGCGACCGGCGGCTCCGGCAGGTCGACGAATTCAGTGCCGGCGGCCTCGTCCTGGACCTGCGTGGTGACATCCCCCGCGGCGCGCTCATCGCGCGCACCGATCGCCACGGGCGGCTGCTGTGGTCACTGCCGAAAGGTCACATCGAAGCCGGTGAAACCGCCGAGCAGGCTGCGGTGCGAGAGGTGGAGGAAGAGACCGGGATCTCCGGCACGATCCTCGGCGAGCTCGGCACCATCGATTTCTGGTTCGTCGCCGAAGGGCGCCGCATCCACAAGACCGTGCAGCACTACTTGATGCGGGCCATCGGCGGCGAGCTGTCCGATGCCGACATCGAGGTCACCGAGGTCGCCTGGGTGCCGTTCCCCGAGATCGCAGCGCAACTGGCCTACCCCGACGAGCGCGGACTGCTCGACGCCGCGGGTCGGCTGCTCGCAGAAACCGCCTGACCCCGGCATGCGCAGGGCATGTGCTCGAGCACTCGCATCACTCGCAGCTGTCGTTCTCCTTCTCGGCAGCAGCGTCTGGGCCGGCGCAACACCCGCAGCCGCGACACCCGCTACGGGCCCGTACCTCACCATGAGCGTCGTCGACGTCTCCCCGAACTCACCGAGTGTCTCGACCTCGCCGAGGCCGCTGACCTTCACCCTGCAATTGGTCAACCACAGCGGCCATGCCATGAAGGTTGTCATCTCCGCGGCGCGTAGCGACCCGATCGGGACAACCGCGGGGTTGGATTCCGCGATCGCGCACCCCAAAGCGCCGAGCGCCAGCGGCGTCTCCCCGCTGCCCGTCTCCAAGACGGTCCACCTCGGCGGCGGCGACACCCCGGTAACCGAAGTCATCAAGACCACCAGCGACGTGCTCGTGCACCACGGGGTCTGCCTGTGCGCAAACCTGATCTACCCGTTCTGGTTCATCGGTTCCTACACCGGCAAGGACGCCACCGGCGCCACCGTGAGCGACGATGCAACCGCGCAGACCTTCCTGCCCTCGTTTTCGACGAAGCAGGTCAAGAACACGGTGAGCTGGGTGTGGCCGATCTTCGACCGGCCACATCGGCTGTTGCAGTCGCGCACCTTCTTCGACGACTCACTCGCCTCTGAGATCACCGCGAACCATCGGCTGGACAAGCTGCTGCAGGTCTTGGAGGGGTTGCCGAGAAACTTCCCGATCACGATCATGACCGACCCGGAGTTGATCGCCGAACTCGCGCAGATGGAGCAGGGCTATCAGGTCAGCACGCCGAACGGCCCCAGGCCCGGCACCGGTAGCCACGCCGCGGGGACCTGGCTCGCCCGGTTCCGCAACGTGCTCACGCTGCATCCCGGCTTCACCCTCGAGTTCACCCCGTTCGCCGATCCGGCCGTCGACTCGCTGACCAGGGCGGGGATGAGTTGGCCGGCCTCACTCGACCCGAGTCAGCAGACGCTCGTAACCAATGCACTCCGCCCCGGCGACCACACCGCGCCGAGCAACATAGCGTGGCCGGTCGGCCGCAGCTTGAGCCCGACGACGCTCGCGACATTGGCCAAGAACGGTGCGAACACGGTCATCGTCTCCGACACCTCGCTCACCGACGGCGATGTCTCGCCCGTCCCCAACGCGTTGGCAACACTGTCCGCCGGGACGAGGTCAGTGACCGCGGCCGTCACCTCCGCGCCGATCGAGCGACTGGTCGACGAGACCCTCGACCCGTCCGTGAACGGGCTCGCCACGTTGCCGCTGCTCGTCTCGCAACTGGCTGTGCGCAAGGTCGAGGACGTCGCCGCCAAGATCGAGGATTCGAAGTTCGTCCTGATCACGCCGCAGCGCTACCTCGACGTGAACGTCGCTACTGCCGTGCGCACGATCGAGGCAACCGCTTCATCGAGTTGGTCGAGTCCGGTGACGCTCGAACAAGCTGTGGCGACCGCCAAGCCGACCGCCTACGGCAAATTCGGCACACTCCGCAGCACCGACCACGGAGTCGGCCTGCCGCGCCGGTTGCTGCACACGCTCAACCATGTGTCGAACCAGCTGCCCTCGATCGAGAGCCTGTTCCACGACCCCACGGTCGCCAGCCAGCTGTTCGCGAACTTCCCGGCGGCGATCCAGCGCAGCGAGTGCACTTCGTTGATCAGCGATCCGACGGTCGCGTTCAGCATGGCCCACCGGCTGCAGCAGATCATCCACCGGACCCGCCGGGCCGTGTACATCGTCCCGCCCTCGGTCGGCACGTACACGCTGACGTCGAAGAACTCGCAGCTGCCGATCACGGTCGTCAACAAGCTCAACGCGGACGTCGACGTGGAGATCTCGCTGCAGACCGTCGACGGTGAATCCGGGTTGACCGCCAAGTCGTTCGAGCAAACGATCAAGGCCAACAGCAAGGAGCAGGTGAAGCTGGCCACCCACGTCGACCGCGTCGGTCTGATCAAGGTGAACGTCAGTATCAGCACTACGGGTGGTCTGTCGCTCGGCACGACCATCCACCTGTCCGTTCGCAGTACCGCTCTCGGGACGATCGGCGTGATCATCACCGTGCTCGCGGGGATCCTGCTCGTCGTGGCCGTCGCGATCCGACAAATCCGCCGGCTGCGCAACCGCACCCCGCGTGAACCCGAGGAGCCGACACCGGTCGCGGCCACCACCGCGTCCACAACATGAGCGACGACTGGAGCACGCCGTCGCTCTACGCAGGGCGCGGACGGGTGATGGAGCCCCGCACCTTCACCGAGGCAGACCCGATCTCAGCCGTCCTCGTTGCCGATTGGCTCGGCGACGAGGACGACGGGCAGAACCCGTGGAGCACCACCACCTATGTCGGCCCGCGGCGCAGGCGTCCGGACCGGCGCGGACGCGGCACCGAATCGGCGGACGAGGCGCCCTCCGCGACTGCTGCGCAAGCGCCGCCGGAAACGCAGGCACCGGCCAAGGCCGCCGATCGGGGCCTGCTGGCCAACAGCCGCTCGATGGCGATCGCGAGCCTGGTCAGCCGCATCACCGGCTTCCTGCGCAGCGCGCTGCTGGTGGCGGCACTCGGCGTCGGCCCGGTCGGCGATGCCTACAACCTCGGCAACAACTTCCCGAACATGGTGTACGAGCTGTTGCTCGGCGGCGTGCTGTCGAGCGTGCTCATTCCCCTGCTGGTCAGAGCACAGGACGACGACGAGGACCACGGGGTGTCCTACACCCAGCGGCTGCTTTCCATCGCAACGGCCGCACTCGGCGTGGTCACGCTGGTCGCGGTGTTGTGCGCACCGATCATCGCGAGCGGGTTCGTCGGCTCCGGACCGAAACGCGACCTGACCAGCCAGTTCGCGACCCTGCTCCTGCCCGAGATCTTCTTCTACGGACTCGGCGCGATGTTCATGGCTGTGTTGAACATCCGACACTCGTATGCGCCCGGCGCGTGGTCACCGGTGCTGAACAACGTCGTCATGATCGTGACGATCGCGACGTTCTTCGCCCTTCCGGGTCCGCACTCCCTTACCCCTTCGTCGATAACCACCGCCCAGGTGCTCGTCGTCGGTATCGGCACGACTCTCGGCATTGTTGCCCAGGCTCTCGTGCTCGTCCCGGCGCTGAGGCGCACCGGATTCCGCTGGAAGTGGCGCTTCCGGGCGCGGCCGAACGAGGTCGGCCGGATGAAGGAACTGGGGACGCTCGCGGGGTGGGTGTTCGCCTACGTCGTCGCCAGCCAGATCGGCGTCACCGTGATCGCCGCGGTCGGCGGACACCACAAGAAATCGTTCACGGTGTTCACGAACGCCGACCTGTTGGTCCAGATGCCTTACGGCATCCTCGTCGTTTCACTGCTCACTGCGCTGATGCCCCGACTCTCGCGCGCGGCGGCGCGGGACCAGACCCGCGAGGTTGTCTCCGACCTCGGACTTGCCGCGCGGCTTTCGGCGGTGGCGCTGATCCCGGTCACGGCAGGCCTCATCGTGCTCGGTCAGCCGTTGACCATCGTGCTCTTCGCACACGGAAACACCTCGGTCGGCTCGGCGCGGCTGATCGGCACCGCGCTTGCGGCGTCGGCGTTCGGGCTGTTCCCGTTCGCGATGGTGATGCTCCAGCTCCGCGTGTTCTACGCGATGCGCGACGGACGCACCCCAGCGCTGATCAACGTGTTCATGGTCGGCACCAAGACGGTGATCGTGCTCGTCTGTGCCCACCTGTTCAGCGACGACGCGGCCAAGATCGCGGTCGCGCTGACAACCGCCACTTCCGCGTCCTATGTGATCGGCGCGATCGTGGGCCACATCAGCCTCACCCGACGCCTCGGCAACCTGCGTTTCGGCAGCGTCGTCGCCACGGTGACCAAGGTGGCGGTGGCCTCGGCGATCGGCGCGCTGGTCGCGTTCGCGATCGGCCTCGCTCTGCAGAACGCGCTCGGGCATGGGCGGACGGCAGCCTTCGCGATGCTGCTGCTCGGCGGTGTCGGCGGCCTCGTCGTGCTCGCCGGCGTCCTGTGGCGCATGCGGATCAGCGAGATCGAAGACATCGTTTCGATGGTGCGGCGTCGCTGAGCGGCGGGGAATGCCCGCCCACCTAGGATCGTTTGGTGGTCGAAGCACTTTGAGAGGGTGAATCAGTGACCCAGCACCGCAATGTCATCATCGTGGGTTCCGGCCCGGCCGGGTACACCGCGGCGTTGTACACCGCGCGCGCCGACCTCGCGCCGCTCGTGTTCGAGGGCTCGCAGTACGGCGGCGCGCTGATGAACACGACCGACGTCGAGAACTTCCCGGGCTTCCCGGAAGGCATCCTCGGCCCTGAGCTGATGACCCACATCCGCACCCAGGCCGAGCGCTTCGGCGCCGAGCTGGTCAGCGACGATGTCACCGAAGTCGACCTGAGCGGCGCGGTCAAGGTGGTCCGCACCCTCGACGGCGAGTACACCGCAGATGCGGTGATCCTGGCGATGGGTTCGGCCTACCGAAAGCTCGGTCTGTCCCGCGAGGACGAACTGTCCGGGCACGGGGTGTCCTGGTGTGCGACCTGTGACGGCTTCTTCTTCCGCGACAAGGACATCGCTGTCGTCGGCGGCGGCGACACCGCGATGGAGGAAGCCACCTTCCTGACCCGCTTCGCGAACTCCGTGACGGTCGTGCACCGCCGCGACGCCCTGCGCGCCAGCAAGATCATGGTCGAGCGCGCCCAGAAGGATCCGAAGATGCGCTGGGCGTGGAACAGCGAGGTCGTCGACATCCACGGCGATGGCGCGGTTTCCGGCGTACGGCTCAAGGACACCGTCACCGGCGAGGAGCGCGACCTCGAGCTCGGCGGGCTGTTCATCGCGATCGGTCACGAGCCGCGCAGCGAACTCGTCCGCGGCCAGGTCGACCTCGATGCCGAGGGCTACGTCCTGACTCGCACGGGCACACACACCAACCTGCCCGGCGTGTTCGCCGCCGGCGACCTGGTCGACCACACGTACCGGCAGGCGATCACCGCCGCCGGCACCGGCTGCCAGGCCGCGCTGGACGCCGAGCGGTACCTCGCCGGGCTCAGCGACACCGCTGGTGCGCTCGCGCACACACCGGCGGAATGAGCTGCGACCACCTCGCGTTACACCGAACACCACCGAATTCAGGAGACTGGGAAATGGGCGCTAACACCAAGACCGTTACGGACGCGAGCTTCAGCAGCGACGTATTGCAGGCCGACGGGCCAGTGCTCGTCGACTTCTGGGCGGAATGGTGCGGTCCGTGTCGGCTCGTGGCACCCGTCCTCGACGAGATCGCAGGCGAGAACCCGGACAAGCTCACGATCGCCAAGCTGAACATCGACGAGAACCCCGAGACCGCGCGGAACTACCAGGTCATGTCCATCCCGACCATGGCCGTGTTCCACAAGGGTCAGATCGTCAAGACCATCGTGGGTGCCCGTCCCAAGGCTGCGATCCTTCGCGAGCTCAGCGAGTACGTCTGATCCGCTGACTCGACTGAATCTGATTCTTGGCTGTCGCGAACGCAGATAACGAACGGCCGTCACCGCAAGGTGGCGGCCGTTTCGGTCTCCTGCGGGCAGGATGGAACAATAGTTGTTTCTGACCTGCCCCCGAGCCGGCGAGGATGTCCTTCGATCATGCAGCTGCTGCGCCGCGGTGCCACGGGCACCGCTGTCGCCGACGTACGCCGCATGCTCGCCACGCTCGGCCTGCTCGGCAACACCGACCCCAAGGACCAGGACGTCTACGACGAGTCCGTGGAGCTGGCGGTGCGGCATTTCCAGCAGACCCGGGGCATGTCGGTCGACGGCATCGTCGGCTCGGAAACCTACGCCGGCCTGGTCAACGCCCACTGGCAACTCGGCGACCGCGTGCTGGCCCACGAGCCGGGCCAGGTGCTGGTCGGCGACGACGTCGCGACGTTGCAGACCCAACTGCTCGAGCTCGGCTATGACCTCGCCCGCGCCGACGGGGTGTTCGCTGCCCGCACCGCCGAGGGGTTGCGCAACTTCCAACGCGACTACGGCATGGTCGCCGACGGCATCTGCGGACCGCACACGCTGCGCGCACTGCGCCAGCTGGGCCGGCGCGTCACCGGCGGACGACCGCAATTGCTGCGCGAGATGGTCGCGGTGGCCGCAGCCGGTCCGTCCCTGTTCGGCAAGCGGATCGTCGTCGATCCCGGGCACGGCGGTGAAGACCGCGGCACGGTCTACATCGGCGACCCGCAGGACCCGCGCAGCGAGATCACCGAAGCGGACCTGTGCTGGGACCTCGCGAGCCGGCTCGAAGGACGCCTGAGCGCGCTCGGTGTGCAGAGCTGGCTCACCCGGGGTCCGCACAACGGCCGCACGGACGAGGAACGTGCCGGGCTGGCCAA
Organism: uncultured Actinomycetota bacterium; assembly: GCA_963757455.1. Classification (GTDB taxonomy): domain Bacteria; phylum Actinomycetota; class Actinomycetes; order Mycobacteriales; family Jatrophihabitantaceae; genus RYN-133. The sequence goes on from CAVWSE010000021.1 coordinate 68,130, forward strand.
TGAGGTCGGTGCCGACCTGGTGATCTCCATCCACGTCGACGGTTTCACCTCGCCGCGGGCCAACGGCCTGGCGGCGTACTACTTCGGCGCCGCCGAGTCGTCCTCGACGATCGGCGAACGGCTTGCCGACCTGGTCCAGCGCGAACTCGTCGCCCGCACCGGGCTGACGAACGGACGCATTCACGCCAAGACCTGGGCGCTGCTGCGGATGACGCGAATGCCGGCGGTGCGCGTGGAGTTGGGCTACCTCACCTCGCCGCTCGACCGAGCGCGCCTCACCGATCCCCTGTTCCGCGATACCGTCGCCGAGGGCCTGCTCGTGGCCATCCAGCGGCTGTACCTACCGCAATCGGACGACCCGCCCACCGGCGTGCTGCGCATACCGGCACACGCCTAACCGGTCTGGCTAGGAGGGCGCGATGCCGTACCGGTTCCTGCCCGACGCGAACCTGACCGGCCTGTTCGCCCGCGAAACGGTGAGCGTCACCGTCGATGGCGATGACTACATCCTCGACGTCGGCGCGCTGACCAGTAACTACCGCTGCATCTACGGGCAGGGCTGTCGCGGCACGACCCCGCTGGTCGGCGAGCGTCCCGGTCAGCACCTGCCGGACGACCCGTCGGTAACAGGGTGCTGCCGTACGTCCCCGTCGTACGGACGCGCGATCGCCGAGACCGATGACGACACGCAGCCACCGGCGTCTGCGGGCGACACGCCACTGCGGGTGCAGCCGTTCGTCGACGCGCTGACGCCGGACGAGGCCCAGCACTACGACCAGATCAAAACCACCGGCTGGCTCGTCGAGAAGCAGAACGACGACGGCCTCTGGGATTCAAGGCACGTCACGGTGGGCGGCAACTGCATCTTCCTCAACACCGAGATGGCCAACGGCAAGACCGGCTGCGCGCTGTGGCATGTCGCCCTGCGGCAGGGCGTCGACCCGAAACAGGCCCGTCCGTTCGTGTGTCACAGCGCACCCGCTGCGGCTTTCGGCGTCGGCGTCACGGCCGACGGAACCGGTGAGCGGGTCTTCGTCACGTTGCGCCCGCACTGGTTCGGCTGGTTCAGCCCGGACGGATATTTCTGCACGGACGACCCGGCCGCCTACACCGCGTCCGAGCCGGTGTTCCGCCGGATGGCCTCGGAGTACAGCACGCTGCTCGGCGCCGAGGTGTACGCGGCGCTCGTGCCGGCCCTCGAGCAGGCGTGGGCCGAGCGCGGCCGGCGTCTGCAGGCGGCGTGGGGCACGCCGACCGACCTCGGTCAGGCGCCGTGGGTGCGCTCGCCGGAACCGATCCGGCTCACGTCAGCGCCGCCCGAGGGCGGGGACGGAGATGGAGCCGAATAGGCGCTCGAAGGCGTACTCGACGTCCTCCTTCCACGAGACGATGCTGCGGATGTCGAGACGCAGCCGCGGCGTCTGGTGGTGCGGCCGGACGGTCTTGAACCCGACCGCGAGCAGGTAGTCGACCGGCGGCAGGCAAGCCGTCGCCGCGTCGTCGGGATCGGTCGAAGTCCGGCCGAACGCTTCGATCGCGCGGATGCCGCGGCGGCTGATGTCGCGCGCTACGCCCTGCACGAGCATGCGGCCCAATCCGCCGCCCGCGTAGCCGGGGTCGACGTGTGCCGACATCAGCAGCACGGCGTCCGGCCCGACCGGCGAGGTCGCGAACCCGAGTGAGCGCGGGACGTACGCCGGCGGTGCGTAGAGCACGTGCCCGGCCGGCGCTGCGTCGACGTAGATCAACTGACCGCAGCAGCCCCACTCGAGCAGCGTGTCCGAAACCCACGCCTCCTTCTCGAGGTCGGCGGAGCAATCGGCGATGGCGCGATTCCCTGCGGCTGCGTCGAGCTCCCAGAACACGCAGCGACGACACCTCGTGGACAGGTCCCCGAGGTTGTCCAGCGTGAGATTGACCAGACGCCGCGACACACAACGAGCGTAAGCGCTCAGCCGGCCTTGCGGTACGTGCCCAGGAAGGTGCCGATCCGCCCGATCGCGTCCGTCAGATCGTCCGCGCGGGGCAGGGTGACGATGCGCAAGTGGTCCGGGTGCGGCCAGTTGAATCCGGTGCCCTGCACGACCAGGACGTGCTGTGCACGCAACAGGTCGAGGACGAACTGCTGGTCGTCCTTGATCGGGTACAGCTGGGGGTCGAGGCGCGGGAACACGTAGAGCGAACCGGAGGGTTGCACGCAGGACACCCCGGGGATAGCCCTCAGCGCGGTCAGGGCGGCGTCTCGCTGCTCGAGGAGCCTTCCGCCCGGCAGGACGAGGTCACGGATGCTCTGCCGCCCACCCAGGGCCACCTGGATCGCGTGCTGCGCGGGCACGTTCGCACACAGCCGCATGTTGGCCAGGATCGAGATTCCCTCGAGGTAGCTCGTCGCGTGTTCCTTCGGGCCGCTGACCATCATCCAGCCGGCGCGAAAGCCCGCCACGCGGTACGCCTTCGACAGCCCGTTGAACGTCAGCGTGAACACGTCCGGTGCGACCGCGGACATCGGGTGATGCACGGCGTCGTCGAAAAGGATCTTGTCGTAGATCTCGTCGGCAAGAACAACGAGATGATGCTCGCGCGCGATCGCGGCGATCTCTTCAAGTACCTCTCGGGGGTATACGGCGCCGGTCGGATTGTTCGGGTTGATGACGACAATCGCCTTGCTACGTGGGGTGATTCTCGATCGCAAATGATCAAGATCGGGCAGCCAGCCGGCTGACTCGTCGCAGAGGTAGTGGACCGGTGTCCCGCCGGCGAGACACGTCGACGCCGTCCAGAGCGGGTAGTCCGGCGCCGGCACGAGCACTTCGTCGCCGTTGTCGAGCATTGCCTGCAGCGCCATCGTGATCAGCTCGCTGACGCCGTTACCCAGCCAGATGTCATCAACGTCGACGCCGTCGATGCCACGCTGCTGGTAGTGCTGCACGATCGCCGTGCGTGCCGAGAGCAGCCCCTGCGAGTCGCAGTAGCCCTGCGACTGCGAGAGGTTGCGTACGACGTCGACGAGGATCTCCTCCGGCGCTTCGAAGCCGAACGGTGCCGGGTTGCCGATGTTGAGCTTGGTGATGCGCCGGCCCTCGTCCTCGAGCCGCTTGGCCTCCTCGAGCACCGGGCCGCGGATGTCGTAACAGACGTCTTCGAGCTTGCGAGATTGGCGCAGGTCCACCGCGCCACGATGACACATCGCCGGTGCTCCGGTCAGCTGATATGTGCTGGTTCACGGCGACGCCGATGGGCGGACTCGTCGAATGCCATGCTGGCGGACATGGAGCTCGGCACCGCCATCCGATCTCGACGGATGATTCGAACCTATGATCCCGCCCGACCGGTACTCTCGGGAGGTGCTGGACGAGCTGCTCGACCTCGCCGTTCGGGCGCCGTCAGCGGGGTACTCCCAGGGTTGGCACTTCCTGGTTTTGGATGACATAACGTCGATTCGGACATTCTGGACGGCCACGACCGAGCCAGGTGCCGCGAATGACTGGCTGGCCCGCTTGCGGACCGCACCCGCACTGATCGTCTGCTTCTCGGACAAAACCGCCTATCTTGACCGCTACGCCGAACCCGACAAGGGCTGGACCGACCGCGACGAGGCACGCTGGCCCATCCCCTACTGGGACGTCGACACGGGCATGGCCGCGATGCTGATGCTGCTCGGCGCGACCGACCGCGGGCTCGCCGCCTGTTTCTTCGGCGTCCCCGGGCCCCAGTGGGACGCGTTGCGCGCGGCCTTCGGCGTCCCGGAGCGGCTGCGCCCGGTCGGCGTCATCAGCCTCGGACACCCCGCGCCGGACGTCCGCTCACCGTCGCTGCGGCGCGGCCGCCGCGAGCACGGGGCCGTCGTGTCCTACGGCTCGTTCGACTCAGGTGCGGACTGATCCGGGTCCGAGCTCGCCGCCGGACGGGTCGCGAGTTGTGGTGCCATGACGGCGATGATGCGCTCGAGGTCGTCCACCGAGGCGAATTCGACGGTGATCTTGCCCTTGCGGCGGCCGAGCTCGACCCGCACCCGGGTGTCGAAGGTGTCCGACAGCTTGTCGGCGAGTTCCGCGATAGCCGGCGCGGTGATCCGCGGCGCCGCCGGGCGCCGCGCCGCCTTCTTGTCGTTGTGCCCGTGTTGACGTAGCGCGACCAGTTCCTCCGTGGCGCGCACCGACAGGCCCTCGGCGACGACGCGCGACGCGAGTTCCTCCTGGCCCTCGGCATCGTCGAGGCCCAGGAGGGCGCGCGCATGGCCGGCCGAGATGACGCCTGCCGCAACCCGGCGCTGGACGGGCACGGGGAGGTTCAGCAGCCGGATCGTGTTGCTGACAACGGGGCGGCTGCGCCCGATTCGCTGAGCAAGCTCGTCGTGGGTAGCGCCGAACTCTTCGAGCAGCTGCTGGTAGGCAGCGGCTTCTTCCAGTGGATTGAGCTGCGCGCGGTGCACGTTTTCGAGCAGGGCATCGCGCAGCATGGCGTCGTCGGCCGTGCTGCGAACGATCGCCGGGATCGTCTCGAGCCCGGCTGCCGTTGCAGCACGCAGCCGGCGCTCGCCCATGACGAGTTCGAAGCCGTCGTCGGCGGGACGGACCACGATCGGTTGCAGCACTCCGAACTCGCGCACGGAGTAGGTCAGTTCGACGAGCGCGTCCTCGTCGAACACCTGGCGCGGCTGCTTCGAGTTCGGGCGAATCTGGTCCAGGCGTAGTTCGGCGAACTCCGCACCGGTGACCGGGACCAGGTCGAGCGAGGTGTCACCTCCCGCCGATGGCCCAGCGGACTCCTCACGACCCGCGTCGGACGTCGGCTGCGAGTCGGACGCGTCGACACCTGACGCGCCCGCCGCGCCCTCCGCATCGGGATCGGCCGGGAGCGCCGGTGCGGTGTCCCGCGGTGGTGCAGTCGGGATCAGCGCGCCGAGGCCACGGCCGAGGCCGCCGATGCGGGGCTTGCTCGTCATTGCCCGTCACTCTCATGTGTCGTCGAAGCGGCGCCGCCGCGGATGGCGATCTCGTGCGCGGCCTCAAGGTATCCGATCGCGCCACGCGAGCCGGGGTCGTAGGTCATCACCGTCTGGCCGAACCCCGGCGCCTCCGACACCCGCACGTTGCGCGGGATCGTCGGGCTCAGCACGAGTTCGGCGAAGTGGTTGCGCACCTCGGCGGCGACCTGGTCGGCCAGCCGGGTGCGGCTGTCATACATCGTCAGCAACACGGTACTGACGACCAGATCCGGGTTCAGATGCGAGCGCACCAGTTCGATCGTGCTCAGCAGCTGCGCGAGTCCTTCCAGTGCGTAGTACTCGCACTGGATCGGGATCAGCACCTCGCGTGCAGCGACGAGCGCATTCAGGGTGAGCAGTCCGAGCGACGGCGGGCAGTCGATGAAGACGTAGTCGAGCTCGGGCTCTGCCTCGAGGAACGCATTGATCGCCCGCTGCAGCCGGTATTCGCGAGCGACCTGGGAAGTGAGCTCGATGTCGGCGCCGGCGAGGTCGAGGGTCGCCGGAACGCAGGTCAGGGTGTCGGCCAGCGCCACCGGGTGCGAGACCTCGACCAGCGGACGTCCACCGAGGAGCACGTCGTAGATCGATGCAGTCCCGACCGGGTGTTCGATGCCCAGGGCCGTGCTGGCGTTGCCCTGCGGGTCGAGATCGATGACGCACACACGCAACCCGTGCTGGGCAAGGGCGGCAGCCAGGTTCACGGTGCTGGTGGTCTTGCCGACCCCGCCCTTCTGGTTGGCGACCGTCATCACGCGCGTACCGCCGGGTGCCGGCCAGCGCTCCTGCCGCACGTTCATGACGTGGACGGCCTGCATTGCCTCGCGCGCGATCGGGGTGTCGAAGGGGACGTGAGCGGACGGCGCCGTTTCACGTGAAACATCGGCGGACGGTGCAGAGTCGACGTCCCCCGCCGTCGGCGTTTCACGTGAAACATCGGCCGACTGATCGGACACGGTCTCGACAAAGACGTCTGGGCCGTCGCTCATGCGCTTCCCCTCGCGTTAACAGAGGCATCAATCGTCACTACCGTTACAGCCGGCTCGAGCAGCCCTTCGCCGCACCTCACCACCTGCGCGCGATGTCCGCCCGCTCGCCGCACCGCCGACCGATGCCGTTCCAACTCGTCGGCGGCACTCGCCCCCTTGATCAAGGCAAGCCGCCCCGACGGGACTGCGAGCGGTAGGCACCATCTCACCAAACGGTCCAGCGGCGCTACCGCCCGGGCAGTGACCCAGTCGGCTCGGCCCACGGCGCTCACGGTCTCGCCGTCCTCGGCCCGTCCGCGCACAACGCGGACCTGTTCCGCCAGACCCAGCTCGTCCACGGTGCTGGTCAGGAAGTCGACGCGACGGTGCAGTGTCTCGACCAGGTCAACGCGCACGTCAGGGCGGCGGACGGCGATCGCGAGCCCCGGCAGGCCCGCGCCCGAACCCACGTCGACAATGCGTTGGCCCGCCCCGAACAGCTCGCTCACCGCAGCGCTGTTGAGCAGGTGCCGCGTCCAGATCCGCGCGCCCTCGTCCGGGCCGATGACGCCGCGGACGACGCCGGGGCCGGCCAGCAACGCCGCGAACCTTTCGGCAAGCGGCAAGCGCTCGCCGAACATGTGGCGCGCAGCGTCCGGGACGGGCTCGAGCGCCGGTTCCGTCACGCCGACGGCGTCGGTCAGCGGTCGAGCGAGACGACGACGCGGCGGTTGGGCTCCTCGCCCTCGGACTCGCTGCGCACGCCGTCGATCGAGGTGATCGCGTCGTGCACGACCTTGCGCTCGAAGGGGTTCATCGGCGTGAGACGCTGCGGTTCGCCGCTGTCGAGCACGCGTGCCGCGGTGTCGGCCGCGAGCCCGGACAGCTCGCCGCGACGCGCCTGCCGGTGGCCACTCACATCCAGCATCAGGCGGCTGCGCGTACCGGTCTTCTGCGCGACCGCGAGCCGGGTGAGCTCCTGCAGCGCGTCGAGCGTCTCGCCACGCGTGCCGACCAGCGACTGCAGCCCGGTGCCGATGATCGCCACGACGGCGCGGTCGTTCTCGACGTCGAGGTCGATGTCGCCGTCGTAGTCGACGATGTCGAGGAACCGCTCGAGGTAGTCGGCGGCGATGTCGCCTTCTTCGATGAGCAGCGAGCCACCCGACTCGCCGTCGTCGGGCGTGCCTTCGGAGGACTCCAGCTCGTCATCGGTGATCGCGGTCGTGGTGTCGCTGTCGTGGGCGGTATCGGTGTCACTCATCTAAGGGTCCTTTCTATGCACATGCGCGCAGATCAATACAGATAGGAAAGGTCGCGTTAACGACGCTTCTTGGCCTGGCTCGGCCGCTTGCTCGGTGGCCGCTTCTGTCCGGGTCGGGCAGGTCGTTGGCCGGGACGGGGAACCGAGCTGCGGGGCGCGCCGTCGGATGCTGTGTCAGATGCAGTGTCGGAAGTACTTCCAGCACTCCCCGCGCCGTCAGCCGATGCGGACGCGGCAGTGCCGTTGTCGGCGCCGGCCGGGCGGGTCCGCGCATCGCGTGAGGGCCGCTGGCCCGGCTTGGGCGCCAGGGCCTTACCCCGCGCGCCCACCTCGACGCCGTCCTTCTTGGGCTCCGGCGGGTGATAACGGTTGATGTAGGCCTGCTGCAACAGCGTCCAGACGTTGCTCGTGAACCAGTAGAGCAGCACGCCGAGCGGGAAGATGAAGCCCGAGAACAGCACCGAGATCGGGATGAAGACCTTCATCAGCTTCTGCACGGTGGCCGCGGTGCCGGTGGGCGTCGTGGTCGCCCGCGACATCACCATCTGCTGGGTGAGGAAGGTCGCCCCAGCGCTGATCAGCACCAAGATGATCGTGACGACGCGGGTGCTGGTCAGGTTGCCGCCGAGCAGGTCGACGGTCGTGTGCGCGTTGTCGTGCAATGACGCAGCCAGCGGCGCACCGAACAGCTTCGCCTTCGCGGCATCGCAGGTCTGGCTCTTGGTGAACGTGTAGATGTGCAACAACTGGCCGGTGTAGCTGGGGGCGTCGCACTTGGTGACCGAGTTCGACAGATGCCGCAGCACGTGGAACAGCGAGATGAACACCGGGATCTGCAAGAACATCGGCAGGCAGCCGGCCAACGGGTTGAAACCCTGCTCCTGCTGCAGCGCCATCATCTGCCGCTGCATCTCGGCACGGTCGTTCTTGTACTTCTCGCGGATCTTCTGCAGTTGCGGCTGCATCTCCTGCATGTGCCGCTGGTAGTGCACCTGCTTGATGAACAGCCGGAACAGCAGCAGCCGCGCCGTGACGACCAGGAAGATGATCGACAGCGTCCAGTTCAACCCGCCGGCGGGATCGAGCCCGATGACGTTGAACAGCGAGTGCCAGCGCAGCAGCACCCACGACACCGCGGTATAGAGGAAGTCCACTCAACAGCTCCTTGGCGGGACGACCTGAGGTCCCTGTTTACTCAGTGAATACACAGGTTCGGTCGGTCTGTCTGATCCAACGTGCGATGGCACCGGGTCGTGCCCGCCCTTGTGGAGCGGATGGCAGCGCAGCAACCGGCGCACCGAGAGCCACAAGCCGCCTCCGAAGCCGAATCGCTCGAAGGCTTCTTCCGCGTACGCGCTGCAGGACGGGGTGTAGCGGCACACGGGCGGCCGCATCGGGCTGATCGAAGCGCGGTAGAACTTGATCGCGCGGATTGCCGCGGCCTGGGCGAGGCTCATCGGTCGTCCCGACGTGCCTGGCGTAGCGCGGAGGTCAGATCTGTTGCCAGCGCCCGGCCGGGCACGCCGCCTGCCTGGGGAAGTGCGCGGACGACGATCGCGCTGTCCGCCGGCAACTCGCCCAGCTCGGCCCGCATGAGGTGGCGCAACTGTCGCGTCACACGATGTCTTGTGGTGCTGGGGCCGACGGCGCGCGAGACGACGAAGCCGATCCGCGCGCCGGTATCGGCGTGGGCGTGCCGAAGATGGTGCACCACGACGCTGCCGCATCGAGCGCGGCGGCCACCTTTGACGGCGGCGGCGAACTCACTCGAGCGGCGCATCCGATTGGTCGCGGGGAGCACGACGATCGCCGATCGCGGACGCGTGGGCGGCGTCGGCCTCAGGCCGACAGCTCGCGGCGACCCTTGCGGCGACGCGCGGCAACGATGGCGCGGCCGGCGCGGGTGCGCATACGCAGCCGGAAGCCGTGCGTCTTGGCGCGGCGGCGGTTGTTCGGCTGGAAGGTGCGCTTGCTCACGGTCGGGCTCCAAAATCGGCGGTTACACGCTGACGAACTTGCAAAGCGTCGAAGCGGCTGGTCGCAGGGTGCGACCTGCAGTCCGGACCTCGAGGCTCCACATGCTGCCGGAAATGCGGCGGCACAACCGCCTACGGTACGGATCGCTCCCGGCGCGGGTCAAACTCGCCCCGTCGCGGCGGATGCGCTCGGACCGCGCGCACCCGAATCAAGGAAACTAACGGTCTTCCTCCGGTTCCCGCAAAGACACGCCCAAGCCTATTGTCGTCCATCATTGCCCGCTGTTAGGTTCCCGCACCGTGCCACGTTGACAACTTGTCACCAGCTCGGACAGCTTCTTGACCTGCACGTCCCGTGGCATCGCTGCACCGGCCCTTGGGAGGGGCCCCGCGACGGTGTTGCTGCTGCGTACACAGCTGTGGGAAAGCCTGTGGATTCCGCGCAGGGACCTCGATCGTGAGACAGTCGGGCACTGGGTTGTTTCGGTGGGTACCGGAGCGGCGAGAACGAGCGACGAACGAGCTGGAGTGAGCCTGATCCGTGGATGAGAAGACCGCACTCCTCGGAGTCTGGACGAAGGCTCGCACCCGGTTCGACAACGACGACGCGCTGCGTCCCCAACACAAGGCCTGGCTCAGCCTGACCCGTCCGCTCGGCCTCGTCGCCGACACCGCGCTGCTTGCGGCCCCCAACGAGTTCGTCCGCGAATACCTCGACAGCCACCTGCGTCCCTACCTCGCCGTCGTCCTGTCCGAGGAGCTCGGCAAGGACGTCCAGGTCGCCGTCACCGTCCAGAACGCCGACGACGGTGGCGATGCACTCGCGACAGACGACATCGGCGAGCCCGCCGGTTCGAACCGATCCACGAACGCCGGCGACACCTTCGACGACGCCGACGACGAGCCCGACGAGTGGTTCACTCGTCGGTCGGGCGTGAGCCGCGGCAACTACGGCGAGGTCCCCGCGCAAGCCAACGGCCGAGGCGACTACAGCCCGGCGCGCCGTCCCGAGCGCGACGCCCGCGATGCGCGCCTGAACCCGAAGTACACCTTCGACACCTTCGTCATCGGCGCGAGCAACCGGTTCACCCACGCCGCCGCGGTAGCGGTTGCCGAAGCGCCGGCCAAGGCCTACAACCCGTTGTTCATCTACGGCGAGTCCGGGCTGGGCAAGACCCACCTGTTGCACGCGATCGGTCACTACGCCGCGCGACTGCAACCGGGCCTGCGCACGCGCTACGTGTCCAGCGAGGAATTCACCAACGACTTCATCAACTCCGTGCGTGACGACAAGATGCAGGCCTTCCAGAGCCGCTATCGCTCCGTCGACGTGCTGCTCATCGACGACATCCAGTTCCTGGAGCGCGCCGAGCGCACCCAGGAGGAGTTCTTCCACACATTCAACACGCTGCACAATGCGAACAAGCAGATCGTCATCAGCTCCGACAAGTCGCCGCGGCAGCTGAACATGCTCGAAGACCGGCTGCGCACCCGTTTCGAGTGGGGCCTGATCAGCGACGTCCAGGCGCCCGACCTCGAGACGCGCATCGCGATCTTGCGCAAGAAAGCCGCACAGGAGGGCATGAACCTTCCGCCCGAGGTTCTGGAGTTCATCGCCTCGCGCATCCAGAGCAACATCCGTGAACTCGAAGGTGCGCTCATCCGCGTCACCGCGTTCGCCAGCCTGAACCGGCAGACCATCGACATGAAGCTGACCGAGACCGTCCTGAAGGACCTCGTCGGCGAACTCGACGCCCCGGAGATCACCGCGTCGACGATCATGGGCATCACCGCCGAGTACTTCGGCGTATCGGTCGACGAGCTCGTCGGGCCCTCGCGCAGCCGCGCGCTCGTCCATGCCCGCCAGATCTCGATGTACCTGTGCCGCGAGCTGACGGATCTGTCGCTGCCGCGCATCGGCGAGAAGTTCGGCGACCGTGACCACACGACGGTCATGCACGCCGAGCGCAAGATCAAGATGCAGATGGGCGAGAAGCTGACGACCTACAACCAGATCGCCGAGCTGACCAGCCGCATCAAACTGCGGTCACGCACCTAGTGTCGGGCCGCATGTCTGGCGCCCCGACCGACCTGCCGACCCGGCTGCGCACCTCGAGTTGTAATGCACACTCTGTGGGCAGATCTGTGGAGAACCGGCGCCTTAATGTGCACGACACGGGACAGTCATCTGTTGTCCACCCGATGTCCTACGGACCAGGCATGATCCACCCATGCTCGTCCACAACCACCACGGCGACCTCGGGCCAGACAATTACAGGGCTGCGGGCGCCCGCGTGGACGTTGTCCCCAATGTCCACACCAGCGAAGAAGACAGACGAGTACTTCAAATTAACAATGCAAAAACCCAACTGCTGGTGGGTGGTGGATTGTGGGGACGACCCGTACGGCACGCTGTAGTCCCCCACCGTGTAATTCGCACAAGTCATTCCGCTGGGCAATCGGCGCAGGAGGCGACCAATGAAGTTCCGGGTTGAGCGAGACGCTCTGGCCGATGCGGTCACCTGGGCCGCCCGCAGCCTTTCCACGCGTCCGACCATGCCCGTCCTCGCCGGTCTGCTGCTCACGATCGAAGGCGAGCAGCTGACGGTGTCCGGGTTCGACCTGGAAGCCTCCACCGAGGTCGATCTCGACGTCAGCGCCGGCGAAGCCGGCCAGGCGCTCGTTTCGGGTCGGCTGCTGGCCGACATCACCAAGGCGCTGCCCCCGCATCCGGTCGACGTCACCCTCGACGGGTCGCGCCTGTCGATCGTCTGCGGTGCCGCCCGATTCACTCTGCCGACGATGCCGGTCGAGGACTACCCGCGGTTGCCGAACATGCCCACCACGGCCGGCACGGTCGACAGCGCCGCGTTCGCGACGGCTGTCAGTCAGGTCGCCATTGCCGCCGGCCGCGACGACACGCTGCCGATGCTGACCGGCGTGCGGCTCGAGATCGACGGGTCGCGCATCACACTGGCAGCCACCGATCGGTACCGGCTGGCCGTGCGTGAACTCGACTGGACGCCCGAGAACCCGTCTGCAGAACCGGCGCAGGTGCTCGTCCCGGCGCGCACGCTCTCCGATGCCGCCAAGAGCCTGTCGCACAGTTCGACGATGACGCTGGCCCTGTCGGCCGGCGGCGCCGGCGAGGGCATCATCGGTTTTGCCGGTTCGACCAACGGTCGGGCCAGCCGCGCGACGACCCGACTGCTCGACGCCACGTTCCCCGCCTACCGTTCGCTGCTGCCGAGCGAATGGTCCTCGACCGCTGAGATCACGGTCGCGCCGCTGGTCGAGGCCGTGCGTCGCGTGGCGCTGGTCGCCGACCGCAACACCCCGGTGCGCCTCGAGTTCAGCCCCGACGGCCTGTCGCTGTCGGCCGGCGGCGACGACGAGGGCCGCGCGGAAGAGAACCTCGAAGTCGGCTACGACGGCGACGCGATCACCACCGCGTTCAACCCGCAGTTCCTGCTCGACGGGCTGGCGGCAGTGACCGCGTCCAGTGCGCGGTTGTTGTTCACCTCGCCGAACAAGCCGGTGGTGCTGCGTCCCGATGCCGCAGACGCCGACAGCGCCGGCGAGTACACCTACGTGATGATGCCTGTCCGCCTGCCCGGCTGAGCCGACGTCATGAGCCGGATGCGCTGATCGGATGTTTGTCAGGCACCTGTCCGTCGCCGACTTCCGCAGCTGGCCGGCTGCCGAGGTCGCCTTCGAGCCCGGGCCGAACGTGCTGGTCGGAGCGAACGGGCAGGGCAAGACCAACCTGATCGAGGCGCTCGGTTACGTCGCGACCCTGGCCAGCCATCGGGTCTCGACCGACGCTCCCCTGGTTCGCCACGGCGCCGACCGCGCGGTCGTGCGCTGCGCGCTCGTCGCGGGCGGCCGCGAACTGCGCGTGGAGCTCGAGATCTCGCCGGGACGGGCGAACAAGGCCAAGCTCAACGGGGTTGCCCAGCCGCGGGTGCGCGATGTGCTCGGCGCGCTGCGGTGCGTGCTGTTCGCGCCGGAGGACCTCGCGATCGTGCGCGGTGATCCTGGCGAGCGGCGCCGCTTCCTCGACGACCTGGTCGTGGCACGCTCACCGCGCATGGCCGGGGTCCGCTCGGATTACGAACGGGTGCTGCGCCAACGGGGCGCCTTGCTCAAGTCCGCCGGCGCATCGCGGCGCGGCGGGGCCGGCGATCGGGACGCGGTCGCGGCCACGCTCGACGTCTGGGATGCCCACCTTGCCGAACACGGCAGCGAGCTTCTTCTTGCCCGGCTCGCCGCCGTGGCGGCCCTGCGTCCGCACGCGGTCGCCGCCTACGCCCAGGTGGCGCCGGCCAGTGCAGAGCTCACCCTGCACTACGCGAGCGCGCTCGCCGAGGTCGTGCCCGAGTTGGGCGAGGACCTCGTCCCGGACCGCGACGCGCTGCGCGCGGGGCTGCTCACCGAGCTGGCCCGCAGGCGCCCGGCCGAACTCGAGCGCGGGGTGAACCTGGTCGGGCCGCACCGCGACGAGCTCGAGCTCGGGATCGGGGCGCTGCCGGTGCGTGGCTACGCCAGCCACGGCGAGGGCTGGTCGGTTGCCTTGTCGTTGCGCCTGGCCAGCTATGAACTGCTGCGCAGCGACGCACCGGCCGAAGCCGAGCCGGTGCTGCTTCTCGACGACGTTTTCGCCGAACTCGACGCCGGCCGCCGCGAGCAGCTGGCCCTGGTCGCGAGCAAGGCCGAACAGGCGATCGTCACCGCCGCCGTCGCCTCGGATGTGCCGGAGCAACTGGCCGGAACGAGCCACCGAATCGCAGACGGGACGGTGAGCCGTGGCTGAGGAAATTCCGGCGAACCAGCGTCCGGAACCCGAAAACGTATCCCAGGTCACACCGTCTTCCACAGCAGACAGTGGAAAAGCGGCTGATTCTGTGGACAAGTCGTCCGATCCGGTAAAGGCCGCGTTGGCTGGCGCGCAACGCATCTCGCGCAGCAAACCCGGACGTGGACGCGGCCGCCGCCGTACCGGTGCCGGTCGTGACGCCGACGCCGAGGGCACCCGCGGTGGCTACTCCAGCCCTTGGCCCGACGCCACCGACCCGGCCAGCCTGGGCACGGTCGCCGCCGGCTTCGTCGCCGACCGCGGGTGGCAGCGTCCGCTGTCGGAGGCGCGGGTGTTCAGCGCCTGGGCCGAGATCGTCGGCGACGACGTCGCGTCCCATTGCACGCCGAGCGGATTGCGCGACGGCGAGCTGCGCGTCAGCGCCGAATCGACGGCCTGGGCCACGCAACTGCGGTTGCTCGTGGGCACGCTGCTGGCCCGGGTCGTCGCCGAACTCGGACCCGACGTGGTCACCCGTATCGTGGTCACCGGACCTGTCGCGCCGAGTTGGAAGCACGGCCCGCGCTCGGTCCGGGGAGCCCGCGGTCCGCGCGACACCTACGGCTGATCGCCCGCGTGAAATCTCCGATACCGGGTCGCAAGGGGAGACGCACGACGTGGTGCCACGTCGTTCTCCGTCCACATGAGGCGCGTTGAACGCGGTATTGCCACCACGATTCCGGTAGACTGGACACAAATCGAGCCGTGTCTCGAGCTATGTTCTGAACTTAATCGCCCGCAAAGGGGAGCACTGCGTGACTGCCGCCAAAACGAAGAAGAACGAATACACCGGCAGCAGCATTCAGGTCTTGGAGGGGCTCGAGGCCGTCCGCAAGCGCCCCGGTATGTACATCGGGTCGACCGCGGCGCGCGGCCTGCACCACCTCGTCTGGGAGGTCGTCGACAACTCCGTCGACGAGGCCCTCGGTGGCCACGCCGACCGCATCGACGTCACGTTGCTCGCCGACGGCGGCGTCCGGGTCAAGGACAACGGCCGTGGCATGCCGGTCGACATGCACCCGACCGAGAAGAAGCCCACCGTCGAGGTCATCCTCACGGTGCTGCACGCCGGCGGAAAATTCGACGGCAAGGCCTACGCGGTCTCTGGCGGTCTGCACGGTGTCGGCGTCTCGGTCGTCAACGCGCTGTCGAGCCGACTCGAGGTCGAGATCGAGCGCGACGGGTTCCAGTGGAGCCAGCCCTACGTCGACCAGAAGCCCGCGGCGCCGCTGAAGAAGGGCGACCCGTCCAAGAAGCACGGCACCACCGTCACCTTCTGGGCGGACGCCGGAATCTTCGAGACCGTGGAGTTCGACTTCGAGACGATCCGTCGCCGCATCCAGGAGTACGCGTTCCTGAACAAGGGCCTGACGATCGTGCTGCGCGACGAACGCGTCGACAAGATCGTCGACGAGGACGACGCGACCGCCGACGACGCGGCGAAGCCGAAGCGCGCCAAGGAGATCAGCTACTTCTACCGCGACGGCATCGTCGACTTCGTCAAGCACATCAACCGGACGAGCGACAAGGAGCCGATCCACAAGGACGTCATCTCCTTCGCGGCCGAGGACAAGGAGAAGAAGCTCTCGGTCGAGATCGCGATGCAGTGGAACAAGTCCTTCGCCGAAAGCGTGCACACGTTTGCGAACACGATCGCGACCATCGAAGGCGGCACGCACGAAGCCGGGTTCCGCACCGCTCTGACCAAGGTCGTCAACGACTGGGCGATCGACAAGAAGATCATCAAGAACACCGACGCCGATCGGTTCAAGGGCGACGACATTCGCGAGGGTCTCGCGGCGATCGTCTCGATCAAACTCGGCGAGCCGCAGTTCGAGGGCCAGACCAAGACCAAGCTCGGGAACTCCTCGGCGCAGGCCTTCGTCCAATCGGTCGCCAACGACTGGCTCAAGGCCTGGTTCGAGAGCCACCCGTCCGAGGCGAAGACGATCGTCATGAAGATCAACCAGGCTGCTCGTGCGCGTAAGGCAGCGCAGCAGGCCCGCAACCTGTCGCGCAAGAACGCGCTCGACACGTTCGGCATGCCGGGCAAGCTGGCCGACTGCCGCTCGACCGACCCGGGCCGCAGCGAGCTCTACATCGTCGAGGGTGACTCGGCCGGCGGGTCGGCCAAGTCGTGCCGCGACTCGATGTTCCAGGCGATCCTGCCGATCCGGGGCAAGATCATCAACGTCGAGAAGTCCCGCATCGACCGAGTGCTGAAGAACAACGAGGTGCAGTCGCTGATCACCGCGCTCGGCACCGGCATCCACGACGAGTTCGACCTGTCCAAGCTGCGCTATCACAAGATCGTGCTGATGGCCGACGCCGACGTCGACGGCCAGCACATCACGACGCTGCTGCTGACGTTGCTGTTCCGGTTCATGCGTCCGCTCATCGAGGCCGGGCACGTCTACCTCGCCGCGCCGCCGCTCTACAAGATCAAGTGGAGCAAGGGCGATCCGTCCTACGCGTACTCCGAGAAGGAGCGCGACGGTCTGATCAAGACCGGCCAGGATGCCAACCGCAGGCTCGCCAAGGAAGACGCGATCCAGCGCTACAAGGGCCTCGGCGAGATGAACTCCAAGGAGCTGTGGGAGACGACCATGGATCCGAGCAACCGGATCCTGCGGCTGGTGACACTCGACGATGCGGCCACGGCCGACGAGCTGTTCTCCGTCCTCATGGGTGAAGACGTCGAGGCGCGCCGGTCGTTCATCATCCGCAACGCTCGGGATGTGCGCTTCCTTGATATCTAGTCCGGTCCGGCTCCGGTCTTGGAGTGGCCGTCGTTCGCAACCACCCTCCTCGCTGCGCTCGGAGGGGGCCAGGCCCATCCACGCTCTCGACGGCCACTCCAAGCCCTCCGCCTGCGCTTCTGGTCGCGTTCTCAACCGCTGTGGTCGCCTTTCGAATGACCGACGCGCCTCCGAAAGGGAGAGCTTCTAAATGACTGACACGACTGATACCGGCGGGTTCGATCGGATCGAGCCGGTCGACATCCAGACGGAGATGCAGCGCAGCTACATCGACTACGCGATGTCGGTCATCGTCGGGCGCGCGCTGCCGGACGTGCGCGACGGGCTCAAGCCGGTGCACCGCAAAATCCTGTACGGGATGTACGACTCGGGATTCCGTCCCGACCGCAACTACGTCAAGTGCGGACGCGTCGTCGGCGACGTCATGGGCAACTACCACCCGCACGGTGACTCGGCGCTCTACGACGCGTTGGTGCGCATGGCGCAGCCGTGGTCGCTGCGCTACCCGCTCATCGACCCGCAGGGCAACTTCGGCTCGCCCGGTAACGACCCGGCGGCCGCGTACCGCTACACCGAGTGCCGGCTGCAGAACCTGGCCATGGAGATGTTGCGGGACATCGACAAGGAGACCGTCGACTTCATCCCGAACTACGCCGGCAACACCACCGAGCCGGTCATCCTGCCGGCGCGGTTCCCGAACCTGCTGGTCAACGGCTCCGAAGGCATCGCCGTCGGCATGGCCACGCGCATCCCGCCGCACAACCTGCGCGAGGTCGCGGCGGGCGTGTCGTGGGCGCTCGATCACCCGGACGCGAGCTCGGAGGAGCTGCTCGAGGAGCTGATCAAGCTCGTCCAGGGTCCGGACTTCCCGACCCGGTCACTGATCGTCGGCCGCGACGGCATCGAGGACGCCTACCGCACCGGACGCGGCTCGATCCGGATGCGCGCGGTTGTCGAGGTCGAGGAGGACGACCGGAACAACACGATCCTCGTCGTCACCGAACTGCCCTACCAGGTCAACCCGGACAACCTCGTCGAGTCGATCGCCGGGCTGGTGAACGAGAAGAAGATCGGCGGAATCCGCGCGATCCACAACGAGAGCTCCGATCGCATCGGCATGCGCATCGTCATCACGCTCAGCCGTGACGGCGTTGCGAAGGTCGTGCTGAACAACCTGTTCAAGCACACCCAGCTGCAGACCACCTTCGGCGCGAACATGCTCGCGATCGTCGACGGTGTGCCGCGCACCCTGCGCATCGACCAGTTCGTCTCGCACTACGTCGATCACCAGATCGAGGTCATCGTCCGGCGCACGCAGTTCCTGCTCCGGCAGGCCGAGGAGCGCGCGCACATCCTGCGCGGGCTGCTCAAGGCCCTGGACCAGCTCGATGCCGTGATCGCACTCATCCGCAGTGCGCCGTCGGCCGATGCTGCCCGTGCCGGCCTGATGGAACTGCTCGAGATCGACGAGCTGCAGGCGACCGCGATCCTCGACCTGCAGCTGCGCCGGTTGGCGGCGCTGGAGCGGCAGCGCATCATCGACGAGGCCGCCGAGATCGAAGCCAAGATCGCCGACCTGAACGACATCCTCGCCAAGCCCGGCCGGCAGCGCAGCATCATCCGTGACGAGCTGAACGAGATCGTCGAGAAGTACGGCGACGACCGGCGTACGCGCATCATTCCCCACGACGGTGACGTGTCGATGGAGGATCTGATCGCGCAGGAAGACGTCGTCGTCACCATCACTCGCACGGGCTACGCCAAGCGCACCAAGACCGACCTCTACCGCGCGCAGCGTCGCGGCGGACGTGGGGTGCAGGGCGCCGCACTGCGTACCGACGACATCGTGTCGCACTTCTTCGTCAGCTCCACGCACGACTGGATCCTGTTCTTCACGAACAAGGGACGGGTCTACCGGGCCAAGGCGTACGAGCTACCGGAGGCCAACCGCAACGCCAAGGGCCAGCACGTGGCGAACCTGCTCGCCTTCCAGCCGGGTGAGCAGATCGCGCAGGTGATCGCGCTCAAGAACTACGAGGTCGCGCCGTACCTGGTGCTCGCGACCAAGCACGGATTGGTCAAGAAGTCCGAGCTGACGCTGTTCGACTCCAACCGCACCGGCGGCATCGTCGCGATCAACCTGCGTGAGGACGACGAGCTGATCGGGGCCGCGCTCATCTCGGCCGACGACGACCTGCTGCTGGTCAGCCGCAAGGCGATGTCGATCCGGTTCCGCGCCGACGACGACACGCTGCGACCCATGGGACGAGCCACGTCCGGGGTGTTCGGGATGCGCTTCAACGCCGGCGACGAACTGCTCTCGATGTCGGTCGTCGGCACCGATTCCGAGGGCGCGTCCGAGGTCGAAATCTTGGTCGCGACTGAGGGCGGATTCGCCAAGCGGACCCGGGTGGACGAGTATCCGGTACAGGGGCGCGGCGGCAAGGGCGTGCTCACCGCGCGTATCGTCTCTACGCGAGGTGGGTTGGTCGGCGCCGTCGCCGTATCACCCAAGGACGAGATCTACGCGATCACGTCCGAAGGCGTGGTCATCCGCACGAAGGCCGCGGAAGTCCGTCGCGCACAACGACAGACCATGGGAGTTCGTCTGATGAACCTGCCGGACGGGGTCACTCTGGTCGCCCTTGCGCGCAACGCCGACGAACCGGACGAGCAGGAGTAGCGAATGTCGCAATCGCCCTACGGGGGGACTGCCTCGCAGCCTATGCAGTCCACCGCCCAGCCATCCGCCGCCCAGTCGAGTGCAGGCCAGTCCGGCACGACGAACGGCGCGAAGGCGGGGTCGGCGGGCAGCAACGGCTCGACCTCGGCTCCTTCCGGCGGCGACTTCGGCGCGACGACGATCTCGGGTAGCCCCCGCCAGCCCGGCGCCGGCGGCCAGCAGAACGCTGCCGTAGCGACCGGGCAGCGCACGTCCGAGCAGCGCCCGGCGCATACGCCCGCGACGCCCGGCGCCCAGCCCGGCAACCCGGGTCGCCAGCAGCCCGCGGCACCGACGAGCGGACGCGGCGCGCGCAACCGTGGCCCACGCCGGGCGCGGCTCCAGCTGCGGCACATCAGCCCGCTCACGGTGCTGAAGTTCTCGTGTGTGCTCGCGATCGCCCTGTTCTTCGTGTGGCTCATCATCGTCGGCGTCCTGTACGGCGTCCTCGACGCGGCCGGCGTCCTGCAGAAGGTCAACGACACCGTCGTCCAGCTGAACGGATCGGGCTCGAAGCCCCCGATCACGGCCGGCATCGTGTTCGGCGGCGCCGCGATCATCGGCGTCATCAACATCGTGTTGTTCGTGGCCCTGACGACCATCGGCTCGGTGATCTACAACCTGTGCGCCGACCTGGTGGGCGGGATCGAGATCACCCTGTCCGAACGCTAGGGAACCCGGTTGGTCGCCACCGGGGGCGGCCAGTAAAGTTCTCCTTCGCACTCTTGCAGTGCTGCCCGGGCCTGTAGCTCAGACGGTTAGAGCGCATCCCTGATAAGGATGAGGCCGGAGGTTCAAGTCCTCCCAGGCCCACGCAGTTGCACCACGATCAGCATTGGAGGCCTCGTGCGCAAGCCGCTCGTGCTCGTGTTGGGTGTCGTCGGCGTGGTCGTCACCCTGCTGCGGCGCCGCCAGAGCCAGGCCGACGCCGCGCTCTGGCGCGAAGCGACGTCCGACTCGTCACGCTGACCCACCCCTCGGGGACGTAGCTCAATTGGCAGAGCACCGCCTTTGCAAGGCGGGGGTTAGGGGTTCGATTCCCCTCGTCTCCACAGACTGAAGTCGCGGTCTGATCGGTGACACCGCGCGCTGCGTCGACATGAACGTTGGCTGCTGGCGTTTTGTGGTTTGCTACGACCATGGCCAAGCCCCAGCGACCCACAACCTGCGTTGGGTGCGGCGAGCCTGTTCAGGCAGTAGTCAGGCAGGGAGTCTCGTCCGGTGTGCGTCGGCGCACCCGGCATGTGGAACCGGTAGCCGAGCCGACGCTTCGCTGCCGGTTCGACGGTGGACCAGATCCGGACGCGGCCGCGCTCGAGCAATACCCAGGGGATGTGGCCTAATTGCGGCGTCCGGACCAGACCTTCGCGGTAGCCGACTGGTACGGCCGCTGATTCGGTCGATCCGGTAGGGCAGGGCGCGCGGATGCTTGCTGTATCAGGATCGGCGACCCGTGAGGTCTAGTAGGCGGAGTTGGAGCGGTGCCTCGGGACCGACGTTGCCGCTGGGGCCGGCGCCGAACACGCCGGTCTGCGCGATGAACGCCGCCATGGGTGATAGTTGCGCCCAGACCGCGTCGACGAGATCCGAGTCGAGGATCTCGTCGCCGTCAGTCGCGCGGGCTAGGTCCCATGCGTGCAATGTCAGGCCGCCGATCCTGAAACCGAGCAGCTCAGCGCCTGGCATGTCCATCGAGGGGTGATGAACGACTCGCGACATGGCATCGGGCTGGTCGAAGGCCGTGCGCTCGTCCGACGCTGCTCTGGCGAACGCAGCCGTTGGATTGCTGCCGAGCATGTCGTCTTGCCCGAGCATCGAGTCCTCGGCGTCTGCGCCGTGCAGGAGCCGCACTGACAGGATGCTTTCGGCGACGACATGGTTGATCAAGTCGTGCACGGTCCATTCCGCGCACGGGCTCGGCTGTTGCATCTGGTTGGGGCTGACGGCGACGAGTCTGCGCTCGAACTCGGCGCCGGCGCGATGGAGTAAGGCCTTGTCGTTCATGGGATTGTCCGATCGATCGATCGAGATGGTCCGGCAGCTCGTATTGCCACGCCAGGAAGCGGGCGCGGGCCCTTCGCTCCTCAACGGTGAACGTGAAGTCCGGTGGCGGGCGCTGGGTGAAAGGCCTCAAGAGGACCGACAAGTAGGCCCAGGATGCGCGTGCCCCGAGCACCTGTAAAGGCCGCCGCGACGGCGTTGTCGTCGGCCGGGCTTAGCGTCGGCGGCATGCAGATCGAGTTCATCACCAGCTTCGCGACCATCACACCCGACATCGCGGCCAGCCGCGCGTTGTACGTGGACGCGCTCGGCCTGCCGCTCACCAGTGCACCCGGCGACGACTACCTGCACTCCGGCGACATTGCCGGCAGCAAGCATTTCGGGCTGTGGCCGCTCGCGCAGGCGGCGCAGGCGTGCTTCGGGACGGACGAATGGCCTGCCGACGTGCCCGTCCCGCAGGCGTCGGTCGAGTTCGAACTCGCCGGTGCCGACGCGGTCCAGGCCGGGGCGGACGAACTGCGCGCGACCGGGTACACCATGCTCCACGACGCGAGGACCGAGCCGTGGGGACAAACGGTGGCGCGCCTGCTCTCGCCCGAGCATCTCGTTGTCGGGCTGTCGTACGCGCCGGTGCTGCACGACTGACAGGTTCTCCATCGCTACGCTGACCTCGTTCTCAGCATCAGCAACGAGGCGAGCGGAGCACGGCGATGGTGGCGACGGAGAAGGACGGACCCGCGCGAGAACCGGTATCGAGCGCGTTGAGCGTCGAGACCAACGGCATCGAGGTCATCAGCGATGACCAGCGGCGCGGAACACCCGCGCAGCTGTTCTGGCCGTGGTTCGGCGCGAACGTGTCGGTGCTGGGCATCGGCTACGGCGCGTTTCTCGGCCCCTTCCACCTTTCCTTCTGGCAAGCGAGCATTGCTGCCGTCGTCGGTGTCGTTCTGTCGTTCCTGTTGTGCGGGTTCATCGCTCTCGCGGGTAAGCGCGGGTCCGCCCCGACGATGGTGCTCAGCCGCGCCGCTTTCGGCGTCCGGGGAAATGTGCTCCCCGCCGTGCTGTCGTGGGTGCTGACCGTCGGCTGGGAGACGGTGCTGGTCATCCTTGCCACGCTCGCAACCTCGACCGTGTTCGATGAGCTGGGTTGGAGCAGCGGCACCCCGACCAAGGTGGTCGCGATGATCGTCGTCGCTGCGCTCGTGATCATCGGCGGGGTCATGGGCTTCGACCTGATCATGCGCGCACAAGCGGTGATCACCGTCGTCACCGGCATCCTCACGATCGTCTACATGGTCGTGGTGGCGGACAAGATCGACTGGCACAACGTGTCGGCCGCGCCGGCGGGATCGTCACAACATCTGCTCGGCGCGTTCGTCTTCGTGTTCACCGGCTTCGGTCTCGGCTGGGTCAATGCGGCCGCCGACTACTCGCGATACCTGCCGCGTCGCGCGTCGAGCTCGGGTGTCATCGGCTGGACGACCTTCGGCGGCGCAATCGCTCCGGCCGTGCTCGTCGTCTTCGGTCTGCTGCTTTCCGGCTCCTCGACGGGGCTGAGCACCGCAATCGGCCTCGACCCGATCGGCGCGCTCGCGCAAGAGCTCAGCACCTGGGCGCTTGTCCCGTTCCTGATCGTCGCCGTGCTCGGGTTGATCGGCGGGGCGATCCTGGACATCTATTCCTCGGGGCTCGCGCTGCTCACCGCGGGGTTGCGCATCCCGCGTCCGCTCGCCGCCCTCGTCGACGGAGTGATCATGATCGCCGGCACGATCTACGTGGTGTTCTCGGCGCAGAATTTCCTCTACCAATTCCAAGGATTCCTGATCACCCTCGGCGTTCCCATCGCCGCATGGTGCGGTGTCATGCTTGCCGACATCCTGCTGCGTAAGCGCGACTACGCCGAGGCGGAGCTGTTCGATGCGCGGGGACGCTACGGGTCTGTGCAGATCGTGCCGATCGCCGCCGTAGTCGTCGGGACCTTCCTCGGCTGGGGACTCGTGACGAATGTCGCCGCCAGCTGGTTGAAGTGGCAGGGCTACCTGCTCGACCCGTTCGGTCTCGGCGGCAAGACCGGCGACTGGGCGGGCGCGAACGTCGGGGTGCTCGTTGCGCTCGTCGTCGGCTTCGTCGCGGCGCTCATCGCCGGCAGTCGCCGCGTCCGGGTACAAGAAGGCAGGGCGTGAGCGACGGCGCACACCTGGTCGTCATCGACCTGCAGCACGTCTTCGGCGATGTCGCCAGCCCCTGGGGCGCTCCTCGCTTCGCCGAAATCGTGACGCCGATCGAGCGGCTGGTCGCCGCGTTCGACCCCGCCGTTACGTTCACGCGCTTCGTCGCTCCGGAGCAACCCTCCGGCGCGTGGATCGAGTACTACCGGCAATGGCCGTTCGCGCTGCAACCGCCGGACGATCCGATGTACGACCTGGTCGCGCCGTTCGCCGACCGGCCGGCACTGACGGCGACGACGTTCGGGAAATGGGACGAACTCGCCCGCTCGGTCGGTGACTCGATCGTGGTGGCCGGGGTGTCGACGGACTGTTGCGTCATCTCGACCGTGCTGGCCGCGGCCGACGCCGGCGTTCGTGTGCGGGTGGTCGCCGATGCGTGTGCCGGGGCGAGCGACGAGACGCACGCACAAGCCCTTGCCGTCATGGCGTTGTACGCGCCGCTCGTCGAAGTGGTCACGAGCGACGCCGTAGCCTGAACAGCATCATGTCTGCAGTGGCGAACGTGCTGGCCGTGTGGGTCGGCAAGGTGACTCTCGCCCTGCTGCGCCTGCTCGGCCGCCGTGGTAACGCCCTGCCGGGACTGGTCGTCGAGAAGCTGTTCCCGCGCTACCTCGCGCGCGCGATGGCGCTACTGCCCGAGGGCGTGGTCGTCGTGACGGGCACGAACGGCAAGACGACAACGACAAAGATGGTCGCGACGATCCTCGCCGAGAAGTACGAGGTGCTGACCAACGACACCGGCAGCAACTTCGTCCGCGGCGCAATTACGGCGACGGTCGAACACTCGCGCTGGTCGGGGCGATTGCCTTATGACGTAGCGGTATTCGAGCTCGACGAGGCGTGGGCCGTGCGGTTCGTCGCGGCAGTCGCGCCACGACGTGCACTGCTGCTGAACGTCATGCGCGACCAGCTCGACCGCTTCGGCGAGATCGACATGACCGCGAGACTGCTCGGCAAGGTTGCGGCCGCGACCACCGGCCATGTGGTGCTCAACCGCGACGACGAGCGCATTGCGAAGCTTGCCGCGCAGACGCAGGCCGACGTGACGTATTACGGCGTGAGTGCGGAGCTGCGCGAGCTGTTCCCGACCGACGAGGAGCTCTACGGCGGCCCGATTCACTTCGCCGATCAGCAGACTGCGGCCGAGCTGCTGCGGCTGCCGGCAGCCGGCGAACCACTGCGCATGCGCATCGGGACGAGCGAGCACGACATCGACCTGCGCGCCGAGGGACCACACAACGCGCAGAACGCCACCGGTGCTGCTGCCCTCGCCCTGACCTTCGGCCTGGACGAGGCGACGGTCGCCCGCGGGCTGGCCGCGGTGGTTCCCGCGTTCGGACGTGGCCAACGCTTCGACGTCGAGGGACGCAACGTCGTCCTGCAACTCGTCAAGAATCCGGCCGGGTTCCGGCAGACACTGCGCACGCTCGACACCACGCCCGCCGAGGCGATCGTGGTCGTCATCAACGACGACTACGCCGACGGTCGCGACGTGTCGTGGCTGTGGGACGTCGAGTTCGGCGCGCTCGCTGGGCATCCGGCACGGGTGTCGACGTCGGGCACGCGCGCCGCGGACATGGCGTTGCGACTGCACTACGACGAGGTCGACACCAGCGAGGTCGAGGCCGATCCGGAGAAGGCCGTGCGCTCTGCCGTTGCGTCGGTCGCGACCGGCGAAACTGTCGTCGTGTTCAGCACCTACACCGCCATGTGGGCCCTGCACGCGATCCTGTTGCGGATCGGAGCGGCGACGACATGACCACCCTGACGCTCGTTCACCTTTACCCGCGCGAGATGAACATCTACGGCGACACCGGGAACGTCATCGTGCTCAAACGCCGTCTCGAGTGGCGCCATCGCGAGGTGCGCGTCGTCCCGGTCAGTGTCGGTGACCCGTTGCCGCACGACGTCGACATCCTGCTCGGCGGTGGCGGGCAGGACGCCGCGCAGGGCGAGATCGGCGCCGACTTCGCGACGCGCGGCGCCGAACTGCGAGCGATGGCCGACGACGGCGTCGTAATGCTCACGATCTGCGGCACCTACCAGATGCTCGGCCACGAGTTCATCACCCAGGACGGCGACCACATCAAGGGCGTCGGCGTCTTGGACGTCATCACGCGCGGCCAGCACGAGCGTCTGATCGGCAACAACTACGTCGACACTCCCGAGGCCGGGCGACTCGTGGGTTATGAGAACCACAGCGGGCTGACCGAACTCGGCACCGGTGTCGTCGCACTCGGACGCACGCAGGCCGGACGCGGCAACAACGGCACCGATCGCACCGAGGGCGCAGTGCGCGACAACGTCATCGGCACCTACCTGCACGGACCGGTGCTCGCCAAGAGCGCGCGCTTCGCCGACAACCTGCTTCAGCGCGCGTTACGCCGGCGCGGCGAGGACGACGCGCTGGAACCGCTGGACGACGCGCTGGCCGATCGCGCGGCTAAGGTCGCCGTCGCCCGTCCGCGTTGAACCGATAGGTCAGGCGGCCGTGCCGGGATCGCCGGGCAGGCCAGAACCGGTCTCTGCGGTCGGGGAGGCGTACGGGTCGGTCTGTGCGCTCTGCTTCTTCCGCATCGCCGACGCGACGACGACGCCGGCGAGGGCGAGGCCACCGAGCACCGCTGCCTTGCGGCCACGGCGTGGCTTGCGACCGGCCTTCTCCTGGATCGTCACGTTGAGGTCGTGCGCGCGCTTCTGCGCCTTCTTGCGGGCCTTCTTGCCGGCCTTGTCGGCCCGCTTGCGTGCCGACTTCGCCGACTTCTTCGCGGACTTCTTGGCCGAGGCGGCGGCCTCTTCGGCCAGCTCGCGGGCGCGCTTGGCGGCCTGCTTGCGCGCCTTGCGGCTCTGCTTGGCAGCCGAGTCGAGCGCAGAATTTGCGGCAGCAGCGAGGGTCTCACCGGCCGTTGCGGCCTGCGCCTTCACAGTGTCGAGCGCAGTCGAGGCGGAGTTCCGCACGCTGTCGCGGACATCGGCGACGTCAGTCTTGGCCATCGCAAGCTCCCCGGTCGTATATGTGGGCTGGTTCGTATCGGTTACAGACATCGTGCTCAGTCACCTACCCCAGATCGCAGGCGGGGTACCAGTCAGGGCTGCGTGGCAGGATGGACTCTCGCTCGACCACCGCCGCAATCCACGATCAGGAGAATCCGACGATGTCAGCTCCAATGTCCACCCAGCAGGCGACGCTGCACACCAGTGCCGGCGACATCAACGTTCTGCTCTACGGCAACCACGCGCCGAAGACGGTGGCCAACTTCGTCGAACTCGCGACCGGCGCACGCGAATGGAAGCATCCCGGCACCGGGGCCAAGACGTCAGACCCGCTGTTCGACGGCACGGTGTTTCATCGGGTGATCCCCGGCTTCATGATCCAGGGCGGCGATCCGCTGGGCGAGGGCTACGGCGGCCCCGGCTACAAGTTCGCTGACGAGTTCCACGGCGAGCTCAGCTTCGACCGGCCCTACCTGCTGGCGATGGCCAACTCCGGCGCCAACACGAACGGCTCGCAGTTCTTCATCACTGTCGGACGCACCCCGCACCTGAACCACAAGCACACCATCTTCGGTGAGGTCGCCGACGCCGAGAGCCGCGCAGTGGTCGATGCGATCGCCAACACTGCGACCGACCGGCGTGACAAGCCGACGACGCCGGTGACGATCGAGTCCGTCACCGTCGCCTGAGGTCCTGCTGCTGCGATGACCGAGACCGGGGTGGCGCACTGCTACCGCCATCCCAACCGCGAGGCGGGTGTGCGCTGCACACGCTGCGACCGGCCGATCTGTCCTGAATGCATGCGCCCTGCGTCGGTGGGCTTCCACTGTCCGGACGACGCAGCGATCGGGCGAAAGATCCAGCGGCCGGTGCGCAACTCGGTCGGGGCGGTGCTGCGCGACGCACCGCCCTACGTGACGATCACGCTCGTCGTCCTCAACGTCGCGGTGTATCTCGCCACGGCATTGACCTCGACGGGTGGCATCAACCAACCCGAAGACAGCCGACTGTTCCGCGATTGGCAGTTGCTGCCGTATTTCGTCTACCACAACGACGAATACTTCCGGGTGGCGACGGCTGCGTTCCTGCACGCGAACCTGCTGCACATCGGCGTGAACATGCTGTCGCTGGTGTTCGTCGGGCCGTATCTCGAACGTGAGATCGGCTGGTGGCGCTTTGCCCTGGTGTACGCAGTCTCGGCGCTCGGTGGCGGAGCCGCTGTCTATGCGTTCGGGGCGGTGCTCGTCCCGGTGGTCGGTGCGTCCGGTGCGCTGTTCGGGCTGCTCGGCGCATGCCTCGTCCTGGTGCGGCGGCTCAATCTCGACCTGCAGTACCTGATCGGCATCATCGTCTTGAACTTTGCGTTCACGTTCTCGGTCGCCGGCATCTCGCGCCTGGGCCACATCGGCGGGTTCGTCACCGGCGCGTTGTGCGGGTTGGCCATCGGCGGCTGGCCGACCGTGCGTCGCCGCATCCCCGACCGGGTGCAACTGGCCGGCTTCGGCGGCCTCGTCGTCCTGGTCCTGCTCGTCGTGGCCATCCGCACCGCGGTGGGTGGCTTCTGAGGATCGAGGCTCAGCGCGGACGCATCGTGGACATCAAGCCAGCCGCCGTCTCCGGATCGACGCCCAGGCTGCGCCTGCTGAACACCACGAACACCTCGCCTGCGTCGACCTCGAGCGTCGTGCTGCGCAACCCGTAGCGGGTGCGGATGTCGGCGCGCACGTCCTCGACGTCGCCCCAATCGAGGTCGACGCGGGTGAACGGCGTCCGGATCCGCAACCCGGTCTGGTCGGCGGCCAGTCGCGGCGACCAGATCAGGTCGCCGGCGCCATAGCCGGCCAAAACGAGCGCGGCCACCGCGAACAGCAGCCGTCCCGGGGCGTCGTTCGTACTCACGCACAGCACGACGGCGATCAGCACGCCCAAACCGGCGAGTGCGGTCAGGCGGCGGTCGGGCCCGAAGCGCAGGGTGGGTGCGGTCATGTTGTCCACAGACTTATCCCCACCTGGGGATGAACTACAGCCGTGTAATCACAGCCGTGGAAAACACTGTGGACGCGACGCGGCGTCACCGCCAGCGGACCGCCATGATCAACCCGAGCATCATCACGCCGAACCCGACAGCGAAGTTCCAAGCGCCCAGATCTTCCATGACCGGCACGCCGTGGCCGCTGTTGGTGAGGTAGTAGACGACCAGATAGGCCAGGCCCAGCACCATGACCACAACCATCGTGATCGGGTACCAGGACGGGCTCGGCGCCAGCGCCTTGCTCGGATGCGTGCCCGACGCCAAAGACTGCGGCCGGGCCGCGGTATCGGGCTTCTTGCGGACCTTGGACTTCGGCACTGTCGACTCCTGCGCGACGCATCGGCGGTTGGGCTCTACGGGTTAGCGTAGACGCCGACCCTGTAGGCCGCCCGAGCAGAGACGGATCCTTGCCATGCAGCTGCGCCTGCCGCAGACCTGGCGTGCGCTGGTCCCTGTCGTCTGCCTCGTCGCCGGCTTCGGCTTCGCCGTCAGCGCCCGCGACTCGCAAGGCACTGATCTGCGTCCGCCCGGCACCGCCAACCTGCGCGATCTGGTGACCTCGGCCGAGGCTCGCGTGCGCGGCCTGGACGCCCAGTACGCCGGCCTGCGCGCCGAGGTGAACTCGGCGACCCGGCTGGCCGGGCGCGGCGACAGCGAGGTCGCCCGGCTGCAGGCAAAGGCCGCTCCGCTGCGTGAGCCGGGCGGGCTGACTGCGATGCACGGTCCCGGCCTGGTCGTCATCCTCGACGACGCGAGCCCGGCCGAGGCGAATACCGCTACTGCGGCCGGCGTCGACCCGAACCAGCTCGTCGTCCACCAGAGTGACCTGCAGGCGGTGGTCAACGCGCTGTGGGCGGGCGGTGCCGAAGAGATGAGCATTGCCGGTCAGCGGGTGATCGCGACCAGCGCCGTCCGGTGCGTCGGCAACACCCTGCTGCTCAACGGCGAGGTGTTCTCGCCGCCGTTCAGGGTCGCGGCCATCGGAGCGGCCCGGACGATGAACTCAGCGCTTGATCAATCTCCAGGGGTAAAGCTGTTCGAACAGGCCGCCGGCTACTACGGGCTCGGGTTCACCGTCGAGACGACCGATGTCGCGGTGCCGGCGTACACCGGTTCGATCACGCTGCAGTACGCGCACGTGGCGAAATAGAAGGCGAAGCGAGTAATGGTCGACACGGCGGACGAGGCGCTGGCCCGGCACGGGCGCGCGCCGCAGCGCCACACGACCTGGGCCGATCGGGTGCGGTTGGTGCTGCGTGGCATCGGTCAGCTCCTGATCACCGCCGGCGTCATCGTGCTGCTCTTCGTGGTCTACGAGGTCTACGTGACCAACTACTTCGCCGACCGCGCCCAGGCCCAGGTGAAGAGCGCACTCAAGACCGAATGGCGCGACACGACCAAGGACCCGCTGCTGCCGCTGCCAGGCGGGTCGGCGCCGTCGGTGCCGGAGGGCACCGGCATCGCCTACCTCTACATCCCGCGGCTGGGCCGCGACTACGGCTACGCCATCGTGCAGGGGACGTCCGACGCCGACCTCGAGAAGGGGCCTGGTCACTACGTCGGGACGGCCCTGCCGGGTCAGATCGGCAACTTCGGCGTCGCGGGGCACCGGGTCGGCAAGGGCGAGCCGTTCCTGAACCTCGACCACGTGCGGGCCGGCGACGCCGTGATCATCCAGACCGAGTCGCACTGGTTCGTCTATCGCATCGAGGGCCGGCCGAACGACATCGGCGCGGTCGACGCCGACGGCGTGCCCGGTCGCGAGATCGTCGACCCGTCCGACGGCAATGTCCTCTACCCCGTGCCGGGGCGCCCTGGCGTGACCGCAACAAAGGCGCGGATCACGCTGACCACCTGCCACCCGAAGTTCACCGCGACCCAGCGGATGGTGCTGCACGGGATTCTGGCCGAGACGGTCAAGGCGCACGGCCTGGCCATGCCGGCGAGCATCACCGCGCTCTACAACGAGGTGACCAACTGATGTACGTCTGGATCTGGCGCCACCTGCCGGGCAACCTCGCACTGAAGCTGGGTGAGGTGCTGGTGCTCTTCCTTGCCGTCACGGCCTTGCTGTTGTTCGTGATCTTCCCGTGGGTCGAGCCGCACCTGCCGATCAGCCAGGTCACCGTCCCGGGTCAGAAATGACGCGCGTCCTGGTCGTCGACAACTACGACAGCTTCGTCTACAACCTCGTCCAGTACCTCGGCCAGCTCGGCGTCGAGGCCGACGTGCGCCGCAACGACGCCGTGTCACCGGACGAGTTGGACGCGCTCGGTGTCGACGGCGTCCTGCTGTCTCCCGGCCCGGGCACGCCACAGGACGCCGGAGTATCGATGGCCTTCGTGTCCGCGTGCGCCGAGCGCGCGCTGCCGCTGTTCGGAGTGTGCCTGGGCCACCAGGCGATCGGCGCGGTGTTCGGTGCTCCGATCGTGCGCGCACCGGAGCTGCTGCACGGCAAGACCTCAACCGTGTTGCACGACGGGACGGGCGTGCTGGCCGGCCTGCCCTCGCCCTTCGTCGCGACGCGCTACCACTCGCTCGCGGTCGAGGCAGCGGGGTTGCCGCCCGAGATCGTGGTGACTGCGCGCACCGAGTCCGGCGTGGTGATGGGATTCCGGCACGCGAGCCTGCCCATCGACGGGGTGCAGTTCCACCCCGAATCGGTGCTCACCCAGGGCGGGCACCGCATCGTCGCCAACTGGGCGGCGCGGTGCGGCGCGGTCATCGACGACGCGGTGGTCGAACGGCTGGCCGGTGAGGTCGAGGCGATGCGCGCCGGCGCATTCGCAGTGGGCTGAGGTCTTCAGTCCTCTGATGCGACCACCGGTGCAACGCCGGGCTCGCCGACCACCTGTGCGACCACGGGATCCATCGTGCGGTAGCACGACGCGATGGCTCCGGCGAAGCGGGCGAGGATCCAGCGGGATCGGGCGTTGGCGGCGTGTGTGGCAACCGCTTCGACTTCGTCAGCGAGTTCGTCGGTCATCGACCGCCCCCTTCGGCGCTTCGCAACGGCAGGGGGTACGGAGAGTCTAACTCCGCATCTGCGCCTTCGCCGCGGCTTTTGCTTGTTTCTTGAAGTCGCGGACCTTGGTCAGCGACGCGTCGTCGACGACATCGGCGACCGACCGGAACGCGCCCGCCTCGCCGTAGGCGCCGGACGCCTCGCGCCAGCCTCGCGGCCGCACCGAGAACTGCTTGCCGAGCAGTGCGGCGAAGATCTTGGCCTTCTGCTCGCCGAAGCCGGGCAGGCCGCCGATGCGCTTGACGAGGTCGTTGCCGTCGGCGGCACCTGTCCAGACCTTCTCGGCGCGGCCGTCGTACTGGTCGACGAGCACCTGCGCGAGCGCCTGCACCCGCTTCGCGAACGCGGCCGGGAAGCGGTGCAGAGCCGGCGGGGTCCGGAAGATCTCTTCGAACTTCTCGGCGTCGTAGGTCGCGAGCTCGGTCGCGTCCAGATCGTGCCCGAGTCGCTCGCGCAGTACCGACGGTGACGTGAACGCCTTCTCCATCGGAATCTGCTGGTCGAGCAGCATGCCGATCAACAGTGCGAGCGGGTCATGCGCGAGCAGTTCGTTGCCGTCGGCTGTGTAAGCGAGGTGCATACGGGCACAATCGCAGACATGCGGGTGGTCATCAACGGGCACAAGCTGCCCGGCCGGGTGTGCGGGCCCAACCGCGACGTGCATGTTGGGCTCCAGGTCGGGTCGCGTCCGGAGGGGCTCGTGCCCGGCGACGCCGAGCAGGCGCGCTGGGAGGCCGACGTGCGCGTCGTCGATCTCGACGACGAACGCGATTTCCGCGGACCTGCCGTGCATGGACGTCGCGGCGAGCGGTTCCTCTACTTGACCTGGGGCGAGTACGACGGCCGCGAGTTCTCGATGTTCCGTCGCGCGAAGTTGATGCTCGCCGACGTCCCGATCGCCGACGAGATCGTCGCCGATGTCGACCTGACCGACGAGGCCGGCCTGCCGTGCTGCGCGCGGCTGCACGACCCCGTGATCCGCTGGAGCGTCCCGGCGCACTAGCCGGTGGGGGCGCTACCGTCGCGCGGTGGACGTGGTGGCGGCGGCGCTGATCGACGACGGACGGGTGCTCGCGGCGCGACGGGTCACGCCGCCAGGCTGGGAGTTTCCCGGCGGCAAGGTCGAAGTTGGCGAGGACCCGCAGCAGGCGCTCGTGCGCGAGTGCCGCGAGGAGCTCGCGATCGAGATCGAGTGCGGCGCTCGGCTGGCGGTGGCCGCCGACGACCGGATCACCTTGCAGCTGTGGCAGGTGAGGTTGGTCAGCGGATCGATAGCAGACTCGACCGACCACGATGCGCTGCGTTGGGTGAGCACCGATGAGCTGGACGGGCTGGACTGGCTGCCGCTCGATCGTGAATTGCTCCCTGCCGTCGCGCGACTGCTGGAGTGACGCAGCGACGCGATGCGGGTATCAGGTGAGCAATGGAGACCATCGCGTTCGACAGCCACGGCACGCAGTGTGCGGCCTGGTACCTCGAGGCCGAGACGGACGAGTTGCAGTCCGCGGCCGGGCGTCCGTGCGTCGTAATGGGCCACGGCTTCGGCGCGACCCGCGACGCCGGGCTGTTGCCGTTCGCGGAACGCTTCGCGGCCGGCGGCATCGACGCGTTGGTCTTCGACTACCGCGGCTTCGGGACCTCGGACGGCAGCCCGCGCCAGGACGTCAACCACCGCAAGCACCGGCAGGACTACCACGCGGCGATCGCTGCAGCCCGCGCTCGTAAGGGCGTCGACGCCGGCCGCATCGCGATCTGGGGGAGCTCCTATTCGGGCGGCCATGTCGTCGCGGTCGCCGCGCAGGACTCTCGAGTCGCGGCCGTGATCTCGCAGGGTGCCGCGATGGACGGGCTCGCGGCGCTGTTGATGGTGCGGGCGACGTCCGGGCTGGCGAAGGTGGTCCGTCTGACCGTGGTCGGGTTGCGCGATCTCGGCCGGGCGGTGACCCGCCGCGACCCGTATCTCGTGCCGATCGTCGGCGCTCCGGGGAGCCGCGCAGTCATCGTCTCCCCCGGCGCCGAGCAGGGTTACCAGGCGATCATGGGTCCGACCTTCCGCAACGAGATGCGCGCCCGCGGCATTCTGCGGTTGTCGGCCAATCGACCGGTCACGATGGCGCGCAAGGTCCGCGCGCCGATGCTGCTCGTGATCGCCGACGAGGACAACGTCGCGCCGCCGTCGGCGGTGCACGCGGTCGCTCGCAAGGCGGGCGGCCCGGCTGAGGTGGAGTCCTTTGCCTGCGGACACTTCGACATCTACACCGGCGAGGTGTTCGAGAAATCCGTCGCCCGCCAGGTCGAGTTCTTCCGCACGAACCTCGCCGTCACGACGCGGTGACGACGCGACGCTGGCTGTTCGGTGATCAACTCGGCCCGCACTTCCTCGAGGATGCGCACCAGCCGGTGCTGATGATCGAGTCGAAGGCGGTGTTCGCGCGACGCGCGTTCCACCGCGCCAAGGCGCACCTCGTGCTGTCGGCGATGCGGCACCGCGCCGCTGAGCTCGGCGACCGGTGCGAGTACGTACGCAGCGACACCTATCGCGCCGCTGTCCGCACCGCCGTCTCGGTGTGCCATCCGACGTCATGGGCGGCCAAACGACTCGTCGAATCCCTCGATGGCGTCGAGGTGTTGCCCGCGCGCGGATTCGCCACTTCGCGCGCGGACTTCGAGGCGTGGGCGTCCACGCGCGGTAACAAGCGACTGTTGCTCGAAGACTTCTACCGTGACGCTCGCCGACGCCACGACCTTTTGATGGACGGCGACGAACCGGCCGGCGGGCGGTGGAACTTCGACACCGACAACCGCGAGCCGCCGCCCAAAACAACCACGCTCGGCGTGGCCGAACCGTGGTGGCCGGTCGAGGACGAGATCGACGACGAGGTGCGCCACGACCTCGACGCGTGGGAGCGCGCCGGTGATGTCCAGTTCATCGGAACTGACAGTCCACGCCGATTCGCAGCGACACGGACCGAAGCGTTGCACGTGTTGCGCGACTTCATCACGCACCGGCTGCCGTCCTTCGGCGCACACGAGGATGCGATGCTGCGCGGCGACGACTGGATGGCGCATTCGCTGTTGTCCGCACCGCTCAACCTCGGCCTGCTGGACCCGATCGAGGTAGTCCGGCGTGCAGAATCTGCTTATCTGGCAGGCGATGCGCCACTCGCGTCCGTCGAGGGGTTCGTGCGGCAGATCATCGGTTGGCGCGACTACGTATGGCATCTGTACTGGCACGAGGGCGATGCGTACCGGCGCGGCAACGCACTCGATGCGACCGGCACCGTGCCGAAGTGGTTTGCCACGCTCGACGTCGATGAGACGGTGGAGGCGAACTGTCTCAAGCACGTGTTGCGCGGTGTGCGCGAGCACGGCTGGGTGCATCACATCCCGCGGCTGATGGTGCTCGGCAACTACGCGATGCAACGGGGCTGGCGTCCCACCCAGGTCACCGACTGGTTCCACCGCGCGTTCGTCGACGGCTACGACTGGGTGATGGTGCCCAACGTCGTCGGCATGTCCCAGTACGCCGATGGCGGCGTGATGGCGACGAAGCCGTACGCCGGTGGCGGCGCGTACATCGACCGCATGAGCGACTACTGCGGCGAGTGCGCGTACAACCCGAAGGTGCGCGTCGGCGACAACGCCTGTCCGTTCACCGCAGGGTATTGGGCGTTTCTCGAGCGCAATCGCGAGAGGTTGCAGGGCAATCACCGCATGGCACAACCGTTGCGCGGCCTCGACCGGCTCAGCGACCTGGACGAGGTCGTCGTGCAGGAACATGACCGAGGCTCGCGAGTGCCATGATCGGGTGATGCGGTTCCGGTCAACGGTCGAACTCGGCGGGAAGACAGCCACGGGCATCCCGGTCCCCGACGAGATCATCGATGCGCTCGGTGCGGGCAAGCGTCCACCCGTGACGATCACGGTCAACAGTCACAGCTACCGCACCACGGCAGTGCGGATGGGCGGGCAGTACTTCGTCCCGCTCAGCGCCGAGAACCGCGCCGCTGCCGGCGTGGCCGCGGGCGAGGACATCGACGTCGACATCGAGCCGGACGAGGCGCCGCGTGAGGTAACGCTGCCGGACGATCTCGACGCCGCGCTCGATGATGACGCCCGCACCGCGTATGACGCGTTGTCGTACACGCACCGCAAGGAGTGGGTGCGATGGGTCGAGGAGGCGAAACGGCCCGAGACGCGCGCGAGCCGCATCGAGAAGACGGTCGCCGGACTCCGCGCGGGGCGCAAGACGCACTGACGGGTACGGTCCGAGGAATGCGTGCTGTCGTCGTCCCCGAGCCAGGCGATCCCGAGGTGATGCAGGTCGAGGACGTCCCTGACGCGACCGCCGGCCCCGGCGAGGTGCTGATCAAAGTCGCCGCCACGGCGATCAATCGCGCTGACTGCATGCAGCGCCAGGGGAACTATCCGCCGCCGCACGGCGCGTCGCCTTACCTCGGGCTCGAGTGCTCGGGCACGGTCGCGGCGCTCGGTGACGACGTCGCCGGCTGGGAGATCGGCGCGGAAGTCTGCGCGTTGCTGTCGGGCGGCGCGTACGCCGAGTACGTCGCCGTGCCGGTCGGGCAGCTGATGCCCGTGCCGCACGGCATCTCCCTCGTCGATGCGGCTGCGCTGCCCGAAGTGAGTTGCACGGTCTGGTCGATGGTGTTCGGAACCGAGGCCGGCCGGCTGCAGCCCGGTGAGCGACTGCTTGTCCACGGCGGCACGAGCGGCATCGGGACGATGGCGATCCAGCTCGCCACCCAACGTGGTGCGCACGTGTTCGCAACGGCCGGCACCGACCGCAAGGTCGAGTTCTGCCGATCGCTCGGCGCCGAGGTCGCGATCAACTACCGCGAGGACGACTTCGAGGAGCGCGTTCGCGCTGAGACCGACGGCGCCGGCGTCGACGTGATCCTCGACAACATGGGCGCGTCCTACCTCGGACGCAACATGGCTTCGCTCGCGCTTGGCGGGCGCCTGATCGTGCTCGGGCTGCAGGGCGGACGGCGCGGCGAACTCGACCTCGGTGCGCTGCTGACCAAACGGGCGACCGTCCATGCGGCGGGACTGCGGGCGCGTCCCGCGGCGGCAAAAGCGACGATCGTCGCCGAAACGGTCCTGGCGGTGTGGCCGCTGATCGAAAGCGGTGCGATCCGGCCCGTTATTGACCGCGTCATAACACTCGATGACGTTGTGGAAGGGCACAAATTGGTCGAATCGAGCGAACACATCGGGAAAGTCCTGCTGCGCGTTTCCTGATCGTCACCTGTGGGGACTCTGGTCGTTAGCCAGCGCAAAGGGGGGATCCCCCGACCTACGCCCACAGGGACGACCATGACCTCACGCGCTCGACGCACTGCCCGGCACTGTGCGCTGCTGACCGCAGCGGCATTGCTGACCGGCACCGCGGTAGGCCTGAACGCAGGTACTGCGCAAGCCGCCGCCACGCCCATGATCCGGCTCGCCGGCGACGTCTTGCCGCAGCTGCACAGCTGGCACGACCTCGGCCTCACCTCGCCCGGCCGCCAGATCCAGCTCGACATCACCATCGCCCGTCCCGACGCGGCGGCCGAGCGCGACTACTACAGCGCCCTGTACACGAAGGGCAGCGGCCAGTACCACCAGTTCCTGACGCCCGGCCAGTTCGATGCTCGCTTCGGTGTCTCGCAGGCCAACTTCAACGCGGTGCGCGACTACGCGACCGCGCAAGGGATGACGCTCGCCAGCTCGACCGGCAGCCGCGACCTGCTCGTGCTGGACGGCACCGTCGCCCAGGTAGAGAAGACCTTCGCAGTGACGCTGCGCAACTACCGCACCGCCGGCCGGACCTACTACGCCAACACCGCCGGACCGCAGGTACCGAGCGGGCTCGGCATCACCGGCGTCGTCGGGCTGAACAACAAGCTGGGCAGCCACCTCTACCACAACGGCCCGGCCAATCCGGTGCCCGCGACGGCGACACATGGCGTGAAGCCGGCGCAGGACACCTGCCAGGCCGGAACCTGCGTCGGGCTCACCACGCCCCAGGACCTGTGGTCGATCTACCAGCAGCCCGGTGGTGCCAGCGCCAAGCCGATCGGCAACAAGAGCGTCGACTTCGGTCAGGGCCAGAAGATGGCCGTGTTCGGCGAGGGCCAGACCGCGCCGGTCATCACGAACCTGCGCACCTTCGAGCGGCTGCACGGCCTGCCGCGCGTTCCGATCAACGTCGTCCACACCGACGGCACGAAGGTCAAGTACACCGACAACGCCGGCGAGGTCGAGTGGGATCTCGACACCCAGTCGTCCACCGGCATGAGCCCGGACGTGCTGAGCGAGACGCTGTACTTCGGCCACGACCTGTCCGACCAGTCGGTGCTCAACGTGTTCAACAAGTGGGCCGATGACCCGAACGGACCGCTGCAGGCCAACGCGTCCTACGGCGAGTGCGAAGAGAACCCGGCCGGAGACCAGCTCGGCACCACCCCGGCGGCGTTCTCGGCCGGCCAGATGTACACGCTCGCTTCCGAGGCTGCGCTGCGCAAGGCAGTCATGGAAGGACGCACGCTGTTCTCGTCCGCCGGCGACACCGGCTCGTCCTGCCCGCTCGTCGCGGCGGCGACACTCAACGGCCTCACCAACTCGGTCGTGCCGATCGTGAACTACCCGGCGTCGAGCCCGAACGCGGTCGACGTCGGCGGCACCGTGCTCTACGGCACCGACTCGAAGACGCCGCAGCGCGCGCTCGAGTACAGCTGGACCTACACCGGCGGCGGCACGAGCTTCGTGTTCGCGAAGCCGGCCTACCAGGACGGCATCACCAACATCGCCGGCATCTGCGACTACGCACCGGGTGGCGGCACTCCCCCGCCGGCCCAGCCGTGCCGTGGTGCCCCCGATGTGGCGGCGCAGTCCGGTGACGTGGCGTCCAACGGCTACGGCATCGTGGCCGAAGGCGAGACCAGCTACCCGGGCGGTGGCACGAGCCTCTCGTCGCCGCTCTGGATGGGCATGTGGACACGAGTGCAGGCCGCTGCCAAGGCAGTCAACGGCAAGTTCGTCGGCAACGGCTTCGCGAACCCGACGCTGTACGCACAGTTCAAGGGCGCGCACGGCGCCGCCGACTTCACCGACATCGGTGGTGGGCAGACCAGCCCACCGGCGGGCAACGGCTTCTACATCTCGACCCCGGGCTGGGACTACACGTCCGGCATGGGTTCGCCGAATGTCGCCACGCTCGCGACCAACATCGACGGCTCGATCACGCCGAAGAACCCGGTGCTGCCCAAGCAGCCGTCCGAGGGCTCGAGCACTCGGACGAACGGATGCACGCCGTTGTTCACCGACCCGGCGGGCGACGACTCGTACCCGGCCGGCACGTCCGCCGCAGGCAACCCGCAGCTCGACATCGTGAGTGGCAACATCTCGTACGACTCGAAGACGAAGCAGCTGCGCGTGCTGACCACCATCAACAACCTGTCGACGAGCCAGGCCTCGCCGGCCGGTGGCGGCAACGAGTACTACTTCCCGTGGAGCTACAAGGGCGTCACGTACTTCGCGAACGCCGAGGTCGACTCGACCGGCGCGGTCACCTACCACGACGGCACCCTGTCGGGGAACCAGTACACCAACGCGCACACCGACAACGGCCACTTCGGCAGCGGCAAGAACGGCGTTGTCGAGATCGACGTTCCGGTGGCCAACGTGGGCTCGCCGCCATCCGGCGCAAAGCTCGTCGGGCCCGGCGCGCAGACCAAGGTGCTCGTCGGTACCAGCCAGACGGGCGGCCTGATCGAGACCGCCGACTCGGGCGGCCCTAAGTACGACTACGTCATGGGCCAGCACTGCTGAGCCGGCCACCAGCACTGGAAAGCGGCGACCCCGTCCACACCCGGACGGGGTCGCTGCTCTGTGCGGGCACGACGGCACCAGCGGGTGTTTCGTCCGGATCTGTCCTGGGTAGGCGACTGTCGACCTTGACCTGCGAAGGGCGGCAGCCATGACGACACGACGGTTCCGGATCTCCTTTCTTGCACTCGCAGGTGTGCTCCTGCTCGTGCTGACCGGGGCACTGAGCAGCAGCGGCGCATCGGCGGCCGCGCGCGGCTCGAGCAAGCTGCCGGCCTGGGCGATCGGGCCCTTCGTCCGCGATCCGGGCAACCCGCTGCTGACGCCGCCGGTCGTCCCGAACGACTCGAACAGTTGGGAATGGCCGGAGCGCTTCAACCCGTCCGTCGTGGTCGTCAACGGCGTGTTCCACATGCTCTACCGCGGCGCCGCGTCCGGAAACATCTCCTCGATCGGCGGCGCGCGCAGCACCGACGGTCGGCACTTCACCGAGGTCGCCGGCAATCCGGTGATCGGGCGGACGCTCTCGTCCGAGACGCATGGCGTCGAAGACCCGCGGATGTACTACCTCAACGGCACGTACTACGCGTTCTTCACCGGCTACGACGGCACGAACATCGGTATCAACGAGGCGACCTCGAGCGACGCCGTGCACTGGACGCAGCTCGGACGCGTCATTCCCGGCACCAAGAACGCCGCCGTCGTGGCCGACCCGCAGGGCCGTCCCGTGAAGATCGGCGGCAAGTACCTGATGTATTACGGGCAGTCCGGCACCGGGACGCACAT
This sequence comes from uncultured Actinomycetota bacterium, assembly GCA_963757455.1. GTDB lineage: Bacteria > Actinomycetota > Actinomycetes > Mycobacteriales > Jatrophihabitantaceae > RYN-133. The sequence continues at coordinate 108,557 of CAVWSE010000021.1, forward strand.
CGCACGCTCGACCGACCTCACCCACTGGACGACGGCGGGCACGGTCAAGACCGGGTTCCCGGCAAGCTACGACCCGTTCGAGTTCTGCGTCGCGGTCACGAACTACCGCACCACCGCCGGAGCCCCGGAGCGTCACGGCATCGTGCTGTTCGTCGCCGGCGAGCTCATGGGTCACGGCCGCTGGTACTACGCGATCAGCGAGATCCACTTCTCGCGCTCCAACCTGACCAAGCCTGACGCGCAGCTGCATCAGCCGGTGCTCAAGCCACAGGCGCCGTACGAGCTCTACGGCTACACCCCGCGCACCGTCTTCATGAACAACATCATCTTCCATGGCGGCAAGTGGCTGATGTATTACGGCGCCGGAGACAGCGACATCGCGCTGGCGACGACGCGCAGCGGCAGCTAACCGAGTTCGGCGAGGCCGGCCAGCAGCTGGTCGACCTCGCCGACGGTGGTGTGCGGCATGAACCCCGCGAAAGCCGCGCCGCCGATCTCGTCGGCGCCGAACGCGGTCAAGAGCTGCGACATCCCGGACGGCCCGGTCCACACCGACACCCCACGGCGGGCCAGGAACTCGCCGACCTGCGCCGGGGTCCGCCGCGCGACCGTGAACCCGAGCACCGGCAACCGCGGGCCCGAACCGCCGAAGACCGTGACGTGCGGCAATTCGGCAACGCGGGCATCGAAGTGCTTCCACAGGCGCGCGGTGTGCGCGCCGGAAAGCTCGATCGAGCGTTGCAGCCGCTCGCGCCGGGTGCCGCTTGCCTGGTCGTCCAGCCCGGCCAGGTGGTCGACCGCGGCGCTGGCGCCGTCGAGCAACTCGACCGCCAGCGGACCGAAGTCGAATCGCTTGGGCGCCGGCGAGTGGGAGCCCTCGTCGACGTCCAACAGCAGGCCGGGACGGGCGATGAGCGCCGACATCGTCGGGCCGCCGAAAGTCGCGGCCTCCACAGTCATGAGGTCCGCGCCGAACTCGTCCAGCGACAGCGGAACGTGTGGCGTGGCCGCACCGACGTCGACGAGCACGAGGGCGCCGACGTCGTGAGCGAGGTCGGCGATCGCGCGCACGTCAGGGGTGGTGCCGGTGGCCGGATTGCCGAGCGGGACGGTGACCAGCCGCGTCTGCGGCGTGATCAGGTGCTCGTACTGCCAGGTCGGCACCTCGCCGGTCTCGAGATCGAACTCGGCCCATTTCGCGCTGACGCCGCACGCGCGAGCCGCGCGCAGCCACGGCGACAGGACCGAGTCGCTGTCCAGGCGGTTGAGCACGATCTGGTCCGACAGCTGCCAGTTGCGCGAAAGCAATTCCGCGAACTGGACGTGCAGCCCGCCCAGGGTTGCGCCGAGCACCACCGAATCCGGTCCGGCTCCGACGAGATCGCCGAACGCCCGCCGGGTCTCGACCAGTGAGGAGGCAGTGCGTTGGGAGCGGAAGGACGTGCCGCCGGGTTGTGTCGGAGCCGAGCGCAAGGTCGCGATGATCGCGCGGATGACCGACTCGGGCTGCACCGCCGACAGCGGCCCGTCCAAGGTGGCCGGCCCTGTCGGCAACGACAGATAGAGCCCCCGTACTCGGGCCACGTCCAGCCCGCGCGCCGTCGTCGACACCATCGAGAGCAACCCCCAACACGCGCTTTGTCACACTGGAGGGGTGAGCGAAACCACCCCGGACCCCCGACAGCCGAGCAACGAGCATGCACCCGTTGATTCGAGTGCCGAGGTTGTACCTGCCACCCAATCAGATGCGGACGAAACCGGCGAGTCGGGTGGCGACCACGACGACGTATCGGCCATGGTCGAACAGCCCGCGAAAGTCATGCGCATCGGGACGATGATCAAGCAGCTGCTCGAGGAGGTCCGGGCCGCGCCGCTCGACGAGGCGGGCCGGCAGCGGCTGCGCGACATCCACGAGATGTCGATTCACGAGCTCGAGGACGGGCTGGCGCCGGAGTTGCGCGAGGAGCTGGAGCGACTCACCCTGCCTTTCGGGACGGGTGTGCCGTCCGAGGCGGAACTGCGTATCGCGCAGGCGCAGCTGGTCGGCTGGCTGGAAGGTCTGTTCCACGGAATCCAGGCGGCGCTGTTCCAGCAGCAGATGGCGGCCCGTGCGCAGCTCGAGCAGATGCGCAACCGCGCACTGCCTGGCGGGCAGCGCCAGATCGTCGTCGGACCGGGCGGGCAGGTGCTCGGTGGCGGCGCGTTCGGCGCGGGCGAGGAAGACGACCCGCGCCAGGGTCCGGGGCAGTACCTCTAGTCGGTGGGCAACTACGTCCGGGACGTCCTCGCGGCGCGGCCGCGCGACGAGCTTGCGCTGATCACGCTCGCGAGTGACGGGGCGCGCGCCGAGTGGACGTTCGGTCGGCTGCTCGATGCGTCGGCTCGGTTCGCCGGGGTGCTCGCCGATCACGGGGTAAGCCGGGGCTCGGTCGTGCTGACGCTCGTCGGCAACACGATCGAGTACCCGCTGACGATGCTCGCGTGCCTGCGGCTCGGGGCGGCGATGCTCCCGTGCAGCGAGCAGCTGCGCGCGAAGGACGTCGCGTTGCGGGTGCGCCGCGCCCGTCCGGCGCTGGTGGTGTGCGCGCAACGCAACCGCGGCGTCGTCGACGAGGCCGACCCGGGATGTGTCGTGCTCACCGTCCCGGGTGATCACGATGGCGAGCCGGCGCCGTATGCCGAACTCGACGAGCGCGACCCGGCTTTCGTGCTGTTCACGTCGGGGACGAGCGGCGAGCCGAAGCTGGTGACGCACGGGCAGGGCTACGTGTACGGCCAGCAACTGCAGGCTCGGTCTTGGATGGCTGCCGAGCCGGGCGAGCTGGTGTGGTCGACGGCGGCGCCGGGCTGGTCGAAGGCCGCGCGCAACGCGTTCCTCGCGCCGTGGCTGTGCGGCGCGGCGGCGCTGCTGCAGGACCGCCGGTTCGATCCGGTCGAGCGGCTCGAGACGATCCGGGCGGAGAACGTCAACGTGCTCTGCATGGCCCCGACGGAGTACCGGCTGATCGCCGCGCACGGCCCGATCGAGGACGTGCCGTCGCTGCGGCGGCTGATCACCGCGGGCGAGGCGCTGGGCGTTCCCGCCTTCGAGTCGTGGCGCGCGCAGACCGGGCTGGCGATCGCCGACGGGTACGGGCAGACCGAGACCGGGCAGCTGACCGGCGCATCAGCCGGAACCGATGCGCCGCCGGGGTCGATGGGCCGCCCGCTGCCGGGAGTGCAGACCTCGATCGTCGACGGCGAACTGTGCGTCGATCCGGCCACCGTCCCGACGTTCTTCCTCGGCTACGACGGCGAGGCGGCGCCGGAGGGCCTGTGGCACACCGGTGACCGCGTGCGTGTCGACGAGGACGGCTGGCTGTTCTTCGAGTCGCGCGCCGACGATGTGATCGTCAGCGCCGGCTACCGGATCGGCCCGGTCGAGGTCGAGTCGACGTTGCTCGGCCATCCGGCCGTCCGCGAGGTCGCGGTGATCGGCGAGCCCGACGAGGCCCGCGGCGAACTCGTCGTCGCCGTCGTGGTGCTGCGAGACGGCGTCGAGGCCTCGGACGAACTCGCGCGCGAGCTGCAGGAACACGTCAAGGCCGAGACCGCGCCGTACAAGTACCCGCGCCGAGTGCGCTTCGTCGACGCGCTGCCGAAGACCACGAGCGGCAAGATCCACCGCGCCGCGCTCCGCTCGTCCTGATCTTGCGTCGGCCGCCGCGGCGCGCACGATCACACGAGCGGGACGCCGGTGACGAATTTCTTCCGCAACAACGCGCTCTACAACGCAAACTCCGGGTCGGACCGGGATCACGACGGGATCGCCTGCGAGCAGGCGTAGCGCAACACCAGCTGACACCGATCAGCGGCCGGCGAGCAGCGACTCGATGAGTGCGGCGACGGCGTCCTCGTCGTTGGATCCGACGACTTCGTCGGCGGCGGCGCGGACGGACGGGTGGGCGTTCGCGACAGCGTAGGAACGCCCGGCCCACGTAAGCATCGGGACATCGTTGGGCATGTCGCCGATCGCTGCGACCTCGTCCGGCGCGATCCCGTGCGTCGCCGCGACTTCCGCGAGGCCGGTCGCCTTGGTAACGCCGGGTGCGGCGATCTCGAGCAGGCCGATCGAGGACGAGTGCGTGATCGACGCACGGTCGCCGAGCAGGGTGCCGGCCAGTTCGAGGAACTCGTCGACGTCGCGTCCCTTGTCCTTCGCCAGCACCTTCAACAGCGGACGATCGGCGATCTCGGTCATCGGCGCAATCCGCGGCGTGGGCAACGGATTGCCCTTGCGGTCGTAGGCGGGATTGATCGTCCAGTCGTGCACGTAGTCGGCCTCGGCCGCGAACCCGTCGAGGTACTCGACGGCGTAACTGACCGCCGGGAACCGCGCGCGGACGTCGGCAGCCACCGCCTGCGCGATGTCCGGCTCGAGCGTGTGTGCGCGTACGACGTGCTCGTCGTGCAGGTCGTAGATCACGGCACCGTTCGCACCGACGGCGACACCGAGATGACCGGTCTGCTCGACGACGTCGTCGAGCCAGCGCGGCGGACGTCCGGTCACGAACACGACGACGAGTCCGGCGGCCTCGGCGGCTTCGAGCGCGGCGCGGGTGCGCGGGGACACCGACGAGTCCGACCGCAGCAACGTCCCGTCGAGGTCGGTCGCCACCAGCTTGATCATGCCGTCAGCAACTCGCGTCCACCGAGGTACGGACGCAACGCGGCCGGCACGTACACCGACCCGTCCGGCTGCTGGTGATGATCGAGCAGGCACGCGATCGTGCGCGCGACCGCGCACAGCGTGCCGTTCAGCGTCGCGACCGGTTCGTTGCCGCGCTCGCCGCGCGTGCGGATGTTCAGCCGACGAGCCTGGAACGTCGTGCAGTTCGACGTCGAGGTCAGCTCGCGGTAGGTGCCCTGCGACGGGAACCACGCCTCGATGTCGAACTTGCGCGCCGCCGACGTGCCGAGGTCACCGGCGGCGACGTCGATGACGCGATAGGACAGTTCGAGACTGTCGATGAACTCGCGTTCCCACGCGAGCAGCGCTCGTGCTCGGCACGCGATTCGTCGGCCGGGACGTAGGAGAACATCTCGACCTTGTCGAACCAGTGCACCCGGATGATGCCCTTGGTGTCCTTGCCGTACGAGCCGGCCTCGCGACGGAAGCAGGAGGAGAATCCTGCGTAGCGCAAAGGCAATTCGGTCGAGGATCTCGTTCGAGTGGTAGCCGGCCAGCGCGACCTCGGACGTCCCGACGAGGTACAGGTCGTCGTCGGCCAGCCGGTAGACCTCCGACGCGTGCGCGCCGAGGAAGCCGGTGCCCTCCATGATCTCGGGACGGACGAGCGCCGGCGCGATCACCGGCGTGAAGCCCGGTGCGATCGGCTTGCGCCATCGCGTGGTTGACCAGCGCGAGCTCGAGCTGCGCGCCGATGCCGGTGAGGAAGTAGAACCGCGCGCCCGACACCTTCGCGCCGCGCTCGGTGTCGATCGCCCCCAGCGCAGCCCCGAGCTCGGTGTGCTCGCGCGGATTGCGATCACCGGCGGCGTGCCGACCGTCTCGAGCGTCACGAAGTCGGCCTCGCCGCCGGGCGGTACGCCGTCCTCTACGAGGTTGGCGATCGCCAGGTGTGCTTCGCGCAGCGCGGCGTCGGTCTCGTCCTGTTCGACCTCGGCCGCCTTGACCTCGTCCGCGAGGTGCTTCGCGCGTTCGAGCAGCGCCGGCCGCTCGTCCGCGCTCGCCTTCGACACCGCTCGGCCGAGTTCCTTCTGCTGCCCGCGCAGCGAGTCGGCGCTGCGCGACCGCGGCACGGCGGGCGTCGTCGGCGGCCAGCAGCCGGTCGACGGCTGCCTCGTCGGCGCCGCGCAGGCGCTGGGAGGCCCGTACCAGGTCCGGGTCCTCTCGGACGGTCTTGAGGTCGATCACAACGCAACCCTACTGACGCGGCGTGGCGCGTTATCCACAGCGGCACGGCCGGGCCACGCTCGCGGCGTCGTGATCTGCCTACCCTGCCGGGCATGACCGCATTCGATGTATCCGTCCAAGCGCTCGCGCACGCGGCGGTCACCTCAGAATCGGCGGCGCTCGACCTGCGCGCCGACCTCGACGGGCTGCGCGCCGAAGCCGAGACCGTCCTTGAGCGGCGAATGGCTGGGCCGCGCCGCCGCCTCGTTCGCCGACGGCTGGCGCGAATGGCACCGTGACGCCGGCGAGGTGATCGCTGCGCTCGACGAGCTTGCCGAGGCACTGCGCTGCGCGGCACGCGCTTACGAGAACGCCGACACGAGCGGACGCACCACCCTGCACCTGGCCGCGACGTGACTGGCGACACCGGCGGCCAAACCCTCCACGCCGATCTCGACGCGCTGGCCGGGTTGGTGGCGCGGCTGCGTGCGTTCGAGCAGCGCGCCGCAGAACGCGAGGCCGAACTCGAGCGCGAAGCGGGCCGGCTCGACGCACACTGGAGCGGCTGCGCCTCGGCCGATCAGGCCGCGGCGCATCGACGCTGGGTCACCGCGCACCAGCGCATCCGCGCAGCGGCCGACGGCTCGGCGCACTCGGTGGAGGTCGCGCACACGAACTACTCGGCAGCAGCCGCCGCCAACACCCGGATGTGGTGCTGACCGATCAACCGCCGGGGCGGCCGATCCGCTCGCGCGCCACCGCGCGCACGACCAAACCCACGACGAGCCGACATCACGTCGGATCGTGGTAGCGGTGACACGACACTTCGACCGACGACCCCTCGACCGGCTTGAGCGTCGGCTCGTGCCGCTCGGCGAATTCGAGGCGCACCTTGCCGTTGTCGGCACGCATGTTCCGCACCCCGGACCACAGCGGCTCGTCCCGATCGCTGTCGCGCAATCGCGTCAGCAACTCGACCTCGTCCTCGGCCGCGCCGTGACCGGGACGCAGCGACGAGACGCCCGTCGTCGATTCCGGGCCGTCGAAGTGCGTGGCCGGACCGACGAGTTCGGATTCGCGCGCGTACTGGTCGGCGTCGACGCTCGTCCAGCGCTCCTCGAGCACCATCCGCAGATCGCGTGTCTCCCAGCCGCACGGTGCGAACGCCTCGGAGCAGCGGGGATGGAACGAGCAGCCCAATGGCGGACGCGCGGCATCGGGCACCTCGCCGCGGGGCAGGTCACGAGGGACCCCGCGGGACGGGTCGGGATCGGGCACCGCCCGCAGCAACGCCTTCGTGTACGGGTGTCGCGGCGAGTCGAAGATCTCGGCCACCGGGCCGATCTCGACGACCTTGCCGAGGTACATGATCGCGACGCGGTCGCAGAAGAACCGGGCGGACGCGAGGTCGTGGGTGATGTAGATGTAGGTCAGGCCGAGATCGCGCTTGAGTTCCATGAGCAGTTCGAGGATCTTCGCGCGCACCGACATGTCCAGCATCGAGATCGGTTCGTCGGCGACGAGCAACTCCGGCTCGAGCGCGATCGCCCGGGCGATGACCGCACGCTGCTTCTGCCCGCCCGAGAGCTCGCTCGGATACTTCGACATGAAGCGCGACGCCGGCGCGAGGCCGACCCGTTCGAGCGCGTCGGCGACCGCCTGATCGCGGTTCTTCTCGTGCAGGCCGTGGATGCGCAGCGCGTCCGAGATCGCGCCGCCGACGGTCATGGACGGGTTCAGCGAGGCATGCGGGTCCTGGAACACCATCTGCAGCTTCCGGCGCAGCGGACGCAGCCGGTGCTCGCCGAGACCGACCATCTCCTGGCCGCGGTAGATGATCGATCCCCCGCTCGGACGCACGAGACCGAGCAGTGCGCGGCCGAGGGTCGACTTGCCGGAGCCCGACTCGCCGACGACGCCGAGTACCTCACCCGGGGCCAGATCGACAGACACGCCGTCGACTGCCTTCACCGTGCCTGCCGATCCGCCGAACAATCGCGACATGGCATTGGTGCGCAGTGCATAGTGCACCTGCAGATCGCGCAGGCTGATCAGCGGTTGGGAGCTGTCGGGCTTCGACGCCGATTCCTCAGGCTTCGTCTGCAACGGACACCTCCTGGCGGGCGAGCGGGCGGCGGGACTCGTCGTCGGCCGGTTGAAGGAGCCAGCACTGCGCGTGGTGGCTGGTCGACCCGACATTCGGCGGGTCCTGGTCGGCGCAGATGCGCATCGCGTGCTCGCAGCGCGGATGGAACCGGCAGCCGGATGGCGGGTCGACGAGGTCGGGCGGTGCGCCAGGGATCGAATGCAACTTCTGCGTCGACAGCGAGATCGTCGAGCGAAGCAGGTCCTGGGTGTACGGGTGCTTCGGGTCGCCGAAGATGTCTCGGACGGGGCCCTGCTCGACGATGCGTCCGGCGTACATCACGGCGACGCGATCGCACGCCTCGGCGACGATGCCGAGGTTGTGCGTGATCAGCAGGATCGCGGGATGGAACCGCTCGCGGATGTCGGTGAGGATGCGCAGGATCTGTGCCTCGACGAGAACGTCCAGTGCCGTGGTCGGTTCGTCGGCGACGATGAACTTCGGTCGCAGCGCGAGGGTCAGCGCGATCATGATGCGCTGGCGCATGCCGCCGGAGAATTCGTGCGGGTACGTCTCGTAGCGAGTGGGCGGAATCCCCAGTGCCCGCAGGGCTTCCAGGGCTCGATCGCGTCGTTGCGCCTTCTTGAGCCCGGGCTCGTGCGCCCGCAACGCCTCGTCGAAGTGATCACTGATCTTCATCAGTGGGTCGAGGCGGGTCATCGGCTCCTGGAAGATCAGGCCCATCCCGCCGCCGCGCAACCGATCGCGCTGCTTCTTCGGCAACGAGAACAGGTCAGCGCCGTCGAAGGTGACTTCGCCGTCCACGGCGGCGCCACGCGGCGTCAGGCCCATGAGTCCGCGGCCGAGAGTCGACTTGCCACACCCGGACTCACCGACGAGACCAAGCACCTCGCCCGGCCGCAGCGAGAACGACACCTCGTCGACTGCGCGCACCGGACCGGACGGGCCCGCGTACCAGACCCGCATGTCTCGGACGTCGAGGACGGGGGCTTCGGCGCTACTCACTCGCTCGCGTCCTTGACCCTGTTACGGCTGGGAAGGATCACTTTCGTGATCTTGGCGGTCCGCAGCAGCGGGTTGAGCACATCGTTGAGGGACTCACCGACCAGCGTCACCCCGAGCACAAGCAGTGCGATCGCCACACCGGGATAGACGCCGGACCACCAGAAGCCGTTCGAGACGTCGTTCTGCACGGCGGTGTTCAGATCGTGCCCCCAGTCGGCGGCGGCAGTGGGCTCGATACCGACGCCGAGGAAGCCGAGACCGGCGAGGGTGAGAATCGCGTCGCCGGCGTTGATCGTGGCGATCACGGGCACGGTCTGCACCACGTTGCCGAAGATGTACCGGGTCATGATCGCGAGCGGTTTGGCGCCGATCGCACGGGCGGCCTCGACATACGGCTCCTCGCGCGCCGCGACCGTCGCGTTGCGAACGACTCGGAAGTACTGCGGGAGGTAGACGACCGTGATGGCCACGGCCGTAGCGATGATCGATGACCACTTACCGCTGTTGCCGCCGCTGATCGCGACCACCACGACGATTGCGAGCAACAGCGTAGGAAAGGCGAACAGCGAGTCGGCGATGAGCACCGCGATGCGGTCGAACCAACCGCCGAAGTAGCCGGACAGCAGTCCGAACGGAACGCCGATCACGATCGCAAGAAACACCGCGAGCACGATCACCTCGAGCGCCGTCTGCGCTCCGAAGACCACACGCGAGAACACGTCGTAGCCGTCGACGGTGGTGCCGAACCAGTGCTGCGCGGACGGAGCCGCCTGGGTCGGGAAGGTCTTCGCGCCGACCCCTGCCTGATCGAAGCCGTACGGCGCGATCCACGACGGGAACACCGCAAGCACGATGAAGAAGAAGACGATGACGAGGCCGAAGACGAGCGTGCCGCGCTGGAATCCGGAGGTGGCGCGCATCGCCGCCATGCCGGGAATTCGGCTGCGCTTGCCTCCTCGTAGGTCAGCACCCGCGAGGGCTTCGGCCTCGGGCAGGGCGGTGGTCATGGCTGCCTCTCCTTCCCGTGCACGTCAGTACCTCACGCGCGGGTCGATGACCGCGACGATCACGTCGATGACGAAGCTGACCAACGCAACGATCACGGCCAGAGCTGCGACGATGCCCTGCACGGCCACGTAGTCGCTGCTCTCGATGTAACGCGTGAGGGTGTAGCCGATGCCCTGCCACTCGAACGTGTCCTCGGTGAGCACTGCGCCGCCGAGCAGGGTCGCGATCTGCAGCCCCATCACAGTGACGACCGGAATCAGCGCGTTCTTGAACGCATGCTTGCGCATCACCTTGCGTTCGGGAACCCCACGGGCACGGGCAGCCTCGACGTAGTCCGAGCGCATCGTTTGCAGCATGTTGACCCGCACCAGGCGCAGGAAGATGCCGCCGGTGAGCAGGCCGAGCGTGATCGCCGGCAGGATCGCGTGCTTGAGCACGTCCCAGATGTAGCTGGTGTCGCCGTACAGGATTGCGTTGATCAGGTAGATGTGCGTGTTCGGAGCAACGTTCTGAATCGCGGCTTCGACGTCGACGCTCGCCCGTCCCGACGGTGGCAACCAGCCGAGTTTGATCGCGAAGAGCAACTGCAGCAGCAGTCCAACGAAGAAGACCGGCATCGCGTAGCCGAGCACTGCAAAGACGCGAAGGATGACGTCAGGAAGACGGTCGCGATAGCGCGCGGCGACCCGTCCCAGCGGCACACCGACCGTGAACGCGACGATGAGCGCGTAGATCGTGAGCTCGAGTGTCGCCGCGCCGCGCGTGACGAGCAGGTGCGTGATGGGTTCGTTGTCGGTGACGGCCTTGCCGAAGTCGAAATGCGCAATGCCGGAGATGTACTCCCAGTACTGCGTCAACAGCGGTTTGTCATAGCCGGCCTTGTGCAACGCCGCTTTGATGACCGACTCGGGGACGTGGCCCGACAGGTGCGAGGTGATGGGGTCGCCGACGACGCGCATCACGAAGAACACGACGGTGACCAAGATCCACACCATCGGGATCACGAGCAGCAGCCGCGTGATCAGGTACGTGCGCAAAGACCCCGACGACGTCGTTGTTGTCGTAGTCATGTCGTACTCATAAGGACGGCTCCGCCAGTTCAGCCAGCGTTTTCATCGGCTAACACCCTCGCACGAGTCGAAAAGACCGGGCACGCACGCCCCCCAAAAGGGAGCGTGCGTGCCCGGCACACACACCGACAGGTCAGCCGCTCTTGCTGAGCAACCAGAACCGGAACTGGTAGGTCGGGTCCAGCGTTTCCTGGACACCGCTGATGTTCGTCCGAGTCACCGCGACCTGGTATCCCGACAGCAGCGGCAGGTACGGCATCTCGCCCGTCGCCAGCTTGGATTGGATCTTGGCCAGAGCGGTGTCTGCGACAGACCCGCTGTGCGTCTCCTCCTGCTTGAGCAGCGGCGCCAGACCGTCCTTATCGCACGGACGACTGCCCGCCGGTGCCTTCGAATCGCAGTAGTGCGCGTTGACGAAGTTGTCCGGGACGAGGAACGGCGACAGGTAGTCATCGGCGTTCACGTAGTCCGGGAACCAACCCAGCTGGTAGATCGGGTACGTGTCGTGCACGCGGGCGGTCGAGTAGGTCGTGTACAGCGCCGACCCGAGGGTGACCTTGAACAACCCGGTCGCCTCGAGCTGCCTCTTGATCGCGCCGTACTCCTGCGTGGAGGTCGGGCCGTAGTGGTCGGTCGTGTACTCGATGTTCAGGTTCACGGGCGTCTTGACGCCGGCCGCTTGCAGCACCTGGGCCGCCTTGGCCTTGTTCGGCGTCGTTCCGTACACGTCCTTGAACGGCGTCGTGGCGCCCTTGATGCCGGGCGGAACCATCGAGTACGAGGGCTGGTAGGTGCCCTTGTAGACATCGTTCGCGAGCGAGGTGCGGTCGACGGAGTACGCCATCGCCTTGCGGATGGCTTCCTTCTGCGCGTCGTTGGCACCCGGCATCGTCTTGAAGTTGAAGACGATGTAGCGCAGTTCGCCGCCGGCGCCCTTGATGACCTTGACGCTGCTGTCGCCGCTGAGGCTCTGGATATCACTTGGCGTGAGCGTGCGGTACGCGACGTCGATCTGGCCGCTCTGGATGTCGAGCTTGAGGTTCGAGCTCTCGCTGTACGTCTTGACGTTGATGTTCTGCGTCTTCGGCGTGTTGGGACCGGAGTAGTTGGGGTTCGCCGTCAGCGCGGCCTGCTGGTTCTTGCTGAAGCTCTTCAGCATGTACGGGCCGGAACCGATGATCTGAGAGTCGGGCAGTTCCTTGGTCGCCGGGAACACCTTGCTGTCGACGATCGGGCCGGCGGCCGTGCCGAGGATGTACGGCCACGTCTGGTCGTTGCCGTTCTTGAGCGTGAACACGACCTTCGAGTCGCTCGGAGCGCTCACTGATGCCATGTTGGCGAGCAGGGACGAGGGCCCGTTCGGGTCCGCGATCTTGATGATGCGCGTGAAGGAGAACGCGACATCCTTGGCCGTCAGCGGGTCGCCGTTGGAGAACTTCAGCCCGGGCTTCATCGTGCAGGTGTATTCGGTCGGCTTGGTGAAGCCGCACGACTGGGCGGCGTCGGGCTGCGGCGTCTTCTGCCCGGCCGGCACGTTCATCAAGAACTGGTACAGGTTGTTGATGAAGAACGACGAACCGAAGTCGTAGGCGCCGGCTGGGTCGAGCGCGATCACCTGGTCAGTGGTGCCGATGGTGATGGCCGATCCGGCGACCGGTCCACCACCCGATGCGGTGCCGGTACCCGCCGGTGCACTGCTGTTGCCGTTACTTGTCTTGCCAGCGCCACACGCGCTGAGCGCGATTGCGGCGAGCGCTGCGGTAGCGAGCGCGAGCCACTTCGTCCTCGTTCCAGTCACCGGTCAGGTGTCCTCTCTCCAGGGATGGAAGGTGGCTGAGACTAGTGCATCGGCGCGGCGTTCCGGATCTCCACCATGACGCGATTCGGTATCAGATGCCGCCTGCGAACTGCCTTCGTTAGCCTTCGTCCATGACCGACCGGCTCCCGATCAAGATGCTGCACGACCGCGTCCTCGTCCGGGAGCCGCATGGGGAGGGCGAGCGCAAGTCCTCGGGCGGCATCCTGATCCCCGCGACCGCGCAGGTCGCAAAGCGGCTGATCTGGGCCGAGGTGCTCGCGGTCGGCAACCACGTCCGCGCAGTCCAGGTCGGCGACCGCGTGCTGTTCAGTCCGGACGACCGACACGAGGTCGAGATCGCGGGCGACGAATACCTCCTACTACGCGAACGCGACGTCCACGCCGTGGCTGCCGAGCGCAACGATGAGAACACGGGCCTGTACCTCTGACGACGGGTCTGACATCGGCGTTACGTTCGGGTTAGTCTCGTCGCGCACCGGGAGGAGACGATCATGGGTCGGCGCGCGCGGTTAGCGCTGCTCGGGGCGCTTGTTCCGGCGCTCCTGGGCACCAGTGCGTGCAGCAGCAGCGGCGGGCAGACCTCGACGTCGGTGTTCGACGTGCGGCCCGGACAGTGTTTCGTCGCCCCGAAGGACGTCAAGGCCGAGCTGAGCAATCTCGACCAGGTGCCGTGCACCGAGGCGCACACCCAGGAGGCGTACGCACTGGTCATCTACCAGGCAGCCGGATCCGGGCCGTCGGCGTCTGCCTCGAACGGGGCATACCCGGGTGGCGACGTCCTGGACAAGTTCGCCAAGGGGGCGTGCGCCCAGCGGTTCACCGCCTATGTCGGTGTCGACTACCTCGACTCGAAGCTGTTCTACACCTACCTACTGCCGTCAGCGCGCAGCTGGGAGCAGGACAACGACCGCACGATCCTTTGCTTCATCACGACGACCGGCGGTACCTTGTCGGCCTCGGTCAAGGGCTCGCGCAAATAGCAAGTCAGCCGGCTCGCCGACCGCGGAGGGACGCAGGAGGAATGCCATGCCACCCAACGTGACGACCGGCGCGATGCTCATGTGCAGCTTCGGGATGGCGCCGTCCACGCTCAACGTGATCCGTCCGACCACGCTGATCGGCGGCAAGCCTGCGGCGACGATCATGGACTCAGCGCCCTTGGTCAACATCCCGCCGTTCGGCATGTGCACCACCCCGTCGAACCCTCAGGTCGCCGCCGCGACAACCGCCGCGCTCGGCGTCCTGACCCCGATGCCGTGCATCCCGATGACCAGCGCGCCGTGGATTCCGACCCAGCCGACCAAGACGATCGGCGGCATGCCGGTGCTCACCTCGGACAGCCAGTGCATGTGCAACTGGGGCGGCGTGATCACGGTCAGCTTCCCGGGTCAGGTGCAGACCCAAACCGGCTGATTTCCCTCTTCGTAACCAGCAGTTTTCCTTCCTCGTCAACGACCCGGTTTGCCCGGTTTGGCACGACTGCCCGCCTTGTCGAAGGAATTGAGGAAAGCGTGAGGTTCTGAAGCGTCTATATCCCGTGTTAGCAGGCATATGTTCCGCGCGATTGATCATCGCGGCGTGCGGTGACACATCATCTCCCACTGAGGATGGAGGGGTTCCCGCGATGCCCACGTACACAGCACCGGGTGTCTACGTCGAAGAGGTTCCGTCGTCCCAGAAGGTGCTCAGTGCGGCGCCGACTGCGATCGCTGCCTTCGTCGGATTCACCGAGAAAGCACCCACTGACGACCCGAATGACCCGCAGGGCCTGGCCCCGCGTCTGGTCACGAGCTGGTCGCAGTTCGAAGCGCTTTACGGCAGCTTCGCCCCCGGGTGTGTGCTCCCCCTGTCGGTGTACGGCTATTTCGCCAACGGCGGCAGCATTGCCTACATCTGCCGCATTCCGAACACCGAGCCGTCGGGTCAGCCGTCCACGCTCGCGCTGCCGGCCGCCGACCGCTCGCTCGGCGAGCCGCTGACGATCGAGAGCGTCGACCCCGACGCGAACATCACGATCGATGTCAGCACCGAAGATCTCGGTGACGACGCCCCCGAGGGCCCGTCGCCGTTCACCCTGACCGTGCTGCTCGACGGCGCAGAGGTCGAGTCGTTCTCCGGCCTCGACTTCGGCTCGGGCGACAGCAACGTCAAGACCGCCGTCAACAAGACCTCGACCAAGATCAAGGTCGACCTCAAGCTCGACAAAGACGCCGACATGTCCCAGCAGCTCGAGCTGGTCAAGCCGGGTCGCTACCGCCTCGAGAAGGCCGCCCCGGTCCCGGTACCGGTCAACGGCCGCAAGTTCGCCGGCTCCGAGTCGGCCCGCAACGGCATCAACGGCCTCGCCGTGGCCGAGGACGTCACGATGGTGATCGTCCCCGACCTGATCACCGCCTGCACCAAGGACGACGGCTCGATCGACCTGAACCTCTGGAAGGCCGTCCAGACCGCGCTCATCTCGCACTGCGAGCAGCACGGCAACCGCATGGCCATCCTCGACGCGCCCCGTCGATGAACCCGCAGCAGATCAAGGAATGGCGCAGCGAGACGGCCATGTACGACTCGGCCTACGCCGCGCTGTACTACCCCTGGATCAAGGTCGAGAATCCGATCGGTGTCAACGGCAATGCGGAGGTCTTCGTGCCTCCGTCGGGCCACGTCGCCGGCGTCTGGGCCCGCACGGACGAGACTCGCGGCGTGTGGAAGGCCCCGGCCAACGACACCATCCGCGGCGTCCTCGACATCGAGCGTGCGATCACGCAGAACGAGCAGGGCCTGCTCAACCCGATCGGCATCAACTGCATCCGTCCGTTCGGCACGCGCGGCATCCGCATCTGGGGCGCCCGCACGCTGTCCTCGGACACCGACTGGCGCTACATCAACGTCCGCCGGCTGTTCAACATGATCGAGGCGACCATCCTCGAGGGCACGCAGTACGCCGTCTTCGAGCCGAACGACATGTCCCTGTGGGAGGGCGTCAAGCGCACCCTCACCGCGTTCCTGCGCGGCCTGTGGTCGGCCGGCGCGCTGTTCGGCGCCACCGCGGACCAGGCCTTCTACGTCAAGTGCGACGCAGAGACCAACCCGCCGGAGTCGATCGACGAAGGCAAGCTCGTGGTCGAGGTCGGCATCGCGCCGGTCAAGCCCGCCGAGTTCGTCGTGTTCCGTATCAGCCAGCAGAAGCAGTCCGCGTCCTGATCCGGCGCGATCCTTCGTCACAGAATCAAAGGTGGAATGACCAATGCCTAACGACCTGATCTCGACCGACCCGCTGATTGCCCAGAACTTCTTCCTCGAGATCGATGGCGAGGTGATCACCTCGCTGTCGGGCGTCTCCGGCCTCGACCTCGAGGTCGACGTCGCGACCACGACTCAGGTGGGCAAGGACGGCAAGCAGCAGCTGGTCAAGACTCGCGGCGGCGCGAACAAGGTGCCGGACCTGAGCCTGACCCGGCTGGCACCGCCGGACGCGACCTCCGACCCACTGTGGACCTGGTTCATGGACATCCACAGCAAGGGCATGACGCTGCTCGACCGCACCAACAACCGCAAGAACGGCTCCATCGTGATGTACGACAGTGCTCACACCGAGGTTGCCCGGTTCAACTTCGTGAACGGCTGGCCGACCAAGATCTCGACCGACGCACTGAGCGTCGACTCGAACGATCCGGTCAAGGAGACGGTCACGATCACCTGCGAGGTTCTCGAGCGGGTCAAGTAGCCGGCGCAGTACGACACAGAACAAGAAGTTGCCCCTGTCCCCGCGTACCTCACGGATGATCTAGTACTCACATGAGCGGCTTGAAGACGAGTTACGAGTTCACCTTGCCGAGGGGCTACGTCGACCACCACGGGCAACTCCACAAGACGGGCACCATGCGGCTCGCAACGGCGCGCGATGAGTTGGCGCCGTTGCGAGACCCCACCGTCACCGGGCCTGACGACCCGCGCCTGACCGTTCTGGTCCTGGCGCGGGTCGTCGAGCGGCTCGGCGACATGCCGCAGGTGACCCCGCACGACATCGAAGGACTCTTCGCCGTCGACCTGGCTTTCCTGCAGGACTTCTACGGCGTGATCAATTTCGGTAGCCAGGAGGAATACGACGCGCTGGTGAACGCGCAGCAGAGCACCCCGTTGCTCGGCAGCGATTCCCCGGCGCCCTCGACGGCGGCGCAGCCAACCGCCGACGCGCCCGAGCAGCAGACCGAGACGAGGGAGCCGGCCGATGAAGCGCCCGCACCGCGTCCTGCGCTCCGGACCGCCGTCGAGGAGCTTCCGCGCCGCGCGCAATAGAGGGTGGTGATCGGCGATGATGCGCTACCCGACCGATGCCATCTGGCAGGAACTGGCTTACCTCGCCTACCACCTGCATTGGGATCTCGAGCAACTGCTCGATCTGGAACACATGGACCGCGTGCGCATGGTGCGCGCGGTCGCTTCACTGAACGAGCGTGCATGGCAGGCGGTGCGTGAATATGCCCAATAGCGCCGAACCGCTCGGCGGTGACATCCCGATTGCCGACCGGTTCCTCTTCGAGGTGGACGGGGTCGAGATCGGCATCTTTCGCGAGGTGCTCGGTCTGCAGGTGACCGTCAACGTCGTGGAGATCGCCGAAGGTGGTCAGAACAGCTTCACCCACAAGCTGCCATCGCGCATGACCTGGCCGAACATCACGTTCAAGCGCGGGCTCACGCAGAGCGATGCGCTCTTCGACTGGCTGCAGAAGTCGTCCGGCGAGGGCTTCGCCGGAAACTCCGACTCGCTCACCCGCTCGACCGGTGCGGTCACCGCGATCAGCCCGGTCGGTGACCGGCTGCGGTCGTGGGAGTTCATCGACGTGTTCCCCGTGCGGTGGAAGGGCCCGGACTTCTCCGTCGGCGACAACAGCGTGCTCGAGGAAGAACTCGAAGTGGCCCACCACGGATTCCGGGCGAAGACGCAGGCTGCCGGATGACCACACCCGAAGCCAGCCAGTTCGGTCGCGACATCGTGACCAGATTGCGGGTGCCCGGCCCGCCGCGGATCCGCCGCCGGCCGGCACTCATCGGCAGCGTTGCCTCCAGCTGCGCGCGCTTCGCGTCGGCCACCGCTCGTCCGGTCGAAGTGCGCCGCTCGCTCGGCGGCCCGGACGTCGTCCGGGTGCGGTCCTATCGCGATGCCAACGTCGCTCCGCCGCGGTGGTGGACGGGGCCTGAGGCGGAAGTCGAGGAACCAGACGTACCCACTCCCGCACCGGCCGCGATCCGGCGCGAGCCGGCAGCCGCTGCGCTACCTGCGCGCGGACTGCCCAAGGCGGTGCGCCGTGTTCCGAACGAGCAGACCTACACGCCCGGCGGCATCGTCGCCGGCTTGCACGCCGAAGTGCTCAACGTCCGGCGTTCGGACGCGACCACCGCGGCCGGGCCGATGCTGATGAACCACGACCGTGCGCGGCTGAACGCGCCGCGCACGCCGGCAACCCGCGCGGGAGCGCCCGCGGGGAACTCGACCGGGAACGGCTCTGGGCCGGGCGCCAGCGCGCCGACCGTTCCCGGTGATGCGGCGCGTGCCGCAACGGCCCAGTCGGCGACGACCTCGCCCGCATCGAACCCGGTGACTGCGCACTCCGCTCGCGGCGCCTCCGCGCCGGTGCCCGGTCGTCCGGTACCGGCGGTGTCCCGCTTCGTCGCCGCAGTGCGCCGCGCGGTCGCCGCAGTACTTCCGGAGCCGGCTCGTCCGACCGCGCGGTCGGGTGCCGCCCGCACGAATGCCGATCGATCCGGCCCGGCGAGCCTGGCTGCGCGGACCTCGGCCCGGGGGTCGTCGCAGCAGCCGGTGCAACGCTCGGCGGGGACCTCGGCCCAACCGTCAGCGGCAGCACCGACGGCCGCCTCGACGGCCGCCTCGACGGCCGCCTCGACGGCCGCACGGACGGCCGCACCGACGGCCGCACCGGCCGCCGTTCCTACGCTCGAGTCCACCTCCGGGCCGAGCGTGCCGGCGAGTGGAACCCGCACCGCTGCCGACACTGCGAACCCAGCACCCGACAGCGCGCCCGTCTCTGCCGTGGACCGACAGCCCGGTTCGGTCGCTGCCGGCGCACCAGCTGACGCGCCCGCCGCGATCGGCACGGAGGTGACTCCCGCCCGACCGGGCGAAACGCCTGCCGACGTCGTCACCAGGGTGAGCGGTCCGGCCCGGCTGCGGCGAGCGCTCGATCCGAGCACGACCGCAACGACCACGGGTCCGGTCGTAGGTGCACGCGCGCTTGCCAGCACCACGTCGATGTCAGGACATGCGACACCTGCTCCGCTGAGGCGAATGATCGGATCGGCACATCCGCTGCGCCCGGCCGCCCGCCTGACTGAAGCGGCTTCGCGTCCGATGCAGATCATCGGGCGACCCGCGGCCGCGGCATCGAGCGAACCGGTGCGGCGCAGCACCGCGGCGACTGCGGCGGCTCCTTCTCCCTCGGCGGCGTCCGCGGCGTCGGCGTCCGCACCGTCCGCGTCGCCGCGACACGCGGCATCCGCCACCTCCAGCGCACCGGC
This sequence comes from uncultured Actinomycetota bacterium, assembly GCA_963757455.1. Taxonomy (GTDB): domain Bacteria; phylum Actinomycetota; class Actinomycetes; order Mycobacteriales; family Jatrophihabitantaceae; genus RYN-133. The sequence continues at coordinate 127,993 of CAVWSE010000021.1, forward strand.
CGCCGGGGCAGCGACGACCGCTTCGCCCGCCGCAGCTGCGGCACCTGCGGCTCGACCTGATGCGGCAGCGGCATCGACGTCGACACCGGCATCGACACCGGCGATCGACACCGGCATCGACACCGGCATCGGCAACTGCGACGCCGGCGAACTGGCCTTCGTGGGCGATGCCGCCGGCGGCAACGCCGACCACGGGCGCGACCACGGGCGCGACCACGGGCGCGGGCACCAGCTCGACCGGAGCTTCGAGTGCCGCGGCGTCGACGGCCGCTCCCTCGACCGCGCAGCTCCAGCGCAGCGCCGCGTCATCGCCGGCCACCACGAGCGCAGCGGCAACTGCGGGCACCAGCGCGACCGCGACATCTGCTGACGCGGCCGTGCACCGCACCACGGCAGCCGTCGGGCAGGATGCCCCGGCGGATGCGCCGGCCGACTCGGCGCCTGCGCAACCGCGACCGGCGATCGCCTTCACCCCGAGCTGGCGCCGCGGCACCCCTGCCGGCCTCGGGCTGGCCAGCGTGCGCCGGTTCGGCTACGGCCATCGCGGACTGCGTCACGACGGCGAGATCCGTCCCGCCGTATCGATCCAGCGCCTCGCCGCGACCGGTGCCAGTCGCGCCCCTGGTCTGCCCGCCCTCCCCGCAGCCGGCGCTGCCCCCGTCGCGGCCCGTGCGGACGCGACGGTGCGGCGCACCGCAGCGTCGCTCGCGGCGAGCAATCCCGCCGCGACCCGCAGCGCTTCGTCGTCGGCCGTCGCACCAGTCAGTTCTGCGCCGTCGCCACGATCATCGTCGCCATCCGCTGTGCCGTCGTCGACGCCGGCGGCAGCACCTGCCGCACGATCGACCGCAGCCGCAGCGTCAGTCGGCGTAGCTGCGTCCTCGCCGGCACCGGTGCGGACTGCGTCGGTGACACCTGCCGCGTCAGTGTCGTCGGCGAGTGTCGGGCGCCCAGCTGCCCAGCTCACATCGACACCGACCGCGACGCCGACCGTCACACCGACCGTGACACCGACCGCGCCGATCCGCCGCGCGGCGTTCCTCGAGTCGGGACCAGCTCATCAACACAGCCTGGCCTGCCCGACCGACTGCGCCGCGCCCGCCGCGGGAACGTCGGCGGTGCGCCGCCTCGCCGCGGTCGCGATGCCCGAACTGCTCACCGCCACGCGCACGCCGACCGTTCGCCGCCTCGCCGCAGTGGGGTCGCCTGCGGCCGGCGTCGATGCGCGTCCTGGCCTCGCCAGCGGGTTCGGGCCGAGCGTGGCGATCGTCCCGGCCTCGGTCGCGGGCAGCAGCCCGGTGCCCAGCGCGGCCGCCGCCACCGCGCTCGCCGTGCCGGGCGGGGGTCTCGGGTCGACGCCGCCGCGTCCGACCGTGCGCCGCAGCCCGACCGGTGCGGCGGTCGGCACCCCGGCCACCACCTCCGTCACCACGTCGGGCACCCCAGCCGTCAACAGCGCGAGCACCTCCCCGCTCAGCGCCGCCCCGACCGCCTCGGGCTCGACCGCGCAGGCGGCACGGCGCGCATCCGCGTCCGGCGGCACCGTCCAGCAGCCCGGTCGCGGTCCGGCCGCGCATGCGAGCACCGGACGCGTGCCGGCGGGCCGGCAGGCGAGTGGGCCGGTCGCGATCGCGCGCAGTTACCTGCCGGCTCCCCCGCCGATCAGCATCCGGCCGGCCCCGGTCTCCGGTCCGGAACTGCCGGCCGCTGCCCGTGGACTTGCCGCTGACGCCGGCCGCGACGCCGTTCCAGCCGTGGTGCGGCGCAGTCTTGCCGACACCCTCGGTACGCAGGCACCTGCGGGGTTGGCCGAGTCGACCGCCCACCTGTTCCAAGCCGCTCGGCTCGCCGACCCACCGATCCGCCGCTCCACCGAAACCTCGGGAGGTTCCCCCGTGACCACACCCGGCCAGTTCACCGTGCGTCGCACGCTGTCCGACAGCACCACCGACACGTCCCAGCTCGACATCGACGACATCGTCGAGCGGGTCATCGACAAGATCGAACAACGTGTCGTGGACGAGCTCGAACGACGCGGTCGCTACAACTCCGACGGAGCGTTCTGATGCCCGAGTTGGAAAAGGCCTTCCTCGAGGACGAGCACAACAACCGGATCTCGTGCCTGTTCAACCCCGAGACGATCACCGTCGGCCGTCAGAACGCGTGGGGTGACAACCCGAAGCCCGGCTGGGACGTCACGAAGCTGCGCTTCCTGGGCGCGCACCACGGCTGGCTCAATCTCGACCTGGTCTTCGACACGACCGCCGACGGCACAGCCGTGACGACCTACACCAACCAGCTGATGAAGCTGATGGATGTCGACTACACGCTGCCCGGCGGCGACGAGACGAGCCGCAACGGCCGGCCGCCGACCGTGTTCTTCCACTGGGGTGACTTCCACTCGTTCCCGTCGGTCGTCTACAGCGTCGTGCTGAAGTTCACCTACTTCTCCTCGGCCGGCAAGCCGCTGCGCGCCGAGGCACGCGTCGAGCTGTACCAGTTCGAGGCGTCCAACGCGTTCACCAAGCAGAACCCGACCTCCGGCACTCCCCGCCCGCACCGCACCCACCGAGTGCAGCCCGGCGAAACCCTCGACCGGATCTCGGCGCGCTACTACGGCGACTCGACGCGCTGGCGCGAGCTCGCCGGCGCCAACGGCATCGAGGATCCGCTGGCGCTGCGCCCGGGCGCGCTGCTCTCGATCCCGCGCGGTGACGGCACCTGATGGCCACCAGCGCCCTCGATTCGATCGGGTTGACCGCGTGCACCATCTCGGTCAACGGCGTGGAGCTGTCCACCGACGCTGCCAACGAGATGGTGTCGGTGCGCGTGAGCCGCGGCGTCAGCATGACCGGCCGCGCCGTCGTGCGCTTCAACGACCTCGGCTACACCCTCAGTTCGTCATCGGACTACGGACTCGGCTCGACGGTGACGATCAAGGCCGACACGACCAGCATCTTCGAGGGCGTGATCACCGGAACCGCGCTCGAGTACGAAGGCGGCACGTTTGCGCCGCAGTTCGCCTTCACCGCCGACGACAAGTCGTTCAAGCTCGGCCTGACCAAGCACATCCGCACGTTCGAGACGATGAAGATGTCCGACGTCATCAGCCAGCTGACCAGCAGCTACGGCCTGTCGCTCGAGATGTCGGCACCGAACGACCCGGTACAGGATTACCTGCTCCAAAGCGGCACGGATCTGGCCATGCTCGACACGATCACCAAGCGGTTGAACTACGTGTGGTGGGTCGAGGGGTCGACGTTGAACGTGCAGCCGGCAGGTGACATGAGCCGGACGGAAGTCTCGAGCCTCGATCTGCTCACCGACCTGATGGAGTTCTCGGTCCGGGCCAGCGGCTTGCGACCCGCCTCGATCAAGGTCAACGGTTGGGATCCCAAGGCCAAGCAGGACATCATGGGATCCGCCACCACTTCGGCGTCCGTCGCGCAGTCCCCGTTCACCGACGGTTACAGCGTCCAGAAGCGCAGCTCCCTGGTCGGCTCGGACGACTTCCTTGCCGGCGACGCGACCCCGACCTCACAGGCCGAGGCCCAACTGGCTGCCGGATCACTGCTCGCGATGTGGCAGGGCGACGCGGTCTCTGCCCGTGGCCTCTCGTTGATCAACCCCAAGGTCACCCCGAATGCGATCGTCGCAGTCACCGGTGGTGGGCCGTCCAACGGCAAGTACCTCGTGAGCGAGGTCGAGCACATCTTCAGCGGCCGCGGCTTCCTGACCCGGTTCACTGCCGGGCAGATGCGCCAGTCAGCCCTGGTCGACAAGCTTGCGGTCGCCCCCGCCGAGACCGGATTCGTCAACCACAGCCTGACGACCGCGGTGGTGAGCGAAGTCGGCGGTGGCTCCGGTTCCGGCGGCGACAAGCCCGGCATGGTCAAGGTCAAGTTCAACGGTCTCACCGGCGACGTTGCGAGCGCCTGGGCACGCGTCCTGTCCTTCGGCGGCGGCAACAAGCGCGGTGGGGTGTTCCTGCCGGAGATCAACGACGAGGTGCTCGTCGGTTTCGAGGGCGGCGATACCCGGCGTCCGGTCGTGCTCGGTGCACTGTTCAACGGCAAGGACGCACTGGCGGCCGGAAGCGACATCAACGATGGCGGCAAGGTGGCCTATCGGCGCATCACGTCCCGGCAGAACAACGTGATCGAGCTGGCCGACGGCGACGGCCCGGACAAGCAGCACGTCAAGATCACGGCGGTGTCCGACGACCAGCAGTTACGCATCGGCGCCGACCGCGGCGACATCAAGTACCCCGGCGGGAAGCCGTTCGCCATCACGGTCGGATCGTCCTCGATCGAGTTCGACGGCAAGGGCAACATCACCATCAAGGGTCTCAAGATCAGCGTCCAGGCCGACCAGGACGTCGATATCCAGGCACAGGCCAACCTGACCGGCAAGGGCACTGCCAAGGTTTCCTTTCAGGGTGCGCAGGCCGAGCTCAAGGGCGACGCCCAGGTCACCGTCCAGGGTGGGGCGCAAGCTGCCCTCAAGGGAGCGATTGTGCAGATCAACTGATGACCGGACCATTGCCCGCGCGACAGCGGGACGTATCGCGTTACGACGCCTCGTTCATCGGCAAGGGCTTCAGCTGGCCGTTGGGTGTCGACCACACCGGATCCATCGGGCTCACCAACGGCGTCGAGGATCTCGACCGCTCCATCCGGCTCGTCCTGCTCACGGCACCTGGCGAGCGGGTTATGCGTCCCAAGTTCGGTTGTCGCATCTGGGACCTGCTGTTCGAGCCGATCACCCCGAACCTGCTCGGTCTCATCGCCGAGGCCGTCCGCGAAGCCGTCGGCCAGTGGGAGCCGCGCGTCGAGGTCGAGCAGGTCACACCGATCGCCGACGGCAGCGACGACGGATTGGTGCGCATCCACGTCGTCTACAAGGTGCGCGCGACCAACGACCGGCGCAACCTCGTATACCCGTTCTACGTCATCCCGCACGACGCCGAATAGCCAGCCGAACAGCCAGCCGAACAGCCGCCAGGAATAGAGACGATCATGCCGCTGCCCGCACCGGACCTCGACGACCGCAAGTTCCAAGACATCGTCGACGAGGCCAAGCGACTCATCCCGCGCTACTGCCCGGAGTGGACCAACCACAACGTCTCCGACCCCGGCGTCGCGCTGATCGAGTTGTTCGCGTGGATGAGCGAGATGATCCTGTACCGGGTCAACCAGGTCCCGGACCGCCTCTACGTGCACTTCCTCAACATGGTCGGCATCTCGCCGTTCCCGTCGTCGGTCGCGCGCGCCGATCTCACGTTCTGGCTCTCCGGCGTCGTCGACGATTCGGTGATCGTGCCGGCCGGGACCGAGGTCACGACTGTCGGCGGCGCGTCCTCCGGCAGCGCCGACGCGGTCGTTTTCAGCACGACCGACGAGCTCGTGATCGCACCGCCGCAGCTGCGCTCGGCCAAGACGCACTCCGAGGCCGACCAGCGCGTCGGCGACGTGTGGGAGGAGCTGCGCTACTCGAGCGAGGGCGTTCGCTGCTTCCCGTCCAACCAGCTGACTCCGGGCGACGCGATGCTGTTCGGCTTCGCGCGCAGTCTCGCCGGCACGGTCGTGCGGCTGTCCTTGGACGCACAGGCCGAGGGCATCGGTGTCGACCCCCGCACCCCACCGCTTGCGTGGGAGGTGTGGAACGGCGAGGGATGGATCGGTTGCGCCGGCTATGAGGACACCACCGGCGGCCTGAACCGCGCCGGTGCGGTGACCCTGCTCGTCCCGAACGAGCACGAGATGCTCACCGTGGGCAACGACTCGTCGTACTGGCTGCGGGTGCGCCTGCTCGACTCGACCACGGGACGGCCGACCTACCAGGCGTCGCCGCGGATCCGAAACGTTCGCGTCGAGTCGTTGGGCGGGACGATCTCGGCCGAGCACGCCGAACAGGTCGGCGAAGAGGTGATCGGTCGTAGTGGTGGCGCGCCCGGCCAGGTGTTCGCAGTCGCGCACCATCCAGTTCTCGCGCGGCGATCGGCCGAGGAGACCGTATTGGTCGTCGACGACGGGCGGCGCACGGCCTGGACCGAGGTCGACGACTTCAGTCAGTCGGGGCCGACCGACGAGCACTTCATCTGGGACAGCTCCACCGGTGAGGTGCGCTTCGGCCCGCAGGTGCGCTACCCGAACGGGTCGACGCGCCAGCACGGTGCGATCCCGCATGACGGCGCGATGATCCTCGTGTCCGGATACCGCCACGGCGGCGGCGCCCGCGGCAACACCGGCGCGCGCACGCTGACCGTGATGCGCCGCTCGATTCCCTTCGTGCAAGGCGTCACGAACATCGCGCCGGCGATCGGGGGCGTCGACGCCGAAACGGTGAACGAGGCGAAGACCCGCGGCCCGATGACCTTGCGCACCGGACAGCGTGCGGTCACGGCGGGCGACTACGAGCGGCTCACGCTGGAGTCGTCGATCGAGGTCGCGCGCGCCCGGTGCCTGCCGGCCGACCGCGGCAACGGCTCGGTGCGCCTGCTCGTCGTGCCGCATGTCCGCGGCGATGCCGTGCGTCAGCAGTTGGACGACTTCGCGATCGCGCAACCATTGATGCGGCGCATCACCGACCACCTGGACGCCCACCGCGTCGTCGGCACCGCCGTCGAGGTCAGCACGCCGTTCTACCAGGGTGTGTCGGTCGCGGCCCTCGTGCACTGTGCTCCGGGCCGCCCGGCCGGCCTCGTGCGACAGCGCACGATCGAGGCGCTGACGCGCTACGTCAATCCGCTCACCGGCGGCCCGGACGGCACCGGCTGGCCCTTCGACGCCGACCTCAATGCCGCCGCGATCACGCAGATGCTCGAAGCCATCGACGGCGTCGAGCGGGTGGAAGAGGCGCTGCTGTTCGAGTACGACCTGCGCACCGGGCGCCGCCTCGGGGCGGGTAAGGACGTCATCCGCCTCGACGCGCATTCGCTGTTCCTGTCGGCGCCGCACCAGGTGGTCGTGAGATAACCATGACTGCTCTCGTCCCCCGTGCGCATGCCGCACCTGATGCGGTGAGCCGGCCGCGGCGCAGTCCGCAGTGGCTGCTCAACCAGCTTCCGGTCGGCATGCTCGACTCGGACTTCTTCGTCCGGTTCGTCTCGATCTTCCAAGAGATCGGGTCGAGCCTGCTCGAGGACGCTGACAACATCGATCACCTGGCCGATGTCACGGTCACCCCGGAACCGTTGCTGCGCTGGCTCGGCTCGTGGATCGGTGTCGACGCGATCGACGATTCCCTTGATGTCGAGGTGAAGCGCCGCATCGTGGCGGGTGCCGCGACGACGCTGACCTGGCGCGGCACCGTCCACGGCTTGCGACGCTTCCTCGAGCTCACGACCGGCGGACCGGTCGAGGTCGAGGACGGCGGCGGAGTGTGGCGCGACGGGGAGGCACCGGCGGATACTGCGTGGGTGCGCATGAAGGTCGAGTCGACCGGTTGGCTCGCCGAGAACGACTTCGTGGAATTGGTCCGCGACGAGGTACCGGCTCATGTGCGGGCCGAGCTTTATGTAGGAGACCGCCGGGTATGGCCGGCGGTGCAGGGAGGAACACCGTGACCGCAGAACCGCTCGCCCGGACGGGTGCTGACGCGGAGCAGACCGCCGTCATCCCCGCAATCGAAGCGCCGTTGCCGCCGTACGCCCAGGCTCGCACGTCGCCCGCCGTCCCGATGTCGCCGTCGGCTCCGACGCCGCCACCCGCGTATCCGCCGCCGGCGCCGGTTCCGCTCACGAATCTGCGGCACCTGCGGCACCGCTGGCGCCCCCGCCGGCGCAGTCCGCACCGAGCGCGGCGCCGCCGAGCGTCGCAGACGCGATGGTCGAGATCTCGATGCCGCCGTTGGCGGCGATCAGTGTCGAGCCGGCCCCTGCAGCTGCGGTGATCACCGCGCCCGCACCGGCCGTCACGCAGGTCGTTGTCATCGACGCCCCTTCGCCGACGCCGCTCGAGACGACGACGGATCAGTCCGCCACCACCGAACTTGCGGCGATCGATGCCGGCCCGCCCGCGTCAACCGTCGCTGCTGCGATGCCGCCCGCGCTGGCAGAGACGGTCACTTGCCCGGAGTGCGGGTCGATCGCTCAGATCAGCGTGAACCGGCGCGAGTCGATCGACTTCTGCCGCACGTGCGACTACCCGCTGTTCTGGACGCCGTCCAATGTCGTGCGCGACGCCTCGGGGGTCAGCGCCGAGTCGTTGCGCCGCCTGCCGGGTCAGGCCGGCCGCGCGACGATCGCGTCGCTGCCGTGCCCGTTCTGCTACGAGCCCAACGCGCTGTCGGCGCAGACCTGCATCCGCTGCAACCGTCCGATGCACCCGGTCGAAGAACCGCCGCCGCCTGCGCCGGTCTACATCGCGCCCGAGCCGGTCGTGGTCGAGGCGCCGAAGAAGGTCGCCTGGTGGGTTTGGGCGCTGCTCGCGCTCGGCGCGGCCGCGCTGATCGTGCTGATCGTGCTGATCGCGACGGGCACCATCGGCTGATCCGAGCAAGCGAAAAGAGGGGGTCGGCCCGACCGGGGCCGACCCCCTCTTGGTCTTTCGCTACGGCCAGGTGACCGAGTTGCTGCCTGAGGTCAGCGTCAGGTGCTTGGTGATGTCGATGTGGGGCGTGCTGCCGCCGGGCCCGTCAGCATCACCGACGATGCGCAGGTCCCAGTTGCCGGGTGCCAGCGTCCGCGCCGCGGACGTCCCGAACGAGGCACCGGATCCGCTGTCGGTCGCGGTGAGCGGGGTGGTGTCGCACCCGGCCGGCACGCCCTGGCTGGATTTGCAGGTGAGCGTCAGCGTCAGCGGCTGCGCCGAGTCGGCCTTGGTGGTACCGACCGAGTAGTTCGGGACGGTCAAGTAGGCCAGGGCCGCCTCGACCGCCTTGACCTTGATGCCGGTCTGCGACTGCGTGTTCAGATGGATCGTCTGCGACCACGAGCCGTTGGTGTCGGGCGGCCACAGGTCGGCAGACACTCCGCTCGCACGCGTCATCACCAACGAGTAGGTGTCCGACGGCAGATAGAGCGAGATCGGCGTGCTTGCGCTGGTGATCGTCTGCGAGAACACCTGGTGCGGTACCGAGTTGGTCAGCGTCAGGTTGAACGACGGTGTGCTCGCGGCGTCAGCCGGCGAGTTCGCCGTGACCGTCGGCGTGATCACGAGCTTGTGCTCGTTGAACGTGTACGTCGACGTCGCACTCGGCGGCGTGCTGCTCGTCGGAGCAGCCATCGAGATCGGACAGGTCGAACTGCCGTTCGACACCGTGCCCGTGTGCACCGAGCTCACACTGAACGGCAGGGTGAACGTCCAGCAACCCCACGGCACGTTGTTGAAGGTGAAGACGCCGGACCCGTCGCTGACCGTGCCACCAGAGGTGGTGTCGGCGGTGCGCGACGACCACCCGGCCGCCGACAACGTGCCGGTGCCGCCGCTCAGATCCTCGGAGCTGTCGTAATTCACCGTCACGGTCACGGTGCCGGTGACGCGAGCCAGCGTGACAGAGCCGAGGTTCTGCGGCGGGCTGTTACCGACGATGGTCACCGCACTTACGGTGCTCGAGCCGTATTGCGGGTTCACCGGGTTCGCAGACTGTTGGTCCGCCGTCAGGTGACTGACGTCGTTGACGACGATGTCGTAGGTACCGGTCGGAATCTGCGTGAGCGTGAAGGCGCCACCCGATCCGGTCGACGTGATCAGTGGTTCGTCGGCGAGGTTGGTCGCCACCGCACTGTGGTCGCCCGCGGGGAAGAGCGCGATCGGGACGCTGGTCGTGACGGGTGCCGAACTGCTGTCACCGGTCGCGCCGTTCACCACACCGGTCAGCGACGTGCGGGCGATCGCCGGCGCGAAGTCCGTCGGTCCGAGCGAGGTGGTCGTGGCACTGACGAGCGGCACGAAGAGCGTGAACGTCGACTCCTGGATCCGCCCGCCCAGCGTGCTGCCGTCGGACTTGATGTCGACGAGGTACGAGCCGGAGTAGAGCCCGGCCGCGCTGAAGAGAACGCTGCCACTGGACGGCGCCGTGACGACCGGCTGGTTGCTCGGGTCGTCGGTGCGCGCGAGCGTCACGATGGCATGCGTCGTGTATTTCGTGGAGCCCGAATCGATCGCGACCCGAATGGTCTGCGTGATCGTGCGGACCGCCTCGTCGATGTCGAAGCCGGTGTCGTTCACGCCGCTGGCGACCTCGGCGACGGTGGTGCCGGGCTGGTACCCGAAGGCCGTCGCCGTGAACGCCCAGATGCCGGGCGGCAGCGCCCACGGCGTCGTGACCCCGCTGAACGTGTAGGCCCCGCCGAGGTTCGTCCGTACCGTCGGCGCGCTGGCGAGGCCGCCGTTGCTCGTGCAGGTGGACGGGTCATCGGTGCCGATGACGAAGGTGTCCGGACACTTGTGCGCCACGACCGACGCGCCAGACAGCTGCTGGTTGCCCGTGCCGAGCACGATCCCGGTCACCGAGCCGTAGGCGACCAGCAGCGGCAGTTGCAGGTCGGGGTTCGTCGAGGCGGCACTGATCTGATTGACGCCATTGCCGAGGTTGACCGTCCTCGGCGTGCTGTCGACGTGGCCTGGTGCCGTGATCGACACCTGCCACTTGCCGGGCGTGAAGACGTATTGCGAGCCGAACTGGGTGAATGAGAACTGGCCCGACGAGTCGGTGACGATTGTCTTCGCGTGGGCCGCGACCGTGTCCGGCACGCAGGGCGTCGCGGTCGGGTCGAGGCAGGGCACCACGGTAACCGTCGCGCCTGGCACCACGGGGTTACCGGTGGTGTTGTCGTTGATGATGCCCTGCAGCGCGGCCAGGTGGGACAACGAAACGTCGCCGGGCGCGGGCACGTAAACGGCGGTCGGTAGCGAGGACACCGTGACGAGCGCGCTTCTCGACGCATAGCCGGCCGCGGTCGCAGTCACGGCGTACGTGCCGTTGTCGAGGAAGAACTTCCCGCTCGGGCCGGTCAGCTGGTAGGTGCCGTCCGCGGCCGTGGTCGTGGTTGCGAGCTTCGACCCGCCACAATCTGCGAGCGTGAGCGGTGCGGTCCCGCTGCATCCGTAGAGGTCGACGGTCGCGTTGTTCAGGGGCGCGGGAGTCGCGTCGTCGTTGGTGATGGTGCCGCCGATGGCGCCCTTGGCCGTCATCACCTGGTTGCCGGTGTTGTCGTTGCTGGTCAACGTCACGGTCTGGACGATCTGCCGGTGACCGGCCTGGGTGACGGTCATGCGCCAGTCACCGGGCAGGAACAGGTTGGCGTTGCCCAGGGAGACGAACGAGTACTGCCCGGCCGCGTCGGTGACCGCCTGGTACGAGTCGCCGACCGCGGTGAGCACGCCGCTCGCGCAGTCGACGCTCTCGTCGGTGCACTTGTCCAGCTGCACGGTCGCGCCCGAGACGCCCGGGTTCCCGGTGAGGTTGTCGGTGATGGTGCCGCGCATGGTCCCGAGCTTGACCATCCCGAAGTCGCCGTTGTTGTTACCGCTGATCACGGTGACGCTCGAGTTCGAGTACGGCGCGTAACCCGGCACGGTCGCGGTGATCTTGTAGGTACCGCTGTCGAGGAAGTAGCGGCTGGTGGTTCCCGCGCCGGCGAACTGGTAGTTCCCGGTCCCGTTGGTCGTGGTCGTGGCAAGCGCAGTAGTCGAGCAGGCGGGCGTGCAGGCGTACAGCGCGAGTGCCGCGCCCGCGACCGGCCGGTTGGACGCATCGTTGGCGATCGTCACCAGCCCGCCGAGCGCGCCCTTCGCCGTCAGCACGATGGCGTTCACCGGGTTGTTGTTGAGGTCGAGCAAATTGGCGTTGATGTTGTCGCCGGTGCCGACCGTGAACGCGATCGGGTTCAGGGTGTAGCCGTCCTCGGTGAAGCTGAGTTGGTAGTTGCCGAGGCTGAGGAAGTAACGCCCGCGCGGGTCGGTGAAGGTGAAGTTTCCCGACGAGTCGGTGACCGTCGTTGCCACCGGCGTGGTGCAGGCCGGGGTGCAGCGGTTCAGTGCCACGGCGACACCCGACAACCCGGTGGACGAGTCGTTCGAGCCGACGATGGTGCCGGACACCCCGCCCAGCAGCCGCAAGGTCGTTGCAGTCGCCGAGATCGTGTGGTCGCCGCCGACCCTCGCGTCGATCCCCAGGATGTACTGGGTGATCATCGTGGGCGAGCACACGACCAGCTCGTAGGTGTCGCGGGGCAGGAAGCGCCCGGAGGACGAGGTGAAGTCGAAGACGCCGGACGCGTTCGTCGTGGTCTGGAACGCGCCGTCGGGAAGCGCCGGGCAGTTGCTGGACGTCGTCGACGGCACGCTGGCGTCGCACGTGCTCGTGGTGCACGGGATCGCGTAGACCACCGCGCCGTTGAGCTGGGTGTTCGCGTGCGGTGGCGTGAGCGAGGGTCCGGTCACGATGCCGTGCAGCTCGCTCAGCGCATCGATGGTCAGTGGGCTGAGGCTGCAGGACAGGGTGGTGTCGCTCGCGTTCAGCTGTCCGCAGCTGAGTGTTCCGTGCAGCGGGGAGAAACCGTCCGCGGTGACGTCAACGGTGTAGGTGCCCTGTGTCGCGAGCGCGCCGTGTGCCTGGTTGGTGTCGGCCCAGCTCAACTGCCCGCTGGGGTTGACCATGGCGGTGATCGTGCCCGCGCCGATCGCGTTCGACGAGTAGTTCGAGACCTGGACGACCGCGTTCGTCAGGTTCAGCCCGGACGGCACCGACGTCACGGTGATGCCATCGGTCGACACCGGCAGCGCCTTGGCGAACAACTGGTTGAGCGGGTTGCTGGTGGTGTCGTCCGCCGACTGCAGGACGACGTTGGTCGGGTTGGTGATCGCGGCCGTCGGGACGGTGCCGCCGACGGTGACGCTGACGTGCGTCGAGCGCAGCTGCATCTGCGCAACGTCCTGCCCGGTGAAGTCGCTCGGAGTCCCGCACGCCGCCGGCACCGAATCGGTCGGTGCAAGCGTGCCGGTCGCGGTGAGCGCGTAGCAGCCGAACTTGTTCGTATGAACGGGGACCGGCGTGCTGTTCAGTACAGGCGTGGCGCCGACGTAACTCACCGTGCCGGTGACGTTGACGACCGCGTCATTCACCGCGTTGTCGAGGCTGGATCCGTAGGTCGATACGACCTGACCGAACTCGGCCGGCAGGCTGCCCACCTTGGTCACGGTCTCGCTGTAGGTCTGGTCGTCGACCGCCGTGAACGTGCCCGTGCTCGCGTCGTCGCCGCCCAGCGCCGACACCGAGCACGTGACCTGGCCGGCGGGCACGCCCCACAGCTCGGCGACGCCGTTGGCATCGGTCGTCGGTGTCAACACCGTCTCGTCGGGTGTCGTGGTCGTCGCCGTGTCACATGTGACGGTGACCATCGTGTTGGTGATCGGCGCGATCAGTCCGGTCGCGGCGTCCAACTGCCTGACCAGGATGTCGATGAGCGGTCGCCGCGGCAGCGTTGGCGAGTAGTCGAGGCTCTGGCCGTTGGTGACCGCCTGGGTCGTGAGCGCCACCGCACCCGGGTCGTAGGCCGTGTTGCCGATCACGAGGTAGACGTTGTAGGTGCCGTCGCACAGCCCGGCGACCGAGTACTTGCCGTCGTTGTCGATCAAGCTGTACTCGGGTTCCGGTGTGCCGACCGCGGTGCAGTTCTTCTCGAGGTTGGTCAGCAGCTCCGGCCCGTATCCGCCGGTGGGAATGGTGGCGTCGCTGCAGCCGAATTTGGTCGGGTCGAACACGCCGGTGTCGTAGCCGTGCGGCACGGCGACGACACAGTTCGCGCCAGGGGTGATGGGCGGCGCCAGGCCGTCACCGTTGATGCTGCCGATCGCGGAGATACGTCCGGCGATGCTGTTCGCCTTGACCATGTCGATCTGTGGTGCGGTGGTCGTCGTGTTGAGCTTGACGTCGATGTCGATGATCGCGGGCAGGTAGCCGGGCGAGCTGATCGTCAGGTGGTAGTGCCCCGGCGGCAGGCCGTCGGAACCTTCCGCGTTGGTCGGAGTGCGTGAGAGCAGGAACAGCGTCGGACCGTTCTTGCTCACTGCCGTGCCCGGGTTGCTCGTGTCGGCGCCGCCGGTCTTCAGCGTCGTGTCGAGGACTGCGCCGGTGTTGGTGTCGAACAGGGAGAAGTTGACTCGGCAGCCGAGCGGCGAGACCGGGGGCAGCACACAGCCGAGCGAGCCGCTCGAGCTGGCTGCGTTGCTCACGAACCCTGCGATGACCGAGTTGTAGGACGTGTGCTGGACGGGCAGCCGGATGTGCACGAACTTCGGCGTCTTGCCGGCGACGCCGGCGACGGTCAAGGAGGTCGGTTGGTAACCGAAGTACTCGGCAGTCAGCGTGTAGGTGCCGGGGACGACATTGGAGAAGCCGAAGATCCCGCGCTTGACCGAAGTCTGCTTGTAGGTGTTCGTGCCGTTCGTGAGCACCAGCCCGGCACCGGAGAGCAGCTTGCCGTCGCGCCCTCGCACGACGCCCGGGACGGTCACCGTCGACGGCACCATCAACATGTTCACCGAGAGGGCCGAGGTGCCGGCAACGACCTTGATCGAGCGGCTCTGGATCTGGTAGCCGTCGACGGTCGCCGTGACGACCCACGTACCGAGCGGAAGATCCGGGAGCACGAATCGGCCACGCTGACCGCCGGTGGTCACGGTCGTGGCCGAGCGGGTGTCCGTGCCGTCGGTCGCGGAGATCTGCACCGCGCCCAGACCGCCGTCGTGCGCGCCGACGACCGAGTGGACGAACCCGGACACCGTCGCGACGCCCGAGGACATCGTGAGCGAGACGGCACTGGTTCCGGACGCAGCGAGAGGGACCAGGCGCGACGCGACGCCCAGCCCGTCTGCGCTGGCGCTGACCAGGTAGGAACTCGGTGTCGACAGTCCGTTCACCGACCACGTGCCGACGCCGCGGCCCTTCGAGATCGAACTGGTGGTCAGCGTGTTCGTGCCGTCGGTGATCGTGATCGTGGCGCCGCCGACCAGGCCACCGGCGGCGTTGTGCACGACGCCGTGCAGCGCGCCGGTGCCGGGAACGAGCGCGACCTGCATCGGCTGCGTCGCGGTGGTGGACGTGGGATCGACGATGAAGCGCTGGGTCTGGTAGCCCGGCTTCGAGAACTGCAACGTGTAGAAGCCGATGACCTTGACGTTGCGGAACGACCAGGCGCCGTCGGTGCCGGTGGTGACGCTCGAGTCGGAGGTCGGCAGGTGCCGCGGGTTGCTGATCGCGTCGGGCATGACCCCCTGAGGCGTCAGCTTCCCGATCGGGCCCTGGTCGGAGGCCTGCACCGCCGACTCCTCGGCCGACTGGGTACTCGCGCCCGAACCGGCCTGGCTGTCGGTGCTGCCGAACGCGGCCGGCGAGAGCGAGACCTTGACGCCGGACGGTGCGTTCCCGGTGACCGTGCCGTTGAGCTGGATCGCGGTCGGTGTGCCGCCTGCCGCGGCCCCGCCACCCGATGCGCCGCCGGAACCGCCGCCGGACCCACCGGAGCCGGACCCACCGGAGCCGGACCCACCCGATCCGCCGCCGGAACCGCCACTGCCCGATCCGTTCGGGCCGGCACCGCCGCCCGAGCCGCCGCCGCCCTTCTTGCCGGACGGGGGCGGCGGCGTCACGGTCTGCGTCGAAGCGGCGCCGCCTGCGTTGTTGCTGGGCTTGCGGATCTTGTCGGCGAGCTTCGGGACGAAGATCAACGCGAGGGCGACCCAGATCGCGACGACGACCAGCAGCGCCACAACCTTGGCGCCGGTCGGGCCGATCAACGACTTCGCGGTGAGCGAACCCTCGGCATGCTTCGGTGCGCCGCTCGTACGTGCGGTCACCGAGTACGCGTGGCGAATGTTGCGGCGGAACAGTCTCGGCCGGCTGACGGTCAGCCGCCCCGGCACGCGCACCATGCTCTGCGGTGGAACGACCACCGGATGCCGCGTGACGTCGACCGCGGTGCTGTACGGCGCGCGCGCGTCGAGGTGCACCGTCTCGGGCTGCAATCCGGAGTTCTGCAGCACGACGAAGAACTTGCGGCTGTAGATCGCGCGCGAATCGGGAGGATCGAGGGCCACCGAGATCTGGCCCGGTGCATCGACGACGAGGTCGATGTCGTCGATCGTGCTGACCGCCCGCGGTACCCCCGTCGCAGGATCGAGAGCCTGGACGGCGATAACCAGTGGGTATCGCGCGGCAAGCGTGCCGTCGGCGGGGCGCAACGTCAGTTCCGCGCGAATGCTGTCACCCGGCGCGACGACGACGCTCTGCGTCGGCGTCGGCACCCAGGTCGTGTCGACACCGAGCGCGCTGACCAGGAACACGCGTGCTTCGGCCGCCTGGTTCGTGATCGTCAGCGGCACACCGATCGGCACGCCCGAACTCGTGCGCAGATACCGAACGGTCTCGACCAGCGGCGGCCGTTCGCTGAAGTCCCTGGGCCGGGTCATTGGGCGATCACAATCGTCCCGAGGTCATTCACCGTGCTGGGGGCAGCGGTGAACAACTTGGTCTGGACAGTGGCCGCCGGGTCCTTGGTCGGCCCGAATGCGAGCACATAGTCGCCGGCTTCGACCTGGCTGAAGCTGAACGTGCCCTGCTTGTCGGTGTGCGTCATCCCGCTCGGGATCGAGGGGTACTGCGCACTCGTGTACAGGAACACATACCAAGGCCGCGCCGGGACGGTCGGCGGGTTCGAGCCGTTCTGGATCTTGACGAGGCCGGTGATGCTGGCCGGGATGTTCAAGGTGATGTCCACCGGGGGCGCAACGCCGGGTGTCAGGTTCACCACGCGCGAAGCCGTGCTCACGCCGCCGGCCGCGGTCACCGTCACGGTGTACGTGCCGGGCGGGATGTTCGCGATCGCGAAGTGGCCGATGTCGCTGTTGGGATAACCCGCCGTCGTCACGGTGTAGGACTGCGATCCCGAGTTGAGTGTCACGGTCGCTTCGGGAACCGGTCTGGGTGTGCAGTTCGACAGCGCGCCGCAGCCTTGCGTGATGAGGCCGCTGGCCTGGGTCACCGCCGGCTGCATGGCGACGATGATCGGACCGCCCGACACGTGCCCGTTCGCATCGACGGATGCCGACACCGTCTGCGAGGTCAGGTCGGTACGAGAGAACGTCAACGTGTACGTCCCCGGGACCGGCAGACCGGCGATGTGCCACTGGCCGACCTTGCCGGTGCTCTGGCTCTGCGACTGGACGGTCAACACTCCGTCCGTCGCTGTGACGGTGACTCCCGGAGCCGGCTTGTTCCCCGGCAGCTGGGTGACCATCCCCGACAGCGTCCCGGACGAGGTGCCGAGCGTGATCTGGACGCCGGTGAGCTTCTGCCCCGACGCAAGGGTCAGCGACAGCGTCTGCGTCGCATGGTTTGCGGCAGTCGCAGTCAGCGTGAAGCTGCCCGGTGTCGGCAGTCCCCGCAAGATGAACTTGCCCTTGTTCGCCTTGTCGGTCAGCGACACCGTCGTCACGCTCGTCGCCCCGGACGTCGCGGTCAGGGTGACGTTCGCGAGCCGTTGCGCGGCGTCGGTGACGATTCCGCTGATCACGCCGTCGCCCTTGCGCAACGCCAGTTGGACACCGGTGCGCTGCTCGCCGCCGGCAACGTCGAGTTGCTGGATCGTCGTGGCGTAACCGGTCTTGACGACGACGAGTTGGTAGACGTTCGGGGACGGGACGTTGTCGAGCGTGAACGTCCCGTCGGAACCGACCGGCACCTTCTGCACGATCGCCGCCCCGCCGGTCAGCGGATTGGGCGCCGGTGCGCCGCTGGCCGGTGCCGCCGGCGCGCCCGAGCCGGCCGACGAGGTCGGGGTCGTGCCGGGAAGCGCCGTCGTGTCGCTCGTGTTGGTCGCGGTCGACCCCGACGCGCTCGATCCGGCTGGTGCCGTCTCCAGATAGAGCATCGATCCCGACACGTCGTCGCCGGTGACCGTCCCGGTTATGGAGGCGGGTAGCCCACCGAGCGCTATGTCGAGCCCCTTCTTCTGTTCACCGGTCTTGACCTCGACGGCGGTCGCATCGGCGTCGGAGGTCGCGGCCGGGTACCACAGCGGGATGTAGCCGGCCCGCTTGAAACTGATCTTGTACTTGCCGGCGGCGAGTTGGGTGATGTTGTACATGCCGCTCTGGTCGGTCGCGGTCGTGACCAGTGGCTTGGTGGTGTCGCCGGCGTCGTACACGTTCACCGACACGGCGCTGACAGGAGCACCGGTCGTGAGCAGCTTGACCGTGCCGCTCAACGCCGAGGTGCCCGACGACGTCCCGCCGCCGGCGCGTGCCGCGGCCACCTGCAGTGCCAGGTCGCGGTCGGCGTTGCTCTGCCCGACCAACTTGCCGAGCGCGATCGTGATGACCAGCGCGAACACGGTCACGGCGATCAGCAGGCCCGCGAGCGAGAACGCCCCGCGCGAGAGCACCGGCTTCTGCACCAGCGTCGCTGCTGCCAGCGCCGCAGCCTCACCACGCTCACCGGCGGGTGCGGCTTCTGCGTTGTTGTCGAAGAACGCGTCGGCCGGCAGATCGTCGAAGTACACGCTCAACGGGCGGATGTGCGGCGAGCCCGCCAGATGCCGCTTGGCCGCGACACGCATGTCGACGATCGCGTGCTCGCCCGGCGCCAGCCGCACGATCTCCGGGTCGAACCCGAATCCGACCTGGGTCTCCGGATCGTCGCCGGCGAAACGACCGTCGATGATCGTGTTGCCGGTGTTCTCGGCGATGACGCTGAAGGTCGCCCGCTTGCCCGCCGTGACCGTCATCGGGTCGACGCGCACCTTCAAGCCCCGCGCTGCGGGGACGAGCAGGTCGACATCGACGATCGAGGTCTCGTTCGGCGGGGTCAGCTCGCGCACCTGGACGGCAATTCGGCGCGCGCCCGCCGGCAACCCGGCCGGTGGGGTGATCGTGAGCGGGACGACGCGCACCTCGTCCGGGAACAGCGAGACCTGTTCCACGTCCATCGTGACCCAGCCGGGGTCGGCACCGAGGACGCGAACGGTGTAGCCGCCGATCACGTCCGTCGTGTTGGTGATCGTCAGGGTGAGGAACACGGGCTGGCCAGGCGTGATGTCGACCTGACGTTGGCTGAGTTCGACGCGCATGTCAGCCGCCCACCGGCGCGAGGTTGAAGTCCTGGCCGGTCACGGTCTTGCCCCGCCCGACCGTCGCGATCCGGGTCTGCGAGCGCATGTTCGGCGCGGTCGCCGTGAGGGTGTAGATCCCTGGTGGCAGCGACGACAGGTCGTAACCGCCGAGGGGCAAGAGTCCGCCGGGCGCGCTCGACGTCGCGGTGAAGGTGTTGACGCCGTCCGTCGCGGTCACCGTCACACCCGAACTTGCCGAACCCTGGATGAGGGTCACGCCGGTGATCTCACCGACCTGCTTGTAGAGCCGGACCTGGACCGTCTGGCCCTGCTTGTTGGCCGGTGCCGTGCTGTCGACACGAACCGGCACGCTCGCCGAGGTGTAGCCGTCGCGGGCAAAGGTGAGCGTGTACTGCCCGTCGGCCAGCCCGCTGAACGCGAACCCGCCGACGTTGCCGTTGGTGAGCGTGATGGTCGACGGCGAAGTCGTTGTCGCCTGCCCGGTGGTGGTCGATCCCGCCAGGCCGCCGACGGTCACGGTGACCCCGCCCAGCCCGGACGGCGAGTTCCCGTCGCGGACGATGCCGCTGATCGTTCCCGTCCCGGAGCTGAGCTTGCCCAGCGCCTTCGTGTAGCTCTGCCCCGCCGCGAGCTCGACGACCTCCGTCCACGTGCCGTGGCCCGGGGCGCTGTAGTTGAGCACGTACGTCGCCGGGGTCGGCAGGTTCGCGATCGCGAACGTCCCGACCGCCCCGGTTGTCGGCGTGAGCACGCTGACCGACGTGCCGGCGACCGTCGTAGTCACCGTCGCGCCGCCCAGCGGCGTCGACGACCGCGAGTTGCCGCTGACGACGACACCCGAGATGCCGCCCTGTGCCGCGCCGAGCGAGACCGTCGACTCGATGCGTTTGTCGCCGCCGTTCACGGTGTCGGTCAATGTGCTGGTCTGGTAGCCGGGCGTCGTGAACGTGAGCTGGTAGCTGGCCGGCGCAGCAAGGTTCGCGAACGAGTACTTGCCGCCGGCACCGGTCACGACGGTGAGGGTGTGCGCGCTGCCGCCCGCGACGTCGAGCGGACGCGCGGTCACCGTGGTGTGCACCGGGTGGGTCGTGTCACCCGGGTCGACCGCGCCGGAGATGCTCGACGGCAAGCCTTGGATGACGGCGTTCACGCCCGTGGTCGTGCCCTGCGCCTGCGGGTCGATCGTGCGCGCGCCACCCCGTGCCGGCGAGTTCGGGTACCAGATCGGCTTGAAGCTGCCCTGCGCGCTGAACTTCAGCACGTAGGTCGTGGGGAACAGCCCGGCCAGGGTGTACGTGCCGTCGGACTGCGTCGCGGCCGAGCTGACCGGCTTGCTCTTGTCGCCGGTCGTGCGGAACGCCTCGACCAGGATCTGGCCGACCGGCTGCTCGGTGCTGGCCGACAGCACCGTCCCGCTGATCTCGCCGCCGACACCGGCCGGCAACTGCCCGGTCTTAGGCAACGCGCCCGCCGGCGCGGCCGCTCCTCCGCCGCTGCCGTTGTTCACCGCGCCCTGCGCGCCCGACCCGCCGGCCCCGGTCTGGCTGGCGGCGAAGAAGGACGCCGGCGCCGCCTTGGTCATCGGGTCGTTGGAGAACACCTTGGTCAGGCCGAGCAGGAACACACCCGCCCACAAGGCGATGATGCCGAGCAGGATGAACGCGGTGAGCAGGCCGCGCGAGAGCGTAGGTCGTTGCCGCAGCTTGACCGTGATCTCGCGCTCGGGCACCGGCACCGAATCCGCGGTCGGATCGGCGTCGGCCGGCAGGTCGGCACGCGTAGCGGACGCGACGACCTGGACGGGGCGCTCGGCCTCGGCGCCGGTGAGCATGCGCGGTCCACGCACGTGCAGCAGCACCGGGGCTGCCATCCCCGGATCGAGCCGGAGCGTAGGCGGGGTGAAGGTCACCTTGGCCGACCGGTCGAGATCGGCGGCCTGCAGGCTGATGTCGAGGGGCAGATTGCCGTCGTTGCGCACGTCCAGCACGAAGCGCGCCGACCGGCGGGCCCGGATGATCCGTGGTGTCGACGCCACGGCCATCGACGGTCGTGGGCCGACGTCGAGGTCCACGTCCAAGAACTGGGACGCGACGCGCGCGCCGTTCGACACCAGCTCGACGGTCAGCGGGTGCCGCCCGGCCGGGTAGGTCGACGGGACGGTGAGCGAGAGGGTCAGTTGCCCGTTCGAGGACGGGAACAGCGGCAGCAGCGCCGGCGCGGACGACACGCACTCCTCGGGCAGCCCGATGACGTTGGCGCTGATGCCGTCGATGACGTCGCCGGTGTTCACGACGTCGACCACGACTGCGCCGGGCTCACCCGGCGCGATGTCGACGACGCGGTTGTCGGTGCTGGCGCGCATCAGCGCGTCCGCAGGGGGACGATCACGCTCGCACGCATTGCCGAAATCCGCGCGGGGGCATTTCGCCCGACCGGGATTCGGGCGCACCAAGCGAGCACCAAGGACTCCAATTGCCCGCACGCACGGACGGTTCCCTCACGAATGAGTCGACGCTGGCGACTCCAGAACCTCCCGCCGCGCACGAACCGCTACAAGATCGTGGACCGCGACGGACCATTCCTATGCCGCAGACCTCAAGGTTTGGCGTCCTAAATACTCAACATTCGCGGGATCTTCATTACCGGACAAATCGGGCACCTTCCGAGGACGTTTGTCGGTCTGTCAGCGACGCGCCGCCGGGACCCGCGGAACCGGGTTGGTGAGGGCGGCAATTCGGTCGACAGGGGGCGCTTCGGGCGTCCAGTCGTAGCTGTCGGCGGCGACCGTCGCCTCGAGGGCGAACGCGGCCTTCAGTTGACCGCCGGAACCGGAGAAGACGTCGCGCGGCCGGTTCAGGTCATCGGCCACCAGGCGGATCTGAATCGAGGAGGACAGGGATCCGACGACGTGTTCTGCGGGGACGACCGCCTGCGCGGCGAACAGGCTCACAAGATCGCCGAGCAGTTGGTGTTCATCACGCGGGCTGCCGGCCCAAGCGCTGACGAGATACCCCAGCCGCACCATCGGTTGGGGCGCTCGTTGCAGCGCCTTGCCGTCCTCGGCGACCCGGCGCAGCGCCGTACGCGAGGGTTGATTCGACAGACCCACGTCGTAGAGGAACAGATTGACAGTGATCCGCGACAGCTGTGCCGACCAGTTCGACGTCGGCGCCTCGAAGGTGACATCGCCCAGGTCATCGTTGAGCGCGAGACGCTCGCGGATGAAGCGCTCGAGCGTCTCGTCGACATTTCGGATAAACATCGCGGTTCACCTCGGCTGCTGAGTCGGAGCGCGCCACCCCGTAGTGAATCTTGATCTGGAAGCGTCGCCATAGTGGCACGGTGAAGGCTATGTTCACACCCAGATCACGGCGCTGATCCCGACCGTGGTGCAAGGAGGGGTATCTCGTGGCCGGACCGACACACGTCGAGAAGAAGCGGCAAGCCAAGCCCTTAGCGGTTGAGCTGATAGCTCCTGCGCCGGACGTGGCTCGCACACTCACCGTCGGGCATGCCTTCGACCCGGCTGAAGCCGAGGCCGATCGCGTCGCCGACGATGTCCTGGCGCGACTGCGCGGCGGCGACAGCGGCGGCGCGCACGCCCACGACGCTGATTGTGATCACGATGTCCAGCGCTCGGCCGGTCCGAGCGCTGACCCCGTCGTCGGTGTCGAGGGTGGCGCGCTCCCGGCGGGCATCTCGGGTGCCATCGAGTCGCGGCGAGGCCGTGGCAACCAGCTGCCGAGCAGCGTCCGCGGACGGATGGAGTCAGCCTTCGGCCGCGACTTCGGCGGTGTGTCCGTGCACAACGATGCGAGTTCGGCGGAACTGAGCAGGTCTGTGTCGGCCAAGGCCTTCACCACCGGCAACGACATCTTCTTCGGCGAGGGTCAGTTCCGACCGGACACGCCCGCCGGTGAGCACATGCTGGCGCACGAACTGGCGCACACCGTTCAGCAACGCGGCGGCATCGGACGCGAGGCGATCCACCGCAAGTGGGATCTGAAGTCGAAGAAGCTCGGCCTCAGCGCGGCGACCGGCCTGCGCACGGTCAAGTCGCGTCCGGTCTGGTTCATCCAGGACAGCACCGGCGACGAGATCGTCGTCAAGTCCGAGAACCAGCCGTTCGGTGTCGGCGAGATCGTCGGGACGATGCAGAAGAAGGTCAACAACGTCAAGTCCGTCAACCAGCGGCTGCTCACCAAGAGCGAACGGCACGAGGTCGACAACTTGATCGAGATCTACGGCAACTTCATCCCGGACGGCAGCTTTGACGCTCGCGGCGCGTACATGAAGAGCGAGCCGAAGAGCACGGTGCCGCCGGATGCGGACAACTACGAGGTCGCCGTCGACGACGCGCTGGCCAAGATCCGCGACCCGAAACGCAACATCCTGGCCATGTCGGTCGCGGAAGGCGAGGGCGGCGACGCCGTAGCAGAGCGCTCGACCGCCAAGTCGGGTGAAGCATTCAAGTCCGAGATCCGCACCAAGCTCGACGACATGCACCACGTCTACCAACTCGGCCAGATCACGACCGTCGACCTCCTGCTCGGTAACCAGGACCGCGTCAAGGCGGGCAACGTCGGCAACTGGTTCTATGACCCGTCCGGCGCGATGACGCTGATCGACCACGTCGACCAGGGCACTGGCATGGCGAAGAACTGGAATCCCGGCAGGTTCGAACAGTGGGAGGGCGACGCCGGCCAGTATCTGCTCACGAACCAGTACGACAACACGGCTAAGTGGTGCATCGATTCGTTCATCGACATGATGATCAAGACCGGTGACGACGGCGCCAGGGCGTGGTTCAACGAGGTCGTCGAAGGTGGGCACAAACGTCGTGACGTGTTCGCTGCCAACCTCGTTGCCGGCATGAAGGACGCCCGCGCGAAGGTGATCAAGATCTTCTCGACGACACGGCGCAGCATCTTCAAGAAGAAGGAGCACGACGCGAAGAAGAAGATCAGGGCCGCAGCGAACAAGGCAACCGAGACGGACGCCCAGGACCCGACCGGTGCCCTTGAAGGCGGCAAGCCCGACTACTGGTCGACGCTCAAGCAGCGCGTCGAGTGGTTGAAGGCGAACTGAATCAACCATCTGACGTTGTGACGTGCTGAGGTGAGTTGGCGCGACTACGCGCAAGCGCTGCTCGAACGCGAGCTTGCTGCTGACCGGGACCCCGCGGTGCTGGCTGCCGCTGAGACGGCAGTGGCAGCTGCCACCGACCAGCTGCAGGCAGCGATCGACGCCGGCTCGGACGACCCGTTCTTCGCCGTAGCGGCGGCAGCAGATCTGGACACGATCTCGGTGCAGGTTCTCGCACTGTGCGCCGCGGTCGATGTCGACCGCCGATTGCAGCGAGTCGTCGCCGCGCTCACGCACGACCCGGCGGTCACCCGGATCGAGGTCGATCTGCTCGTCCGGCTGCTGGGCGAGCAGGCGCTCACGGCGCTGACCGACGACGCGCCACTGGCCTGCGCAGCTCTGGTCGACGTGGAACCGGGAACCTCGCTCGCCGCGGCACACCTGGTGCTCGCCCGCGAAGTGGCCTGGGCCGTCCTCGGTGCCGAGGTGCTCGACACGGCGCTCTCGCCGGACGCCTACCTGGTGACTGCGCCCGATGGCGCGCTCGGCCGGGCCGATCTCGTCCTCGTCCACGGCACCGACCGGCTGCGCAGGATCCAGGCGGCGGTCGTCGCCGGCTGGGGCATCGGATTTGTCGTCTCGCCGGCACCCCCTGACGACGCCGGCTGGCGCACGCTGGTGCGGCAGGCGACCGTGCTGGGTCTGGGCGTCGTGCTCGACCTGACCGAACCGCTCAGCTCGCTGGGCCGCCGCTGGGTGGCACGAGCCGGCCACCTCACCTTCGCGCTCTGCGCCGCCGACCCGCTCCCGCTCGACGCGCTGCCGGACCGCAGCTTCGTCGAGGTGGCCGCGCCCGGCGAGCGGGTCACCGATGAAGAATGGGCTGCGGTGTTCGCCGGCGCTCCCGCGCCGCAGCGACGCCCGACCGCCGCCGAGTTGCGCCTCGCGGCGCGCGTCGCCGAACTGCACACCGATCCGCAGGACGCGATCCGTCGGGTCGCGAGCGGCACGCTGCTCAAGCACGCCACGCGCATCACCCCGCGCGTCGGTTGGGACGAGCTGATCCTTCCCGCTGCGCAACGGCAGCGGCTGCACGACCTCGTGAGCCGTTATCGGTACCGCTCGGTCGTCCACGACGATTGGGGTTTGCCGCTGTACCCGTCGCCGGGTGTCGTCACCCTGTTCTCCGGACCTTCAGGGACGGGCAAGACAACCACGGCCGAGGTGATCGCGCACGAGCTCGGGGTCGACATGTTCCGGGTGGATCTCTCGGCGCTGGTCAGCAAGTACATCGGTGAGACCGAGAAGAACCTGGAAGAGATCTTCTCCGCCGCGCATGCCGGCGACTACCTCCTGCTCTTCGACGAAGCCGACTCGTTGTTCGGGACGCGCTCGAAGGTGAGCGATGCGCGCGACCGGTACGCCAACATGGAGGTCTCGTACCTGCTGCAACGCCTCGAGACCTATGACGGCTTCGTGGTGCTGACTTCGAACTTCCAGGGCAACATCGACCAGGCATTCCTTCGTCGCATCCACGTCACCGTCCACTTCGCGATCCCGTCGGTGGAGGATCGCCAACGGATCTGGGAACGCTCGCTCGGTGACGCGCCCCTCGAAGATCTGGATCTCGCGTTCATCGCCGACAAGTTCGACCTCACGGGTGGTTCGATCCGCAACGCCGCGCTCACTGCAGCGTTCTACGCGGCGGGCGGCGGCCGGAAGATCACCATGATCGACGTCTTGCTGGCGATCACCCAGGAGATGATCAAGTTGGGACGGCGACCCAACGACGAGCAGTACGGCCGGTGGCTCAGCGAGTTCAAGGACTGAGCGGCACTACGACCGTCCGACCGCTCATTCGTCGGGCAGCAGCTGAGCCTGGGTGGCCTCGAACCGGGCAGCGAGTTCGTCGTACGCGGCGCCGGTGCACGCCGCGGTGACGAACTCCAGGTAGTAGCTCAACGCGAAATGGATCATCGACAACGGCCAGGCAATGACAGCCGGGTCGAGCGGGTGCACCGACACCGGTTGGACGTAGCGGAACACCACCGCACCGGCCGATTCGCTCAGTTCGAAGCCGGTCACCGGCAGCGCCGAGTTGACCAGCGCGACGAACCTGGCGGCCGTGGCGGCGTGCGCGCGGTCGAGATCGATGTCGAGCGGAACCAGATACTGCAACACGGGCGGCTGATCGTGGTCGGGGAGGAAACACACGTGCACCGAGTTTGCGCCGGCGACGTCGACGATCAGCTGCGCGGGGACCTCGCCGACCGAGCTCGAGACGCCGCAGTCGATCCCGCCCGCCGCGAACTCGTCCCGCAGCAGGGTGAGCAGTTCGAACTGTGGATCATCGTCGTCGACCGAGGGGTCGTCCGGACTCACATCGCCTCGAGCTTCGACAGCTTCTTCTCGATGAGTTCCTGACCGGACTCAGCCAGCGCCTCGTCAGGATCCACGTTGACCGAACTCAACAGCAACATGCTGTCGTGCAGCTCGCGGTCTTCTTCGCGCTCGACCGACGATTCCAGACTGAACGCCTTGTCCTGAGCCGCGCGTTCCAGCGCGCCGGCGACCAGGTTCTTGTTGCCGAAGCGAAGCGCCGAGCGCAGTTCGTGTGCCAGCCGTGCATGCGAGGAGGCCATCCGGGCAACCAGATCCGCCTGCTCGATCGCCTTGCTCCGCGCGTCCGCCTTGCCGCTCTTCGGCCCGACCTTCTCTTGGACGTGACCGGTTCCCGCCTTGTCCGAATCGGGCTTGCGCGGCGTCTTCGACTTCGCGTTGGTCATCGGCTTGCCGGCGCTCGAACTCGACTCGTCGCGGGCACCGCCGGTCACCTCGTCAAACGCCTCGGCGGGTTTCTTGCCCTGCGCAATGTCGTTGGCCGCCTTGCGTCGGTCGTTCGCGTCCTTGATCTTTGCCGCGATCTTTACCGCCGCCCACACGCCGCCGGCGACGGCGGCCGCGATGCCGATGCCCCAGCCGATCGGGTTGCTCACCAGGAACAGCGCACCCGCGGCGATGCCCAGCGCGCCCAACCCGACCTTGAGCGCAGCGATCGCCGCCTTGTACTTTTCGGCGCCCATGATCGCTTGCTTCCAGTCGGGGCCCCTACCGCTCAACATCTTCGATGCGCGGCCCCAAGCCAGGCGGCACAACTTCATCACGGCCTTGCCGCCGCGCCACATGCCCTGCAGTACCTGGGCCGAGCCGCTGACGATGCCCACCGCCGCACCGCCAGTAGCGAGTGCGGCGCCACCCGCGGCGGTTCCCGCCTTGCCCGCGGTGGTCCAGCCGGCCTGGGTCATGGACGACGCGACGCCTGCCTTCGACGCCGCGATGCCGACCCCCGCCGAGGCAGTGCTGACCGCCGCCGCTCCGAACCCGCTGCCCTGGTTCTTGAGCTTGCGATTGCCGAGCTCGACCATCGCCTTGTCGTCGTACTCCTGACCGTCCGCACGCATCTTGACGCCCTTGCGGATGCCCATCGCAGTGTCACCGAGCAACAGGCCGCCGAGGCTTGCGTTGGCACCGTTGGCCGCGCCGCCGAAGTGCGTCCCGGCTCCGACCGCGCCGACGACAGTTCCGGCGCCCGACGGCTTTCCGACCTCTTCGGCGAGCGACACGCCACCGCCGGCCGGCCCGCTGTAGGTCACTTGGTCCTTCTCGAACTTGGCCTGGTTCTCGCGGCCTTCCTTGACCATCTGTCCGAGAGTCGCGCCGGTGTCCTCGCGTTGCGACTGCTGCTTCTGCCCGTGCTTCTTGACCTTCTCGTTCAGCTCGGCAAGTGTGGCGCCGCCGTCCTGACGTACCTTGTCCTGCTCCTTCTTCGCCTTGGCGGCGTCCTCCTTCTCTTTCGCCGCCGCCTTCTGCTCGGGCGTCTTGCGCCACGGCAGGGTGAACTCGCGAGCGATCTTCTTGCTGCGATCGACATGTCGGCTGATCGCGGCTGCCGCCCTGGGATCGACCGTGCGTCGGCCACTGCCGGAGTTCTGCACGACATGCGCCAATTCGTGGGCGAGCATGCGTTCGCCGGAGGGCGTGGACGGCGCGAACTTGCCCCGTCCGAAGAAGATGTCGTTGCCGGTGGTGAAGGCGTGCGCCGAGACCGCGGTGTTCAGCTTTGCTGATCGTTCGTCGTCGTGAACGCGTACCGAGCTGAAGTCGGTGGCGAACGCGGTTTCCATTCGCCGCCGCACGTCACCCTGCAGAGGTGCCCCGGAACCGCGGGCAGAGTTGATTGCGCTGCTCGTGTCGGTGTCGAGCGTCCCGCCCTCGCGGCCGACGAGGGGCGTGCCGATCGAGGGCGGCGCAGCGCTGCGTCGCAAGTGTCCGCATGCCGGACCGTGCGCATGGGTCTCGCCGTCCGCACTCAGCCGTTGCAGGCGACCGAGCGCACTGTCGGCCATCCGGTCGGCGTCGGACTCGGCGCGATCTTCCGCGTGACCCACCATCAACGTTCCGATGGGCATGGGCACGGGAGCCTGCGGAGCCGGCGTCGGCGGCGCAACCGTCGGTGTCGCCGGCGTCGCCTTGGGCGTCGCCTCGAGGTCGCGGGCGAGATCGGTCATCGCGGGGACTCCATCTCGTCACTCAGTGCAAGGCGCAACTATGGGTGATCGTTTCACCGTGTTAGGTCCGGGTCAACGCGCACGGCAGGTCTTCTGCCGAGCTTGATGTATTCGCGACGAACCGCTGAGGAAATATGCCGCATACCGACCGAACTACCTTCCGCGACTGCCGCGTACGCCGACGAGAGCACGATGTTTCGGATGTCGCCGCCGGCCAGTTCGACCGAGGTCGACAGCCAGTCGAGGTCGATCCTGTCGGCATCGTCGGTCGGAATGTCGGCCAGATGCCGCTCCCACAACCGGCGGCGCGTCGCGACGTCCGGCTCGGGAAAGCTGACGATGAAGTGCAGCCGCCGCGCGAACGCCGGGTCGATGTTCCCGCGCAGGTTGCTCGCGAGCACGGTGATGCCGTCGAACTGCTCCATCCGTTGCAGCAGATAGGCGATCTCCTGATTCGCGTACCTGTCTTTCGCGTCCTTGACCTCCGACCGCGAGCCGAACAGAGCGTCGGCCTCGTCGAAGAACAACACGGCATTGAGCGACTCGGCCTCGGCGAAGACCTTCTCGAGGTTCTTCTCGGTCTCGCCGATGTACTTGTCGACGATGCTTGACAGCTCTACCTGATACAGATCCATCCCGAGCGAATCCGCGATGACATGTGCGGCCAGGGTCTTGCCTGTGCCGGGGGGTCCGGAGAACAGGGCGCAGATGCCGGTGCCCTTCCCGCCCTTGCCGTGCAACGGCCCCATGGCGACGATCTCGTCGCGATAGCGCGCCCAGTCGAGCAACCGCCGGATCTCGTCGAGGGCGTGTCCGGACAGCACGAGGTCGTCGATCGTCGCCGATGCGCCGGGGTTGGCCCGCACGGATCGGCCGCGGCCCAACTGGCGTGTCGAGTTCCGGATCCGTGCCGGGGTGATCTCGTCCTCGCCGTGGAGTTCGGCCATCATGCGTGCGTGCCGCCCGACCGCGATGATCTGCTCGGGCGACAGCGGCATCGCGGTGATCTCGCGGTCGGCTGCGGCCGCGCCGAGAACCGGTTTCCACAGCGCTCGTCGCTCGGTGACGGTCAGGCGCGGCGCCGCGACGGTGACGGGGAGTTCGGTCGACCACTGTGGGTTCCACGGCTCGACGCTGACCGCGATGACAGGGACCGCTGCCTGGGTGAGCACCTCCGTCGGTGCGCCCTCGGCGCCGGCGAGCACCAGGATCATTCCTTCGAGACCGCACTCGAGAAGGAGAGCGCGGGCTGCCTCGGCTGCGGTCATCGCCGGGTCGGCGCGCGCGAGATCGGCGACGAGGTAGGGCACACCCAACTCGTCACACGCCGCGGCCGACATGGCGATCCCGCACCCGCCGCCGGGCGCGTGCACCCAGACCAACTGCTGCCCACCGCGCAGGGCGTCGGCGAGCAGCATCGTCCCGTCGACACGCACCGGGATCGTGTCGAGCAGCATCGGGAACACGAATGCGGGCGGCAGGGAATTGCCCGCGACCGCGGCTGCGACCCGATCGACCAGCGCGACCCGCCGCGAGAGCATGACGTCGTTGCCGGCGAGCCGCACGAGGCCGAAGCGGCGCAGCCTGGACAGCTCACCGACGTGCAGGTGTGCGGCCGCGCTGTCCGGAGCCGTACCGGCCAGCTCGAGAGCGAGGGCCAACGTCGGGCGACCGACTGCCTCGTCGCCTGAAAGCAGACCGAGCAGGAGGTGCGCGGCTGTGCTCGCCTCGGCCAACGCGGCTACCGACAGGATCTCGGTCTCGATCGGATCGAGCCCGAAACGCTTGGCGATGGCCTCCACGCGCTCCACGGTCTCGCCGACCGTTGGTCCGTCAAGCAGCGCGGCGAGCGCTGCCTCGGCCTGCGCGGACTGCACCCAACCGCGGTCCGCGCGGCGCGCGAGTGCCGCGTTCAGGCGGTCGGTCAGCGAATCCACTCGCCGATGATGTCACCCAGCTCGGCGCATGCGCCGCTTCTCGTCGAGGGCGACCGATACCGCCTGGCGCTCCTCCGGGGACAGCTCCTGCTCGCCGCGGCCGTCGGCGATCGGCTTGGCGTACACGCGGGTGTCGTTGCGTCCGGTGATCGCGGTGAGAGCGACGCCGTCACCGTGGTCGTCGAGCAGCGCGAGGGAGAACGACATCCGTCCCGACATCTCGGAGAACGCGTCGTACCGCACGAGCGCGACGCGGCGCAGCGCGCCCGACTCGACACCCGCGCGCTCGGCGACCGCGGACAGCGCCTCTTGACGGCCGCTGTCGACCAGCGCGCGGATCTCTGACTGTGCCGCGTCGACGTGCACGCGCAGCTGCTCGACCTGTTCGGCGATGACCGCGCTCTGCTCGGCGTAGCGGGTGGTGACTTCGATCAATGACTGCTGACCGTTCGGTCCGCGCGTCCCGCGCGAGAGCAGGCGCGTGTCGCGACGCAGCTTGGCGAGGGTGCGCAACGCGCAGTACGCCGCGACCGTCGCCACATAGGCGAGGACGAGCGCGAACACCGCCACGTAGGTCGACACGCGATCAAGGCTAGGGGCGATCGGGGTTGCGTCCCGGACGGCGCGCGGGAGCAGCGTGCGAGGCTACAGCGCCGTCCACTCGGTCAGGCTCGGCAGGTACACCATGATCAGCGGCAGCCGCAGGTCGTCGGCCGGCCGGTCGAGGTCGACGCCGTCGTCACTCAAGCGGGTGCGAATGGCGGCCTGCGCCTCGGGCGCGACGAAGCCCGGTTCCTCGACGAGTGACTTGATCCCCGTCGGGCCGACCAGGGCGAGCAGTCCCTGAACGAGGTTTCGGCGCACGGTCGGTGACGGGTGGTCGATGCGCTCGACGACCTCCGGACCGTCGGTCGGGTGCATCAGCGCGACGAGCGTGTACGACGCGCGGTCGGCGAGCACGCCGCCGTCCTCGCCGATGATCGCCAGCAGCCGTTGCGCGAGGTCGTAGCGCGAGTCCTCACCGAATTCGGCTCGGTCGATCCCGAGAATCGCGGACGTCCCTGCGATCTGCACGTAGCGATGCTCGTCGACCAGCGCCCGGCGCAGTTGCGCGATCCGCTCGTCGGCGGTGATGAACTCGGGGTACATCAGGAGGTTCGCGACCGCCTGCACGTCGTCCCAATCGTGCAGGACAGCTTCGATCTCGAGCCGGTCATCCAGGTCCAACGCGTTCGGATCGAGATCCGCCCGGGCGCGGGCCAACTCGTCCAGTGCGGAGGTCGTGAGAAAGCGGCGCAGCGGCGTCGCTTCGCCGCCGGTCGGATCGTCGGGCTCGCTCAACGCCATACACCTCTTCGGACGGGCACCCCTCCGGACGACGCCGCTCGCGGCATTGCCGGAATCGTAGGTCAGCCACTGTGGGAATCTGAACACCATGAGCGTCCATCTGAGGCCGGTGCTGTCCTCGTTGCCCGCGTACGTGCCTGGTCGCAATGTGCCGGGCGCGATCAAGCTGGCCAGCAACGAGACGCCGTATCCGCCACTGCCGCACGTGATCGAGCGGATCGCAGCGGCCGCGCAGTCTGCCAACCGCTATCCCGACAGCCACTCCGGCGCGCTCGTCGCGGCGCTCGCCGATCACCACGGCGTCGACGCCGCGCAGGTCGTTGTCGGCTGTGGATCGGTGTCGCTGTGTACCCAGCTCACGCAGGCGGTCGCCGACGCAGATGACGAAGTGATCTACGCATGGCGCTCGTTCGAGGCGTATCCGATCATCACCGCCGTCAGCGGAGCGTCGTCGGTCCAGGTGCCGCTGGTCGATTACACGCACGATCTCGACGCGATGGCGGAACGGATCACCGGCAAGACGCGGCTGGTCTTCGTGTGCAACCCGAACAACCCGACGGGGACAGTCGTCGACCGCGATGCCCTCGTCGCGTTCTTGCGGCGGGTGCCCGAGGACGTGGTGGTCGCGTTGGACGAGGCGTACAGCCACTTCGTCCGCGACGAGAACGTGCCGGACGGGCTGACGTTGCTCGCTGAGCACCCGAACCTGATCGTGTTGCGGACGTTCTCGAAGGCGTACGGGCTCGCCGGTCTGCGCGTCGGTTACGCGGTCGCCGCGGATCCGGCCCTGGCCGCCGCGTTGCGCCAGACGCACGTGCCGTTCTCCGTCACGACCGTCGCCCAGGAGGCCGCGCTGGCTTCACTCGAGCCGGCCGCCGAGCAGCAGCTCGAGCAGCGGGTCGCCGAGGTCGTCGCCGAACGGGTGCGGGTGCGTGACGCGCTGCGTGCGGCCGGCTACGACATCCCGCCGACGCAGGCGAATTTCGTGTGGGTGCCGCTCGGCGACGACACGGCCGCGTGGTCGGCCGCCTGCGAGGATCGCAAGCTGATCGTGCGTGGGTTCGCCGGGCACGGTGCCCGGGTCACGATCAGCACGCCCGAAGAGAACGACCGATTCCTGGCCGCCGCTCGCGAGCTCGCCCCGTCCTGAGCTCGCTCGCGGTACCTCACTGCGGGGGCGCGGCGGGCGCCGGCGCGGGAGTGCGCCGCAAGCGGGGCCCGAACCGCGGCCAGAGCACCCGGGCGAGCAGCGCCAGCAGGATCAGGACGATCGCGAACGGCAGCACCGCGCCGATCACCGTGGCGAGCACCGACAGACCACCCGTGAACGCGTGCCAGCCACTCTTGAGGCCGGCCAGGAACCCGCTGTCGTGATGCGTGTGCTTGACGGCCTTCTCGATCTTCTTCTTGATCGGGGGCGGGCTCGTCAACGTGAGCGTCACGGTCGCAGTATTCGTCTCGGCCGCGAGTGCCCGCTGCTGGGCCTGCAGCGACTCGAGGTCGCCCTCGCGCTGCGCGAGTTCGGACTCGATCCTGATGACGTCGGAGATCTTGCTTGCGTGGCCGTACAGGACCCGCAGCCGCGCGATCTCCTGCTGCGCGCTGTCGACGCGCGAGCGAACGTCCGCGACGCGCGCGGTGACGTCCTGCGTCGACTCGCGCCGCCCTTTCTCGATCCCGAGTTTCGACAGCTGGCCGAGCACGGGAACCAGCTGCTCCGGCGGCACCTTGAGCACCAGCGTGGCCTGGGCGTAGCGCCCGGACGAGCGGTCGTCGGCGTCGACCTCTCCGCCGGCACCCATGACGATCGCTTCGGCCGCGTTGGCCTGGTCGGCGACCGAGGCGCCCCGCTCGACCTGCACGGTCATCTGCACGATGCGGATCTTGGCGCCGCCGAGCTGGAACGAGCTGAACGTTCCGCGTTGCGCGCTGTCGACGGTCGATGAGGAAGGTGGGGCAGCGGCCGCGCCCCGCCCTCGCCCCCGGCCGGTGAGTTGCGCAACGGAGCGCTGCCCGTTACAGCACGATGCGTGCCGGCCGGCGCGTACGCGGCACCGCCGTTCGTCGCGTTTCCGGCCATCGACCCCGCGGCCGACCCACCTCCCGACGAAGTGCAGGCACCGACCACCGTGACCAGTGCGATGCTGCCGATAGCCGTGACCGCCCAGCGGGCTTGTGCTGACATCGAGGTCCTCCTTGCGGGTGGGCATTCCGCTGTGAAGGACGAGGCAGGTCAGCCCTGGGGTTCCCCCGCGTCCGGCGCGCGGTCGGTCGCCGCCTCGCTCACCGCAGCGGCAACCGCGGTCGGGACAGCCGGGTCGAACACCGATGGGACGATGTAGCTCGCGTTCAACTGGTCGTCGCTGACGCATGCGGCCAGCGCAGCGGCCGCCGACAGCAACATCGGCGTGGTCACCTCACGGGCGCGCGCATCGAGCAGCCCGCGGAACACTCCGGGAAACGCGAGCACGTTGTTGATCTGGTTCGGGTAGTCGGAACGCCCGGTCGCGAGGACGGCCGCCAGATGCTGAGCCGCGTCGACATCGGTCTCGGGGTCGGGGTTGGCCAGGGCGAACACGACCGGGCTGGGCGCCATGTCGCTGATCCACTCCGCCGGCAGCACGCCCGGTGCGGAAACGCCGATGAACACGTCAGCCCCGGTAAGACCCTCGTGCAGGTCACCAGTGACGCCGGCCGGATTCGTCATTGCAGCGAGGGATTTCTTCGCCGGCGACAAAGTCTCGTCGGTCGGCGACAGGATGCCCTCGCGGTCCCAGACGAGGACGTGCTCTGCGCCGGCAGCGAGCAGCAACGTGACGATCGCGGTTCCGGCGGCACCGCCACCGGCGACGACGATGCGCACGTCAGCGAGGGCCTTCGTGATGCAGCGCAACGCGTTCGTGAGTGCGGCGAGGACGACGATCGCCGTGCCGTGTTGGTCATCGTGGAACACCGGGATGTCCAGTGCGTCGCGCAGCCTGCGTTCGATCTCGAAGCACCGCGGCGCAGAGATGTCCTCGAGGTTGATCCCGCCGAAACCGGGCGAGATGCCCTTGACGATGCGCACGATCTCTTCGGTGTCCTGGGTGTCGAGACAGATCGGCCAGGCGTCGATGTTCGCGAATCGCTTGAACAGCGCGGCCTTTCCTTCCATCACGGGCAGTGCGGCGCCGGGTCCGATGTTGCCGAGACCGAGCACCGCGGAGCCGTCGGTCACGACTGCGACCGCGTTGCCCTTCACTGTCAGCTTCGCGACGTCTTCCGGATGCGCGGCGAGCGCGAGCGACACCCGTCCCACCCCCGGCGTGTACGCCATCGAGAGATCGTCACGGGTCTTGAGCGGCACCTTCGACTCGACCGAGATCTTGCCGCCGAGGTGGAGGAGGAACGTCCGGTCGGAAACCCGGTGCACCGTGACACCGTCGACCTCGCGTAGCGCGGCGACGATCTCGGTCGAGTGCTCGCCGTTGACCGCCGAGCACGACACGTCGACGGTGATCCGGTCCTGCCGCGACTCACTGACGTCGATGGCGGTGACCAGCCCACCCGCCATCCCGACTGCGGTGGCCAGCTGTCCCACGACCGATGCCGACGGCGCGGCGTACACGCGCACGGTGATGCCATAGGACGCGCTAGTCGGCAGAGGACGGGTGTGGGCGCTGTCCGGGACGACGGGCATGTGCTCATCTTTACGCCGCACCCGATTTGCCGGAAGGTTGGGGGATGGGGCAAGACGTCGAGCAGCGGCAATTCAGCGGCAAGGACCGGCAGCGCTACCGCGCCAAGGTGAGGCAATGTCTCGACGTGTTCTCACGAATGCTCAGCGAGTCGAAGTTCGAGTTCGACCGACCGATGACGGGCCTCGAGATCGAACTCAATCTCGTCGACCTCGATCGCAACCCGGCGATGCGCAACGCCGAGGTGCTCAACGCGATCGCCAATGACGACTTCCAGACCGAGCTGGGCCAGTTCAACATCGAGATCAACGTCCCGCCGCGCCGCCTCGCCGGCGACAACGCGAACGAGCTCGAGACCGCGCTGCGCGCGAGCCTGAACGACGCCGAGGAGCGGTCGAGGGCGATCGACACACACATCGTGATGATCGGGATCCTGCCGACGCTGGGGCCCGAACATCTCACGCACGAGTCGCTGAGCGCCAACCCGCGCTACGCGCTCATCAACGAGCAGATCTTCGAAGCGCGCGGCGAGGACATCACGATCGCCATCGACGGCGTCGAGCGGCTCGCCACGTCCACCGACACGATCGCACCCGAATCGGCGTGCACGTCGGTCCAATTCCATCTGCAGGTGAGCCCGCAGCAGTACGCCGCGAACTGGAACGCCGCGCAGTGCATCGCCGGCGTTCAGGTCGCGCTGGGTGCCAACTCGCCGTTTCTCTACGGCAAGGAACTGTGGCGCGAGACCCGCATCGCGTTGTTCGAGCAGGCCACCGACACGCGGTCGGAGGAACTGAAGGCCCAGGGCGTACGTCCGCGGGTCTGGTTCGGCGAACGGTGGATCACCTCGATCTTCGACCAGTTCGAAGAGAACGTGCGCTACTTCCCGTCCCTGCTCCCGATCGTGGAGGACGAGGACCCGGCTGCAGTGCTTGACCGCGGCGACACGCCCGCGCTGTCCGAGCTGCGCATGCACAACGGCACGATCTACCGGTGGAACCGGCCGGTCTACGACGTGCACCGTGGCAAGCCGCACCTGCGCGTCGAGAACCGCGTGCTGCCTGCAGGCCCGACCGTCGTCGACGTCCTCGCCAACGCTGCGTTCTACTACGGCCTGCTGCGCTCGCTCACCGACGACGACCGACCGTTGTGGACGCGGATGTCGTTCACCGCGGCCGAGGACAACTTCAACTCCGGCGCGAAGGACGGCATCAACGCGCACGTCTACTGGCCCGGCCTGGGCGAGGTGCCGGTGACCGAACTCGTGCTGCGGCGGCTGTTGCCGATGGCGCGCGACGGACTCAGCGCCTGGGGTGTCGACTCGTCCGTCAGCGACCGACTGCTCGGCGTGATCGAGGGACGCTGCATCAACCACACCAACGGTGCCGAATGGCAGGCACGCACCTT
This sequence comes from uncultured Actinomycetota bacterium, assembly GCA_963757455.1. Lineage (GTDB taxonomy): Bacteria > Actinomycetota > Actinomycetes > Mycobacteriales > Jatrophihabitantaceae > RYN-133. Next base: position 165,089 of record CAVWSE010000021.1, read on the forward strand.
CCACGCGATCGACGAGCACGACCAGCCCCTGGATCGGCGCGACGCATTGCGCGAGATGCTGCGGCGTTACATCGACAACATGCACTCGAACGAGCCGGCGCACACCTGGCCGGTCGACTGACACGGTGTGAAGGCGCCGAGCCTGAACGCAACTCGGCGCCACACCGTGGAAGGATGAGGGAACGGTCCAAACCCTGGGACCGCCCCGCACGTCCGTCACAACGAGGTGACCAGCAATGCCGGCAGGGCACGCCGAGATGTCCACACAGATGACCGATCTTGCCCCCGGCGTCGATATCGACGTCTTCGTCAGTCGCTATCTCGCGCACGCCGCGAGCCAGTTGCCCGGACGCGATGAGGAATGGCTGGCGCGCCTGGCGACCGGCAACCTCGAGTTCGGTGCGGTGCGCCACGGGGGCCAGACGCTGCTTCGCGTCACCGATCTCGACGCCGAGACCACCGCGGTCGACATCGTCACCGGCGACGTCCCGTACCTGGTCGACTCGCTGCGGGCCGAGCTCGAGCGCCGCAGCTGCCCCGCAGAACGAGTGCTGCATCCGCAGATAGTCGTCCGGCGCGATGCCGACGGACGGCTGAGCAAGGTCCTCGACATCGACGACAACGCGCCGGTGCCCGAGGACGCAGTCGTCGAGTCGTGGATGCACATCGAGCTCGACGACATCCCGGTCGAGCAGCACGAGATCCTTGCCCGCGATCTGCGCAGCGTGCTCGACGACGTGCATCACGCGGTCGAAGACGCGCCGATCATGTACCGGCGCATGCGCATGCTCGCGCACGATCTCTCCGAGGATCCCGGCGAGTTCGACCGAGAGACCAGCGAAGAGGCGGGCGAGCTGCTGCGCTGGCTGGCCGACGGCAACTACATGATCCTGGGCCACACGTCCTACTCGGCCAACGAATTGGCCAGTCCGCGCGCCCAGGTCGAGGACGAGGACGCCGAAGGCGTGCTGCGTGGTGCGGCGCGCATCTCGCCGCTCGAGCTGCTGCCGGCGTATCGAAGCGGCGCGCCGATGGTGATCTTCAAGTCGCCGCTCGTGTCGACCGTGCGCCGCTCGGCGCGCTACGACTGCGTCACCGTCATCGCGTCGGCGAAACCCGGCGCACCGCAAACGATCCACGTCTTCCTCGGTCTGATCACGGGTGTCGAGGACGGCACGGTCGGCCGGGTGCCGGTGGTGCGGCGGCGCATCGCCGAGATCCTGCTGCGCTCCGGGGTGCGCGCCGACAGCCACACCGGACGTCGTCTGCTGGCCGCACTGCGCACACTGCCGCGCGACGAGCTGCTCGAGGCACCCACCGGCGACCTCCTGCGACTCGCGCAGCTCGTCATCGACCGCGCCGAACGCGGCACCGTCGGCGTGTTCGCGCGCATCCACCTCAACCGCGACTTCGTCAGCGTCCTCGTCTACTTCGGCGCCGACCGGTTCGGGCCCGAGACCCGCCGTCGCGTACGCGGCGTCATCACCCGACACTGGCCGGGCGAGGTCATCGCGCGGGACGACCGCATCGTCGAACTCGGTCTCGTCCGCATGCAGTTCCTGATCGCGGTGCGTCCGGGCACGCAGCCGTCCTCACCCGAACGTCCCAAGGTCGAGGCCGAGGTCACCCGCGCGATCCGCCGCTGGAGCGACGACCTGCGTGAGCTGCTCGAACAGCGCTATGGCGTCGACGAGGGCAACCAGCTGCTCGGCATCTACGAGAGCGCGTTCCCCGAGGCTTACAAGGAGGACTTCGGCGCCGACGTCGCCGTCGAGGACCTCGCCGTCCTGCATCCGCTCCCGCACGAGGACGGGCTCGCGTTCAGCCTCTACACGCCGTCGGCGGACGAGGACGCCGATCGCCGCCTGAAGGTGTTCCGCACCGGCCGTCCGGTGTCGCTCGCACGTGCGCTGCCGATCTTCACCCAGATGGGCATCGAGGTGCTCGACGAACGGCCGTACGAGATCGAGCTCGTCGGCCGCGACGAAGTGTGGATCTACGACTTCGGGCTGCGCCTTCCGGCCGGCTGCGACTTCGACGACGAGCGTGCACGCAACGTCGTGGCCGCGCTGAAGCTGCTGTGGCGCGGCGACCTCGAAGAGGACGGGTTCAACGCGCTGGTCGTGCGCGCCGACCTGACGTGGTGGCAGGCCAACCTGCTGCGCGCGTACGCGAAATACCTGCGCCAGGCCGGAATCGCGTTCAGCCAGGGCTACATCGAACGCGCGCTGGTCGATCACACCGATATCGCGTGCATGCTGGTGAACCTGTTCGAGGCCCGCTTCGACCCCGACCGCGCCGACGAACCGGACACGACCGACGCCCGCGTCGAGTCGATCGAGGCCGAGCTCGCCGAGGTCTCGAGCCTCGACCAGGATTCGATCCTGCGCTCGCTCCTGTCGCTCGTGCTGGCGACGCTGCGCACGAACGCGTACCGCACCGACGACGCCGGCCGCCGGCGCGGCGCGGTGGCCGTCAAGCTCGACCCGAAGCAGATCCCGGGGCTGCCCCAGCCCCGTCCTGCATTCGAGGTGTGGGTGTACTCGCCGAAGGTGGAAGGCGTGCACCTGCGCTTCGGCTCGGTCGCGCGCGGTGGCCTGCGCTGGTCGGATCGCCGCGAGGATTTCCGCACCGAGATCCTCGGCCTGGTCAAGGCGCAGATGGTCAAGAACGCGGTCATCGTCCCGACCGGGGCGAAAGGCGGCTTCGTTGCGAAGAATCTGCCCGACCCTGCCGTCGACCGCGATGCGTGGCTCGCCGAGGGCGTGGCCTGCTACCGCACGTTCATCAGCTCACTGCTCGACGTCACCGACAACTACGTGACCGACGCCGACGGCGTGCAGAACGTCGTCGCGCCGCCGCGAGTGCGCCGCTACGACGCCGACGACCCGTACCTCGTTGTCGCGGCCGACAAGGGGACCGCAACCTTCAGCGACATCGCCAACGGCATCGCCGCCGACTACGGATTCTGGCTCGGTGACGCGTTCGCCAGCGGCGGATCGGTCGGTTACGACCACAAGGCGATGGGCATCACTGCGCGTGGCGCGTGGGAGTCGGTGAAGTACCACTTCCGCGAACTCGGCATCGACACGCAGACGCAGGACTTCACCGTGGTCGGCATCGGTGACATGTCCGGTGACGTGTTCGGCAACGGCATGCTGCTCTCCGAGCACATCAGGCTGGTGGCGGCGTTCGACCACCGGCACATCTTCCTCGATCCCTACCCGGACGCTGCTACCTCCTTCGCCGAGCGCAAGCGAATGTTCGCGCTGCCGCGCTCGTCCTGGGCCGACTACGACACGTCGCTGATCAGCGAGGGCGGCGGCGTGTATCCGCGCACGCAAAAGGCGATCCCGATCAGCGAACAGGTCGCCAGTGCCCTGGGCCTGTCGCCGAGCATCACCAAGCTGACGCCCGTGGAGCTGATCCACGCGATCCTCGTCGCGCCGGTCGATCTGCTGTGGAACGGCGGCATCGGCACATACGTCAAGGCCTCGACCGAGTCGCAACTCGACGCCGGTGACAAGGCGAACGATCTGCTGCGCGCCGACGGCAACCAGCTGCGGGCTCGTGTGGTCGGTGAGGGCGGCAACCTCGGTCTCACGCAGTTGGGACGCGTCGAGTACGCCCGGGCCGGCGGACGGATCAATACGGACGCGATCGACAACTCGGCCGGCGTCGACACGTCCGACCACGAAGTGAACCTGAAGATTCTGCTCGACAAGGCAGTCTCTGCCGGGCAGATCTCGAGAGAAGAGCGCAACGAACTGCTTCAGTCGGTCACCGACGATGTCGCGGCGCTCGTGCTGCGCGACAACTACGAGCAGAACGTCCTGCTCGGGATGGCGCGCAAGCTGAGCCCGGCCCTCGCGTCGGTGCACCTGCGGGTCATGCAGCTGCTCGAGGAAGCGGGCCAACTCGACCGCGTGATCGAGTTCCTCCCGACCGATAAGGAGATGGAACAGCGGGAGGCCGACGGCTACGGGCTCGTGTCGCCAGAGAACGCAGTTCTCGTCGCGTACGCGAAGATCACACTGATGCGGCGCATCGAGTCGAGCACCGTGCCGGACGAGCCGTGGTTCCAGCGGATGCTCGCCGGCTATTTTCCGAAGCGGATCGCGCAGCGTTTCGAATCGTCGTTGAGCAGCCACCCGCTGCACCGCGAGATCATCACCACCGTCGTCGTCAACGACATGATCAACCGCAGCGGGACGACCTTCGTGCACCGGGCGATCGAAGAGACCGGGGCCGAGGTCGCGCAGATCACCCGCGCGTACTCGGTGGTGCGCGAGATCTTCGGTCTCGAACAGCTCTGGGCCGACCTCGAGACGCTCGACAACAAGGTGTCGACCGAGGCGCAGCACGCCGGGTATCAAGAGATCCGGCGTCTCGTCGACCGCGCGACGCGGTGGTTCGTGGACGTGCGATTCCCGATCTCCGACGTCGCCGCCGAGATCGAGCGCTTCGGGCCGACGTTGGCCGAGTTGAGCCCGCGCATCACGACGTTGGTGCGTGGTGCCGAGTTGGCCGACATCGAGTCGGAGTCGCTGCGGCTGGCCGCGCTCGGGCTGCCGGAACAGCTCGCCGCGCACCTGGCCGAGCTGCTGAGCACGTTCCTGCTGCTCGACGTCGTCGAGATCGCGAACGCGTCGTCCCATTCGGCGGCCGAGATCGCAGCACTGCACTTCGCCCTGTCCGACCAGTTCTACGTCGACGAGATGCTGACCTGCATCACGGGCCTGCCGCGCGACGACAGATGGTCGACGTTGGCCCGCGCTGCGATGCGCCATGACGTGTACGCCGCGCTGTCGGCGATCACGACGTCGGTGTTGCGTACCACCGACGACTCGCTCGACCCGGACTCGCGCACCGCCGAGTGGACCTCGCAGAACCCCGAACGCGTCGAACGCGCCCGCACGACCGTCCGCGCTGCCCTGGACCGCGACACCGTCGACCTGGCCACCCTGTCGGTCGCCCTACGAGTAATGCGCGGCCTGCCGTCGTGACGGTGTAGCCCGCGCAGCGGCGAACGCCCGCAGCCGGTTTGCTAAGCGACTGCGGCGCAGGGAACCAGCGCCCAGACCCGTTTGCCGCGGTCGGTCATTTCTACGCCCCAGTCGGACGAGAGGGTCTCGACGATCGCCAGTCCGCGGCCGTTCGGGGCTTCCGGGGCGGGGCTGCGGCGGATCGGCATTTCCGAGCTCGGATCCTCCACGCTGATCAGGACCTCGTTGGGCTGCACGACCCACGTGACGGCCCACGAGTCGCTCTCGTCGCCGCCGGCATGCCGGATCGCGTTGCCGATCAGTTCGCTGGCCACGAGGGTGATGTCCTCGACCACATCGGGGCCGACACCGTGGTACTCGAGTTCGAGGGCCAGCCTGCGGCGAACTGCCGAAGCGGTGGCAGGTTCGTGTCGAACCAGCATCTCACCCATCACGCGGCCCTCCTTTCCAAGGCGTCGACGTGCATAACGGGCCGAAGCCCGTTATCACAGGTGTTCCCGCCGAGGCCAGCGCCGAAACCATCTCGTGTCCGTTTGTGACCGGTATCCCCTGGCCCGAAGGGTCAGGTTTGCCGGTCGAGTTGGGCGATGACCTCGCGCGGACGGTCGGTGATAATCGTGTCGACACCGACCTGGCGCACGAACTCGACGTCGTCGGGCTCGTTCACCGTCCACACAAAGACCCGATTGCCCCGGTCGTGGTGGCGCTGCACGAACTCCGGGTCGGCGCGCAGGATGTTCAGTCCCGGCCCAGCGATCGGGACGCCCGCGGGCAGCAGGCCGTCACGCAGACCGGGCAGGCGCCACTCCATCAGCAGCACGGTGGGGATGTCCGGCGCGAGCAGCTTCACCCTGCGCAGGGCGGTCGGCGCGAAACTCATCACGACCACGCGGCTGGTCATGTCGGCCGCCTGACGCAAGGAGTCCGGCGGGCCGGGCCGCCCCGCCCAGCCGAAGCGGGCCAGCAGCTCGACGAGCTCCTTCTCGACCAGACCGCCGTAGCGGGTCGGGTGCTTGGTCTCGATCAGCAGCCGCACCGGCCGATCTGCGTCGGCAACCAGCTGCAGCAACCGCTCCAGCGTGAGAACGCGGCCGTCGTCGCCGAGGTCCGGCGCTACACCGGCGAGGTACGGCGAGTCGCCGATCAGGTCGTCCGCGGTCGCCGGCAGATCTGAGCGCCAGGACGTGAAGTCGAGCGCCTCGAGACCAGGCAGATCGAGTTCCGAGACGACGCCCGTGCCGTCGGATGTGCGATTGACCGTGCGGTCGTGCACGCACACCAGGTGACCGTCGCGCGTGAGCCGCACGTCGCATTCAAGGCCCTGCACGCCGGCTTCGATCGCCGACACGTAGGCACCGAGGGTGTGCTCGGCGACGGTCGAGGATGCGCCGCGATGCGCGACGACGAAGGGCCGATCCGGCGCTGACACGGCATCGCGCTTTCGCGGCCGCCGAAGTGGCCTCACGCGATTAAGCGTCCCGCGTCACGATGTGCATGTCGTGTCAACGCGCAGACTTCTCAGGTGCGGACTTCTCAGGCGACCCGGGGCGGCCGGCCGTCCTCGCTGACCATGGGTCGACCCGCCGTTGCCCAGGCGAGCATCCCGCCGTCGAGATTCGAGGCCTGCCAGCCCTGCTGGTTCAGCCATGCGGTGACCTGCGCCGAGCGACCGCCCATCTTGCACACGACAACGATCGGGACGTCCTGCGCGAGGTCCTGCGCGTAGTTCACGTGTTGCGGTACCTGGTACATCGGGACGTGGCGCGCACCGTCGATGTGTCCGGCGCTCCATTCGTCGTCCTCGCGCACGTCGAGCACCACCGTGTCGGTGGTTATGGCTGTGATGTCGACGGTCGGGATGTCACCGGGATGCATGCGACAACACTATTTGAGCAGCTTCGACAGCCGGCGGTCGGCAAGCTCGCGGCCCTCGGTCTGACACGTCGGGCAGTACTCGAAATGCTTGTCCGCGAACGACACCGAGCGCACGGTGTCGCCGCAGACCGGGCACGGCAGTCCGGCACGGGCGTGCACCCGCAGGCCGCTGCGCTTCTCGCCCTTCAGCGTCGCCGCCTTCTGCCCGACCGAGCGTTCGACCGCGTCGGTCAGGACCGAGTGCAGCGCGGTGTGCAGCCGAGTGACCTCGTCCGGACTCAGCTTCGTCGCGATCTTGAACGGCGACAGCTTGGCGGTATGCAGGATCTCGTCGGAGTACGCATTGCCGATGCCGGCGATGACGCCCTGCTCGGTCAAAGTCCCCTTCAACTGCGAGCGTGCGCCGGCGAGGATTTCGGCGAGCTGCGGCTCGGTCAGCGACAGTGCGTCCGGGCCGAGCCGGGCGACCCCCGGCACCTCCTGCACGTCGCGGACGAGATAGACCGCGAGGCGCTTCTGCGTCCCCATCTCGGTCAGATCGAAACCGGCGACCGGCCCTTCGGGGAACTCCGGCGCGAGGTGCAGCCGGAAGGCCAACGGCCCCTTGCCTGGCCGGGGCGGTGCAGCCGGCAACGAGTCGCGCCACTGCAACCAACCACCGCGCGCCAGATGCATCACCAGATGCATGCCGTCGAAGTCGAGCGAAAGAAACTTGCCGAACCGTGAAGCGTCATTGACCACCGCGCCGTGCAGCGCACTCAGCGGCGGGTCGAACGTCTTGACCGCGCTGAAGGCGGCTACATCGGCGCGCTGGACGGCACGTCCGACCGCACGCTCTCGCAGGAACGAGGCGAGCGCCTCGATCTCGGGAAGTTCGGGCATGCCGTCGCGATCAGGTGGTGGTCGTCAGCTTGTCGAGCGGGAACTGCACACCGGTGGTGGCGTGGCAGCGGTAGCCGTTCGGGTTCTTCGCGAGGTACTGCTGGTGGTAGTCCTCGGCGTAGTAGAACTCGCCGGATGGCGCGACCTCGGTCGTCACCTTGTCATACCCCAGGTCGATCAGCGTCTCGGTGAAGATCGACTTCGCCCGCTCGGCAATCTCGCGCTGCGCTTCGTCGGTGTAGTAGATCGCCGAGCGGTACTGGGTGCCGACGTCGTTGCCCTGGCGCATGCCCTGGGTCGGGTCGTGCACTTCGAAGAACGTTGCAACGAGCTTGGCGAAGCTGACCTCGTCGGGGTTGTAGACGACAAGGACTGCCTCGGTGTGTCCGGTCAGCCCGGAGCAAACCTGTTCGTAGGTCGGATGCGGGGTGTAGCCGCCGGCGTACCCGACCGCGGTCGTCCACACGCCGGGAAGCTGCCAGAACACCTCTTCGGCGCCCCAGAAGCAGCCGAGCCCGAAGACGACGGTGCGCGTGCCCTCGGGGAACGGTGGCTGGATCGGCCGCCCGTTCACATAGTGGGTGGTCGGGATGGCGAACCCGTAGTCGTCGCTGCCACGCAGGGCACGGTCGTGATCGACGAGTTCGGTCTTGTGGCGCGAGAACAGCATGCTTTCAGGCTACGAGCGCTGCCGCGACGCCGCCACCATCGCAGCGGGCCTCGGCGTAGCCTGTGAACCATGACGCAGTGGGGCCTCGACACCCTCTTCAATCCGGCCAAGCGGCACATGGATGAAGAGAAGCGACGTCTGCAGGCCACGCGCGAGGAGGTCGGCGACGCCTCGGGCGGCAAGCGCATCGATTTCGAGTCGGGCAAGGTGAAGATCCGCCGCACGACGCCGAAGGCGCCGGTTGCCGGGACGGACGCAGTGGATGCCGACGACGCTGTGGACGCGGACGTCGCTGTGGACGCGGACGACGCTTCGGACGCGGACGGCGCACTCGAGGCTGTCGACGAAGCGGACGGATCCGAACCGCGCGAGTAGCTGCGCCGAGGACACGGATGCGATCCCTCGATAGCGATTCCACGCACGAATTCACCCCGGACATGACGAAGCCCCCGGCGGGCGGGGGTTCCACCGGGGGCTTCGTAGGTGTTCGACTGACTGCGGCGATGAGCGGGGGTTTCACCGCCACGTCCTTGTCGTGGGGGGTTGTCGAGCTCCGATGAGCGGGGGTTTCACCGGATGACGACAGGGATTCAGTTGTGCCGGCGGGGGCCGGGGTCGTGCAGTGGGGTGTTACCCACTTCTCACCGGACTCTCACTTCGATGTTTTATCTCTGTGAGTCTGTCCGACAGGTCTTATCTTGCTGTTAGTTTCACGTAAGGTCAACTCTTTTCTCAAGCTACTGGAAAGAAACATGGAAGTTAGGGTTCGGAGGCGGTTGCTCCGCTGAATCCGTTGCGATGCGGGGTTTCGGCTTCGAAATCCGTAGTGGTCCATCCGCGCCTTGTGACTGCTTCTCGGCGTGAATACGACCTCACGACGGGCGATGATGGCCGGATTCGGCGTCCACCGCGCGAATCGGCCCCCGGCGAGGCCCGAATACTGCACAGGTGCGAGGGTGAAGGCATGCACAACGGGGCCGCGAGCGTGTCGCGATGAGGGTCCTGCTGATCGGCCCGCCCGGTTCGGGCAAGGGCACGCAGGGCGAGCGGTTGGCCGAACGGCTCGGTGTCGAGCACATCGCCGCGGGCGATCTGCTCCGGGCCGAGGTCGTCGCGGGCACCGACATCGGGCGCGAGGTCGCCGACCTGATCGATCGCGGTGACCTGGTGCCCGACCGCATCATGCTCGACCTGCTGCTGCCGAAGGTCACCGCCGCTGCCCAGGCCGGTGGGTACCTGCTCGACGGCTTCCCTCGCTCGGTCGAGCAGGCCGTCGCGGCGCGAAGTCTCGCCGAGCAGGCCGGCGCCGGGCCCGATGCCGCGATCTATCTCGATGTCGCGCGCGAGGAACTGATTCGGCGCATCCTGCACCGCGCCGAGCAGCAGGGCCGTGCCGACGACAACGAGCACACCGTGGCCAACCGGCTCCACGTCTTCGACGAGGCGACCCGGCCCCTGATCGAGTACTACCGCGAGCGCGGCCTGCTGCACATGATCGACGCGTCGCGCGATGAGGACACGGTCACTGCTGCGATCCTGGACTCACTCGGAGTCGCCTGAGATCGCGTCCTGGAGACTGTCGATCTGGAAGTCGTCGGTGTCACGCTCGACCCACGTGCCGAGATCCTTTTCGTACATCTCGATCGCGTCCTCGATCTTGCCGTCGTACTTCAGGCCCGTGCCGTCGAGGTACAGGCCCCGCTCGCAGTAACGCTTCAGCAGTCCCTCGCCGTGCGACACCATGAACAGCGTCGTCCCGCCGGCGAGCAGGTCGTCGATGCGCTTGAGGCACTTGTTCCGGAACGCCTTGTCGCCGACGGCGAGCACCTCGTCGACGAGCAGGATCGGCTCGTAGAGCCGCGACACGACCGAGAACGCCAGGCGCACCTTCATCCCGGACGAGTAGTGCTTGTACGGCGTGTCGAGGAAGTCGCCGATCTCGGAGAACTCGACGATCTCGTCGAACGCATCGTCGATCTCGGCCTCGGACATGCCGTGCAGGCCCGACACGAGGCGGATGTTGTCGCGGCCGCTCAGCTCGCCCTCGAACCCGCCGGTGAGCGCTATCAGCGGGGCGACGCCGGCGCGGACCGTGACGTCGCCCTCGTCCGGGATCAGCACACCGGCGATCAGCCGCAGCAGCGTGGACTTGCCGGCGCCGTTGCGTCCGACGACGCCGATCGACTCGCCCGGCTTGATGTCGAAGGACACGTGCCGAAACGGCCAGAACTCGTCCTGCGAAACCGTCGTCGGGCCCAACGTGCCCTTGAAGAGCAGGTCGCGCATGCTGCGCTTGCGGCGCCGGTTCTTCGAGAACGCGACACCGACGTCATGCACGCTGATGATCGGGCTCGGCATCGACTCCGGCGGGTATGAGGGAGCAGACATCGACTCAGATCTCCTTGAGCATCTGGGGCTCGAAGCGCGCGAACACCCAGACGCCGATGTTGAACAGGACGGCGATCGTGATCATCGAGACGAACACCGAGTGCCACTGCAGTTCCTGCGGGAAGAAAGCTGCACGGGACAACTCGAGGAATCCTGCCAGCGGGTTGTAGGCCAACAGTCCCCGCAGGTGTCCCGGGACGTCCTTGATGCTCCAGAGGACCGGCGAGCAGTAGAACAGGAAGCGCAGCACGATCGGTATTACGCGGTCGATGTCGCGGACGAGGACGTTCAGCGGCGCAAGGATCAGCCCGATGCTGAGCACCATGAAGAAGCACAGCAACATCGCCAGGGGCAGGAAGACGATGTCCCAGCTCGGCGTCTTGCGGTAGGCCAGCGCGAACATGACGACGACCGGCAGGCTGTAGACGTATTCGACGCCCTTGGACAGCGCGACGCGAACCACCCACAGCTCGCGCGGCACGCTGCTCGAGCGCACCATCTGCGCTTCCTGACGCAGCGCCTTCGCCGTTGCCGTCACGCCGCTCTGGAACCACGACATGATCATCTGCCCCATGACGAGGAACAGGATGTAGGGCGGGTAACCGACCGTGCGGTGGAAGATCTGGGTGAAGATGAACCAGAACACCAGGCTCATCAGCAGCGGGTCGAGCACCGACCACAGATAGCCGAGGAACGACCCGGCGTAACGCACCTTGAGATCACGGCGTACCAGCAACGCGAGGATGCGGCGGTAGTTCCACACCTGGAGGACACGATCCGCCGTAGGGATGGCACCGCTGGACGTGCTGAAGCCGCCAGGGCGCGTGCGAACGCTGGCTGAGGTCATCGAAGGCGGCTCCATCCGTTGGTACAACAGCCCGACAGTGCGCACCGGGCCAAACAAGGATGGTACGAGTGTGCGCGCTCTTGCTGTGTCGCCCTACTCCGGACGCGCACAGGGTGACTGCGCGGCAGGGAAGACGCGCTGGTCCGGTCGCGTTGAAGACCGTATGAAGCGCATCGGATTCCTGTCCTTCGGGCACTGGTCGGACTCCCCGTACTCGCAGGCGCGCACCGCCGCAGACGTGCTGCAGCAGTCGATCGATCTTGCGGTTGCTGCCGAAGAGCTCGGTGCGGACGGCGCGTACTTCCGCGTGCACCACTTCGCCCGGCAGCTTGCCTCGCCGTTCCCGTTGCTCGCGGCGATCGGTGCGCGCACGAACCGGATCGAGATCGGCACCGGCGTGATCGACATGCGCTACGAGAACCCGCTGTACATGGCCGAGGACGCAGGTGCCGCGGACCTCATCGCCGGCGGACGCCTGCAACTTGGCATCAGCCGCGGATCGCCCGAGCAGGTGATCGAGGGGTACCGATACTTCGGGTACGTCCCCGACGAGGGCCAGGACGACGCCGACATGGCGCGCGAGCACACGCGGGTCTTCCTCGATGTCCTGACCGGCGAAGGCTTCGCGCAGCCGAATCCGCGACCGATGTTCGCCAACCCGCCAGGTCTGCTCCGCGTCGAGCCGCACTCGCCAGGACTGCGCTCGCGCATCTGGTGGGGCGCGGGCACCCGCAAGACTGCGGAGTGGACCGCCGCGCAGGGCCTGAACCTGATGAGTTCGACGCTGCTCAGCGAGGACACCGGTGTGCCCTTCCACCAATTGCAGGCCGAGCAGATCGAGCGGTTCCGCAAGGCGTGGGCCGACGCCGGCCACGAGCGCGAGCCGCGCGTGTCCGTGAGCCGCAGCATTTTCCCCATCACGACCGACGCCGATCGTGCGTACTTCGGCAGCGAGACCCGCTCGCAGGACCAGGTCGGCCAGCTCGACCGCGGCGTTGCCCGCTTCGGCAAGACCTATGCCGGCGAGCCGGACCAACTGATCGCCGAACTCGCCGAGGACGAGGCGATCGCCGCGGCGGACACGTTGCTGCTGACGATCCCGAACCAGCTCGGCGTCGACTACTGCGCGCACATCCTGGAGTCGCTGCTGAGCGACGTCGCACCGGAGCTCGGCTGGCGCTGACTGCGCCAGAACGCCGAGCCGGCGTCAGTGTTGGGACTGCGCGGCTCGGCGTTCTGTTGTCGCACGTGGGTCACATCGGCAACAGTTCGAAGATGTCGACGACGCACGACCCGTCGTTGCCGGCGAGGAACGGCAGCCCGTCGGTGAGTGCCTTCGCTGCCGCGAGGTCGTCGGCCTCGATGACGCTGTAGCCGATCAGGTCGCCGGCGGGACCTTCGGTGCCGTCGTCGCGCACGGACCCACTCGCGCCGAACGGACTGCCGACATCGAGCAGGGCGCCGCCCACGCTCTCGATCCAGGCGGCAAACGCCGCGGCACGGTTGTCGCCGTCCGACGGCTCGGGGCCGGTCGATGTCGGTGCCGGTCCGCGGTAGAGGTACATGTACTTGGCCATGATGTGGTTCCTTCCGGATCAGGCGGCGACGAGACTGTCGGCCGCAGTGGTGTCGTCCGCGCGGGTGCGTGGACTGCGTGCAGTCGTGACGATCGAGGTCAGCGCGGCGAGCGCGGCGAAGGTGACTGCGGTCCAGAGCGCGGGCTGGAATCCCGCAGTGACCGCGGCCGGGGTGGTGAGGTTGCCGCTGCCGGTGAACACGGCGCTGGCGATGGCAACGGCGAACACGGCGCCGAGGCGCTGGGCCATGTAGTTGACGCCGGAGGCCTTGCCGACCTCGTCATCGGCAACCGCGCCCAGGACGGCGGTCGGCACGGTCGGCAGCGCCATGGAGATGCCGATACCGGCCACCAGAAGCGCAACGACGAGCTCGATCCAGCCGGTATGCAGCGACCCGCGCGCGGCGACCCAGGCGAAGCCGAGTGCCTGCATCGAGAGTCCGGTGACCATCAGTGGGCGGCGGCCGAACCGTTCGGACAGCGCCCCGGCGATGGGTGAGACGAGCATCGGCGTCGCGAAGAACGGCAGCAGCCGAATCCCCGTAGAAACCGGCGAGTAGCCGCGGGCCGCCTGGAATTCCTGGGTGATCAGGAACGCGGCAGCGAATGTGGCCCCGGACATCAGGAAGGTGGTGAGGTTGCCGAACGCGAACACACGGTTGCCGAACATGTGCGGCGGCAGCATCGGTGCGCTCACCCGCCGCTCCCACCAGATCACCGCCGGGACCAGCGCCAGGCTTGCGGCCGCGGTCGACAGGACTTCGCTGCTCGTCCAGCCGATGTCGTTGCCGCGCACCAGAGCCCAGACGGCAGCCACGACGCAAACCGTGACAAGGGTGACGGCCACCAGGTCGATGCGCTCGCGCGCGCCGCGGCTCTCGGGCAGTAACCGCCCGGCCAGCGCGACGGCCGCGACGCCGATCGGCACGTTGATCCAGAAGATCCAGTGCCAGTCGAGGCTCTCGGTGACTATGCCGCCGATGATCGGGCCGGATGCGACGGCGAGCCCTGCGAGGCCCCCGTAGATGCCGACCACCGTGGCCCTGCGCCGAGGCGGGAAGGCCGTGGTCAGGATCGTCAGGCTGAGCGGCAGTACCGCGGCCGCTCCCACCCCCTGGACGGTGCGGGCAACGACCAGGCTTGCGATGTCCGGCGCGAGTGCGCACAGCGCCGACGAGGCGGTGAACAGGGTCAGGCCGACAGTGAAGATGCGGCGGCGTCCGAACCGGTCGCCCAGCGCTGCTGCGCTGACGATCCCGGCGGCGAAGGCGATGCCGTACGCGTTGACCGTCCACTGCAGCGCCGTCAGCCCTGCGTGCAGGTCGCGCTGGATGCGCGGCAAGGCGGTGAACAACGCGCCGGTGTCGAGAATGACCATGAAGTACGCGGTCGAAGTCAGGGCGACCACCCAGCGCAGCCGCGCCGCGGTGATCGTCCCGGGAAGGATGCTCGTCATGCTGTCCTCCAAACTGAGGCCGCCTCGAGGGCGGATCAGCACAGTGACGAACGGAGGCGCCCGGCACGGACAAGTCGAGCACCTCGAATTTTTCGGCGGAGCCTGTCCGCCTGGCGCGCCGCTGTTCGTCTAATGCGAAGAGCCGGCGCCGCAGGGTTGCCAAAGGACCAGCTCGTCACCCGGCCCGGATGAACCTGGAGGAACCATGCAGTACGCGTTGCTCGCCTACGGCAGCCAGCGGGCTGACGGCCCGATGGACCCCACGATCGCCGAAGTGCTCACCCGCCCGACGATCACCGGCTGGGCCCGGCTGCACGCAGGCAGCTCGGCTACCACGGTGCGCACCAGCGCCGGCGAGGCGTTGCTGACAGACGGGCCGTTCGTCGAGTCCAAGGAGTACCTGGCCGGGCTGATCATGGTCGAGGCGGACGATCTCGACGCAGCGCTCGCGATCGCGCAGGAACTGCAGGAAACCCGTTCGGGCGGAGCTATCGAGGTCCGGCCGATCTTCCAGGCTTCCTTCCGTGGCGCTTGACGAGGTCTTCCGCGCGCACTGGGGACGCGTACTTGCCACCCTCGTCGGCATCCTCGGCGACATCGAGCTCGCCGAGGACGCTGCACAGGACGCGTTCGCCATCGCCGCGCAACGATGGCCACGCGACGGCGAGCCCGACAACCCGGTCGGCTGGCTGATCGCCGCCGCCCGCAACCGCGCGGTCGACCAACTCCGTCGACAACGCGTCCTGGCCGACAAGACCCGGCTCCTCGCCCGCGAGGCCGTCGTGGCATCGGAGGCGATCGTGTACGAATCGGCGCAGTTCAAGGACGAGCGGCTCGAACTGATCTTCACGTGCTGCCATCCGGCTCTCGCGGTTGAAGCACAGGTGGCGCTGACCCTGCGTACCCTCGGCGGGCTGTCTACCGAACAGATCGCGTTGGCGTTCCTCGTCCCGACCGACACGATGAGCAAGCGCCTCACCCGCGCCAAGCACAAGATCCGCGACGCGCGCATCCCGTTCGCCGTCCCGCCGGACCACCTGCTGCCCGACCGCCTCGCAGCAGTGCTGGCCGTCGTATATCTCGTGTTCAACCAGGGCTGGGGCGGCGGCGACATCGATCTTGCCGCCGAGGCGATCGGGCTCGCTCGCGCGCTTGCCGAGGTGATGCCCGACGAAGGCGCGGTCCTGGCCGTGCTCGCGCTCATGCTCCTTCACGATGCGCGACGCGAGGCCCGCACCCGCGGCGACGAGTTGGTCCTGCTCGACGACCAGGACCGCACCCTGTGGGACGACCGGCAGATACGCGAAGGCCGCGAGCTACTCGCCCGCGCCATTGCCCGCGGTGAGCGCGGCCCGTACGCCGTGCAGGCCGCGATCGCTGACCTGCACCTGCAGCACCCACGCGACTGGCGCCAGATCGCCGCCCTCTACGACACGTTGGCGGCCCAGACCGGTTCTTCCGTGGTCGAGCTCAACCGGGCCATCGCCGTCGCCGAGGTCGACGGACCCGATGCCGGCCTGGCCATCCTGGACGGCCTCGATCTCGGGCACTACCGCTACTTTCACTCCGCGCGCGCAGAGCTCCTTCGCCGCGCCGGACGAGCAGACCACGCACGGGAGGCGTACCACCGCGCCCTCGAGCTCGCCCAGACCGACGCCGAGCGCCAGGCGCTGGTTCGCAAACTCGCCCAACTGTGACCTGCGAGCGTAGGTGGGCCGCGGCCCATCACTCGGCGACGGGCACCTCAGAACCGCACCAAAGATCCGAAAGTGGGCACAATGCCCGTCATGACGACACCCCAGAACCCCCGCTTGGGCAGTGTGCCGCGCCGGCGGAGGCTCGCGTTCGTGTTCGCGGGGTGCGTCGCCGTCAGCGTGGCCGCCGCATGCAGTGCGTCGACGGCCGGCTCCCCCGCGACGAGCGCGTCCACGTCCTCGGCATCGGGGTCGTCACGCTCCTCGTCGACGACCTCGACCTCGCCGGCACCGTCGTCCCCCTCGTCGTCCAGCGCGCCGGGTAACGATCGGGTGAGCGCTGCGGAGTTCCTGACCAAGTCCGATCTCGGCGCGGGCTTCAAGGCGCCACACCCGCTGGTCCTGAAGTCCGGCAGCCGCGGCATCGCATCGCCGGGCACCAAGCAGATCTTCGGCTGCATGGAGGTCATCACCGCCGTGCCGGCCGCACAGTTCCGCGACGTGCTCAACACCGGGTACTACACGCTGACCAATTCGCGGAAGTACTTCAACTTCACCGAGGTCGTCTTCCACATGCGGTCCCCACAGGCCGTGCGCAAGCTCGGGCTCTACATGGACCACAAGCTCGCCCTGTGCAAGGACCCGAAGGTGACCACCCTCAAGGGCGTCGGCCCACAGTTGTCGAAGGTCTCCGGCGGCGCGGAGCCGACCTCGTGCGACGCGGCACGCGTCTACAGCGACCTGTCCAGCCGCCGCTCGGGCAAACCGAACTCGATCAACCTGATCAACGTGGTGACCTACCTGGTCGCGAAGGACAACCGGCTGGCCTACGTGCAGTACTTCGGCACGCTGTTCGCCTCGGACCCGACGATCCAGTTGTCGGTCACCGGCAAGATCTGTCACCGACTCTCGTCCTGAACGACAGCGCGCCGGTTCGCGAACACTGAGAAATGAGTGGGCAAGGGGGGAGTTGAACCCCCACGTCCTTTCGGACACACGGACCTGAACCGTGCGCGTCTGCCATTCCGCCACTTGCCCGGCAGGCCCGCATTGACGGGCCCATGACAACGCCGGAAACGGTAGCACGGTGGCGGGTGCGGCCTCGTCGGCATTTGGTCGCTGAGTGCTGCGCCTGCACCGTTTTGCGGGCGGCCAGCCTGGTCCCAGTAGAATCCGAGCCTACGCACGCGAGTGCGCGGCTGCCTCGCGCGCGCACTCGACCTCGGCATCGCACCCGCGCGATCGCCCGGACGGAGGTTGGACGACGTGAGCCTGGCTCAGCGCTTCGAGCGCCGCCTCGAGGGCCTCGTCGGCGGCGCCTTCGCGCGGGTGTTCAAGGGCCAGGTCGAACCGGTCGAGATCGGCACCGCGCTGCAGCGTGAGGCGGCCGACCGCAAGAACGTCATGGGCAACGGGCAGGTGATGTGCCCGAACCGGTTCCGCATCACGCTCTCGCAGTCCGACTACGAGCGGCTCGTGCCGTGGGAGGCCCAGCTGACCTCCGCGCTCGCCGAACTCGTCCAGGAACATCTCGACGAGAACCGCTGGACGACGATCGGCGACATCGAGGTCTACCTCGCCCGGGACGAAGACCTGCACACCGGCGTCTTCGGCGTCGCATCCCGCATGGAGTCCAACGCGCCACCGCGGCGGCGTCCGCACGACTCGCTGTCGATGCCGGTGATGCCGGGCGGCGGCCCGGGCGACTATCCCCAACAGGACGGTCGCCAGCAGGACGGGCACCCGCAGCAACAACGCCCGCCGCAGCCGCAACCCACGCCGCCGCCGTATGCCCCGCCGCAGCAGCAGCGCGGAGCCCGCGCGGTGTTCGTCGTCGACTCGACCAACCAGCGTTTCGAACTGCGCTACGGCAGCAACGTCATCGGCCGCGGCTCCGAGTCCGACCTGCAGTTGCTCGACCAGGGCGTCTCACGTCGTCACGTCGACGTGCAGTACGACGGTCAGCGCGCCACCATCTACGACCTGGGCTCGACGAACGGGACGACCGTCAACGGGCACGAGATCGGCAGCCATATGTTGCGGCACGGAGACGTTGTCCGCCTGGGACACACGCGAATGGTCTTCAACCAGGACAACGCGTGAACTCGGCTCTCGCGCTGCAGGTCATGCGGTTCGGTTTTCTCGCGTTGCTCTGGCTGTTCGTGTTCGCAGCGGTTCGGGTGATCCGCGGTGACCTGCGCACGAGTGGTCAGGCACGTGTTGCCACCCCACCGGCGCGCCGGCGCGGTTCGAAGGCCGCAGCCCCGTCCACCCGCGGCGGTGGCGGCGCCAGCCGCGGTCCGACCCAGCTCATCGTCACCGAAGGCGGCCTGCAGGGCACCCGGATCGGGCTCACCGGTGCGCCGGTCCTGATCGGCCGGGCGAACGACTCGACGCTCGTCCTCACCGACGACTACGCGAGCACCCGGCACGCCCGGATCAGTCATCAGGACGGCATGTGGGTCGTCGAAGACCTCGGTTCGACCAACGGCACCTACCTCGGGCAGCGCAAGCTCGACGGACCGGTGCCCATGGAGATCGGCGTCCCACTGCGGATCGGTAAGACCGTGCTGGAGTTGCGTTAGAAGATGGCTCTGACGCTGCGTTACGCGGTCCGGTCCGACCTCGGCCTGGTCCGGGGTAACAACGAGGACTCCGTGTATGCCGGTCCGCGGCTGCTCGCCATCGCCGACGGGATGGGCGGGCACGCTGCCGGCGAGGTCGCGAGCAAGATCGTCATCGGGACGATGGAGCCGCTCGACGACGACCGTGTCCCCGGTGACCTGATCGCTGCGCTGCGCGGAGCCGTCCTCGAAGCGAACCAGCACATCGCCGACGCGGTCGAGCAGAACGCCGAACTCGACGGCATGGGCACCACGTTGACCGCGTTGCGGTTCGCGGGTTCGCAGGTAGCGCTGGTGCACGTGGGCGACTCGCGTGCCTACCTGCTGCGCGACGGGGAGCTCAGCCAGATCACCCACGACGACACCTACGTCCAGTACCTCGTCGACTCCGGCAAGCTCACTCCGGAGGAAGCGAAGGATCACCCGCGTAAGTCAGTGATTCTGCGCGCGCTGCGCGGTGCCGATGTCGAGCCCGACGTGTCGATTCGCGAGGCGCACGACGGCGACCGCTACCTGCTCTGCTCGGACGGCCTGTCCGATGTCGTTTCGATCGAAACGATGGCCGAGGCGCTGCGCATCATCGATCCGCAGGAGTGCGCCGATCGACTCGTCGAGCTCGCGCTGCGCGGCGGCGGCCCCGACAACGTGACGGTCATCGTCGCCGACGTCGTGAACGCACGCCCGGGCGACGTGGTCGACGACGTTCCCGTCCGTGACGGCGCGTTCGTCGATCCGGCGGCCGCCGAGGCGTCACCGAACGACAGCGCCGCCGAGCGCGCTGCGGCGATGGCTCGTCCGCCGCGCCCGGCTGCCGAGACCGAGCCGACCAAGCGCAAGGGCCGGTGGAAGACGCCGGCGATCATCCTCGGCATCCTTGTGCTCATCTTCGCTGCGCTCGGCGGCACGTACGCGTGGGCGCAGACGCAGTACTACGTCGGTCGGGCCGGCAACGAGGTCGCGATCTACCAAGGCGTCAACGCATCGTTCGGGCCGATCAAGTTCTCCGAGGTCTACCGCAACACCGACCTGAAGCTGTCCGACCTGAACCCGGCATTCCGCTCGCAAGTCGAGTCAGGCATCACCGCGAGCAGCAAGTCCGACGCGATCCGCATCGTGCAGCGGCTGCACCACGAGACCAAGCCGCCGTGCCACACCTCGACGCCGACGGTGTCGCCGTCCGCGACGAACACCGAATCGACGCTGGCCAGCGGCACGTCCCGGTCGACGTCCAAGTCGCCGTCCAAGTCGCCGTCCAAGTCGCCGTCCAAGTCGGCCTCCAGGTCCGGCTCACATGCGCCGCGCACGACCGCGCACAACACGCCGAGGCCGCCGGCGCACACCTCGCCACACACGAAATCAGCGGTGAGCGCAACGCGGGTGCCGGTATCCACGAAGCGCCCCGGCAAGACCGTCTCCTCGGCAGTTTCGCGGGCCACGTCGAGCGCCAAGTCGGCGGTGAGCTCGGCGACGAACACGACCCCGGCCGGCTCGTCGTCCGCGTCACCGACTCCGGGCTCGTCCAGCGGTGTGTCGACGAGCCCGTCGCCGAGTGGCTCGTCAAGTCCGGGATGCTAGCCGTGACCTCACCGGGAACCCAGGCGTTGAAGATCCCAACGCGGCGCAACACCGAGTTGATGCTGCTCATCTTCGCGGTGTTCATCGTGGTCGCCGCCGAGGCAGCGGTCGAGGCTGCGCAGGGCGGCGCATTCTCGACCCGGTTGATCACCTACGCGGCCGTGCCGATCGTCATCGGTGTCATCACGCATCTGGTGATCCGCAGGCTTGCGCCCTATGCCGATCCGCTTCTGCTGCCGATCGCCGTGCTGCTCAACGGTCTCGGCCTCGTGATGATCCACCGGCTCGACGTCGGGCTGGCCCAGCAGGCGAAGAATCTCGGTGAGAGCTACTCCGACTCTGCGCCGACGCAGGTGCTGTGGACGGCGATCGGGGTGGCACTGTTCATCGGGCTGATCATGCTCATCCGCGATCACCGGTCGCTGCAGCGTTACGCCTACACGCTCGCGCTCATCGGATTGGTGTTCATGCTGCTGCCCGCGCTGTTGCCGGCGCGGTTCAGCGAGGTCAACGGCGCACGCATCTGGATCCGGCTGGCCGGGTTCTCGATCCAGCCCGGCGAGTTCGCGAAGATCCTGCTCACCATCTTCGGCGCGGCGTATCTCGTCGCCAAGCGCGACGTGCTGGCGCTGGCCGGTCGCCGGATCGGCTTCTCGGTACGCAAGCACTTCTTCGGGTTCGACCTGCCGCGAGGTCGCGACTTCGGACCACTGCTCGTCGTATGGCTGTTGTGCATCGGCGTGCTCGTACGTGGTCACGACCTCGGCACGTCGCTGATGTTCTTCGGGCTGTTCGTGATGCTGCTCTACGTCACCACCGAGCGCGTCAGCTGGGTGATCATCGGCGTCCTCCTCTTCGCCGTCGGCGCATACGTGTCCTACCAGCTGTTCGGCACCGTGCAGACCCGCGTGGACGTGTGGCTGCACCTGTTCGACCACAAGCACAACGGCGACGGGTACCAGCTGCGGCAATCGTTGTTCGGACTCGGGACCGGTGGCATCTTCGGCGCCGGCCTGGGCAGCGGGCACCCCGAGCTCGTCCCGCTGCCGGCGACCGACTTCATCGTGTCGTCGTTCGGCGAGGAGATCGGTCTGTTCGGAGTGGTCGCCCTGCTCGTCCTCTATTCGATCTTCGTCGGACGGGGCCTGGCCGCCGCGATCGCCGTGCGTGATGCCTTCGGCAAGCTGCTCGCGACCGGGTTGTCGTTCCTCGTCGCGCTGCAGTTGTTCGTCGTCGTCGCCGGCGTCACCCGACTGCTTCCCGAGACGGGTCTGACGACACCGTTCCTGTCCTACGGCGGCTCGTCGCTGATCGGCAGTTGGGTGTTGTTGGCACTGCTGCTGCGCATCTCCGATGCCGCACGGCGTCCGGCGACGACACCGCCCGCACGTCCCGAAGCGCAACCGGTGGCGGTGGGCAGCTCGTGAACGGTTCCATTCGCAAGGTCGCGGCGGCGCTGGCTGTGCTCATGCTCGCGCTGTTCGTGAACCTGAACTACGTGCAGGTCGTGAAGGGCAACAGCTACCGCGACAACCCGCAGAACAGCCGCGTCCTGCTCAACGAGTACGCCAGCCCGCGCGGCGACATCACCGTCGGCGGCACCGCTGTCGCGCATTCGCGCGCGACCAACGACACGCTGAAGTACCTGCGCGTCTACCCGGACGGACCGCTCTACGCGCCGGTCACGGGCTTCTACTCGCTCAGCGCCACCCCGAGTCCGTTCCTCGGCACCACCGGGATCGAGTCGGCCGAGAACTCGGTGCTCTCGGGCGATGACCCGAAGCTGTTCGGTACGCGCCTCACCGATCTGCTCACCGGTCGCAACCCGCGCGGCGGAAGCGTCGAGCTGACGCTGGACAAGGCATCGCAGATTGCCGCGTACAAGACCCTGCGGCAGGGCAGCAACGGAGCGATCCGCCGCGGTGCCGTCGTTGCGATCGACCCGCGCACCGGAGCGATCCTGGCGGCGGCGAGTTCGCCGTCCTACGACCCGAGCCAGCTCAGCCTGCACAACGTGAATGCGATCGATCGCAACTTCAAGCGTCTGTCGGACAGCCCGTCGGAGCCGATGCTCAACCGCGCGTTCAACCAGCTGTACCCGCCGGGGTCGACCTTCAAGGTCGTTGTCGCGGCCGCCGCGCTCAAGGACGGGATCACACCGGACCAGAAGCTGATCGCGCCGAACGGCTACTACCCCGAGACCGGACGCACGGCCTCGTCCTGTCCGGCCGGCAGCGTCAACTGCATCGAGAACTTCGGCGGCGAGACGTGCTTCGACGGCAAGTTCGCGACGCTGGCCTATTCGCTGGCGAAATCGTGCAACACGACGTTCGCGGCGCTCGCCGTCGAGCAACTCGGCGGGCAGAAGATCCTCGACCAGGCGAAGCTGTTCGGCTTCGACCCGTCGACCCAGATGCAGATGCCGCTACCCGTGGCGTCGTCAACGGTCGGCACACAGACCGACCTCACCGCGAAGGGTTTCCTCGCGCGCACCGCATTCGGACAGCAGGACGTGCGCATGACCCCCTTGCAGGGCGCGATGATCGCCGGCGCGGTGGCCAACGACGGCACGCTGATGCAGCCCTATCTCGTAAATCGCGAGCTCGCCCCCAATCTCGACGTACTCGCCAAGACGGTGCCGACTCAGATCGATCAGGCCATCGACCCGTCCAACGCCCAGTCGCTGCAGACCATGATGGAAGGCGTCGTCACCAAGCCGTACGGCACGGGGCAGGAAGCAGCGATCACCGACATCCAGGGGGTGGTCGTCGGCGGAAAGACAGGCACCGCAGACACCGGCCGCACGCTGAAGAACGGTCAGCAGCAGCAGCCGGACGCGTGGTTCATCGGTTTCGCCAGCGTGAACGGCATCCCGAAGATCGCCGTCGCGGTGATCATCGAGAACGGGGGCGTCAACGGCAACGAGTCGGCCGGTGGCGTGGCCGCGGCACCGGTGGCCAAGGCCGTCATGGAGGCTTACCTGCACGGTCACACGTGATGACCGGACGGCGAGGCTGACCCGGGCACGGCGGGCGAGCCACCACACTGACAACGACAAGTACGCACGAGTGAGGACAGGAAGGTTATGACGCAGCCCCGGCTGGTCGGTGGTCGATACGAACTCGGCGACCTCATCGGTTACGGCGGAATGGCCGAGGTCCATCGCGGACGCGATGTGCGCCTCGGACGTGACGTCGCCATCAAGGTGCTGCGTGCCGACCTCTCCCGCGACCCGTCCTTCCTCAACCGGTTTCGCCGCGAGGCGCAGTCGGCCGCCGGGCTGAACCACCCCTCGATCGTGTCGGTGTACGACACCGGCGAGGACGTCGGGGCGGAAGGCACGACCCAGCCGTACATCGTCATGGAGTACGTCGAGGGACGCACGCTGCGCGACATCCTCAAGTCCGAGGGTCGGCTGCCTCCGCGTCGGGCAATGGAAGTCGTCGCCGACGTCTCTGCTGCGCTCGACTTCAGCCACCGTGCCGGTCTCGTGCACCGCGACGTCAAACCCGCGAACGTGATGATCACACACTCGGGCGCGGTGAAGGTGATGGACTTCGGCATCGCGCGCGCCGTCGCCGACAACTCCGCGACCGTCACGCAGACAGCGAACGTCATCGGCACGGCGCAGTATCTCTCGCCCGAACAGGCGCGTGGTGAATCGGTCGACGCCCGCTCGGACGTCTACTCGACCGGATGTCTGCTGTACGAGCTCGTCACCGGAGTGCCGCCGTTCCAAGGCGATTCGCCGGTCGCAGTCGCCTACCAGCATGTGCGCGAGAACCCGTCCATGCCGTCCTCGCGTGTGCCGGGACTGCCGCGCGCGCTCGATTCGATCGTGATGAAGGCGCTCGCGAAGAACCCGCAGAACCGCTATCAGAGTGCGGGCGAGATGCGCAGCGACCTGCAGCGCGCGCTTGCGAACCAGCCCGTCTCGGCCGAGTCGGTGATGACCGATGCCGAGCGCACGCAGTTCATCGCGCGCACCCCTCCCCCGCCGGTCGTGCTCCCGCACAGCGACAGCGACCCCGCCGACCATGAGCGTGAGCGCCGCAACGCGATCATCTGGGCGGCGATCGTCATCGCGCTGTTGCTCGTCATCGGTGCGGGCGCGTTCTTCATCTACAAGCTGGGTTCGAACAGCGACAGCGGCAAGAAGGTCGCCGTGCCGAACCTCGTCGGGCTGACGCCGGCAAAGGCGAACCAGCAACTCGGCAACAAGCCGAACTGCAGCGCCACGAACACGTGCGTGGTCTATCTCGTCCAGAACTCCGAGTCGCCGCAGACTTCGGGTCCGTGCGACGACAAGTCGACGCCGACGAAGGAAGGTCTGATCTGCAAGGTCACCGACCAGGCCGGCGCGACCGTTCCGGCCAATGCCGAGGTGGCCCAGGGCTCGACCGTGCTCTATTCGGTCTACAAGAAGAACGTCGTCAACGTCCCGTACGTGGTCGGTCTGAAGTTCGCCGACGCGGCCGCATCGCTGCAAGGTGTCGGGCTCCAGGCCGTCCAGGGCAAGCCGGTGAACACTTTCGACCAGCCCGCCGGCATGGTGGCCATCCAGAAGCCGAAGTACAACGCGTCAGCACAGGTGGGGTCGAGCGTCGTTCTGCGGCTCTCGACCGGCAAGGCGAAGCTGCCGGACGTGACCAAGATGAAGGTGGACGCCGCGCGCAACGAGCTCAACCGCGCCCAGTTCACCAACATCGGCCCGAACCACCAGATGAACACTTCGGACCAGGCCAAGGACGGCACGGTCGCATCGATGAGCCCCACCCCGGGCAACGCCTACCCGTCCGACGTGCAGATCACGCTGACCGTTTACCACTACGTGCAGCCACCGCCCACCTGCGACTCGAGCCCGGTGACGCCGCCGGCGACGCCGGTGACCTCGATCTCGGTCGGTCCGAGCAGCACGACGACGGTGACCACGACGCCGACGCCCACTCCGACGACGTCCAACGGACTGCCGCCCTGCTGAGCAGCTAGCGCTTGCGGGGCAGCAGCACCAGCGCGCGTAGACCGTCTGCGCCATCAGGGCGGGCGGTCAGTTGCACCGTGCCCTTGTGGGCACGCAGCAGGTCGCGCACGATCGGCAGGCCGAGGCCGGTGCCGCCCGAGTCGCGTGAGCGCGAGGTCTCGGCGCGGTAGAAGCGGTCGAACACCCGCTCACGTTCGGACTCGGGCAGGCCAGGGCCGTCGTCGGTGATCGTCAGCCGGGCGGACGGGCCGTCGGCGTCGACATCGATCTGCACACCGCTACGCGCATATCGCACGGCGTTGTCGACGAGGTTCACGACGACACGGTGCAGCGCGTCGCGGTTGCCGAGCACGATCACGCCGGGCGCCACGACACATTCGACGGGCACGCGCGCGTGCTCATAGTTCGGCGCGATCGATTCGATCAGCGTCCCGAGGTCGATCGACTCGTGCCGCGCCGACGCGCCGCCGGTCTCGTCCAGCCGGGCAAGCGCGAGCAGGTCCTCGACGAGCCGGTCGAGCCGGCTGACGTCGATGAGCACGTCGTCGATCAGGTCGGGCCAGTCGGTGCTCGGTCCCATGCGCTGCGAGACCTCGAGCTGCACCCGCATCGACGCGAGTGGCGAGCGCAGTTCGTGGGCCGCATCGCCGACGAAGGTGCGCTGGCGCGCTGTCGCCGACTCGATGCGGTCGAGCATCCGGTTCAGCGTCACCGCGAGGCGATGGATCTCGTCTTGTGCGCCTGGTACGGGCAGCCGCTGCCCCGACAACCCTGCTGCTGTGATGTCCGCAGCGCCGTGCCGCAAGGCGGCGACCGAGCGCAGGGTCAGCGTCGTCACGAAGTAGGTCGACAGACCGAGCAGCAGCACGGCGATCGGAGCGCCGATCAATGCTGCCTTGGTCAGCACCCGCACGCTGTCGTCGACCCGGCCGACGTCTGTGTAGGTGACGACAGTGAGCAGGCCGTGATGCGCGCGAATCGCCAGGACGCGAAGTTCGACGTCCGGGTTGGGCGCGACGTTGAACCGTTGCCCCGCACGAGCGTCGACCAGTTGGGCGTCGCTCAGGTACGACACGGCCTTGTCGACACCCGACGAGGCCGAGACGACAGTGTCGTGCTGATTGAGCACCTGGACGGCGGTCGCGGTGGCCCCGGGCGTCGAGTTCACCGTGTCCGGGATCTTTGGTCCGGTCAACTGGCGTGCGACGGCATTCGCGGTCTTCAACGCCGATGCGTCGAGGACGCGAAGCAAGGCGTAGCGCTGCAGCACGATCACGAGCACTGCGCCGGTAGCGACGGCGATGCTGAACAACGCGGTCGCGAGCAGCGTCAGCCGGGCACGCAGCGACTGCCGCGCCCAGTACCGGCCCGGCCACGCCAGCACTCCCAAGCGCGACACGGATCAGAATCTAGGCGCTGTGGTCAGGACGCAGCGGGATCCGCGGTGAGCCGGTAACCCGCGCCGCGCACCGTCTGGACGGTCTGGCGGTCGAAGGGCGTGTCGATCTTGCGCCGCAGATAGCCCACATAGACCTCGACGACGTTCGCATCGCCTTCGTAGTTGGCGTCCCAGACGTGGTGCAGGATGTCGGCCTTGCTGACGGCGTCGCCGGCGCGGCGCATCAGGAACTCGAGCAGCGAGAACTCCCGCGGCGTCAGGTCGATGGGAGTCTCGCCGCGCTTGACGGTGTGCGCCGCCGGATCGAGCACGAGGTCGTCGACGGTCAGCGCTGCCGGGCGCGGCTGCACCCCGCGGCGCAGCAGGGCACGCAGCCGGGCGAGCAGCACGACGAACGAGAACGGCTTGGTGAGGTAGTCGTCGGCGCCGAGGTCGAGTGCGTCGGCCTCGTCGTACTCGCCGTCCTTTGCGGTCAACATCAGGATCGGCACCCAGTTCTCGGCGGCCCGCAGGTGCTCGATGATCCGGTAGCCGGACAGCCCGGGAAGCATGATGTCGAGGATCACCGCGTCGTAGGCGGACTCCTGCGCCATGTGCAACCCGTCCGGACCGGTGTGCGCCGTGTCCACGGTGAAGCCCTCGTTCGACAGGCCGCGCTGCAATGCAGATGCAAGCCTGGCTTCGTCCTCGACGATCAGAAGTCGCACGACTGAACTCTCCTTCTTGAGATCGCCCTCAGCGTGCCACCTGAGGGATGAGCAGGAGGCGTGAGGGCTCAGCCCGGTCACAGTGCGAGGCTCGCATCGTGGATGCAGTGAAGGCACCGGGGATCCTTGCGAGGCATCCCGAGCTGCGCTGGATCGCGTCCGTTGTCGTCGTCGCGTCGGCGATCGTCGCGGTGACAAGTTATGTCTCGGGGGCCTTCCGCAACGACGATGCGGCACTGTCGGTCACCGGACCCGAACAGCTCGTGTCCGAGGTGCGCGCGCAGCACGTCGGCGGCTACAGCGGCACGATCCTCGCGAACGTCGACCTCGGCCTGCCGCACCCACTTCTCGCCGGGCTCGAACATGAGCTGCCCTTCGGCGGAGCGCTGCTCAACGGCTCGCACACGGTGCACTACTGGTACGCCAACGAGCAGCAGCAGCGGGTTGCGATCCTGAACGCGGACGATGAGGTGGACGTGTTCCGCGACGGCACGCACATGCTCTTCTGGGACACCGAGAGCAGGACGTACGAGAAGCACGTCGTTGCGTCTGGTCAGAGCGGCTTGCCGCTCAGCGCGGGGCCGGCGGCGGTGCTCACCCCACCGGAGTTGGCCGAAGAAATCCTGGCCATTCCGAGCGATGCTCGTTCGACGACGTTGCGCAGTGGCGACCAGGTCGTGCCCGGGCGCCCTACCTACGAGCTGGTGGTCGTTCCGTCGTCGCCGCGCTCGCTGATCGGATCGGTCGTGATCGAGGTCGACGGGAAGCAGGCGGTGCCGCTCCGGGTGGAGGTCTTCGCGCGCGGCGAGACCGAGGCCGCGATCGATGTCGAGTTCACCGCCATCAACTTCGCTCCGCCGCCGGATCGCAATTTCAGTTTCACGCCGCCGCCGGACGCGAGTGCTCGGCTGAGCAGCCTGCTGCCGACCGACGAGATCCATGCGATCGGCGCGAACTGGCTGCGGCTGATCTCGTACCAGACGACAGGGCCGGTGGCCGACGTGATCGCGCAGACGTTCGGTCGCAGCATGCGCGCGGTCAAAGGCAAATGGGGGTCGGGACGGGTCTACAGCGCCGGGCTCATGTCGGTGCTGGTGACGAACAAGGCGCGCCTGCTCGCTGGTGCGGTGCAGCCGAGCGTGCTCTACGCGGCAGCGCGCCACGGCTGAGCGTTACTGCAGGTACCCCTCGACCTCGTTCACCGAACGCTCCTGCGCGACGTCGGGATCATCGCCGGTGTCCTCGCGCGCACGGCGTTGACGCAGCAGGTCCCACGCCTGGTCGAGTTGTTCCTCGAGGTGCTGCAGGCGCTGGTGATCCTGCGCATTGAGGCCGTGGTGATCGGCGCGCAACTGCTTCTCTTCGGCGACGAGTTGGTGGATGTGCTCGAGAATCGTCTTGTCGTCCACAGTGCTAATCCTTGTCGGTCGGACCGCGGTCGCGGTAGTGGTACTCGGCATTGGGCTGCTGTCCGGTCGCCAGGGCCATCCGGTTGGTGAAGTTGTACATGGCCGCGATTTCGACCACGTCCCACACCTCGTCCTTGGTCAGGCCGGTGGCGAACAGCGCTTCGAGATCGTCCTCGCTCATGTGGTGCGGCGTGGCGGTGAGCTTCTCGGCGTAGCCGCAGACAGCACGCTGCCGGTCGTCGAGGTCGGCGTGGCGCCAGTTGGTGGCAATGTCATCGGCGAGTACCTCGGCGGCCAGGTCGCCGCCGAGGGCGACCCGCAGCGCGTGTCCGTGGGAGACGATGCAGTAGGTGCACCGGTTGTAGGCGCTGACAACGACGGCGATCATCTCCCGATCGGCCGCACTGAGGTGTTCGGTCGGCTCGTGCAGTTGTTGGTAGTGCGCGAACCAGGCCGAGAACCGCTCCGGCCGGACGCTGTAGTTCGCGAACACGTTGGGCAGGAATCCGAGCCGCTCGCGCGCCTTCGCGAACAGCGACTGGATGCGATCCGGCAGCGTCGACTCGTCGGGGACGTCGAAGAACCACGTGATTCGAGCCATCTCTAAACCTCTCTGCCGTCCTTACTAGACAGCCGAATACGAGCTCAGAGGGACGCCCGCCAGTCCAGCCACGGCTGCAGCGGCGCGAGGTCGTCGTAATCCGGTCCGTCCAGCCCGACGGTGAACAGCGAGGCGCCCGCATCGAGCAACGGCGGGCCGACCTCGGCCGGGTTACCGCGCGGCGTGCCGACCGACAGCTCGATCTCGGCCGGGTCGCGGCCGACGTCGGCACAGTGCTGGTGCAGGATGCCCGTCTTGCGCCGCAAGGTCTCGAGGTCGCTGAACGAGTGCCAGATGTGGGCGTGTTGCGCGACGAGTCGCAGCGTCTTCTTCTCGCCCCCGCCGCCGATCAGGACGGGGATGTCGCGTGTGGGTGCGGGGTTGAGCTTGCCCCACCGGCTCTCGATCCGGGGCAGGTCGGCGGCGAGCTGGTCGAGGCGGCCACCGGCCGTCCCGAATTCGTAGCCGTACTCGTCGTAGTCGCGCTCGAACCAGCCCGACCCGATACCGAAGATGAGGCGGCCGCCGCTCATGTGATCGACGGTGCGGGCCATGTCGGCAAGCAGTTCGGGATTGCGGTAGCTGTTGCACGTCACGAGCGCGCCGATCTCAACACGGCTCGTCTGCTCCGCCCAGGCGCCGAGCATGGTCCAACACTCGAAGTGCTTTCCGTCGGGCTCGCCGTAGAGCGGATAGAAGTGATCCCAGTTGAAGATCACGTCGACACCCATGTCCTCGGCTCTGAGGACGGTGTCGCGAATCGCGGAGTAATCGGCGTGCTGCGGCTGCAGCTGGAGGGCAATGCGGACGGGTCGCGTAGTGGTCACCCCTCGACGCTACTGCGCGGCGGAAAACCCTCCGGACTCGATGAGATCGTGCGTCCCGGGCTGCTCGATCAGGGTTCGAGCAGAACCAGCGGAATCTCGCGGTCCGTCTTCTTCTGGTAGCCGGCGTAGTTGCGGTACTTGCCGGTGATCTTCGGCCACATCTCGGCGCGCTCGTCGGCGCTCGCCACGCGGGCCCGCATCTTCTGCTTCGGCTTGCCGACGACCTTGACCTCGACGGCCGGGTTGTCGCGCAGGTTCAGGAACCAGGCGGGGTGGAAGTCGTCCCCGCCACGCGAGGCGACCACGATGTATGCGTCGCCCTGCTGCAGCGGCGAGGTCAGCATGACCGCGCGGGGCTGACCGCTCTTGCGCCCCGTCGTGGTGAGTTCGAGCGATGGCATCCCGCCGAAACTTGCGCCCAGCCGGTTGCCGGTCACGGCGAGCATGATGCGATGCGTCGTGTTCATCGCCTTGAGGACAAAGTCGCTGGGCATCTTTCGACCGTAGCCCGGATGCTTTGTCAGTGCCCCGGTGAACGCTGCTCGTTGTGGTGAGCATCGCCGATATCCGCGAGATCGTGTCGGGCCTGCCGCGCGCGTACGAGGCCGTTGTCGGCGACCGGATCAAGTTCCGGGTCGGTCGGTTGGTCTTCCTGTCCTTGTCGCGCGACGAGACATTGCTGGGCTTCGCGTTCCCGAAACTCGAACGCGAGGCGCTGGTTGCGAGCGATCCCGACAAGTTCCTGATGCCGCTCGCCTCCGATGAGCGATACAACTGGGTGCGGGTGCGGCTGGCCGCGCTGGATTTCGACGAGCTGCGCGAACTGGTGATCGACGCGTGGACGATGTGCGTCCCGAAAAAGGTCGCGGCGTCGATCGTGCGGTGAGCTCAGTCGCGGCGCATCGTGCGGAGCTTGGCCGGGTCGGCGACGACGTCGATGTGCGTGATCCGGTCAGCCACCACCGTGAATGCGGCGACGGCGATCGGGTCGCTCGGGTCGCCGACGACGAGCCCCGGTCCGCCGTTGACGGTCGCGCGGGTCGCTCCGGACAGGAAGCGCGGTGCGTTGCTGAGGGCGTTGCGCGCGACCGCCTGGGCGCCGACGAGTGGCGTGCGCAGCTTGGCCAGTGCGGGAGCCGGTCCGGACGGGCCGAAGTCGATGCGGAACGTGACGTCCGGGTCGAGCAGTTCGAGCAGCGCGTCGACGTTGCGCCCGGTCGCGGCGGCGAGGAACGCGTCCGCGACGACACGCTGGCGGGCAAGGTCGGGGTCGGGCGGCGGCGCGGCGCGTACGCGTCGGCGAGCGCGGCTGGCGAGTTGTCGTGCCGCCTCGGGCGTGCGTTCGACGATCGGCGCGATCTGCTCGTAGTCGACGCCGAACACGTCGTGCAGGACGAACGCGAGTCGTTCGCGCGGTGCCAGCGTTTCGAGCACGACCAGCAGCGCGATGCCGATCGCGTCGGCCGCAAGCGCGCTCTGCTCGGGATCACTCGCTTCGGTCGCGACGGCCGGCTCGGGCAGCCACGTCCCCAGGTAGTCCTCGCGGCGGGATCGGCGTGCTCGCAGCATGTCAAGGCAGATCCGTCCGACAACCGTCGTCAGCCACGCGGTGACGTTGTCGATCCCGCCGGCGCTGTCGTCGCCGTCGGCACGCGCGAGGCGTAGCCACGACTCCTGCACCGCGTCCTCGGCCTCAGCGTGCGACCCGAGCATGCTGTACGCCACGGACCGCAGCTGGGGACGAGCGTGCTCGAACCGATCGGCGAGCCACTGCTGGTCGCTGGTCATGTCGGTACGACGGCTCCCGAGGTGTCGTTGTGACGGAATCGGCTCATTGTCCTGCCAGGATGACGGTGTGGAAATCGTCCAGCTGCTCGCGTCGCCGCTGCACCGCTACGAGGGTCGTCCGGCGGACGGGCCCCTGCCGGAGCCGGACGGCGAGGTGGTCGACGAGGTCGAGATCCGCGCCGGGCTCGGGATCGTCGGTGACCGCTACTTCGGCAAGCGCGCGCATCGCGACGCGGCGGTCACTCTGATGGCGGAACACTCGCTGTCACCCGGCGCCGACCTGCGGCAGACGCGACGCAACGTGTTGCTCCGCGGCGCGGACGTCGACAGCTGGGTCGGTGCCCGGATCAGCCTCGACACCGGGTCGGGGCCGGTCGACTTCCAGGTCCACCGCCCCGCCAACCCCTGCGCCTGGATGGACGTGGTGATCGGGCCCGGCACGCGGCGTGCGTTGCGTGGCCTCGGTGGCGTGCGGTGCGAGCCGCTGACCGACGGGAAACTGCGGCTCGGGCCCGTGGCGGTGCGAGTGCTCGAAGACGCACAGGTGACCGCATGACGGCGTTGCTGACCAGCCCGCGCCCGACCGACCTGCTCGGTGTGTGGCAACTCGAGCGGCGCCTGGTCGACCGGCACGCCGGCGGGTTCGGACATGTCAGCGGGTGGCTCGAGCTGACTCTCGTCGGGTCGACCGTCCACTGGCTCGAGCTGGGTGAGCTGCAATGGGACGGCGCTCGCTACGAGGTGACTCGCGAACTGCACATCGTCCCGGTGGGCGACGGGTGGCAGGTGCGCTTCACCGACGGTCGCGCGTTCCACGCGTGGCGACCCGGCGAGCTGGTCGAGCACCCGTGCCGCGCCGACCTCTACCGCGGGCTGATCCGCATCGACCACGGCCGCACGCGGCTGCGGGTGTTGTGGGACGTGACCGGCCCGTTCAAGGACCAGCGCATCGTGACCCGATGCGTGCGCTCGCTCAGCCCAGAAGCACCAACTCGACGCGGGCTTCGCCCGAGCCAGTGATCTCGATCGGCACACCCCAGTCCTGGCGGGCCAGGTAGCAGGCAGGGTGCTCGGGCCCCTCGTCGCAGGAGGCCGCCTGCGCGACGACCTGCAGCACGCCGGTGCCGTGGTCGGCCAGGACGAGCTCGCGCGACAGTTCGGTGCCCTCACCTGCGCCGGACACGATCAGCTCCTGCGGTGACGCGGACACGGTGAGCTGGGTCGACGGGCCGAACCGCTCGTCCAACTTGCGTCCCGGTGCAGGCACGAAGCGCACGTCGAGCCGCACCGCACCGGGTGCGACAGCGGACGTCGGCCGGGCGGTGCGTTGCGGCGCTTCGGTAACGAGTTCGCTGGCCGGCACCGGACGGACGAGACGGTGCGCGGCGGATTCGACGACGACCAGGTCACCGTCGACGAGCACGGCTCCGGACGGTTCGGCCAGGTCACCGGCCAGCGTGGCGAGCTCGTCGGTGTGCGGGTCGTACCGGCGAACAGCGCCGTTGTAGGTGTCGAGGACGGCGAGCGAACCGTCGGCGAGCAGCGTCACGCCGAGCGGGTGCTGCAGCCGGGCGGTCCGCGCGGGACCGTCGACGTGGCCGAAGTCGAACAGGCCCTCGCCGACAACGGTGTGCACCGTGCCGTCGACCGTGAGATAGCGAAGCGCCGAGGTCTCGGAGTCGACGAACCAGACCCGGTCGCCGTCGACAGCGAGCCCCGACGGCTGGGCCAGCCAAGCGTCGCGTGCGGGGCCGTCCCGCAATCCTTCGACGGTCGTGCCGGCGAGCACCTCGGTCGCTCCCGTCGCCGGATCGACCGCGAGCAACAGGTGCACCCCGGCAGCGGCGACGACGAGCTTGCCGATCGCGGGCCACCAGGCGACGTCCCATGGCGAGAGCACTGCGGGGATCGCTCCGGTGATCGTGCGCGCGTCGCGCAACTCGAACGCGAGGTCGATGGTGTGTGCGAGTGAACCGTCATCGAGATGGATGCGACGCAGCAGATGGTTCGCGGTGTCGGCGACGAACACGTCGCCGTCGAGGTCGGCGAGCCCGTTGGGATCGGCGAACCTCACCGGCTCGTCGGTGCGGCCACGTGTCCCGTCCCCGATGCGGCGTACGACAGTGTCGCCGTCGAGTTCGACCAGCTGGTGATGGCCGGCATCTGCGACCATCAGGTTACCTGACTGTAGACGAATCGCCTTTGCCGGAAAGCGCAAACTGCTCGGCACGGGCGGCGGCGGGGCGTACGGCTCGTCCTTGCGACGCAACGTGTAATTGGGCGATAGATCGGCGATCGTCATGTCGAGGGCGCTCACCTGCCCCTCGCCCGCCGCCTGCGCAACGACGTATCCGTCGGGGTCGATCAGCACGAGCGTCGGCCACGCCTTCACGGCGTACTGCCGCCACAGCCGCAAGTCGGGATCGCTGAGGACGGGATGCGTGATCTCGTTGCGCTCGACTGCTGCTTCGACGGTCTCGTCCGCCTTCTCGTGCGAGAACTTCGGCGAGTGGACGCCGATGACGGTGAGTGCGTCGTGGTACTTGGCTTCGAGCGGGCGCAGCTCGTCGATTATGTGCAGACAGTTGCCGCAGCAGCTCGTCCAGAAGTCGAGCAGCACCCAGCGGCCGCGCAGGCCGGCAAGCGTCAGCGGGCCGGTCGTGTTGAACCACGTTCCGGTGACGAGTTCAGGTGCGCGGACGCGAACGTGGGCCACGTCTCGTGAAGGCATCGCGGCTCTGCATTGTTCCGTAGGGTGGCGCGCATGGCCGACGAGTCGCGGGAGCGGATCGCGGCAGTGGTGCGCGAGCTCGCCGACCTCGTTGCACGCAGCGGGGCCGATCCGGCTGAGCTCGACACGGTCGCTGCGGACCTCGAGAAGCTCGCCGCGCGGCTACGCGAATTGCCCCGCCGGGCCTGGGTGCATGACAGCCCGTTCCACCCGGTCAGCCTGGTCGGCGGACGGGCACACCCCTCGGGGCCGCAGCTCTGTCTCGAGCCGGACGAACGTGGCGTCTCGGGTGAGGTGACCCTCGGCGCGGCCTTCGAGGGCGGGCCGGGCCTGGTGCACGGCGGCATTCTGTCGCTGATGTTCGACCACGCGATGGGTACGGCGGTGTTCGTGGCCGGCCACGCGGCGATGACCGTGTCGCTCGAGGTGCGTTATCGGGCGCCGACCCCGCTCGAGACGCCGCTGCGGGTAGCCGCCTGGGTCGATCGCCGGGAGGGTCGCAAGGTCTTCGTCGGCGCCGAGGCGAGCGTGGACGGCGCGGTCACGGCCAGTGCCCAAGGTGTGTTTCTGCGGCTGACCCGCGAGAACGTCGAGCGGATCTTCCCGCCCGACCGCATCCCCGCCGGGTAGCCGCCAGAACGCGACGCCCGCCGCGTCCTGGGGACGGGCGGGCGTTGACAGTGCGCGGGTCGGCTCAGAGACCGCCGACCTGGGAGCGGGACGCGATCGCACGAAGCTCTTGGGCCATCGACGGCGACGCGTTGCGCAGGGCGCGCTCGAACTCACGGGAGGTGCGACGCTGGGTGATCTTGCGGACCAGCGCTGACGTGCGGGACATCGGCATTACCTTTCTCGGTCTGTTGATTCTTAACCAGGATGCTGGCTATAACCGACGAAAGCAAAGCAATATGCCCCTGCGTGCCGCGAATCACACTGTCTCACGCAAATTTTACAAGAGTGCGAGTCCCGGGTCGCCGAGGACGGCCGCGACGTCGGCCAGGAACTGCGACCCCTGCTGGCCGTCGACCAGCCGGTGGTCGAAGGAGACCGCGAGCTGGGTGACCCAGCGGGGCTCGATGTGCTCGTCGTCGCCGCTGCCGACCACCCAGGGGCGCCGGTTGATCGCGCCGAACGCCACGATCCCGGCCTCGCCCGGGTTCAGGATCGGTGTCCCGGTGTCGATGCCGAACACCCCGACGTTCGTGATCGTGATCGTCCCGCCGCTCATGTCGGCGGGCGAGGTCTTGCCGGCGCGCGCGGTGTCGGTCAGCTCACCGATCGCTTGCGCCAGTTCGAGCAGCGAGCGCTGGTCGGCGTCCTTGACGTTCGGCACGATCAGGCCGCGCTCGGTGGCCGCGGCGATACCGAGGTTCACGTAGTTCTTCAGGACGATCTCGCCGGCGGCCTCGTCCCAGGTCGCGTTGATCGACGGCGTCTTCTTCGCGGCGAGAATGACGGCCTTCGCGACGAACAACAGCGGGCTGACCTTGACGCCGCGGAACTCGCGGCGCGCGGCGACCCGGTCGCGCAAGTCCATCATCGCGGTTACGTCGCAGGTGACGAACTCGGTGACGTGGGGTGCGGTGAACGCGCTCGACACCATCGCGGCCGCGGTGTGCTTGCGGACGCCCTTGATCGGAATCCGTGTCTCGCGTTCGCCGGAGTGGTTGGTGCGGGCCGCACTGGTCAGTTGTGACTGACCACTGTGCCCTGAATCCGACCACTGCCCGGCAGCAGCCTGGACGTCGTCGCGAGAGACGGTGCCGTTCGGCCCCGTGGCGCGGACGGAGTCGAGGTCGACGCCCAGGGACTTGGCGAGCTTGCGCACGGGCGGCTTGGCCAGCGCCCGGGACCGCGGCGCCGCGGGCTCCTCGACCGCGGCCGGTTCAGGGCCGACCGGCGCGGGCGGGAGGTTGAACGACACCTGTGCGCCCTCTGCGCTGCCGGAAGCGACCGAGCCGCTGGCCGGCCTGCGACGGCGGCGGCGGCCGGTCTCTTCGCGCGGGCCGTAGCCGACCAGCGTCAGCTGCTTCTCCTCGGTGCCGGCCTCGCCGGGCACCGTCGGCACCATGTCCTCACCGGCCGCCGCGTTCTCGGCTGCGGTATCCGCACCGGTGTCGATCGAGATGATCGGCGTACCGACGGGGACGGTCGTCCCCTCGTCGGCGAGCAACGCGGTGACCGTGCCGGCGTACGGCGACGGGAGCTCGACAGCTGCCTTGACGGTTTCGACCTCGGCGATCGTGTCGTTCACGTCGACGGTGTCGCCGACCGCGACCGTCCACTTGAGGATGTCGCCCTCGGTGAGACCCTCGCCGAGGTCGGGAAGTTTGAACTGCTGCACTGCCATCGAAACTCAGTACTCCATGATCTTGTCGACTGTGTCGAGCACGCGGTCGAGGTTGGGCAGCCATTCGTGCTCGAGGCGGCTCGGCGGGTACGGGGTGTCGTACCCCGCGACGCGCAGCACCGGCGCTTCGAGGGAGTAGAACGCCTCTTCCATCACCCGCGCGGCGACCTCGGCACCGACGCCGAAGCTGTGCGGCGCCTCGTGCACCACGATCAACCGGCCGGTGCGCTTGACCGACTCGACGACGGTGGGCATGTCGAGCGGTGAGACCGAACGCAGGTCGATGACCTCGAGTTCGAGGTCATCGTCCTTGGCGGCGTCGGCGGCGGCGAGCAACGTCGACACGGTCGGGCCGTAACCGACGACCGTTACGTCCTTGCCGGGGCGAACGGTGCGCGCGCTGTAGAGCGGGATGGGCGTCTCGGCGACCTCGGCCTTTGCAGCGTGATAGAGCCGCTTCGGCTCGAAGAAGATCACTGGGTCGTCGTCGGCGATGGCCTGCTGGACCATCCAGAACGCATCGGAGGGGTTGGAGCAGCTGACGACCTTCAGGCCGGCCGTATGTGCGAAGTAGGTCTCCGGCGACTCGCTGTGGTGCTCGACCGCGCCGATGCCGCCGCCGAACGGGATGCGGATCGTGATCGGCATCTTGACCAGGCCGGCCGAGCGGTTGTGGAACTTGGCCACCTGGCTGACGATCTGGTCGAAGCCGGGGAACACGAACCCGTCGAACTGGATCTCGCACACCGGCCGGTACCCGCGGATCGCGAGCCCGACCGCGGTGCCGATGATCCCCGACTCGGCCAACGGCGTGTCGATGACGCGGTCCTCGCCGAAGTCCTTCTGCAGCCCGTCCGTGATGCGGAAGACGCCGCCGAGCTTGCCGACGTCCTCGCCCATGATGACGACCTTGGCGTCGTCCTCCATGGCCTTGCGCAGACCGTCGTTCAGAGCCTTCGCCATCGTGCTTGCGGTCATGCAGAGACCTCCGAGACGAAGGAGACGAAGTCGTCGCGCTGCGCGCGCAAGTCGTCCGGCATAGTCACGTGCACGTTGTCGAACAGCGACGCCGGTGTGGGGTCGAGCAGTTCGCGGCAGCCCTTGCGCACGTGCTCGGCCAAAGCCTTCGCCTCGGCGTCGACGTCGTCGAAGAAGGACGGCTCGATCTTGGCCTCACGAGTGAGGTACGCGCGCACTCGCTCGATCGGGTCCTTCAGCTTCCACGTCTCGGCCTCGCTGCCGAGCCGGTAGCGACGCGGGTCGTCGTTGGTCGTGTGCGGGTTCATGCGGTACGTGTACGCCTCGATGAAGGTCGGGCCCTGCGCGTTGCGCGCGTCGTCCAACGCCTTGCGCGTCACGGCGAGGCAGCCGAGCACGTCGTTGCCGTCGACGCGCACGCCGGGGAAGCCGAACCCGGCCGAGCGCTGGTACAGCGGAACGCGGCTCTGCCGCTCGACCGGCTCGCTGATCGCCCACTGGTTGTTCTGGCAGAAGAACACGATCGGGAGGTTGCCGGCCGCAGACCAGACGAAGGACTCGTTGACGTCGCCCTGGCTCGAAGCGCCGTCGCCGAAGAACGCCAGCACCGCGGTGTCGCGGTCCGGGTCGCCCGTCCCCACTGCGCCGTCGCGGACGACGCCCATCGCGTAGCCGGTCGCATGCAGCGTCTGCGCGCCGATCACGATCGTGTACAGGTTGAAGTTGTTGGCCTTCGGGTCCCAGCCACCGAGGTTGGTGCCGCGGTAGAGCCCGAGCAGCGTCAGTGGATCGACCTCACGGCACCAGGCGACGCCGTGTTCGCGGTACGTCGGGAACGCCATGTCCTGCGTCCGGAGCGCACGACCGGCGCCGATCTGCGCGGCTTCCTGACCGAGCAGGCTCGCCCACAGTCCGAGCTCGCCCTGACGCTGCAGGGCGATCGCCTCGGTATCGATGCGGCGCACGAGGACGAGGTCGCGATACAGCGCGGCTATCTCGTCGTCGGTGATGTCGAGTGCGTAGTCCGGATGCTCGACGCGCTGACCCTCCGGCGTGAGCAACTGGACCATGTCCGGTTCGGGATGTACGGCGTGGACGTGTTCGCTCATGCGGCTCCTCGGCTCGGGCGTTTCGTGGGGTTGCCACGTGCGGCACGGTGTCGGCAGTGTTTCCAGCGTTCCTCGGTTGGTACAGGGGTGGCGTAGCTCACGAGAAACCCAGGGGTTCCTACCATATCGCCGCACCTCGCAACCGCGCGCGGACGCGAAGATCAGGCCAATTCGGGAGGCAGCTGCTGATCGTGCAGGACGCGCAGGTGTGACACCGCGCGGGTGAGGACGACGTAGAGGCGGCGTAGCCCGGCGGGACGGGTCGGTTCGCCATCGACGATCTCGGCCGGTTCGAGCAGCACGACCGAGTCGAACTCGAGACCCTTGGCCGCCGAGGCCGGGACGACCGCGATACGCGGGTCGGACTCCGACTCGACCGCGGCCGCCTCGATGCCGGCGGCCTGCAACTCGGCGAGCACGACCTCGGCGCGTGGGTCGGGGACAATCACACCGATCGATCCCTCGATCTCGAGCAGCTCGGCGACTGTTGCAGTGAGGGTCG
Source organism: uncultured Actinomycetota bacterium (assembly GCA_963757455.1). GTDB lineage: Bacteria > Actinomycetota > Actinomycetes > Mycobacteriales > Jatrophihabitantaceae > RYN-133. Next base: position 205,064 of record CAVWSE010000021.1, read on the forward strand.
CCGCCGGCGCGAACTGCAGCGCCGACTCGCCGGCTCGCACCGCGGTGCCCGGCGGGACGCCGAGCGCGATGTGCGGCAGCAGTCGGTTGGCCAGCTCGATCACCTCGCCCGGCACGCGGTAACCCGCAGTGAGCGGACGCACCGTTGCCGAGTCGTGGCCGAGGTGGGTCAGGGTCACAGCCCAGTCGCCGGGAGCCCACGGCGTCGTCGCCTGCGCCAGGTCGCCGAGCACCGTGACCGATCCCAGCGGGCACCGACGGGCAACGGCGCGGCACTGCATCGGCGAGAGGTCCTGCGCCTCGTCGACCACGACGTGGACGTAGGTCGACGTGCCGTCGAGCATCCCGCTGAGCTCGTCGAGCAGGACGGTGTCAGCCGCCGTCCACCGCACGGTTCGCACGGCCGCGCGTCCCTTCCGGTACAGGGCAGCGCGCTCGTCCTCGCTCAGTGTGGGTGCACAGCGCTGCAGGAACGCGGGGTCGTCGTAGAGCCGCATGAGCAGCGCAGGTGCGGTCAGGGCCGGCCACACCTCGTCGACGAACTCCTTCACCGCGGGCGTGCGCGACATTTTGGCGGTCTCGGCGTCGGTCGGTGCACCGCCGACGTCTTCGCGCTGGCGACGCACGTCCTCGGCGACCTGCATGCGCAACCGATCGCGAGCCATCGACCAGCGCAGGCCGTCACCGAGCGCGCGCCGCGCGTCGTCGACATAGCGGCGCAGATGGTGCGCGCCCACGCGGTAGCGACGCGTCCCGATGATGACCAACACGTCGTCGGTGGGCTTGCGAACGTGTGAGACGACAGCGCGACGCAGCACGTCTGCCATTCGCGCATCGCCCTTGAGCGTCGCGAGTTCGGACGGCTCGTCGCTGCGGGCCTCGCCGCCGACGAGTTCGGCGACGGTGGCCTGCTCGATCCCGCCCTCGCCGAGGGACGGAAGCACCTGTGCGATGTAGTGCAGGAACGCGGCGTTGGGCCCGACGACCAGCACGCCGGACCGGCGCAGGCGGTCGGGATAGGTGTAGAGCAGGTACGCGGCGCGGTGCAGCCCGACCGCGGTCTTACCGGTACCCGGCGCACCCTGGATACACAGCGATGTGTCGAGGTCGGCGCGCACGAGATCGTCCTGGTCGGGCTGGATCGTGGCGACGATGTCGCGCATCGGGCCGACGCGCGGACGCTCGATCTCCTCCCGCAGCAGGTCGGAGGCGAGCCCCAGCGACTCTCCGCGGTCGAGATGCTCGTCCTCGAAGGACGAGAGCGCGCCGTCATGGAAGCCGAACCGGCGCCGCAGGGTAACGCCCATGCGGTCGGCGGGCGTCGCCCGGTAGAAGGCCCGCGCGATCGGCGCTCGCCAGTCGATCACCACCGGGTCGCCGAAGTCGTCGCGCACGTGTCGCCGGCCGATGTGGAAGGACTCGGTGTCGGGTTCGTCGCGGTCGGTGCGGCCGAAGAACGGCGGTGCGTCCGGGTCGGCCGACAGGGCTTTGAGTCTCTCGGCGCGCATGCGGCCGAGGCCGTGGCTGGCGAGCTCGTCGACGCCGTAGTCGGCGATGCGATCGGCCGAATCCTGCATCGCGAGCAGGCAGCGTCGGGCCAGGTCGAGGTGGTGTTGTTCGCGGGTCAGTACGGCATCGGGCGCCACGATCAGACGACGTTACGCGCCGACGCCAACTGAATTACTCATCCGCGTAGCGTCTGCGGGGTGGCCCCGCGACACACCGCCGAAGCACAGTCGACGCCGCCGACGCCCGAGCACGCCCGCCTGGCCGAGTCTCCCGACTCGACGAGTCCCTGGCGGCTGTGGGGGCCGTACCTGTCGGGACGGCAGTGGGGCACCGTCCGCGAGGATTATTCGGCCGACGGCGACGCCTGGACGTACTTGCCCTTCGAGCACGCCCATCGCCGGGCATATCGCTGGGGCGAGGACGGCCTCGGCGGATTCTGCGACCGATACGGATTCCTGAACATCTCTGTCGCCCTGTGGAACGGGCGCGACCCGATCTTGAAGGAGCGGCTGTTCGGGCTGACCAACGGAGAGGGCAACCACGGCGAGGACATCAAGGAGTACTGGTGGGCGATGGACGGCACGCCCTCGCACTCGTGGGTGAAGTGGCGCTATCGGTATCCGCAGGCCGCGTTCCCGTACGAGCAGTTACGTCAAGAGAACGCAGCGCGCGGGCGGAATGATCGCGAATACGAACTGGCCGACACCGGCGTGCTCGATGACAACCGGTTCTTCGACGTGACGGTCAGCTATGCGAAGGCTGCGCCGGATGACGTCCTCATGACCGTTGAGGCGACCAACCACGGACCGGACCCGGCTCCGCTGCACCTGCTGCCGCAGGTGTGGTTCCGCAATACCTGGGTGTGGGGACGCGACGACCGCACCCCGCAGCTGCGCCGCATCGATCCGCCCGAGCGCCTCGGCGCCGACCAACGCGCGGTCGAGTGCGATCACGTCTTCCTCGGCCGCTACACGCTGACCGCGGAAGGCACCCCCGACGTCCTCGTTTGCGAGAACGAGACGAACGTTGCAGCACTGTTCGGAGTCGAGGCGAACCCGACGCCGTACACGAAGGACGGCGTCGACGCGCGCGTCGTCCACAGCGACGAGTCGGCGGTGAACCCGAGCGGCGTCGGAACGAAGGCGGCGTTCTGGTACCGGTTCGATGCTGTCGCGCCGGGACAGACCGTGCGGGTTCGGCTGCGGTTGGCCGCGGGCAGTACGTCCGAGCACGTGTTCGGGGCCGGCTTCGACGCTGCCTGGGTCGATCGGTCGCGCGAGGCGGACGACTTCTACCGGACGGTGCTGCCCGAGCGGCTCACGCCCGAAGACGCGCAGATCGCGCGGCGGGCGTTCGCCGGGCTGCTGTGGAGCAAACAGCTGTATCGCTACACGGTCGCCGAGTGGCTCGAGGGCGATCCGGCCGAGCCGACGCCGCCACCATCGCGGGCGCAGCCGGGTGCCCGCAACGTGTCATGGCAGCACCTCGCACTCGCCGACGTGATCTGCATGCCGGACGACTGGGAGTACCCCTGGTTCGCGGCGTGGGATCTTGCCTTCCACTGCATCGCGCTCGCGCACATCGATCCCACGTTCGCCAAGGAGCAGTTGCTGCTCATGTGTCGCGAGTGGGCGATGCACCCGGACGGGCAACTGCCCGCCTACGAATGGGCGTTCGGCGATGTGAACCCACCGGTGCATGCATGGGCCGCGTGGCGGGTCTACCTCGTCGACGCTGCGGTGACGGGAACCCGCGACACGGACTTCCTCATCCGCGTCTTCACCAAGCTGCTGCTCAACTTCGGCTGGTGGGTCAACCGCAAGGACGTGGACGGATCGAATCTGTTCGAGGGCGGCTTCCTCGGCATGGACAACATCGGGCTGTTCGATCGGTCGGCCACGTTGCCCGACGGCACCCGGCTCGAGGAGTCGGACGCCACGAGTTGGGTCGCGTTCTTCTGCCTGAACCTGCTCACGATCGCAATGGAACTCGCGCGCAGCGTGCCTGCGTGGGACGAGGCAGCGACGAAGTTCCTCGAGCATTTCCTGGCGATCGCGCATGCCATGCGCCGGTTCGGGTCACAGGGCATATCCCTGTGGGACGACGACGACGGGTTCTTCTACGACGTGCTGCTGCACCCGGACGGGCATGCCGAGTCGGTGCGAGTGCGGTCGATGGTCGGACTGCTGCCGGTGCTCGCGGTCGCCCACGCACGATCAGGACGTCCCGAGGAGCTCGCCGACTTCACCGCACGGCTGCGGTGGTTGCAGCGCCGTCGTCCAGAACTGCTGGACGGGCTGATGTCGCACGGTGGCGCCGGTGACGAGCCGGCCGACCACATGCTCGCGTTGCTCGATCCGGACAGGCTGCGCCGGGTGCTGTCGCGGATGTTCGACGAGCAGGAATTCCTCTCGCCGTACGGCATCCGCTCGCTGTCGGCGGCATACCGCGAGCCGTACACGATGCCGATCGAAGGCCAGGAGCTGTCGATCGACTACGAGCCCGGTGAGTCGCGCACGGGCTTGTTCGGAGGCAACTCGAACTGGCGGGGCCCGGTGTGGTTCCCGGTGAACGTGTTGCTCGCCGATGCCTTGCGGACCTATCACGGCTTCCTCGGCGACGACTTCACGATCGACGTCCCGACTCGGTCCGGACAGACGATGACCCTCGCCGCGGCGGCGGATCTGATCGACTCGCGGCTGTGCGACCTGTTCCGTGTCGGCACGGACGGCAGGCGGCCGTGCGACGGTGCGCGCATCGAAGCGTCCGGTGATCGGGTGTGGCGTGAGCAGCTGACCTTCAGCGAGTACTTCGACGGCGACACCGGCGAGGGTCTCGGCGCGACTCACCAGACGGGCTGGACGGCGCTCGTGGCGCACGTGCTCTGCCGGCCGTCCGACGGCTGACTCCGATGGCTGATGTAGAGCGCCTCGGTGGTCGCGAACTCGTCCGCACGCCGTGGTTGTCGCTGCGCCAGGACGACGTGCAGTTCGCCGACGGGACGCGCGGCACGTACAGCGTCGTCGACAAGCGGGACTTCGCGGTCGTGCTGCCGTACACCGGCGACGGGTTCTGGCTCGTGCAACAGTTCCGCTACCCGCTCGGGCGACGCTCGTGGGAGTTCCCGCAGGGCGGTTGGCCGCCGGGACACAGCGGTGGCACCGCCCTCGACCTGGCCACGACCGAGCTCGCCGAAGAGACCGGGCTGCGCGCCGATTCGATGGAGCACCTGGGCCGCCTCGACGCCTCGCCGGGACTCGCGACCAACGCGTTCGACGTGTTCCTGGCGACCGGACTGCACGACGGTGCGCCGCGGCGAGAGGCATCCGAGGCGGACATGGTGCATGAGTACGTCAGCGTCGGCGAGCTGGACCGGATGGTGCGGTCCGGGGAGTTCCGCGACTCGAACAGCGTGGCCGCGTTGGCATTGTTCTGGCTGCGCGCGGGGCGGTAGCGCCCCAAGCGGCTCAGTCAGGCACGCACGGTTGTGCTCGACGTCGCGGACATCGTCCGGCTCCCCGCGTACCGCGCCGTTGGGATCTGATGTGACTTCGATCGCGTTGGCGGACTCGTGGGTGAGCTACCAGCGCGGCGCGGCACGAAGATTCTTCCGCCACAACTAAGCTGCGGTGATGATCGTCACCGTCGCCAATCGCAAGGGCGGCGTCGGCAAGACGACCACCGCTGTGTTCCTGTCGCACGCCCTCGCTGCGGCGACGCGGCGCGCCTGCACCGTGATCGACGCCGACCCGCAAGCGTCCGCAACCGAATGGGCGCGCAGGGCCGCGGCGGCCGGCAGTCCGCTGGCAGTACCGGTGGTGGCTCAGCCGACTCCGGAGCTAGTGCTGCCGGCGACGCCGACCATCGTCATCGACACTCCGCCGGCCGACTTCGAGATCATGTCGTCGGCCATCGACGTCGCTGACCTCGTCCTCGTCCCGACCTCGCCGAGCGCGCTGGACCTGTCGCAGGTGCAGGTCGCCGTCGAAGCTGCGTCGCGTGGTGGCAAACAGGTTGCCGTGCTGCTCACCCGGACACGGCGCACGCGCTCGGTCGCGACCGCGGAAGACGAGTTGCGCGCTGCCGGAGTGCACGTCCTCCGTACTCACATCGCCTTGCGCGAGCCGTTGGCCATGGCGTTCGGACGACGGGTGCGCGAACTGCACGGATACGACCTGGCTGCAGCCGAGATCCTCGACGAGCTACCCGATGCGCCGTTCTCGGTGGCTGCCGTGCAGCGCCGAGTTGCTCTCGCGCCGACGCCGCAGCCTCGGCATATGCGTCCCATCGGGTTCGACGACGACGAACTCATTCAACGGTTGAAGTCGTCGATGGCCCGGCTGACTGTCGGGCGCTGACCTTACGGCGCTGCTCTGAGCAGCGAAGCGAGACAGCGGCCGTTCTCTGCAGCGACAGTGAAGTCATGACAGAGACTTCCACCGTTCCAGGTCGAGAACTGGACGAGGCGATCTATCGCCGACTCTTCGACCGCCGCACCTTGCTGCTCGGTGAGCCGCTCGAGCATTGGAACAGTAATCGACTGTGTGCCGGTCTGCTGCTGCTCGCCGCCGAGAACTCCGAGGCCGACGTCCGGTTGCTGATCAACTCTCCCGGCGGTTCGGTGCCGGGGATGTTGGCGATCCGCGACTGCATGCGCGCGATCCCGAACGACGTCATCACGGTGAACCTCGGGATGGCCTACAGCGCAGGCCAGTTCCTGCTCAGCGCCGGCGCACGGGGAAAGCGCTACATCCTGGCGCGTTCGAAGGTGTTGCTGCACCAAGGCTCCTCCGGGATCGGCGGGACGGCGCAGGACATCGCCATCCAGGCCGATGACCTGAGGCGGACACGTGACACCGTGGTCTCACTCATCGCCGAGGACACCGGTCAAGACGTCGAGACGATCGAACGTGATTCGCGCAGGGACAGGTGGTTCACCGCCGAGGAAGCGCGCGAGTACGGGTTCGTCGACCACATCGTCGAATCCGCCGAGGACGTGCTGCCCGGACCACTTCGTCCGATCGGGCTGGGCGGGCGTCGATGAGCAGCTACACGATTCCCTACGTCACCACCCGGACCAACCAGGGTGAGCGCACGGTCGACATCTACAGCCGGCTCCTCGCCGAGCGGGTGATCTACCTCGGTACCGGCATCGACGACGGCGTGGCCAACGCGATCATCGCTCAGTTGATCCATCTCGAATCCGAAAGCTCTGAGCTGCCGATCAACATCTACATCAACTCCTCCGGCGGATCGATTCCCGCCACGCTCGCCATCTACGACGCGATGCAGTACATCCAGTGCGATGTCGAGACCACTTGCGTCGGCGAAGCCGCAGCGACAGCAGCTGTGCTGCTGGCTGGGGGCGCGCCCGGCAAGCGGCAGATCCTGCCGCACGGCCGGGTCGTGATCCATGCGCCGGCCGCCGAGGGACGCGGTGCGATACCGGATCTCATCCTGGAAGCCGACGAGGTGGAACGCGTCCGCACCATGCTCGAGGAGATCCTGGCCGCGCACACCGGACGCACCCCGGCCCAGGTGCGCGAAGACACCGAACGCGACCTGATCCTGACACCGTGGGCAGCAAAGGAGTACGGGGTGGTCGACTCCGTACTCACGCGCCGGGGCGACGACTAGGCGGCCAGGCAGACCGGGCCGCTTGCGCGAGGACTCAGGTGCGCCGAGGCCCGGCGGGCGACCTGCAGCACGGACAGCCCGAGGGCCCCGCACACAGCCGACAGCATCTCCGAGGACGCGTCCTTGCAGCCGCGTTCGACTTCGGACAGGTACTGCGGCGAGACGCCGGCCCGCTGCGCGACGTCGGCGATCCGCTCGCGTCGCGCACGCCGCTCGACGCGCAGCTGCTCACCGAGCGCCTCGCGCCACAACGGTTCGAGGTCGCGCGTTGCCTTTCGGCGCAGCGGAACAACGTTGCCCATAGGGGCACGTTAGCGCCCCGCCGTTCGTCTCGGCAGGCTCGTTCGCTGACGGCGAATCCCCTTATATTTGTGCGAGATTCTCTGCGCACAGGTCTGGTGCTTCTTCCTCGGAAGGGATAGAATCGAACACGTGAGCAGCTCGCAGTTGACCGGCACGGCGGTGCTGGATCGGCTGCGCGAGATCGAGCGGCGAAGCAGGCGTTGGACGTCGAGGAGCTCGGGGTTGATCGCGCAGGTCGAGGCGGAAGGACTGGCCTACGACCTGGGTGCGAAGACGCACTGCGGTGTTGTTGCGCGACGCGTTGCACATCGGTGCCCGCGATGCGGCGGGGCGGGTGAGGCTGGCTGCGGCGGTGACCCCGCGCCGGACGCTGACCGGGGAACCGGTCGAGGCGGCCCATCCGCAGACGGCGGCCGCGCTTGCGCGGGGTCGATCTCGACCCGGCACGCGGCCACGGTCGTGGCGATGACCGACCGGATCGACGACCTGCTCGCCGATCAGTCGGCCCCGTTGTTCGAGAGCGCGCTGCTCGACTTCGCGGCCGACCACGACCCCGACTTGCTGGCCCGCTTCGCCAACGGGCTCTATGCCCGGGTCGATCAAGACGGCGCGTTCCGC
>CAVWSE010000022.1:0-22063 GCA_963757455.1 uncultured Actinomycetota bacterium
AGTGTCCGCGGTGTCGCCATGAACCCGGTCGACCACCCGCACGGTGGTGGTGAGGGCAAGACGTCCGGTGGCCGCCACCCGGTGAACCCGAACGGCAAGCCCGAGGGCCGCACCCGTCGGGTGAAGGAGAGCGACCGCATGATCGTGCGTCGTCGTCGTACGAAGAAGAAGCACCACTAAGGGCTCTGGGACGGATTGAGGAGAAACGATGCCACGCAGTCTGAAGAAGGGCCCGTTCGTCGACGACCACCTGCTCAAGAAGGTGGACGTCCAGAACGACAAGGGCAGCAAGAACGTGATCAAGACCTGGTCGCGCCGCTCGACGATCATCCCCGACATGCTCGGGCACACGATCGCCGTGCACGACGGCCGCAAGCACGTCCCGGTGTTCGTCACCGAGGGCATGGTCGGGCACAAGCTCGGCGAGTTCGCCCCCACGCGCACGTTCAAGGGCCACATCCGCGACGATCGCCGCGCGCGACGGGGCTAAGGAAACACGAGATGACAACGCCAAACACCCAGCACACTGACGAGGTTCGCAGCGCGATCGCGCGTGCGACCTACGTACGCGTCACGCCGATGAAGGCGCGTCGCATCATCGACCTCATCCGCGGCAAGGAAGCGCAGGGTGCTCTCGCGATGCTGAAGTTCGCACCGCAGGCAGCCAGCGAGCCGGTCGCGAAGGTGCTCGCGAGTGCGATCGCCAACGCCGAGAACAACTTCTCGCTCGACCCCGAGACGCTCGTGATCTCGCGGGCGTTCGTCGACGAGGGCCCGACGCTCAAGCGGTTCCGGCCGCGGGCGCAGGGTCGCGCGTACCGGATCCGCAAGCGCACCAGCCACATCACGATCGAGGTCGAGAGCATCGACACGACGGTCGGCCAGAAGGGACGTCGTAAGTAATGGGTCAGAAAGTCAACCCGCACGGCTTCCGGCTGGGCATCAGCACCGACTTCCGCAGTCGCTGGTTCGCCGACAAGCAGTACGCCGAGTACGTCAAGGAAGACGTCGCGATCCGCAAGCTCATGTCCAAGGGCATGGAGCGCGCCGGCATCGCGAAGGTCGAGATCGAGCGCACGCGTGACCGCGTTCGCGTCGACATCCACACCGCGCGTCCCGGCATCGTCATCGGTCGTCGCGGCGCCGAGGCCGACCGCATCCGTGGCGAGCTCGAGAAGCTCACCGGCAAGCAGGTGCAGCTCAACATCCTCGAGGTCAAGAACCCCGAGGGTGACGCGCAGCTGGTTGCGCAGGGTGTCGCCGAGCAGCTGAGCAACCGTGTCAGCTTCCGCCGCGCGATGCGCAAGAGCATGCAGTCGGCGCTCAAGAGCCCGAACGTGAAGGGCATCCGCGTGCAGTGCTCGGGCCGCCTCGGTGGCGCCGAGATGTCGCGCTCGGAGTTCTACCGCGAGGGACGCGTCCCGCTGCACACGCTGCGCGCGAACATCGACTACGGCTTCTACGAGGCCCGCACCACCTTCGGCCGCATCGGCGTGAAGGTGTGGCTGTACAAGGGCGAGGTCCCGACCGGTTCACGCGCCGAGCGCGAGGCCGCGCAGGCCGCCGAGGCACTGCGGCAGCGCCGCGAGCGTCCGGCCGGCAGCCGTCCGCGCCGTTCGGGTTCGCAGGGCACGACCGGTGTGAGCACCGAGGCGGGCCGCGCGGCATCCGGCGACGGAGCCCCGCAGGGGCACATCGCCGAAGCTGCGATCGCCGAGGCGCCGGTCGCCGACGAGAACATCCAGGAGTCCGCGGTCAGCACCGAAGCCGCGGCCCAGGCCGAGATCGCCGCCGAGGCGCCGAACGCAGCCGAGGACGCCGCGGCCGCCGACCAGGCCACCGAGGCTGCTCCCGAGGCTGCTCCCGAGGCACCGGCCGAGGCTGCTCCCGAGGCACCGGCCGAGGCAGCAACTCCGGCCGAGGCCGCTACCGAAGAGACGACGGAGAGCTGAGTCATGCTCATCCCACGCAGGGTCAAGCACCGCAAGCAGCACCACCCGAGCCGCAAGGGCATGGCTTCGGGCGGTACGCGAGTGGCGTTCGGCGAGTACGGCATCCAGGCCCTCGAGCCGGCCTACGTCACCAACCGCCAGATCGAGTCCGCTCGTATCGCGATCAACCGGCACATCCGCCGTGGCGGCAAGGTGTGGATCAACGTCTACCCCGACCGTCCGCTCACCAAGAAGCCGGCCGAAACCCGCATGGGTTCCGGTAAGGGTTCGCCGGAGTGGTGGATCGCCAACGTCAAGCCGGGCCGTGTGCTGTTCGAGCTGTCGTTCCCGAACGAGAAGGTGGCGCGCGACGCGCTCACCCGTGCCATCCACAAGCTGCCGATGAAGTGCCGCATCGTCACGCGCGAAGCAGGTGAAGGCTGATGAGTACACAAACCGACGAGCTGCGCGAGCTGCACGACGACGAGCTCGACACACGCCTGCGCGAGGCCAAGGAAGAGCTGTTCAACCTGCGCTTCCAGATGGCCACCGGGCAGCTGGACAACAACCGGCGACTGCGCACCGTGAAGCACGACATCGCGCGGATCTACACGATCCTGCGCGAGCGTGAGCTCGGGCTGTCGGTCGCTCCGACCGAGAATGGTGAAGTGGCATGACCGAGGCGGCCGAGACTGCCGGTGCGCAATTCACACCGCAAGACCCGCGAGGGCCTGGTCGTCAGCGACAAGATGGACAAGACCGTCGTCGTCGCTGTCGAAGACCGCGTCAAGCACCCGCTGTACGGCAAGGTGCTGCGCCGCACGAGCAAGCTCAAGGCGCACGACGAGACCAACCAGGTCGGTGTCGGTGACCGCGTTCTGATCATGGAGACCCGTCCGACCTCGGCGACCAAGCGCTGGCGCGTGGTCGAGGTTCTCGAGCGCGCGAAGTAAGTCCGAGCAGGAGTCTGGAGTAGGCAGTGATTCAGCAGGAGTCGCGACTGAGAGTCGCCGACAACACCGGTGCCAAGGAAATCTTGTGCATCCGCGTGATGGGTGGCTCGGGACGTCGCTACGCGGGTATCGGCGACATCATCGTCGCGACCGTCAAGGACGCGCTGCCCGGCGCGGGCGTCAAGAAGGGCGACGTCGTCAAGGCGGTCGTCGTTCGCACGTCCAAGGAGCGTCGGCGTCCGGACGGCAGCTACATCCGTTTCGACGAGAACGCCGCGGTGCTCATCAAGGCCGACGGCGAGCCGCGCGGAACGCGCATCTTCGGCCCTGTGGGCCGCGAGCTGCGCGACAAGCGTTTCATGAAGATCATTTCGCTCGCGCCCGAGGTGCTCTAGGCATGAAGGGTTGTCACATAAGCGAGCAGCGAAAGAACCAGAAGGTTAAGAAGGCGACGAGGTCGTCGTCATCGCCGGCAAGGACCGCGGCGTGAAGGGCAAGGTCATCGCGGCCGACCCGATCACGAACAAGGTCGTCGTCGAGGGTGTCAACCGCGCCACGAAGCACAACCGCGTCACCGCGACCCAGCGCGGCGCCAAGGCCGGCGGCATCGAGCACTTCGAAGCCCCGATCAGCGCCAGCAACGTCATGGTGATCGACGGTGAGGGCAAGGCCACGCGCGTCGGCTACCGGCGCGACGAGGAGAGCGGCAAGAACGTGCGCGTCTCGCGCCGTTCCGGGAAGGACATGTCATGAGTGCGGCAACCACCGAGGTGCCCACACCGCGACTGAAGACCAAGTACCGCGAGGAGATCGCGCCGGCGCTGCAGCAGCAGTTCGAGTTCGGCAACGCGATGCAGATTCCCGGTCTGGTCAAGATCGTCGTCAACATGGGTGTCGGCCAGGCGGCCAAGGACTCCAAGCTGATGGACGGCGCCGTCCGCGACCTGACGCTGATCACCGGCCAGAAGCCGCTCGTGCAGAAGGCCCGCAAGTCGATCGCGCAGTTCAAGCTGCGCGAGGGCATGCCGATCGGCGCGAAGGTCACCCTGCGCGGCGACCGGATGTGGGAGTTCCTCGACCGACTGCTCTCGCTGGCCCTGCCGCGTATCCGCGACTTCCGCGGACTGTCCGACCAGCAGTTCGACGGCAACGGCAACTACACCTTCGGTCTCACCGAGCAGTCGATGTTCCACGAGATCGACCCGGACAGCATCGACCGTCCGCGCGGCATGGACATCACCGTGGTGACCACCGCCAAGACCGACGACGAGGGACGCGCGCTGCTTCGTGCGCTGGGCTTCCCGTTCAAGGAGAACAGCTGATGGCGAAAACCGCTCTGAGGAACAAGGCGGCGGCGAAGCCGAAGTTCGCCGTTCGCGGCTACACGCGCTGCCAGCGCTGCGGTCGCGCGCACTCCGTGTATCGCAAGTTCGGCCTGTGCCGGATCTGCCTGCGCGAGATGGCGCACGCGGGTGAGCTTCCAGGCGTGACGAAATCGTCCTGGTGAGGTTCGGGGCCGTGCCGACTTGTGCGGCCCTGCAATAACTACACAAGCCTTTACATCGCCGGGCCGCACAACCCGACCCGGCCCTGTTGACGTCAGTACCGCTGTCGTCTCACCACTTCGCTCACAGGCCGCTTACTGGCTAAGTAGGAACCGGGGCGAGAAAGAAGCAACTATGACAATGACCGACCCGATCGCAGACATGCTGACCCGTCTGCGCAACGCCAACTCGGCCTTCCATGAGGAGGTCGTGATGCCGCACTCGAAGTTGAAGGGCCACATCGCGGAGATCCTCAAGGAGCAGGGCTACATCGCCGGCTTCTCGGTGAGTGACGCACCCGAGGGCCAGGTGGGGCGCGTCCTCACGCTGGACCTCAAGTACGGCCCGAACCGCGAGCGCAGCATCGCCGGCGTGCGCCGGGTGTCCAAGCCCGGTCTGCGCGTCTACGCCAAGTCGACCGGCATGCCCCGCGTGCTCGGTGGTCTCGGCACCGCGATCATCTCGACCTCATCCGGCCTGCTGACCGACAAGCAGGCCGCCAAGCGTGGAGTGGGCGGGGAAGTCCTCGCCTACGTCTGGTAAGGGGGAAGCACAATGAGCCGCATCGGCAAACTCCCCGTTACCGTCCCGTCCGGCGTCGACGTCGCGATCGACGGTCAGACCGTCACGGTCAAGGGACCCAAGGGCACGCTGTCGCACACCGTCGCAGCTCCGATCACGGTCGCGAAGGGCGATGACGGCGCGATCGCCGTCAGCCGTCCCGACGACGAGCGCGTGTCGAAGTCGCTGCACGGCCTGTCGCGCACGTTGATCGCCAACATGGTGACCGGCGTGACCGCGGGCTACTCGAAGACCCTCGAGATCGTCGGCACCGGTTACCGCGTGACCGCCAAGGGCAGCGACCTCGAGTTCGCGCTCGGGTTCTCGCACTCCGTCCCGGTCAAGGCGCCGGACGGCATCTCGTTCCGTGTCGAGGCACCGACCCGCTTCGTGGTCGAGGGCATCGACAAGCAGAAGGTCGGCGAAGTGGCCGCCAACATCCGCAAGCTGCGCAAGCCCGACCCGTACAAGGGCAAGGGCGTGCGTTACCAGGGTGAGGTCATCCGTCGTAAGGCCGGTAAGGCAGGGAAGAAGTAATCATGGGCGCCTCAACCATCGCCAAGCAGGCGCGGCGTTCGGCCGGAGTCTCGGCCGCGCGCCGGGTCGCCAAGTCGCGTCGACACTTCCGGCTGCGTAAGAAGCTGTCCGGCTCGACCGAGCGGCCCCGCCTGGTCGTCACCCGATCGGCGCGGCACCTGTTCGCGCAGATCGTCGACGACTCCAAGGGCGTGACGCTCGCGTCGTCCTCGACCTACAAGCTGACCGACGGCGACAAGACCGAGCAGGCCAAGTCTGCCGGGACTGCGCTCGCCGAGGCCGCCAAGGCGGCCGGCGTCACGAAGGTCGTCTTCGACCGTGGCGGCAACACCTACACGGGACGCATCGCGGCATTCGCCGCGGCGGCCCGCGATGCTGGATTGGAGTTCTGACATGCCCGGACCTCAGCGTGGGGGCAACCGCACCGGTGGTGGCGAGCGCGGTGAGCGCCGCGATCGTCGCGATGGCGGCGGCCGTGGCCAGAACGCCCCGGAGAAGAGCCCGCATCTCGAGCGGGTCGTGACGATCAACCGCGTCGCGAAGGTGGTCAAGGGTGGCCGCCGGTTCAGCTTCACCGCCCTCGTGGTCGTCGGTGACGGCGACGGCACGGTCGGTGTCGGCTACGGCAAGGCCAAGGAAGTTCCGGCCGCGATCGCCAAGGGCGTCGAGGAGGCCAAGAAGAACTTCTTCAAGGTCCCGCGGATCGCTTAGACCATCCCGCACCCGGTGCAGGGCGAGAAGGCGGCCGGTGTCGTGCTGCTCAAGCCGGCCAGCCCCGGTACCGGTGTCATCGCCGGTGGCCCGGTGCGCGCCGTGCTCGAGTGCGCGGGCATCCACGACGTGCTGTCCAAGTCGCTCGGCTCCGACAACCCGATCAACATCGTGCACGCGACCGTTGCTGCCCTGAAGGCGCTCGTCCGGCCGGAGGAGGTCGCGGCCCGCCGCGGCCTGCCGCTGGAGGACGTCGCGCCCGCGGGCATGCTGCGCGCACGCGCCGGCCAGGGAGTCTGACCGTGATGTCCAAGCTCAAGATCACCCAGACGAAGTCGGGGATCGGCTACAAGCAGAATCAGCGCGAGACGCTGCGTTCGCTCGGTCTGAAGCGGATGCACGACGTCGTCGTCAAGGAGGACCGCCCGGAGATCCGGGGCATGGTCCGCACCGTCACGCACCTGGTGACGGTCGAGGAGGTCGACTGACATGGGGGACTCCCCACTCAAGGTGCACCACCTGCGTCCGGCCAAGGGCGCGCACACCCAGAAGACCCGCGTCGGTCGTGGTGAAGGGTCCAAGGGCAAGACCGCCGGTCGTGGCACCAAGGGCACCAAGGCCCGCTACCAGGTGCCGGCGTCCTTCGAGGGCGGCCAGCTCCCGCTGCACATGCGGATGCCGAAGCTGAAGGGCTTCCGGAACCGCTTCAAGGCCCAGTTCCAGGTCGTGAACGTGGCGCGGCTCGCCGAGCTGTTCCCCGACGGCGGGACGGTCGGCGTCGCCGACCTCGTCCGGGCCGGCGCGGTACGCAAGGGACAGCTGGTGAAGGTGCTCGGTGAGGGCGAGCTCGGCGGAGTGACCTTGCAGGTCACCGCCAACAAGTTCTCCGACACCGCGAAGCAGAAGATCGAGGCGGCCGGAGGGTCGGTCACTCAGATCTGACGAGTCCGGCCTTTTGTACTGGACTGTTAGCCTGTGCGGGTCCGTCCGATGCGAAATCGGGCGGGCCCGCCGCCACACTTCCCCGGGGTGGTAAGCCCCGCTCGCAGGAGGATTCGTGCTCAGCGCATTCGCATCGGCGTTCCGGACGCCCGACCTGCGCAAGAAGCTGCTGTTCACCCTCGCCATGCTGGTGCTCTACCGGCTGGGCGCGTCGATTCCGACGCCGAACACGAACATCGTCGGCATCAACGAATGCATCAAGACGGTCAGCAACGGCGGCAACGCGAACATCTATTCGCTGATCAACCTGTTCTCCGGCGGGGCTTTGCTCAAGCTGTCGGCGTTCGCGCTCGGCATCATGCCCTACATCACGGCGAGCATCATCATCCAGTTGCTCGTCGTCGTGATCCCGCGCTTCGAGCAGCTGAAGAAGGAAGGCCAGGCCGGCCAGCAGAAGCTGACCCAGTACAGCCGCTACCTGACCATCGGCCTGGCGATCCTGCAGTCGACCGGGTTCATCGCCCTGGCGCGGTCCGGCCAGCTGTTCGGCAACGCCTGCGACGGCAGCAAGGTCCTCTACCACCAGGACATCTTCTCGCTGGCGACGATGGTCATCTGCATGACGGCCGGTACCGCCGTCATCATGTGGCTCGGCGAGCTCGTGACCGACCGCGGCGTCGGCAACGGCATGAGCGTCTTGATGTTCACGTCCATCGCCGCCCGCATCCCGTCCGAGGGACGCACGATCCTCGACAACAGCGGCGTGTTCGTGTTCACGATGATCTGCATCCTGGGCCTGGCGATCATCATCGCGGTGATCTTCGTCGAACAGGCGCAGCGCCGTATCCCGGTGCAGTACGCCAAGCGGATGATCGGCCGGCGTCAGTACGGCGGCACGTCGACCTATCTGCCGTTGAAGGTGAACCAGGCCGGTGTCATCCCGGTCATCTTCGCCTCGTCCCTGCTGTACATCCCGCAGCTGATCAGCCAGCTGACCGGTAACAACGGGAACTCGGCGTTCGCGCGCTGGGTGAACAACAACCTGATCCAGCAGAACAACTTCAGCTACATCGCGATCTACTTCGCGCTGATCATCTTCTTCACGTACTTCTATGTCGGCATCACGTTCGACCCTGTCGAGCGCGCCGACGACATGAAGAAGTACGGCGGGTTCATCCCGGGCATCCGGCCCGGCCGCCCGACGGCGGAGTACCTGCAGTTCGTGCTGTCGCGCATCACGCTGCCCGGCTCGCTGTACCTGGGCATCATCGCCGTGCTGCCGAACTTCTTCTTCTCGATCACCAGCGGCAACAACCAGAACTTCCCCTTCGGTGGCACCGCGGTGTTGATCATGGTCGGTGTCGGGCTGGACACGGTGAAGCAGATCGAGAGCCAGCTCATGCAGCGCAACTACGAAGGCTTCCTGCGTTGAGGCTCGTCATGGTGGGTCCCCCGGGTGCCGGGAAGGGGACGCAGGCCGAATTCATCGCCGACCACTTCTCGATCCCGAAGATCTCGACCGGCGACATCTTCCGCGCGAACGTGTCCGGCGGGCACCGACCTCGGCCGGCTCGCCAAGAAGTACATGGACGCCGGCGACCTCGTCCCCGACGAAGTCACCAACGCGATGGTGCGCGACCGTCTCGCCGAGCCCGACGCCGAGGGCGGGTTCCTGCTCGACGGCTTCCCGCGCAACGTGTCGCAGGCCTACGAGCTCGACGGCATCCTCGGCGACCTGGGCACGACGCTCGGGGTCGTGCTCGACCTCAACGTCGACAACGACGAGGTCGTGCGCCGGCTGTCCGGGACGGCGCACGTGCAAGAAGTGCGGGCACGTCTGGCACGTCGAATACGACAAGCCGAAGGTGGACGGCGTCTGCGACCGGTGTGGTGGCGAGCTCTACCACCGCGACGACGACCGCCCGGAGACCGTCCGGCACCGCCTCGAGGTCTACGTCGAGCAGACCCGCCGCTGATCGAGTTCTACAGCGGCCGCAAGCAGCTGGTCGAGATCGACGCCCTCGGCACGGTCGAGGACGTCACCGAGCGGGCGATCGGCGTGCTCACGCCGTACACCGACGCCTGAGCCTCCGATGTACCGGTTCCCCGAGCGCATCGAGCTCAAGAGCCCCGACGAGATCGCGATCATGCGTGCGGCCGGGCTCGTCGTCGCGCGCGCGTTGGCGGCGATGACGGCCGAGGCTGCCCCGGGCGTGTCGACGGCCGAGCTCGACGCCCTCGCACGTGAGGTACTGCGCGACGCCGGCGCGACCTCGTCCTTCCTGCACTACGACGTCGGCAACGGCCCGTACCCCGCAGTGATCTGCTCCTCGGTCAACGAGCGGGTCGTGCACTCGATCCCGTCCCCGACGGAGAAGCTGCGCGACGGCGACATCGTCTCGCTCGACTTCGGCGCCATCGTCGACGGCTGGCACGGCGACGCCGCGGTCACGGTGCTGGTCGGCGAGGTCGACGAGGACTCCCGGGCCCTGTCGGAGGCCTGCGAGCGCTCGCTGTGGGACGGACTGGCCGCAGCGCGTCCGAACGGGCGCCTCGGCGACATCTCGAACGCGGTCGAGCGTTCGGTGACCAAGTCCGGGCGCTACGGAATCGTCACCGGCTACGGCGGGCACGGCATCGGCACCCGCATGCACATGGACCCGCACGTGCTCAACTACGGCAAGGCGGGCAAGGGTCCGCGACTGCACCCGGGCACGTGCCTCGCGATCGAGCCGATGATCACCCTGGGTGGGCGCGCGACCGAGGAGCTCGAGGACGGCTGGAGCATCGCGACCGTCGACCGCTCGCGGGCCGCGCACTGGGAACACACCGTCGCGATCCTCGACGACGGGCCGTGGGTGCTCACGGCCGAGGACGGCGGGCGCGCCGAACTCGAGGCCCGCGGCGTCCAGCTCTCGGCGGCCGCCGACGCCGAGGTCAGTACGTAATCTGTTTGAGGACCTTCGCGGGGGCTCCGGCAGCGATCGAGAACGGCGGGACGTCCTCGGTGACGACCGAGTTGGCACCGATCACGCTGCGCCGTCCGATCCGTACGCCGCTGGTCACGACGACGTTCGCGCCGAGCCACACGTTGTCCTCGAGGATCGTCGGGCCCTTGGTCGTGAACCCCTGCCAGGGGACGGGCTTGTCGGGGTCGTCGAAGCGGTGGTTGCCGTCGGTCACCAGGCAGCCGTTGGCGAGCATGCAGTGGTCACCGATCTCGGTGCGTTCGACCGCGGCGACCATGACGTTCAGGTTCAGCAGCGCGCCGGCGCCGATCGGATCCGGCCGGTGTCGGACGTGATCCACACGCCGGGCTCGAAGACCGCGTGCGCGCCGATCTCGAGGCGGCCCTCGCGCAGCATCTGCAGCGCGTTGCCGTGCACCGTCCCGCGCGCGAACGCCTGCCGGCGGGCCAGCTCGACATGCAACGCGACGCGCTGCCACGGTAGCCGCGAGCGCTGGTAGTAGCGCCACTTCTGCAGCCACAGCACCGCGTCGTCCCGGCTCAGCACGTGCGAAGCCTCGCACATAAAGTGATCGCCATGACGATGCCTCCCGCTGGACCGCCGCCCGGCTACCAGGGCCCGCAGGGGCCGCAACAGCTGGCCCCGCAGCAGGGCCGTCCGCAGAGTTACGGCGACCCGACCGTGGCCATGGCGCGCCCGGCGGCCCGCAGACACCGCGCAGCCCGGCCCGCAGCAAGGCCCCGCCCACGCCGCGTCCCAAGGGATCCTCGGCGATCCTGCTGCTCGGGCTCGTCTCGGTGCTCGGCGTGATCCTCGGCCTGTCGATCGACGAGAACGGCGCCAACGCCTGGCAGTCGGTCAACGCGTGGGGCGGTGTCGCGGTCGCAGGCGCCATCGCGGTGCTGGCACCCGCGCTCGGCCGCAGCCTCGGACTCGGCCCGCAGCGGGCCTGGCAGGTGGCGGTGTGCGGCGCCGGCGCCCTGGTGTTGTTCTGGGTGTTGTTCACCCTGCCCGCCGTCGGATCGAACACGTCCCTGCTGACCACCATCGGTGTCGCCGCCGGCGTCATCGCCGCCTGGCTGGCTCCGGGCCGTGCCGAGGACGCCGACGCCGCCCAGCACGGCTGGTGAGGACAACTCTGCGGCTGTGGACGGCCGCGCTGCTGTGCGTGCTGCCGTTCGGGTTCGCGTGGTCCGGCGGTGTCACGCCGGGCACGGTCATCTACGGCGATTGCACCTACTCCGACGGCGAGTACTGCGTGCCTGACCAGTACGTCCCGGGCTCCAGCTACCACAGCCTGGTCAGCCAGGCGCCGATCCGCGTGTTCCTGGTCGCGGCAGCAGTCATCTTCATCGCATGCGCCACGCGCGTACGCACCCACCTCACCCGCCGCCTGGCCCGCCTCGGCTGCGCCGCGTCGTCCTGGCGGCCGTCCTGGCCGCAGCGCACGGTGCCCCGCGCATCGTCGTGTGCCTGGCCGGCGCCCTGGCGCTGGTGCTTCCGCGGGTCGTGCGATTTCGGCGTTTTGGCGAACCGCAACCCGGCCAGGTAAAGTAGACCGCTGGCGCTTGCCGCTCGTTCCTCATGCCCGCTTTGGCCGCGGGAGGGAATACGAGCCCTCACGGTAGCGCTGGGTATCAGCCGGGTTTCCGGCGTCGTTCGCTGTCGAAGATTGTGGAGGCTATGGCCAAGAAAGATGGGGCCATCGAGGTCGAAGGCCGCGTGGTCGAGCCGCTGCCCAATGCGATGTTCCGAGTGGAACTGAGCAACGGACACAAGGTGCTCGCCCACATCAGCGGGAAGATGCGGCAGCACTACATCCGCATCCTGCCCGAGGACCGGGTTGTCGTGGAGCTCTCGCCCTACGACCTGACCCGCGGTCGCATCGTCTACCGCTACAAGTAAGCGAACTATCCAGTCACCGAACACCTGAAGGGGCATCGACCGTGAAGGTCAAGCCGAGCGTCAAGCCGATCTGCGACAAATGCAAGGTCATTCGTCGTCATGGTCGGGTCATGGTCATCTGCGAGAACCTGCGCCACAAGCAGCGGCAGGGCTGACCGAACTACCTACGAGCGCATGCCTAGCCGCGGTTCGCCGCGGTAACCACCTCCGGCGCGAAGGCCGGAGCCCGTCCGAGGGGACGGGACGGATGCGTAATGAAACCTTCGCCGAACAGATCCGGAGAACCATCCGAATGGCACGTCTTTCCGGCGTCGACCTCCCGCGCGAGAAGCGCATGGAGATCGCGCTCACCTACATCTACGGCGTGGGACCCACCCGCGCCAAGCAGACTCTCGAGGCCACCGGCGTCAGCCCTGACCTGCGCGCCCGCGATCTGACCGACGACGACGTCGTCCGGCTGCGCGACTACATCGACGCCAACTTCCGCGTCGAGGGCGATCTGCGCCGCGAGGTCGCTGCCGACATCCGCCGCAAGGTCGAGATCGGCTGCTACCAGGGCGTGCGGCACCGCCGCGGCCTGCCCGTCCACGGCCAGCGCACCAAGACCAACGCCCGGACGCGCAAGGGCCCGAAGAAGACCATCGCGGGCAAGAAGAAGGCAGGTAAGAAGTAATGCCGGCTCCGGCTAGGAAGACCACCGCGCGCGGCGGCGCGAAGAAGACCCGTCGCAAGGAGAAGAAGAACATCGCCGTGGGCCAGGCCCACATCAAGTCGACGTTCAACAACACGATCGTCTCGATCACCGACCCGCAGGGCAACGTGATCAGCTGGGCCTCGGCCGGCCACGTCGGCTTCAAGGGCTCGCGTAAGTCGACCCCGTTCGCGGCGCAGATGGCCGCCGAGAGCGCGGCGCGCAAGGCGCAGGAGCACGGCCTGAAGAAGGTCGACGTCTTCGTCAAGGGCCCCGGCTCGGGACGCGAGACCGCGATCCGCTCGCTGCAGGCCACCGGGCTCGAGGTCGGGCAGATCTCCGACGTCACGCCCCAGCCGCACAACGGCTGCCGTCCCCCCAAGCGCCGGAGGGTTTGATCTAAATGGCTAGATACACCGGACCCGCGACGCGCATCTCGCGTCGCCTCAACGTCGACCTCGTCGGCGGCGACAGCTCGTTCGAGCGTCGCCCGTACCCGCCGGGACAGCACGGCCGCTCGCGCATCAAGCAGAGCGAGTACCTGCTGCAGATGCAGGAGAAGCAGAAGGCCAAGTTCAGCTACGGCGTGCTCGAGAAGCAGTTCCGTCGCTACTACCGCGAAGCCACCGGCATGCAGGGCAAGACCGGCGACAGCCTGCTGCAGATCCTCGAGTCGCGGCTGGACAACGTCATCTACCGCTCGGGCATCGCGCGCACCCGCCGCCAGGCACGGCAGATGGTCAGCCACGGCCACTTCCTGGTCAACGGCGTCAAGACCGACATCCCCAGCTTCCGCGTCTCGCAGTTCGACATCATCGACGTGAAGCCGAAGTCGCTCGAGACCACTCCGTTCCTCATCGCACGCGAGACTTTCGGCGAGCGTCCGGTGCCGGCCTGGCTTCAGGTCGTCCCGGACAAGCTGCGGGTGCTCGTGCACTCCCTCCCGGTTCGGGCTCAGATCGAGATCCCGGTCCAGGAGCAGTTGATCGTCGAGCTCTACTCCAAGTAGTAGCTCGCTGTAGTACCCGAGGGCCAGTCATATAGCGGGCGGCCCACGACAAGTAGGAGTAACCCTGTGCTGATCTCCCAGCGCCCATCCCTGTCCGAGGAGCCGATCGCCGACAACCGGTCGCGCTTCGTCATCGAACCGCTTGAGCCCGGCTTCGGCTACACGCTCGGCAACTCGCTGCGCCGCACCCTGCTCTCGTCCATCCCGGGAGCCGCAGTGACCAGCATCCGCATCGACGGTGTGCTGCACGAGTTCACGACCGTCGAGGGCGTCAAGGAAGACGTCACCGACATCATCCTGAACCTCAAGGAGCTCGTGGTGAGCTCCGACAGTGACGAGCCCGTGGTCATGTACCTGCGCAAGCAGGGCCCCGGCGAGGTCACCGCGGCCGACATCGCGCCGCCGGCCGGCGTCACCGTGCACAACCCCGACCTGAAGATCGCCACGATCAACAAGAAGGGTCGGCTCGAGATCGAGCTCGTCGTCGAGCGGGGACGTGGCTACGTCACCGCGGTCCAGAACAAGCAGCCCGGTCAAGAGATCGGCCGGATCCCGGTCGACTCGATCTACTCGCCGGTGCTCAAGGTGACCTACGCCGTCGAAGCGACCCGTGTCGAGCAGCGCACCGACTTCGACCGTCTGGTCGTCGACGTCGAGACCAAGAGCTCCATCACGCCGCGCGACGCCGTCGCGTCGGCCGGTCACACGCTCGTCGAGCTGTTCGGTCTGTTCCGTGAGCTCAACGACGAGGCCGAGGGCATCGACGTCGGGCCGTCGCCGGCCGAGGTCGCCGACATCGCGGCGTTCTCGATGCCGATCGAGGACCTCGACCTGACGGTTCGCTCGTACAACTGCCTCAAGCGCGAGGGCATCCACACCGTGGGTGAGCTCGTCGGGCGCAGCGAGGCCGACCTGCTCGACATCCGCAACTTCGGGTCGAAGTCGATCGACGAGGTCAAGATCAAGCTCGCCGGTCTGGGCCTCGCGCTCAAGGACAGCCCGCCCGGATTCGAGTTGCCCGGCAATTCGGCGATCGAGTCCTACGGTGACGACGAGTTCGACAGCGGCGACTCGGACTACGCCGAGACCGAACAGCTCTAAGAGAACCCACCTTCTAGGAGTTAGACATGCCTACGCCCACGAAGGGGCCACGCCTCGGTGCCGGTCCGGCGCACGAGCGGCTGATGCTCGCGAACCTTGCGACGTCGCTGTTCGAGCACGACCGCATCACCACAACCGAGGCGAAGGCGAAGCGGCTGCGTCCGCTCGCCGAGCGCCTGATCACGTTCGCCAAGCGCGGTGACCTGCACGCCCGTCGTCAGGTCATGACCGTGATTCGCGACAAGGACGTGGTGCACAAGCTGTTCGCCGAGATCGGGCCGAAGTTCGCAACCCGTCCGGGTGGCTACACGCGCATCGTGAAGACCAACCCGCGCAAGGGCGACAACGCACCGATGGCGATCATCGAGCTCGTCGAGGAGCTCAAGTCGGTCGTCGCCGAGGCCGAGAAGGCTCGCGGCACCAAGACGGCGGCCAAGAAGGCGCCGACCGGCCGCACGAAGGAGATCGCCGAGGACGCCGCCGCCGAGTCGCCGACCGCAGCAGCGGTTGCCGAAGCGGACGAGCCGACTGAGATCGCGGCCGACGAGGCCTCGCTCGAGGCCGGCGAGGACGAGGGCGGCCTTGCCGCGCTCGGTCTGACCGAGGAAGAGGCCGCCGAGGCGGCCGACGCCGCGGACGAGACCGGGGTCCAGCCCGAGGCGGGCGCCGAGAACTCGGCGGCAAGCTCGGACGAGTCCGAGGACGAGTCGAAGTAAGCAACACTTCGATGGTCGAGGCGGATCCGCAGGTGCGGGTCCGCCTCGACCTTTCTTATGACGGCACCGAGTTCTCGGGGTGGGCGATCCAGCCGGAGCGCCGCACCGTCCAGGGCGTGGTCGAGCAGGTGCTGGCGACTGCACTGCGGGTGCCGTCGGTGTCGCTGACGGTCGCCGGACGCACCGATGCCGGCGTGCACGCTGCGGGACAGGTCGCTCACGCCGATCTGGCGGCGCTGCCGCATCCGAAATTGGTGCGGCGCCTGTCGGGCATGCTGCCGCCCGACATCCGAGTGCGGTCCGTGCAGGCGGCGCCGCCCGGATTCGACGCCCGGTTCAGTGCCGTCTGGCGGCGCTACGAGTACCGCATCAGCGACGATCAAGCGGGCGTCGCCCCGCTGCGGCGGCGCTTCGTGACCGATCATCGCCGTTCGCTCGACGTCGCCGCGATGCACGCGTCCGCCCAGGGCGTGCTGGGTCTGCACGACTACGCCGCGTTCTGCCGGCGCACCGAGTTCGGCACGACCATCCGCACCGTGCAGCACTTCGAGGTGAGCCGCGACCAGACCGGCGAGGTCGTCGTCGGCATCCGGGCCGACGCGTTCTGCCAGGCGATGGTGCGCTCGCTGGTCGGCGCCCTGCTCGACGTGGGGGAGGGCAAGCAGCCCGTCGAGTGGCCCGCGCAGCTGCTCGACGCGTCCGAACGCTCGTCGCGGATCACCGTGGCGCCCGCGCACGGACTGACCCTGGTCGAGGTGGGCTATCCGCCCGACGCCGACCTCGCCGCGCGCGCCGTCACCACCCGCGCCCGCCGCGACGCGTAGGTTGACTTCTACGTAGGGCTAGGTAGAGTAAAACCATGGCCGGTCCACGGATGACGATCCCGACGCAACTGGTGCTGCGGGCATTGCTGGCCGAGCCGGGGCGCGAGCTCTACGGCGCCGAGGTCGGCGAGGCTGCCGGGCTGCCCAGCGGCACGGTGCACCCGATGCTCGCCCGGCTCGAGCGCCTCGACTGGGTGTCCTCGCGGTGGGAGGACATCGACCCGTCCGAAGCGGGTCGGCCTGCGCGGCGGTACTACCGATTGACCGCACGCGGCGCCGAAGGTGCCAGGGAGGCGCTCGCGCGGGTGGGACGCGAGCGCCAGACCTGGCAAGTCCTGCGGCCGGCCGGAGAGCCGTCATGAGCACGCGTGCGCCGCGCGGACGGCTGGTGCGGGCCGCTTCGCATGTGCTGCCCGCCGGCGAACTGCGCGAGCGGTATAGACAGGAATTCCTCGCCGACCTCTACGACCGCCGCCGGGCCGCGCGACTGCGTTGCTCGCTTGGGGTGCTCATGCATGTGGTGTTGCTGCGGATCGCGGTGGGCTGGGGGATCGCGCTCGAGTTTGCCGCGTTCGGCGGGCGTCGATCACCCTGCGCCGCTTGCACCTGCACCGACTTCGACCCGTGCTCGACCCTGATGGCGAGTTCGACCTGCGCTGCCGGCGCTGCGGTGCGGACCGTTACGACCCGGAGGGCAAGCCTGGTGACGTCAACATCGGCGGCAACATCCTCGGGGGGATCACCAGCAACCCTGGTGACGGTGCAGGGAGGGGCAGACGTGATGAACCATGCGATGAGCCGGATGGGCATCCGCGCCGCCACGATAACGTTGCCGGCCGGGGCGGTGCGTGAGCGCGACCGGCAGGAGTTCCTTGCGGACCTTTACGAATTCGATCGGCGGGCCCGGCTGGCGTTCGCTTTCGGCATCTGGACAACGCGTTCGCACTGCGCGCGGCTGCGGGCGGCGACGCTGCGGGTCGCCGAACGCGACTTCTCGACGGTGCGCAAGCCGCTGTCGTGCCGGCTGCACCTGCATTTCCGCGTGCGCTGCGTCAACGCGGACGGGACGTCTACCACCGTGCCGTCGCTGCGGCGACGACCAGTACGAGTACGAGCTCCACCGGGCGACAGCGGACAACGTCGCCGCCAACATCATCGGCGGCGGGTTCAGCACGGGCTGGTGAGCTCACGCGACCACGGCGGCCATCAGCCGGGCGCATCGCTCGGTCATCTGCGCCGCGGTGACCTCCGGATGCTCGAGCCACCACATCACCAGGAGTTGACCAGACCCATCCACACCGCTCCGAGGGCGGACGTGTCGAGGTCGTCGTGAATTCCGCGAGCGGCCAGGAAACGCTGCGAGCCGCTGGCAGTCACCTGCAACGTGCGGCCGCGGTACTCCCAGGCCGCGTCGGCGATCGGGCCGCTGTCGGGCATCGACTCGTCGAAGAGCATCTCCAGGCGACCCGCTGCGGCTCGAGGACTCGAAGACGGCGCCGAGGGTCGCGACCCGCGACAGCACCGAGTCGTCCTCCTGCGACCACGCGACCTCGAGCCGCTCGAGCATCGGCGTCGCTACGTCGTGCAGGGCGGCGAGGAACAGGCCGTCTTTCGACCCGAAGTACTGGTAGATCAATGGCTTCGAGATGCCGGCGTTGGCGGCGATCGACGCGACCGACGCTGCGGCGTAGCTGCTCGCCGCGAACTCCTCGACCGCCGCGGCCACGATCTGGCGCTCGCGCTCGGGACGGGGGACGCCCTTGGTCCCGATCGCTGCACTCGACACGACTCGAACTTACCCTAGGGTCAGTTCGTGGTCATCCCTAACGCGATGCACGATCCGCTGACCTACGCGATCCCGTTCTTCGTCGCGTTCATGGCGCTCGAGATCGTTTCGCTGCGCGCCCTCGCCGACGTCGAGCCCGACCGCTACCGCGGCGTCGAATACCGCGACAGCAGGGCGAGCATCCTGGCCGGACTCGGTTCGCTGGTGGTCAACAGCGGCGCGCGCATCCTCGCGCTCGTCGGCTACGCCGCCCTGTTCGCGATCACACCGCTGCGGCTCGACACGCACCGCTGGTACACGTGGGTGTTCGTGCTGCTGCTCGTCGACCTGGTCTGGTACCTCTACCACCGCGCGTCGCACCGGGTGCGCATCATGTGGGCGGGGCACCAGGCGCACCACAACAGCCAGTACTTCAACCTGACGACCGCCGTGCGGCAGAAGTGGAATCCCTGGTTCGAGCTGCTGTTCTGGGTGCCGCTGCCGCTCATCGGTGTGCCGCCGTGGCTATCTTCTTCGCGTTCTCGATCAACCTGATCTTCCAGTTCTTCGTGCACACCGAACGCATCGGACGGCTGCCGACCGCGATCGAGTTCGTGTTCAACACCCCGTCGCACCACCGCGTGCACCACGCAAGCGACAAGGACTACCTCGACAAGAACTATGCAGGGATCCTGATCATCTGGGATCGCATGTTCGGGACGTACGCCGAAGAGACCCACCGCCGACTACGGGCTGACGAAGAACTACGACACGGCCAACCCGTTCCGGCTGCAGTACCACGAGTACGCGCAGATGTGGCCGACCTGCGCCGCGCGCACGGCCTGCGGGATCGGCTCGGCGTCGTGTTCGGGCCGCCAGGACGGAGTTGGAGGCCTGTCAGTAGAAGGCCAGGTTGTCGCGACCGCACCAGTCGAGCACGGCCGGCCAAGCGCCAGGCCTGACTCGACGTTGAGGTGCCCGCCGCCCTCGAGACGGCGTCGCGATCATCAGCGACGTCCGTAGGCCTCGGCGATCCCGTGGGGCAGGTAGGGATCGCCCTCGCCGCCGACGAGACCGTGCCGTCCGCGCCGCGGCGCACAGCGTCGATGTCCATCGGCGGCGGGAAGAACGCCGCGATGTCGGGTCGTCCGTGCGGATCGGCGGTGCCACGAGCAGGACGCGCGCCGGCCGGGGCTGTTACCCGGCTCGGCCACATGGTGCAGCCAGAGCACGGCACCGAGCGAATGGGCGACGACGTCGTAGCCGTCGGCGGGCAGGTCGGCGATCGCCGTGCGCAGGGCGGCCAGCCAGTCGGCGAGGTCCGGATGATCGAGATCGGCGAACGCGGGCCGACGGGTCTCGCGCCCGGCCGCGACCAGCTCGCTCTCGAGCCAGGTCTGCCAGTGTCCGTCGCCGGAACCGCCCCACCCCGGTACGACCACGGTGGGAACGGTTCGCGTCGCGCGCCGCGGCATTCAGCACAGCGCCCGGGTTCAAAATGCCTTTCGGGTCGAGCGCGTCCTTGATGCGGTGCGTCAGCGCCATGACGTCGTCGCCGAGATAGGTCGGCAACCAGGCCTTCTTCAACCGTCCACGCCGTGCTCGCCGGTGATGTCCCGCCGGGTTCGAGCGCGAGGTCCATCACCTGCCCGAACGCAAGGTAGGCGCGCCGGGACTCGTCCTCGTCCTGCTCGTTGTAGACGACGAGCGGGTGGGCGTTGCCATCACCCGCGTGCGCGACCACGGCGATGGTGACCGCGTTGTCGGCCGCGATCTTCTCGATGCCCTGGACGAGCGTCGGCAGCGCCGGCAGCGCCACGCCGACGTCCTCGAGCAGCAGCGAGCCGAGCCGTTCGAGGGCGGGGAACGCCGCCCGCCGCGCCGCCGCGAACGCCTCGCCCTCCTCGACGTCCGACGTAGTGAAGACGTCGCTAGCGCCGTGCGCCGGCAATGCCGTTCCATCTGTGCGATCTCGTCGGCAGCGGCTGCGCCCGGTGCGTCGGAGCGCGCGATGAGCATCGCCTCGGCGGTGCGGTCGAGCCCCATCGACGTGAAGTCCTCGACGGCATTGATCGAGGTGCGATCCATCAACTCGAGCATGCAGGGCCGGAGCGAGGACGTGATCGCGAGGACGGCGTCGGCCGACGCCTCGATCGACGGGAACACCGCGACCAGCGTCGACGCCGGTGGCTGTGCCGGGACGAGGCGCAGGGTGAGTTCGGTGATGACGCCGAGCAGTCCTTCGGACCCGACGAACAGCTTCGTGAGCGAAAGGCCGGCGACGTCCTTCAGCCGCGGGCCGCCGAGCTTGAGCGCGGTGCCGTCGGCAAGCACACCCGCATGCCGAGCACGTAGTCGGTGGTGACGCCGTACTTGACGCAGCACAGCCCGCCCGCGTTGGTCGGGCGTTGCCGCCGATCGAGCACATTTCGAACGACGACGGGTCGGGCGGGTACCACAGGCCGTGCTCGCCGGCTGCCTTCTTGACCTCGACGTTGAGCAGCCCGGCTGGACGATCGCAACGCGTGACACCGCGTCGATGTGGATGTCGCGATCTTCTCCAACGACAAGACGATGCCGCCCTCGACCGCGGTCGACCCGCCCGACAGCCCGGATCCCGCACCGCGTGGCACGACCGTGTGTTGTGTGCGTTCGCCCAGCGCAGCACGGCCTGCACGTCCTCGGTGCACGTCGCCCGCACGACCGCGATCGGCCAGCCCGCATCGGGATCGCGCGCCCAGTCGCGGCGGTACCGCTCGATCACGTCGCGATCGGTCAGGACCGCACCCTCGGGCAACTCGGCGATCAGGTCGTCCATAGTTGCGATTCAAGCACTCAACTGTGGTGATAACACGAGTGCGCTGCGGCGGCCGGCACCGCAGACTGTCCGGGTGGGCTATGTCGACCTGTCTGAAATCGCGCACACGCTGGCCGACGGCCGGCCGCTGCTCGCCGATGTGAACGTGCGCGTCGGCGACGGGACGAAGACCGCGCTGGTGGGTGCCAACGGCGTTGGCAAGACCACGCTGCTGCGCCTCGTCGCCGGCGATCTTGCTCCGCAACAGGGTTCGATCGCCCGCGTCGGCGGCCTGGGCGTCATGCGGCAGTTCATCGGGTCGGTGCGCGACACCACGTCCGTTCAGGACTTTCTCGTGCAGCTCGCGCCGGCGGACGTGCGTGCCGCATGGGACGACGTGCAGCGGTGCGAACTCGCGATGATGGAACGTGACGACGAACGAACCCAACTCGCCTACGCGCACGCGTTGGCGCGCTGGGGCGACGCGGGCGGTTACGACATGGAGGTGCTGTGGGACACCGTCACGGTTGCCGCCCTCGGCGTCGCCTACGACCGGTGCAAGTACCGCGAGCTGTCGACGTTGTCGGGCGGTGAACAGAAGCGCCTGGCGCTCGAGGCGCTGTTGCGCGGCCGCGACGAGGTGTTGCTGCTCGACGAGCCCGACAACTATCTCGACGTGCCGGGCAAGCGGTGGCTCGAGGACCGGCTGCGCGCGTCGGCCAAGACGGTGTTGTTCGTCAGCCACGACCGTGAGTTGCTCGCCGCGGTCGCCGACCGCATCGTGACGCTCGAAGGAGGGACGGCGTGGGTGCACGGCGGCGGGTTCGCGTCCTATCACGAGGCGCGGGCGGCTAAGCACGAGCGCATGGCCGAGGTGCGCCGCCGCTGGGACGAGGAGCACGCGCGGCTGAAGGAGCTCGTGCGCACCTTGCAGCAGCAGGCCAAGATCAGCCCGGACATGGCCTCGCGGTACCGGGCGATGCAGACGCGGCTGGAGAAGTTCGAGGCCGCCGGTGCACCACCGGACAAGCCCGAGGAGCAGAAGGTCTCGATGCGGCTGCGCGGTGGCCGGACCGGCGTCCGTGCAGTCACCTGCGAACAGCTCGA
>CAVWSE010000023.1:0-127521 GCA_963757455.1 uncultured Actinomycetota bacterium
GCCGAGGCCGACGTTGTACCGCACGCGCCTGCCGTACTCGGCGAGCTTGTCCCACAGCGCGGCATGCGCCGGCCACGGCATCGGCTCGTCGCCGTCGAGCCAACTCTCGCCGAACGTGATCCACACGAGCGTCCAGTCGGCGGCGTCGGCCCAGCGGCCCTGGCTCCACTCGATGAGCGAACGGCGCACCTGGAAGGCGAGCCGCTCGGCGTCGGGGAAGGTCGTGACTGTGCTGACGATCCACACCCGGAAGTCGCGTGACATGAGGTCGAGTTCGAAGTCGGCGAGCACGTCGGGATCGACCAGAACGGTCGCGACGTTCTCATGCCCTCTCGGCCTCATGATCCGATTATCTACTCCACGTGCGACACAAGTTCGAGCCTTGCCCGGCAGAGATTCCGCTGGTAAAAGGGCTCACTCGTCGACGGTCGCGCGCTCCTTGACCTGCTCCATGCGCGACAGTTCTGAACGCAGGAAATCGCGTGTCGCGACCTCGCCGAGGGCCATTGGATCGACGCCAGTTCGCGGGCCATGTACTCGAGATCGGCCTTCGATTCGCGGGCCTCGTCGGTCGGCTTCCAGGTTGACACGGTCACGGTCGTCCTGCCGGTTCTGCGCGAGCAGGATGAGCGGAGCTGCATAGGACGCCTGCAACGACAGGATCAGCGTCAAGAAGATGAATCGCGTGGGGTTCCACGGGTCGAACTGCAGTGATTTCGGTCCGACCGTGTTCCACAGCACCCACGCGATCACGACGACCGTCTGCACCACGAGGTAGCGCCCGGTGCCGAGGAAGCGGGCGATCTTTTCGGTGAGCTGCCCGAACGCCTCGGCATCGATGCGCAGCCGAGGTCCGCGCTCGACCTTGGGCTGATCCAGCCGGGGGCGTCGCTCAGCCACGGACTGCCGTCCGATCCGCGTCGCGCCAGCCCTCGGGCAGCAGGTGGTCGAGCACGTCGTCGACCGACACCGCGCCGAGCAGCCGGTCGTGGTCGTCGACGACCGGAGCCGCCACGAGGTTGTAGGTGGCCAGGTGCCGGGTGACCTCGTCGATGGGCAGGTCGGGACGCAACGCGCCGGTGTCCTTCTCACGACACCGCTCACGAGTGCCGACGGCGGCTCGCGCAACAGGCGCTGCAGGTGCGCCGTCCCAGGAACTTCCCGGTAGGCGTCCCCTGCGGCGCACGCACCACGAAAACCTGCGCGGCAAGTGCCGGCGACAGTTCCGGGTTTCGTACGAGGGCAAGCGCTTCGGCAACCGTCGCGTCGGGAAGCAGGATCACCGGTTCGGAGGTCATCATCCCGCCGGCCGTCGTGTCGTCGTAGCTCATCAGGCGCCGCACCGGCTCGGCGTCCTCGGGCTCCATCAGTTCGAGCAGGCGCTGCTGGTCGGCCGCCGACATCTCGCCGAGCAGGTCGGCCGCGTCGTCGTCGTCCATCGCCTCGAGGACGTCGGCGGCGCGCTCGTCCTCCAGCGCCGACAGCAGGATGACCTGGTCGTCCTCCTCCATCTCTTGCAGCACGTCGGCAAGCCGTTCGTCGTCGAGCGCGCGCACTACCTCCATGCGGCGCTTGTCGGGCATGTCGTGCAGGGCGTGCGCGACATCGGCAGCGCGCAGGTCGGACAGTGTCGACAGCAACGCGTCGGTGCCCTGGTTGGTCTCGGGCACTGCCAGCCCGTCGACCTCGTTCCACTCGACCTGGCTGAGCTGGCCGCGGCGGCGCGTGATGCGTGGCGTCGTGGTGCGGATGGCCAGCCGCGACAACACCCAGTCGCGGACGCGGTTCTGCTCCATGGCCAGGTCGACGATGACGACCGGCTGCCCGGTATCGCGCAGCGTGACGGTGCGGTCGAGCAGTTCACCCAGCACGAGCGTCTCGTTGCTACGGCGCTCGAAGCGCTTCATGTTGACCGTGCCGGAGGTGAGTACGACCTGGTCGGGCTCGATGCGGGTCACCCGTCCCATCGGGACGAAGATCCGGTGGCGCTGCTGCACCTCGATGACCAGGCCCAGCACGCGCGGCGGCTGCCGGTCGACACGCATCGCGGTGACGGCGTCGCGGACTCGTCCGATCTGATCGCCGCTCGGGTCGAAGACGCCGATCCCGGCCAGGCGCGCGACGAACACGCGCGTGGCGGTGCTCATCGCCTGCCCCGCATCAACCTCACGTCAGCAGGTTAGTCGCCGAGGTGCGTGTGAGCCCTCCGACACGGGGTTGGCGTCATCGCGCGAGCCTGGGCATGCTGCCTAGATGAGTGAAACCCTGCGACCGCGCCGTTCCTGTCTTGCCGTGCCGGGTAGCAACCCGCGCTTCCTCGAGAAGGCGAAGGGCCTCGACGCCGATCAGGTGTTCCTCGATCTCGAGGACGCATGTGCCCCGCTGATGAAGCCGGAGGCCCGCAAGAACATCGTCGCGGCGCTCAACGACGGCGGCTGGGGCGACAAGATCCGCGTCGTCCGGGTCAACGACTGGACGACGCACTGGACCTACCGCGACGTCATCGAGGTCGTCGAGGGTGCCGGTGCGAATCTCGACGCCATCATGCTGCCGAAGGTGCAGAGCGCCGATCAGGTCGTGGCGCTCGACATCCTGCTCACCCAGATCGAGAAGACGAACGATCTCGAGGTCGGCCGGATCGGGATCGAGGCGCAGATCGAGAACGCTCAGGGTCTGATCGCGGTCGACGCGATCGCCAAGGCGAGCCCGCGCGTCGAGACGATCATCTTCGGCCCTGCCGACTTCATGGCGTCGATCAACATGAAGTCGCTCGTGGTGGGGGAGCAGCCTGCGGGTTACGACGTGGGCGATGCCTACCACCACATCCTGATGTCGATCCTCATGGCTGCTCGTGCGAACAACAAGCAGGCCATCGACGGGCCGTACCTGCAGATCCGCGACGGTGAGGGCTTCCGTCGCGTCGCGTCGCGCAGCGCAGCGCTCGGCTTCGACGGCAAGTGGGTGCTGCACCCGGACCAGGTCGGCATCGCCAACGAGGTCTATGCGCCCTCGCAGGACGACTACGACCACGCCGAGCTGATCCTCGACGCGTACGAGTACTACACGTCCGAGGCCGGCGGGAAGAAGGGCTCGGCGATGCTCGGCGACGAGATGATCGACGAGGCGTCCCGCAAGATGGCGCTGGTCGTGTCTGCGAAGGGACGCGCGGCCGGCATGGAGCGCACCTCGAAGTTCGAGCCGCCGGAGTAACCCGCCCGCGGTCGGCGCGTGCGTTCGAGGCAACTGTCGAGACGACGTAGGTTGCCCCGCAGACATCGAGGTGTATCGTTCTACTAGAACGATTTAGTAGATCGATACACCGCGAGGCGTGAGATGAGTTCGGGACCAAGCCTGAAGTCGGTTGCCCAGGCAGCCGGGGTGTCGGTGTCGTCCGTGTCGAACGCCTACAACAAGCCCGAGCAGCTGTCCGGGGCGGTTCGCGCGCACATCCTCGAGGTGGCTCGCGCGCAGGGCTACGCCGGTCCCGACGCGGCGGCACGCTCGCTGCGCAGCCGACGAGCCGGTGCGGTCGGCCTACTGTTCACCGAGCAGCTCAGCTACGCCTTCTCCGACCCGTACTCGGTCGGGCTGCTCGCCGGCCTGGCCGAGATCGCCGAGCAGAGCCGCGCCGGCTTGCTGCTGATCCCGGTCGCGCCGATCGGCGCCGGCGATGCCGAGGCGATCGATGCCACCGTCCAGGCGGTGCGCCAGGCTGTCATCGACGCGATCGCCGTCTACTGCGTCGACCCGGATCATCCGGCCTATGACGTGATCCGTGACCGTGGGCTGCCGGTGGCCGCGACCAGCGAGATGGGCGGCGACGCACGGTGCGTGCTCATCGACGAGGCCGGATCGACGCGGCACGTCGGCGAGCACATCCGCAAGCTCGGCCACCGTCGCGTCGGTGTGATCCTCGGCAGCCCGTCGCGTGGCCCGGAACTGACTGTCACGAGGGTCGACGAGGACGCGCTGCTCGTCCTCGAACACCAGCGCCTGAGCGGTTTCCGGCAGGGGCTCGGCAGCGATGTCGAGGTCGTGGCAGTCACTGCCGGACACAACTCGATCGAGTCGGGACGGGCCGCGGCTGCGGAGCTGCTCGATCGCTCCGACCGGCCGACCGCAATCCTCGCCTCCAGCGATGTGATGGCCCTGGGCGCCCTCGACGCCATGAACGCCCGCCGGCTCGTCGCGGGCCGCGACGTCTCGGTCACCGGCTTCGACGACATTCCCGCCGCCGCCGGTCACGGCCTGACAACCGTCAGCCAGCCGATCGCCGAACGCGGCCGGCTGCTCGGCCGCATGCTGCTCGACCCCGATTACACCGAGACCCGCGTGGTGCTGCCGACGAAACTGGTCGTCCGTGCCACCACCGGACCGGCGCCGCGGTGACGCCGATCCGGCTATCCGAAACGATCAATGAAAGGCATCAGTGATGAACGAAATCGTCGCCGCGAACCTTGGTATCAACCAGAGTCGCACCCTCGCCCAGTCCGCCCTGCCGTGGGCACCCGTCGTTCCTGACGATGACGACGACCGCGCCCCGATCCGGTCGATGCGCAGCTGGAGCGCTGCTCGGCTGCGCGGCCTGGCACGTGGCACCTACCACCTCGCCAACCGCGTGGACCCTGTCCAGCTCTAGCTATTCGACCTCGCGGGCGTGCTCGCGGAACGCCGGTGCATCCGGGTCCGCAGGCACCACGCAGAACACCAGTCCCGCCGGGTCGCGCAGGATCACCCACGAGTCGAGCCGGTCGACGACGCTCGCGCCGAGCCGTTCGAGCCGGCCGACTTCGGCCTCGACGTCGTCGGAGGCGATGTCGAGGTGCACCCTGGCCGCACCGGAACCGAGGCGCTGCAAGCCGAATCGCATCGGCACAGCACCGCCGACGAGCTGCACGAACTCGTCGTGGCCCGGGAACGGCCTGGCCTCGGCGCCGACGGCGGCAGTCCAGAAGTCACGTTCGGCGTCGAGGACGTCGTCCGGCACGTCGATGACCGCTTCGGCCAGCACGATCCGGTGCATCAGCGCGTCCCCCTCGCGGCGTAGAGGTCGCGGACGGTGCCGATGTCGGATCCATGCGCGATGAGCTCACGATTGACCCACCAGACGATATCGACGAACGGCAGGTCCGGGTCCATCCCGACCGGGTACGACGAGTAGCCCACCTGCACCGCCTGTTCGGCGGTCGCGGCGGCGATGGCGCTGCGCCACCGGTCGGCCGCTGTGCGGAGCTCGGTCAGTGCCGGGTTCGCAGTTGCGGGGAACGGGCCGTAACCGAGTGCGCGGTTCTTGGCGCCGTCGGTGTAGTCGGCGCGCACCCAGCACATCTCGGCGAGGTGCGCCATCGTCCAGGCGATCGTGCGCGTGGGTTGGTCGCCGTCGGGCTCGGCCCTGAACACGCCGTCGGTCTCGAGCAGATCGGCCGCTCCGGGCGTGGGCGGCCAGCGGTACTCGTCGTCGGAAAGCCCGTGCAAGCGCTCGAACATCATCTGCACCGACGTGTCCCACTGTGCGAGCAGCGGATTGAGCAGTTCGGTGCCGCCGGCGTTAGCGGTGAGGGTGGGTTCGCTCATGGCCCCAGCATGCTGCTGACCACTGTCAGTGGATGAGCGGGAGCTCGACGGCGGACGAGCCGATGTGCACCTGGTAGACACCGCCGGTCAGGTTCGCCAGGGTCGGGACGGTCGGCACGAGGTGCGGGGTGTCCGCAGTCGACAGGGTCACGCGGATGCTGTGACCGGCCGCGATGCTCGCGTAGGTCGGGAACACCTCGATGTCGTACCGAGTCATGCGGCCCGGCACGACAGGATGTGCGTCGCGCTTCGCATACGTGTGGTTCGGCAGCAGGATCTGTCCACCGGCGCGCCACGTGCCGGTGTTCGCGACATGTCGCAGTGATCCGAGCAGCGCGCCCTCCGTCAGCGGGGTGGATGTGCCGTCGGGCGCGACGTCCTCGACCTCCGCGACCCATTCGGTGTCCTTGGTCGTCGAGGTCGCGTTGACCGTGACATCGATCGGCCCGGCGATCGTTGCGCGCTTCGCGAGCGGTGCCGTTGTGAACGTCGTCCGGTACGGACCGGCCTGCCCGTTCGAGTCGTCGCCGTCGACACACGGCGTGCCCGCATGCACGTAGCCGGTTGCCAGTGACGGTGCGCCGGCCGACCACTGATCTGTCGGACGTCCGCAGGGGCTGCCGACCGGCGT
Organism: uncultured Actinomycetota bacterium; assembly: GCA_963757455.1. GTDB lineage: Bacteria > Actinomycetota > Actinomycetes > Mycobacteriales > Jatrophihabitantaceae > RYN-133. Next base: position 6,206 of record CAVWSE010000023.1, read on the forward strand.
CCAGTACAGCGGCGTCGATCCCGCTGCCGGACGAGTCGATGTCAGCGTGTTGTTCGCACCGAACCAGAGCCGTGTCGCGTGCGCGGCCGGGAAGGGGTAGCGCGCGTGCTCGGTGTACTTGTTCGTGCCGAGGTCGTAGTAGTGCAGCGGCGTCGGCGTGGTCGCCATCCCGGTGTGCCGTCCCTTGAGCCAGGTGTCGAACCACTCGAGCATCAACGGGTTGAGCGCGGCGGTGGATCCGGACAGATGCGTGAACGGCCCGTCCAGCAGCTGGTACCGCCCGGTCACGCGCTGGTTCGGCGACATCGGCGCGGTCACGGGACGCCCCGCCCACGCATTCTGCAGCCCGGTGAAGTCGAGCGGTTCGCCGCGCTGGAACAGGTCGTACTCGCCGCCGACCATGTACGCGGGGATGCCGTTCGCGGCGATCTTGTGCAACACGTTCACCGGGTTGCGGGCGTGCCAGTACTTGCCGTCGTACGCGCTGGCGCCTCCGCTGAGCGTTTGCGCGGTGAACTTCGCATCGAAGTTCGCGAGGTCCTTCAGGTGGTCGACCTCGGCGGGCAGATTGGCCTCGAGCGTCGCGGGATTCTGCAACCCCTCGAGCAGCGGCCCGACGGTGTTGAGCCCGCCGGTGAGCGCGAGGTAGAACGCGTCGAACTCGATGTCGACGAGCCCGCCCATCGTGGCGGTGTCCTTGTAGAGGTCATTGCCGGGCACGACCGGGAAGATCGCCTTGAGCGGGCTGCCCTTCGGCAGCGCGGCGGCGGTCAGCAGTTGGTCGATGCCGAGATAGGACGCGCCGTACATGCCGACCTTGCCGTCGGAGTTGGGGCGACGCGCCGCCCAGCGCACGAGTGTCGCGCCGTCGCGATCCTGCTGCGGGTCGAACAGGCCGAACTGCCCCTGCGACGCACCGGTGCCGCGCACGTCGACGACGACGTCGATGAAGCCACGTTGGACGAGATACGGGCTCGGGCCGGTCTGCCCGCCGGCGCTGTTGTTGGACGAGCCGAGCACGCCCTTGCCGTACGGCGTCAGGGTGAGCGCGACCGGGAACGGGCCGTTGGCACGCTTGCCGTTCGTGGTCGGGTAGTAGACGTCGGCTCGCAGCACCTTGCCGTCGTGCATGCGCACCGACTGGTCGGCGTTCTTGCCGACGCCGTAGCGCGCTCGATCGGGGCGCCAGTGGTGCCCGGGCGCGGCGCTGGCGCGCAGCACACTCGCCGGGATCGGCGTCCCGACGCCGGTCTGCGACGTGGCTCCCGCCGGTGCCCCGCCGGACAGCGCAGGCAGGGCAGCGACGGCGAGCGCGCCGGCGACGAGCAGGACGGATGTGGTGCGCGGCATACGCAAAGGCATACCCGGGACAACGAGTCAGGCTCACATGAGTTGTCCGTCACGCACGTGATGTGGCCCGCTGCACGTGGCAGGTACGCCGACAGGAAGGGGATACTGCCCGGTAACCCAACTACTGGAGGAACAGCAGATGGCCCGCCTTGCCCAGACCGCCGGACTCACCGACGTCCAGACCGAGATCCTGGCGGCGGTGAAGTCGTTCGTGGACAAGGAGATCCTCCCGTACGCGACCGAACTCGAGCACAAGGACGAGTTCCCCGAGGCCATCGTCGAGGGCATGAAGGAGATGGGCCTGTTCGGCCTGACCATCGCCGAGGAGTACGGCGGCCTGGGGGAGTCGCTGCTCACCTACGCGCTCGTCGTCGAGCAGATCGCGCGTGGCTGGATGTCGGTGTCCGGCGTAATCAACACCCACTTCATCGTCGCGTACATGATCAGCCAGCACGGCACGGACGAACAGAAGCAGTACTTCCTGCCGAAGATGGCCACCGGCGAGATCCGCGGCGCGTTCTCGATGAGCGAGCCCGAGTGCGGGTCGGACGTCAGCGCGATCAAGACCCGCGCAACCAAGGACGGTGATGAGTACGTCCTGAACGGTCAGAAGATGTGGCTGACCAACGGTGCGCGTGCAGGCGTCGTCGCGACGTTGGTCAAAGAAGATCTCGGGGCCGATTCGGTCTACAAGAACATGACGACCTTCCTCGTCGAGAAGGAGTCCGGCTTCGGCGAGACCCGGCCCGGACTGACCATCCCCGGCAAGATCGAGAAGATGGGCTACAAGGGCGTCGAGACCACTGAGATGGTGCTGGACGGCGTGCACGTTCCGTCCTCGTCGGTGCTCGGTGGCGACGCCGGACACGGCCGCGGCTTCTACCAGATGATGGACGGCGTCGAGGTCGGTCGCGTGAACGTCGCCGCCCGAGCCTGCGGAATCTCGATCCGCGCCTTCGAACTCGCCGTCCAGTACGCGCAGCAGCGCAAGACCTTCGGCAAACAGATCGCTGATCACCAGGCGATCGCGTTCAAGCTCGCCGAGATGGCGACCAAGGTCGAAGCCGCGCACCTGATGATGGTCAATGCAGCGCGCCTCAAGGACGCCGGCGAGCGCAACGACGTCGAGGCCGGCATGGCGAAACTGCTCGCGTCCGAATACTGCGCCGAAGTCACCCAGGACGCGTTCCGCATCCACGGCGGGTACGGCTACTCCAAGGAGTACGAGATCGAGCGGCTCATGCGCGAGGCGCCGTTCCTGCTCATCGGCGAGGGCACGTCCGAGATCCAGAAGACGATCATCAGCCGTGGCCTGCTACGCGAGTACCGCGCCGCGCAGTAGCTACCGGTCAGTGCGGTACGTCGACGACCAACCGGGCCGGCGACGACAGCGTGGACACCCGCATGCACGACTGTCGGTGGATGCCGAGGCCCCAGTTCGTCACCGATTCGAAGTCGCCGAGTTCACGTGCCTCGCGCAGTTGCACGAACGGCGGCTTGAAGTCGAGCCGGCCGTGGTAGCTGCCGTTCCCGGTCGCACGTGGCAACCGGATCTCAATTCCCGCATGGCCGCGCAGGGTCACGTGCCGACCGCTGCCATCGAGCGTGAACTGCGAGTTCGACTGTCGGGTCGCGAAGTACTGCGGTACACGATTTCCCCGGAACTGAATGACGAACCGATCGAACGTCGCGTGCTGCCCGACGCGCACGTCCGTGATGTGTGCCGTGAATCCCGAGCTGCCGCCACTCGCGTTGCGGCACACGAATCCGGTGCCTGCTGATGCTGACGGTGCGGCTGTGCACAACGTGGCGGCCAGCACCCCGATCGCCAACATTGCAAGTTTGAGTCTCATGAGCGCCTCCCCGGAGCCATGGTGACCCTGATTTAGACTCGCGCGCGATGTCTTCGCACGTGATTGGGCACGCCGACGCCGACGGCTGGGGATCCACGACCGTCCACGGCGGTCGTAATGCGCAGTCCAATCCCGACGAGACGGCCGGCGCGCGGGCCCATCTGGCCTACGCCGCGGGTCTCGACGGGGTGCGTGCGTTCGCGGTTGCCGCCGTCGTCGTGTTCCACATCAGCAACAGCGCGCTTCGCGGCGGGTTCCTCGGCGTCGACGTGTTCTTCGTCCTGTCCGGTTTCCTGATCACGTCGATCCTGCTGGCGGAGTTCCACAGCAGGCGCCGCATCGACATCAGGAACTTCTACCTGCGCCGGGCGCGCCGCCTGTTGCCGGCGCTGTTCACGATGCTTGCCGCGGTCACGCTGCTCACGTGGCTGTTCGCGCGCGACGAGTTGCACCGGCTGCGCGGCGACGTCATCGCGGCCGTCACCTACTGCACCAACTGGACGCAGATCGCCTGGGGACGCGGCTACTTCGTGCAGCTCGGACGCCCGTCGCTGTTGCAGCATCTGTGGTCGCTGGCGGTCGAGGAGCAGTTCTACCTGATCTGGCCGCTGCTGCTGGTGGCGTGTCTGGCCGCGCGGCGCAAATGGGTCGTCCTCGCCGTACCGTCTGCACTGGCCGTCGTGTCGCTGGTGCTGATGGCGTCGATGTTCCACATAGGCCGCGACACCGGACGCATCTACTACGGCACCGACACACACATCGCGCCGATGCTCATCGGCGCGACACTGGCGATCGTCATCGCGCTGCGTCGCCAGGCAGGCCGCTCGCGTGACACCGCGCGCGGACGGCTGTTCGCCGACGCGTGTGCGCTCATCGGCGCGGTCGTGCTGCTCTGGTCGGTCGTCGAGGTGACGTCGACCAGCCCGGGCCTGTTCCGGGGCGGTTATCTGTTCATCAGCCTCGCCTCCGGCGCGTTCATCTACGCGGCAGGCCGGCGCGGCACCTACACCGCCCGGCTGCTCGGCTGGGCGCCCCTGGTCTGGATCGGCCAACGCTCGTACGCCATCTACCTCTGGCACTGGCCGATCCTGACGCTCTGGCGTCCCGGGATCGACACGCACTGGCCCACGTGGATCGTCGTCACGCTGCAGGTCGTCGCCACCGTCGTCGCGTCCGACCTGTCCTTCCGCTACATCGAGCGTCCGATCCGCTCGCGCGGCTTTCTCGCCTTCGTCCGGGGCCATCGACGACACGGGACGGCGCAGCGACGCCCCGCGACGCTGGGTGCGGTGCTCGTAGGCGTGCTGGCCCTGGTCACCGTCACACTGGGCACCGCGCCGTCGGTGGCCGGCATCCAGGTCGACACGAGCGCGACGCCGACGCTGCACCTGAAGTCACACCAGCACCCGTCCCCGAGGACGTCCCCGCGCAGGCACCACCACCACCACGCGAGGCCGACGGCAACGCCGTCGTCGTCGACCCCGCCCGCCCAGCCGCCGTTCCACCCGCCCGTCCGGGTCGGGTTCTTCGGCGACTCGCAGGGCATGACGCTGCTGCTGAACAAGCCGAACGGCCTCGGCCGGTACCTCACGACGAGCGACGACACCGTCGAGGGCTGCGGCATGATGACCGGCGTCATCCACAGCAGCACCGGCTACATCCGCGACCTCGGCGCAGACTGCGGAAGCTGGCAGTCGCAGTGGCGCACGAACGCGCAGCGCGACCATCCGCAGATTGCCGTCATCGAGATCGGCGCGTGGGACGTCTTCAACGAGACCGTCGACGGCAAGAACCTCACCTTCGGCACGCCCGCCTGGGACGCGTACTTCACCAAGACGCTGCACACCGGCATCCGGCTGCTGATGGATCAGGGCGCGCAGGTCGCCCTGATGGGTGTGCCGTGCTACCGACCGATCGCTGCCGGTGGCCTGCCGCTGCTGCCCGAACGCGGCGACGATTCGCGCACGCGCCACTTGAACACGTTGCTCTCGGCAGCCCTCTCGATGGACCCGCAGCGGGTCTTCATGATCCACCCGCCCGCCGCGTTCTGTAACAACCAGAAGATCGCCACGGATGTGAACTACCGCTGGGACGGCACCCACTACTACAAACCGGGCGCCGCCCTCGTCTTCCAGGTGATCACGCCGCAGCTGCTGGCAATCCCGCAGCCACCCCCGAACTAGCCCCAGCGGGCACCGCTCGCCCGGAGTGAAAACGTGATCGTCGGGGTACAGTTAGTTTGGCTAACGTAAATACAATTCGAGGACGGCATGTCGACCAGCACGACCCTGCGCAAGTTCACCGTCGACCGCGAACACCCGCACTACAAGTGGGTGGCCCTGTCGAACACCACACTCGGCGTCCTGATGGCGACGGTGAACGCGTCCATCGTGATCATCTCGCTGCCGGCGATCTTCCGCGGCATCCAGCTCGACCCGCTGTCTCCGGGCAACGTCGGCTACCTGCTCTGGACGCTGATGGGCTTCCTCGTGATCACCGCGGTCCTGGTGGTCACCCTCGGCCGGCTCGGCGACATGTTCGGCCGCGTCCGCATCTACAACGCGGGCTTCGTCGTGTTCACGGTCGGCTCGATCGCACTTGCACTCGACCCGCTGCACGGCGGCGGCGGCGCGCTGTGGCTGATCGTGTGGCGGCTGGTGCAGGGGGTCGGTGCGGCCATGCTGTTCGCGAACTCGACGGCGATCCTGACCGACGCGTTCCCGGTCGAGCGGCGCGGTATGGCGCTGGGCATCAACCAGGTCGCCGCGATCGCCGGGTCGTTCATCGGGTTGATCCTCGGCGGCTTGCTCGCCGAATGGGATTGGCGCGCGGTGTTCTTCGTATCGGTGCCGATCGGCATCGCCGGAACGATCTGGTCGTACCTGAGCCTGCGCGAGCTGAGCGAACGACACAGCGCCCGCATCGACTGGTGGGGGAACCTGCTGTTCGCGATCGGGCTGACTGCGGTGCTCGCAGCGATCACGTACGGAATCCAGCCCTACGGCGGGCACACCATGGGCTGGACGAACCCGTGGGTGCTGACGGGGCTGATCGGCGGTGCGCTGCTGCTCGTCGCGTTCGGCATCGTCGAGACCAAGGTCGCCGAGCCGATGTTCGCGATGTCGCTGTTCCGCATCCGCGCGTTCTGGGCCGGAAACCTCGCGGGCCTGCTTGCGTCGATCGCGCGCGGCGGCCTGCAGTTCATGCTCATCATCTGGCTGCAGGGGATCTGGCTGCCGCTGCACGGTTACGACTTCGAGCAGACTCCGCTCTGGGCGGGCATCTACCTGCTGCCGCTGACGATCGCGTTCCTCGTCGCCGGACCGGTGTCGGGAGCGCTGTCCGACCGATTCGGTGCGCGGACGTTCGCCACCGGCGGCCTGCTGATGGTCGCCGCCAGCTTCGTCGGGTTGATGTTGCTGCCGGTCGACTTCAGCTACTGGGCCTTCGCCGGACTGCTCGTGCTCAACGGTGTCGGTTCAGGCCTGTTCTCGGCGCCGAACACGACGGCGATCATGAACAGCGTCCCGTCCCGACAGCGCGGGGCGGCCTCCGGCATGCGCGGCACGTTCTTCAACGCCGGTTCGTCACTGTCGATCGGGATCTTCTTCTCACTGATGATCGCGGGCCTGGCGGCGACCCTGCCGACGACGCTGTTCCGCGGGCTGACGGCGCACCATGTCGCGCCGGCGATCGCGCACACCGTGGCGAACGCGCCGCCGGTCGGCAGCCTGTTCGCGGCGTTCCTCGGCTACAACCCCGTGCAGACGCTGGTCGGCAACACCGCGTTGAGCAACCTGCCGGCGGGTGACCGCACGACGCTGACCGGACGCGAGTTCTTCCCGCACCTGATCTCGCAGCCGTTTCATCACGGCCTGGTGATCGTGTTCGGTGCTGCGGTCGCAATGTCCGTGATCGGTGCGGCCGCCTCGATGTTCCGCGGCGCCCGCTACGTGCATTCCGAGGTCGTCCCGGACGAGGCGCCGCGCGTCGCTGCTACGACCGGCTGAGGTCGCTACGCACGGCCGCGGCAACGCGCCGTCCAGACACGAGCGCTCCCTGGATCGATGCCGTGTCACGGTGGTCGCCGGCGACGTAGAGGCCGTCGCCGCGCTCGACGGGTCGGCGCAGGCCGGTGCCGGGCGGCGTCTCGGGCAACGCGTCGGCGATCGGGTAAGTGGCCACGTGCTGCCACGTGCGCGGGTCGACGCCGTAGATGACGCCGGCATGGCGGCGTGCCTCATGCTCGGCCTGCGGTGATCCGTCCGCGCCGAGCACGGTGGACGAGACGAGTGCACCGCGCGTCGAGTAGGTCGGCGCGACATCGCTGACGACCGCCGTGTTGACGACCGGTCCGCGGCGATCAGCGTCGAGGTGCAACATCGGCCGGGCGGCGGGGGAGCCTGCAGCGAGGTGATAGAAGGTCGTCAGCGATCGCATCGACGGCTCGGGATCGCCCAACAACTGCGCGGCCGCGCGCGCGTCGGTGGCGACGACCACGGCACGCGCGTCGAACCGCCCCGCCGCGCTGTCGACCCGCCCAGGAGCAACGGACGTGACCGGAGCGGACGTCCGCAGGACGCCAGGCGGCAACAGCCGGGCCAGCTGGTCAGGCAGTGCCTGCATGCCGTCCTCCGGCAACGCCGGCGTGCCGCGGACGAACGACCGGACGAGCAGATCGACCAGCCGCCGCGATGTGCGCAGCTCGTCCTCGCCGAGCACGCCGGCGAGGAAGGTGCGCACGACGCCATCGGTGAACGCGCCGTGCAGGCCGCGCCGTTGCAATGCCTCGGCCAGGGTGGTGTCGGCGCCGTCCTTGATGCGCGCCGCCGGACCGAAGCCGACCTCGATCGCCCAGCGGGCGAACGCGATCTTCTCGCGCACCGTCCCGACCGGCAGCTGCAGTGCGCTCAGGGCACCGCGGGGCGAGCGGCGCGGATCGACGAGCGGATAGCGTCGAGCGCCGTGCGCGACCACGGCACCCGCGCCGAACGAGCGCAGCCGTAGGGCGCGCAGGTCAAGGGTGCGACCTGCGTGTGGGTAGCTCGGGTTCAGCAGCTGGAAACCGCGATCGAGCAGCAGCCCGTCGACGCGGTCGGTGCGCACCCGTCCGCCCGGTTGCTCGGCGGCCTCGAGCAGGACGACCTCCAGTCCGGCGCCGCACAGCACCCGCGCCGCGACCAGACCGGTCAAGCCGGCACCGACTACAACGACGTCGCACGAGTCGGCCATGATCTGAACCTACCGACCGACGGTCGGCGCAGATTGTCCGCGTTCACCGGTTGTTCGCGGAAATAGTCGAGAATCAGTCGATACCGCCGGGCAATTCTCGCCACAATGGTCAGAACCGGCCCGGGGACCGTACTCTTTCGACCACGATCTCGTCGTTCCCCCCGCGGAGGTTGCATGCCGGTCAAGATCGGTCTGCTCGCGATGGTCGAAGCCAAGCCCGGCAAAGCGGCGCAGCTCGCCGCCTTCGAGGCGACCGCTGACGAGGTGCTCGCGGCTGCACCGTTGATCCGCACCATCGAGATGGTTGCCGCGAAGGCGTTCATCTCCGGTTAGCAGCAGGCCGTCGGGCCACTGCACGCGCGCGACATGCTCGCGCACCGAGACGGCCGCCGGGCCGCTGGCTTCGCGGGGGGCAGGCCAGAGGCCCGGCGGTCCTCGGCGTCCGGAACGGTCTGGCTATTTCGCTACCAGGTCCGCGTAGTCGGGATGCCGGTCGATGTAGCCGGCGATGAACGGGCAGCGCGGGATGATCGGAAGCCCGCGTGTCCGAACGTCATCGAGAGCCCCGCGGGCGAGGGCGCTACCGACGCCGTGTCCCTCGTAGTCGGGATCGATCGTGGTGTGGGTGAACACGCGCTTGCCGCCGACGTCGCGGTACGCGCTGTATCCGGCGAGGTCGCCGTCGACGAACACCTCGTAGCGCGATCGTTCGGGGTTGTCGTGCACAGAGATGTCCGGCGTTGCCATCGACGGGCCTTTCGACGGTTTGACCTTCGAAACTACCGTGGACCCGTGCAACCGTCCCTGGATCGCGGCGTCGTGTTCAAGTCGACCCAGGGACGGTGGGTCTTGCTTGCCACCGTGCTCGGCAGCGGCATGGCTCAACTCGACGGCACCGTCGTCAACGTTGCCCTGCCCCGTATCGGGTCAGACCTCGGCGCCGGCCTGACCAGCCTGCAGTGGACGGTCAACGCGTACACGCTCACCCTTGCCGGACTCCTGTTGCTCGGCGGCAGCCTTGGCGATCGCCTGGGCCGGCGACGCATCTTCGTCATCGGGACCATCTGGTTCGCCCTCGCCTCCGCTGGATGCGCGCTCGCGCCGAGCGCCGACATCCTCATCGCGACGCGTGCCCTGCAGGGCATCGGGGCCGCGCTGCTCACCCCTGGATCGCTCGCGATCCTCGAGGCTGTCTTCCGTCCGGACGATCGTGCCGAGGCCGTCGGAGCGTGGTCCGGCCTTGGTGGCGTGGCCTCGGCCATCGGCCCGGTGCTCGGGGGCGTTCTGGTCGGGGTCGCGCCGTGGGGTTGGCGGCTCGCGTTCCTGATCAACCTTCCGCTGGCGGTCGCGGTCGTGGTGGTCGCGGCGCGGCACGTGCCGGAAACGCGGGACGCGGAGGCCAGCGGCAAGCTCGACGTCGTCGGTGCGGCGAGTGCGGCGCTCGGCCTGGCGCTGGTGATCTACGCGCTCACCGAGGGACCCGGCCAGGGCTGGACGCCGGCGATGATCATCGCGCTGCTCGGCGGCATCGCCGTCCTGGTCGGCTTCGTGGTCAACGAGGCGCGCGTGCGCGTGCCGATGATGCCGTTGAGTCTGTACCGCAGCCGGCAGTTCACCGGCGCGAACATCGTCACCCTCGTCGTCTACGCGGCACTCGCCGGTGCGCTGTTCCTGCTGCCGCTCGCGCTGCAGCGGGTCGCGGGCTTCTCGCCGGTGCAGGCCGGCAGCGCGCTGCTGCCGGTGACGGTCGTGATGCTGCTGCTGTCGGCGCGGATGGGCCGGCTCGCGCAGCGCATCGGTCCGCGCCGGCCGATGACGATCGGGCCGATCGTGGCGGCGTGCGGGATGGCGTTGTTCGTGCGCATCGACGCCTCATCCAGTTATGCCGTCGACGTGCTGCCGGCGGTGATCGTTTTCGCGCTCGGGTTGTCACTGACCGTCGCGCCGCTGACGGCCACGGTGTTGGCTGCGGCGCCCGCCCATCAGGTCGGCGTCGCATCAGCAGTGAACAACGACGTTGCACGCACCGCGGGCCTGCTCGCCGTTGCGGTGCTGCCCGGCGTGGCCGGCATCGACTCGGCTGCCTATGCCGATCCGACCCGACTGGTCACCGGCTTCCACCACGCGGTGTTGATCGCAGCCGTCCTGTGCGCGCTCGGCGGGCTGCTGTCGTGGCTGGTCATCGACGACGGCGTGCTCGATCGCGGCGAGAAGGCACCGCTGCCGGGGACCCATTGCGAGCCCGGCGCGCCGCCGATGCGACCGTGCGGTGTCGCTGAGCGGACCGAGACCGCGGCCACCGGTTAGGTTGCCCGGCATGGCTGCCGAACGCATCGACCCGATCATTGCGCGCGAGATGCAACTGGCCGGTGATCCGATCGTCGACGTCCGGCGCCCGGACGAGTACGCCGCCGGCCACATCACCGGCGCGGTGAACATCCCGATCGACCTGCTGCCGAAGGGCCTGGACGGGCTGCGCGACGGCCCGGTGATCACCACCTGCTCGATGGGCGGACGCGGTGGCCGCGCGGCCGATCTGCTCGACGCCGCGGGGCGCACCGCGTTCACGATCGACGGCGGGACGAAGGCGTGGCAGGCCGCCGGCCTGTCGATCAGCACCGGGCCCACGCCGTCGTGACGCTCAGTCGTTGACGAGCGCGTCGAGACGCTCCATCGACTCGCGCATGCCCCCTTCCATCCCGCCCTGCATCGCCATCTCGAGTGCCTCGATGCTGGGGAACACGGAGCGCGTGGTCATGCGTGTGCGGCCACCGAGGTCTTCGTAGGTAACCGAGTCGATGGCCACCTGGTTCGGCGCACCCGCCCACTCGAAGGTCTGGATGGCCAGTTCGTTCTCGACCACCTGGTGATACACGCCGTGGAAGTGCTCCTCGCGGCCGTCCGGGGTGATGTGGACGTAGTGGTAACTGCCGCCCGGTCGCACGTCCCAGGTCTCGAGACGCATCTCGTTGCGGTACGGACCGAGCCAACGCACGACGAGATCGGGATCGGTCGCCGCGTGCCAGACGCGGTCAGGCGGCGCGTCGAACTCGCGGACCATCTCGAGGAACGGCGTGCCGGGCGTGGCGGTGATGGTGGTGGGGTGCCGTGTGGCGTTCATCGGGTCTCCTTCGTTGCGGTTCCGGTGTCGGATTCGAGCAGCGCGTCGAGGCGTCGGAAGGACGCTTCGGCGCGCAGTCGGTAGGTGTCGATCCAGCTGGTCAACTGTTCGAGTGCGGCGGCGTCGAGGTGGCACGGACGCTGCTGGCCGTTGCGACTGCGGGTGATCAGCCCGGCCGCCTCCAGCACCTGCACGTGCCGCGAGATCGCCTGCAAGGTGATCCCGAACGGCTCGGCGAGCTCGTTCACCGTCGCCGGCCCGCGTGACAGCCGGGCGATCAACGCCCGCCGCACCGGATCGGCCAGGGCACCGAACGCCCGGTCGAGTCGCTCGTCCTGATCCGGCATAGTCAACCAATCTGTTTATCAACGATATTGTTGTATACGCTGGCCGGTGTCGGTGTCAATGGCTAGCTTGGCGCCATGACCGCCGAGCTTGCCGATCAGTTCCGCGCCCTGCACGTCCCGGGTGACCCGTTGCTGATCCCGAACCCGTGGGACGTCGGGTCCGCGCGCGTGCTCGTATCGCTCGGGTTCCGCGCACTGGCCACCACCAGCAGCGGCTTCGCGGCGACGCTCGGCCGCCTCGACGGCACGGTGACGCGCGACGAGGCCGTTACCCACGGCGCACAGATCGCGGCGGCGGTCGACGTGCCGGTGTCGGCCGACCTCGAGAACGGCTTCGCCGACGACCCGACCGATGTGGCGGCGACGGTGCGCGCCGCAGTCGACGCGGGGCTGGCCGGGTGCAGCGTCGAAGACTGGAGCGGCACCGCGATCTACGACGCCGCGCTCGCCGCCGAGCGCATCGCGGCCGCGGTCGAGGCGGCGGCCGGCCGGATCGTGATCACCGCGCGGGCCGAGAACTACCTGCACGAGCGCGTCGACCTTGCCGACACGATCGCCCGACTACAGAGCTTCGCCGCCGCCGGTGCCGACGTGGTCTACGCCCCCGGTGTCATCGACGCGTCCGAACTGCGCACGCTCATCGGGGAGGTCGGCCGGCCCGTCAACGTGCTGGCGCTGCCGTCCGCACCGCCGGTCGCCGAGCTCGCCCAGCTCGGAGTCGCGCGCATCTCGGTCGGCGGCGCGTTCGCCTTCGCCGCGTTCGGCGCGTTGGCCGAAGCCGGCCGCGAACTGCTCGAGGGCGGCACCTACGGGTTCTGGGCGCAGGCCGGTGCCGGCCGCAAGATCGCCGGGACGGCCTTCGGCGAGTAGCTACGTCCCTGGTTCGCTCGGCAGGCGTCGCTCAGGCGTGGTCGGGCAAGCGAACGGTGACCGTTCCCTCGACCAGCTTCGCCGGCACCCAGAACCGGCGCCGGTGCAGCTCCTCGCGGATCGCCGGCGCGTGCGTCTGCGGCACCCGTCCGAGCCGCTCGTTGCCGACGCACACCGCCGTCACCGTCGTGGTCGGGTCGATCGCCAGCCACACGTTGAACGTCCGAACGCCGTCCGCATCGGCAACGAGGTCGGCATCCAGACGCTCGACCACGCTCGGTACCTCGATCACGATCTCGACGTCGACCGGGCTCTGGTCGTTGCGCAGGTTCAAGGCCGCGACGTTGTCCGGCAGCTCCAGCCAGGCAGGCTTACTGGTCTGCAACGCCGTCCAGAGCGACTTCGCGCCGGACTTGCCCTTGCTCACCGCGCCGCCGGCCGCTTCGCGCACGCTCATCGTCACCGCGTCGGTCATCGTCGCGAGTTCCTTGTCGGACAGATCGTCGACGCCGTGCTTGGCAGCCTCGGCGATCAGCGCCTCGCGCGCCTTCGCCGCCGAGCGCGGCTTGGTGCGCCGCACGGCGTGGACCGTCGTCGCGATCGCCTTCTGCCGGGGTGCGCCCTCCTTGGCGCGTTTCCACATCTTGCCCAGTGGCCCCGTTGGCGGCTCCGCGTCGGTCATTGCTCCAGGGTGCCCGATCAGCGTGCGCCGGTCGCCGCCAGGTCGCGTTCCTGGGCCAGTTGCAGCGCGATGTCGATGAGCATGTCCTCCTGCCCGCCGACGTAGCCCGCCTCGCCCGCGCGCTGCAAGATCTCGTGCGCCGCGACGCCGTACCGCTCGGCCGCGTGCTCGGCGTGCAGCAGGAAGGACGAGTACACGCCGGCCCAGCCCTGCACGATCGCGGTGCGGTCGGCCTTCGGCCAGCGCGGCAGGTACGGCCGCACGACCTCCTCGGCGGCATCGAGCACGCCACCGACGTCGACGCCGGTCTTGATCCCGAGATGGTCGAAGGTCGCCGCAAGCACCTCGGTGGGGGAGTTGCCGGCGCCTGCGCCGAGCGCGCACAGCGATCCGTCGATCTGCCGCGCGCCGGTCTGGAACGCGAGGACGGAGTTGGCGACGCCGAGCGAGAGGTTCTGGTGGCCGTGGAAGCCGATCTGCGCCTCGGCACCGATCTCGGCGTGCATGGCTTCGACGCGTGACTTCGCCTCGTCCATCACGAGCGCGCCGGCCGAGTCGACGGCGTAGACGCACTCGGCGCCGGCGTCGACCATGAACCGCGCCTGCCGCGCGAGCTCGGCCGGAGTCGTGCGGTGGCTCATCATCAAGAACCCGACGGTCTCCATGCCGAGCGAGCGGGCCAGGCCGAAGTGCTGCACCGACACGTCCGCCTCGGTGCAGTGCGTCGCAATGCGCGCGACCGACGCGCCGGCCTCCCGCGCGTTGCGCAGGTCGTCCATCGTGCCGATGCCCGGTACGAGCAGGATCGCGATCTTCGCCTGCGTCGCCTCCTCGGCCGCCGCGCGGATCAGGGTCATCTCGTCGGTGCGTGAGAAGCCGTAGTTGAACGAGGAGCCGCCGATGCCGTCGCCGTGGCTGCACTCGATCACTTCGACGCCTGCACCGTCCAGGGCGTGGACGGTGGCGCGCACCTGCTCCTCGGTGAACTGGTGGCTCATCGCGTGCGACCCGTCGCGCAGCGTGGTGTCGGTGATTCGGACGGGCCGCTCGGTGCCGGTCATCAGGCGACCGCCTTCGAGGACGCGACCAACTCACCGACGCGAGCCGCGGCAGCGGTCATGATGTCGAGGTTGCCGGCGTACTCGGGCAGGTAGTCGCCGGCACCACGCACCTCGAGGAACACGACGACCCGGCCGTGCCCGTCCCACGCCTCGCGTGGGTCGTCGTACTGCGGCTCGGCCCGCAGCGTGTAGCCGGGCACGTAGTGCTGCACCTCGGCGACGCGGCGGTCGATCGACGCCGTGATCGCATCGTGGTCGGCGTCGGCCGGGATGGCGCAGAAGACCGTGTCGCGCATGATCATCGGCGGCTCGACCGGGTTGAGCACGATGATCGCCTTGCCGCGCGTCGCGCCGCCGAGCTCGCGCACGGCGCGCGAGGTGGTGTGGGTGAACTCGTCGATGTTGGCGCGGGTGCCGGGCCCGGCCGACTTGGACGCGACCGACGCGACGATCTCGGCATAGGGAACGGCGACGACGGAGGACACCGCATGGACGATCGGGACGGTGGCCTGGGCCCCGCAGCTGATCATGTTGACGTTCGGTGCGGCGACGTGTTCGCCGAAGTTGACCGGCGGGCACACCAGCGGGCCGACGGCAGCGGGCGTGAGATCGACGGCGATGATCCCCGCCTCGGCCAGCCGCGGCGCGGCCGCTCGGTGCGCCTTCGCCGAGGTCGCGTCGAAGACGAGCTCAGGTAGCGGATCCTGCTTCAGCAGCCAGTCCAGACCGTCGGCCGATGCGGCGATGCCGAGCTCGCGGGCCCGGCGCAGCCCGTCGGACTCGACGACGCCGACCACGTAGTGGACCTCGATCGTGTCGCTGCGCCGCAGCTTCGCGAGAAGATCGGTCCCGATGTTGCCGGGACCGATGATGGCGGCCAGGGTCATCCTTGCCTCCCATGGCAAAGTAGAACGTGTTTCACTTTTTACCGTGCGGGCCGTAGGCGGCGCAACAAGAGGAGCGGCGATGCCCATCACCGATGTCGAAGGCAAGGCCCGGGCGCTGTTCGAGGCGCGCCGCGATCGGCGTCCGATCGACCCGTTCACCGATGCCGACCCGACGCTGGGCATGGCCGACGGCTACGCGGTGCAGGCCGCCCTCACGCGAATGATCCTGGACGCCGGCGACTCGATCGTCGGTTACAAGGTCGGGCTGACGTCCGAGCCGATGCAGAAGATGATCGGCGTCGACAGCCCCGATTACGGGCCGGTGCTGTCGTCGACCGTCTACCGCAACGGCGAGGTCGTATCGCTGGACGGCTTCATCGCTCCGAAGATCGAGGCCGAGATCGTGTTCGTGATGCGCGAGCGGTTGGCCGGGCCCGGCGTGACCGTCGAGACAGCCCGGGCCGCCGTCGATTCGATCGGGGCGTCGATGGAGATCGTCGACTCGCGCTTCGTCGACTGGCGCATCAAGCTCGCCGACACGGTCGCGGATCTCGCCAGCAACGGCGCCGTCGCGATCTCGTCCGACCTGGTCGCGCTGGACGGCCTCGACCCGCGCGAGATCGCGATGACGCTCTCGCGCAACGGCGAGGTCATCGACCGCGGGAGCGGCGCGGCCGCTCTCGGCGACCCGTTGGCCGTGGTGGCGTGGCTGGCGAACGTCCTCGGCGAGAACGGCATCGCACTCGAGCCGGGTCACCTCGTGATGACCGGCGCGCTGCATGCCGCCGTGCCGATGCAGTCGGGCGATGAGTTCCGCGCAGAATTCGACGTTTTGGGGTCCGTAGTCGTCCAAATCGACTGAGATCGGACTGAGCGCTTATGCGGCGGAATTTCCCGCCGATCTTCCCTGTGAGTCGGTATTGACCGGCAAAACTAACACGGATATTATCTGTCGTGGAAGGGATCATCGCTTGGGTCTGTGCCCGGTATCTACCGGTATCAGATCGGTGCGAATCCTCTCCTAGCGCTGCGGGGGCAGACAGGTACGAGCACTGCCGTGCCATTCGACGTCAACCCACAAATGCAGCGTTCGAGAGGGATCATGAGAACTTCCCCATTCGACTTCACCTCCAGGCGGATCTTCGCCTGGGAGTGGCAGCTGGATGCCGCCTGCGCCGGCCTCGACACCTCGCTGTTCTATCAAGCCGACAACGAGCGCGGCGCGTCCGTGCGACGTCGTGAGATGAAGGCGAAAGCCGTGTGCGCTCGCTGCCCGGTCGTCGAAGAGTGCCTCAAATCTGCGCTGGCCAGCCATGAGCCGTACGGCGTGTGGGGCGGCATGTCCGCCGACGAGCGATTCCGCCTGCAGGCCGACCTGGGCGCCTGATCTCGGCCCGTTCGATCAGCGCCGACCGGTCGACATCGCTCCACACTTGATCGGCCGGGCGTCAACTCCAAGTTGCGCGTCGGCGTGTTTACAGGTACGCATCAAATGTCAATGACGACAATCCCGACATTTGAGTGCACCTGGAGGCATGCCAGTGACCCGTGCAGAGACACCTCATCGCGCTCCCGAGGTCGGGCGTCGCACCTTTCTGGGCTGGGCCCTCGCCGGACCGACGCTGATGGTGGCTGCACCGGTGGCAAGCACGGTGCTCGGCGCCGACCCGGCCGGAGCCGTCATACCGTCACCGCCGGAGTTCTCCGACGGTTACGACCTCGGTGACCTGCAAGACGATGCGGCGGCGCCGACCTCGCACTTGATCACCGTCGTCGTCCACAAGAACGGCACCGCGTCATTTGCGCTGCCGCGCGCGGAGGTCGGCCAGGGGATCACCACGTCGACGGCGATGATCATCGCCGAAGAACTCGACATCGCGGTCGACAAGGTCGACGTCACGCTTGCCAACGCCCGTCCCGAACTCGTCTACAACCAACTGACCGGCGGTTCGAACACCACCCGATCGACCTACGAGGCGATCCGTGTCGCTGCGGCGCTGGCACGGCTGCAACTGGTGCAGGCTGCGGCGAAGCAGTGGGGTGTCAGCGTCGATCAACTGAGTACGCGCCGCGGCACGGTGTACGGCCCCGGTACGCGACGCGTCGGGTACGGCTTGCTCGCCGAGGCGGCTGCCGTGTCGACGGCCACCCGCCTGCAGGTAACGCTGAAGTCGGCCAGTCAGTTCAGCGTCCTCGGCCGGCCACACAACCGGATCGACGCGCTCGAGGCGGTGACCGGACGCAAGCGCTTCACCGGCGATCTGCAGATCCCGAACGCGCTGCCCACGATGGTGGCGCGTCCGCCGACGATCAAGGGAACGCCGAAGTCGGTGTCGAACCTGGCGCAGGTTCGCGCGATGCCGGGCATCACCGACGTCGCCATGATCTCGACCGGTGTCGCGGTGCGCGGTCATACGTTCGGGCAGTGCATCGATGCGATCCGTGCGCTGCATGTCACGTGGAACAAGGGGACCGAGGACGGCAAGTCGGACCGTTCGGTGCGTGCCGAACTGAAGGCCGCCGAGCTGCCGCTTGCCGATACCCGATGTGCCCGCCTTGGCGACGACGGTCGAGGGTGAGTTCGTCTTCCACTTCCGCAGCAACAGTCCGCTCGAGACCGGGATCGCTGTCGCCGACTACCGTCCCGACGGGATCGAGGTGTGGTCGCCGCTGAAGGTGCCGATCGTGTTGCAGTCGGACCTCGCGAACAAGTACGGCATGACGGTGGACCAGGTGACGGTCCACGTGATGACCGGCGGCGGCTCGTTCGGGCGGCACCTGTTCTCCGACGCCGCGCTCGAAGCCGTCGAGGCATCGCACGCGTTCGGCAAGCCGGTGAAGCTGATGTGGTCACGCACCGACGACTTCCGGCAGGGCCGCACACACCCGATGGCGACCTCACGAGTGCGCGCTACCTATCTCGCGGGCAACGTGCTGACCTACGAGCAGCGGCACACGAGCGTGTCGACCGACTTCTCGCACGGGCTCGGCGAGATGGTCAGCGCGTTCGCCGACCGACTGCCCGCGGGCAACTTCACGGTGGCGCAGGGCATTTTCGAACTGACCTCGAACGTGTCCTACAACTACGGCCAGACCGACCAGTTGCTCAACGAGGTCGACATGGGCTTCCCGACGGGAAGCATGCGCAACATCTATTCGCCGGACGTGTGCACGGCCCAGGAGCTGATCACTGACCAGCTCGCGAAACTGCGCGGCAAGAACCCGTACGCCTTCCGGCGCGAGTTCATCAAGAATGCTCGCGGGCTCGCCGTGCTCGACAAGGTGGCCAAGGTCGGAAACTGGGGACGGCGCATGCCCGCCGGAACTGCGCAGGGGATCGCGGTCCACAACGAGTACAAGGGTTGGTGCGCCTGCCTCGTCGAGATCGACACGCGGCCGTCCACCGTGCACCGCAAGGTCGAGAAGGCCTACACCGGACCGCGTGTCACCAAGGTCGTGTTCGCCGTCGACGTCGGCAAGACGCTCAACCCGCGCGGGCTCGAAGCCCAGATGCAGGGCGGGATCATGGACGGGATCGCGCAAGCACTCACGTCCAGCCTGCACCTGCACGACGGGTACTTCCTCGAGGGCAGCTGGGACAACTACTTCTACACGCGCGAGTGGAACGTCCCGCGCGACGTGCAGGTGATCGTCATGCCGGACACGAGTGATCAGCCCGGCGGTGCGGGCGAGTTCGGCGTCGCGGCCTCGATGGCTGCGACAGCGTGCGCGTATGCGCGGGCGACAGGAACGGTGCCGCACGAGTTCCCGATCAACCACTCGGTGGCGCCGAACTTCTTCGACGTCATACCTACCGTCCCGTCGACGCCGCAGAGCCCGACCGACGGCCTGACCCACTACGTGAGCTAGGAGCGACCATGGCAACGCACACTTTCATGCTCAACGGCAAGCGAGTCAGCGTCGACACCGAGGACAGCGTTCGGCTGTTGTGGGTGCTGCGCGATCTGCTCGGCGTGACCGGGCCGAAGTACGGCTGCGGTCTGAATGTTTGCAAGGCGTGCACGTCCCACATCAACGGACGTGCATTCAACCCCTGCTCGGTGCAGGTCAAGGACATCAAGCCCGACGATCATGTGACGACCATCGAGGGCCTGCCGGGCACGGTGCACAAGGACCTGCATCCGATGCAGGAGGCGTGGCTGGAGCGGGACGTGCCGCAGTGCGGCTATTGCCAACCGGGGCAGATCATGGCCGCCGTTGCGAAGGTTCGCGAGAAGGGCGGCAAGCTGACTGACGCCGACATCGACGAGATTCGCAACATCTGCCGGTGCGGCACGTACCACCGCATCCGCGAGGCGATCAACGCCGGCGCAGCCCAGATGTGACCGAGGCAGGGATCCGCCGCGGCCGGCGTCCGGCGACGTGGCGGTGCGGGTTGCGCAGCGCAGCGGTGCGGATCGTCAGGTGCTCGGGTGCGCGGGTGGACAGGTAGGACGGGAACATGGCGGGCCTCCTTCAGCGGGTCGTGATCGTCGTTGTGACACGAGCTACCCTGCTCCGCTGACCCGGCGATCACCCGCCTGCAACCATGTGACTCGGCAGGGGTGCCAGCACCCCACTCGTGCGGCTAGCGGACTGCGGCGGCGATGCGCTGCACGATCTCGGTGAGCACCGGGCGCGGCGTGGCGAAGTTCAGCCGCAGGAAGCCGGCGCCGCCCGCGCCGCAATCGGGTCCGTCGATGACGACGACTTTCGCGTGCTCCGTGACGAACGCGCCGGGACTCTGCGCCAGGTCGTACTCACCGAAGTCGAGCCACGCGAGATACGTGCCGTCCGGTGCGCGGTAGCGCACGTGCGGCAGGTGTTCGTGCAGCAGGTCGGCGAGCAGCCGGCGGCTGCCGTCGAGGTAGTCGAGCACCTCGGCCAGCCATGGTTCGCCTGCGCGGTAGGCGACGGTGTTCGCGACGACTCCGGGGTTGCTCGCGCCGTGTGAGGCCCAGTGCCCGATCTCGATCCACGCATCGCGATCGGCGTCGTTGCTCAGGATGATCTGCGCGCATTTGAGGCCGGGGAGGTTCCAGCCCTTGGACGCCGAGGTCGCGGTGATCGTGTGCCGCGCCGCGGTCTCGGACGTCGACGCGTAGGGGACGTGCTGCGCGCCGGGATAGACGATCGGAGCGTGGATCTCGTCGGCGAACACGCGTCCACCATGGTGGTCGACGACCTCGGTGATCGCGGTGAGTTCGGTGCGGTCGAAGACCCGGCCGAGCGGGTTGTCCGGGTTGCACAAGACAAGCAGGTCTCCGCCGGCGCGATACGCGGCGTCGATGCCGTCGAGGTCGAACGTGTAGTGCCCGGCGTCGTTGTGCATCGGCACTTCGATGATGTCGCGGCCGAACAGGCGCGGCACGATGAGGAACGGCATGTACGCCGGCGTCGGCAGGATGACCGGAGCGCCGGGCCGCGAGAAGTTGGTCATCGCGAGCTCAAGCCCCTTCACGACATCAGCGAGCGGATGCACCGAGTCGGGCGGCACGTCCCAGCCGTAGTGAGCGCGCTGCCAGTTCGCACATGCGTCGGCGAGGTCGTCCTCGAGCGGTTGCGCGAGGTAGCCGAAGTTCTGCTCGCCGATGAGTCGTTCCAGCGCCTCGATGATGACCGGAGCGATGCCGAAGTCCATCTCGGCCACGAAGGCGCCGATGCCGTCGGGTTGGGCCGCCGTCCACTTCACTGTTCGTTGCGCGCGGAGTTGTTCGAGCGTGATCGCGTCGATGCGTTCTGCGAACGTAGGCACGTCGCTCGACGTTACGCACTTCGGGTCGCCGCTACTTGGCATGCTGGTGGACATGGTTGATCCAGCGCTCTCCGATGAAGCGCGTCCGCAGGCGCCCGACGCCGACGATGTGCCGGTGTCACCGCTGGGTCGCCGGGTCGGCGAGCATTTGGTCGAGGTGCACAACATGTACCGCCGCGAGCTCGACCAGGTACGCGATGTGCTCGACCAGGTGCGCTCCGGGCAACTCTCCGCCGGCGGTGCGCGTGGCGAGCTGCAGCGGATCGCGCTGCTCGCGAACAACTGGACCTTCGGCGGGATCTGCCAGCAGTACTGCCTGCAGCTCACGCAACATCACGAGCTGGAGAGCGGCCAGATCTTCCCGCATCTGCGTCGCGCCGAGCCGGCCCTCGTGCCCGTGCTCGACCAGCTGCACCGCGAGCACGAGGTCATCCACGACGTGATCGGCAGTGTCGACGCCGCGCTCGTCCGGCTGGCGAGCACGCCTGACGACCTGACCGATGTCGAGCTCGCCGTAGACACCCTGACCGAGACGCTGCTGTCGCACTTCGCCTACGAGGAGCGCTCGCTCGTCGGAGCGCTGGCGCGGCACGGGTTCTATCCCGGCCAGCTCTGACGTCAGCGCAAGGTCGCGGGCGCGACGCGGCAGCCGGCGGCGGTCGCAGCGGCGTGCAGTCGCTTGTCCCAGACGGCAACGATCAGGTCGGGTTCGTCGATCGCCAGCGCGCTGGCCAGGTGCACGGCGTCCGCTGCACGCAGAGCGTGAGTACGCGTGAGTTCGCCGGCGTGTTGCTCGACGGCCGCGGTGAGCTCGACCGGACGGGTCGCAGCCCAGAAGTCGTTCCAGTCCTTCTCGGCGCCGGCCAGCTCGCGGGCGCTCAGGTCGTGGTTGCGCCCGGCCGCCGCAACTGCGGAGCGGACCTCGGGATAGGCGAGCCGACTCGACAATGCGGCATCGCACTCGTCCCAGAGCGTGGCGGCGAGGTCACTGCCAGGCTCGTCCGTCAGCAGCTTGACGAAGGCGCTGGCGTCGAAATAGACGAGCGGCACTGCTCAGCGCCGCTGCTCGCCGACCCGGTCGGACACCGGCCGCCGCGGCTTCGGCCGCGACCGGCCGGACGCCTTCGGCCGTGATGTTGTGGCGCGCGAGATCACGCCGTCGGTGGCCAGGCGTTCGAGCGTGTCGACGCTGTCGATGCCGACCAGTCGGGCCACTGGGACCCCGCGGTCGGTGATGACCACTGCGCCCTCGGTCCGGGCGTGCTCGACCCAGTCGCTGAGATGCGCGCGAAGCTCGGTGACGGCGACGTCCATGAATCGAACTGTACAACGCAGGTGCGGTGTTCTGTACGTGTGCGCATCTGCATGTGTGGCCTGTGCGTGCTGGTGTGACGTGAGGTGCAACCTCCGGTGAAAGTCGTCCACAAGCTCGCAAATTCGACTGTGCGTTACCCAAGAGTCGGGCTTACGCTGCCCCGCAGACAGGACAAAACGGACACACGGGAGGGGCGCCATGCCGACGGCGCGGGCGATCCTCGAGGGTGAGGTGCGCGAACTGGTGCGCCGTCGCGCACTCGACCCCGCAGCCGAACCGGGGGCGGTCGCGACGCTGATCGACGAGGCGATCGGCGACTACCTCGACCGGGTCACCACCTCGCAACTGCCGCCGATCAGTGACCGCAACGGGGTCGCTCGCGCGATCCACGACGCGATCGCGGGGTTCGGTCCGCTGCAGCCCCTTCTTGATGACCCCGGCATCGAAGAGATCTGGATCAATGAGCCCGGACGGGTGTTCGTAGCCCGGCGCGGACGCAGCGAGCTGACGACGCTGATCCTCACCGACGACGAGGTCGCCGAACTGGTCGAGCGGATGTTGCGCACGAGCGGGCGCCGGATCGACCTCAGCACGCCGTTCGTGGACGCGACCCTCCCCGACGGGTCGCGGCTGCACGTTGTCATTCCTTCGGTCACCCGTCGCCACATGGCGGTCAATATCCGAAAGTTCGTGCTCGGCTTCCACTCGCTGGACGAGCTCATCGGCGTCGGTTCGATCACCGATCAGGCCGCGCGCTTTCTCGAAGCCTCCGTCGTCGCCGGCCTGAACGTCTTGGTTGCAGGCGGAACTCAGTCCGGCAAGACCACGATGCTGAATGCGTTGTGCAGCGCGATCCCTGGCCGCGAGCGAATCGTCACGGTCGAGGAGGTCTTCGAGCTGCAGATCGCTGCGCCTGACGTGGTCGGGATGCAGACCCGCCAGCCCAATCTCGAGGGCAGCGGCGAGATTGCCTTGCGACGACTGGTGAAAGAGGCGCTGCGGATGCGGCCGTCGCGCCTGATCGTCGGCGAGGTGCGACAGGAGGAGTGCCTCGATCTGCTCGTCGCGTTGAACAGCGGGTTGCCGGGCATGTGCACGTTGCACGCGAACTCGGCGCGAGAAGCGCTGATCAAGATGTGCACGCTGCCGCTGCTCGCCGGCGAGAACGTGTCGGCGTCGTTCGTCGTGCCGACCGTTGCGTCGTCGGTGGACATCGTCGTGCATCTGGGGATCGACGTAGCCGGGCAGCGCCGGGTGCGCGAGATCGTCGGCGTGACCGGACGTGTCGAGGGTGACGTCATCGAGACGACCGAACTGTTCACGACCAGACGCGGACGCCTCGAACGCGGCGACGGATACCCGCCGCATCCCGAGCGTTACGAGGCAGCCGGCGTGGATCTGCTGGAGACACTCGGCCACCGGTTGCGGGAGGCCTGACGTGGGTGCGTTCATCGGGCTTCTGCTCGGGCTGGGCGTCTTGCTCATCTGGCGCAGCGGCCCGCGCGCACCTCGCCGCAAGGAGACGCGGTTGACGGCCGCACGTCTCGACCTGTTGCGGCAAGCCGGAGTCGAGGGCGTCGGGCCGGCGCAGCTGCTCGGCGCGCAGGTGCTGTGCGCACTGCTCGCGGCCGGGACCGTGCTGGTGCTGACGTCTACCGTCGTCGTCGCAGTGTTCTTCGGCGTGTTCGCCTTCTTCCTGCCTATCGTGGTGTTGCACCGCATGCGCCGGCGCCGGCTGCTTGCGTTGCGTGAGCTGTGGCCCGAAGCCGTCGACAACCTTGCATCGGCCGTCCGCGCCGGAATGTCTTTGCCCGAAGGGCTTTCTGCCCTGGGTGAGCGTGGCCCGGCCGAACTGCGGCCGGCATTTTCGCGGTTCGGAACCGCGTACCGCGCGACCGGACGGTTCGGCGACTGTCTCGACCGGCTGAAGGGTGATCTCGCCGATCCCGTCGGTGATCGCATCTGCGAAACGGTTCGCGTCGCGCGCGAGGTCGGCGGCAGCGACCTCGGGACCGTGTTGCGCACCCTGTCCGAACTGCTCCGCTCCGACGCCCGCACGCGGTCAGAGCTGGAGACGCGGCAAGGCTGGATCGTGAACGCAGCGAGGCTCGCGGTTGCGGCGCCATGGCTCGTCCTGCTGCTGTTGGGCACGCAGTCGCAGACCTTGCAGGCGTACGACACAGCCGGGCGGAACGGTGCTGCTCGCGATCGGCGCCGTGGTCTGCGTTGTCGCGTACCGCGTCATGCTCCAGATCGGCAGGCTTCCTGAAGATCAGCGAGTACTCCAGTGACATCCGGAGTAGACGCTCAC
Organism: uncultured Actinomycetota bacterium; assembly: GCA_963757455.1. Lineage (GTDB taxonomy): Bacteria > Actinomycetota > Actinomycetes > Mycobacteriales > Jatrophihabitantaceae > RYN-133. The sequence goes on from CAVWSE010000023.1 coordinate 30,990, forward strand.
CTGCGCTTCGCGGGGCCACGGTGGTCAGCGGCGGTGGCGCTGTGACGCTCTGGCTGCTCGGCTCGATCCTTGGTGCGCTCGCCGCGGCGGGCGTGATCATCGCGGTGCGTGCTGCTCCGCCGCTTCGGCCGATCCGGCTCGTCGACCGCGTCGCGCCGTACCTCGGTGACACGCCGCGTCCGTCGCGCCTGCTGGCGCAGCCGTCAGCGACCGCGACACCGTTCGTCGTCGCTCGCCGCATCTTCGGTCCGGTGCTCGGTGAACTCGTCGCCGTCGTCGACAAGGCGGTCGGCGGCGCGACCTCGGTTCGGCGTCGGCTCAACGGCCTCGGCAGCGGTCTGACGGTCGAAGACTTCCGCATCGAACAGGTTGTCTGGGGCGTCGCGGCAATGCTGGGCAGCGGGCTCGTCGCCGGACTTGGCGGCTGGGCACGTGGCGGCGTCGATCCCGTCCTGGTCGCTGCGATCGCGCTGGCGGGGCTCGTCGGCGGCGTGCTCGGCCGCGACTGGTATCTCACGCGACAACTCGAACGCCGCGAGGCGGTCATGCTCGCCGAGTTCCCCGTCTTCGCCGACCTGCTCGCGCTGGCAGTCGTCGCCGGTGAGGCAGCGCCGGACGCGTTGCGCCGCGTCTGCCGGCTCACCGGCGGAGAAATCGCTCGCGATCTCGACATCGCCGTCGCGCAATCGCGCACCGGCGTGCCACTCACGACAGCCCTCACCGGCGTGGCCGAGCGGACGACTCTGGAGCCGTTCGCCCGCTTCATCCAAGGCATCGTCGTCGGTCTCGAGCGCGGTACGCCGCTCGCGGACGTGCTGCGCGCACAAGCGGTCGACGTACGCGAGATCGGCAAGCGCGCGTTGCTCGAAGCGGGCGGCCGCAAGGAAATTTCGATGATGCTGCCGGTGGTGTTCTTGATCTTGCCGGTCACCGTGCTGTTCGCGCTCTATCCGGGTCTGCTGACGCTCACGTCACTGGCTCATTGATGACAAGGGGGAAGTGATGCAGTTTCTGACGATGTGGTTCGCTGCGCTGCTGGACCGGGTGCGCGACGACCGCGACCGGGGTGACGTTCCCGGCTGGGTGATGGTCACGGTGATGTCGGCGATCTTGGTCGTGGCGATCCTCGCCGTGTTCGAACCGCAGATCAAGAGCGCGATCACCAGCGCGATCGATTCGGTCACCGGCAGCAAGTAGATGGCCCGGGAGCGCGACGACGGGGCGGCCGTTGTCGAGTTCGTTCTCATCTCGGTGCTGCTGATCCTGCTGTTGTTCGGTGTCCTGCAGGTCGCGGTGTACTTCTACGCGCGCAACATCGTCGCCGCCAGCGCTGCCGACGCTGCGCGCTACGCGGCAGCAGCCGGGGTACCGCCGGGCGCTGGGGCGGCGCGCGCCGAGCAACTGATCAAGGACGGCCTCGGCGCGTCCGACATCACCTGCACGAGCGCGCCCGGCGTCGATGCGCAGACGCAACTGCCGGTGACGACCGTGCGGTGCACTGGGACGGTCAAGGCGTTGCTCGCGCCCGTCGACATCCCGCTGCACATCGATCTGCGCTCGTCCGCGTTGAAAGAGACGACTCCGTGAACCGGAGCGAGGACGACAGCGGGTCGGCGCTCATCGAGTTCATCTTCGTCGCGGTCATCGTGATGGTGCCGTTGGTCTACCTGATCGTGTCGGTCGCGACGGTGCAGCGCAGCGAACTGGCGGTGTCGCAAGCCGCCCGTGAGGCCGGACGTGCGTTCGCAACGGCCGACCATGTCGATGAGGCGTTGCCGCGAGCGCGCGCGGCTGTGCGGATCGCGTTGCACGACCAGGGTCTTTCCGACGACGTCGACGTGCGCTACGTGCCCGCCGGCGCATCGTGCACGGGGACGGCGACGATGACGCCGGTGCTGTCCGCCGGTGCGGAGTTCACGGTGTGCGTGATTCGCACCGTCGAGATCCCGGGCATTCCTCGATTCCTGTCGGGCAAGGGCATCACGACGGTCGGGGAGTACGTCGTGCACGTCGACGACTATCGAGTCGTGTCATGACGACCAGGCGCGACGATGCCGGCTCGACCTTGCCGTTGATCCTCGGCTTCTTCCTGCTCGCGCTGATCATGGTCGCCGGATCGATCGCCGCCGGAGACGCGTTCGTGCAGCAACGCGACCTGCAGGACATGTGCGACGGCGCAGCCACTGCGGCTGCGGCAAGCGGTGTCGATCTCGGCCGCGGCGGTGAGCTCGGCGGCGAGCACGCGCTGCAGTTCGGTGATGTGGACGGCGCCGTGTCGGCCTACGTCGCGCGCGACCCCGCGCGCCGCGCCGTCCACATCAGTGCGCACCTCTCGACCGACCGGCGAACGCTCTCACTGCGGTGTGAGGAGACCGAGCACATCGCCTTCGGCGCCATGTTCGGCAAGGCCGACGGAGTGCACCACATCGCGACGTCCAGTGCCCGCGCACCGCTCTCGTGATCTGCCCGGCGCACGGTTGGACGCATCGCCCGGCATCAGGCACGCTTCGGACTCATGTCCGACAACAAGGAGTTCTGGATCGTCGTCGGTACCGCTGCGCCAGTGCTGCTCGTGTCGAGCGTCGTCGCGATCGGACAGGCCTTCGATCTGGCGGTTGATGAAGGCGTCGCTGAGGCGCCGGTGCGCGTACAGATTGGTGAGCGGATTCGGATACAGCCGATCCTGAAGGCCGCTTTTGCGGCCGGCATCTCGGCACTGGCCGACTTTGTCGCCCTGCTCTTCGCGTTGATCGATCTCGATGTAGGCCGTGCGCTGATCCCGCGCGGGCTCGGGATCGCTGTACTTGCTGTCGCCGTCGCATTCCTGCTGGTCACGCTCTGGTACGCGTTGGATGCGCGAATCCGCATACGACGAGGGTTCGTCCCGCCGCACCACCTACGGCAATGATGACGGTCTGGCCGCTTCGTCCGAATCACGCCAATGATCGGCCCTGAAAGACTGTCTTAAGTACGCGCGGTGTCGAGCTGAAGCTCGCTTTCAGCGCCGCGCCCGAGGTTTGCCCCGATCGAAACCACAGCATCGAGGAGGGCACCATGTCGGACACCACGAACCAGACCAAGCTCGGCGCCGACGTCATCGGCGCAGCCGTGATCGCACTCGTCATCGTCGTCGTCGTACTGGCCGTCGCCGCCATCGTCACCGCCCAGTGCTGCATCTCGTAGCCGCAACGCCTGTTCCAGATGATCTCGACGGCACGGCCTATTTCGCCTAGCATCGCGATATCTTCCGGGAGGGAAGTGCGATGCTCAATCACCTCGTCCCCCGCACGCTCACCGTCGCCCTGGTGGCCGCTGCCGTAGTCGTCGCACCGGCGAGCGCAGCCCAAGCCGCCGCCTGTCCGTTCACCGGACCCCACACGTTCCACTGGGCGGGGGGCAACGGACACTGGTACCAGCACCAGAACAGCCATCATCAGGGCGTCGGATGGTCTGAGGGTGCGGTCCCCGGGCAGTACGACAGCACAGCCGCCACGGATTACGCGTGCATCAACAACGGCGCCACGGTAAGCCTGGTGAACAGCCCGCTCGCCGAAGAGGTCGGACTGGCCGCCATCTACGTCGGCAACGGCTCGCATGTGATCGTCGAGCACGGACGATTCCTCTTCCTCAACGGCACGTCGCAGCCGTCCATCGTGCGGGCGGGCAGCACCATCACCGATGATTCGGGCAGTCTCGGCGGAGTCGGCACGCTCCAAGTCAGCGGCGCAGTTACGGTGTCGGACTCGAGCGGCGCGCCTGCGCTGGCGAGCCGGAAGTGCGCTGAGTACCACAACTGCACGGGCGCTGCGTCAGGAACATTGCAGGTTGACCGTGGCGGCACCTTGACCATCACCGGCCCGACCAACTTCACTGACCGCTACTCGATCGTCAACGACGGCACGCTCACGCTGACCGGCGCCGGCTACCTTGCGGGCGACTGGGGCACGTCGATCAAGAACGAGAACAAGATCGACATCGCGAACGATCTCGGCCTGTACGAGGGCAACCACCCTGCGAAAACCCATCATCCCTGGCTCATCAATTACGGTGAGCTTGCCAAGACCGCTGGAACCGGAACGAGCGTCATCGGGTTGCAGTACATCCCCAAGAGCGGCAGTACGATCCACGTCCACAGCGGCACTCTGGTGATCGGTGGGTCGACTGTTCCGGCAGCGACGGTCGACCCGGGCCGCACCTACGGTAACGGTGGGTGCCCGGCGAACACGCCCTGCCAGGACACCACGAACACCGGGCACGCCCAAACGACCAAGGTGGCGCTGCCGACGACTTCGCGGGCGGGCCAGGTCAGAATTGCGCAGAAGGCGCCGCCCGCGGCGTTTCCGAATGCCATCGGTCAGTCGATCACCGTCGGAACTAACGGTGTCAGCGCGACAGCGCGGCACCCGATGCGATACACCTTCAGCTTCTTGCTCAGTGCCACGCACGGTCGTCTCAAGACCACCAACTGGCGTGGCGCAAAGGTGTACAGCTTCGTCGCGGGTGCGTACAGGCAGGTCCGGTCCTGCCGAAGTGATGGGACCCCGCGGCCAGGGCAGGTGAAGTCGTGCATTGACCTGCGCAACACGAACGGGTCCAGTTCGTTGTCCAACGGCGTGGCGCACTACGTGGTGCGGACGCTGCCGTACAGCCGCTGGGTGGTCATCTAGTCACGACGCAACCTGGCGCTGCTCGCCGGGATCAGCCGCAAGCGCGATGATCTCTGTCGCAGTCAGGCCGGCTCCGACCTCGGACTCGCGTGCGAACAGCGCCTCGCCGAGTCGATCGCGGCACTCTTCACGCCGCGCTGCCAGGTCCTGTTCGGTCGCCGGGTTGAACGGGACGGACGCCGGCTGCATCGCGGCTCCGGCCCCGAACAGACGGGCGGCGCGGACGAGGTCGCCCGATACGACCAGTGCTGCGGCGTGGACGCGGATGCAGAGTGCGAGCGCGGCCGGCTGCCCGATGTCGACGGCACGTGTCAGCGCCTCGGCGAGGAGCCCCCGGGCGCGCTCGGGCGCGCGCTCGGCGACGGCAATCCGCGCGAGCATGATCAACGCGTCACGCGATTCAGGACGAATGATGCGATCGCTCAACGTCATGGCCTGACGGGCAAGACTCGTCGCCTTCACGTAGTCGCCGTCGTCGAACGCGATCTCGGCGAGGGTCGTCAGCGTGTCGGCGATGCGGACGCGGTCACCGTGCCGCCGCGCGAGTTCGAGCCGTCGCTCGTACATCGCGCGCTCCGTCGCGAAGTCGCCGTCCATGGCCGCGGCGATCGCGAGCACCGAAAGCGCTACAACCTGCGGTGCGTACCAGCGTTGAGTGCCGGCCAACTTGAGCTCCCGCTCAGCGGACCTGCGTCCGGCCTGCACGTCGCCGCGTCCGAGCGCGATCGCGGCTCGAAGAGAGCGCGTCAAGGCCGCTTCGGTCTCATCGAGGACGCCGGCCTCGGCGTCGGCGAGGTCGAACAGTCGAAGCGCCTCGAGCGCGTCGCCGTGTTGATAGGCGAGCCGCCCGGCGGCGGCCCGCGCGCTCGCGCCCAGCGTGCCGTTCGGTGCGCTCGCCAGTACCGCATCAAGGTGCGACCGGCCCTCGACGATGCGTCCGAGCATCGGCCACGACGGCGCAAGCGACACCGCGATCCGGGTCGCCGACACCGCGTCGTCCTGCGCCAGGGCGAGCCGGATCGCCGCGTAGAAGTTGTGCAGGTCGGCCTCGACGGCGTCGGCGGCCTCGATCGCGCCCGGGCCGTCGGCCTGCGCACCGGCGGCTTCGGCCCTGCCGACGAAGTGCGCGATGAACGCCTCGACCGATGACTCGGCGAGATCGCTGAGTTCCTCGGTGACGAACTGGCGCACCGCGTCCGGCAGCCGGAATCGGTCGTCATCGCTGCGCACCAGACTGCAGCTCACGAGCTGTTCGAGTGCCGCCTCGGTCTCGATGCCGCACACCGCCAGAGCTGAGTCGAGGTCGAAGGAGCCGGCGAACAGCCCGAGCCGGGCGAGAGTGCGGCGCTCAGGTTCGTCGAGCAGGTCGACGCTCCAGCGGATCGTTGCGCGCAGGGTGCGTTGGCGTTCGGGGGCGTCCCGATGGCCGCTGGTCAGCAGGCTCAGGCTCGCGTCGAGCCGTTCGCGCACCGACTTGGGCGAGAGCAGGCGCAGGCGCGCCGCGGCGAGCTCGATGGCCAGTGGTAGGCCGTCGAGCCGCCGGCAGATCTCGGTCAGGTCCGCGGCATTGTCCGCACGCAGGACGAAGTCGCGGCGGATCGCCTTCGCGCGCGAGACGAACAGCTGCACCGCAGGCGATGCCGCGACACTTGCCAGATCGCAACCGGCTACCGGCACCGCCAGCCCGATCACCAGGTGCTCCGACTCACCGCCGATCCGCAGTGGGATCCGGCTCGTGGCCACAACGCGCAATCGCGACGTCGTCCGGAGCAGTGCCGCGATGTCGCCGGAGGCTGCAAGCAGCTGTTCGACGTTGTCGAGCACGATCAGCGCATCGCGATCACGCAGGCACTCGGCGAGTGCCTCGATCGAGTCGTCGGCGCTGCCGATCTCGCTCGCGATCTCGGACCGCATCAACCCGGCGTCGGTGATCGGGGAGAGGTCGACGAAGTAGACGCCGCCGGGGAACCGGTCGGCGCAGCGGTAGGCGAGCGCCAGGGCCAGGCGCGTCTTGCCGCTGCCGCCAGGCCCGGTGAGCGTGAGGAGGCGTTCGTCCGGGTCGGCGAGCCGTTCGGCGAGCGCGTCGAGTTCCGCGTCTCGTCCGATGAGGCGTCCGGTCGGACGAGGGACGCGCACGACGACCGGTGCGCTCGTTGCCCGAACTGCCGGAGCAACCACGTCGAGATCTTGGGCGAGCACCGCGCGCTCCAGTCCGCGCAGCGCGGGACCCGGGTCGATGCCGAGCTCCTCGGCGAGAATCGCTCGCGCGCGGGCGTACGTGGCGATTGCATCGGCTTGCCGGTCGCTGCGATACAGCGCGACCATCAGCTGGCCCCACATGCGCTCACGGAGCGGGTTGGCTCCAACGAGTGTCTGGAGCTCGCCGACGAGCTGGTGGTGCAGGCCGAGGGCAAGATCGCACTCCACGCGTTCTTCGAGAGCGGCGAGGTAGGCCTGGTCGAGGCGCACGACCTCCGGCTCGGCGAACGGTTCGTCGCGCAGGTCGGCGAGGGCTGGGCCGCGCCACAGTGCCAACGCTTTGTGCAACGAGTCGGTCGCGTCCTGCGGACGGTCTGCGGCGAGTTGGCCGCGACCGAGTGTCACCAGAGCGTCGAAGCGGTGCACGTCGACCACATCAGGATCGACCTCGAGCAGGTAGCCCGGCCGGCGGCTCACGATGACCAGGCCGGTCGCGTCCTTCAGGGCGCGTCGCAGTGTGGATATGTACACCTGCAGAGTGCCGAGGTTCTTCTCGCCTGCGTCGTCACCCCAAACGCCGGCGACCAGGCGTTCGCTGGCGACCACGCGATTCGCCGAAAGGGCGAGCATCGCGAGTACTGAACGTTGCTTCGGGCCACCCAGCGTCATCCGCGTGTCGGCGTCAGCGACCTCCATCGGACCGAGCAGGCTGACGCGCACGTCCACACGATAAGGGGAGAGCATTTATCTAGTGCGACGCTAGACAAACTAGGGTATGCTCGAATCATGACGAACCTCGTGAACTGGTTCCGGACGCCGGCCCACGATCTCGGCCTCGCCCTGATCGCCACCGGGCTGGGCCTGATCGTCTTCACCGTCCAGCTCTGGAACTGACGACCTTCCGCGGCCGGCCGGCCGCGCGCTAGAGGTCGGCCAGCAGCGAGATCGGCGACTCGACGCAGTCGGCGACGAACCGCAGGAATCCGCCGGCCGTGCCGCCGTCGCACGCGCGGTGGTCGAAGGCCAGCGTCAGCTCCGTCACCTTGCGCACCGCAAGCTGGCCGTCGACGACCCAGGGCCGATCGATGATCCGGCCGATGCCCAGGATCGCCACCTCGGGGTGGTTGATGATCGCGGCCGATCCGTCAACGCCGAACACGCCGTAGTTGTTCACCGTGAACGTCCCGCCGCTCGTCTCAGTCGGCGTCAACTTTGCGTCGCGCGCCTGGTTCGTCAGCCGGGCGAGTTCGCCGCCGAGCTGGCGCATCGACAGCTCGTGCGCGCCGTGCACGACCGGCACCACGAGGCCGCGTCCGGTCTGAGCAGCGAACCCGAGCCCGACCGCGCGCGGCAACACCAGCTCGCCGTCCTCGATCCGCCCGTTCAACTCGGGGTAGCGCTGCAGGCCGGCGATGACGAAGCGCGACAGCAGCGCGAGCACGCTCACCGGCTCTTCGGGACGGCGCGCGTTGATCGCAGCGCGCGCAGCGAGCAGGTCGGTCGCGTCGACGTCGACCCAGACCGTCGCCTCGGGGATCTCGCGGCGCGAGGTCGACAGCTTGTCGGCCATCGCCTTGCGGATGCCTTGGATCGGGATGCGCTGCACGTCCGGGTCGACGGTCGGCGGCACCTGCAACGCGGTCTCTACGTCGCGGCGCATGATCAGCCCGCTCGGGCCTGTCCCTGCGATCGTGGTCAGGTCGAGGTGTCCCTCCCGGGCAAGTTTGCGCACGAGCGGGGAGACCACCGCGATCCGATCGGTCTTCGGGGCGGAAGGCGAAGTCGTGGCCTCGACGCTCGCAACCGCGCCGCCGCGACGCCGCCGGTGACTGCGGGCGGCGGACGTGCCGTAGCCGATCAGCACATTGCCGCTGTACTCGGAGCTTTCGGCGCCAGCTCCGACCGAGATCAGCGGAGCGCCGACGGCGACCGTCTCGCCGACCTTGCCGTGCAGCGCTGACACCGTGCCGGCATAGGGGATCGGCACCTCGACCGATGCCTTTGCCGTCTCGACCTCGACCACTACCTGGTCGACCTTGACCGTATCGCCGACACCGACGTGCCAGGCGACGATCTCTGCCTCGGTCAGGCCTTCGCCCAGGTCCGGAAGATTGAAGGAGCTCACCGGTCTTCCCATTGCAGCCGCTCGACGGCGTCGAGGATGCGGTCGACGCTGGGCAGGTGGTGCTCCTCGAGCATCGGCGGCGGGTACGGGATGTCGAGTCCGGTCACGCGCAGGATCGGCGCCTCGAGATGGTGGAAGCACTGCTCGGTCACGCGCGCCGCTACCTCGGCGCCGTAGCCGCCGAAGCCGGACGCCTCGTGCACGACGATCGCGCGGCCCGTCCGGCGTACCGACTCGCACACCGTCTCGTCGTCGAACGGTGAGAGGCTGCGCAGGTCGACAACCTCGAGGTCGAAGCCCTCGTCCTTGGCGGCGTCCGCCGCCTCGAGTGCGGTCGCAACGAGGCCGCCGTACGTGATCACGGTGACGTCGGTGCCCGCACGCAGTACCGCTGCACGGTCGAAGGCCGGCCCGTCGAGCCCGAGCGGCTCGCTCGACTTCGACCAGTACCGCCGCTTCGGTTCGAGGAAGACGACCGGGTCGGGCGAGTCAATCGCCTGTCGTAGCAGGCGATACGCGTCGGACGGAGTGCCCGGCGTGACGACCCGCAGCCCCGGCGTGTGCGTGTAGTACGCCTCGGACGAATCGCAGTGGTGCTCGACCCCGCCGATGCCGCCACCGTAAGGAATCCTGATGACAATTGGCAGCTTGATCGCGCCGCGAGTGCGGTTGTGCAGCTTTGCCAGATGGCTGGTGACCTGCTCGAACGCCGGATAGGCGAACGCGTCGAACTGCATTTCCACGACCGGACGCAGCCCGCCCATCGCCATGCCGATCGCGGTGCCGACGATGCCGGCCTCGGCGAGCGGGGTGTCGAAAACGCGCTCGTCCCCGAACCGCTTCGCGAGCCCGTCGGTGACGCGGAATACGCCACCGAGGGTGCCGACGTCCTCGCCGAAAACCAGTACGGACGGGTCAGCGGCCAGCGAATCGGCGAGTGCCCGGTTGAGCGCGCCGGCCATGGTCACCGTTTCGACCGCGGTCGGGGCGTCGAGTACGTCGGTCATGAGCCGAGCTCCGTCCGCAGCTGCGCACGCTGTCGCACCAGCGCCGGTGTTGGTGTCGCGTAGACGTGCTCGAACAGCTCGTCCGGTTGCGGAGACACGTCCTGGTTCATGCGAGTGCGCACTCCGTCGGCGAACGACTCGGCCTCCGCGGCGATCGCAGCCGCGGCCGCATCGTCGAGCGCGCCGGACGAGCGCAAGTGCGTCTCGAGCCGCGCCAGCGGATCGCGCGCGAGCCACTGCTGCACCTCGTCGTTGTTGCGGTAACGAGTCGCGTCGTCGGCGTTGGTGTGCGCCTCGATGCGATACGTGACGCCCTCGATGAGCGTCGGACCGCGACCGGCGCGGGCCGCGTCGAGAGCGTCGCGGACCGTTGCGTAGACCTGCGCGGCGTCGTTGCCGTCGATGAGCTTGCCCGGCATGCCGTAACCGACCGCCTTGTGCGCGAACGACGGCGCCGCGGTCTGCTTGGCCAGCGGCACGCTGATCGCAAAGCCGTTGTTCTGCACCAGGAACACGACCGGCGCCTGCCACACTGCCGCGAAGTTCAGCGCTTCGTGGGTGTCGCCCTCACTCGTCGCGCCGTCGCCGAGCAGCACGAGCACCGCGGCGTCCTCGCCCTTGGTCTTCATCGCGTGCGCAAGCCCGACACCATGCAGCGTGTTCGTCGCGAGCGGGGTGCATTGGGGCGCGACGCGGTAGGCGTACGGGTCGTAGCCGCAGTGCCAGTCGCCGCGCAGCAGCGACAGCGCCTCGACGGGGTCGACGTCGCGCGTCACGATCGCGACCGAGTCGCGATAGGTCGGGAACAGCCAGTCGTGCTCGCGCAGTGCGAGCACAGCGCCGATCTCGCACGCCTCCTGCCCGCGCGAAGACGGGTAGACGGCCAGCCGGCCCTGCTTGGTCAGCGCGGTCGCCTGGGCGTCGAAGCGGCGGCCGATGACCATGCGCCGGTACAGCTCGCGCAGCGTCTCGGTCGGGGGCAGAGGACTGCTGTCGACGGTTGCGCCGTCGGCGTCGATCATCGCCGCCGGATGCAGGTCGGGCGGCGCCAGGCGCTCATCGAGCACAGACAACGCTGTCTCCTTTCGGTAGACAAATAGTGCCCCATTGCCGGCCATCTGTATGTCGAGTGCCGCAATCGCCAGACAATCGGATGGGCATCGGTCTATCGTCCGTACTTATGGCAACGCAGGGTGGCAGCGGAAGCGGTTCCGACGGACAGATGGCCGTGCTCGACGACACCGACCGCGGAATCGTCGACGCGCTCGTCGCCGACGGACGGCTTTCGATGCGCGCGCTGGCCGAGCGGCTGCACATCTCGCGCGCCGGCGTCTACGCCCGCGTCGAGCGGCTCGAACGCGACGGCGTGATCACCGGATACAGCGCAGTCGTCGACGCGCGCCGCTACGGGCGTCCGCTCTCGGCGTACGTGAACCTCAAGGTCGCGCAGCGGTCGTGGAAGGCGCTCAGTTCGCGGTTGCTCGCCATCGACGACGTCGAGCACGCGACGCTCGTGTCCGGCGAGTACGACATCGTGCTGCTCGTCCGCACCCGCGACATCGGCACGTTGCGCGACCTCGTCCTCAACCGGCTGCAGGACATGCCCGAGGTCCAGTCGACCCAGACGCTGTTGATCTTCGACGACCTCGTCGCCACCTAACCTCCCGATGATCTTGCAGTTTTCCGCGCCCTGGCGCGGAAAACTGCAAGATCATCGCGGTTGAGGGTTGGTGGTGGGTCCTAGGCTCAGCCTGTGACTTCAGCCGCGCGGACGTCCATCCTCACGGTCGACGACGACCCGGGCGTTTCGCGCGCCGTCGCCCGCGACCTGCGCCGCCGCTACGGCGACACGCACCGCATCGTCCGGGCCGAGTCGGGCGAGCAGGCGCTCGACGCGCTGCGCGAGATGAAGCTTCGCGGCGACACCGTGGCGGTGCTGCTCGCCGACTACCGGATGCCCGGCATGAGCGGGCTCGACTTTCTCGAAGCGGCGATGGACCTGTATCCCGGTGCGCGGCGGGTGCTGCTCACCGCCTACGCCGATACCGACGCGGCGATCGAGGCGATCAACGTCATCGACCTCGACTACTACCTGCTCAAGCCGTGGGATCCGCCCGAGGAGAAGCTCTACCCGGTCATCGACGCCCAGCTCGAGGCGTGGGCGACGACCGATCACAGTCCCGTCCCAGAGACGAAGGTCGTCGGGCACCGTTGGTCGGCGCGCTCGTCGCAGGTGCGCGAGTTCCTCGCCCGCAACCAGGTGCCCTACCGCTGGTACACCTCCGACTCGGCCGAGGGGAAGCAGCTGCTCGAGGCGGCCGAGCTCGATGCGCGGCAGATCCCGCTGGTCGTGACACCGGACGGCGAGGCGATGGCCAGTCCGTCCGACACCGAGCTGGCCACGCACGTCGGACTGTCGACAACACCGTCGAAGGACTTCTACGACCTCGTCGTCATCGGCGGCGGCCCGGCCGGGCTCGGCTCGGCGGTGTACGGCGCGTCCGAGGGCCTCAAGACCGTCATGGTCGAGCGGCTCGCGACCGGCGGTCAGGCCGGACAGAGCTCACGGATCGAGAACTACCTCGGTTTCCCGGACGGGGTGTCGGGTGCGCAATTGACCGACCGCGCCCGCCGGCAGGCCGAGAAGTTCGGCGCCGAGCTGATCACGACCCGCGATGTCGTCGGACTCGAGGTCAAGGGCTCCGGACGGACGGTGCGCTTCGCGGACGGCGAGTCGATCGACGCGCACACGATCATCCTCGCCACGGGTGTCTCGTACCGGCAGCTCGCGGCCGAGGGGTGCGACCGGCTCACCGGACGCGGCGTCTTCTACGGCTCGGCGCTCACCGAGGCTGCCAACTGCAAGCAGCAGGACGTCTACATCGTCGGCGGCGCGAACTCGGCCGGCCAGGCCGCGGTCTACCTCGCGCAGCACGGCGCGAAGTCGGTGACGATCCTCGTCCGCGGCGAGGCGCTGACGCAGTCGATGTCGTACTACCTCATCCAGCAGATCGATGCCATCGACAACATCACCGTGCGCACGTGCTGCGAGGTCGTCGAGGTGCACGGGCACAAGCAACTCGACCAGATCACGCTGCAGGACAAGAACACCGGTCAGCGCGAGACCGTTGACGCGGGTTGGCTGTTCGTGTTCATCGGCGCGGCACCGCGCACCGAATGGCTGGACGGGACCGTCGCGCGCGACGAGCGCGGGTTCGTGATCGCGGGGCCCGATCTTGTCGTCGACGGCGCGCTGCCCGCGGGATGGAATCTGGACCGCCAGCCGTTCCACCTGGAGACGAGCGTGCCCGGAGTCTTCGCTGCCGGCGATGTGCGCTCCGAGTCGGCCAAACGGGTCGCGTCCGCGGTCGGCGAGGGCGCAATGGCGGTCATGCTCGTCCACCGCTACATCGAAGGACTGTCATGAGCGACGCTTGCGGAGCCAACCAATGAGCGACGAGATTCTCCCGTGCGACATCGACGAACTGCGCACGCTGTTCCTGTTCGAGAAGCTGAGCGACGAGCAGCTCGACTGGCTGTGCGAGCGAGGGCACGTGCAGTGGTTCGAACCGGGCTGGATCGCCCGCGAAGGTGACCCGGCGACGTGCTTCTTCGTCATGATCGAGGGCTCGATCGCGCTCACCCGGCGCGTCGGCAACGACGACGTCGAGGTGGGCCGCACCGACCAGCGCGGGGTCTACACCGGCGCATGGCAGGCCTACCTGGGCGAGCGCACCGAACAGACCTATCCCGGCTCGACGCGTGCGCTCACCCGCACGCGTATGTACGTGCTCGCCGCGTCCGACTTCACCGAGTTCATGAAGCAGTGGTTCCCGATGCCGCTGCACCTGCTCGAAGGGCTGTTCTTCGGTCAGCAGAAGAACCGCGACGCCGTCGCGCAGCGCGAGCGGTTGCTCGCGCTCGGCTCGCTGTCGGCGGGTCTCACGCACGAGCTCAACAACCCGGCCGCGGCCGCCGTCCGCGCCACGTCCTCGCTGCGCGACCGCGTCGCGCACATGCGCCAGAAGCTGAAGATGATCGCCGGCGGCGCGTGGGACCGCAGCCAACTCGAAACGCTGATCCAGGTGCAGGAACGCGCTGTCGAGATGGTCGCCAAGGCGCCCGAGCTCAGCCCGCTCGAGGCGTCCGACATGGAGGACGCGCTCAGCGACTGGTTCGCCGACCACGGCATCGAACGTGGCTACGACCTCGCTCCGACCTTCGTCGCGGCCGGTCTCGACCTCGGCTGGCTCGATCAGCTCGCCGCTACCGTCGATGGCGAGATGCTCGACGGTGCGGTGCGCTGGCTGAACTACTCACTCGAGACCGAGCTGCTCATGAACGAGATCGAGGACTCGACCGGGCGCATCTCGACGCTGGTCAACGCAGCCAAGCAGTACTCGCAGATGGATCGTGCGCCGTTCCAGGTGCTCGACGTGCACGAGCTGATCGACAGCACGCTGATCATGCTCAGCCGCAAGATCGGCGACATCAAGGTCGTCAAGGACTACGACCGATCGTTGCCCGACATCCCGGTCTACGGCGCAGAGCTGAACCAGGTCTGGACGAACCTGATCGACAACGCCATCCAGGCGATGGACGGTGCGGGCACGCTGACGATCCGCACCAGCCGGCACAACGACGACGCGATCCAGGTCGAGATCGGCGACACCGGACCGGGCATTCCCGACGAGATCGTCGCGCGGATCTTCGAGCCGTTCTTCACGACGAAGCCGGTCGGTCAAGGAACCGGCCTCGGCCTCGACATCTCGTGGCGCATCGTCGTCAACAAACATCACGGCGACCTGCGCGTGCGCTCCGAGCCCGGCAACACCGTGTTCACCGTTCGCCTGCCCCTGCGCACGATCGAGGACGAAGCATGACGATCCCTGGTGTCGACCCGGCCGTGACCCCGAGCGGGACGGGGTGCGTCGAGTGCGACGACGCCGGCGGCTGGTGGGTGCATCTGCGACGCTGTGCGCAGTGCGGCCACATCGGCTGCTGCGACTCGTCCCCGATGCAACACGCGAGCGCACACGCGACGGCGAGCGGGCATCGCTACGTGCAGAGCTTCGAGCCGGGCGAGACCTGGTACTGGGACTACCAGCAGCAGGACTACTACGACGGTCCGCAGCTGGCCGACCCGCAGCATCATCCGGCCGAGCAGACGGTGCCCGGGCCCGAAGACCGGGTCCCCGCCGACTGGCGACGCCACGTCCACTGACGCGGCTGGCTGGCTGACCCGCCACGTCGCTGCACACGATCCCGGTTGGGTGGCCAGCAAGCGCGCGCTGCGCGCGGCAGTCATCGTCCCGGTGAACTTCGCCATCGGCTCGCAGGTGATCGGCGACGCGCAGGTCGCAACGTTCGCCGCGTTCGGGTCGTTCGCGCTGCTGTTGTTCGCGGCGTTCCCCGGTGGACGCGCGACGCGGCTCGCCGCCTACACCGCACTGGGCGTCACCGGGGTCGTCCTCATCGTGGTCGGCTCGCTGGTCGCGACACCGGACTGGCTGGCGGTGGTCGCGATGGCGGTCGTCGCCTTCGCCGTGCTCTTCGCCGGGGTGGTGAGTTCGGTGATCAACGGCGGGACGCAGGCGGCGCTGCTGACGTTCATCCTCGCCGTCATGCTGCCCGGCGGACGGACGTACGTGCCTGAACGGCTGGCCGGCTGGGGAATAGCGCTGGCGATCTCGGTGCCGGTCGCGCTGTTCGTCTGGCCGCCGGCCGACCAGAACGTATTGCGCCAGCGCGCTGCGGCGCTGTGCCGGGCAATGGCCACGATGCTGCATCTCGACCAACCGGCGCCCGGTGACCGCGATCCGCTCGTGGCAATGCGTGCTTCTGCGCGCGAGCTACGCGACGCGTTCCGCGTATCGGCGGCCGCTCGCACCGCCGCGCTGAGCACCGGCGCACGCCTGCTGATCAGGCTCGTCGACGAGCTCGAGTGGCTCTCGACGATCGTCGTCAACGCGTGCGCCGACGCGCCGGACGGCTGGACCGAGCAGGGCCGCCGACTGCGCGACGCCGCTGCCCGGCTGCTGCTTGCTTGCGCCGAGACGCTCGACCACGACGGCCGTGGCCCGGCGTTGACCGCGTGCGCCGACCTCGACACGTGCATCGCGGCGTTCGGCGAGGCGCGCGCGGCGATTGCCGCCGAGGCACTCGACGCGTTGCGCGCAACGGCTGCGCGCTCCGGCGGCGGAGCGAATGCGGGCGAGTTCGAGCGTCCGCTCTATGCCGCGCACGAGCTCGGCTACGCAGTGACTCTCGCGGCAGGAACTGTGTCGGCGATCGCGGCCGCCGACTCGCGGTCGTGGTGGAGCCGGCTGCTGGGACGGGGTACGGCAAGCGCTGCGCAACGGGTCGCATCCGGTCACTTCGACCGGCATTCGGTACGCCTGCAGAGCAGCATCCGCGCCGCGGCCGGGCTCGCGCTCGCGGTGCTGGTGTCGCGAGTTGTCGACGCGCAGAACGCCTTTTGGATCGGGCTCGGCGCGTTGTCGGTGCTTCGTTCGAACGCGTTGTCGACAGGTGCGACCGTGCTGCGTGCCCTGCTCGGCACCGTGGTCGGCTTCGCGATCGGCGGCGGGCTGGTCGCGATCATCGGCACGAATCACGCCGTGTTGTGGACGCTGTTCCCGATCGTGATCTTCGTGGCGGCCTCGGCGCCGGCATTGATCTCGTTCGTCGCCGGGCAGGCCGCGTTCACGGTCTTCACGATCATCCTGTTCAACATCATCGCGCCGGCAGGCTGGCAGATCGGCGTCGTCCGCGTCGAGGATGTCGCGCTCGGTTGCGCGGCGAGCCTGGTCGCCGGGTTCCTGTTCTGGCCGCGCGGCGCGGCGGCCGCGCTCGGTGCCGCCTACGCCGAGGCCTACAACACCGCTGCCCGTTTCCTGCGGCAGTCGGTCGCGTCGCTGTACGAACGGACGAGCACACCGGCTGCGATCGGTGACGTGGCGACTGCCGCCGGCGCGCGCCTCGACGATGCGCTGCGGCAATACCTCGCCGAGCAGGGGACGAAGCAGGTGCCGCTCGAGAGCGTCGCCGTTCTCGCCGGCGGGGCGACACGCGTGCGGTTGGCCGGTGTCGCGATCAACGAGTTGCACGAGCAGGCTCCGCACGGGGTCGTCGTCCCGGCCGACGATGCCGAGCTGGCCGAGCCCGCGACGCTGCTGCAACGCCGGGCCGACGACGTGAGCGAGTGGTACGCCGAACTCGCCGATGTGATTGCGGGACGTGCGCCGCAACCGCCGCCCGTCGACGGCGTCCCGGACGGGACGTCGTTCCTCGACGTCGTGCTGCCCGCGGTGCACAGCTGCGGCGATCCCGAGCGCGCCAACCGCGCGGAGCAGTTGCTCTGGTCCGGGCAGTATCTCGGCGACGTCGACAGGCTGCGCCCGGACCTCGTGACACCGGCGACGCTGGTCGGAACGGCACGCGGACGAGCCTGGTGGCGACCCTGACGGCGGTGTCGCACACTGATCATCGCCTACCCACGAGAGGGAGTTCGATGACCAACGCCGCAGTCGCCCTTACGCCTGCCCAGATCGTGAAGACGACCAATCACCCCGCACTCATCGAGGTCGCCGAGAAGCGTGCCGCCGATGTGCAATTGCGCGTCGCCGACGCGATCACGAAGTTCGCCGGCTCGATGATGTTCGTGTACGTCCACATCGTGCTGTTCGCGGTATGGATGCTGTTCGTCGAGACGAACCCGTGGCCGACGCTCACCCTCACCGTCTCGCTCGAAGCTATCTTCCTGTCGACCTTCGTCATGATCGGCCAGAACCGTCAGGCCGCGTACCAACAGGCCAAGGCCGACCACGATTTCACGACCAGCGAGCAAGAGTTGAAGATGAATACCGAGCTGACCAAGGCGATTCATGACATGACGAAGGCGCTGCACCTGCAGATCTGCATGGGCCAGCCGCCGACGGCGACAGGGACGCTGACACCCGAGGCCTAGCGTTGGGCCAGTGCCTACACGAGTTCTGTTCATCTGCTCCGGCAACATCTGCCGCTCGCCCACTGCCGAGGCCGTGCTGCGCGCCTTGATCGAGGACGCCGGGCTGGACGGCGAGATCGAAGTCGACAGCGCCGGCACGGGTGCATGGCACGTGGGCGAACCACCCGACGAGCGGGCGAGCGCCGCGGCCGCACGGCGGGGGATCACGCTGACAGGCGCCGCCCGGCAGGTTGCTCCGTCCGACTTCGATCAATTCGATCTGCTTCTCGCTGTCGACCATGAGAATCTGCAGCGATTGCAACGGATTGCTCCACCCGGCAGCGGTGATCGGATCCGATTGCTCGACGACGTCGACGTCCCCGATCCGTATTACGGCGGACCGGACGGATTCGATAACGTGCTCGACCAGGTGGACGCCGCGTGCCGTCGGCTGCTCGATGAACTTCGTCAAGACTGATCCCGCGCCGCTCGAGGCGGCCGGGTTGCGTTGGCTTGCCGACGCCGGTGCGCGCGTTCCCGCGATCGTGTCCGAATCGCGGAATCGCCTGATATTGCGGCGGATCGAACCCGGCCGCCTCGACGCAGCGGGCGAAGAGGACCTCGGCCGGATGCTCGCAACCATGCATGCCGCGGGTGCGCCGCACTTCGGCACGCTGCCGGCGCCGGGCCGGTTCTTCGTCGGCCGGTGCGAGCTCGAGTCGCCGGAGTCGGACGACTGGAACAGCTACTACCTGGAACATCGGCTCATGCCGCTCGCGGCACGCGTCGGTCTCGAACGCGAGGTCGCCGGCGTGCGTGTCGAAGCACCTGTCGAGCCGCCCGCGCGACTGCACGGCGACCTGTGGACGGGCAACGTGCTCGCCGACCGAGACGGACGGGCCTGGCTGATCGATCCCGCCGCCTACGGCGGGCACCGCGAAATGGATCTCGCCATGCTCGACCTGTTCGGGCACATCCCGGGACGCACGGCGTCGTCCTACGCGGAGGTCGCACCACTCGCCGACGGATGGCGCGAGCGCATCGGCCTGTGGCAGCTGTTCCCGCTGCTCGTCCACGCCGTGCTGTTCGGCGGCGGCTACCTGCGCCAGGCACACGACCTCGCCGAGCGGTTGCGTTGAGAGGAAGATCAGGACCGTGACCGACCCGGTCGAACGGCTCCGCGCGATCTGCCTCGCCCTGCCTGAGGCCACCGAGCGGCCCAGCCATGGCGAGGCTGCGTTCTTCGTCCGCGACAAGAAGCAATTCGTGTGCGTCGACGATCATCATCACGGCGCCGACCGGCTCGCGTTCTGGTGCGCTGCGCCGCCAGGAGCCCAGGAGGCGCTGATCGCCGCCGATGCCGAGCACTACTTCCGTCCGCCCTATGTCGGGCACCGCGGCTGGCTCGGCGTGCGCATCGACAACGACCCCGATTGGGACGAGGTCGGCGAGATCGTGCGGGACGCGTTCCGGCAGGTCGCGCCGAAGACGCTCGCCGCCCAGGTCTGATCCGCGGGCACCGCGTAGCCTGGAGCGTCGTGGACGTGCCTGCCGAGCTCAAGGATCTCAACGCGACGCTGATCGGAATCGAGTCCGTCGTGGATCTCGATGCGCTGCGTCGTGAGCTCCTCGACCTCGAGCGGCAGGCGGCCGCTCCCGATCTGTGGAACGACACCGACAACGCCCAGAAGATCACGTCCCGGCTCTCGTTCGTCCAGGGCGAGCTGCGCCGCGTCGAAGACCTGCGCCGCCGCCTCGATGATGCGCAGACGCTGTGGGATCTCGCCGAGGAGGCCGACGATCCGCACTATCGCGAGGAGGCCGAGGGAGAGACCGCTGGGCTGCGCAAGGCCATCGACGAGCTCGAGGTACGCACGCTGCTGTCCGGTGAGTACGACGCGCGCGAGGCATTGATCACGATCCGCTCGGAGGCTGGTGGCGTCGACGCGGCCGACTTCGCCGAGATGCTGCTGCGGATGTACGCGCGCTGGGCAGAGCGGCACGGGTACGCGATCGAGCCGCTCGACACGTCCTACGCCGAAGAGGCCGGCATCAAGTCGGCCACGATCCAGGTCAAGGCCCCTTACGCCTACGGCACGTTGAGCGTCGAGCAGGGCACGCACCGGCTAGTACGCATCAGCCCGTTCGACAACCAGGGACGTCGGCAGACGAGCTTTGCCGGTGTCGAGGTGTTGCCGGTGGTCGAGACGAGCGACCACGTCGAGATCCCGGACGACGACCTGCGCATCGACGTCTACCGCAGCTCGGGCAAGGGCGGTCAGGGCGTGAACACCACCGACTCGGCCGTCCGGATCACCCACCTGCCGACCGGCATCGTCGTCACGTGCCAGAACGAGCGCAGCCAGATCCAGAACCGCGCATCGGCGATGGCGGTGCTGCAGGCCAAGTTGCTCGAGCGCCGCCGCTCCGAAGAGCAGGACGCCATGAACGCGCTCAAGGACGGCAGCAACAGCTGGGGCAACCAGATGCGCTCCTACGTGCTGCACCCGTATCAGATGGTCAAGGACCTGCGCACCGAGTACGAGGTCGGCAACCCGCAGGCAGTGCTCGATGGTGACATCGACGGCTTCATCGAAGCCGGCATCCGGTGGCGCAAGAGCGTCGAGACCTCGTAGCGCGTCAGTGGCGGTGCTCGACCGGATCACGGTGGACGAGGAACGGCTGCGCGATCGGCAGTTGATCCCCGATCCCTGGTTCACAGACCTGCCCGTCATCGCGCAGTTGCGTCGCGACGGCATGGACCTCGCCGACGGCGTGACCGTCATCGTCGGCGAGAACGGATCGGGCAAGTCGACGTTCGTCGAAGGGCTTGCCTTGCGCTGGGGCGAGTCCCTGACCGCGCAGGTCAAGCACTGGCGTCCGAGCACGGGCGACGAGGACGCGTTGCTCAACCGCGCTCTCGTGCTCACCGGTGAACGTCCGCGCCCGCAGGGCGGTTGCTTCCTGCGGGCCGAAGCCATGCACCAACTGTTCGGCGACATCGATCGCGGCGTCGGTCCGCTTGCCGGGGCAACTCGCGCATTCGCAGGGACCTTGAACACCCGATCGCACGGCGAGTCGTTCCTCGCCTTCCTCGAGAGCATGCTGTCCGAGCGTGGACTGTTCGTCTTGGACGAGCCCGAAGCGGCGCTGTCCTTCACCTCGTGCCTGCGCCTGCTCGCGATTCTCGGCCTCGTGACCGATGGTGGCTCGCAGGTGGTCATCGCCACGCATTCGCCGGTGCTCGCCGCGATGCCGGGCGCGACGATCCTGGAGTTCGGCGAACACGGGTTCCGCTCGGTTGAATGGGACGAACTGGAACTCGTGGCGCACTGGCGGACGTTTCTCGAGCGGCCCGACGCCTATTTGCGCCATTTGTTCACCTAATGACGTCTTCAGATCACTACGTTGCGGCCGATGGGACAGGTATGCCGGAGGCTGCCCGCGACGCTGTGCCGCCACGTCACGTCGTGGCGCTGCCGGGGGCCGTGTCGGTGCGACGCCGGCCGGCGACTCAAGCAGCGCGTCCCGTAACTGTCGAGGAGGACCGCGACGCGCTCGCGCGGGCGCAGCGAATCAGTCGCACCGGCTCGTGGGAGTTCGATCACCGCACCGGTCAGTTGATCGTCACCGACCAACTGCTCGAGATCTGCGGCATGACGCGCGAAGCCATTGCTTTCGGCGGTCGCGCGCTGGTCAACTCCGTCGTCGAGGAAGACCGCGAAGAGGCCGCGCTCGCGATGAGTGACCTCGTCGACAACGGCACCTCGGTCGACCTGCGCTATCGCGGCGTGCGTCCGGACGACGGCAAGATCGTCTGGTTCGCCGCCCGAGGCCGCGCCGAGCGTGACGAGACGGGTGCGATCGTCCGCGCGACGTGCGTGATCACCGATATCGACGAACTCGTTCAGGCCGAGCAGGAACTGCGAGCAGCCGACAGCTTCCAGCAGGCCGTCATCGCGACGACACCGGACGCGATCCATATCTACGACATCGCCGCAGGGGCGTTCGCTCGTGCGAACCGCAGCGGGAGGCCGCTGATCGGCTTCACGCAGCGTTCGGTCGCCGTGCTGGGTGGCACAGACCTCGACGACGTCGTCCCGATCGAGGACTGGGCACAACTCACGGCGACCATCGCCGCCGCAGCCGAGCTCGCCGACGGCGAGGTTGCACACATTCAGCACCGCGTGCACGAGCCGGATGGCGGGCTCACGTGGCTGTCGCGCGGGATGAGTGTCTTCGCCCGCGATCTGGACGGACGCGCGACCCACCTGCTCGTCGTCTCACGCGATGTGTCCCAGGTCGTCGAGATGAAGCAGCTGCTCGAGCACGCCGCCACGCACGACGAGCTGACTGGCCTGCCGAACCGGCGCCGCGTGCAGGACCAACTCGACGCGTTCCTCACCGGCGACGGCACTGCCGCCGCGGCGGTGCTGATCGTCGATCTCGACGGCTTCAAGCGCATCAACGACGGTCACGGCCACGCGATGGGCGATGCGGTGCTGCGCGAGGTCGCGCGCCGCCTTACCGACGCCACCCGACCGTCCGACTCGGTCGCGCGACTCGGCGGCGACGAATTCGTCGTCGTGCTCTGGACGGACTCGCCCGAGGTCGCGAGGTCGCTGTCGGTGTCCGTCGCCGCGCGCATCGAAGCTGCACTGGCCGAGCCGGTGGTGTCACTCGGCCGCGAGTGCTGGGTCACGGCAAGCGTCGGTATCAGCATCGTCGGCCAGGACGCGGCGTCGGAGTCGGCGCTGGCTGAGGCTGATGCTGCGATGTACTCGGTGAAGAAGCACGGCGCGAACGGTTTCGCGCTCTACGACAGCGCGTTCGCCGCGCGCGCCCGCCATCACGAATGGGTGGAGCGCAATCTGCGGCGGGCGCTGCGCGACGACGCGGTCGGAGTGCACTACCAACCGATCGTCGCGCCCGGCAGCGGCCTGATCAGCGCAGTCGAGGCGCTCGTGCGGATCTCCGACGACGACGGCAAGCCGATCGACGCGGCTGCAGTCGTCGAGGTGGCGGAGGCCGCCGGACTGATCAGCGAACTCGACGACCGGGTGCTGCGCCAGGCGAGCCAGCAGGTGGCGTCATGGCGTGGCGAACCGCTGTTTCGCGGCCTGCGCCTGACGATCAACCGCAGTGCGCAGGATCTGCTGCGGCCGGGCTTCCACGACCGGATCGTTCAGGCACTTGCCGCCACGGGCCTGCCGGCAGCGGCTCTGACGCTCGAGATCACCGAGACGGTGCTGCTCGATGCGGACGACGACGCGATGGTCGATGTCCGCAAGCTCTACGGGCACGGTGTGCGGCTGGCGCTGGACGACTTCGGCACCGGCTACGCGTCGCTGAGCCAGCTGACCAAGCTGCCGATCTCGGCGATCAAGATCGACCGGTCGTTCACGTCGAACATGCTGCACGACCGCACCTGCCGCGCGCTCGTCCGCGCGACGGTGGGCATCGCGGAGGACCTGCAAATGGAGTGCATCGTCGAGGGTGTCGAGACCGAGGAGCACCTTGCCGCGCTGCCGCGCTACGACCGGCTGCTGATCCAGGGCTACCTCTACGGCCGCCCGCGCCCGGCCCACGAAGGCCTCGGCATCAACGTCGCGCGCTGGTGATCACCGAAGCAATAGCTTGTCGAGTCGCCGCGCAGTGACGAGGACGCCGACGATCGCCATCACCGCGAAGTACGCGACGTGGCCGATCATCGACATGTCGAACACGCCGGCGTTGAGGTCGCGCATCAGCTCGATCGCATGGTTGAGCGGCAGGCATTCGACGATGACCCGCAACCAGGCCGGGTAGACCGACAACCCGTAGAACGTCCCGCTGAACAGGAACATCGGCAACACGATCAGCTGAACCGTCTCGAGGTCCTGGAACGACTTCATGAACGACGTCACCGCCATCCCGACAGCGGCGAACCCGAACGCGACGAGCAGCGCGGCCGGCAACATCAGCAACGCCCACCCGGAAGCGACCAGGCCGAGTACCAGCATGACGATCAGGAATCCTGCTGAGTACAGACCGCCCCGGATCAACGCCCAGCCGATCTCGCCGATCGCGACGTCAAGCGGCCCGAGCGACGTGGCCAACATCGAGTCGTACAACTTGGCGTATTTGAGCTTGAAGAACACGTTCATGGTCGAGTCGTAGATGGCGCCGTTCATCGCCGAGGCCGCCAGCAGCGCCGGAGCGATGTAGGCCGCGTAGCTGATCGGGTGCCCGCCTGGCCCGATCACCGTGCCAACCAGCGATTTCAGGCCGGTGCCCAGCGAGAACAGATAGAACAACGGCTCGAAGAATCCGGTCAGGATCAGCAGCCAACTCTTGGAGTACACGCGGAACGCGCGCTCGAGGACGATGTGCGCGCGGCGTGCGTACCTGCCCGGCGGGATGATCCGCAGCGCGAGGACGGGCGTGGTCATTTCTGGAGCCGCCAGGCGAACGCGCGCCGCGACAGCATCAGCCCGATCACGCCCATCGTCACCAGGTAGGCGAGATGACCGGCGACGGCTGCGGCCGACTCGGTTCCGAGCGCGGCGCCCCGGGCGAGTTCCGTGCCGTGCCACAGCGGGGTGCAATAGGCCACCCACCGTCCCCAGTCCGGCAACCGGTCGACGGGATAGAACGTGCCGGCGAACAGGAACATCGGGATCAGGATGAAGCGGCTCAGCACGTTGAAGCCCTGGCCCTCGTTCTCGCGGGTCGCCGCGAACGCTGCGACGGGCGCGGCGAGCGCACACCCCGTCAGTGCCGCAGCAGGGACCGCGAACACGGCTTGCCAGCGATGCGTCGCACCGAAACAGCTCAGAATCGCCAGGTACAGCGCGGAGTTGGCGAGCGAGCGCACTGCGATCCACACCAGCGTCCCGTCGCTGATCTGCCGCGGAGTCAGTGGCGTCGAAGCCATTCCGTGGAAGCTGCGTTCCCACTTGAACTTGCTCAGCACCGGATAGCTCGCATCGTTCGCGGCGATCTGGACGGCGGCGGCGACAAGTAACGCCGGTGCGACGAACGCGAGGTAGGACACCCCGAGCGAGGTCGTGCCGTTGCGGTCGATCACGGTGCCGAGCCCGACCCCGAGCGCCAGCACGTAGAACAGCGGCTGCATGAAGCCCGTGATCAGCACGCTGCGCCAGAAGCGCTTCGCGTCGAGGAGCCAGTACTCGATCAGCGCGGTCATTCGATGAGGCTTCGTCCGGTCAACCGCAGGAAGACGTCCTCGAGTGTGCTCCGACGCACGAGGCTCGATACGGGAGCGAGCCCGATCTCGTGTGCGCGCATCACGGCGTGTTCGCCGTCGCGGACGTAGAGCAACACCCGGTCGGGCAACGCTTCGACGCGTTCGGCGGCAGCGCCGTCGACGACGGCGGTGAGCCGCGTGGCCGCTGAGGCGTTCTCGTCGGGCGCGAAACGCAGTTCGGCCACCTCGCGGGTCGAGTACTGCGCGATCAGCGACTGCGGCGACCCTTCGGCGACGATGCGTCCGCCGTCGATCACTACCAGCCGGTCGCACAACTGCTCGGCCTCGTCCATGTAGTGCGTGGTGAGCGCCAGGGTCACCCCGCGCTGCTTGAGCCGGTAGAGCCGGTCCCACAGGAGGTGCCGCGCCTGCGGGTCGAGGCCCGTCGTGGGCTCGTCGAGCAGCAACAACTCGGGGTCGTTGATCAACGAACGCGCGATCGTCAGGCGCCGCTTCATTCCGCCCGACAGCGGTTCGACCTTCGCGTCGGCGCGCTCGGACAGCTGCGCGAAGTCGAGCAATTCGTCGACCCTCGTGCGCAGTCCGGCGCGCGGCAGGCCGAAGTAGCGACCGTAGATGTAGAGGTTGTCGCGCACCGTGAGCTCGTGATCGAGCGCGTCCTGCTGCGGCACGACACCGAGCCGGGAGCGGATCTGCGGGCCCTGCGTCGCCGGATCGAGCCCGAGGACGGTGAGCTCGCCTGCTGTGACCGGCGCCACGCAGCCGATCATGCGCATCGTCGAGCTCTTGCCGGCGCCGTTCGGGCCGAGGAAGCCGAATGCCTCGCCGCGGTGGACCTCGAGATCGATGCCGTCAACGGCGGTGAAGTCTCCGAATCGCTTCGTGAGCCCCCGCGCAAAGATCATCGGCTCGCCCACGGGACCGACGCTAGCAATGCCGTGCGACTGCATTGCCGGTGTCATTGTTTGCACGGCTGCGGGGGTGAGAAGCCCGTTATTCCGCGTCGAACTGTGAAGACCCGCTGCGAAGGTCCCGGCCGCTCGGCGGGCCTCCCGTAAACTCCACCGACGTGATCCGGCTCCAAGATGTAACCAAGGTCTACCCGGCCGGCGCCCGTCCCGCCCTCGACAGCGTCACGATGGACATCGAGAAGGGCGAGTTCGTGTTCCTCATCGGGCAGTCCGGCTCGGGTAAGACCACCGTGCTGCGGCTGCTGCTGCGTGAAGAGGTCGCGGACGAGGGGGTCGTCACCGTCAACGGCCGCAACCTGTCGAGGCTGCCCAAGCGCAAGGTGCCGGACCTGCGCCGCCGTATCGGCTGCGTGTTCCAGGACTTCCGATTGCTGCCCAAGAAGAACGTTTACGAGAACGTCGCGTTCGCACTCGAGGTGATCAACAAGTCGCCCCGCGTGATCAAGCGCACGGTGCCGGAGGTACTCGACCTCGTCGGGCTCACCGGCAAGGCGCGGCGGCTGCCGCACGAGCTGTCCGGCGGTGAGCAGCAGCGTGTCGCGATCGCGCGCGCGTTCGTGAACCGTCCGCTGGTCCTGCTCGCCGACGAGCCGACCGGAAACCTCGACCCCGACACCAGCCAAGGCATCATGAGCTTGCTCGAACGCATCAACCGCACCGGCACGACCGTGGTCATGGCCACGCACGACAACAACATCGTCGATGCGATGCGTCGCCGCGTGATCGAGCTCGAGTTCGGCAAGGTCATCCGCGACCAGTCCCGTGGCGTGTACGGAGTTGGTCGCTGATGCGGGCCAGCTTCGTCCTGTCCGGAGTCGCGGCAGGTATTCGTCGCAATGCCACGATGACGATCGCGCTCATCCTCAACACCGCGATCGCGCTGGGGTTCGTCGGCGCCGCGATCCTCGCGAACACCGAGATCACGCGATTCCGCAGTACGTACGAGGACAAGTTGAACGTGCAGGTCTACCTCTGCACGAACCTCGCGTACAACCAGCAGGCGTCCGAACGTGACGTGCTGATCAAGGATCACAAGCAGGCTCCGACGCCGACGTGCACGAAGGACCACAAGACCACGGCGGAGCAGACCGACTTCGTCGGTGCCATGCTGGCCAAGGACCCGATGGTCGCTTCGCACTACTACATCAGCGAGGCCAAGGCGCTGGCCATCGGCAAGGCGCAGTTGCCGGACTCCGCGCCGTATCTGCATCTCGGAACGTTCCCGGCGTCGTTCAGCGTGAAGCTCAAGGACATCAAGAACGACTACGCGGCGTTCGCCGCGAAGTACGACCTGATCCCTGGTGTCGACAAGGTCAACAACCAGATCGCGACCATCAACGCGCTACTTTCGTTGATCGACAGCGCGCGCTGGTTCTCGATCGTGATCGCGCTGGTCGTGCTCGCAGCGTCCGTCCTTCTGATCGGGAACACGATCCAGGTGGCCGCGAACCAACGCCGCAACGAGACCAGCATCATGCGGCTGGTCGGTGCATCGCGGTGGATGACCGAGTTGCCGTTCATGCTCGAAGCGGTCATTGCAGCCGCCGTGGGCGGGGCGATCTCGATCGGATTCATCGCCATCGGGAAGTACATCCTGCTCGACCAGGTGCTCGGCTCGCAGACGGCGAAGGGCGTGATCCCCAACCTCGGGGCGAACGACATCCTGCTCGCCGGCGGCGCCGGGATGATCGTCGGCATTGCGTTGTCGGCGCTCACCGCTTTCGCGACGCTGCGAACCTACGTGCGCCTCTAACCAGCTGGCCACCTAAGTACGCTGGACGGGTGTCCGCGCAGCCGAAGTCGTCGAACCGCCAGGGCGGACGCAAGATCATTGCGCAGAACCGCAAGGCGCGGCACGACTATTCGATCCTCGACGTGTACGAGGCCGGGTTGGTGCTCACCGGCACCGAGGTCAAGTCGCTGCGTCTCGGACGGGCCTCGCTCGTCGACGGATTCGCCACGATCGACGACGGCGAGATGTACCTGCACAACGTCCACATCCCCGAGTACGAGCAGGGCAGCTGGACGAACCACGAGCCGCGCCGCGTGCGAAAGCTGCTGTTGCACCGTGAAGAGATCGGCCGCCTGATCGGCAAGACGAAGGAGAGCGGGCTGACGATCGTCCCGCTGTCGTTGTACTTCTCGGCCGGCAAGGCAAAGGTCGAACTCGGCCTCGCGCGCGGCAAGAAGTCCTACGACAAGCGTCAGGATCTCGCCCGTCGCGACGCCGATCGTGAGGTCGCGCGAGCTCTCGGCCGGCGCAACAAGGGGATCGATTGATCGACGCCGACGTCCCGGCCTGGTGGCGGCGGCGGGGGTTGCCCGGATTGATCGACATCCACACGCACTTCATGCCGAAGCCGGTGATGGACGCGGTCTGGCGGTACTTCGAGAACGCCGAGGAGCACTACGGCACCGCGTGGCCGATTCACTATGTCGGGACGAGCGATGACGAGCGTGTCGCCCACCTGCGCGCGTTGGGTGTGCGTCGCTTCACCGCGCTCGTCTATCCGCACAAGGCAGGCATGGCGCAGTCGCTGAACGAGTGGGCGCGGTCTTTCGCCGCCGGCGTCCCGGAATGTGTCGCCACCGGCACGTTCTATCCCGAGCCGACCGCACGCGACTACGTGCGTGCGGCTCTCGACGCGGGCACGGGTGTGTTCAAGGTGCACGTGCAGGTCGGCGACTTCGACCCGCGCGCGGACGAGCTCGTCGACGTGTGGGGCATGCTCGCCGAGGCGGCGGTCCCCGTTGTCGTGCACTGCGGCAGCGGACCGCTGCCGGGTCACCACACCGGGCCCGGTCCGTTCGGCGCCGTGCTCGCCGCCCATCCGAGGCTGACCGCGGTGATCGCGCATTGTGGCGCGCCCGAGTTCGCCGAGCATCTCGACTTCGTCGAGCGGTATCCGAACGTGCACGTCGACACGACCATGGTCGGCACGCCCTTCTTGAACGCGCTCGCCCCCGTCCCGCCTGACGTGATCGCGCGGTTGGCCGACGTCCAGCATCGCGTGGTGCTCGGCACCGACTTCCCGAACATCCCGTACCCGCTCGCCGAGCAACTCGACGCCCTCGAATCGTTCGGGCTCGGCGACGACTGGCTGCGTGCAGTGTGCTGGGACAACGGCGCGCGCCTGCTCGGTCTCGAGTGACGAGAGGTATCCGGGACGGCCGAACGGGCTGAAATGCCAGGAAATCGTGCTGCCGCGAGGCACACTCCAACAATGAGCACGATGGCCAAACAACACTCGCGCGCCGATCGCGTCCGCGAGTACGCGGCGACTGTCGAGATGGCGGCGGTGCCGGTCGCGGCCATGGGCGTGCTCGTGCGCGCCCGCGAGGCGCGCGAGTGGACTGCCCCTGAGCCGCCGGAAATCGTGTTTGCCGCGACCGAGGTCGACGATCGTGCCCTGCCCGCCGGTGTGTGGGTCGCGCTGCGTCGTGACGACGTCGACGGTGCCATCGACGCGATGACCGCGGCCTCGCAGACCACCTTCCTCATCGACGCCCGCGAGGAGATGGGCGAGGGCTACCGGCTGCAGACGGTCGAAGAGACCCGTCCGCTGCCGGAGACCGATCTGCTGCTCGGCCAGCTCGCCGCGATGCTCGACATCCCGGTCGATGTACTCCGGATGCTCGCCGAGTGGGGTTCGGAGGATCCCCGCACCGCGAACGAGATCGCAGACCTGTTCGACCGTCGGCTCGGCCGATCCGAGACCGCCGATCCTCCCCGCCACGCCGCCGTCTCCGCTGACGCGCTCGTGATGAGCGTTGCCGACGCCGTCGACGTGCTTCGCCTGACCGACGAACAGGCCAGGGCACTCGCCACGCTCGTGCGGCGAGTGCCCGTGACCCTTACTTCCTGACCGACTCCGCTCGCGCTGAGGTCTCCACTCGTTCGGCCGGCGACATTCAGGACGCGGGGACGGGGTCGGACGGAGCTGCCTCGGACGTCTCGGTCGCGGTATCGCGCGCGGGTGCACGCAGCAGCCGCCAGCACACCGCGCCGAACACGAGCCCGGCGATGCCGGATACCAGGAACGCCAGCTGCAGACCGGACACGGCGGCCGCGTGCAGGGCGCTGTCGAGCGCGTCGTGGAACCGGGCCGGGACGGCGTCGAGCAGGAACTTGGCCTGACCGCCCGCCAGTGCCTTGGCTACCCGTCCGGACTGCGGCACGCCGCGATCGCTGAGCACCGAGCCCGCTTTCGAAGCGAACACGCTGCCGAGTGCAGCGATACCGAGCGCGAAGCCGAGTTGCCGCGCGGTGTTCACAGCACCGGCAGCCATGCCGCCACGCTGCATCGGAACGGCCCCCATCGCGGTCGAGCCCAGCGTGGGCGTCGCGAGACCGACGCCGACACCCATCAGCAGGAAGCCGGGCACGAGTGCCGGCCAGGACGCCGACCCATGCACCAGCAGAGCTCCGACCACCCCGCCGGCGCCGATGAACAGCATGCCGCCGCCGATGATCGGGCCCGATCGCGAGCCGTGCAGGAACCGACCGATTGCTGCCGACACGATGAACGCTGAGGCCGACAGCGGCAGCCCGGTGAGGCCGGCCTCGATCGGCGACAGTCCGAGCACCGACTGCAGCCAGATCGAGGTGTACGTGAACGCGCTGAATGCGGACAGAGTGAGGACGAGCCCGGCGACGAGCACGCCGACGAAGGCCCGGTTGCGCATGAGGGCCAGGTCGAGCATCGGTTGCCGCACCGCCCGTTCGACGAGCACGAAGCTGACGAACAGCACCGCGGAGGCGATCAGGCAGCCCCATGACGCGGCCGAAGCCCACCCGTCTTCATTCGCCTTGATCAACCCGTAGGTCAGAGTGCCGGCAGCAGCGGTGAAGGTGACGATGCCTGCCAGGTCGATGCGCGACTTGACCGCGGCGTGTGCGTCCTCGAGGGCGGTCAGGCACAACACGATCGCGAGCACGCTGACCGGCAGGTTCACGAAGAAGATCCACCGCCAGGAGATGCCCTCGGTCAGCAGACCGCCGACGATCGGGCCGATGGCGGCCGACGCCCCGCTGACGGCGCCCCACATGCCGTACGCCGTGCCGCGGTCACGTCCCTGGTAGTTGCTGTTGAGGAGTGCGAACGTCGTGGCGAACATCGCGGCGCCGCCGACACCCTGAACCGCTCGCGCGGCGATGAGCGAGCCCGAGTTCGGCGCGATGCCGCACACGAACGACGCCGCCGCGAACAGGGCGAGGCCGCCGATGTAGGCGTAGCGGTGGCCGACGCGGTCGGCGATCGAACCGGTGCCGAGCACGAGAGCCGCCAGCGCGAGGGCATAGGCGTCGACGACCCACTGCAGCGACCCGAAGCTGGTCTTCAGATCGCCGGCCATGTCGGGCAGCGCGACGTTGACGATCGTGACGTCGATGAGCAGCATGAACGTGCCCAAGCAGACCGTGATCAACGGCAGCCATTTGCGCATTGGAATCTCCTTCTTTCCGCTGCGGACCAGTGTCCTGGACTCGACGGACAATGGTGCGCCGGATCGACACCGTGGCGTAGATTCCCTCCATGACTGCTCTTGCCGCGTCGGATCCATTCGTTCTGGATCTCGTCGACAAGCAGATCCTCCGCGGATTGCAGCTGAACCCCAGGGCACCGTTCAGTCGCGTCGCGGCCGGGCTGGGGTGCTCCGAGCAGACCGTTGCGCGCCGCTACCGACGGCTCGTTCAGGCCGGCGCCGTGCGCGTGATCGCCGCGGTCGATCCGCGCGCGCTCGGCGAGAGCGACTGGGTGGTGCGGGTGCGCACCCGTCCCGAGTCGACGCTGGATGTCGGCCGCGCGTTGTGCCGCCGCGACGACGTCGCCTGGGTCAGCGTCGGGGCCGCGTCCGAGGTCGTCTGCGCTGTTCGCTCGCACACCGCACGCGACCGCGAGGGTCTGCTCGTGCATCGCTTGCCGCGATCGGCGGCCGTGCTCGACGTGTCCGCCAGCGTCGTCCTGCGCCATTTCGTCGGCGGGAGCGCGTCCGACTGGGTCGGGCTGAGCGAGGTCCTCACCGCCGAACAAGAGGCCGAGATCGGGAGGTCCGAGCGGCAGCGCCACGTCGGCGGCGCCGTTGCGGCGCTCGATCCCGCCGACTACGCGATGCTCGACGTCCTCGCGCACGACGGACGCGCCGGCTACGGGCAGCTTGCGCGTGCCGCCGGTCTGACGGAGGGACGGGTCGCGCGCCGCCTCGCCGCGCTCGTCGACAGCGGGGCGGTGTACTTCGACGTCGACCTCGCCAGCTCGTTGCTCGGCTTCCCCGTCTCGGCGTATCTGTGGCTGACCGTGGCGCCCGCCGAGCTGGACGCCGCGTGCCGCACGCTCGCCACCCACGCCGAGGCGCCGTTCGTGGCTGCGGTCAGCGGCCAGGCCAATGTGGTCGTCTCCGTGACCTGCCGCAATCTCGACGAGCTCTACCGCTACACCACCGATCGGCTCGGGGTGATCGCCGGCGTCCAGGCCGTCGAGGTCGCGCCGATGTTGCGCAAGCTCAAGCAGGCCGGGGCGCTCGTCGACGGCGATCGACTGGCCGTCGGATGAGCGCACTTGTCCTACCCACTAAACTTATGAGGTTCCAACCCAGGGGGTGAATGGTCTCGACTCCGTACGTCGAGACAGGAGAAGCGGGCCGAGGACCGCGTTGCTGACCTCGTAAAAAAAGCGACGCAAACAAAATAAGCGCCGACTACAGTCGCGCCGATCTCGCTCTCGCTGCCTAAGTAGCGAAGCGGATCTGTCAGCCCGGGAGTGTCACCGGCCCGGTCGCTGGCATCAGCTAGGTGACTCACCATCCGCCGCGGTCGCGGCGTCGGACGGGACAACAAACAGCGACTGGGCCCGTCGCCTCGTCTTGTGTGCATGATCGAGGGGGCCGAGTAGGGACACCGCACACTGCGCCCGGAGAAGTCCTGTTGAAGCGACGGAGGACGCGGGTTCGATTCCCGCCACCTCCACCTGTGGGCTGCTCGCGACATCGCAGCACCCAGCCCGCCAAGACCGGGGCCGTCAGCGTCAGCTGGCGGCCCCGGATCATGTTCCGGCGCCGCCGTCCCGGCGCAAGCGTAGGGATTTCCCCGATTCATCGGGAGGGGCGCGACGCCTACCGTTCCCGCTTACAGGAGTCGCGGGCAGACGGGGCGCCCGCCGAAACGAGGGGCAACCATGACGCGTCCGCGCTACTTCACCGGCCGACAGGTCGTCACGATCGTCGTCGCGATCTGCCTGACCATCGTGCTCATGCCCACTGCGGTGTGGGCAGCCAGCACTTCGCTGGTCAGGATCACCGACGGCAACGGCAAGGTGGCGCAGGTCGACAGCAAGGGCCGCTTGCTGGTGACCGACGGCAACGGCGCGATGAGTGTCGACGGCAAGGTCGCGATCAAGGGTGGCGTGTCGGGGACGATCGCTGATCCCGAGCGTGCCCTCGCGCAAGGCCCGCGTGGACGCGGCTGGCCGGCTGACCACGGTCGGACCCTCGAGCACGTTCGTCTCGTCCGGGTTCATCTATCACGTGAACAGCGAGAACAACTTCCTGACCGATCCGACTTCAGCCACTCTCCACATCACCAGGCTCACCTTCAGCAACCCGAGTTTCAACAATTACGCCACCTGGGCGGAAGTGCAGGTCTCGCTCTACCAGACGGCCGTCGACGCCAACGGCATCTGTACTGCCAACCAGACTCAACTGATCGAGATGTACAACGTCGCACCCGGCGAGGATGTCGGCGACAACTTCCCGGAACCGCTGGAGGTCGCCCCCGCCGACGGCAAGCCGTACTGCCTCGACCTGTACGTCGACACCGTTACCGGTCAGGGCGCTCGATTCGGTGGCGGCTACCTGCCGAACTACAACCTTTCCGGCTACGTCACCGGCGGCACGATCCAGAGCCGCTAAGACCACGCTGCGGCCGGCAAGGCCGCCGCCGACCGACCGATGATCTTGCAGTTTCGCGCCCCATGGTGCGGATTACTGCAAGATCATCGGCTATCGGGGGAGGACGCCCGAAGCGGGACGGTGTCGACAACCTCTGTGCCAGATCGACCATCTCGAAGAAGGTGCTCGGCCAGCCGTTTGGTCACCAGCAGCGGCACCGCATCGTCGCGCTCGCCGTCGAACCGGAGGAAGTGAGTCGGGACGCCGTCGATATCGACGTGGCGGTGCGGCAGGTCATTGATGGCCCGTTCCTGACCACGCCAGTCGAAGCCGTGCGCCAGTAGCCCGACCAGCCGCCGCAACTCGGCCAGGTCAGTTCCTGCGTCCCAGGCCGGGACGGGCCACGCCGCCGGCCAACGGTTCGCAGCCAGTCGTGCGCGGAGGTCGGCGAGTTCGGGTTCCGGGACCTGCCAGTCGAGGTTTGCCACGATCGATGTGTACCCCGGCTCGCGCCGCGACGGCTACCAGGCGTGCGCGCACCCTGCGATGAATTCGGCGTTTCCCTACGTCTTGGCGAACGGATGCGCAGCTTGAGACCTATGTCCGGCTCGTCGCGTCACGAACCGTGCGCGCATGCCTCGCGGTGCTATCGGTGCGGGCCACCGAGCAGTAATGATGTTGTCCATGGCGTCCTCGAACTCGTCGACCTGGTCGTTGTGGTCGCTGGTGGCGGGTCGGGTCCAGTCGGCGTGAGCTGGCCGCTGGTCGGGCGCGACGCCGTACTCGACCGGTCGTGGCAAGCCCTCACGTCGACCGGGCGCGTGCTGCTCGAGGGTCCCGCCGGCATCGGCAAGACGTCCGTCCTCGATGCGCTGACCGCGCGAGCGCGTGACGCCGGGCTGCTGGTGCTGCGCTGCTCGCCGACCGAGACCGAGACGGCGCTGCCGCTCGTCGCGCTCGCCGACCTGCTCGCGCCGCTCAGGGCCGAACCCGTCGAGCTGCCCGAACCGCAGCGCCGTGCCCTCGACGCCGTGCTCGCGATGGACGACTCCCACGCCATCGACGAACGCGCGCTCGGATCGGCTACCCGATCTGTGCTCGACGCCGCCGCCGAGCGCACGGGCCCTGGCGTGCTCGTCGCCATCGACGATGCGCCGTGGCTCGACCCGCCGAGCGAGCGCGCATTGCGATTCGCCTTGCGCCGGACGGGTGATCGCGTGCGGGTGATGGCCGGGCAGCGCACGACCGACCGTGACGACCTCCCGCTACCGCTCGGCCTGGACGCTGCGAAGGTCGAACGCGTGCAGCTCGCGCCGCTCGGCATCGGCGCGCTGCACCATGTGCTGCGGAATCGGTTCGACGTGTCGCTGAGCCGTCCGCTCGTCGTGCGGCTGGCCAACGAGTCCGGCGGCAACCCGTTGCTGGCGATCGAGCTCACCCGGGCCATGCTGCGCCTGCCCGCCCTCCCCGGACCGGGTGACGACCTGCCGGTGCCGGCCTCGATGCACGAGCTGGTTGCAGCCTCCCTCGCAACGTTGCCGACGCACGCCGTGCGTGCCGTGCGACTGATCGCGCTGATGTCGTCGCCACACGTATCCGATCTGTCCGAAGCGGGCATCTCGGCCGGCAGCATCGACGCCGGCGAAGAGGCCGGTCTGGTCACCGTCGTCGAGGGCGCTCGCGTGCGCTTCGTGCACCCGGCGCTCGGCGCGGCAGTCCGGGCGAGCATTCCGTCCGGCGTGCGGCGTGGACTGCACGCGCACCTGGCTGCGAGCGCCAGCGATCCCGACGAGCGAGCCCGGCACCTGGCTCGCAGCGCGTCCGGCCGTGATCCGGACGCGGCACGCGAACTTGCCGACGCGGCCGCTCGGGCGCGCGCACGGGGTGCGCCGGAGCTGGCCGCCGACCTTTACGACCACGCCGCCGGACTGGCCGGCCCCCATGGCGAGTTCGCCCTGCGGCTGCAGCACGTGCAGTGCCTGTTCGACGCCGGCAACTACCCGCTCGCTGCGACGCATGCCGACGCCTGGGCAGCGGCCCTGCGCGGCGAGCAGCTCGCCGAGGTGCTGCTGTTGCGAGCCGTTATCGCCTTCAGCGCGGACGACCTCACGCTCGCCACGGCGACCGCACTCCGCGCCCTCGACGCGGCGCCGGCGGGCTCGCGCCTGGCCGGTCGCATCCACGCGCACGTCGCTGTGTTCAGCGACGCGCCCCACTCGGCCCGCCATCATGCCGAGGCGGCGCGCGAGTTGCTGGTCAACGGCCCGACCGACGATCGAAGCGGAGGTCTCGAGCCGGACGACGCGCTGCTCGCGTCCGTGCTGTTCCTGCTTTTCCTGAACGAAGTCCGCACCGGCCAACCGGCTCGGACGGAACTTCTCGACCGCGCGCTCGAGCTCGAAGCCGGCCGTCCGACGTGGCTGGCCGGCACGATCCCGGCGATCTGGTGGAAGAGCATCGACGAGCAGGAACGCGCACGCGAACGGCTCCGGTCGATGCTGGGTGCGGCCGCGGCCGCCGGGGACGAACCCTTTCAACACGAGCTCATCCAGCACCTCGTCGAGACCGAGACGTTGGCCGGGAACTACGACGAGGCCGTGGCGTGGATCTCGCGATCTCGCGAACTCGCCGAGCAGCTCGGTGCCGGGCTGTCCGCAGAGCGGTGGTTGGCCGGCACGCTCGACGTCTACCGCGGCAATCTCGACGCGGCGCGCGCCGCGGCACAGGGCGGACTGCAAGAGGGCGAGCGGCTCGGCGATTCCTGGCTGCGGCGGATCAATCTGCAGTTGACTGCCTTCGCCGCACTGGCGGCCGGCGACGCTGCGACCGCCGCGCGCGGCTACGCGCAGGTCGCCGAGGAGATGGCGGTCACCGGCCACGTCGAGTCGTTGGCCGGCCGCCTCGAACCCGACTGGATCGAGGCCTGTGTCGGTGTCGGCGACCTGGAGACGGCGCTCGCAGTCGAGCGGCGCCTGCGCGAACGGCATGAGCGGCTGCCACGGCCGTGGACGACTCTCGGCTTGGCGCGATCACGCGTGCTCATCGCGGCCGCCCGCGGAGCGGACACGGCGGGCCCGATCGACGCGCTGAACGCGACGATCGACGCGCTGGGCCCTGACGTGCTTCGCTTCGACCGCGCCCGCAGCCTGCTCGTGGCCGGTCTCGCGCATCGCCGCGCCCGGCGCAAGCTGGCTGCGCGCGACGCTCTGATCGCCGCGGCGGACGCGTTCGACGAGCTCGGCGCGGCCTCGTTCGCGGCCCGTGCCCGTGCCGAGTCGCAGCGGACAGGCGCGCGCACCGATGCCCGGCAGCTCTCGTCGACCGAGTTGCGAGTGGCGCAGTTGGCCGCCGAGGGTGGGACGAACCGCGAGATCGCTGAGGCGCTGTTCATCAGCCCGAAGACGGTGGAAGCCAACCTGGCGCGCGTTTACCGCAAGCTGGACATAGGTCGCAGGACGGAGCTCGCCGCGGCCCTCGGCGCGCGCACCGGCTCTCAAACTTAGGGAAACCACCGATTCATCGCAGGGTGTCAGGCGCCTAGCGTTCCCGCCGTGGTCAAGCGCCTGTTCGTTCTCGAGCGGTACGACGACTCGGGGACCATGGGCGAGTGGCAGCCGTTCCCGCCGTTGCCGACAGGCATGCGCGTGGCGTGTGCGGTGCACTTGCCGGCCGACGACGTCGTCCTCGCGGTTGTGGAGGGAGAGGACGAGTCGTCGGTCTGCGATGCCGTAACTGCCGCAGGCTGGCGGGTGGACCGGATCACCGCCGCGACGTGGGCACAAGTGTCTTCCTGCTAGCGACCGGCCGAGTCAACATTGCCCGTTCGGACCTTTACTCCCGCGGGTCGAGCGAGCATCCTCGGTCGCACATCTGCGCCCTGGGGAGGGACCGTGCTCACCAAGCTCGTATCCGGAATCTGCGGCACAGCCGCGATCACTGCCGCCATCACCGTCGGCCTCGCTGGAGCCAGCGCCGCTGCCGATCGGACGACGCCGACCTGCAGCGCCACCCAACTCGCGCCGCGTTTCGCGGGCGGCAACGGCGGGGCCGGGACCTTCCAGGACACCTGGCGGCTGCGTAACGCGAGCCCGCACACCTGCAAGATCTCAGGACTCGCGACCGTCCAGAACTACGGCAGCGACGGACGTCCGCTGCGCATGGATGTCAGCGCGATGTCGTCGGGGCCGGCGCCGATCGTGGTGCTGCACCCGAACCAGCACGCGGCCTTCGACCTGCGCTACGAGAACCCGGGCGTCATCAACTGCCACGGCGAGAACCCC
The DNA here is from genome assembly GCA_963757455.1 of uncultured Actinomycetota bacterium. GTDB lineage: Bacteria > Actinomycetota > Actinomycetes > Mycobacteriales > Jatrophihabitantaceae > RYN-133. Next base: position 69,281 of record CAVWSE010000023.1, read on the forward strand.
AGCGAGATGACCATCCAATGGCGCGGCGCAGGCCGTCCGGTCATCGTGACGCGCGGGTTGCCGAGCTGCCACGGTCAGGCGAGCGAGTCGTACCTGCGCCACGGCAACTGAGCCACCGCCGGTAGGTCACGGCCGGTCGGTCAGGCGATCTCGAGAACGTCCTTGAGCGTGGCGACGAGCCCCATGTCGACGCCCTTTTCGATGTAACGGGACGCTCCGGCAGCGAGCACCTTGTCTGCCATGGCGCCAGCGGCAAACCCGGACATCGCGACGATCCGTACTTCCGGCACCGCCGAGCGGATGCGCTCGAGCGCCTGCAGTCCGTCCATGCGCGGCATTGCGAGATCGAGCAGCACGACGTCGGGTTGCAGCTCGGTCGCGAGGTGCACTGCCTCCTCGCCGTCAACCGCTTCGCCGACGACCTCGAAGGCGTCGAGCGCGTCGAGTTGGATGCGCAGCAACTCGCGGATGTCCGCGTAGTCATCGGCGATCAGCACGCGATAGCCGGTGCCGGACGCGATGTTGGTGGGCACCTCACGTTCGGGGGCCGGGTGATCGAGGGTGGACGCGGTGCTGCGTACGAGGTCGCCCGCCCGTACCTCGCTGCCGTCGAGTGGATTGAGCCAGTCGTTCATCATCGTCCGGGCGGCGGCCAGCGTGCGTTCGAGATAGCTCGCGGACGAATCCGTGTCGCCGAGTTCTGATGCGTAGATCGCAGCGGTCAGCCCCTGCACGACGTTGTCGTTGACCTCGAGTGCCTGCTGGCGGCGCACCCTGGCCTCGGCAAGCGTCGCGGCCGCAGCCTCGCGCTGCTCCTCGGCGTGCACCTGGTCGGTGATGTCGATACACGTGCCACGCATACGAATCGGCATGCCCGATTCGTCGCGCAGTACCTGCCCGTTCGACGACAGGTAGCGCGTCTCACCGTTGGGACGAACTACTCGCTCGATCATCTGATACGGCTCGCCGGTCGCGTACGCGTGCTGGTGGATCGCCGAGATCCGGTCACGGTCGTCGGGATGGATATGCGACAGGAAACGCTCGTACGACGCGTTGAACGACTGCGGCTCGTGCCCGTAGATGCGGTAGAGCTGATCGGACCATCGGTTCGTGTCGGACGCGATGTGCCAGTCGTAGTCGCCCATGTTCGCCAGTTGCTGTGCGCTGTCGACCCGCTCGATCAGGTCGGCGAGCTGGTGCTCGGCGTCGGCTCGCTGCGCAGCGAGATCAATCAGCTGCTCAGCGACGCTACGAAGCTCGTCCAGGTCGCTCGCCTCCGCGCACGCATGGGCGAGTTCGGCCAGCGCCGGGTCGAGCGACGACTCATCCACGGATGTCAGGGTGCGCGCCGTCCCGCAAGCCTGGAAGGGCTATCCGGTCAAGGCGGATCTACCCGTATCGCTGCGCGACGATGCGCGGTTGCTCGACGACTCGTCCGGCCGAGACATCGCGCGCCAGCCGGATGAACTGGGCGTGCGTCCAGGCCAGCGGGGTCGCCGAGAAGGTCGGCGTCCCCGGCTTGAACCCGCTCTGCCCGCCCGGCGCCCGGTGATCCCAGACCTGCTCGGGCAGCATGCCACCGGCGTTGGCCGAGTTCGACATCGTCGCGAGTTGGTCTGCCGCCAGCGAGGCGTGCCCGGCCGCGAGGTCGTACTCACCGCGCTCGCCGGTCAACAGCGGCCAGCCGCGGCCGTGCGTGATGCCGCTGTCATCGGGGCTGCCGAGCAACCATGGACCGCCGTCGTTCTGCTCGCCGTAACCGTCGAACGACGCGCGATGCCAGAACTGGCCGTTCGCAGTGTTGTACGACAGCTTCGCGTCGACGACCTTGATGCTGTTGCGGACTGTCGGGTCGTTCGCCGGCAGCACGCCGAACCGGACGAGTTCGAGGAAGCTCGGGTCGACGACCTTGCGCTGATCGACGTTGCTCGGCCCGCTGTCGCCGATGTTGTAGGTGGTGCCCTGGTTCGGGTGGCCGTCCTTGGTCAGTCGCAGGAAGTACGGCTTCGACGAGTACGGGCCGTTGTCGGTCGCCGTCCACCCCTTCAAGTGCGCGTGCCACGAGTCGGCCACGTTCAGGTATCTGGTCGCTGATGCGGTATCGCCGTTGTGACGCGCGATCGACGCCGCGCAGACCAGACCGGCGATCTCGCTCGCAATCGCCGCGGGGGAGTAGCCGCTCTGGTTCTCCCACCGGTCCTGCGGCGTGTACGGCGCATCGAAACCGTCCTGCTGGAACGACAGCAGGAAGTCCGCCGCGGCCTTCACGTGCTTCCACGCGGCGGGACCGATGCGGTGCAGCTGGTAGGCGAGCACGATCGGGTCGGCGACCTCGTCGAGCTGCAATCCGGTCCAGAACGGCTTGCCCGTCACGTCAGAGTTCTGCGGGAACGACCCGTCCGGTTTCTGCTGCTTGTCGAACAAGAACGACAGCGCACGTTCGGCGCCGGCGTGGTCGCCGTCGGCGATCAGGGCCGTGGCGATCTCGTACAGATCACGCGACCACACAAGGTGATACGGGCCGGTCGGGTTCTGCTCGCCGCCCCATGCCCACGGCATCGTCGGCGAGGCGACGTACGCGCCGGGGTGCAACTTGTCCTCGGACGCCGCAAGCACCATCGCCGACACCGCGTACTCGCGCCGCTCGGTCGCCGTGCGCAAGCTCGACGGCGCGCTGCGCAGCTTCGCGAGGTACGCGTGCCATCCGTTCGCGTACTTGGTCGAGGTGCTCGCGAACGACGTGCCGGCGGCCGTTCTTGCCGTGTTCAACGCGTTCGCTGCGGTGCTCGCGTAGCCGACGGTGAGGACGGCATTGCGGTGCCCGCCGCGTCCGGTCAATGTCGTCTGGCCGGTCTGCACGACGTTCCCGTCCGGCGCATCCTTGTAGTGCCAGTCCATGCGTCCGTCGGTGAGGTCTGTCCATCCGTCGCTTGTGCCGCGGTAGCCGTTGGACGTCGCGCTGAATGCAGGGCGTGCGAGGAAAGCGCTCGCGCTGTCGGCGTCGTCGGCGACGAGCGTGGTGCCGCTCGTGGCGCCGGAATCGTCGGACGTGGAGTTCGACAGCGTCGGTTCGTAGAGCGCGTAGAGGTGGTACGCCGTGTTGTCGAGCGAGTCGAGGTGGACGGCCACCCGCAGCGCCGATCGCGCCGGATCGGTCACGTACGTCGTCGTCAGCTGCCACCGGTTGTCGACGGTGTCGACCTGCTTGTAGGTGAGGCTGCGCGGGTCGGTCAGGACGGTGTGATGCGTGCCGACGCTGTCGGCCTGCGCGACGTAACCGCCTGGCCCGGTGATGACGAAGCCAAGGCGTCGGGCGGCAGGCGTGCCGATGCTCGGGAAGTAGATCTCGCCGGTGCCGCCACCCGGCTGCAGCGTGTACCAGACGTGGCTGGCGCGCGTCCTCGACGTTCCGAAGCCCGCCTTGTCCGACGGCAGGAAATCGGCTGCCTGCCCCGGCGCGCCGGGCGCGGTCGTCGCAGGAGCGGCGCCCGCGGGTGCCGATGTCGGCGCGGCGACCACGCCGACCGTTACCACTGCTGTTGTCAGGATCGCTGTCGTCACGCGGCGCCACGTCATCTAGGGGCTATGCCCACAAATACGACATTACGAACATGTTTCAGAACTCGCGTCGCGCGTAGCCCCGCAAACCCTCAGCGGCTGCCGTCACGTGGAGCAGCACCTGGCCGGCGCAGCAGCGCGCAATCAGCTCACCCAGATCGGCGCCGAGGTGACCCTTGGCGAAGATGCCGCGTGCGCCGGCGTGCAGCAGATCCGCGACATCGCGCGCCGACACGACCGCCGACGCGGCAGTGACCGTGACCGGAAGTTCGAGTCGGTGGATCTCGGTCGCGGCCTGGATCCCGTTGCCCGGCATCCGGACGTCCAGCAGCACGGCATCGGGACGATGCGCCACGACGGCCTTGACCGCCTCATCGGCGTCGCGAGCCGTCGCGACGACGTCGAATCTCCCGTCCGCGGCCAGGGAATCGCACACGGCATCGAGGACGTCGGCGTCGTCGTCGGCGACGACGATCCGGATCTGCACAGGCGCAGCCCCCTCGGCTCATATCAATGATGGCGGTGGTGATTGCGGTCGAAACGGTCGTTCTGTACCGCGCGTCGTAGTGCATCTGCGCTAGGCCGTCCGCAAGCTGCGCCGGCCGGCGGACCAAGACAATGTGGCGACAAAAGGTCATGATGAGGTCATGGGGGACCAGGCGCAGGGCGGCGCGCCGCCGGATCCGATCCGCGTCCTGCTCGTCGACGACCACGCGATGTTCGCGTCGAGCCTGGCCTTCGTGCTGGACGCCGAGCCCGATATGCGGGTGATCGACACTGCCGCGACCGCGCACGCCGCCCTCGAGAAGTGCGCGGCCACGCACCCCGATGTCGTGCTGCTCGATCATCGACTGCCGGACGGTGACGGGGTCACGTTGATCAAGCCGTTGCTCGAGAACCGGCCGTCGCCACAGATCGTGATGCTGACGGCGAGCACGTCCGATCACATCTTGATTTCGGCGATCGAGGCCGGTGCCGCAGGTTTCATCGACAAGTCGCGCGACCTGGGCGACGTGATCTCGGCGGTGCGCTCGGCCGCCGCGGGGGAGTCGCTGGTCAGCCCGCAGCTGCTGGCCAGGCTGCTGCCCCGGCTGCGCCGGCAGCAGGTCGATCCGGCCGACTCGATCACCGAGCGCGAGCGAGACGTCTTGGGCTACCTGGCGCTGGGTCTGACGAACGCGCAGATCGCGGCCCGGCTCACCGTCAGCGTGCACACGGTGCGCAATCACATCGCGAACCTGTCGGCCAAACTCGGCGCGCACTCGAAGCTCGAGGTGTTGTCGATCGCGGTGCGGAAGGGACTCGTCTCGAGCTGACTTCCGCTCGGGTCAGGCGTGCACCAGTCCCTCGCCGCTGCCGACCTGGGCAATCAGGTGGTCGAGGTCGGCGAAGGTCTTCGAGATGACCGTGACCCGCTTCGCGTAGTGACCGACGGGGTATTCCATCGTCATTCCGATGCCGCCGTGCAGCTGGATCGCCTCCTGGCTGATGTGCCGGCCGGCCAGGTCGATCTGGATCTTCGCGGCTTGCACAAGGCGGCGCCGTTCGGCGGGATCGTCGCCGGCGAGCGCGAGGCGGGCGAGCAGCGTCATCGAGCGCGCCTGCTCGAGCGAGACATACATGTCCGCCGAGCGGAACTGCAGCGCCTGGAACACCGCGATCGGCTGCCCGAACTGCACGCGCGTCTTGAGATATTCGACGGTCATCGTGAGCATGCGCGCCATGGCGCCGACCGCCTCGGCGCACAATGCGGCGCTCGCACGGTCGATGACGGTATCGATCGTCGCAAGCGCGTCGGTGCTCGTGCCGAGCAGCGTTGCCGACGTATCGGTCAGCAGGATGTCCGCTCCGCGCAGGCCATCCTGCATCGTGTACGGCGCGCGCTCGACGTCGTTGCCGTCGACGAGGAACAGGCCGATGCCGTCATCCGTCCGCGCTGACACGACGAAGGTGTCGGCGCTGTCGCCGCCGAGGACGGCGATCTTCTCGCCGGTGAGCGTCCACGCATCGCCGTCGGGCTTGGCAGTGGTGGCGATGTCGGTGAACGACCAGCGACTCGCCGGCTCGGCGTAGCCGAAGGCGAGCAGCAGTTCGCCGCCCGCCACCTTCGGCAGGATCTCTTGCTTCTGTTCCGGCGTGCCGGCCTCCGAGACCAGCGCGCCGCCGAGGGCGACGCTCGCGAGGATCGGCTCGAGCACGAGCGAGCGTCCGAACGACTCCATCACGATCGCGAGTTCACCCGGACCCATCCCGGCGCCGCCGTACTGCTCGTCGAACGTGAGCCCGAGCAGGCCGAGCTCGGCGTACTGATGCCACAGCTCGCGGCTCCAGCCGAGGTCGGAGTCGATCAGCTTCAGGCGGGTGTTCGCGTCATAGCGCTTGTCGAGCAGACCGTTCACCGTGTCGGCGAGCAGGCGCTGTTCCTCGGTCAGGTCGAAGTCCATGTCTGCTCCCGTCAGAACTTCAGGATCGCTTTGGCGATGATCGTGCGCTGCACTTCGTTCGAGCCGGCGTAGATCGATGCCTTGCGCCAGTTGAAGTACCGAGGCATCGCGTCGATCGCACCGTTCGGCAACGCGGCGAACCCGTCGGGGACGTCGGCAGATTCGCGATACGCGAGTGCGGACGGGCCGAGCACGTCCATCAGCAGTTCGGTTGCCTCTTGCTGCAGTTCGGAGCCGCGCAGCTTGAGGACGGACGAGACGGGGTCGGGCTTGCCGGGGTGCTTGCTCTCGTTCGCCAACACCCGCATGACCGACATCTCGAGGGCAGTCGTCTCGACCTCGAGGCGCGTGAGCCGAGCGCGGAACAGTGGATCGTCGAGGATCGGCTTGCCGTTCGCCATCGTCTCGGCGGCGATCTGCTTGAGCCGGATGATGCGCGTCTTGATGATCCCGGTTCCCGCGTTGGTGGTGCGCTCGTTGCCGAGCAGGAACTTCGCGTAGTCCCACCCGCGGTTCTCTTCGCCGACCAGCTGATCGACGGGCACCCGAACGTTGTCGAAGAAGACCTCGTTGACCTCGTAGCCGCCGTCGATGAGATGGATCGGACGCACCGTGACGCCCGGCGCGTTCATGTCGATCAGCAGGAACGAGATGCCCTTCTGCTTCTGTGCCTCGGAATCGGTGCGCACCAGTGCGAAGATCCAGTCGGCGTACTGCGCGAGCGTCGTCCACGTCTTCTGCCCGTTGACGACGTATTCGTCGCCGTCGCGCACAGCCGTGGTCTTGAGCGAGGCGAGGTCGGAACCCGCGTTGGGTTCGGAGAAGCCCTGGCACCACCAGATCTCGAGGCTTGCCGTCTTCGGCAGGAAGCGCTGCTTCAACTCCTCGCTACCGAACGTCGCGATCACGGGCCCGACCATCGCCGCATTGAACGCGAGCGGCGGCGGCACGTGCGCGAGCGCCATCTCTTCGGCCCACAGGTGTCGCTGCACGGGCGTCCAGTCCTGTCCGCCCCACTCGACGGGCCAGTGCGGGACGGCGAGACCGTGCTCGTTCAGGATGCGCTGGGTCGTGACGAAATCCTCGCGCGTCAGCGGCTCGCCGAGATCACCCTTCGCCCGGATTTCGGCCGGGATCTCGGTCGTGAAGAACGACCGCATCTTCTCGGCGAACGCGACGTCTTCCTTCGAGAGGGCGATCTCCACGTATGTCTCCTCCAGCGATGAGGCGGTCCCTCCACGCTACAGACGCTGGGCACCGCGTGCGCGGCGTGTTTCGATACCGGCATGCCCCGCCCGTTTTTCGCCGTCACGTCCACGCTCGTCCTGCTGGCCGGTCTTGTCGCTGCGCCGGCGGCCGGCTCGGCAGCCGGGTCGGCTGCGCCGTCCACCATCGGATCGGCGGGCGGTGGCGATGCCTACTATCCGTCGCAGGGCAACGGCGGCTACGACGCGCGGCACTACACGTTGAACCTGCGCTACGAGCCGGGCTCGCGTTCCCTGGCCGGTACGGCCCGGATCCGGGCGGTCGCCACCCAGAACCTCACCCGGTTCGATCTCGACCTGCGGCACGACATGACCGCTACCAAGGTGCTCGTAAACGGAACCGCAGCCCGCTTTGCGCAGCCGGCGAGGTACGCGCACGAACTCGTGGTCACGCCCGCCCACGAACTGAGGAAGGGGCGACCGTTCAGAGTCGTCGTCGCCTACCGCGGCACGGCGAAGTCGGTCACCGATCCCGATGGGTCGCCGGACGGGTGGATCCGCACCAACGACGGCGCATTCGTGGCGAACGAGCCACAGGGCTCGCCGACGTGGTTCCCGGTGAACAACATCCCGCGTGACAAGGCGACATACACGCTCACGATGAACGTGCCTCGCGGTTACACGGTCGCGGGCAACGGACAGTTCTTCAGTCCGAAGCGCACCCCGACGCGCACGATCTGGCACTACAACCTGACCACGCCCGTGTCGGACTATCTCGTCACCGCGACAGTGGGACGGTTCTCGATCCACTACGGCCGCACCCCGCGCGGCGTCCCGTACCGGATCTTCATCGATCCGCAGGAGCGCGCGCACTCCGGCCGGGTGCTGCGCGATCTGCCGAAGATCATCGACTTCTTCAGCTCGCGCTACGGCGCGTACCCCTTCCGGCAGGCCGGCGCGATCGTCGACCACGCGCCGAACGTCGGCTACGCGCTCGAGACCGCGACCCGCCCGCTCTTCCCCGGGGCGCCGGACGAGTTGACACTCGCGCACGAGCTCGCGCACCAGTGGTACGGCGACACGGTCACCTGCCGGTACTGGCGCGACATCTGGATCAACGAGGGTTTCGCCGAGTTCTCGGACTGGATGTGGGACCAGCACCGCGGTGGGATGACGATGCATCAGCACCTCGAGCAGATCTTGTCGCGTCCGGCGAGCAGTTCGTCCTTCGAGCCGCCGCCGGGTAATCCCGGCAATGCCGCGAACATTTTCGCCAACTCCGTGTACGACCGCGGTGCCTCGACCCTCGAGGCGTTGCGCGAGAAGGTCGGCAACCCGGTGTTCTTCCGGATCATGCGCGGCTGGCTCGCTGCGCACCGTCACGGCACGGGAACCACGGTGGGATTCACCCGCTACGCCGGCCAGGTGGCACACCGCAACCTGGGCCGCTTCTTCACGGTGTGGCTCTACCGGCACCGCAAGCCCTGACAGCCGCGCCTCAGGTGGTGTACGTGTAGGGCACCGACCGGCTACGTCCGTACGGCGTGGTGACGACGACACCCACGCTGCCGTTGCCGGCCGGGACCGTGACGACGAGCTGGGTCGTGCCGTGCCGGCTCGTGACCGTGGCCGGTTGGCTGCCGAAGCTGACCTGCGAGCCTGACTGGAACGCCGTCCCCGTGATCGTGACCGTGTTCCCGCCCGCCACCGGTCCGCTCGTGTGGTCGAGCGAGCTGATCGTCGGGACACCCGCATAGGCGAACCGGCCCGCCGGCACGATCGGCGCGCGCCCGTACGGGGTCGTCACCCTGACGTTGACGACGCCCGGCGCGCCCTTGGGCGATACAACCTTGAGCTCCTGCCGGGAGACGCGAGTGACCGATGCCGCCGGGTTCTTGCCGAACAGCACCCGAACGCCCGGCGTGAACGCGCGTCCGCGCACGATCACGGCGTCGCCGCCGGCGGCGCGGCCCATGTGCTTGCTGAGGCTGGTCAACGCCGGCGCTCGCTCGAAGAGGAACTTGTCACTTGCATTGCGGAACGTCCGGCCGTGCGTCGTGTAGACCATCAGGAAGGTCGTCGCGCGGGTATGCGGCGGCGCGGTGACGAGCAGCATGGTCGGCGACATCACCTGCAGGTCGCGCCCACGCTTGTCGCCGAACATCACCTTGGTGACGTGCGTGAGATCGGTGCCGTGCACGGTGACGCGAGTGCCGCCTGCGGTCGCGCCGATGTGCGGCGACATCGACACGAACTTGGGCTGGGGGTCGGGATAGGCGCCGCCGGGCAGCAGGCGCCGCGCAACGTTGGTCAGCAGCGAGCCGATCGCCGAGCCGTACGTGTAGGACGGGCCGCGCGCGAGGATCGCGATCGCGTAGCGATTGTGCGCGATGAAGCCCGTGGTGTTGAAGTCGGCGCTCGAGCCGATCTCGTAGTCGTTGCCCCAGCCCTGTTTGACCGCGAAGCCGTGGGTGGCCGATGGAATCCCGAAGAATTGGTACGTGCCGTCCGAGCCATAGGGCTTGGCATGACGCATCGCATTGAGCAGCCACGGCGCGACGACGGGGTCACGCTTGAGCTTCGCGTACAGCTTCACGAGACCGGACGGGCGCAGGTGCGTGTTGCCCCACCAGCCCGGCTGGCTCGGCGGGTAGCCGAGGTCTGGCACGTGATAGCGCGCCTTCATCCAGTTGATGAGGTTGTCGCCGCCGACCGAACCGTAGAACGCGCTGGCGATGGCGTCGTCGGACTGCGTGATCATCTTCCAGGCACGTTGGGCCGTCGACCCGTGCATGCGGTGCTGGTGCAGCAGTCGCGTCGCGATGAATACCTTGATCAGCGATTCGGACGCGAAGATGCCCGTCCAGTAGCCGGCGCCACGGAGCACTCCCGTGCGCGTGTCGAGCACTGCTATCCCGACGTGGTAGCCCTGCTGCCGGGCGTACGCGGCCGCAGCCTGCAGGACGTCCGACCGGGTCGCCGCACGCGCCGGCGTTGCCGTCGCGACCGACACCAGGGCGGCGGTGAGCACCGTGGTGAGCGCGGCGATCACCACCGAGCGCGCTTTGCGGCGCGATCGGCGTCGGGACAGTGGCATACACACCGCCGGCGGGGTCTGACGTTGATGATCGCGAGTAGTCAAACATCCGAGGTAGCGAATCGAAAGTATTTGGCTCCCCTTTCTCGATCCGGTCCGCACGTGTGAGGATCGGCGGGCACGAAGGGAGCGGCCGGTGTTCGTCTCGACCTTGTTCACGGCGCTGACCGCCGCGGCAGCCGTCCTGCTCGCTGTTGCCGGCGCTGCCAAGCTGCGCACGCCGGCTCCGGCCGCGGGCATGCTCGTCGGGTTCTGGCCTCGACTGCGTCCGCTGCCCCGAGCGCGGGCCGTGGCTCGCGGAGTCGGCGCCGTCGAGCTGTGCGTCGGGCTGGCCGGCATCCTCGTCGGCGGCTGGATCACCGCTGCGCTCATCGCGATCTGCTACCTCGCGTTGACGGCCGTCGCCGTACGGCTCGCGACCGGTGCCCAGCGCGCACCGTGCGGATGCTTCGGCGCCGCTGACGGCGATGTCGGCGCCGCGCACGTGCTGCTCGACTGCTGCGCGACCGCGATCGCCGTGACAGCGCTAGTGGTCGATCCGGGCAATGTCGCCGGCCTGTTCCACACCGACATCGGCGTCGGCATCACGTCGTGCGCGCAAGCAGCGTTGCTCGCCGCACTCGGCTATCTCTCGATCACCGCGTTGCCGGCGCTCGCCGCCGCGCGGCGCACCTTGGAGTGATGAATGCTCGTTCTCGTTGTGCTCCAGACGATCCTGCTGGCCGTGCTCACGGTGCTCGTCGCGGGGCTGCTGCGGGCGTACGCGACGGTGTTGCGTCGTCTGCACGCGCTCGACGGCGGCGCCGCCGCACCGTCCGGTCCGCAGAACTTCGCGCTCGACCCGCTTCCCACGCCGGCCCCGCGTGAATCGTGGACCGAGGGCCACGACATCGCCGGCATCACGGTCGGCGGCGAGGTCGCCAGCACGCGCGTCGTCGGTGTCGACCAGGACACGGTGCTGTTGTTCCTGTCGAGTGGATGCGCGTCGTGCGAAGTGTTCTGGGACGAGCTGTCGCATCCGGTTGCACTGCCTGCCGACACGAGGTTGGTCGTCGTCGCGCAGGGCGATGAGGTCGAGACCCGCGCTGGCCTCGCGTCGCTGGCAGCGCCGCACCTCGACGTGCTGATGTCGACGCAGGCGTGGCGTGACTACGAAGTTCCCGGGTCGCCACACGTGGTCTTCGTCGAGGGACGTACGGGACGCATCCGGGGTGAGGGAACCGGGCAGTCGTGGTCGCAGGTGGCCCAGATGCTCGCCCGCGCTACCGGCGACGTCACCGTGCTCGACGGACGGCCACGCGCTGCCAAGCCCGATCGCGACGCCGAGGTCGAGGCGCAGGTCGACCGCGAACTGATGGCTGCAGGGATCATGCCGGGCGATCCGAGGCTGTACTCGTGAAGCTCGCGGCGCACGGGCTCGCTGTCGCGCTCCCCGCACGCTGGGAGGGCAGGCTCTACGTGCGCGACACCGCGCAGCGGGCCTTCGCACACGCGGCGGCGTACGGATACCCCGGAGAAAGCGCCAATCCGGTGTTGCATCTGGCCAACTTCGCGCTGCCACCCGGGCGCGGCGACTACGGGACGGGCGCGGTCGAGACGATGACCGCGCGCGACGTGTTCGTGTCGCTGGTCGAGTTCGATGCGGAGGAGGCGGACCGGCCGTTGTTCGCAGCACGCGGCTTCCCTCGGCTGACCGTGCGCGACTTCGCACCGAACCAGCTGCAGCGGCGCATAGCGGGTCAGCTCGGCTGTCAGCGGTTCTTCACCGAGCGTGGCCGCGCGTTCTGCCAGTACACGGTGCTCGGGTCGCAGCGCCACGCCGTTTCGCTCGTGCGCGATGTGCACGAGGTGATGGCGACGGTCGAGGTGAGCCCACGATGACCGAGTCATTCACCGAGCGGTTGGTCAATCGACTGGCGCGCCGTACGCCGTCACGGCGCGGCTTCCTGACCGCTGCGACGGTCGGCGGCGCGGCGCTGGCGGTCAACCCGATCGGATACCTGACCAAGCCGCAGAGCGCGTACGCGTCGGTGTGCGGTCCGGGCGCCAACTGCAGTGACGGTTGGTCGGCGATGTGCTGCTCGATCAACAACGGGCACAACACCTGCCCGCCCGGCACGTTCCCCGGCGGGTGGTGGAAGGCCGACCGCTCGTCCTACTGCGGTGGTGCGGCGCGGTACTACATCGACTGCAACGCGAAGCCGGGCTCGCACTGGCGCTGCCACTGCAACACAGGCAGCTGCGACAACCGGTACGTCGCGTGCAATGTGTTCCGCTACGGCCAGTGCAACACGCAGATCTCCGGTGTCACCGCGGTCGTGTGTCGCCAGATCAGTTGCCGTCCGCCGTGGGAGGTCTACCCGGGTCACTGCGGAACCTCGAGCGCGACCGACAACAACACCGCCGAGCACAACGCGCCGTGCCTGAACCACAACAACACCTTCCCGCCGCTGCCGACCTTCCCCAAGGCATCGGCGACGCTCGGTTCGAACCACGAGCTGCACAACGGTCAGCGACTCACTTCGCCCGACCGGCACACGACGTTGGTCTTCGGAAAGTACGGAAACCTGTCCTTGCAGAACGACCGCGGCACGATCTGGCAGACGCATACCTCGGGCAAGGCGCACGGCGGAGTGGTCAAGCTGTTCCCCAGCGGGGAGCTCGCCGTGCTCAACAAGCACGGCGGCAAGCTGTGGAGCTCGCACTCGGCGCACGCCAACGCGAAGGTGCAGTTGCGGCTGCTCAACGACGGTCGCCTGGTTATCTACAACCACGGTCACGCCATCTGGCACACCGACACGAGGAGCCCGTGATGCTGGCCATCGCTCTCGCAGTCGCCGTGGTCGCCGCGATCCGTGGCATGTGGTCGCCGTGCGGGCTGTCGATGCTGTCGTCGCTCAACCCGGTCTCCGAAGCGGCGCGCGGCAACAGGTTCTGGCTCACCGCGCTCTGGTACGTCGCCGGCGCTGTCGTCGGTGGGGCGCTTCTCGGCGCTGGTTGCGCAGTTGCCGCGTCCGGCTATGCGCGGCTGCACGCGTCGACAACGCTGACGTGGGCGATCCTGCTCGCGGCGGCGCTGATCGCGATCGCGTCCGACACCGCAGTGTTCAGGCGCTCCCTGCCGGACCACCCGCGCCAGGTCGACGAGCGCTGGCTGGTCAGGTACCGGCGCTGGATCTACGCGAGCGGCTACGGCGTCCAGATCGGCGCCGGGTTCGCCACGTACATCATGACCGCGGCCGTGTACCTGGTCGCGGTGCTCGCGGTTCTGACCGGCTCGCCGGTGCAGGCCGCGTCCATCGCGCTCACGTTCGGCCTGGTGCGCGGGCTGACCATCCTGGTCGCCGCCCCTGCACGCACGCCCGACCGGTTGCGCACCGCACACCGGCGCATCGCCGGGCTTGCAACGCCGTCGTTGTGGACGTGTGTCGCGGTCAGTGCGGCAGCGGCGGTTGCCGGCGGGTTCGTCCTCGGCGGTGGCCTGCTCGCCGGCGGCGTCGCCGTCGCCGCAGCCACGCTCGCATTCACACCCGCGCTGCGACCGCGAGCAGTGTCGTCCTGAACGCCCTCGCCCCGCGCATCGACAGCGAGATCGGGCCGCTGCGGCACGTCATCGTGCACCGGCCCGGTCGTGAACTCGACCGGCTGACACCGAGCAACATCCACGCCTTGCTGTTCGACGACGTTCCGTGGGCGGCGCGTGCCCGAGACGAACACGACCAGTTCGTCGAGGTGCTGGCCTCGCGCGGTGCGCAGGTGCACCGCTTCGCCGACTTGCTTGCAGGTGCGCTGGCCACGGCCGAGGGACGGCGGTTCGTGCTCGACCGCACATGCACGCCCGAACGGTTCGGCGAGCAGATGGCGCACTCGGTTCGGCGCCGCCTCAACGAAGCCGACCCGGTGGCCATGGCCGACCTGCTCATCGGCGGCGTCCTGAAGTCGGAGCTGGATTCACCGCGCTCGCCGAGCCTGCGGTGGCAGGCGCTCGAGAACGACGATCTCGTGCTGGCACCGCTGCCGAACACGCTGTTCCAGCGCGACAACTCGGCGTGGATCGCGAGCGGTGTGACGGTGAATCCGATGGCGAAGCTGGCCCGCCAACGCGAGTCGGTACACACCCGCGCGGTCTACCGCTACCACCCGCTGTTTCGCGATGCGCAGTTCGAGCGGTACTACGGCGACGACGATCGCGATCATCGTCCGGCCACGCTCGAGGGCGGCGACCTGCTCGTGCTCGCGCCGGGTGTCGTCCTGATCGGGATGGGCGAACGCACCACGCCAACGGCGGTCGAGTTGCTGGCGCGTCGGTTGTTCGCGACGCAGGCCGCACAGGTAGTGGTCGCCGCCGACATCCCGTCGGCGCGCGCGACGATGCACCTCGACACGGTGCTGACGATGGTCGACGTGGCGACGTTCGTCGCCTATCCGCATCTCGATCTGGACGCGCTGCGCGCCTGGCGCATCACCCCGGGTGCTGACGAGGGCGAGCCGCTGCACGTGGAGCCGGTTGACCGATTGCCGGTCGCGATCGCCGATGCGCTCGGCGTCGACAACGTTCGCATCCTCCGCGCCGGGGCCGACGCCGCCGCTGCCGAGCGCGAACAGTGGAGCGACGGGAACAACTACCTCGCGCTCGAGCCAGGCGTCGTGGTGGGCTACGACCGCAACGTGGCGACGAACGGCATGCTCGAAGCCAACGGCATCGAGGTGTTGGCGGTGTCAGGCGGCGAACTCGGCCGCGGGCGCGGGGGAGCGCGGTGCATGACCTGCCCGGTGCAGCGTGACCCGGTGGTCGCCTAGCTGCTCAGGAACGCCTCTCGCGCACCAGATCGGTGAGAATCTCCGCCAGATCCATCGCGTCGTTCTTCGACACGCAACTGGCGATGCCGAGCCGATTCGCCTTGGCGATGATGTCCGCGTCGAGGTAGGCGCTGAAGAGGACGATCAGCTGCTCGGGACGTTCGCTCAGGATCTGCTCGGCGACCTCGAGCCCGGTCAGACCGGGCATCTGGTTGTCGAGCAGCACGACCGTGGGCACCGGCGGCGGGGCGAGTTCCTCGAGTTTGGCCAGCGCCTCGGCGCCGTCCGCGGCCTCACCGGCAACCGCTATTCCCGATCCTTCGAGGACCGAACGCGCCAGGAAGCGCATGTCGGCGTCGTCGTCGACAACGAGAATCGTCGTCTCAAGGGTCTCGGGCGCGTCCAGGGTGTCGTTCACGGCCTGAAACTAACAGTAAAACTGCTCATGAGCGCGTCGCCGCGGGGACATCCACAAGCGGGAGCTCGACAATGAAAGCGGTGCGCAGGCCCGGTTCGCTCTCGCACCAGATGCGCCCGTGGTGTGCTTCGACGATGGTGCGGACGATGTAGAGCCCCAGCCCGGTGCCGGTCACCGCGTTGTCGTTGCCCCGGACGAACTTTTCGAAAACTCTTTCCAGCGAGTCGCTGCTCACGCCTGGGCCGTGGTCGATCACCGAGATCCGCACCCGCCGGCCGACCCCGTCCGGGGCCGGGACGACGTCGGTCTCGACGGTGATCTCTTCGTTGACCGGCGAGTTCTTGCGCGCGTTCTCGAGCAGGTTCGACAGCACCTGCTGGAACCGGTCGGGATCGGCCTCGATCGTGATCGGGACGCTCGGCGGCGCGAGCACGATCAGCCGGCCCGGGTCGGCGTCGCGGCTGGAGTCGACGGCTGTCTGCAATTCGGTGCCCAGGTCGACGGGCTGGAACGAGTAGCCGATCCGTCCCGACTCGATGCTCTCGGTGTCGAGGACGTCGCGCGTCATCGCCTGCAACCGCCGCGCGTTCGTCACTGCGCGCCGAACGGTGTTCAACCGGTCGCTGTCACTGAGGGTGTCCCAGTGGTCGACGGTGGTTTGCAGGAAGCCGAGGACGCCGGCCACCGGTGTTCGCAGCTCGTGCGACACGACCGAGATGAACTCCGACTGCGAACGGGTCAGCTCGCGCAGCCGGCGCTCCTGCTCGCGTGCTTCGCGCAGCCGGCGGATCAGGATCACCACGAGCGTGAGGCCTATTGCGAGCAGGAGCAGGACCAGGATCAATCCGGCCTGCTGCAGCGGACCGCTGACGCCGCCCTCGAACTGCGAGCGGTTCTCACGGAAGACGACGCGCCAGTGGATCGAGGGCACGTCGGCGGTCACGACGATGTCGTTGTCGAGGTAGCCGACACCGGTCGGGATCGTCAGGTACCGCAGGTCGTCGATCTTCGCACCGAGACCGGTGTCCTGCGTCGTCGCAACGATGTTGCCGTTGCTGTCGAGGAAGAACCATTCCGCGCTTGATGCGGAGCGGTCGACCAGTTGGGCGATCTCGAGTTCGAACGTCGACGTCGTCGTGATCGCTTCTTCGAACACGAGTGCGCCACGCACGCTGGTGGGGCTCGCCCCGCGGATCGCGACAACGAGGTCGTAGCTGGGCAGCTCGGTCGTCAGGCCGGATTCGGAGACCGGCAGGATGACCGCGGGCTGCGTTTCGAGCTGTTGTTTCGCCTGCGCCCAGCCAGGTGGCGCGAACGTGCTGCCGAGCTTGCCCGGCCGCAGCAGGATGCCGGTGGTGACAACGTCGCTGGAGTTGATGAGGAAGAACCCCGACTTGGCATTGGGGTCGACGTTGTAGGTCTGCAGAACCTGCTCGTCCGCCTTGCTGTTCGGCGTGAGGTCCCAGTGCGAGTTGCCGAGTCCGGCAACGGACGTGAGTGACGACGAGACGCGGGCGTTGAAGCTGTCGGCGGTGGCTTGCACCTGTTGCAGTTTGGCGTGGGTGAGCGCGTCGATGCCCTGGTTGTTCGCCACTCGCAGCAACAGGACGACGCTGATCGCGACGACGACGACGAGGCCGCCCGCCACGATCGGGACGAGTCGATCACGAGACCGCGACATCGGCCGCTCCTTGCGAGGATGTTTGCGCATAGGAAGTGATCACCGGGAACGTGATGGCGAATCGCGCGCCGCCGCCGGGCGCATCGGTGACTCGCGCCGTACCCGACATCGAGGCGGCGTACTCGGCCACGATGGCCAGGCCGATACCAGCGCCGCGTGTGCGCGCGACGCTGTCGCCCCGCCCGCGGTAGAAGCGGCTGAACACCTTCTCGCGGTCGTCGTACGGAACGCCGGAACCCTGATCGTCGACGAGGACGACGGCGTGCTCGGTGCCTTCGGCGCGAACGGTGACCGTGATCGTCGTCCCGGCCGGTGAGTACTTGGCGGCGTTGCCGACGAGGTTCGTCACGATGCGTTCGATCGCAGCAGCCGAACCGCGGACGTGGCATCCGCTCGCGATGTCGAGGTTCAGCGCGTGTCCGGATTGCAGCTCCGGCTGGTCGGCGAGGATGGTGCGCACCGTGTCGCCGAGATCGAGCACTTCGACGTTCGCACGCGGCAGGCCGCGTTCGAGCTGCGAGAAGTCGAGCAACTGCTCGATCAGCGAGTTCAGCCGGCTGCCATTGGCCTGGACGCGCTCGAGCAGGCCACGCTGTTGCGCCGGACCCATCTGCTCCCAGCGATCGAGCAGCAGCGTCGAGAAGCCGACGATCGCGGTTACCGGCGTGCGCAGCTCATGCGACGCGGTCGCGAGGAACACCGTCTTGAGCTCGTCGACCGAGCGCATCCGTTCGACGAGTTCCTGCTGGCTGGCGAAGGCCTCGGCGTTGGCCATGGTCGATCCCAGCATGTCGGTGATCGCGCCGAAGACGAGCAAGTCGTCAGGTCCGAGCGGCTGGCCCGCGATCACCCGCAGTACACCGAGCGTGCGGCCGCCGCGGGTCAGCGCTGCGGCGAAGGTGTCGCCGGCAGCGAGAGTCGCCGGCAGCGTCGTCTGCGGTCGCGCTGAACGATCGGGGGGCGTCCCCCATACGAAGACCTGCTTCTCGCCGCGATCACCCGGGGTGGCGAGGCTCATTCCGGCGAGGTGCAGGCCGTCCGAGAGGTGCGCGGCGAGGGCGGGAGCAACCTCGCCGAGATCGAGGCTGCTCTGCATGACCGAAGCGAGGCCGCTGAACACCGTCCGGTTGTGATCGAACCTGCGCAGCCGTGCGGCTGCTGCGGCTTCGCGACGCTGCAGGACACCGAGGGTCGCCGAGATCCCCGCGAACACCGCGATGATCAGCAGGGCCCAGAGCCAGCCCGTGCCGGGGATGCCCGGCTCGGGCGTCCAGCTCGCGACGACCCAGCCGGGCGAGCCGGTGAGATCCATGTCGACGCCGTAGGTGGCGGCGCCGGCGGGTGCCGGCCGCGGCGTGGCGGCGACGAGGCGGTCCGGCCCCAGCACCATCAACCCGCCGGAGGACGGCTGCAGGGTGGCGAGCGTCGGATGCAGGGTCAGCGCGACGACGCGGTAGGAGACGATCGCCGCGCGCCTGGCCTCGGTAGATGTGGGCGTGCCGCCGCCGCGGTAGACGGGGACGATGATTGCCGGCGGCCTGGCCGTGTCGTCGAGCATTGCTGTGCCGGAGTCACGTGCCGTGATTGCCGTGTCGACCGAGATCGGTGCGCTGCCCAGGCGGGCGGCCGGGACGACCAGTTCGGCGCCTTGGCCGGGCGCGGCGCTGAGTTCGTTGCGGATCTCGGTGCGGACGGGCGAGACGGTCGAGGCAACGGTCCCCCGCAGGCTCGCGGCGGCGTCGCTGCGCGCCTGATCGCGTTCGGCGCGCAGCACTGACGAGCGCCATCGCAAGACCGATGACGAGCGGGACTACGACGCCTGCCAGGCGCAGCGGGGACAGTCCTCGCGAACGCACGGCGCGACCGTACTCGTACGACCGGCTAAGTGTCCGCAATTCTGCCAAGATCAACGATCAATTGCGGCACGCAGCGTCCGGAGATTCCCTTTTGGTAGGAATGGGATGCCTGCTGACCTTGCCTCGCGGACGAGCTCGACATCTTGGTAGTTGCTGTAGATGACCACGTGCAGGTCGGGACGGGCCCTGCGCAGCGCGAGCGCGACCGTGAGCCCGGTCGGGCCCGGCGGCATCCGGTGGTCGAGCACGACCACCTCGGGATCGAATGTGTCGATCAGCTCCAGCGCCTCGTCGCCGCCCGGGGCGCCCAGCACCTCGTGACCCTCGAGCCGGAGGTCGAGGATCGCGAGATCCAGGGCGTCGGGATCGTTGTCCGCCACGAGGATGCGAGTCATCGACGTGACCGTATCCCAGCGGGTGCGGTCCGGCGCGGTGATCAACTGGTCGAGATCAGCCGGCCGCAATGACGTCGGCGGCGTGCAACATCTGCGCCCCCATCGGCTGCAGTTCGATCTCGGTCGCCAGCAGGCCGGTCGACACCCGTTCGACGACGCCCCACTCCCAGATCGCGGCTTCGTCCGTCCCGGTGCGCGCGGCCAGCCAGGCGCTGCGCGTCCGCGGCCCTTCGGCGAGCAGTTCCAGCGGGTCTTCGCGCATGATCACGCCGAGGTCGTACTCGGGGTCGGCGAACAGTCCGTCCGGATCGACGAGCGCGAATCCGGTGCGCGACTGCAGCGCGTTCCACTGGTGCACGTCGCCGTGCACCAGCCGAGCGGTGGCGGGGTCGTGGGCGAGGCGGCGTCGTTCGGCGCACTCGAGCGCCTGGGCGACCGCGCGTTCGGAGCACGGACGGTCGAGGCGCTCCCACATCGCGGTGATCGCCGCCGCGAGCCAGGCCGCCTTGTCGGCGCCGCTCGGCAGGCCGGCGTCGGCAGCCGGTCGCCAGACGCGGCTCGCCAGGTCGGTGAGGATCTCGTGGCGTTGCCCGATCGGCATCGCGAGGTCGTACAGCGACGGCCCGAGGCGCTCGAGCAGCATGGCGCCGCGCTCCTCGTCGGCCCGGTAGAGGCGTACACACCCGTCGCCGTCGGCGATGCGCAGCACGATGATCTCGTGGTCGGCGGCCGTCTCGTCCCGGGGCATGATCAGCTTCAGTACCGCTTCGGTGCCGTCGGCCAGCGTCGCCCGTGCGACGTAGGCCTCGGTGCCGCCGTCGAACGGTGTCGCGACGCGGATGTCCCAGTCGCGCTCGAGGCCCGCGACAAGGTCGGGCAGCTCGGCGAGCCACGTGTGCGCGCCGAGCGCCCGGGCCTTGTTCACCACGATGGGCGGGATCTCGATCATCGCCGCCGGACGCTACCGGCCGCGGGGTCGACCGTCAGGCGCTGATCCGCTCCAGCGCCACGTCGAACGCGCTGGCGTCGCAGTAGGTGCGCCAGATGCCGTCGATGCCACGCTCCCACAGGTCCGATTGCGGACCGTGTTCGAGCAGCAGGTACGTCCGCGCCGTCACGAACTCGACGAAGTCGTCGAGCTCGCCGGCATGCAGGTCGGGCAAGACGCGGGCGGAGATGAACCATCCCGCTGGGTGGGATTCTGCGGCGACCAGGCCGTAACAGCCGCGCGGGACGCCGTCTCGCGCGGGCGTGAGCTGGATGCTGCGAGCCAAGGCCAGGTTCTCGTCGCTGGTTGTTCGGGTTGCCATCGGCGTGCTCCTGTCTGAGTGCGGTCCGGAGGACCTCGTTCGACTCCACTGTCGCCGAGGTGACGTCGTGCGTGTCCTATTTGACCGTTAAGACCGGATCAACGCCAACTGAGTGTCAGCTATGAATTCGCCGGATGACCACGATGACGAGGGCGACGAGCAGAACGCCGCCGAGGCTGACCAGCACCCAGCCGATGTTCGAGTCGCCGATCAGGGCGACCGGATAGCCGACGGCGTAGCAGAGCGCGGTGGCGAGGATCAGGATCGCCATCGGCCGGTTGTTGCGGTGATCGCCACGAGTGCCGGTCATCGGATCATCGTTTCTGCTGCGTCCCCAGGGGGCAAGCGATAACCTCAGTCGCGCGGGAGGTGTGTGTGGGCGGCGACATCGTTGATCTTGGTGGTCCGCTTGCCTCGCTCGTCGTTCGCACCGGCCTGGTCGCGATCATCGTCGCGGTCGCCGTCGGGTGTGTCGCTTGGCTACGTCCTGGTGCGTCGATTCGGCCGGCGTCCGCGGCCGAGCCGGGCGAGGACACGGAACCGCGTGGCCGCAGGTTCGTGCGCCTTGCCTTCGGCGCGTTGTGGATTGCCGACGGTCTTCTGCAGCTACAGCCCCTCATGCCTGCCGGTTTCATCAGCGCTGACATCGAGCCCCACCTCAACGACCAGCCCGCCCCGTTGCGCAGCCTGGCCGAGGTGCTCATCCGGGCCTGGGACCGTCATCCGGTCGTCGCCGACGCGTCGGTCGCGTGGTTCGAGATCGGCCTCGGTGTCCTGCTCGTGGTGTGTCGCCGGGGCAGGGCCGCACGAGCGGTTGCCTGGCTCGCGATCGTGGCCTCGGTGCTCATCTGGTTGGTGGGTGAGGGTCTCGGCGGGCTGACGTCCGCCGGAGCGGGATGGCTCACTGGCGCCCCTGGCGCTGCGCTCGTCTACGCCGCCGCGGCTGCGCTGCTGTTGCCTGCGTGGTCATGGTGGACGAGCGGGCGGGCGGCCAGACTTGTCCGACATCTTGCGCTCGCATGGTTCATCGGTGCCGCGGTGCTCCAGATGATCCCCGCTGAGGGCTTCTGGACGGCCTCCGGAGCCGCCGGGCCCTTCGTCGACGGCGCCGCGATGTCGCAGCCGTCATGGCTGGTCGCCCCGATCCAGTCGCTCGCCGTGTTCGCGCGAGACCACCCGGGTGTGCTGAACGTCGTGGTGATCGCTGTGCTCGTTGCCGTGGCTGCGTGGCTCGAGCTCGATCTCGGTACCGCACCTGTTGTTGCTGCGATCGCGGTGTGCCTGCTCACCTGGTGGTGGGCGCAGGACTTCGGCGTGCTCGGAGGTACTGCCACCGACCCGAACACTGCGCTCCCGCTCGCGTTACTGCTCGCCGCAGCCTTGCCGTACTGGCAGCTGCCTGTTCGCGCCGGCGTGCGCGAACGCAGCCGCTTGCGCAGGGCTGCGTGGGTCGGTGGCGTCGCATTCGCACTGGTGGTCGCAGTTGGCGTTCCGGCTGTCCTCGCGGTTCGCCTCGGTGCCCCACCCGACAGCGCGGCCCTGGCCGCGGACAGCCAGGGCGGCCTGCGTGCGGTCCCGGCCCGAGCGCTGCCGGGGTTCTCGCTCGTCGATCAGGACGGTCGTCGCGTCACGTCGTCGTCGCTGCGCGGCAAGGTCGTGGTGGTGACCTTCCTCGACCCGGTGTGCTCGAGCGAGTGTCCGTTGATCGCCGCCCAGCTGGCGAGCGCGGATCGGGCGCTGGGGGCGCTGGCGGCCCACGTGGAGTTCGTTGCGATCGACAGCAACCCGGTATTCCACTCGGTCCCCGACGTCGCCGCATTCACGCGGTCCCACGGCCTTGCCGATCTGCCGAACTGGCATTTCTTGTGCGGCGAACCCGCCTACACCCAAGGGGTCCTTGCCGAGTTCGGCATGGCGATCAACGTCCCGACCGTGGGCATGGTCGAACACTCGTCGGAAGTGTTGTTCGTTTCAGCCGACGGCGCCGAGGCCGCCTATCTCGACGACGGTGCGGCCGTACCGCTCAGCGCCTCGTATGCCGAGGTGGTCGAGCATGAACTCCGAGATCTCGTGCAGTGAGCCGACGGGTACGCAGCGCGCTGGGCGTGACTCTGCTTGCGCTTGCATCGGGCTGCTCGTCAACGGGCGGACAGCCGGGCGCACATGCTGCAGAACCGATCCGTATGCCGTATTTCGCGATGTCCTCGTCGACGTCCGGCCTCGTGATCTGGCCTGCGGGTTCGGACTGGCTGGTGCTGTCGACCACCGATGGCTTCGCGCACGTCGCGAATCGCACACCGGCCGCGGTCAACACCGAAGGCGGCCTGGCGGCAGCGGTCGCCGGATCCGCTGAAGTCGTCGGCGTCGGCGCCGTCGACCGGCTCGTCCGCTCGCCCGTGCTGATCGCACCGGCCGGCGGGCAGTGGCAGCCGACCGAACCGCCCGGCGCGATCATGCCGACGATCGGCAGCGTGGCGGTGACGGGAGACGCCGGCTACGCCGTGCTCGCCGGCCACAACGGCACCCTCGTGCGCTACGGCGCTGACGCGCGCTGGACGACCGTCACCGACGGCGCGCGGTTGGCGAGCAATGCCAAGGTCACGCTCGACACCGTCGCGTGGAGCGGGACGAACGGCATCGTGACCGGGCACGGCTCGGGCGGGGCCTCACTGGCTTTTCGCACCAACGACAACGGAACGAACTGGACGGCCGTCCCGGGCACCACCGGAGTCGGCGCGTTGCAACCGTGCGGCGCTGCACCGAACTGGTCCGTGCCGGTCATCGCCGCGAGCGGCGCACTCCGGATGATCTCCGGCGACGGCAGCTCCGGCGATCCGATCAGCGCCGGTTCCGGCGCCGTCGCATTCGGCTGCCAGGACAGCAACGTATTCGTCGTCGACGATCATGGCACGCTGCAGGTCTCGCGGGACTTGGGCCAGCACTGGCAGGCGGGTGCACGCGTTCCGCCCGCGGTGACCTCGCTCGCGCCGATCGCAGGTGGCGGCGGCTACGCCGCGTCTGCGGGGAGCACGCCGACGCTGTGGCGGGTGTCGGCCGACGACCTGCACTTCACCCGGGTGCCATTACCTGGCTGGGTCGCCCAACTCGGCGGCCAGGGCGGCGGTAGCTGACCGGTTGCGCTCAGTGGCCCTTCGGGCTGGTGACGAACGACGTCACGAACGCTACGGCGACCGAAGCGAAGGCAATCCAGGTCCACCACAGCCCGACGACGTGCACCTGCCAGTTGCTGTCGGCGCTGTAGATGCTGCGTCGACTGCGATTCCACATCGCGAGGCCGAGGAAGGCGGTGAGCAGAATGTGGAACACGTTCGCACCGGCGATGACGTACATCGACGACGAGTAGGCGCTGTCCGCGACTCCGAACGAGAACGTCGTCAGCTGGATGAACTGCAGCACCAGCGCCGCGATCATGATGGCGAGCGCGAGCGCCGATCCGCTGACGAGACGGGTCTTGTTGTCGGCGAGGATGCCGCGATAGCCCCAGTGGAACACGAGTGCGCTCAGCACCAGCACGCCGGCGATGAGCCAGCCGAACCAGATCGCGGCAATGTCCTGCTTGGGCGCGAGCCAGGCGTTCTCGGTGTTGAGCCCGCGCAAGTACAGGTAGCTGAACATCAGCGCGGCGACGAAGGCACCGTCGGCGAGGATGAGCAGCAGCGTTCCGGTGCGCCACCGCCGTCCGATCAGTTCGGGGTCTTCGATGTGCAGGTCGGGGTGCGGAACACGTAGCGAGGTCATGAGCGGTCACCGTCTCTGGATGACGTGGGAGCCTCGCCCTGGCCGCCCGAGGACGAGCCGACCAAGGCCTGCCGCTCCTGCTCGGTATGGACGAGGGTGGGATCACCCTCTCCGTAGCCGTACGGGTCGGCGATGATCACCGGCAACACCTTGAAGTTCTCCAGCGGGACGGGGTTGGGCACCGTCCACTCGAGCGTCTTGCTACCCCAGGGGTTCGTCGGTGCGACCCGACCGCGCCGCCACGAACTCACGATCGCCCAGAGCAGGATCAGCATGCCGATGCCGATGGCGTAGGCGCCGATGGACGACACGAGGTTGCCGGTCGCGAAGATGCTGTCGTAGTGCTCGACGCGACGCGGCTGCCCGGCCAGGCCGACGGCGAACATGCCGAGGAACGTGACGTTGAAGCCGATCTGCACGAGCCAGAACGATATGAATCCGGCCCGCTCGTTGAGCATGCGTCCGGTCATCTTCGGGAACCAGAAGGCCAGTGCGCCGATTGCGCCGGTGAGCCCGGCACCCATCAGCGTGTAGTGGAAGTGCGCGGTCACGAACATCGAGCCGTGCAGGTCGTAATCGGCCGGCACGTCGGAAAGGTAGATGCCCGTGATCCCGCCGATGATGAAGTTCCACAACATCGCGTAGACCGACATCATCGGCAAGGTCGTCCATATTCGGCCGCGCCAGATCGTGCCGATGACGACGAGGAACAGCACACCTGTCGGCACCGAGATCATCTCGGTCGTCAGCATGAACGGGCCGTTGAGGTCCGGCGCCCAGCCGGAGGCGTACATGTGATGCGCCCACACCATCATCGACAGCCCGACGATGCCCACGATCGCGAGCACCGCGCCCGTGTAGCTGAACAGCGGTTTTCGCGCGAACACCGGCGCGATCTCCATCAACGCGGCGACGGCTGGGAGGACGATGACGTACACCTCGGGGTGCCCCATCAGCCAGAACAGGTTGGCGTAGAGCCACGGACTACCGCCGCCGGACGCGACGTAGAAGTTCGCGTCAACCGTGCGGTCGGCACCGAGCAGCACCATCGACGCCATGAACATCGGGAACGCCGGCACGGCCAGCCCGACGCTGGCAAGCACGCCCCAAACGAAGATGGGCGTGCGGTTCCAGGTCATGCCGCGCGCACGCATCGTGAGGATCGTCGTCGTGATGTTCGCGCCCGCGATCGCGGATGAGATCGCGAAGATGATGATCGCCATGAGGTAGGCGTCCATGCCCGGGCCGGCTTGATCGCTGAGCGGCGCGTAGCCCGACCACCCGGTCGGGATGCCGCCGAGGAACGCGGCGGACACGAACACCGGCAGCATTGCGACGAGCAGCCACAGGCTGAGCGCGTTGAGCCGCGGGAACGCCATGTCACGCGCGCCGATCATGATCGGGACGATGAAGTTCCCGAACGGGCCGGTGACCATGATGATCGTGGCGAGGATCATCGACAGGCCGTGCAGGCCGACGACGGCGTTGTAGGTCTGCGGACCGAGGAAGCGCGAGTCCGGCGTGATGAGATCGGTGCGGATCATCATCGCGAGCGTGCCGCCGATGCCGAACAGCGTCATCGTCACGACGAGGTACTGGATTCCGACGACCTTGTGGTCGGTCGTGAACCGGAAGTAACGCCCGATGCCCTGGTCCTTACCGGCGAGGAAGGTCTCGTCCTCGTGGGACTGATCGTGGCCGAGCATCCAGCGCAATGGCCCGTGGAAGGCGCCGATGCCGATCATGAAGCCGAGCGCCCAGCCGCACATCATGATCGTGATGACCTGGTTCGACGTGGAGGGCTCGTCGGTCTGCAGGTACTCGTGGGCGAGCCACCACGCGATGAACCCGCCGATCAGGCCGCCCAGCACAGCGGTACCGAGGTTCAGGCGCCGCATCGTCCCGCCGCCGTGCGGCTTTGCGACCGCGCCGTGCTGGACGATCGCCTCACTCATGGCAGTGCCTACTCATGAACGCGGTCCCTTCGGTCATGAGCCGTGCCCCCCGTTGTTGGCGAGCCATCGATTGAAGTCAGTCGCCCTGACGACGTGTGCCTTCGTCTCCATGTCGGCATGCAGCAGGCCGCACAACTCCGCGCAGCGCACGTCGTAGTTGCCGATCCGGTCGGGCAACACGCTCGTCTTCGTCGTCTCACCCGGGTTGGCGTCGACCTTGATGCCGAGTTGCACGACCCAGAACGAGTGGATGACGTCGTCGCTGTGGACGTAGAAGACGACGGCGCGATTCACCGGCAGATAGAGCTGGTCGGACTCGACGTTGCCGTTCTGCGGATACGAGAACGTCCACACCCACTGCTGGCCGGTCACGTCGACGCGCAGCGGATCGGGCGACGCCGCGCTTGCGTTGACCTTCTGGATCTCGGCCAGACCCCAAATGAGCATGAAAACGCAGAGCAGGCTCGACACGATGAGCCACACGACCGTCACCGGGCTCCGGCTTCCCCGCAACGGCGGCCCGTCCTCGTCGTCCGGGCCGGTCGCTCCCTTCCGGCGCCACTTCAGCAGGCTGTACAACGCGACTGCCCACACCAGCCCTGCTACCGGGGCGGCGGCAATGCTGAACACGGTCATCGTGTCCTCGACCGCACGCTTGGTCGGGGACGCCGCGACGCCCATGATGCGCGCCGGAACCCACGCGAACAGCACCAGCAACGCGGTCAGCACCAGCCAGAGCAGGCCGACCTGGCGTGCTGCCTTGTTCCGGACGAGATTGTTGAACCGGTCGCTGGAGAAGCCGTGGCCGGTGAGCGGGCGGCCCTTGTGCGGGTTCTCGAAAGTGCCGCTCATCCGACCGTCAACGTTCCTGACATGTAGCCGCGTGCTGACATCGGGCCACCGAATTTCGCGTAATAGCCGTCACCGCAAGGGAATTCGCAGTTCCAGACGTACTCGCCCTTGCCGCCGGTCATGAACGAGAACGTCACGACGTTGGGTGCCGGATACGCAGATCCCTTGGCCACCGGACGATCGTCGGGGACCGCCGGCAGGGGCACACTGACGAACAGCGGATCCTGATTGGTTGGTGCTGCGTGGATCGTGAACGTGTGCCCGACGGCGTCGGGGTCCGTGCCGGTCTCGGTCTTGCCGTTCACGATCATCGTGCCGCCGACCGTTCCGTGCACCCTTGCGAAGTACGGGTTGGTGATCTTGTCGCCGCTGTCGTACTGGCTGATGGTGACGGTGACGAGTGCGTGCGCGGGCACGTGCAGGTTGGTGGACGGTCCGTAGCTGACCCAGTCGGGATGCGCACCGCCGTCCGAACCGTGCTCGCCGGCCATGCTGTCGGGCCAGGTGTCGAGCTTCAGGAATGCGTGCGGCACCGTTCCGGCCACGGTGTGCGCGGTGCCGTTCACCGTGGCGGCGAATGGGGTCGAGTTCGGTGGGGAGCGGTGCAGGATCGTGCCGATCAGCACGACTCCCACCGCGCCACCGCCGACTGCGATGGCCAATCCGACGATCGTCTGACGCGCGGACATCAGCCGCTCCCTTGGCGCAACCATGCGTTCCCACTGAGCGCAGGCCACACGTTCGTCCTGAGGAATGATCACTGTCAAGCGGCACATTCTGTGCCGGGAAACTTCTTTCCTAAGCTAGTTGTTAACAATTCGTACAAATACGACAAATGTCCATTTGAAATGATCACTGCGAATGGCGAGCGTAGCCTCTCGCGCGTGGCGCGACCCGCACGTCGACCGATGCCGGGATGGCTGGCTGCGATGCTCGGTACGGCGGTGGCCGTCGCATGCACGGCGACGACGTTGACGGCGTGCACCTCGAGCGGCCCGGCGCCGGCCCGGTCGGTACCCGCCGTCGACCGGGTGGGCAGCACGCTGTTCACGGCCTCACAGCGGCGGCAGGTGCCTGCGCTGGCCGGCACGACAAT
This sequence comes from uncultured Actinomycetota bacterium, assembly GCA_963757455.1. Classification (GTDB taxonomy): domain Bacteria; phylum Actinomycetota; class Actinomycetes; order Mycobacteriales; family Jatrophihabitantaceae; genus RYN-133. The sequence goes on from CAVWSE010000023.1 coordinate 97,707, forward strand.
CGGCGGGACGTCGTTGCGTCTCGCCGATCTGGTCGGACACGGCGTCGTGGTGCTCAATGTCTGGGCGTCGTGGTGTTTGCCCTGCCGTGCCGAATCACGAACCCTCGCCGCGATGAGTGGAGCACTGGCGAGCCGCGGCGTGCGGTTCGTCGGCATCGACGAGCAGGACGGTGCGGCGAAGGCACGCGCGTTCGCCGCGCGCGTGGGCGAGCGGTACCCGAGCCTGTCCGACCCGAGCGGACGAATGCTGGCTCAGCTCACCGAACTGCCGAGCAGTGGGATACCGAGCACGTTGGTGATCGACCGCAAGGGTTTGATCGCCGGACGGGTGATCGGCGCCGTCCACGAAGCAGCGCTTTCTCGGCTCATATCTCGAATTGATTCGGGAAGCTGACGGTCCGGTTGATCACCAGGCATTGACATCGGGTCCAGAATTCGCACGAGGTCATTTCTGAGGGGCGGTCGAAGATGGCGTCCGTGGCGCATGGCGTGCGGCCAGGCCGTGCTGCGCTGCGCCGGACGATCGGCAACTACGTCGCGCTGACCAAGCCCCGCATCATCGAGTTGCTCCTCGTGACGACCGTGCCCACGATGCTGCTTGCCGCCCGGGGGCTGCCGTCGATGTGGGTGATCGCGTGCGCACTCGTGGGCGGCACTCTCGCAGCCGGCTCGGCGAACGTGCTCAATTGCTACCTCGACCGCGACATCGATGCGCTCATGAAGCGCACCAGCAAGCGGCCGATCCATCGTGAGGCGGTGGCGCCGCGCAACGCGCTGGTGTTCGGCGTTGCCCTCGGCGTGGTGTCGGCGGCAGTCTTCGCGACGACGACGAACGACCTCTCCGCGGTACTTGCGGTGGCGGCAATCGCCTTCTACGTAGGCGTTTACACCGCCGTGCTCAAGCGGCGCACCTCCGCGAACATCGTGTGGGGCGGTGCTGCTGGATGCATGCCGGTGCTCATCGGCTGGGCCGCGGTACGTGACTCGATCGGCTGGGCGCCGATCGTCTTGTTTCTCGTGGTGTTCTTGTGGACGCCGCCGCACTTCTGGGCGCTCGCGATGCGTTACCGCGACGACTACGCACGTGCCGGCGTTCCGATGTTGCCGGTCGTGGCAACCGAGGCTGCGGTCACCGATCGGATCGTCTGGTACTCGTGGGCGATGGTCGCTGCGTCGTTCGCACTGTGGCCGGTCGCGCACACGACCCTCGTGTATCCGATCGTCGCTGCTGTCGTGGGCGTCGCGTTCCTCCACGAGGCGCATGCGCTGCGGGCCCGAGCACACGCGGGCGTGCCGACGAAGTCGATGCGGTTGTTCCACTGGTCGATCACGTACCTGTCGGTGCTGTTCCTCGCGGTGGCCGTCGACGCGATCGTCCAAGGTGTCTGGGGCTAGCGAGGCGGAGGCTCGGGCGAGGGCTGCTCGGAGTCGAGCTCGGCGAGATAGGAACGCCACGCGGCCAGGCCCGGATCGTCGTCCGGGATCTGCCCGCGCCGAGGCGGCCGTTGCCGGCTCCTGCGCGGCTGATCATCGTGGACGAGTCGCCACCAGGCATACGTGCCGAGGACGGCGAACAGCGGCCACTCGAACGCGTACACCCAGGCGATCGCACGCCCGTCCAGCGCGCGCCCCCATTCGATCCAGCTCGCGACGGCGCTCAGGGTGAGGCCGGCCAGCAGCGTGGCGTGCAGCTTGATCGCCGTCCGCGACCACCACTGCGTGGGGACGCGCGGCCGCGCCGGCTCGTCGGAGCTCACGTGGGCGAGACGCGCATCCGGCGCATGGTGTCGAGATCGATGCGACGCGCGGCCTCGCGCTCGCTGCGCAGCCAGTCGCGCACGGCCAGCGTCACCCAGACGGCGTCGATGAGCATGCTGGCGCTCCACATCAGCGCGCCACCCCATTGCTGGTCGCGCAGCGCCGGCGGCCCGAACGGTCGCTGCACATGTGCGTAGTACGGGTACATCACGTAGCCGGTTGCGTAGATGAAGAACCCGGTCATCGTCTCGGGCGTCATCATGCTGAACAGCGACAGCGTGCGGATCCCAGGCGATACCCGACGGGGGCCGGGGTTGCCCGGAAGCAACGGGTAGTAGTAGATCAATCCTGCACCGAGGAAGATCGGGTGTTCGAGGTACTCGTGCGCCCACGTGTGCGTGAGGCAGAACTCGTAGAACGGTGAGAAGTGGGTGACCAGCAGCGTGCCGGCGAAGACGACCCATCCGACGCTGGGTTTCGTCAGCGCCTTCGCCACCCGGCTGCGCAACGCGGGAACGACCCAGCGGTGGCGGAATTCGTGAGTGCTCACGCGGAGCACGAGCAGCACCGGAGCGCCGAGCAGCAGCAGCGGGGCCACCAGCATCATCAGGATCAGGTGCTGCACCATGTGCGCCCAGAAGAACGTGTCGTCGTAGGCGCCGAACGGACCCAGCAGCGCGATCCAGGCGAGGGCGAGTGCCGACAGGAAGCACGCCGTGTAGTGCCGCGGCCATGGATGGTCGGGGCTGGTGCGACCTACCCGTCGGGCCCCCGCGAGGTAGGCGGCACCCGCCGCCACGATTCCCGTCGCCAAGACTGGATCGAAGGTCCAGCTCGTCGCGACCGTCCATGCAGGGCCCACGGCCGGGGACGTTACGCCCGCGCGGTCGCAATCGGAATGGTCTTGATCGCACTCGCTGCGTGCGGGTCGAGCGGTGGCGCGTCGGGTCAGCCGATGCCGGGCCCGTCGGTCGGGCAGGAGTTGAGCCGCGTGCTGTCGGCGCCGGTTGAGCAGCTACGGCTCACCGACGCGTCCGGACGAGCGGTGTCGCTCGCAGCGCTGAAGGGGAAGATCGTCGTGCTGTCGGACATGCTCACGCTGTGCCAGGGCACGTGTCCGATCGACACTGCGAACGTCGTCGGGACGGCCCGACGGGTCAGCTCCGCCGGTCTGGGTGGCGATGTCGCGTTCCTCAGTGTCACGGTCGATCCGGACCGCGACCTCGCCGCGCGCCTGGCGGCCTATCGTCGCCAGTACGCGCCGGCACCGTCCGACTGGTACGTGCTCACCGGCTCGCCACGCGAGATCAACCTCTTCTGGGACACCCTCGGGGTGTTCCGCAAGCGCGAACCCGATCCGCAACCCGGTCCGAAGGACTGGCTGACGGGTCGCCGGCTCACCTACGACGTCACGCATTCGGACGAGGTGTTCTTCTTCGACCGGACCGGACGCGAGCGGTTCTTGCTGCAGGGCCTGCCACACATCTCGCCCGGTAGCCCGGTTCCGCCCGTGCTCAAGAAGTTCATCGCGGCAGGCGACGAGGGACCGACGTCCAGCCCGCACGGCTGGAGCACCGATCAGGCCGTTCAGGTGCTGGCGTGGTTGCTGAACAAGAAGATCTGACGTGCCCTGCGCCGATCAGCGGGCTTGCGCGCGGGCGACGGCGTCGCGGACCCAGTTCTTGTACTCGCGGCTGACGTCGCCGCGCTCGGAGATGCCGCGGACGTAGCGCGCGTGCAGTTCGCGGTCGTGGTCGTAGAGCCACGACATGAAGTGCTCGCGGGTCGCGCCACGTAGGTAGACCGGGTGAGCATGGAACACCTCGGCGCCGGCGTCCTGGATGGCGGCGACGGTCGCCTCGATCTGGTCGCGGCGGTCGGAGAATCCGGGCAGGATCGGCGCCATGATCACGCCGGTCGGCACGCCGGCGTCGACCATCGCGCGCACTGCATCGACGCGGCGCAGCGGGTGCGGCGTCCCGGGTTCGGTGACCCGCCAGGCGTGCTCGTCGACCGTCGCGATCGAGAACGAGACGTTGACGTCGAGCCGGTGCGCTGCCGGCGCGATCAGATCGAGATCACGCGTGACCAGCGGCGACTTCGTGAGGATCGAGAACGGGGTTTCGGCGTCGACCAACGCGCCGATGATGCCGCGGGTCAGCTTGAACTTCGCCTCGGCACGTTGGTACGGATCGGTGTTCGTCCCCATTGCGACCTTCTCGTGCGTCCACTTCGGATTCGCAAGCTCGCGCCGCAGGACGTCCACCGCATTGATCTTGACGACGATCTTGGTGTCGAAGTCGATGCCGGCGTTGAGGCCGAGGTACTCGTGGGTCGGGCGGGCGAAGCAGTAGACGCAACTGTGACTGCAGCCGCGGTAGGCGTTGATCGTCCAGTGCGCGAACGGCGACTTCGGCAGGTGGTTGAGCACGCGGTGGGCGAGGACGGGTAGGAATTCGAGCTTCGACATGCGTCCGGACCCGTACTCGTCGGCGAACAGTTCGCCGACGTCGAACAGCCCCTCCGGGCCGTCGTCCGTCGATTGCCAGCGCATGAGTCATTCAAACACATGTTCGAGCAGGGGTGACATGCATATCGACCAACCGGCTCGTGCCGTGCGTCAATGGGGGCATGGCGTGGTTCCGGCACAAGGACGACGACGAGAGCATGGACCCGCAGGTGTTGCTCGCCCGCGCCGACGCGGCGAGCCCGACGGTGTCGATCGCCAAGGCTCCAGCGGCGTTCCGGATGACGATCTCGGACGTGTTCTCGATCAAGGGACGCGGCACCGTCGTCACCGGGACGATCGAAGCCGGCTCCGTCGACACCGGCGACGCCGTCCGGCTGACCCGCGCCGACGGCAGCACGCGGGACGTGAAGATCGACGGCATCGAGGCGTTCCGCAAGGTCCTCGACACAGCGAGCGCCGGGGCGATCGTCGGACTGCTCGTCAGAGGGCTCGGACGCGACGACGTCGCAGGCGGCGACGTCCTGACCCGCTGACCTATTGCGGCAGCGGCGACCTGGCCGCCTGTTTCTCGAACACCTCGGTGATCTGCTCGACGGTCAACTCCTTCGTCTCGGGCAAGAACTTGGCCACGAACACGATCGCGAACACACACAGCACGGCGAAGCACACGAGCACCCAGTCGAGTCCGATCGCGCGTTGCGACGCGGGGAACGACTCGATCAGCGCGTAGTTCGCGAGCCAGTCGACGGTCGCAGCGATCGATGCGGCCTGGCCGCGTACCGCGGTCGGGAACATCTCGCCCTGGATCAGCCATCCCGTTCCGCCGACGCCGATCGCGAACGATGCGATGAACAGGCTCAGCCCGATCATGCCGACCCACACGCGCGCGGTGCCGGTCAGCGCTCCGACACCGATCGCCGCGACGACGGCGAAGAATGCCATGCCGGCGAACCCGCCGATCGCGAGCTTGCGGCGGCCGATCTTGTCGATGTAGCGGAACGCGAAGAACGTCGCGATGACATTGACCAAGGTCATGATCGTCGTGACGGCAATGCCCGCTGTCGCGACGTCGACGACCGAGTTGCCGCTCTGGAAGTAGGACGCCATCAGGGTCGGCCCGTAGTAGAGCGGCACATTGATGCCGGTGATCTGCTGGAACACGAAGAAGATGCACACGATGTAGAGCGCGCGCCGGACTCCGGGCGTCCAGCGCTTGGTGGCTGAGCGCTGGCTCTTGGCGTCGTCCTGCTCGAGTTGGTGTGCGGTGTACTCGACGTCCTCGGTGGTGACCTCGACGTTGAGTTTCGCGAACGCGGCCTGCGCGTCGTCGTACTTGCCCTTGCGGATCAACCACCGCGGCGACTCGGGCATGTCGACGCGCAGGATCAGCCCGACGATCGCGGGCACTGCGCCGAGACCGAAGAACCAACGCCAGTCGACGTCCGACGCGTGCGGCCAGATCTTCAAGATGACCAGCGCGATCACGTACGAGATGAGGATGCCGACGGTGATCATCCACTGCTGCAGCATCGCCAGCGAACCGCGGCGCTTGGCCGGCGCGTACTCCGCGATGTAGGCCGTGGCGATAGCAGAGTCGGCGCCGATCGCCATGCCGATGAGCGTGCGGGCGATCAGCAGGACGGCCACGTGGAACGTGAACGCGCTCAGCAGCGCCCCGATCGCGTAGATCAGCGCGTCCGCGATCAGCAGTTTCTTGCGACCGAACCGGTCGGTGAGTGGGCCGGCCAGCAATGCGCCGGCAGCAGCGCCGAGGGAGGCGCCTGCGACAAGGTAGCCCGTCCCGAACGCATTGAGCTGGTACGGGATGAACTGCAGCGCGGCACCGATGTTCGAGGTGTCGTAGCCGAACAGGAACCCGCCGAGTGTGGCGAGCAGCGTGAGTCGCCAGATGAACGCGGTGGGGACGTTGTCGTCCAGCTTGGCGAGGGCATTTGTACGAGGGGTTGTCGTCGTCATCGCACCGTTCTTTTCGATCGTTAGCTCGCCTAACCGACTACCCGGAATGTCCGGATGTGAAACCAGGAGTCCTGCGCCGCGAAGTCGGGCCGGCGGGCTAGGCTCCGGCGCATGGTGGCCGACACCCAGTACGAGGATCTGCTGCGCCACGTTCTCGAGCGCGGAACCCACAAGGACGACCGCACGGGCACCGGCACGCGGTCGGTGTTCGGTCATCAATTGCGCTACGACCTGTCCGCCGGTTTCCCGCTGATCACGACCAAGCGGGTGCACTTCCGCTCGGTCGCATATGAGCTGCTGTGGTTCCTGCGCGGCGAGTCGAACGTGCGCTGGCTGCAAGACCACGACGTCACGATCTGGGACGAGTGGGCCGCGCCCGACGGAGAGCTCGGTCCGGTCTACGGGGTGCAGTGGCGCTCGTGGCCGACGCCGGACGGGCGGCACATCGACCAGATCCAGGCGGTGCTCGACCAGCTCCGCGCGAATCCCGATTCGCGGCGGCTGATCGTGAGCGCGTGGAACGTCGGGGAGATCGCGAACATGGCGCTTCCGCCCTGCCACGCGTTCTTCCAGTTCTACGTCGCCGACGGCAAGCTGTCGTGTCAGCTCTACCAGCGCAGCGCCGACCTGTTCCTCGGCGTGCCGTTCAACATCGCGTCGTATGCGCTGTTGACGCACATGGTCGCTGCGCAGGTCGGGCTGGGCGTCGGCGACTTCGTGTGGACCGGCGGCGACTGCCACATCTACGACAACCACGTTGCACAAGTCGAGCTGCAGCTCTCGCGCGAGCCGTTCGCGTTCCCGCGGCTGGAGCTGCGTGCCGCGCCGTCGCTGTTCGACTACGCGTACGAGCATTTCGACGTGGTCGGCTACGAGCACCACCCGGGCATCAAGGCCCCCGTCGCCGTATAGACCACCCCGTGAAATTGCTCCGCAAAGAACGCTCCGCGATTTCCCGGGGGCCCCGGAGATGATCGGGCTCATCTGGGCCCAGGCGGCCAACGGAGTGATCGGGCGCGACAACGCGATCCCGTGGCACATCCCCGAAGACATGAAGCACTTCCGCGCGGTGACGTCAGGATCGGCCGTCCTCATGGGCCGACGTACCTGGGAGTCGTTGCCGCCGCGATTTCGTCCGCTGCCCGGGCGGCGCAACCTCGTCCTGACCCGGTCGCAGTCGTGGGCGTCCGAGGGTGCGGAGGTCGTCCACTCGCTGGACGACGCGTTGGCCGGCGACGTGTGGGTGATCGGCGGCGCGGACGTCTACGCCGCAGCGCTGCCACGGGCGGACGTCCTCGAGGTCACCGAGGTCGACCTCGAGGTGGCCGGAGACGTCCACGCCCCGGCGATCGACTCGTCCTGGCGCATCGAGACCGACAGCGGCTGGCAGGAGTCCGAAAAGGGCCCCCGCTTCCGCTGGCTGCGCTACGTCCGCTGACCGCATTGCCCCGCTGGGAGCAGCACTTTGCCCCGCTCCGACACGCTGATCGGCCGATTTTGCGTGTCTGCGCGGGGCAAGGGGACCGCGGGCGGGGAGCGCCGCGGGCGGGGCAAAGCGGGCGGACCCGGACCGCGCTCGGTCGGCGCCGCTCAGAGCGTGAAGTCGACGACCACCGGGGCGTGGTCGGACGGGCCGGTGCCCTTGCGGGCCTCGCGGTCGACGTATGCGTCCGACACAGCGGAGGCCAGCGGCGCCGACGCGTAGACCAGGTCGATGCGCATGCCCATGTTCTTGTGGAACATCCCGGCCCGGTAGTCCCAGTACGTGTACGGGGTGTCGTACTTCAACGCGCGCGGCACCACGTCGACCAGCCCCTCCGACCGCAGTGCGGCGAGCTGCGCCCGCTCCGGCTCGCTGATGTGCGTCGCTCCGTGCACGGCCGTCGCGTCCCACACGTCGTCGTCGGTCGGGGCGATGTTGAAGTCGCCCACCACGACGAACCGCTCGGTCAGCTCGGCCGATACCGTCGCCCGCAGCGCCGACAACCACGCCAGCTTGTACTCGTAGTGCGGATGCCCGACCTCGCGCCCGTTCGGCACGTATACCGTCCACACCCGCACTGCGCCACAGGTCGCGCCCATCGCGCGCGGCTCGGTCGAAGCGAACATCGCGTCCTCGGGCTGGTAGCCGGGTTCGTCGACCAGCCCGCGGCGCTCGTCCGCGATCCCGACGCGAGACAGGATCGCGACGCCGTTCCACCGTCCCGTCCCGAACGTCGCCGACTCGTAGCCCAGCGCAGCCACCTCGTCGGACGGGAACGCGTCGTCCGAGGTCTTGATCTCTTGCAGGCACAGGACGTCCGGTTCGACCGTGCCGAGCCAATCGAGCAGTCGGGGGAGTCGGGCGGTCACCGAGTTGACGTTCCAGGTGGCGATACGCACCCGCCGAGCTTAGGCACGCCGCCTACCCTGGGCGCGTGGCCTCGTACCGGTTCGCCGTGCATCCGCGGTGGTTGTTGGGCCATGTCGTCGTGCTCGCCGCCGCGGTGGCGATGGTATTGCTCGGGCACTGGCAGTTGACGGTGTCGGAGAGCAAGGGCTTCAGCATCCAGAACTTCGGCTACGCGCTGCAGTGGTGGGCCTTCAGCATCGCGGCGATCTTCATCTGGGGCCGGATGATTCGCGACCACGCCCGCCCCGCGTCGCAGCAGTCACAGCCAGTGACTCCCGAGCCCGTGCGCGAAGAACCCGTCGCCTACCGTCGCTACGTGATGCCTACCGATATCGAGACCGCAGGCGACGCGGAGTTGTCGCGCTACAACGCCTACCTGCGCTCGCTGGATCGGGACGGCAATGGCTGACCTCTCCGTTGCGCAACCGCCCGTGCCGGCCGACCGTTTGGCGGCGGCCTCCGGAGCGCTCACCCGCTACCGCGTGATGGCATTCGTCACGGGCGTGGTGCTGCTGCTCGGCTGCCTCGCGCTCGTACTCAAGGCGCTGGACGTGCCGCACATGGAGCCGGCCACCGGGATCGTCTGGGTGGCCCACGGCTATCTGTTCCTGGTGTACGTGATCTTCGTGGCGATGCTGGGCGTGAAGCTGCGCTGGCCGTTGCCGAGGTTCGTGCTGGTGATGATCGCCGGCACCGTGCCCACGATGTCGTTCATCGCCGAGCATTTCGTGACCCGTGCCGCACGCCGCGCCGGCGACACCGACGTCATAAAGTAGTACGGGCCGGGGCAAACTGTCCCAAGATCGTGAGAACCTGGTCGGCATGCGACCTCGCCGCCCCTTGATCGTGTTGTCTGCCGCCGCGCTGGCGGTGACGGCGGCGAGCGCCGTGCCGGCTGCGGTCGCCGCGCCCGATCCGGCGACAACGACGATCACGCTCTTCCTGAAGGCGCCGCACCCCGTCGCGCTGGCGCGGCTCGCCGCGTCCCATGGCCTGTCCCGCACGGCGCGCCTGGCCGCGTTGCGCCCGCTCCTTCCCAGCGACGCGACGCACAACGCGATCGCGCAGTCGCTGCGGCTGCAGGGCTTCCGGATCGTCGACCAGACGGTGTGGTCGATCACGGCGACTGGTGCTGCCGCCACGTCCGCCGGCCTGTTCGGACGGCCGGACGTGCCGTCCGGGGCGAGCCGGCTCGCGCGCGCCCGCGCCGCGGTGAGTGCGTTGCCGCACGTCCCCGCAGGCTTGTCGCAGCTGGTGTCAGCGGCCTTCCCGACCAACGGTTCGGCGCCGATCTACCACCACTCGACGGGCGTGCTTGACGGCCGCGCCTTCCGAAACGCTTATGCGCCCGCGCACACGACCCCGTCCACGGGCCAGAACGACGGGCCCACCACCGTCGCCACCATCCAGCTGGCGAACTTCTACGGCCCGGTGCCGGGGCAGTTCTCGAACAGCCAGCAGGCGAATGATCTGAGCCAGTACGCCACGAACCACGGCCTGGCCGATCCGGTCGCCAACCACCACTACTTCGCAGAGAAGGTCGCAGGCGGGCCGACGGCGTGCGACGACGGGCTGCAGAGTGCTGCCCAGGTGTGTTACCCCGGTGGCGACATCGAGGTCGCGCTCGATCAAGAGTCGATCCTGTCGACCGCGCCGTCCGCGCACCAGCAGGCCTACTTCGCACCGAACGACTCGACGGCGCACTTCAACATGGCGTTCGAAGCGGTCCTCGACGACGTGCTGGGCAAGGACGCGAAGCACAAGAATCCGAACATCGTCGCGCTGTCGTCGTCGTGGGGGCAGTGCGAGAGCCAGACCGGCGCGGCCGCGATCCGCTCCCTCGAACCGACCCTGCAGTCGCTGACCGCGGCTGGTGTCACGGTGTTCGCCTCGTCCGGCGATGCCGGCATCTACGACTGCGGCGACAGCAGCTCGACCCAACCGGACGTCGACTACCCGGGCTCGTCCCCCTCGGTGATCTCCGTCGGTGGCACGCACCTGAGCGCGCCGAAGAACGCCGCGAACACCGGCACCAACTGGACCGACCCGGCCTGGACGTGCAAGAGCCAGTCCGACTGCGTCACGAACCCCAGCGGCGGCGGGACGGGCGGCGGCCGCTCGGGGGAGGCGTACGCGCCGGGCAACAACGCCTTCAAGGGTTTCGCCGCGCCGATCTGGCAACGCGCCGCGATCACCACGCCGCCCTTCCGCAACAACGCGAACCGACTCGTCCCCGACATCGCAGCCGACGGCGCGCCCGCGTCCGGGTTCGTCATCTACACCGGCGACCGGGTCAACTGCCAGTGCGCCGACGGCAACGCGACCATCGGCGGCACGAGTCTCTCGTCTCCGATGTCGGCAGCACTTCTCACCAACGCGCTCGCCGGCGCCGGACACACCACGGGAGCAGGCGACATCCACGGCGCGCTGTACTCGGCCTATCACGCCTCGCGATCGCTGCGGAACACCAATGCGGCCAAGGCTGTCCGCGACGTCACGGCGGGCCAGAACGGCAGCCCGAAGGATCGACGCAGCGATCCGTCGGTGTTCGCACGTCCCGGCTTCGACACGGTCAGCGGCGTCGGCGCCGTGCTGTGGCCGGCGGTGATCCCGTACATCTACGACAAGCACGCGCCGGTGGTGCGGGCAGCGCACGTGAGCGTCCCGAACCCGTTCGGTGGGCGGTGGCGCTCGGTCGTCGCCTCATGGCGTGCGGCGCAGGGTGCCGACTCGCGTCTGCTCGGCCCGACGCACGTGACGATCCGGCGGCTTGGGGCAAGTCGCGCCCTTGTGAGCAACTACCTCTACCCGCCGTCGGGACGGCGCGGCTTCACCGGCATGCCCGGCTCGACGTATCAGCTCATCGTCGCCGCGCGCGACATCGGCCGGCACCAATCGCCGCCGACGACCACCTCGGTGCAGGTGCCGCTCGACGACCTCCGATTCACGCACGGTTCGCGCTGGCATCGCGTGGCACGCTCGGGCGACATCGCCGGCTCGCACCTGAACGCGTTCGTGCGCGGGGCGCAGGCACAGGCGAGCGGGTTCGGACGGACGTACTCGGTGCGCGCCCACGTCGGACCGGGCGCGGGCGTGCTCGGCGTCAGCTACCGCGGGCACCGGGTGGCCAGGTTGAACCTCTCGGCGGCGCGATCGGGAGTGCGGTCGTTCCGCTTCTACAGCAGTTCGGCCCGCGCCGGGCGCACCTTCACGTTCACCGATCTGACGAACAAGTGGGTCTCGCTCGACGCGCTCTGGATCACCTTCTGACGATCTTCACGGTCGCCGTCGCAGTGGCAAGCAGGGCACCGTCCGGGTCGGTGAGTTCGCCGGCCAGGAACGCGATCGAGTTGCCGCGGTGCACGACCCGTCCGTGACCGAGCAGCCGGCCGGCCGGAGCCGGTCGGAGGAAACTCGTCTTCAGTTCGAGCGTCGGCGCGACGTGGTCGGCCGGTAGCTGCGCCAGCAACGCGGTCGAGGCCACCGCGTCGAGCATCGCGGTCAGAAAGCCGCCCTGGACGTTGCCCATGAGGTTGAGGAACTGCGGCCCGGCCAGGAACTCGGCGCGCGCCTCGCCGCGTTCGGCGTCCGCGTCGACCAGCCGGTAGCCCAGCAGCTTGACGGCAGGCGGCAGCGGCCGTCCGCCGGGGAACTCGCTCATCCGGTGCGCCGCTCGCGGCGGCCACCGTGCGCGGCGACCAGGTCGGCGCGCGCGCGGGCCACGCGCGAGCGGATCGTCCCGACCGGGCAGCCGCAGACGTCCGCGGCCTCGGGATAGGTCAGGCCGACCAGCTGGGTGAGCACGAACGCCTCGCGCCGCTCGTCGTCGAGGGTGTCGAGCAGATCGTGCAGCGCGACCGACTCGGCGTGGTCGGGGAGGGGCTCGGCCGGCGGCTGCGTCGCCCGTCCTTTCACCGCGGCCCGGACGGCGTCGGCGCAGGCGCGGCGCGCGATCGAGAGCAGCCAGGTGCGGGCAGCCGCCCGTCCGGCGAAGCGGTGCAGGCTGGCAAAGGCGCGTGCGTAGGTCTCCTGGACGAGGTCCTCGGCGGTGGCGGGGGAGCCGAGGTGGCGGCACAGCCGCCACACGTCGGTCTGCGTGGCCCGGACGAAGGCGGTCGCGGCGCCGGTGTCGCCGTGGCGGGCGGACAGCGCGAGCTCGGTCAGCTCGTCCACCTGTGACACCTTCTTCCCCCACCCGGGAACTGATCGCGTCCGCGCTACGACTACTACCTATGTGCGATGCGATCGGTTCCGCGAGGCGGCCTCGGCCCGTCTGGACGGCGAGCCCGTCGGGATGCCGTCGGCGAGTCTCGACCACCACCTCGCAACCTGCCCCGATTGTGCCCGATGGGTCGCCGACGCGACTCGGCTGACCCGGCAGGCGCGGCTCTCGGCAGTCGAGGTGCCCGACCTGTCGGCCGCAATCATGGCCGATGTCGTGCTGCCGACCCGGCGCGTGCTGCGGTGGCGGCTGTGGTTGCGCGCCGCGCTCGCACTGGTCGCGGTCGCGCAGCTGGCGATCGCGATCCCGTCGCTGGCCGGGATCGGGGTCGGGATGCCGATGTCGCCGCACGTCGCGCACGAGAGCGCAGCGTGGGACATCGCGGTCGGCGTCGCGTTCCTGGCCGCAGCATTCGCACCGCGCCGCGCGGCCGGGCTCGTGCCGCTGCTCGCGACGTTCGTGCTGGTGCTGTCGGTGTTGTCGGTGCACGACCTCATCGACGGCGAGGTGACCACCAGCCGCGAGCTCACCCATCTGGCGACCGTGCTCGGCCTGGTGTTGCTGGTGCTGCTCGACCGCGCGCAGCGGGCGCTGCCGCCGCAGCGCGCGCGTCCGGTCACTGACACCGCGGCCGAACGCAAGCTCCGGGGCGTTGCGTGAAGTCACCCCACCAAACCGCTCCGCAAAGAACGCTCCGCGCTTTTGCGGGGACCCCGAAACCCGTGAGGAGACTCGTCCTGCTGCTGTTCGTGCTCGCCGGCGCCGGCTTCGTGCTCGCCGCACCGGCCTCCGCGCACGCAACGCTGACCAGCAGCTCACCGGCGGACGGGTCGCGGCTGCGCACGGCCCCGGCGAGCGTGACGCTGCACTTCGACGAGAACGTCGCCATCACCTACGTCCACGTGACCGATCAGTCCGGACGGCGGGTCGAGTCGGGCACGGCTACGCATCCGGGCGGCGTGGGCGCTGTCGTGCGCGTCGGGCTCAAGCCCGGCCTGCACGACGCGAGCTACACGGTCAGCTACCGGATGGTGTCGGCCGACTCGCATCCGATCGGCGGCGTCATCACGTTCGTCGTGGGCAACGGCGCGCTGGTCACCCGTCCGCAGAGCACAAGCGTCACGCCCGCCGGTGTGTCGACGAGCCTCGACGTCGCGCGCTGGGTGTCGACGCTCGGCTTCACCACGCTCGCAGGCGTCTGGCTTGTCTTCGCCGCCTGGCCTGCCGGACGTGGCGAACGCCGCGTGCGCCGCATCGTGTGGACGGGCTGGGCGGCGGCGCTGCTCGGCTCGATCGCCGAGGTGTTGCTGCAAGGCGCCAACGCGGCGGGCGCACCCATCACGTCCGCGTTCAAGTGGACGCTGATCCACGCGACGATCCAGACCAACTTCGGCGGCTGGCACCTGCTGCGCATCGGTCTGCTCGTGCTCACCGGCATCGTTCTCGCGTTCGCGTTGCGCCGCGGACGTGACCGGGTGTGGAGCGAGGACGCGCTCGCGCCGCTCGGCGTCGTCATCGCCGAGACCTTCGCGATCGTCGGGCACGCGCGCACGACCTCGCCGGTGTGGCTGTCGGTCGGCAGCGACACGCTGCACCTCGCCGCGATCGGCGTGTGGCTGGGCGGACTGACGATGCTCGTGCTTGCGGTGCTGCCGCGCCGCGACGCTGACGAGCTCGCCGGCGTCATGCCCGTGTTCTCGCGCGTCGCCTTCGGGTCGGTGATCGTGATCGCGGTAACCGGCACGTATGCGGCCTATCGCGGCACCGGATCGTGGCGCGCGCTGTTCGCGACCGAGTACGGGCTGCTGATCATCGCGAAGGTCGTCGGCTTCGTCGGGCTGCTCGCGCTGGGCAATCTGTCGCGGGTGCTGATCCGGCGTCGCCTCGGCAGTGGACGTGTTGTGGCCTACGCGATGGGTGCGGACACCGAGGTCGAAGCGCCGCCGTCCGGGTTCTCGGCAACTGATGTCGAGCAGATGCGCCGTTCGGTCGCCGTCGAGGTAGCGATCGGTGTCGTCGTCCTCGCACTCGCGGCGGTGCTCGTCGGCCAGCCGCGCGGTTCGGACGCGATCGCTGCCGACGATCGCGCGGCGGTGTCGGCGAGCGCGCCGCTGAGCACGCAGCGCACGGTGACGATGACGGTCGACCCGGGCAGGCACGGCGTCGTCGCGGTGCGGCTCGATCTCGGCGCGGGCGCGGAACCGGAGCACGTCGAGGCGACAGCGACCGAGCCTGCGGCGCAGCTCGGACCGATCCCGCTGCACCTCGTGAGCGCCGGGCCGTCGTACTACACCGCCGCCGGGCTGAACCTGCCTGTGTCGGGGACGTGGGTGATCACCGTCAACGTCATGTTCTCCGAGTTCGATGCCATCACCACCGAATTGAAGGTCACGCTGTCATGAGGGTTCTTGTCGCCGCGCTGTGCGGTGCGGTCGTGTTCGCGCTCGCCGGGCCCGCACTGGCGCATGTGACGGTGAGCAGTCCCGACGCCAAGGCCGGCGAACAAGCCGTGCTCACGTTCCATGTCCCGACCGAGAGCGACACGGCGAGCACGACCAAGATCGCCATCCAGTTGCCGCCCGTGGCGTCGGTCTCGGTGCTGCCGATGCCGGGCTGGGACATCGCGACTCATACGAGCAAGCTCGCCAAGCCGCTCGTCACCGACGACGGCGACAAGGTCACCGAGGCCGTCACCGAGGTGGACTGGACGGCGACGTCGAAGTCGAGCGCGATCGCGCCGGGGCAGTTCCAGCAATTCACGATCGAGGCCGGCCCGTTGCCGCAGGCCACCTCGCTTTCGTTCGGCGTCGTGCAGACCTACAGCGACAAGACGGTCGTCCAGTGGAACGAGGTTCCCGCGCCGGGTAGCACCGCCGAGCCGGACCATCCCAAGCCGGTGCTTACCCTGGCAGTAGATGATCCGGCCCAGCCGGTTGCGGCTCACTCGAGCAGCACGACCGGGCCGACGGTGCTCGCGATCATCGCCCTGGTCGTTGCAGCCGCCGCGCTCGGCATGGCCGTGGTCGGCAGGGCACGACGCAAGGAAGGAACCAGTTCGTGAAGTTGCGTATGGCCGCGGTCGCGCTCGTATTGGCGGTCGCGGGGTGCGGCTCGTCCGCGGGTGGCGCCGCGCATTCGTCCGGCCTCAACGACAACCCGGGCACCGGCAAGTACGACGGTGTCGGGCTGACGCCGCCGTTGCCGCGTCCGCAGTTCACGCTCACCGACACGGCCGGGAAGTCGTACTCGTTCGGGCAGCGCACGAACAACGACACAACGCTGTTGTTCTTCGGCTACACCCGGTGTCCGGACGTGTGCCCGCAGACGATGGCCGACATCGGCGTCGCGTTGCGGTCGCTGCCCGTCGCGACACAGCACAAGGTGACGGTGGTGTTCGTGACGACCGACATCAAGCACGACACCGCGACGGCGATCAGGACGTGGCTGTCGAAGTTCTCGCCGGGCACGCACTCGGCATTCGTCGGACTGCGGGGCACGCAGCCGCAGCTCAACGCCGCGCAGGCGGCCTCGCACGTGCTGGTCGCCGAGGACGGCGGGCGGACCCACTCGTCCCAGGTGCTGCTGTACGGGCCGGACAACTACGCGCACGTGGCGTTCGTCTACAACAACGCCAACGAGGCCAAGCAGATGGCGCACGACGTGGCCGTAGTGGCGAGCAGTTAGGGTCTGCGGCGTGAATTGGTCTGTGGTCCGGCCCTGGACCGGGACGGCTGCCCGGCTGTTGCTCGGCATCGTCTGGATCTGGGCCTCGTTGTCCAAGATTGCCCACCCGCTGACGTTCACCCAGGCGGTGCGCGCGTACGACGCGACGCCGGAGTGGCTGTCGAAGGGCATCGGCTATGGGCTACCGGTGCTGGAGCTGTGTCTGGGCATCCTGCTGGTGCTCGGCGTCATGGTGCGCATCGCGGCTGCGGTGTCGGCGCTGCTCATCGTGGTGTTCCTGATCGGGATCATCGAGGTGGCGGCGCGCGGCATCAAGCTGACGTGCGGGTGCTTCGGCGGCGGCGGGACGACGGCCGGTGCGACGTCGTACACGCTCGACATCCTCCGCGACCTCGGGTTGCTGATCGTCGCAGCGTTCCTCGTCATGTGGAGCTTCACGCGGCTGTCGATCGAAGAGTTCCTCGCGCGCCACGACTACGTCGAGATGCCGTCGGCGAAGCGGATGCGCTCGCCGGAGGGACGTCGTCGCTACGAGGCGCAGGTCGCCGAGAAGCAGAAGGCGGCCCGTTCGCGCACGCTCTACCTCGAAGGCTCGCTCGCGCTCGTGATCGTGCTGGTGACCCTGATCGGCGTCGGTGTGCAGGCCGGACGGGCGAAGATCAGCAACGTCGTCGTTGGCGCGCATGCGAACGCGTCCGGCGTCGTGTTCGGGAAGGCCGCTGCCGCAACGGTCGATGTGTACGAGGACTTCGGTTGCCCGATCTGCAAGCACTTCGAGTCGACCGTCGCGACGAAGCTCGATCAGCAGGTGCGCGCGAACATTGCACAGGTGCGCTTCCACCCGATCTCGATCCTCGACGGGAACTCGCCGAACAGGTACTCGACGCGTGCGGCGAATGCCGCACTGTGCGTTTCTGATTCGTCGGTCGACGACTTCGTCGCCTACCACAACCTCTTGTATGCGGGGACGTTCCAGCCGAAGGAGGGGACGGCCGGGCCGGGTGATGCGCAGCTGATCGGGCTGGGCCGCAAGGCCGGCGTACCGAACTCTGCCGACACGACGTTGAGCAACTGCATCACGAACGGCAAGTACGAACCGTTGGTGGCGCAGTTGACCGAGAAGGCGTCGGAGGCCGGCGTCACCGGGACGCCGACCGTGTACGTGAACGGCAAGCAGGTCACAGCGAGCGCGACTGACCTGTTCGCCGCGATTGCCAAGGCGAACGTGGGGCACACCCCGTCGCCGTCGAAGACCCCGACGCCTACGCCGACCGTGTCTTCGTCGCATCGCCATCGCCATCGCCATCGCCATCGCCGTCGCCGTCCGGTTCGACATCGCCGTCTGCATCTGCGGCTGCGTCTACGTCCCCGTCGTCGTCCGGTTCGACATCGTCGTCCGCGAAACCGCAGGCGTCCTCGTCCTCGAAGAAGTAACTACCCCGGACAAGCCGAAGGCCGGCTCCCAACGGTGGGGGCCGGCCTTCGGTACGTCTGGCGGACTTACTTGTGGTTAGCGGCGTCCTTGAGGGCGCTGCCCGCGGTCAGCTTGACCGTGGTGGCGGCCGGGATGGTGATGGTCTCGCCGGTGGCCGGGTTGCGGCCCTCGCGCTGGGCGCGGTGGCCCGTGGAGAGCGAGAAGAACCCGGGCACGCTGACCTTGTCGCCGCTGCTGGCGGCCTTCTCCAGAGTCGACTGCAGGCCACGCAGGACAGCGTCGACGGTCTTCTGCTCCAGGTCCGCGGCCTCGGCGACAGCGGTCACCAGTTCCTTGCGGTTCACAGGATCTCCCTTGATCGTTGGGTTGATGCTTTGTCCCTCTGAAGGACCAGTATCCCGGACGGCCCCCTGCGCCCCGTAAACCGGGGGGTTTCGAGGCCCGGCGTGTCGGAAACCGGCCCGATTCGTTAGCCGAGCGAAATATCTCCGGTCGGGCCGGCGTTGCGGTCGTGGGCGGCCCCGGGCCGCCGCGATCGTGTTCATGGCCGAGTGTCCGGAGGAACCCACTGGTGCGAGTTCGCATCACTCAGAAAGTCGCCGTCAGCGTCGTGTTCGTTGCCGCGATGTTCATGAGCATCATGGACGTCACCATCGTCAACGTCGCGCTGCCGACCATCGGCCACGATCTGGGCGTCAGTCCCGCCGGCGTCGACGCGGTGTCGATCTCGTTCCTGGTCAGCCTGGCCGTGTTCATCCCGGCGTCCGGGTGGCTGGGGGACCGGTTCGGCGGCAAGCGCGTGCTGCTCGCCGCCATCGTGGTGTTCACGCTCGCTTCGGCACTGTGCGGGTTGGCGCAGAACATGGGCGAGCTCGTCGCGTTCCGCGTGCTGCAGGGCGTCGGCGGCGGGATGCTCGCGCCCGTCGGCATGGCGATGCTCTTTCGTACCTTTCCGCCGTCCGAGCGATTGCGCGCCGCGGCCATCCTGACGGTGCCGACGACGCTGGCGCCGGCGCTCGGGCCTGTCCTCGGCGGCCTGCTCGTCGACGATCTGTCGTGGCGCTGGGTGTTCTTCGTCAATCTCCCGATCGGGGCCGTCGCGCTGCTGTTCGGACTGGTGTTCCTCGAGGACCGCGCCGAGGGTTCGCCCGGGCACTTCGACGTGCCCGGCTTCCTGCTCAGTGGTGTCGGGCTCGGCGCGCTCATGTACGGGGTATCGGAGGCGCCGGTGCACGGCTGGAGTTCGGCCGGCCCGTTGACCGGCATCGTCGTCGGCCTCGTGCTGCTCGCCGTGATGGTGTTCGTCGAGCTGCGTGCCCGCGAGCCGATCGTTGCGCTGCGGCTGCTGTCGAACAGGCTGTTCCGCTCCGCGAACGGCGTGATGATCCTCGCCTCGATGGCGTTCCTCGGCACGCTGTATGCGATCGCGCTGTACTACCAGGACGGGCGCGGGCTGACCCCGCTGCAGTCCGGGCTCAACACGTTCCCCGAAGCCGTCGGCGTCATGCTCGGCGCGCAGCTGGCCAGCCGGTTCATCTACCCGGCCCTCGGCCCGCGTCGCCAGATCACGCTCGGTCTGCTCGGCGTCGCGGCCTCCATCGGGCTGCTCGCTGCGCTGTCGGCCACCTCGAGCCTGTGGTTCGCGCGTGCGTTGATGTTCACGCTGGGCTTGTTCATGGCGCAGGTGTTCGTCCCGTCCCAGGCGGTGGCGTTCGCGACGATCCCGTCGGCGGAGACCGGACGCGCGTCCACGATGTTCAACGCCGTGCGGCAACTAGGTGGAGCCGTCGGCGTCGCTGCGTTGACCACCGCCGTCGTGCTGGCCGGGAACGGAAGCCCGAGCGGCCCCGTCGGCACCGTCGGTCCCTATCGAGTCGCCTTCCTCGTCGCCGCCGCGCTCGCGCTGCTGGCCATCGGCTCGGCGCTCACGATCGACGACGATGCCGCCATCGACACCATGCCGCAGCACGCCCGCGCCCGCCGCCGCGCCGAGTCGCGTCAGCCCGTCCGCGACGCCGTGCCCGCAGAAGCCGCCGCGTAGCCGTGTAACCTTTGTCGTCGGTCGTTGTTCACGCAGCGACTGGTTCGGGGCTGTGGCGCAGCTGGTAGCGCACCACACTGGCAGTGTGGGGGTCAGGGGTTCGAGTCCCCTCAGCTCCACCCATTTCTAAAGGGACAGAACCTGTAACAAGATCATCCGGGTTCGCTCTGGTAGCAGTTTTGGTAGCAGCTGGTAGCAATTCGCCCTCGATCACCGGCGTCCGTTTGGGTTCGTTCGTGTCCAGCCCGCCGAGCAGCACGGCGCCCATCCGGTCGGCCGCCTCGCGGGCCAGCGCGGGCATCACGTGGCTGTAGATGTCCATCGTCGTGCGCATCTGGGAGTGGCCGAGCAGCTCCATGACCACCCGCGGGTGCACGCCCTCGGACAGCAGCAGCGTGGCCGCGGTGTGCCGGCCGTCGTGCAGCCGCACGTGCCGCACGCCGGCCTCGCGCAGCAGGTCGCGCCAGTGCTTGTAGTCGACCTTCTTGTCGATCGGGCGGCCGTTGGGCTGGGCGAAGACCAGGTCGTCGTCGTGCCACTCGTTGGCCGCGAGCATCCGCTCGCCGGTCTGGCGCGTCTTGTGCTCGTGCAGGGCGCGGATCAGCGGCACCGGCAGCGCGAGGGTGCGCATGCTGCGCTTGGTCTTCGGCGGCTCGTAGACCAGGCCCTTGCCCTTGACCCGGTGCAGGGTGCGGCGCACGGTCAGCGTGCCGTTGAGCAGGTCGATGTCCTTCCACTGCAGCGCCAGCGCCTCGGACTGGCGCAGGCCGAGCGCGAGCGCGACGGTCCAGCGGGCGGCGTTGCGGTGGCTCTGCGCGGTGTGCAGCACGGCAGTCGCCTCCTCGAGCGTGAGCGCGGTGGCGACCTCGCTCGGCCGCTGCGCCGGCGGGTCGACCAGCGTGGCGACGTTGCGGTGGATGCGCTGGCGCTGCATCGCGACCTTCAGCGCGCGGGAGATGATCCGGTGCACGCGCAGCACGGTGGTGGGGGACAGGCCCTGCTCGAGCAGCAGGTTGTAGAGCTGCTCGAGGTGTTCGGGCTGCAGCCTGTCGAGCCGCTGGCCGCCGATGTGCGGCGTGATGTGCATGCGGATGATCGACTCGTAGCTCTCCAGCGTCCGCTCCCGTACGCGGCGGGCCGCGATGTTGGGCAGCCAGTGCGCGAGCCAGGCCTCGACGGTGTCGGAGTTGACGCCGGTGATGGTGCCGGTCTCGCGCCGCACCTCGAGCTCGCGGATCTTCTTGACGACCTCGCCGCGGGTCTTCGCGCGTGCGGTGGCGGCGGTCGGGCTTGCCGTTCGATCCGCGTGCCGACCGTGATCCAGCCGTGCCAGCGGCCGTCGTTGCCCTTGAAGATGCTGGCCTCGCCGGCGGTGCGCTTCCTGGCCATGGCTAACTCCCTCGCTCGGTCTGCCTCGATCCTGAGCCGGGCGACGGACCCGGCGCAACCGAGTCAGGCCACGTCTGGGGATGTCGGAGCGTCGTCGAACAACCTGGCCTGGTCGGACACCGCCGCGGTCACGCGACGCCGTGGGATCGGCATCGGTACCGACGGCGACATCGGAGCCGGCGACGCCGGCGCCTCGAGGCCGCTGACGTAGCGCTCGAGCTCGGCCCGGCTGATCCGGCAGGCCCGGCCGATGTGCACCGGCCGCAACTGGCCAGCACTCATCAGGGCGTAGAGGGTGGTCCGGCCGATCCGCAACACTTCGGCCGCTTCCTCGGGTGTGTGCAACAGCCGTTCGGTGGCCATCGGCGTCGGTCGTGAGTCTGTAGGTCATGACCGGGTAGGCGCCGTCCGGACCCGGCCAAGGACAGCCCGCGCGGTCCGTCGCCGTGCGGCAGCGCGCTCCCTCTTCCCGGGGCAGACCAGGGTGGTGAGGTGGGGCAGACGGTGAACCGACCTGCCCGACTATCTGCCCCTCGATCTGTTGCTCCCGATCCGCTCTCATCGTCCTGCGGTCGCGACGCCCGGCACGCGCCGCCCGAGTGCCGCCAGCACCAGGTTGAGCGATTCGATCAGGCCTGCCAGGTCACGCTGGTAGACCGACCAGTCGTCAAGTTGGCGGGCCAGCGCGCGCAGAAGCGGATTCCACTGACCGTGCAGGGGCACCGTGGGCTGCCACGCCGTCCAGATCGGCTTGGGCACCTCGACGGTGCGCTCAACGACCGTGACCGCCGACCGACCTGATGCTGCCGCCCGAGCCTGCTCCCAGGCCCGCTGCCGGCAGGCCTGCGAACACCACTTCGGGATCCGGCCCCGCGACTTGATGTCGATCGGTGCTGCGCACCACCCACACAGGAGTCCGGCGGCACGCCGAGCGTCGACCGTTCGCCGCTGTACGGAAACCGACCGACCGCCACTGGACCCACGCCGAACAACGGCCGCCCGCCGACCCTTCTCCCGCCGCAGCCCTGCCTGTCCCCGCCTCGAACGCCTCGCCATACACTGGTAGGCATTTCGTCACGACGACAAAGGACAGAAAAAGTCGCACACACCTAATGCACTCGCAGTGAGCGGACGATCTACCCCAGCCCTGAGGAGGTCCCGTCGCGCGCGCGAGCAGCGCGTCGGAGCTATGCCCGTCAGCCGAGCGCGAGTGCCAACAAGGAGACGATCCCGAAACCCGTCACACCCGCCAACCAGGCGTCGGCGACGTACCGCGCCGGTCGGTACTGGGAGCGAAGAGTCCGCCGGTCATGGCCACGCCAGCGATAGCCACGAGGGGCCATCGCCACCCCCAGCTCAGCGGGTAGAGCAAGACCAGCGCGCCCGCAATCGCAGCGAAGAGCATCCAGCGACGGTCGCGTACACGCGCTCAGGAACGCGCCGGGCTCCGGCTGACCGCACGCACCGCATGTTCTCGCATCTTGCGGGAGATCTTGCCGAGGCCGCCGATTGGCGCCGAGTTATGAATCGCCGACTTGGACGCGTCGCGTCTTAGCTCCTCAAGCACGATTCCTGCACACGTCAGCATAAAAGCAGCAGGCCGAATTTTGTCGTCGCGCTGCATCGGCGCGGCGCGCCCTGCGATCCATTCCGCTCCTGCTTCTCATGGACGCTGCGTCACGCACCGTCTTGACGATGGATGCACGCACGTATCGAGTCAGCTCGACACGCCGACGCGCAACCCAGGGCAATCTGATCATGCGTTATGAGTCGCTCTTACACTGCGAGCGACAGCAGAGGCACAACACGTGAGTCCGAGCTTGGTGCACCCGGCGGAGGTCAATCTTGACAACGACAAGTGAGGCTATCGCGGCGCTCCAAATCTTCAAAAACGTCATCCTTGAAGGGCCACCCGGCACGGGTAAATCGTTCTCGGTCGCCGCCATCGCCAACACGTGGCCAAGGCTAATCGGCACGAACGAACGCGGCGAAACCGCCACTGGCAACGGCACATGGGCGATCACGTTCCACCCAAGCACGAGCTACGAAGAGTTTGTCGAAGGGATCAGGTACAACCCAGATCCGTCCGACCCAAAAGACCAGAATAGTAGGGCTCGGGCTTCGAGTTGCGGTCAGGGTGTGCCGGGCTGGATTGACGCAGCGCGGTCTGGCCCAATAGAGACTTCCTCGTCCTCATCGACGAAATCAATCGTGCAAACGTTTCAAAGGTGCTCGGCGACCTTTGTTCTAGGGCTGGAAGCGTCGAAGAGACTTCGCCACGATCCAAAGTGCATCCGAACTGACAAGATTCATGAAGATGCTGGTCGCATGGCGTCACAACGCAGCTGCCGTACTCAAACGATCTTCTTGGGTTCCTGACAATCTTTACGTGCTTGCGACCATGAACAGCTCTGATCGGTCGATCGCACCACTAGACGCGGCATTGCGTCGCCGGTTCGCCTTCGTACGAGTGCCACCCCTATCGGGAAGCCAACTAGTGAGCGCTCCTGACCGAGACGCTGCCAGAAGAGGTGGGACCCGAGATCATCGGCTCGTTCGGTGAACGCGCTCGACAGTCTAAATGCGGCCCTGAGCGGTGCCCTAGGGCCTAACTCAATGCTTGGGCATACTTACCTGTTCGACCTCGGCTCGACTTCGGGGGCAGCTTGGTTTTGGATGGAGGTAGACCGCGTCGCCGTGGCCACGGGTTCGCAGCTCCAAGTAACCAAAGAGTGGGCAAATCGTCTTCTTCAAGCTGCCGGTTCATCCGCGAATGTGGACGCGAGAGGCCGGTCAGTGGACCTTCACGTGCACTACGACGGATCGACATACAAGGTTCGTCTGGAGAACCCGAATCACGGCAACGTCCGCTTTTCGCGCGGCGCGCCGTTCAGCGTGATGAACAACGGCGTGACGATCTGGCGGCCTGCCGGCGTCGATGAGTTCGCACTGGAATACCTGCCGTTCCCGCGCAGGACGAAGGCCGCAAGGAATGCGGTGGTTGCAGATTACGAAGCTAGATCCGTCTGGACGGGCAAGTCGTCAACTCGGTCCTACGGACGGATTCGGTCCGATGCTGACGATCGAGGAGACAGCCGCGAGAAGGCGGTGTGGCTCTACGCGATTCTCCCGCAGCTGCTCGAGACTGTGACGCAGGCATTCGCTTTGGACCTCCTTACACCGGAGGCGCGACGGCCGTGGCTAGACGCAAACCTCTCTCGCCGCCGCCGCTGAGCAGGTGGCTCAATCTCTCGGTGCCTTCGACGCCTTTCTGACATGGTCACCTCGGTTTACAGATCTCACTGGTCGGTCACGGACTCTCGTCCGGTCTCGTCATCGCCGATCTTGAGCAACCGACAACGCTCGGGGATGCCGAAGGCGCAGCCGGAACGGCACCAGCCGAGAACACCGAGTGACGTTTGTCTAATGCCGTCGACTCCGAATTTGCCCAGCAACTTGCGTCTCGCGTTCCGAGCGAGCCCACACGGAACTCGCGCAGGCTTCGTAGTCTCCCTGACGGCAACGGTGGGGCGCTGACCGTCACGGTTCTGCCGAAACCGTGGTCTCCGCCGCGGGCTCGAGATCTGCTTCTACCTGAGCACATTCCCGGCACGACGTCGCACGTTGTGCTCTTCGAGATGGAGTCGGCCGAGGTGCCGACCACTCGGGACAGCTCTCAACGCGCTGACCCAAGGGATCCTGGCGATCTCCGGCCACGACGGCCGGCGGGACCTGCTTGACTTGGCGCCAATCAGTGGCGGCGGCGTTCCGGTTCCCACGTACGAAGGACGCGCCTTCGATGCCGTCGTCAGCCTGATGCTTCTCGCCAGGCACCAGATGGTCGCGCTCGACGATGGCGGTTATCGCGGGGCGGCGGTCGAGTCTCTCCTGAGACTCGTTGAGCACAAACTTTTCGTTGACGAAGTCAGGCAAGTGGTCGAACGGGCTAGGCCCGGATACGTCGAACGTCACGACACCCTGTCCACCCGCGAGGCGCTCTGTCTGCAACCAGTCTGGCCTTGGCATTGCTGACCGGGAAGCCGGAAGTCGAGTGCCGCTTCGACGAGCAGTCGATCGACACGACAGTGCTCCGGATCGTCCTCGCCGGACTACGAACAGTGGCTACGGACCGCGTGCCCCAGGCTTTTGTCCGCATCGCGGCACCGATTAAGTCCCAGGCGGTTTCGCTGGCGAGACGCTTCGAGAACGTGACTGTGCTTGACCGCGAGCGGGCACTCCTCGCCGCTCGTCGCCTCGTGCCGCACAGCCTCGAACGGACATGGATGGCCGCTGTCCAAGGGCCTTACGGGTCCTCTCGCTCAACTCAGTGATACCGCTGCAGGGCGACGTAGATATCGATCGGGCGGTGGCGATACATCTCTACATGGAGAAGTGGTGGGAGCAGTGCCTGGCTGGCGCCCTGCGAGCCATCGCAGATCCGGGGAGCCTTACCGAGCAGGCCCCGGTCCGGATGGCCTGGTTATCGTCTGATGCTCAGTTGCGGCCGGACGCGCAAGTCGGAGGGCCGACTTCATCTTCGACCTCAACGGTCATGGTCTGCTCGCCGATGCAAAGTACAAAGTCTCGATGCGAAATTCAAGGTTGATGCTGCCTCGCTGGGAGCGTCAGACGGGGACCAGATGTTCGCATATAGCCACGCGGCTTGGATCCCGGGCACCAACCGGCCAACTAACTCTGGAGCTGTCTTCTACCCCGCGCGCGGCGACACTTCAGGTCAGGCCCGAGCTAGCACACGCGCCGTGCTGAGGCGCATCACCGAGCCGCGATACGACCTCCGGCTACTCGTCTTGCCCTTTCCCTCTCGGACTCGTGCCTCGGAACAGGGGTGGAGCAGCTATATGATCCTGCTCGCTGAGGGCTTGCGCCAGGAGCTGGCAGGCCGATCAAACCGTAGTCCGTAACGGCCGAAGGGTGATAGCGCGGTGGCCGCGGACGATCGCCTCAACACGAGTGCGTGTACGGGTGGATCAGCGAACCCAGTTGAGCTCAAGCGTCCTCTGCAAAGCTGGGCACGGCGTGGGTTCAACGCCCGCCTTGGAGGGGTCGTA
Source organism: uncultured Actinomycetota bacterium (assembly GCA_963757455.1). GTDB lineage: Bacteria > Actinomycetota > Actinomycetes > Mycobacteriales > Jatrophihabitantaceae > RYN-133. The sequence continues at coordinate 124,144 of CAVWSE010000023.1, forward strand.
GCGGAGAGTTCCGGGGCGGTCGCCAGTTGGCTTGTAGGCGCAGTAGTAGGCGTGCTCTAGCGCGGGCAGAAGGTCGGTGTAGCCGAGTTCGGCGGCAAGGAGGCGTCAATCTGGTCAGTAATGTCGCGCATCTCGGAGAGGACGAAGTTGCCCATCCACTTGCCTGCGTACTTGGTGAACGCGACGTGGTTGGGGAGGTCGGCGACGAGTTCGTCCGCCAGGTCGACGAGGCGCCGCCCGGCGTCTCCTGAGGAGGACCCAAATTGACAGGCGTGAGGTCTAGACCGTCTGTTCGGTCGACGTGGAAGTCGTCGCCGACGCAGTACCACCAGACGAAGGCCAGTCTTGGAGGCGCAATGGACCGAAACACCATTTTCGCGTCGCGCTCGGTTGGTGAACTTCAGACCACGACCAACTTTGGTTTGTGCGTCGGGGCGTAGCTCGAGTTCGTAGGCCGGAGGATCGGTCGTGAAGACTGACATCCAGTACAGGGCTGATGGACTTGAACCCGATCACGGCCGACCCCGGTGCGTGACACGACCTGCGCAAGCGGCGCTTCGGCGCGGTCCTCGCGAACATGGTCCGCGAGCTCCTCGTCCGGTACGCGGATCCAACCCGCGTGGGGACGCACGCACCTTCGCGTCGACGTAGGTGAGCGTCTCGAAAAGCGGGGATCGGAAGCTCGTCGACCCACCGATGGGTCTCGGTGACACGGTAGGCGTGTTGAGGCCGGCCGCGCCGTCGCCGGCCCGATGATGATCGTGGAGCTAACCCCGAGCCCGGCGGAGAACAGCGCTGCAGGATTGCGTGGAGAAAGTGCTGACCCACAGCCTTGCTGGAAACGCTTCTCCAGAACGCTTGCGCGACGGCGCGAAATCGTTCCCAAACTGCGCGGAGATGGGGACGATCAGTGTCATCCGACCGTCGGGCGCGTAATTTGACGCCGCGCGTTCGGTGCATGGCGCGTAGATGTCCGGCGTGCTGCGTGTTGAAACCGGGTAACTTGTACCTTTTTCACCTTGGATCTTGCTGACGTAAGGCGGGTTGCCGATCACGACGTCGAATCCGCCGTCAGTAAACACTTCGGGGTACTTGATGAACCAGTGAAACGGGACGTGGGTCCGCTCCCAGTCCGCGACAGTGAGCTGCGCAAGCCGTCGACGAAGATAGGTGCGTTGTTGGCGATGCGGCGGACTTCGGTGAGGCGCCGACTGACGGCGCTCGCGGGCAGTCTTGATGGCGCGCTCGTCGCCCAGCGCCCGAGACCTCTCTGAACGTGTCATGAAGGCGTCGCCGAGACCGCGGCGGCGACCTCCGCCTGGTCCTCATTTCCATGACTGACTCGATCAGGTCTGTTCAGCGATCAGTCCTCGTGTCACGAATCTCGTGCGAGCACCGACGAGAACGTTGCCCGCCTTGATGTTGAAGTCGAGGTCCGGGAGCGGTTCCAGATCGTCCGCGTTGCACTGATGGCCGAGACCAATTTGAGGAAAGGCCGCAGCCGGGCGATCTCCGTTGCCTCCTTCATCAGGTCGACGCCGTAGAGGTTGTGAAGCGTCGGAGTGCTTCAGAACGAAGTAGGTCTGGTTCGGGCTGAGCATCGACGTCGGCAGCAGGGACACGCGCGTCAGGATCGTGATGAGGTGACAGCGTGGGACCGTAGCGATCCAAGCACGACGTCATAAAGCGTCCAGAAGGATCTTGAGCGCAGCGAAAGGAAGCCCCGAGCCGCATGTGGGGTCAATGACCTTCAGGTCGGTGAGAATGCGCCAGACTGACTACGTCCCTGGGGTGTCCAGTCCGTCGATGACATCGAGTGGCCAGCTCTTCAGATCGATATTGGCGAGACCGCGGAGTCGACGTGTTGATCCCCCGGCCTTCGCCGAGGTTAATAGCCTGCTAGTTAGCGACGGCGTTCGTGGTGAACCTCCCACCAGGATTCGCCAGGAAGTGCCATGGTCCTGTGGAGGCACGTCTCGTTCCAGGCGGGGCGCGGGAAGACGTGCTGCGCTGCTGCTCGATCTCGGCCGGCGCAGGGCAACTCGGGAGCGAGGCCGTAGCATCAGACCCTCCACAGGAAGGTCGGCAGCGCGCTGATACAATGTAGCCCACGGATTGATCCCGTCCCTCGCCTCGAGGCGTTCGAGGAACACCGGCAGGAGCGTGGATGCTGCCATGAAGTGGGTGACGTCTTCCTTCGTGTAATACGCGCCTTCTCCTTCTGATTGATGAACTGCTCGAAGATGTAGCCGAGGACGTCCGGATTGATCTCGTTCGGGTTAGCGACGGGTCGGTCGTCGAGATGCCACTGGTACCTGTCGAACAGGTCGAAGATTGCTACGAAGATGTCGTCGGCGATGCTGATGGTGTTCGCGGCCTCGATTTGGTGGACGGCGAAGATGCCGCCGTTGATGTAGGGGACGTCACCAATGAGATTTCGGATTTCGTTGTTCGGGACGCTCAGGCTGGGGCGCCGAGGCCCTCGTGGAACAGTGGCACCAGGAAGTCGCGGTAAAACTCGTAGAAGTGGTCTGGACCGGCGATCTTCTGAAGACGTTCGAGACGATTCCGGAGGTAGTCTAGGTCGCCGGCCATGAAGCCCTTGCGTTGCATGAAATAGATGAACATGAGGCGGTTCATCAGAAGCGCGCTGTACCACTCCTGGTCGCTCATGCGTCGGATTCCCCTGAGCGCCGCGACGAGGTCTCCGTGCTTCTTGAGAAACTTATCGTAGAAAGACCGGGTTACCCTGTCCGCGTCGAATGCGGATCGCATGCGTTTAAGGAGCTCGACGACGGTCGGCTCTTCGTCAATACCCAATGCGATCATGAGTAGTCGCTGGTCGAGAGCCGGGTTGCCCCGTCCGACCGTGTGGCGGTGCGTCACCAGTCGCGGTTGGCCCTTGCCCTGGGTATCTGACGACTGTGGCCAGCGCCACTCCTTGATGGGCACCGTCTGAAAGATGAACAGCCGCTCGTCGGAGTGCCTGCGCAGTTCGGCGTCGATGAGGCGCTGGGTGCGATTGTCGGGAACGGTGTCGACCTTCCACACCCGTACGCCCTTGTACCCGGCGACCTGGTGCGCCTGGAGGTCGTGCCGTCAACCTCGATGTCTAGAGGGGTCGTGATGTCGGGCCGATTCCAGCCGAGTTCCTCACGGAAAAGGGTGGAGATGTCGCCGCGGTTGACGTAGGCGAGGCGGGTGGTCACTCGACAACTCCCATGGTGCACACGATGCGGATCGGGTCACTGCCGGTGGTGTCGGGAATGACAAGGCGGTTGTCGCGGGGCAAGAATAAGTGCGACAAGGTCTGCGAGATTGGCATCGTCGGCTCGGGTGGCGAGTGCCGACTTGAGGCGGCGCTCGGTGTCGCGTTGG
>CAVWSE010000024.1:0-100000 GCA_963757455.1 uncultured Actinomycetota bacterium
CGGACTGGACGCGACTCCCGAGGAGCTGGACGGGCGCACGCTGGGCGACGAACTGCTCGAACCGACCCGGATCTATGCCCAGGACTGCCTGGCGCTCGCGGCCGAAGCAGGCGCGCACGCCTTCGCGCATGTGACCGGCGGGGGACTCGCCGGCAACCTTGCGCGGGTTATCCCGGCCGGGATGCACGCGGTCGTCGACCGGTCGACCTGGGCGCCGGGCCCGATCTTTGACCTGATCGCCCGCACGGGACAGGTCGGCCTGGATCAGATGGAGCTGACGTTCAACCTCGGCGTCGGGATGGTGGCCGTCGTTGCTGGCGACCGGCTCGACGACGCGCTCGCCGTCGCGGGAGCGCGGGGTGTCCCCGCATGGCCGGTTGGTCACCTGAAAGAGGGTCCGCTTCACGCGAAACCAACCTCAGTTGATCGTCCCGGACAGGTCGAAATGGCAGGCAGTTACTGCGACATCCCCGGCTTTCCGGGCTAACTGCTCAGTTTTGTCCGACTTCGCGCGCCACAGGGCTGCCAAGGCGGCTGGCACGAATTGTCCAGGTCGCCAACGGGCATCGAGACCGTTGATTGCGGTCGCAACTGCGCCGAGAGGCGACCGCTTCAACGCTCAACAAATGCGAGCGACAAACTCAACCTCGGATCAAGGACGCCCGGGGTCGATGTTCGGCAGACGTGGGCGCACTCAAGTGCCGGAGTGGGCCCAATTGCCGTTCTCGCCCTCGTCGTCGTCATCATCTTCGCTGGCGTCGGGAGGCTCGGGATATCCCGACAACTCGCGCTGAAGTGCGTCGAGGTCGGTGAAATGGGAGTTGTACTTGAGCTCCCGAGCGACTTTCTGCTGCTTCGCCTTGGCACGGCCGCGCCCCATGGCTCGACCCCCTCGCTTACCCGGTCATCCGGCGGGCGGCTGGTCGCACGAGGCGCCTCGCGGCCCGTCCGGGGAAATTGGCATCGTCGTGGGATCAAGACTACCGCGCGGCAATCCCTAGCCGCACGCAGGACGACCCGTGGTGTCGTGATGTCCACCCTGCCCGTTAAAGTCCAATTTCGGCCGCCGGACGATTCGGACACCGGCTGACGCGTGGCACACAGTGGACACCTGACGTTCTGCGCGTGGGCAGACACACGTGTGCGTATGCATACTTGCCACGTACCGCGGTACAGGACCCGCGATACGCACCATCGAGGCCCCAGCCCACCGGCCCCCGCCGAAAGCAGGAACTTCGTTGGGCACGACCAACCAGCACCCCAGAAAGGGGCCCCGATGACGACACCGCGTCACCGTCCCGAGTCCGAGCCGCTGCTCACGCCGTCCGAGGTCGCAACGCTGTTCCGCGTTGACCCGAAGACAGTCACGCGTTGGGCGAAGGCCGGCAAGCTCACCTCGATCCGCACGCTCGGCGGCCACCGCCGCTACCGCGAGTCCGAGGTTCGCTCGCTGCTCGAAGGCAACACCCACGCCACGATCGACGCCTAGACACCCCACGAAATCGCCTGGAAGGTTTGGCGATTCCGCGAGGACCCCGTCTTGCGCACTTGGCCCGCGTCGATCGGGCACTGCAGAAGCGCCGCACCGCCATCGGGTGCGGCGCTTCTGCGCTCTCACAGCACTGCTATGTCGGTGCAACATCTGCGCTTCTAGGCTGTGGCCATGGTCACGGTCACCCCTGCCTCCTACGCATCCGGGACGTCTGACAAGCCGCTGCTCGGCGAGACGATCGACGCCAACCTGCGCCGTGCCGTAGCGGCCCATCCCGATCGCGAAGCCGTCGTCGACGTCGCAACCGCCCAGCGGCTGACCTACGCCGAGCTCGACGCCGCGGTCGAGCAGGTGGCGCGCGGGCTGCTCGCCCGTGGCGTGCAGCGTGGCGACCGTGTCGGGATCTGGGCGCCCAACTGCATCCCGTGGTTCCTCGTCCAGTACGCCACCGCGCGCATCGGCGCCATCCTCGTGAACATCAACCCGGCCTACCGCACCCACGAACTCGAGTACGTGCTCAAGCAGGCCGGCATCGAGACGCTCATTTCGGCCGTCTCGTTCAAAACGAGCGAGTACCGCCGCATGATCGAGGAGGTCCGCGACAACCTGCCCGACCTCAAAGATGTCGTCTACATCGCCGACCCGTCCTGGGACGAGCTACTCGCAGCCGGTGCGTCGATCAGTGCCGAGCAGGTTCGCGAACGCGCCGAAGCGCTGTCCTTCGACGATCCGATCAACATCCAGTACACGTCAGGGACGACCGGCTTCCCGAAGGGCGCGACGCTCTCGCACCACAACATCCTCAACAACGGCTACTTCGTCGGCGAGGGGATGGGCTACTCCGAACAGGACCGCATCTGCGTCCCGGTGCCCTTCTATCACTGCTTCGGCATGGTGATGGGCAATCTCGCCTCGACCTCCCACGGCGCGTGCGTCGTGATCCCGGCGCCGGGCTTCGAGCCCGCCGCGACGCTGCGCGCCGTCCAGCAGGAGAAGTGCACTTCGCTCTACGGCGTCCCGACGATGTTCATCGCCGAACTCGCGCTCGCCGACTTCGCCGAGTACGACCTGTCATCGCTGCGCACCGGATGTATGGCCGGCTCACCGTGCCCCGTCGAGGTGATGAAGCGGGTCATCACCGAGATGAACATGGACGATGTGACGATCGCCTACGGCATGACCGAGACGTCGCCGGTGTCGACCCAGACCAGCAAGGACGACTCGCTCGATCGCCGCACGGGCTCGGTCGGACGCGTGCACCCGCACGTCGAAGTCATGGTCGTCGACCCCGACACGAACCTGCCCGTGCCGTGCGGTGAGCCGGGGGAGCTGTGCACGCGGGCCTACTCGGTGATGATCGGCTACTGGAACGAGCCGGAGAAGACGGCAGAGGTGCTGCAGAGCGGCTGGATGCACACCGGCGACCTGGCGACGATGGACAGCGAGGGCTACGTCAACATCGTCGGCCGGATCAAGGACATGGTGATCCGTGGCGGCGAGAACGTGTACCCGCGCGAGATCGAGGAGTTCCTCTACACCCACCCCGACATCGTCGACGCGCAGGTCATCGGCGTCCCGGACGAGAAGTACGGCGAGGAACTCATGGCCTGGGTGCGCCTGAAGGACGGCGCGTCATTGTCGGCCGAGCAGCTGCGCGAGTTCGCGTCCGGCAAGCTCGCGCACTACAAGATCCCGCGCTACGTCCACGTCGTCGATGAGTTCCCGATGACGGTCACCGGCAAGATCCGCAAGGTCGAGATGCGCAAGGACTCCGTCGAACTGCTCGGCCTGCAGGATGTCGCAACCGCCAAGCACGCTTAGCCCAAATGATGGACTTCTTGTAGGCCGTAGACGGGGGTGTCGATGCCTTCGAGACGGGCCTTCAGTTGCAGGGCGAGGAAGGTCGAGTAATGGCGTGACTGGTGCAGGTTGCCGCCGTGCATCCACAGCGCCGGCACCTGCGTCGGCTTCCACATGTTGCGCTGCTCGCCCTCCCACGGGCCGGGGTCCTTCGTGGTGTCCGAACCGAGTCCCCACACCTTGCCGACGCGGTCGGCGGCCTCCTGCGAGATGAGGTCGGCGACCCAGCCGTTCATCGAGTTGTAGCCCGTCGCGTAGACGACCAGGTCGGCCTCGAGCTCCGTGCCGTCCGCCAGCACGACCGAGTGCTCGGTCAGGTGATCGACCTGACCCTTGGCGAGCTTGACCTCGCCGTCGGCGACGAGGTCGGCCGCACCGACGTCGATGTAGTAACCCGACCCGCGCCGCAGGTACTTCATGAACAGACCCGATCCGTCGTCGCCCCAGTCGTGGTCGAAGCCGGACTTCTCCAGCCGTTGGTAGAAGTCGGCGTCGCGCTCGGCCATCGCTTCGTACGCCGGGATCTGGAACTGATGCAGGATCCGGTAGGGAATCGACGCGAAGATCAGGTCCGCCTTCTCGGTCGTGACACCGGCCGCGACGGCTTCCTCTGAATAGAGCGCCCCGAGCCCGATCTCCATCAGCGAGTCCGACCGCACGATGTGCGTGGACGAGCGCTGCACCATCGTCACGTCCGCGCCGTTCTCCCAGAGGGCGCCGCAGATGTCGAACGCTGAGTTGTTCGATCCGACGACGACGCACTTCTTGCCGCGATATGCGTCCGGTCCGGGATGGGCGGACGAGTGGTGCTGGTCGCCCTGGAACTTGTCCATGCCCTCGAACTCGGGCATGCGCGGCTTGCCCGACATCCCCGTCGCGAGCACGAGCTGCTTGGGACGAAGCACGACCGGCTTGCCGTCGCGCTCGACGGTGACCGTCCACTCGCCGGTCTCGTCGTTGTAGGAGGCCGACTTCGCCTCGGTGTTCGACCAGTAGTTCAGCTCCATCACCTTGGTGTAGGACTCGAGCCAGTCGGCGATCTTGTCCTTCGGTGAGAACACCGGCCAGTTGTCCGGGAACTTGATGTAGGGCAGGTGGTCGTACCAGACGGGGTCGTGCAGGCACAGCGACTTGTAGCGGTTGCGCCACTGGTCGCCCGGGCGCGGGTGCTTGTCGACGATGATCGTCGGGACGTTGAGCTGGCGCAGCCGCGCGCCGAGCGCGATGCCGCCCTGCCCGCCGCCGACGATCACGACGTAGGGCTGGGTCTTGTAGCCGAGTTCGTCGGCCTCGCGCGCCCGCCGGTCCTTCCAGGTCTCGCGCTCGCGATTGACGCCGTGCTCGGCGCCGCGCGGTCGGCGCGTGCGGGCCGGCTCCTCGAAACCCTTGAGCTCGTACAGCGTCGTCAGCAGGGTGAATGCCGTCCCGTTCTGCAGGCGCAGGTGACCGCGTCCACGCCCGACGGCCGTCTCGAAGTCGAGCCAGGCCTCGGTGATGCCGTCGGCTTCCGCGGGCTCCTCGCCGTCCTGCACGGCCCAGCCGGACGGCCGCACGCTCGAGAGGGTCGCGTCGAGCATCGCGCGGATCTCCTCGCGTCCCTCGACGGTCTTGAGGTTCCAGGTGAAGGCGATCAGGTCGCGCCAGAACGACTGCTCGCCGAACAGCGCCGCAGCGGCCGCGGTGTCGCCGGCCGTCAATGCGCGGTCGAAGTCGGCGAGCCAGCTTTCGACGGCTGCGCGAGCTGTGGATCGGGTCGTCGGAGTTTCGGTCGCGGCGCTCATGTCCTGACCCTGCACCCATCGCCGCGCGAAGTGAACCCTGCGAACGGACAGATGCACATTTGCGTTTCGTCATCGGGCGGAGTAGATAGTTGTAGTAAGCAACTAGTTGTATCGGGCAAGCAACGGAGCGTCATGGAAGCAGTCGCCGGCACCGCCTCGCCGACGGTCGAGGTCGCGGACACCTTCGTCGAACTGATGCGCTCCTTCCACCGGGTCAAGACCCGCTACCTCGCGCTGGCCCAGCACGACGTCGAGTGGTCGGCCCAGGTGATCTTGCGCCAGCTCGCGCACAACGGACCGATGCGGGCCAGCGCGATCGCCGACTACCTGCACTCCGACCCGTCCACCGTCAGTCGGCAGGTGTCGACGATGGTCAAAGAAGGCTTGCTCGAGCGGCGAGCCGATCCCGAGGACGGTCGCGCGAGCATCCTCGCGCTCACTTCGAAGGCCGACGCCGTCATCGCCGAGCACGAACATCTCCGGCAGAGCCACTTTGCCGAAATGCTGTCAAACTGGACAGAGCGTGACCTGTCGCGATTCGCCACGCTGCTGCGGCGCTTCACCGACGATTTCGAGACGTCCAGCAGGAAGTTCGTCACCGTGCCGGATGGCGCGGCGGAAGGGAAGCACTAATGACCGCGCCAGCACCTGCGGTGTCATCCGGCGGCGACCTGTCGCACAAGCAGATCATGACGATCCTGTCGGGCCTGATCCTCGGCATGTTCCTCGCCGCGCTCGACCAGACGATCGTGTCGACCGCAATCCGCACCATCGGCGACGACCTGAACGGCCTGTCGGTTCAGGCCTGGGTCACGACAGCGTTCCTGATCACCTCGACGATCGCGACCCCGTTGTTCGGGAAGCTGTCCGACATCTACGGCCGCAAGCCGTTCTTCATGCTCGCGATCACGATCTTCATCCTGGGCTCGGCGCTGTGCGGCCTCGCGCACTCGATGTACCAACTCGCGGCCTTCCGCGCGTTCCAGGGCATCGGCGCCGGCGGCCTGTTCCCGCTCGCACTGGCGATCATCGGCGACATCATTCCGCCGCGCGAGCGCGCCCGGTACCAGGGCTACTTCATGGCAGTCTTCGCGACAGCGTCGGTGCTCGGCCCCGTGGTCGGCGGCTTCTTCGCCGGCACCAAGTCGATCCTCGGCATCTCCGGCTGGCGCTGGATCTTCTACATCAACGTCCCGATCGGCATCCTCGCGCTGATCGTCGTCGAGGCAGTGCTCAAGCTCGAGCACACCCGCCGCGAACACCGCATCGACTGGGGCGGCGCGGCGGCACTGGTTGTCGGCCTCGTCCCGTTGCTGATCATCGCCGAGCAGGGCCGCACCTGGGGCTGGGCCAGCGGCAGCGCGTTCGTCTGCTACGTGCTCGGTGTCGTCGGACTGATCGGGTTCGTGCTCATCGAAGCCCGCATGGGCGACGAAGCGTTGTTGCCGTTGCGACTGTTCAAGGGGAGCGTGTTCGCGCTCGGCTCGGTGCAGTCGTTCATCATCGGTATGGGCATGTTCGGCGGGTTGGTGTCGATCCCGCTGTACCTGCAGATCGTCAAGGGCGCATCGCCGACCAAGGCCGGCTTGTTGATCCTGCCGCTGGTGCTCGGAATCATGGCGTCCTCGCTGCTCGCCGGCCAGGTCACCTCCCGCACCGGGCACTACAAGGTCTTTCCGGTGGCCGGGTCCGTCCTGCTGGTTGCGGGTCTGCTGTTGCTGTCGCGCGTCGGCGCCGACACCGCGCTGTGGCAGACCGACCTGTGCATGGTCGTGTTCGGCGCCGGGCTCGGTATGAACATGCAGTCGATCGTGCTGGCCATGCAGAATGCGGTCGATCCACGTGACATGGGCGTCGCCACGTCCGCGGTGACATTCTTCCGCCAGGTGGGCGGTTCGATGGGTACCGCGATCTTCCTGTCCATCCTGTTCTCGAACGCGGCGAGCAACATCGCGCACAACCTGCAGGCGGCCGGAGTCTCCGGCGCAGCCGCCGGGAAGGTGAACATCAACGACACCAGCGGATTGGCGAAGCTGCCCGAAGCGATCAGGCACCCGATCCTCGTCGGCTTCTCCGATGCCATGGACGTGGTGTTCCTCGTCGGTGCCTGCGTGCTCGTCGTGGCGGTCGTACTCGCATCGATCATGAAGGAAGTTCCGCTTCGCATGCAGTCGGGGCTGCAGGCGGCTCGTGAGCAGGCGGCCGCAACCGACCCGGCGATGCCCGATGCCGGCGGGGCGACCCATCAGCCGGAACAGATCACGCCGAGCGCGGCTGGACGAGCGTCACATCAACCCTGACCGGCAACGCGGCGGAAACACTGCGTCACTAACGTCGTTCGCATGGCTACGGCGCTCGGGCGCCTCGTCGAGAACGTGGACGAAGGCGAGTCCACGCTGACCGACATCGCCCGGTTCGACGCACTGGACGGTGATCGTGCAGCGCAACTGTTGCTGCCGTGCTGTCCGAGCGGACGCTGGGCGCGCGAAGTGAGCGCCGGTCGGCCGTACCGATCGATGCGTCAGCTGCTCACCGCCGCCGACGATGTCCTCGCCGATCTCTCGTGGTCCGACGTCGTGCGGTGCCGGGCGTTGTTGTCCGAGCCGGACGTCAGCGACGCAACGGTCGCCCGGGAACAGCTCCGCGCGAGGATGCGGGGCAATCTGGTGACAACGCTGCGCTGATACGGCGGGCATCCGGCATCGGGCACCGACCTGCGTACTCGTACGTTAAGCAGGTATCGCGACCTCGTGTGGCGATACGCAACGGGCGGTCACGGTCGAGTCAGCCTGCGTGGGTGCGGGGGTTCCCGACGCTGGGTAGCGACTCGCCGTGACCGTTCCGCGAGACTGTGCGGATGTCGTCCGTATTCCTCGCGCCCACTGTCGCCGCCGTCGATGGGCCGGTGTCAGGCCCCGATCGCCCGATACTCGAAGGCTATTTGCGGTGGCAGCGAGCAACGTTGCTCAACATCTGTGCCGGACTGGACGCGTCGCAACTCGCGCTGCGACCGATTGCCTCGTCCAACCTGTCGCTGCTCGGACTCGTGCGGCACCTGGCGAAGGTCGAGCGGATCTGGTTCCGGCAACGCGTCGCAGGTGAGGACGTGCCGCCGATGTACGACCCCGCGCTCGGGAAGGACTACGACTTCGACGCGCTCGACCCGAACGAAGCGGCCGAGGCGTTCGACCGTCTGCAGGCCGAGTGGCAGGCGGCCGAGGCCGCGGTGGCTGACATCGACTTCGATCACCTCACGGTCGTTCACGACGAGCAGTTCTCGCTGCGGATGATCTACGTCCATGTGATCGGCGAGTACGCCCGCCACAACGGCCACGCCGATCTGTTACGCGAGGCGATCGACGGAGTCACTGCTCGCTGATCGCGCGAAGCAACGAATCTGCCGGACGGTCGGCAGACGCGGAGACGAGCCGGAACGTGCAACCGAGCGCCGCAGCACCTCCGTCGGCCTCGGGGTTGTCGCCGACCATGACAGTGCGGGCGGCGTCGGCGCCGAGTTCGGCGACGGCGATCTCGAAGATGCGCGGGTCCGGTTTGAGCACGCCGCGCTCGTCGGACAACACGAGCACGGGCAGGTAGTCGGTCAGTCCGTACGCAGCGATGACCGGCCGCGGATCCCAACCGATGTTGCTGACTACGGCGACCGGGATTCCCGCGGCGTGCAGCCGGTGCAGCACCGGCGCGGTGTCGGCGAACGGATGCCAGCCCTGCGGTGTCGTGCCGCGGTCGTAGAGGCGGGCGGCCTGCTCGCGCGTCAGCCCGGCGTGGACCGACAGTCCGGAGTACGCAGCGCGGTGGGCGGTGCGGTCGAGATCGCGCCGCGCCCACACGTCCGCGAGGTGCTCGGGCAGTACGTCCGGCGTACCGCTGCCGTTGATGGCGCCCCAGCGTTCGAGGTCCGGCGCCCACGAAACGAACTCCGGGCCGAGAGCCGCCGCGAGGGCGTCCGCGGCGGTCTCGATGTAGAACAACGTCCCGGAGAAGTCGAAGAGCACCGCGTCGAAAGGCACCCCACGACCCTACGAAAGCCCTCGGGCGTCAGGCCGGCGCGGCCACACCCACACGGTGGCCATGGGCGTCCTCGAAGACACCGAAGCTCGTGCCGGGCACCTGCTGTGCTGGCTGGATGATCTTGCCGCCGAGCGCCTCGGCGCCGGCCAGGGTGGCGGCGACGTCGGCCACGCCGACGAAGAACAGCACCTCGTCGCTGTCGGCCTGGCGTGGACCGATGGCGACGTACGGGCCGCCCTCGGCGCCGGTGTCGATGAAGGTGTAGCCGGGGTATGCGCCCGCCGAGGCCACCTTCCAGCCGAACAGTTCGGCGAAGAAAGCGCGGGTGGCGTCAGGGTCGCTCGAGCGGATCTCTGTGTGCACGATCGGGTGGGGCATGTCGCGATCTCCTTCGCGTTTGGCCCGCGGACGGATGCCGCGGGTGCGATGTCACGACTCGAACGAGTCCGACACCATGACGACGAACGAAAGCCGGCCCGATCGATAGCGGGTCAGACTTGTCCGGAGTCGGGGTCTCGATCGGTGACGCAGTACTCGCGGCCGGCCGGATCGCGTAGCACGTCCCATGAACGACCGTGTGCGACGAAGTCCGCGCCGAGCGCGCGATGCCTGGCGACCGCTCGGTCGCGGTCGCTGCTCGCGAAATCGAGATGCATGCGCGGCACGTCCGCGCCGATGCGCTGGAACAGCAGTCGCAGCGGCATCGCCGGCGGCCGGTCGAGGTAGCCGAACTCCGACCCGTCGTGTGCGTGCGCGGCCCAGCCGGTCAGGTCGCTCCACCACGCGAGCTCGGCGTCGAAGAGTGCTTCGGGGACGTCGAGGCAGAGCTGATCGAGCAGGCTGCGAGTGCCGCCGTCGACGAGCGGCTTGGGACGGACGTGCTCGCCCACGTACTCGACGACACAGAACACGAGCCCGGCCGGCGAGCACAACACGATGACGTCGCCGAATTCGCCGATCACCTGCGCACCGCTCGCGCTCGCTTGTGCCGCGGCCGCGTGGATGTCGTCGACGTGCAGATCGAGATGCGCACCGGCCGGACCGTCGTCAATGTTCTGCACGCGTAGATACGCGTCGCCGTCGGCCGGGATCAGCGTCGCGAACTGCCCGTGCTCGCCGCGCCGCGACGACATCGTGGAAGCGGTGAGCGCCGTCCAGAACTCGAGCCAACGCGGATCTGCCGCGCGTGGAGTATCGAGAAATGCCGTCAGCCAACGGATGATCATGCGTCCAGCGTGCCAGCGGCCACGCGTCGTGTGTGGGCGATGGTGGCCAGGGGCGGGATCGAACCGCCGACCTACCGCTTTTCAGGCGGTCGCTCGTACCAGCTGAGCTACCTGGCCATGCCCTCGTCCGAGGACCAGCGAAGTTTACCGGACGGTCGCCGAGCGACTTGCCGCCTCACGGATACCCGCCGCCCCCGCCCCCGCCATAGCCGCCGCCAGGCTTTGCCGATGCGGCCGCGCCGGCGGGGTGCCAGGTGCCGCCCTGATCGGTGAGGCCGGCCCCCTTCGCATCGCCCGGCTTCGAGTCGGAGCTGAATTCGTACAGCGGATGGCCCTGGTAGGTGATCTGGGTGGACGAGCCACGACTCACGGTGCCGAAGTCGCCGGCGGACAGGCCGGCACCGGCACTTGCTTTGCCCAGTACTGGCGGCCAGATGCTCAAGCATGACCCGGCGCAGATCAGGTGAGTCGGGGTGTCCGCTGTGTTGGAGTACAGAGTGCGGCCGCCGGTACCGACGAGGTGGCCGTGGGCCAGGGAGATCTGAACCGTCTCCGACGTGCCGGGTGAACCCGCGGTCGTCGGCGGTGGTGAGCCGCTCCCGCCGCTGGACGAGCAAGCTGCGACCGCGACCAGGACTGCTGTTGTTGCGCTGAAGAGTGCGAGACGTGCCATGGAAACCTCCGGTTGTGCACCCCATGACACGTACCGCGCCGCGGCGAAGTTCAGCTCACCTCGTCATAGCGCGCCCATACGAGCTCGACCAGTGCGGGGTGCACGCCGATCGGGTCGGCGACGACGCCCCGGCCGACGACGCGCGCACGAAGGTCGTCGAGGAAGCCGCCTTCTGCCAGCAGGTAGGTCGCCACGGCGAAGGGTGCACCCACATCGGCGGGGACGTCGGCACCCAACTCGAGCACGCGGACGGGGCGGCCGATGCGCGTGCCGAGCGCGACGGCCGCTTGGTCGACCTCGGCCCGTGCCGAGGACCTGCTGGACGCGATCGCCGCCATCATCACCGGTCCGGTACCGGCTGCCTCGGCAAGTCGATCGGCGACCGCGCCGATAACCGCCGGGTCGGGGCCGAGGTGTCGCGCAACCTGCACGTTGTCGCGGCCGGAGACGACGGCGGGAATGTCGCTCGTGACGTGATAGCCCGCCGAGAGCAGCAGGGGTACGACGACGACGTGCTGCCCGCGCAGACCGTCCAGTGCTGTGGCCAGTGATGGCTCGGCAACGTCGAGGAAGCACAGCGACACCGCAACGTCCGGACGCGCTGCCGCGACCGCCTTCGCAAGCGCTGCGGTCGTCGCTGTCCCTTCGGGCGAGCGGGTGCCGTGCGCGGCGATGAGCAGGGTCGCGGCCACGGACACCGAGCATAGGGACAGAACCGACTGAACCGATGTCGCGTCAGCTACGAAGATATGTTTAGGTAAGGCAGACCTAACTTCTTCGAAGGGTGACGCTCGTGGACTTGTCGAAGACGCTCGTACTCGGCTTCATCGCCGGCGTCACGATCCTCATCGGCATGCCCATCGGGCGCATGCGATCGCCTCGTCCGAATCTGCGGCTGATCCTGAACGCGATCGCGATCGGCGTCCTGCTGTTCCTCGTGTGGGACGTCCTGTCCGCGGCCTGGGAGCCGATCGACGGCGGCCTCAAGTCGATCCACGCCGGCGACGGCGGCGGCGCCAAGGTCGCGGGGTACGGATCGCTGTTCGTCGCCGGCCTCGCGGTCGGACTGCTCGGCCTGGTCGGATACGACCGCTACCTGCAGCGCCGCAAGCAAGCGATCGGGCGGGGCGGGCCCGGAGCGATGTCGCTCGAGGAGCGGCCGCCGGCCGTGCGTGGCGTCGCTTCGTGGAGCAAGGCCCGCCAGACCGCGTTGCTCATCGCCGTCGGCATCGGCCTGCACAACTTCGCCGAAGGTCTCGCCATCGGCCAGTCGGCTGCCAGCGGAGAGGTGGCGCTGGCGACCGTGCTGGTCATCGGCTTCGCGCTGCACAATGCGACAGAGGGGTTCGGCATCGTCGCGCCGCTGGCGGGCGACATCGACGAGCGTGGCGACACCCGCCGCCCGTCGTGGGGATTCCTCGGCGCGATGGCGCTGATCGGCGGCGGTCCGACGTTCGTGGGCACATGGGTCGGGCACGGCTTCACGAGCGAAGCGGTCAGCGTCGCGTTCCTGACCCTCGCGGCGGGGTCGATCGTTTACGTCGTGTGCCAGTTGATCGGCGTCGCTGCGCGCGCGAACCGGATGGACCTGCTCTCGCTCGGGATCCTGATCGGCCTGGTCGCAGGCTTCGTCACCGACGGGGTTGTCTCGGCCGGCGGGGCGTAACTCGAGTCAGCTCAGATGACGAACGGCCGCGGCGATCGCCGCGGCCGTCTTGCTCGGTGGCGACCCCGACCGGACTTGAACCGGCGACTTCCTCCGTGACAGGGAGGCACTCTAACCAACTGAGCTACGGGGCCTGAGGTGTTGCAGTACTGCGTGCCCCCAACGGGATTCGAACCCGTGCTACCGCCTTGAAAGGGCGGCGTCCTGGGCCTCTAGACGATGAGGGCGAACCGCATCACTCTAGCCCCCGTCGGTTGACCCGATCAGCATAGGGGACGGCCGGTGTGCGATTCAAAACCGCCTCCGCCCTCTGCCGGCGAACAGCCGCCAGATGAGCAGGACGACGATGCTGCCGGCAACCGCGCCGAGGAAGGTCGAGGCCTTGCGCAGGTCGAACTTGTCGTTGGCGAGCACCGCCCACAGCGAGCCGCCGGCGTACGAGCCGATGATGCCGAGCAGCGCGGTGCCGAGGCAGCCGAGACGGTGCGGGCTCGAGACGACGAGACGGGCGATCGCACCGGCGAGCAGACCGATGACGAGCAGACCGAGCAGGTAGAAGATCATGATTCGGGCCGCATTCCGAGCAACCGCACACCGTCGTCATCGCGCAGCACCGCGGTGACCCAGCCGCCGCGCCGGCCGTGGTCGCACAGGGCCTCGGCGGTCACCGGCAGCTCGACCGGTTCGAAGGCGCGCTGTTCCCAGTTCATCCGCGCATCGTGGCCTGCCTCGGCCAGTTCGTACACCGAATCGTTCGCGGCCAGCTCGTCACGCGCCTTCGACAGCCGGACGATGACGTCGTCGAGCGCATCGACCAGCGACGGGTTGCCGTCGCACCACGTGGCCACGAGATCGGGACGGGTGCGAGCCACGCGCGAGCCCGACCGGTACGACCCGGCCGCCAACGACAGTCCGAGCGGTCCGCCGTCCAGCCCGATCAAGGCGAGCGCTTCGGCGAGCACGTGCGGCAGGCCGATCACGCGGGCGATCGCCGCGTCCTGCTCGGCAGCCGGAGCGGGCACCGGCCGTGCGCCCAGGTCGCACACCAGCTCCGCGACGCGTAGCCAGCCGTCGAGGTCGGTGTCGGACTCGATCGTCAACGTCCAGGGTGCATCGCGGAACAGCAGCGGATCGGCTGCGGCCCAGCCACTGTCCTCGGTGCCGGCCAGCGGATGCCCGCCCACGAAGCTGGCCTGCGGCGCGAGCTCGCGCACCGCGTCCAGCACCGGCGTCTTCAACGTCCCGACATCAGTGAGCAGTACGCCCGGTGCAAGGTGACCTGCGAGCGATGCCAGGGCGCCGCGGACCTGCGGCAGCGGCATCGCGAGCACGATCAGATCGGCGCCGTGCACGGCTGCGTTCTCGTTGGGCGCAACCGGGTATCCCGCCGCACTCGCCGCGCCCGCGGTCGCATGATCGACGTCGTAACCGACGACCTCGAGGCCGCCCTGGCGCATCGCGTGCATCATCGAGCCGCCGATGAGGCCGAGGCCGAGAACCGCGACCCGGTGGAAGTGCGCTGTCATCGCGCGGGACCAAGCGCTGGGCGAAGCTGAGCGCTCGTGGAGTCGGTCACCCGATCGACGCTAGCGCCCTACCGAGAACGACTTCCCGCCGCCACCGAAGACGTGTCAGGATCGGTACCTCACAGTCGAGCAGGTGGGTAATGGCACAACGTGGGTTCGCGGTCGCGGCATATCGCGACACCGGGCAGTGGCATGCCGAGCCGCTGCCTCCCGCGGTGCTCGAAGACCTCGGTGCGCTGTTGCAGGCGCTGCGCTCACAGCCGCCGGAGGGCGGTCCGTTCGTGATCGCGTGTGTCGACGAGGAGTTCTTCCTCATTGCGCGTCAGGACGGCGCGCGGATCTCGTTGTTACTTTCTGACCTAACCGCTTCAGTCGAGTATTCGCTTGCCGAACAGGCACTTGCGCGGCTCGGCGAAGAGCCGCCCGACGACGACGAACTTGACGAGGTGTGGCCTGTGGGCGACCTCGACCTGTTCACCGATCTCGACGTCGGTGAAGACGACATGGAACAGATCCTCGACGACATGGACGCTTATCCCGACGAGATGCTCGACGCGATCGTAGATCGGATCGGCATCGCAGACGCGTACAAGCGCGCAACGGAATTGGCCCTGCGATGAGCGCCTTTGCTGCCGTGGTCAGCCGCCGGGGCGATCGCTGGCGCGCGGCCGAGATCGACCTCGGCGACTGCGAGAGCGTCGAGGACATCGCTGACCTGGCGCGTGATTTCACCGGCGAGGTGCGGCTCGTCCTCATCGAGCAGGACGACGAGTACGCAGCGATCGTGCGCGTCGACGACGAGGACGACGACCCGCGGGCGTTCCTGTCCGACGGGCACGCGGCCGACAACTATCCGCTCGCGGCTGCGATCGCCGAAGACCTCGACGAGATCGGTGAGGACGTCCTCGACGGCGACGAGGACGCACCGCCCGCCCACGACAGCGCACCGTTCGGCGACGCCGAGATCGTCGACGACCTCGGGACGTCGCCGTCGGATCTGTTGGCGATGTGCGCGCACGAAGGCACGCTGCCGATGGACGTGCTTGTCGTCGTGTGCGAGAAGGCCGGTTGCGGCGAGACCTTCGACGACCTGCGTGCCTGACGCCGAGGCGATCGAGGCTGCGCTGGCGCAGGCGCGCGCTGCGTTGCTCACCGGCGACGTGCCGATCGGCGCAGTGGTGCTCGATCCGTCCGGAAAGGTGATCGCGGTCGGACGCAACGAACGCGAGGCGGTGCACGACCCGACCGGTCACGCGGAGATCGTCGCGCTGCGCCGGGCGGGCGGCGCGCTGGGCAACTGGAACCTGGCCGGTTGCACGCTCGCCGTGACCCTCGAGCCGTGCACGATGTGCGCCGGCGCGATCGTGCTCGCGCGCGTCGCACGGTTGGTGTTCGGTGCGTGGGACCCGAAGGCCGGTGCGGTCGGATCGCTGTGGGACGTCGTCCGCGACCGTCGGCTCAACCACCGCCCCGAAGTAGTCGGCGGCGTCCGCGAGCAGGAGTGCGGCGCGCTGCTCGAGCGATTCTTCGCCGACCGTCGCAGCTGAACTGTCGCCATTCGGTCGATTCGTGCCCGAAGCGTTGCGTCGCTGAATGCGCATTCAGCACGATTCGCCGAGAAACGATCTGGGGAGGCGCAATGAACGAGGACGAAGAGCGACCGGGCGCAGTCTCACGCCGCGGCATGTTCACCGGCGTGGGCGCCGCCCTGTTGGGGACGTCGCTGGCCGCGGTGGGCACCGAAGCCGGCGCCGCGGTGCCACATGGCGTGGACGGCACCGCACCATCGGAACCCGGTCGGCGCATCGGTGCTACAACGCCGATCACGACCACTATCTCGTCGGCACCGACCAGCGCGTACATCTACAAGATCGTGTGTATGTACGACTTCGAGCCGTTCGATCCGGACGCGAAGAAAACTTGGGGCGGCTACGGCGTGTACTCGGCGGGGACCGCCACGACGATGCGAGCCACGCTCGACATTCCGCCGGGCTGCCTGGTGCGCGAGGTCGAGTACTACATCCGCAACAACTCCGGCGCCAACTTCTATCCGGACACCTACCTCTACGTGCCGGGCCAAGGCACGATCTGGTCGGTCGGCGCATCGGTCGCGATTCCGAGCACCGGCTCGATCGTCGCCGCCAAGGCGGCGCCCACCCAACAGGGCCCGTACCCACTGGGCGCCAGGTTGCTGGTCAGCGCGGCCACCCCGGCGACGGGCGCGATTCAGATCAACGGTGCGCGCGTCGGTTTCACCGGTGCGGCCGCCGGCGTGGGTACGCGAGGGGCGCCGGCGCAGGTGTTCAACGGGCAGCTCACCGCCAACAGCACGAAGACGATCACGCTGCCGGCCACGCTGATCGCGCCGGGTGTGATGGGCATCCTCGCCGCGCTCACCGTGTCCGGGGCGAGCGGCACCGGTGCGCTGACGGTCTTCCGTGGCGACGTGAGCCGGCCGGCGCAGGCATCGATGCACTACGGAACCAACACGGCGACGTCCGAGCTCACCACGCAACTGTCCGCACGCCGCCAGATCAAGGTGCACACCACGAGGGCCATCCACCTCGCCGTCGACGTGATCGGGATCCTCGGCTGATCAGAGGCCTTCTTTCGCCGCGAGGCAGGCAGTCGGGGCTCCTGTAATGTGTCCCGCGGTGGCGTGTCCGAGCGGCCAAAGGAGCACGCCTCGAAAGCGTGTGTGGGTAACACCACCGTGGGTTCGAATCCCACCGCCACCGCCAATGGAACGCCCGTAGTTGCTGGCTCGTAGCCCGTCGCCAGCAAAGGAGCGTTCGCCATGAGACCCACCGTGGTAGCCAGTGTGGTAGCCAGTGCCGACACGGTTCGGGCACGGACCGAGCCGGATCTGCCCGCGCGAAATCCCCGACACCCGCACCTCCTGTATGCAGCAGCCGCGCTGTGCGGCCCTGCGCGGGAGGTGACTCCGATGACCGAACTGGCGCAATTCAGCGCCGTCGCGCCGACACCCACCGGCGTGATCCGCGCCGTCCGTGATCGCCTCGACGCGCTCGAACGTGACCTTGCCGCCGCGCGGACGGCACTGGCCATGGCCGAGGCGGAACTGATCGCGGCGCAAGACCGACGCAACCCCGGAACCGGTCGCGCTGACCACCGACCAAGTCGCGCACATGCTCGGGGCTATCGCGCTCGACCGTGACCGCGGCGGGTCGCACAATCTACGGTGAGCGCAGATGGAGCGGCGAGAATGGAGCGCCAGCCGACGGTTCTGGTGTCGTCGGGGGTCGGCGGTCAGCGGCTGTGGCGTCAGCTTTCGCCGTCGATCTTGAGCACGCCGCTCTGCCGGACGAAGCGGAACGTGGTGTGTTCGGTCACTTGGCGCCCGTTCTTGAAGTAGTAGGTCAGCGTCGCCGAGGCGTTGTGGGGCGAGCTGCCTGAGGCATTGTTCACCGCGACTCGGTTGATGGTGTTCCAGTAGCGGTCGTAGTTCTCACGGCCCCCGGCGCGTCTTTGCTGGAAGCTCGGGGTCAGCAGCGACCAGCCTTCGTCCAGGTTGCTCGGCACGACGGTGAAATAGTGCGTGACCGCGTCGGCGAGCTGGCTTGCCGTCGCCGTCTTCGACCCGTTCGTGTGGGGCGCGATTGCAGTGCGCGTACTTGGCGGAGCGGATGACGCGGTGGTGATGCCGTGGCTCGGCGACTTGCCCGGGTGCGAGGACGGAGCGGGCATCGTTGAGTGGCGGCTGGTGTGGAAGGTCGGTGGGTGCCCGGATGTGTGTGTTCCTGCCGCGGCGTGGCCGACCGGGCGGTTGTCGCTGAAGAGGTTGACACCGAGCCAAGTGAGCAGCGCGGCTAGCACGGCAGCGGTGAGCACCATCAGCGGCCAACGCCGGCGGTGCTGCTCGGCGAAGTCGTCGTCGTCGTCGCCGTCGTCGCCGGCGGCGGAAGCTACCGGAGGAGCAGCGGAAGCAGCCGAAGCAGCCGGTCCGGCTGCGCGGGTGCGGGGGAGAGCTCGGCAGGCAACGGCGCGGCCGCCTGCGCCGGCTCGTCGGACCGCCCGAGAGCTGCGGTGCGGTCGGTCGCGGCTAAAGCGGTCACCTCGGTCAGGCTGCTGGCGATGTCCACCATGCGGGGCCGCTGCGACGGGTCGGCGGCCAGCATCGACAGCAGCATCGCCGTGAGTGGCCCGCTGCGCACGGGAGGGTTCGTATGGCCTGACGCGACACGGTGCAGCACGGCCATGGGATTCGTCTCGGTGCCCGTTGGCGGCTCGCCCTCGACCGCCATATAGAGCGTGGCACCCAGCGAGTAAACGTCCGAGGCGAAATCTGACCTGATCCCGCGAGCTACCTCCGGAGCCAGATAGGCCGGGGTACCGGTGACAAGGCCGGTCGAGGTCAGCGTGACGTCGTCGACCGCATGCGAGATCCCGAAGTCAGTGATCTTCGCCGTCCCGTCCTCGGCGATCAGAACATTGCCTGGCTTGACGTCACGGTGCACGATCCCCGCTCGATGGGCGGTGGCCAGCGCAGCGGCAACTTGGATGCCGATCCGAGCCACGGACGCCGGGGAGAGCGGCCCTTCGGCGCGCACCAGGTCGTCCAAGCTGCGCGAGGGGACGTACTGCATCACGAGGCAGGGCCGACCCTCGTCGTCGATCACGTCGAAGACCTGCACGGCATTGGGATGATGTAGCCGCGCGGTCAACCGGGCCTCGCGCATGATCCGGTGCGCGGCGAGATCGGCGTCGGCCTTGCTCAGGCCGAGCAGTTGCAGCCGTTTGACTGCCACCGGACGCCGTAATTTCTCGTCCCAACCCTCCCAAACGGCGCCCATGCCGCCAACTGCGACTTGCCGGATCAGTCGGTACCGCGCCGCGATCCGGGTCTCGCCGTCAGTCACGTGTGCTCCGTACGCTTGCTTGGGCCTGCGCCAGCCGGTTGCCGGTCAGGTAGCTCCATCCGGCGCAACGTCCATGACGATTCCGCGACGTACGTTGACCGACAGGCACGCGCGGGTTACGCCCCCAAGCCGCCGCACGTGCCTGCCGGCAATGCACGGGCGCTGCGCTCGAGCCGGGACATCCCCCACACACGCTCCGGCAGCCAGCAGGCCCGCGCGGATGGCTGCGGTGCCTGTTGACCCAACGCCTTCCGAGGACACATTTACCCGTACACAACCGGCTCTAACCGACATGCCGCGTCCCAGCCCAACCCGCGTCGCGATGGCGAAGCGCACCGAGGTGACCACGAGTCCGGCGTGCACATGCAACATGTCAGCGACGGAGCCGGCAAGAAGGCGCGACTTCGCCTGCGGCGTCGACGCAGCCGGTCGCGCACCCCGCACTCCCGCAACCGAGCGAGCTCGCTTACGCCGACGGCAGCAGTCGCACCGGCGACCGGTGTCCGTGCAACCAGCTCCGAAAGTCGGCCGCCGGCATCGGCCGCGCGTAGAGGTAGCCCTGGCCGACAGCGCACCCGAGCCCGGCCAGCGTGGCGGCCTGCGTCTGCGTTTCGATTCCCTCGGCGACGACTTCAAGGCCGAGGTCGCGTCCCAGCGCGACGATGTTTCGCAGTAGCACGCAGGTCGGTGCAGCAGGCGTGTCTGCCGCCGCGACGAACGACTTGTCGATCTTCAGCTCGCTCGCCGGGAGCCGCTGCAGGTACGACAAGCTGCTGTAACCTGTGCCGAAGTCGTCGAGTGAGATCCGTACGCCGAGATGAGCGATCCGCTGTAGGGCGTCGATCGCCGCTTCGGGGTCGTTCATGATCACTGACTCGGTGATTTCGAGGACGAGTTGATGTGCGGCGACGCCGGTTGCTGCAAGCTCGTGGTTGACAACCACTGCGATGTCGAAGTCGGTGAGCAGTCGCGCGGATAGGTTCACTGACACGTGGGTTTCGGGCGCATCCCAGGCGGCGCATTCGAGCAGTGCTCGGTGCAGTACCAGGCGTGTCAGTGGTGCGATCAGTCCGGTCGCCTCGGCGATGGGGATGAACCGATCCGGCCCGATGAGTCCGTGTGCCGGGTGGTTCCACCGCACGAGTGCTTCGGCGCCGGTGGGGCGTCCGGTGTTCAGATCGACCTTGGCCTGTAGGAAGATCGCGAATTGCTCCGGCGCGTGCTCGAGGGCCAGGCGCAGGTCGCCGGCGAGCGCAACGCGTTCCGCACGGCCGAGGTCCATCACCGGTGAGTACACGGCGAGGCGGTCGGTCCGCGTTTTCGCGATGTACATCGCTGTGTCCGCGCAGCGCAGCAGATCACCCGTTGCGACGGCTTCGGTTGTTGCTACACCGATGCTCGCGGACACGCTGACCGTGGTGCCGTGCAGGTTGAGCGGCTCGGCGATCTCGCGGGCGAGGTCTGCGGCTCGCAGGGCGAGATCGCCGTGTGCATCAGCGGCGGTGAGCAGGATCGCGAACTCGTCACCGCCTACGCGCGCGAGTGCTCGAACCGACGTCATGATGCGCTGCAGCCGCTGCGCCACTACGACGAGCAGTTCATCGGCGACCTCGTGGCCAAGGACATCGTTGATGTCCTTGAAGTGGTCGAGGTCGATCACGAGGACAGCGGCGTCCTCGTTGCTCAGTGCGGCGAGTTCGCTGATCAGCTGGGCCCGGTTCGATAATCCGGTCAACGTGTCGTGCGTGGCGTCGTAGCGCAGTGTCTCGAGCAACCTGGCGCTCTGCATCGATGCGGCCAAGTGTCCGCCCACCGTCTGCAGTACGTGCACGTCTTCGGCGGTGAACTCGGCGATGTCGCTCATTCGACCGCTGACGGTGAGGGTGCCGAGCGAGGTTGTACCGGTGTGGACCGGGACGACGATCGCGTCGTCCAACGTGCTCGCGCCGGTTCCGGCTGTGTCGAGCCAGGCGTCGATGTCGGGGTCGGTGCCTCGTACCGCGAGTGTCGCGATGCCGTTGTGCAGTGCGCGCATCCGGACCCAGTCCGACGGTTGGAGCGCGCCCGAGGTCACGCTGAGTTGATCGTCCTCGTCGACTCGGTAGAAGGTGCAGGTCGGTGCGGCCGTGTCGGTGTTGGAGTCGACAACGGCGAGTTCGGCGACGCCGGCACGAACGACCGACCGCACCCGTATCAGGCTTTCACTGGCGAGGTCTGTGGGTGATGTCGGCGTACTGCCAGCGGTGACAAAGTCGTGCACGGTGGTTACGGCGTGGTGACGCCGCACCGTCGCCGCGTACATGCGATATCCGAAGACGGCTATAGATACGAGCACGATCGCGAGGCCGTAACCGGTGGTTCCGCGCAGGAGAAGTATGCGCAAGGTGACTGCGAAGGCCGTCGCAACCGCGCTGAGCGCGAAAGACTGCCGGACGACCTGGACGAGGTCCGATCGGCTGACGGCGATGCCGTGGAGCCGGATGACGACCATGACGAGCGCAGTCATGACTTGGTCCAGGGCGGCTGCGCAACTGAGGAGGATGAGCACAGATGTCGGTTCGAGGTTGGTCACGAACTGGCGGCACAGTGTCGCGATCGCTGCTGACTCGAAGGCGAACGCCGAGAGGTTGTAGATGAGCTTCTCGGCGCTGGTGCGTTGGCCGAGCATCGACACGAGGCTGCCCACGACTCGGCTGGCGACCGCCAACGGAACGGGAAGGATCAAGATGCTCAGTGCGAGCGGAACGCCAGCGAAGCTCATCGAGTAGGACTGGCGTCGGAATTCGAAGGTGACCAGGTTCCGCTCGGCGACGAAGAATGCACAGGCGAGCAGGGCAGCCGGGACGAGACTGCGTGTCAGCGTTGTGGTGCCGTGGGCGTACACCCACCAGCAGCAGAGAGTTATCGCAGCGGCCGCGAGCGCGGCGCTGAGAGCAGCCGTGCGTGCGGCGCCGCTACGGAGCAACCCGGTAGCCATTGGCGGCTACCATCCTGCCCCGGTCCACCGTGCCGTCGTCCATCGTGCGGTCGTCCAGCTCTGGGAGGTCCAGCGCGCCGTGGTCCAGGACGACGAGGACCAGTTGGCGTCCGCCCAGCGAGCCGAACTCCACCGGGCCGTCGTCCAGCGCGCGGTCGTCAACGATCCGCCGGTACTCCATCCGTCACCGGTCCAGGTGACGCCCATCCACTGTCCGCCGTTCCACGCCGTGAGTGCGGTCGAGGCGGTTTCCCAGGCCTGCGCCTTCCACGGGTTGCCCTGGGCGTCGACCTCGCCAGTGATCGGGTTGCCGTCGGCGTCGAGCAGAGTCGAGCCACCACGTGCTGCGTCGATCGATCCGAGGCCGGTCGAGGGCTGGAAGTGCTGGACGGCTGCCGCCCGGTACTGCGCGGCGGTGTTGTCGGTGCCGACCAGGTGCTGGGCGATGTTGTATGCGCCGTTCAGATCGAGGATCCCGGCACCGACGGCGCTCGGCCTGGCGTTGGTGATCTGATCGGCGCCCTGGGTCAGGGCATACTTAACCTGGTCCGGGGCGAGGGTGGGAAACGCCTGCAGGAGGTCGGCCACTGCGCCGGACACGACCGCAGCGGCCTGGCTGGTGCCACTGCCGCGGAACAGTCGTCTGCTCACGTCGCCGGAAACCTGACCCTGCGGATTGTTCTGGTCGATCGTCGAGCCCGGATCGCGCAGCGACACCAGCGAGGTGCCGGGCGCGACAAGGTCGACATGGCGACCGGTGGACAGCTCGGAGAACGAGGCCGCCTTGGTGTGGTCGTGCGCCCACCCGTCGACGCGGTCGCTGCTGTCGGCGGCACCGACCGCGATCACGTACGGGTCGTAGGCAGGGTCGGTCAGGCTTGCGCCGGACGCTCCACCATTGCCACCCGAGGTGACGACGACGATCCCGTGATTCCACGCGTTCTCAGCGGCCGCGGCAAGCGGGTCGACGGTGTAGTCCTGGGTCGAATCGGTGCCGTAGGACAGGTTGATCACGCGGACCGAAGTGCCGTTGGGAAGGGTCGGGTGCTCGACCACCCAGTCGATCGCGGCAATGACCTGCGTGACATCCGTGCCACCGTCGGCGGTGGCGAGCTTCAGGGACAGCAGCGTCGCGTCGGGCGCGACGCCCAGCTGAATCCCGGCCGGCGCCGAGGGCAGGTCGGTGGACGGGTTGGTCGCGCCACGGCCGGCGATCAGGCCGGCCATGAACGTGCCGTGGCCGTAGGTGTCCTGGCCGGCGAGGGAGCCGTTGCCCTCGACTGAGAGGTCGGGGCCGTAGACGATCTTCCCGGGCGCGTCGAGGCCGGGGACGGGATTCACGCCGGAGTCGAGCAGCGCGACGGCCACGCCTTTGCCGGTGTCGGGCTGGTTGTTGCGGTCCTTCTTGCCCCAGATCGCGCGCACGTTGGTCGCCTTCTCGACCGTAAACAGCGACCCCGGGTCCTTTGACGCCGCATTGTTCCCGTAGGCGTCCTTGGACACCGAGTCTGCGGTCGAGTCGCCCCACTTGCCGCCGGACCACGAGGACGACAGATGTCCATGGGGTGCCGCGGCGACGGCGCCGGTGGGCCAGGCAAGCATCGCGAAGAGGGTGACCGCGGCGAGCTGCCAACGAGTCGTGCGCGGAAAGTGCGAGTGGCTCATTGGCCGTCCTTGCGGGGGAGGAAGCTGACTTAACAGCAACTTTACGGTTGTCGAATCCCGGACTCAACCGCAACAGGAAAATTCTTTACACGAATTTAGCGACCTCGAGCTCTTGTCACGTCGCGCTGGGGTTCGGCGTAGCCGCGGACGCCGTCGCCCCGCACCTTCAGGTCCCTGGTCGGACTCGACCCACGCCGCCTGAACGGGCAACCAGCCGTCCATCTCGCGGCCGCGCATCTCGAAGCGGTGCGCGTGGTCGGCTTCGACGAGTCGGTCGGTCTCCGCCGGTCGCACGCGCGCGCAGCCAGCCTCAGGCGCTGGCGAAGCCGGGCATGCTCTCGTCGACGAGGAACGCAAGCCTGCCGAACATGTCGTCTCGCTCACCCGAGTCGCGCGTCGCTAAGCTCGGTGGCGCTCATCGTGTTTCAGGCGCCCTCCTTCGCGGCCACCACGGCGATCGGGTTGTCGGGCGGCCGGCGTGGCATACGCGGTGGTCCACAGCTCCTGCGCTTGTGACGGTGACACGTGATGCCCGTTCTGGCATACGAAGTCGAAGTCGAACCGCTGCTCACCGCGGCCATGCATAGACACGATCGCTGGCATGCCGCACTCGGGGCAGGCAACCGTGATGGAGCCGCTTTGCACGGCTGAAGTTTAGGCGCGCGGTAATCGGTAGGCACGAGCCACTGCGGTACGAATCTTGGACATGAGCCCGCCACGAGCCGTCACGTCGGAGCGAGCCCCCGGCCGACGCGGGTGAACGCGATGTTGCGTTCGGCCCAGCCCAGCGCGACGTCGATCGCGTCGCGGTGCGCGCGATGGATCACTGCCTGGGTGTCCGCGTCAGCGCCCACAGCACGGACACCGATTTCGGGACGCTGAAAGTCAGATCGAACCCCGCCACCGGACGCCGGAGCTGCGTCTCACGGCGCTGCTCCTCGACGATGATCGCTGCTTCTGCAGCGGCCCGGTCCGGCGCTGACAATGACATCGGCAACGCGGCGACCCGGTCCGCGATGCGCTGCCGGAGCGGAGCGGGCGTGCGCTGCGGGCGGCGTCCGAGCGGCCTGCCGGTGACCGGATCGGACATCATCCCGAGCAGCCACCACAGTGCCTCCTCCGACACCTCGATGCCCGGAATCAGACCGGCGCCGTCGGCGAGACCGGCCAGGCCTGCACCGAGAAAACGGCCCGGGGGAGTGCCCGACTCGAGGTAGTAACGGGTCAATGCCTGCGAACTCGGGACCGCGCCGTCGCCGCGCGCGACCGAGGACATCAGGTACTCGAAGCCCGCGCCCAAGCTCATCCGCCGGATCGACACCGTCACCGGAACCCACCCGAACCGGGTTCGTCGCTCACGCACTGACGGCACGCGCGTCGGGGAAAGCACCGAAGAGTGCAAGACGCGTGGAGTGATTCAGGGGAGTGATTCGGCGGGGGTGTGTGACTGGGCTCGGCAACGGCGTGTGGCCTGGCTGGGTGGCAGTGGGTAGGTCCCGTGCGGGGAGGCGCGGACGATGGCCGGAGTATGGCCGTAGGCTGCGGCCAAACTTTTCGTTATCGGTGCGCAGCGAGCCACGCGAGAGCTCGAGCCGCCGCGTGGGAGTAGTTATCGGGGACAGTCGTCATTCGAGAGGCGATCACGTCGGGGTCGACCAAACTGGCCTCGAGCAGCGCGCTTACGAAGTTCTGGTCCTTCTCGCGCAACGCGCACAGCTTGGCGACACAGAGGTCTTCCTTGTCCAGGCACCAGCCGGTGAGCTGGGTTTGCCCAGACGAGGCGGACGTGTTTGCGTTCTGCACGCGGACGAGCCGCTCGCGCCAGTTCTCGGGCAGGGCGGACGTCGTCAGGTCGACGCCGTCGATGCTGAAACCATGAGTCTGCTCAAACAGCGACAGCTCGCCGGCGACTCCCTCGATCAGGTCGGACAGACGTATGACCTCGGTGTTGCTATCCGCGATTGGCAACACGTCGACCTCGATCGACATCGTGGCCGCCGCCGGCAGTTCGTCCTCGCGATAGCTACCGAGTATCGCCTGGGACCCGACCACGATCACCTCGGACGCGCCGATGATCTGACACGCGGTGCGGATTGCGTGCTCGAGCTGATCTCGGCGCATCAGCTGGTGCGCCGCAGCGCCTCGGACCTGGTTTGCTCCGACAGGAGCCCACCCATTGGCGAGACCTCGCGCATCTCGATGGAGTCCCGATCCAGTCCGGTGAGTACGCGCTGCAGGCCCCGCACGTCGCCAGCACTCACCAACGAGCTCCAACGTCGCACGTTCCGCTCGTGCGGTTGCCCTTGAATGCTGCGGCGCAGTCGCGTGAGATTTCTACGGATCCTCGGTCGCCATTCGTCTAACGTCGACCGGTCGAGTTGGCGGGACAGTTCGCGGTGCAACTGCCAGGAACGACGCTCTGAGCGCGTCAACTCTGGCGTCACTGGCCGACGGACGATTTCCAGCCGGTAGCCCATGCTGGACAGCAGCCGGTCGAGCTGTTCGTCGCTGACCTCGATGCGACCGGACAGCGTCTGGCTGATGCTCGGCTGACGTACGCCACTAAGTCGAGACAGCTCGCTCTGCGAGGTGCCCGACTCGAGCATCACCTCGCGCAACACATCGCCGCGATCTGTCATACGCCTACTATAGCAATCAACGCTATAGCATCGTTACGACGACCTTGTCACCGGTGCGTTCAGCTGCGGCACTGAAGGCAGCGGCCGCCCGTTCGAGCTGGGAGTCAACACCCGAGGTAGCGAGCGCGGTCGCACGTGGGTAGGCCTCGTGCAACGCACACCGGGGGTCGCGCCGCGTGTCGGTTGGTGAGTACCTGTGTCTGGTAGCCAGCGTGGTAGCCACCGAGGCCCTGCACAGCCTCCCATTGGCGCGATACGCTGGCAGACAAGCCAGCAAACACGGGGCCTCAGGCAGTATCGGTCAGTCGTTCCTACGGCTCGAAAGCGTGTGTGGGTAACACCACCGTGGGTTCGAATCCCACCGCCACCGCCAAGCACGACGCCAGTGATCGCCGGCATAGCGCGGTGAGCCCTTGACCGGTGTTCGTCCGCGCTGGCACCGTGGCCACAGGATCCAGCCGCCCGGGAGAGCACATGGCGATGCTGCACTACGGGGGCACCCGGACGTTCGAAGTCCCCGACGACGACGTTGCGGTTCTGGTCAAGGCCATCGGCGAGAGGGTTGCCGACGGCGACTTCGGGTGGGTGAGTTTTACCGACACCACGGGTCAGGATTGGTCGATCCTGGTTTCGGACGGCGTGCAGATCTTCGTCGATGCAAAGGTGCAGCCGCCCGCGTAGCAGGTGCAGATCGAACCGCGGGTCCTCGTCGCCGAACGCGAATCACAGCAATACGGCGTACCGTCGGTGGTGGTTGATTTAGCAGCCAGCCTGGAATTGCGCCGGAGCAAAGGCTCGGGGCGAAGAGCGTTCCGCTCACAACCAGACGCCATGGCTACACCGTTCGGTGGCCAGCTCTCGCCGCACCACCGCCGCACTGGCACGCCCGGGTCGGGCAGCTCCCTGGCCGGTCCACGCACTAACCAGGTTATGGAGCATCAGCCGTGAAAGCCTTCACCCTCGTCCTGCTCGTTGTCATCGTCCTACTGCTGCTGGGGTTCTCGCTCTCCGCGAGGATCGTCAAGCAGTACGAGGACGGCGTGCTGTTCCGGCTCGGGCGCGTGATCGGTGAGCGCAAACCCGGTTTCCGTCTCATCATCCCGATCGTCGACGTTATGCACCGTGTCTCTCTGCGCATCGTGACGATGCCGATCCAGTCGCAGGGCATCATCACTCGCGACAACGTCAGCGTCGATGTCTCGGCGGTGGCTTATTTCAAGGTTGTCGACGCGGTGAAATCCGTGGTCGCGATCGAGAACGTCTATTCGGCGATCGACCAGATCGCTCAGACGACGCTGCGTAAGGTCGTC
This sequence comes from uncultured Actinomycetota bacterium, assembly GCA_963757455.1. Lineage (GTDB taxonomy): Bacteria > Actinomycetota > Actinomycetes > Mycobacteriales > Jatrophihabitantaceae > RYN-133. The sequence goes on from CAVWSE010000024.1 coordinate 27,725, forward strand.
GGTCAACACACGCTTGATCAAACCCTGTCGGAAACCGACAAGATCAACCTCGATATCCGCGCAATCCTCGACGTCACGACGGTCGACTGGGGTATCGAGGTCACTCTCGTCGAGCTGAAGGACATTCAACTTCCGGACAGCATGAAACGGGCGATGGCGCGGCAGGCCGAAGCCGAGCGGGAGAAGCGCGCCAAGATCATCAACGCTGAGGGTGAGTCGCTCGCAGCCGCTGCACTGGGCGACGCGTCGGACACCATGATGGCCCACCCGTTGGCATTGCAGCTGCGCAACTTGCAGAGCCTGGTCGAGATCGGAGTGGACAAGAACACCACCGTCGTCTTCCCCGCACCGCTGATGACGACGATCGCCGAACTCGGTTCGTTCCTCGCCCGCGAACAGGCTGCTGCGGACGGATCCACGCCGAGCACGTCTTCGCCAGTGGTGCCGGTGCCGGCGACCAACGGCACGGTCTCCTCATGACTACTGCTGCGCGACCCACCAGGCCGCTGCGCCCAGCGTTGAACCTGGACTACCCGATGTCGTTGGGCGTCTACGACGACTATTCCCGCGCCCAACATGTTGTCGACTACTTGGCCGATCACGAGTTTCCGGTCCAGAACGTCGCGATCGTCGGCACCGAGCTGAAGTCCGTCGAACGCGTCACCGGCAGGCTCACCCACGGCAAGGTAGCGGCGGCGGGCGCGATCTCCGGTCTCTGGATGGGATTGTTCGTCGGCATCGCATTTGCCCTGTTCAGCAAGCAGAATCAGTTCGGTTTTCTGATCACCACGCCGATCCTGGGTGCGGTGTTCGGCCTCGTCTGGAGTCAGATCGGCTTCCGCGCCGCGACGCGCGGCGGTGCGCGGGACTTCGCCTCCGTCAGCCAGGTCGTCGCGACGAAGTACGAGGTGCTCGTCGAGCATCGCTTCATCGAGCAGGCCCGTCAGCTGGTCGCTGGGATACCTCGGATCTAGCGATGACCACCCGGTACCACCGGACTGCGATCCGGCCGCGGACACCGCTCAGATCGGTCAGCGCCTACTGCACCGCGCATGCCCCATGTCCAGTCCTGGTAACGCGCACGGTGCCTCCGGCGCCGGCAGGCCACGAACAGGCCAGTCAGAGGGAGACCCATGAAGCGCACAACTCTTGATCGCGGTACCCGAGGTCAGCGCCGACCGTGACAGTCAGTACGACGGGCCGCGACACGCGGGAGGCACCGCGCGACATCGCGGTTGCCGCTGCGCTCACTCCGACTGACGTGCTGGGCGCACTCGGCGTCAGCGCCCCGGTCGGCCTGTCGACCGCGGAGGTCCTTCGTCGTCGAGCGCTGTGGGGGCCGAACGCCGTGTCCTCCCACAAAGCCAGATTCTGGCCGGTGCTGTGGCATCAGGTGCGCTCGCCGTTGCTCGCTTTGCTGCTCACGGCAGCGGTGGCCTCCTATTTCGTCGGGGAGAAGAGCGACGCCGTCATCATCGGCGTGATCGTCGCGTTGTCGGTGGGCCTCGGCTTCGTCAACGAATACCGGGCGGAGAAAGCCGCCGAAGCGTTGCACGACCAGATCCATCACGAAACCGTGGTCACCCGCGACGGGAAGCCGATCATGATCGATGTGACCGACCTGGTTCCCGGCGACCTGGTCGACCTGCGGCTGGGCGACATCGTCCCGGCCGACCTTCGCCTGACCTCGGTAGCGGGTCTGAGCTGTGACGAGTCGGTGATGACCGGTGAGTCACTGCCGGTCGAGAAGAGCACTGAGCTGGTTCCCGCTGGTACAGCGATGGCCGAACTAACGGGTTGTGCGCTGATGGGGACCGTCGTCAATGCGGGTAGCGGCCGGGGGATCGTCGTGTCCACCGGGTCCCGAACGGAGTTCGGCAAGATCGCGGCCGGACTGTCCACCCACCAGCTCGACACAGAGTTTCAGGTCGGGCTGCGGAAGTTCTCGATGCTGTTGGTCTACGTCGCCGGAGCATTGACGACCTCGATCTTCGTGCTCAACGTCGTGCTGCACAAACCGATCATGGACGCCCTCTTGTTCTCGTTGGCGATCGCGGTCGGGATCACGCCACAGTTGCTGCCTGCGGTCGTGTCCAGCAGCCTGGCCGCCGGATCGCGGCGAATGAGCAGGCGCAAGGTGCTCGTGAAACGCCTGGTCTGCATCGAGGATCTCGGCAATGTCGACGTGCTGTTCACCGACAAGACCGGCACCCTCACCGCTGGGCGGATCGACTACACGCGCTCGATCGCAGCCGACGGCAGTTCAACGGGCGCCGCCGCCGACGCGGTGCTGCAGTGGGGTTTGGTCGCGACCGAGAACACCGCGGCCGATGGCACGGCCGTCGGCGGGAACCCCCTGGACATTGCGCTGTGGAAGGCGCCCGGCGTTGCCGCACAGTTGCCGGCGGTCACGGCCTGCACGCGCCTGGGAGTGTTGCCTTTCGATCATGAACGCAACATGGTCTCTGTACTGGTCAAGGACAGCCGACAACAGCTGACACTGGTCACGAAGGGCGCCCCGGAAACGGTGCTGGATCGATGCCAGGACGTGCCCCACGCCGCGCGGCGCGCCTTGGCGACGGAGTTCGCCGCAGGCAATCGCGTTGTCGGCGTAGCCACCCGCGCTGTCACCACCGAACGTGCGCCCACCGCGGCCGACGAGCACAACCTGCGCCTGATCGGATTCCTGGTGTTCCTCGACCCCCCGAAACCCGACGCCGCCCACGCCCTGCAGCGGCTGGCCGGCCTCGGGATCGCCGTCAAAGTCATCACCGGGGACAACCCCGCCGTCGCGATCAAGGTGTGCAACGACCTGGGCCTGACCGACGGAGGGTCGATCACCGGCACGCAACTCGCGGCCCTTGATGACCAAGGCCTGGCCACTGCAATCGCTGGTACGTCCGTCTTCGCCCGCGTCAGCCCGGAGGACAAGGCCCGGATCGTGCGCGTCCAACGCAAGAGCGGCGGCGGCGTCGCGTTCCTCGGCGACGGCGTCAACGACGCCCTCGCCCTGCACGCGGCCGACGTCGGTATTTCGGTCGACTCGGCCACGGACGTCGCCAAGGACGCCGCCGACGTCATCTTGCTGGAGAAGGACCTCGACGTACTCGCCGACGGCGTCGCCGAAGGGCGCCGCATCTTCGCCAACACCATCAAGTACGTCCTGATGGGAACGTCCAGCAACTTCGGCAATATGTTCTCCGCAGCCGGGGCCTCGCTGTTCTTGTCGTTCCTGCCGATGCTGCCCAGCCAGATCCTGCTCAACAATCTGCTCTACGACTCGAGCCAGCTCGCGATCCCGACCGACCACGTCGATGAGGAGCAACTGCAGCGACCCTCGCACTGGGACATCGGGTTCATCCGCCGGTTCATGATCTTTTTCGGCCCGCTCAGTTCGGTGTTCGACTTCGTCACCTTCGGCGTCATGCTGTGGATCTTCCATGCCGGGGCAGCGGAGTTCCGTTCGGGCTGGTTCGTCGAGTCTCTCGCCACCCAGACGCTGGTCATCTTCGCTATCCGCACGCGGCGCATTCCGTTCTTCCGCAGCCGCCCCAGCCTGCCGTTAGTTCTGGCCGCAGCGAGCGTCGTGATCGTGGGCGCGGTGCTGCCGTCGACCCCCCTGGCGCACACCCTCGGTTTCAGCCCGCTGCCCGTGGCGTTCTTCGCGGCGCTGGTAGGAATGGTCATCGGCTATCTCGTCCTCATCGAGATCGGAAAGCGCATCTTCTACCGCTCCGCCGCCGCCCACCCTCGGCCGGGTCGGCGCCGCGACAAGGTCCACGCCCACGCCCTGCGCCGTCGTGCCGCCCGATTCAGCACGACCCAAGCGATCCGCGGGAGCCATCCGGTCGCCGTGCCGGCCCACGCGCGGCCTATTCCGGGAGACAGCACATGACAGGTTCCAGCGACGCTCACCACGTAGTCACTGACGACGATTCAATCCCGCGACTGGCAGGACGAAGCTATGACCCCCGGGATATGGAGCTGCTGGATGCCTACTGGCGGGCAGCGAACTACCTGTCCGTTGGGCAGATCTACCTGCTCGACAACCCGCTGCTGCGTGAGCCCCTGCTGGCCGAGCACGTCAAACCGCGCCTGCTCGGGCATTGGGGAACCACCCCGGGGTTGAACCTGCTGTACGCGCACATGAACCGCGTGATCAAGGAGCGAGATCTCGATGTGCTGTATGTGACCGGTCCCGGTCACGGCGGCCCGGGATTGGTCGCGAATGCCTACCTCGACGGCACCTACAGCGAGGTGTACTCCGCGATCGGTCAGGACGAGGGCGGCATGCGCGCCTTGTTCCGCCAGTTCTCCTTCCCGGGCGGCATCCCCAGCCACGTCGCTCCCGAGACACCCGGTTCCATCCACGAAGGTGGCGAACTCGGCTACGCCCTGGTCCACGCCTACGGCGCCGTGTTCGACAATCCTGACTTGCTCGCGTTATGCGTCATCGGAGACGGAGAAGCCGAAACCGGGCCGTTGGCCGCGAGCTGGCACTCGAACAAGTTCCTGAACCCAGCCCGGGACGGCGCAGTCCTTCCGGTCCTGCACCTCAACGGCTACAAGATCGCCAACCCCACCGTGTTGGCCCGAATCCCCGAGGCGGAGCTCGCCGAGCTCATGCGCGGGTACGGCTACGACCCGCATTTCGTCAGCGGCGACGACCCGAGCGCCGTGCACGGGCAGCTCGCCGCCACCCTCGACATGGTGCTGGACGACATCGCCCGGATCCAGCACGAGGCACGCACGCAGCCGAACGCCGAACGGCCGGCCTGGCCGATGATCGTGCTGCGAACCCCCAAGGGGTGGACCGGACCCAAGATCGTCGACGGGTTGCCCGTCGAGGGAACCTGGCGCGCCCACCAAGTGCCGCTCGCCGACACCCACGCGAACACCGAACACCGCGCCCAGCTCGAGCAGTGGATGCGCAGCTACCGTCCCGAGGAGCTGTTCGACGCGACGGGCCGGCTGCTCCCGGAGCTTCAGGCTCTCGCGCCGGCGGGCGCGCGCCGAATGAGCGCCAACCCGCACGCGAACGGCGGCCTGCTGCTACGTGATCTGATCATGCCCGACTTCCGCGACTACGCGGCGCCGGTCGCGCATCCGGCGATCGCCTCGGCCGAAGCGACCCGGGTGCTCGGCACATTCCTACGGGACATCATCACGAGCAATCCCGACTCGTTCCGACTCATGGGACCGGACGAGACGGTCTCCAACCGACTAACCCCGGTGTTCGAGCAAACCAATCGGGCCTGGGACGCCGAAACGTGGCCGGGAGACGATCATCTCGCTCCTGACGGCCGCGTCATGGAGGTGCTTTCGGAACATCTGTGCCAGGGGTGGCTGGAGGGCTACCTCCTCACCGGCCGGCACGGTCTGTTCAACTGCTACGAGGCGTTCATCCACATCGTCGACTCCATGTTCAACCAGCACGCCAAGTGGCTCAAGACCACGCGTCGTATCCCATGGCGCGCGCCGATCGCGTCACTGAACTACCTGTTGTCCTCCCATGTCTGGCGCCAGGACAACAACGGCTTCTCCCACCAGGACCCCGGCTTCATCGACCACGTCATCAACAAGAAGTCCGAGATCGTGCGCGTATACCTTCCCCCGGACGCCAACACGCTGCTCTCAATCGCAGACCACTGCCTGCGCAGCCGCAACTACGTCAACCTGATCATCGCCGGCAAGCAACCCGCCCTTACCTACCTTGACATCGATGAGGCGATCGCGCACTGCACCCGCGGACTGGGCATTTGGTCCTGGGCCAGTACCGATGCCGACGACGGCGGTGAAGACCCCGACGTCGTGCTCGCCTGCGCCGGCGACATCCCCACCTTGGAGACGCTCGCCGCCGCTGATCTACTTCGCACTCACCTGCCGGACCTCAAAGTCCGGGTCGTCAATGTCGTGGACCTCATGCGACTGGAACCCGACACCGAACACCCGCACGGGCTCTCCGACCGCGACTTCGAAGCCCTCTTCACCCCGAACAGGCCGGTCATCTTCGCCTTCCACGGCTACCCCTCGGTCATCCACCGCCTGACCTACCGCCGCCGCAACCACGACAACCTGCACGTGCGCGGCTACAAGGAGGAAGGCACCACCACCACGCCCTTCGACATGGTCATGCTCAACGACCTCGACCGCTTCCACCTCGTCATGGACGTCATCGACCGCGTCCCATCGCTGGGCAGTCACGCCGCGAGTCTGCGCCAGCAGATGTCCGATGCTCGGCTGTCCGCCCGCGCCTACACCCGCGAACACGGCGAAGACGACCCAGCCATTGCCGGATGGACCTGGCCGGCAGAACGACAAAACGAGTAACCAGTGCGAGTCCTCGTGATCAACGCTGGATCTTCCAGCCTCAAACTGCGCCTGCTCGATGACGACGACGTCCTCGAGCAGAGCGCTGACCTGCCGGCCGGGCGGGACGGACTCGACACCGCGGCGCTCGAGCACACGATCGCGGACTGGACGAGTGCCGACGCGGTCGGTCACCGAATCGTCCACGGCGGCAACCAGTTCACGGGACCCGTAGTCGTCGACGATGCGGTGCGCACGCAACTGGCGGACCTCGTCGACCTCGCTCCGCTACACCAGCCAAAGTCGCTGGCCGCACTCGACGCTGTGTCCGCCGTCCTGCCTTCCGTTCCGGCCGTCGCCTGCTTCGACACCGCGTTTCACGCCACCATTCCCGCCGCGGCGGCGACCTACGCCATCCCGCGGGAGTGGAGGGAGAAGTACGGCATCCGCCGGTACGGATTCCATGGCCTGTCCCATGCCTACTGCGCCCGTCGCGCCGCGGAACTCGTCGGGCGACCACTTGCAGGTCTGCGAGTGGTCACGTGTCACCTCGGGGCCGGCGCCTCACTGGCTGCCGTCCTGGGCGGGCACAGCGTGGACACCACGATGGGCTTCACCCCGCTCGAAGGCTTGGTGATGGCTACGCGGTCGGGCAGCGTCGACCCCGGCCTGTTGCTCTGGCTCGAAGAACATGAACATCTCAGTCCGCATGATGTGGCCACTGCGCTGGAACAACGCTCCGGGCTGCTCGCGCTGGCTGGTACGGCTGACATGCGAGAGGTCGAAGTCGCCGCCGCCCGCGCCCACCCCGATGCCCGACTCGCCCTCGACGTCTACACGCACCGCCTTGTCGCCGGCATCGCGGCGATGACCGCCGCCACCGCCGGTATCGACGTCCTCGCCTTCACCGGCGGCGTCGGCGAGCACTCAGCCGAGATACGGCGACTAACAGGCGACCGTCTGTCCTTCCTCGGTATAGCCGTCGACCATCAGCGAAATGGGATGGTCGAGGCCGACGCAGACATCACCGCCGATGACGCGCGGGTCCGAACCGTCGTCATCACAGCCCGAGAAGACTTGCAAATCGCAGGTGAGACCAGACGTGTACTCGCCAGTCGAGTCGGACAGCGCGCTGACCGCTTGTAGCGGGCGCGCGGCCGCGGCATGACTCATCGAGCGGGGCCTTGAGGAGAAGGCGCCTTCGGAGTCAGATGCGCCACGCGCTCGGAACGTACTTCTACACCGGGTCGAACGCTGCGAGCACGTGGTCGAGCCAGACATGGGCGACGCCGATGCGCGAATCCCCAATTCCGTAGGGGATCCACAGCACACCGTCGTGCACTATGCCGCCACACGAGTAGACGACGTTCGGGACGTAGCCGTCCTGCTCGTCCGGTTCCGGTTCGAGAAGCGGCACCGTCAACCGGCCCAGCAGCATGGTGGGGTCGTCAAGATCGAGCAGGATCGCGCCGATCGAGTAGGTGCGCATCGCGCCGACGCCGTGGGTGAGCACCAGCCAACCCGCCGGGGTTTCGATCGGTGGCCCGCAGTTGCCCACCTGGAGGGTCTCCCACGGAGCGGTGGGCCGCTGGACCAGGTGGGGTTCGGTCCACAGCAGCCCGTCGCTCGACGAGGTGACGCTCGTGTTTTCACCGTCGGACCGGCACAGGGCGACGTGCCGCCCGCCGATCAGTCGCGGGAACAGTGCCATGCCCTTGTTCCGGGCCGCCGGTCCGGCGAGCCGGTCGGCCTGGAAGACGCGGAGGTCGGGTGAGGTGAGCAGGCGGGGCGCGATGCGGTGGCCGTCGTAGGCCGTGTAGGTGGCGCGGAACTGCACGGCGCCGTCGTCGCTGATGAAGCGGGTGAACCGTGCGTCCTCCATGCCGTTGCTCTCCTCGGCGACCGACGGCATCAAGATCCGCTGTTCGAGCAGGGTGGCTGCGTCGAATGCGACGCTGTACGAGGACGCGGCCAGCCGGCGGATCAACTGCGCCGTGGCGGTGGCCCCCGGTCGGGACAGCAGGTGCGGATGCACCTCGGAGAGCACTCGGTCGAGGTCTGCCTCGCCGAAGCGGGCCGGCAGCAGGCGCACGACGGCTTGCGCGAATTCGTCGACGTCACCGTGGTCGGCGATGACGGCGCGCAGGTGGTCGCGGTGCCACGGCGTCGGTGTCGCTACTCCGGCGCTGACCGGGTAGGTCGGCTCGGCGAACCGCCAGCGCGTGCCGGGTCCGGCGATCGCGGAACGAAACCCGATCGAGGACAGGTGTCCTTCGCCGATCCCGCGGACGCTGATCGCGACCCGGGCCTCGCCCTCGCCGACGTATGCCTGGTCGGGGTGAAGGACGGCGCTCGGGTTGCACACGGCAGCGCCCTCGACCGCGTACTCGGCAGTGAAGGTCGCGCCGAGCAGGAGAGTCCGCGCGGGGGAGACCTGGTCGGGATCGTCCACGTGCGATGCGACGACGGATGCGTGGCTGAGCAGGACTTGTTCGTAGTTGTGGTGGCGAGGTCCGAACACCTCGAACAGGCGCGCGACCGACAGCTCGACCTGCGCCTCGTCGATCGCCATCACGCGGGTGACGATCTCGTTGGCTCGCGATCGGGTCAGGTGGGGTTCCTCGCCGGGCAGGAACAGGCGTGCGACGACACGAGCCGGGTCCTGACGTAACTGCGCCGCCACGCGGGTGGCACGCGGCGTGTTCATCGCATTTCGCGCACCGTGCGCGCGTGCTGGGCCGTCAAGAGCATGGCCAGCGTCGACTCGGCTCCCTGATTCAGGTTGGCTCCGTCGGACTGCAGGCCGTCGAAGCCGCCACCGGTGTCAGGGTCGAACATCAGTGTCGAGCTGTCGTTGTGGCCGAGGAACCAGTTCCACGCGAGCCGTATCCCCGCCAGCCAGCGAGGGTCGCCCGTTGCGTGGTACGCGCTGGCGCAGCAGTCGGCGATCGCGGCGACCTCGATCGGCTGTTGGTCGTACTCGGGCCCGCTTTCGCCGGGACCGCGCCCGTGCCCGGGAGTAACGGACAGGCGGGTGCCGTTGGTCTCGATCTCGAGCAGGAAACTCAGCAGCGCGAGCCCGCGGGCGAGCACGGGCCGGCCGGGACAGGGACGCGCCCGCGACGATCAAGGCCTGCGGAAGGATGCCGTTGCCGTAGCGCAGGCGAGGCTCCGGCCAGGGCCAGTCCAGGCCGGCCGGGTCCGGTGGTGGCATTGCGGCCACGGCCGCCGAGAGCAATTCGCGGGCGGGCTGTCTCGCCCGGGAAGGCTCCCAGGACTTCGGCCGCGCCGAGCGCGGCACCGGCCATGGCGCGGGTGTGCGGGGATCGCTGCCCGGCGGCCACCCGGAAGGTGAACAGCGCGCGAGCCCGGAGCCCCGGGGTGCTTCCGCGCACGGCGGCCGTCCCGAGGCCCCAGAGCGCTCGCCCCCACCAGTCGCCGAGCGAAGCGTCGTCGCGCCAATCACCGTCGACGGTCATCCGGTTGTGACATCGGCCTTCGCGGTCGATCGCGTCAACGACGAAGTCCAGGTACAGGCGCTCGAGTCGGTGGAGGACGGGCGTCCGGTGGTGTTCGCGGCACACGACGACCAGTCCCCGGGCGACGTCGTCGACACAATATCCGTGCGTGCGTCGTGGCTCGGACAACAGGGCATGCTCGAACAGGCCTTGCCGGTCGCTGAGCCGGTTCAGATGATCGAAGGTGAGGACCGGCGCGAGGCGCGTCGTCACGCCGCCACGCTGGCTGTGATCAATTGCGTCGCCAGAGTTTCGTACTGGGCGGCGACCGCAGCCCACGACAGGTGCGGCGCGGTACGGGCGGCGACCCGGGCCATCTCAGCGGCCAACTCGCCCTGCGTGATCACCGTGCGCAGCGCGACGGCGATCTGGTCGGGACTGCGGTGCGTGACGACGATTCCGGCGCCGTCGCCCAGCAACTCGACCGCGTGCGAGAAGCGCGTTGCGACGACCGGCTTACCCGCAGCGACAGCCTCGATGAGGACGCCGGAGGTCACCTGGTCGACGGAGTCGTACGGCAGCAGCACCACCGTGGCGGACTCGACGAGCCGGGCCAACGCCGTCGAGTCGCGGTAGTTGACCGTCGAACACGACCGAATCACCCAAGTCGAGTCGATGAGCACGTTCCTGCAGCGAGCTGCGGTAGGTCTCGCCCTCGCGCTGCACCACCTTGGGGTGGGTCTGGCCGGCGATGACGTATTGCGGCATCGGGTCCAGATCGCGCAGCTTCGCCATCGCCTCGATGCCCCACTCGATGCCCTTGCCCGGCCCGAGCAGTCCCCAGGTGAGCACGACCGGCCGCACGCCGCTGGGGGAGGACGTCGCCGATGTCGCGGCGGCCACGGATGCACCGTGCGCGATGATGCTGATCTTGCGCATGTCGACGTCGTAACCGACTCCGAGCCGATCGCGGGCCGCCATCGACATCGTGACGACCGAGTCGGCCTTCGCGACCACGGCCTCGAGCACACGGCGCTGATTCCCGCTCGGCGTGACCAGGACCGTGTGCAGCACGACGATGCTGGGGACCTTCAATGCGTCCAGCAGCAGAAGGATCTCGTCGCCGTCGACCCCGCCGTAGACGCCGTACTCGTGCTGGAGGATCGCGACGTCGCATTGGTTCAGTCCGCGCCACCCCGCGGTAGAGCGAGGCGCGGTCGCCCGGCACGATCTGGGCGACGACCTCTGGCGCCGGTCGCTGCTCGGGTGTCTCGACGAGACGCACGACGACGCTGTCGGTGCCGCCGTGGCGCACCAGGCCGGCGCGCAATGACGCCGCAAAGGTGGCGAGCCCGCATTGGGTCGGAGGGAAGGTGCTGACGAATCCATAGCGCGTGTTCACGGCGCGGCCTTTCGATCGGACGGCCCGACCGATGGCGGTCGTGCCTCACGCGCGAAACAGTCACGATCGCGGGCAGCGTGTGTGCCGACAACCATCGTTCAGGACCGCCGATGGCGGCCAAGCATTTTCCGCGGTGGCACGAGAGACGAGTTCTACGCCGAAGAGCTCGGCGCCCTGACCGTACTCGTCATACTCCCTAGGCATCTGCAGGCGAAGCGGCTCGCAAATCCCGACCTCAGGGCGTGGGAGGCGCCGAGCAGATGCAATTGCGCGACAGGGCATTCGTCATCGTCGCCTGGCAGTACCGACGCGCGATGTCGTCGTGCGCGCCGTCCGGATGAGTGCAGATGTCGCAGATGCCGACGGTGTCGACAGTGTCGACGGTGTCGGTGAATGTGATGAGGGTGGTCATGCGGTTTCCCCACGCTGGCCGTCAGGCCGCTTGAATACTCGCCGGGGATGAAGTCGACACGGTAGTCGGCAAACGACGAAGCCTCGGTACACCTCACGGTACGCGCTCGGAGCAGTGGCGCCTGACCAGCGACTTCGCTTGTGGATGATGTGCCGGGGTGCTAAACCTGAGTTAGCACTCTCGCGCTCCGAGTGCTAACGATCTCGATGAGGCGTCCGCTCCCGTACGTCATCCGTTTGCGGCATCCCGGTCGGTCCCGAGTGCTGATCAGCCCGCGAACTCGAGGATGACGACATGCCCAAGATGATTGCCTTCGATGAACAAGCCCGGCGCGCCCTGCAGCGCGGCATGAACACCCTTGCCGACGCCGTACGCGTGACCCTCGGTCCGAAAGGTCGCAATGTCGTGCTCGGCTCCCGGTGGGGTGCCCCGACAATCACCAACGACGGCGTGAGCATCGCGAAGGACGTTGAGCTCGACGATCCCTTCGAGAACATGGGCGCGGCGCTGGTCAAGGACGTCGCCAGGAAGACCGACGAGGTCGCTGGTGACGGAACGACAACGGCCACCGTCCTGGCCCAGGCCCTCGTTCACGAGGGGCTTCGCAACGTCGCCGCCGGAGCTGATCCGATTGCCCTTCGAACAGGGATCGAGGCCGCCGTAGCCGCGGTGTGCGAGGTGCTCACGCATGCTGCACGAGACGTCGAGACCAGGGAGCAGATCGCTGCCACCGCGTCGATCTCCGCAGCCGACTCGACGGTCGGCGAACTGATCGCGGAGGCGATGGACAAGGTCGGCAAGGAAGGCGTCATCACTGTCGAGCAGAGCAACACCTTCGGTCTGGAGCTCGAATTCGCCGAAGGCATGCGCTTCGACAACGGCTACATCAGCCCGTACTTCGTCACCGACGCCCAGCGAATGGAAGCCGTACACGAAGACGTCTACGTGCTCATCGTCGAGAGCAAGATCTCAGCGGTGCGGGATCTTCTCCCGCTGCTGGAGAAGGTCATCGGCACCGGAAAGCCGTTGCTCGTACTCGCCGAAGATGTCGACGGAGAGGCCCTTTCGACGCTCGTCGTGAACGCGGCCCGGGGGACCCTCGCCTCCGTGGCAGTCAAGGCCCCGGGCTTCGGCGACCGGCGCAGGGCCACGCTGTCCGACATCGCGGTCCTCACCGGCGCCGAGGTCATCAGCGCCGCACTCGGCCTCACGCTCGAGAAGGCCGGTCTCGAACAGTTGGGCCTGGCACGGCGCGTGGTCGTCACCAAGGACGAGACAACCATCGTCGGCGGCGCAGGCGAGGCCGGGCAGATCCACGCCCGGGTGAGCCAGATTCGCGCCGAGATCGAGAACACCGAGTCGGACTACGACCGCGAGAAGCTGCAAGAGCGCCTGGCCAAGCTCGCCGGCGGAGTGGCCGTCATCAGGGTGGGCGCCGCGACCGAGGTCGAACTCACCGAGCGCAAGCACCGCATCGAGGACGCCGTCCGCAACGCCAAAGCGGCGATCGAGGAAGGCCTGCTCCCAGGCGGCGGCGTCGCGTTGGCCAACGCTGCCAGCACCGCATTCGACAAGCTCGACCTGGTCGGCGACGAAGCGAGCGGCGCGAACATCGTCCGCGTGGCCCTCACCGCACCGCTGCGCCAGATCGCGCTCAACGCGGGGCTCGAAGGCGGCGTGGTCGCGTCCAAGGTCGCGGATCTCCCGCCAGGGCAAGGTTTGGACGCATCGACCGGCGAGTACGTCGACATGTTCGAGGCCGGCATCGTCGAGCCGGCGAAGGTCACCCGCTCCGCCCTGCAGAACGCCGCGTCCGTCGCCGCGCTGTTCCTGACCACCGAGGTCGTCATCGCCGAAAAGCCCGGCCATTAGCTCGCCGACCTGATATGCGTGTGGCGATGCTCGCGCCGGTCGCCTGGCGCACGCCGCCACGGCACTACGGGCCGTGGGAGAGCGTTGCCAGCGTCCTCACCGAGGGTCTCGTGGCGCGCGGCGTCGACGTGACGCTGTTCGCGACGCTGGACTCCCTCACCTCGGCGACCCTGGACGGCGTGAACCCACACGGCTATGCCGAGGATGCCGGCCTGGACGGACGCGTGTGCGAAGCGCTGCACGTGTCGCACGCGCTGGCCAGGTCCGGCGAGTTCGACCTGGTGCACAACCATCTCGACTGGTTACCGCTCGCTTTCGACGCGCATGCAGCGGCGCCGATGGTCACCACTGTGCACGGGTTCTCCGGGCCGGGGATCCTGCCGGCGTACGCGCAGTCAAGCTCGGCGCTGGTGTCGATCTCCGACTCGGATCGATCGCCAGACCTGGACTACCTCGCGACGATCTACCACGGCGTCGACCTTGCTGCGCTGCCATTCCGTGCGGCGCCGGGGCCGAACCTCGTCGTGTTCGGGCGAATCCATCCTGACAAGGGCACGGCCGACGCGATCGCCATTGCCCGCCAGGCCGGCCGACCCCTGGTCATCTGCGGGATCGTCCAGGATGCGCGCTACTTCGCCGAGCAGGTCGAACCACACATCGACGGCGAGAACGTCGTCTATCGCGGATCGGTCGGGCCGGAGCAGCGTGCCGAGGTCCTGGGGTCTGCTGCTGCCTTGGTGCACCCGATCCATTTCGACGAACCGTTCGGGCTGTCCGTTGTTGAGGCCATGGCGTGCGGAACTCCGGTGGTCGCGTATCGCCGCGGTTCGATGTCCGAGGTCGTCGACGTGGGCGTCACCGGCTACCTCGTCCACGACGTCGCGTCCGCCGCGGCGGCAGTCGGTGCGGCGGCGCGGCTGGACCGGTCAGCGGTTCACGCCCGGGCCTGCCTGCGGTTCGGGGCCGACCGTATGGTCGATGACTACCTACGCGCCTACAGCAGCCTTGTCGGCCGCCGACTCGCACGAACGCCGACGAGTGCGTGGTAGCCAGGTAGCGACCGAGCGCCGGCGTGAGAGCCATCGCAGCGACGCCTCGGCTCGATCCGATTGATCGAATCCTCGCCGTCGAGCAATGTCGCGTCGCGGTCCGGGGCGTGCGTGGAGGGTCAGGCGTGGCGCGCGGAGACGAGTGCGGCGTACACCACGATGTTGGATTCGTAGCTGCCGATGGCTTGGTTGAACGTGCCGCCGCAGGTGATCAACCGCAGTCCGGCGTGGTCGATGTTGCCGTACACCTGCCGGGTGGGGAAGGTGGCCTTGCTGTATTCGACGACCCGTTCGACTTCGAACAGTGCGACGGTGCCGTCGGCACGGGTGAGGTAGATCTTGTCGCGTTGGCGCAGGTCGCCGAGTTTGAAGAACACGCCGGGCCCGTACGCGGCCGAGTCGACGTGGCCGATGATGGTGGCCGGGCCGAGCTGTCCCGGTGTGGGTGAGACGGTGAGCCAGTAGGCATGTGAGTCGCGCACCAGTGGCGGGGTCGCGATCTGGTCCTGTCGGTTGAGCCCGATCTTCTTCAAGCCACTGTTGACGCCGATCGCGGGGATGCGCAGCTGTAGCGGAAGCGAGCGGGCCAGGATGAGTCCGCGGGTCGCCGGATCCGTAGCTGATCGGGGTGAGGCTCCGCTCGGCCCCGGGGTCCTGGTTGCGTGCCCGGACGGCCCGGTGGGCGGGATGACGTTGACTGGGCTGGCTGCGCCCGCCGGCGGCTGCGGTGCGGACTTTTGTGCCCGGACTGCGATGACGATCGCGATCGCGCCAGCGGCAAGCAGGACCGCACCCGCCACGCCCAGGATGCGGGCGCGGCGGGTGCGGTCTGTGTCGCTCATCGAACTGTCAGAGCCTGGTCAGTGGCTATGTCGGGTTCGGTCAGCTCTGGCGGGCGAAGCGCCGCCGTGCGGCGAACACGCCACCCGCGGCCAGGATCAGTCCACCACCGATACCGAACAGGACACCGTCCTCAGTGCCGGCAGTGCTGCCGCCACCGGTCGGGCTACTGCCCACCGGCATGGACGACATCTGCTGAGCGGTGAGCGCGCCACACAGCGCCGGGGCGGTGGCGATGGCCGCAACCTTCTTGTGGGCGCCGGGCAGGGTAACGCCGAGCGAGTTCGGCGTGGTCAGCGACGCCTTCGGTGCGTTGGCCGGGTTGAGCCCGTGCACGACGATCTCAGCCTTGTTGTTGTGGATCGCGGTCAGCGTCGCCTGGTCCAGCGTGATCGTGCGCGAGTAGGTGAAGCTGCCACCGCCGGGTGCGACGGTCACGTCGGCCGCGGCCTTCGGGCTGGTGTCGCCCTTGGTCGACAGCGTCGTGCCGATCGGACCGTAGTTGTCCAGCGCCTCGGTGACCGTGATCAGGCCGTCGTGGTTGGCGTCCGCCGAAGAGGTCGGGCAGCCACCGTTCTTGCCGTTGATGTGGATGTGCTGCACGTGCGGGAACGGCGCGCCGGCGAACGCGGTCGGGATTCCCAGCGCGTTGAGGGTCTTCTTGTCGGTCGGGAGCTTGGTCGCCAGGCCGGACACGTGCTCGGTGATGGTGGCGGTGTTGCCGTTCAAGGTCAGGGTGAGTTGACCGGATGCGGCACCGGCCGGTGTGTTGAGCGCGACCGGCTGCAGGTTGGCGCGATAGGTGGTCGAGCTTGCGGCCGACGCGCTGCCGGGCAGCGCGAGCGCGAGCCCTGCGATGCCGAGTGCGGCGACCGGGACGGCCCACCGTAGTGACTTCTTCATGGATCTTCCTTTCGGTTTCGCGTGCTCCCGGACAGCCGGCAGCCGCGGTGTTCTTGTGACGTGTGCCCGTTAGCCCAGATGGGCAGTGACCCGCGGTGTCCGCCAGGGCGGCTGCACCGGTCCGGGGCCGCCCGTCTGTGCGGCGGCTAGGACTCGAGCGGTCGGCTGCCCGTCTTGTTTGTGGCTATATCAGATGATTCGTGGAAAGTACGGCTTTCGGTTCCACCGTGTTGATCGCGGGCCGGCCGTGATTGGTCGTCTATTTGACGGTGAGCGTGCCGTGCATGTCGGCGTGGAAGTTGCAGTGGAACCGGTAACGCCCGACAGCGCGCGGCGCGGTGAACGTTGTGGTCTTGCCCGGTTGGACCGCTACGTCGAAACCGTGTCCGGAGTCAGCGGTGACTGTGTGCTCGGTCGAGTCGTCGTTGGTGACATGCACGGTCGCTCCCACCGCTACCGTCCCGCTCACGTGATACGCGAAGTCCTTGATCGTGATCGACGCCGCCGCCTTGCCCGCAGGTGTGCTGCTCGAGTCGGCACGAGATGTCGAACCGGCCCCGGACGGTGCCGGTGCGCTCGCCGCGCGCGACGACGTGACCGGTGACGACGACGACGTGTCGTGTGCGGTTGAAGGCGATGATGACGAGCTGCTGCAACCGACCAGCACCACGGATGCGGTGGCGATCGCCGCTGCGCCCAGGCGCACCCGCGCGGCAGTCCTGACCAAGCAGCTCATGCGGGTGCGCCCGGCCGCCCGGACACCCTCGCGGCGCAAGCACCGCTGTGTGCGCTGCGGCGATGGGCTGCCAACGCTGCGACCGCGGCAACAACAGCGACCGTCTCGGCCACGACAGACACCACGCCGAGTGGCTCGAGCCAGTTCCCGACGTCGTCGGACAGCATCGGGAACGCGACCAGTCGAGTCGCTGCATAGCCGATCACTGCGAGCCCGCAGGTGAGAATGACCAGTGCGTACACAGCGCGGCTATCCCTGACCAGCGCGGCCACGGCAAGCACACCGCAGGCCGCGGTAAGCACGATGAACAGCACCCCCATGTACGGCGCCTCATCCAGGTGCGGGCCGATCACCGGAATGTGCGCCACGGACGCAACAACGGTGGCCAAGACGACGACCACCCGCCACCGCGAGAAGACAGCATCCAGCGCGAACGAAGCCAACGGTCGCCTCTGTTCGGTGCCGGCTGCGCGAGCGTGCGCTGCGTGATCATCGACTGGTGTGGTGCGCGACAGGTGTCGCGGATCGTGCGATGGTGCGGTCCTGGTCATGACCGCCTCCTGTTCATCATCGAGGGCGCCGGCAGGCCGCGCGAACCGGTAGTCGGTCCGCGCCTGTCGGAGCGGCGAAGTCCGGCTCGTGATCTGCCCGCGACGCACCTGGCAGAACTGGCGGCCGCGGTAATGTCCACGTCTGCGCCGCCGAGCGTTTCCTGCCGTCCGTTTCGGCGTTTGGTGTGTGCGCGTCTACTAGATGGGTGTTCGTGCCGAACACCCGATTCGGTTTCCGAGACAGGGTCGCCAGCAGCCCGCGCGCCGCGCCGCGACGTTGGTGACGCGGGCCTCGCTTCGGGTTCGCGTCCGCCATGATCAATTGCGGCGCTGTGGTCCCGGGTGTGGTTCAGGCGCCGGGCGCGCGGTCTCTCAGCGCGGTCAGCACGCCTTGATGGGTGAGCCAGCCGACCACCTCTATGCCGTGGGCGGTGCCGCCATCGGCCGCGCCGCTCGTGCCGGCGTGGATCACGGGTGCAGCGGCTGCGCCGGCGGTATCGAGCAGGTCGAGGGCATCGTCAAGTGTGTCGTGTGCGCTGATGGCAGTGGGTTGCTCGAGAACGGTGGTGACGTCATCGGCGTCGTGGTCGCCGTCGGCGAGGGTGTCGGCGACGGTGTGTGCGGTAACGATCCCCAGGTAGGTGCCGTCGGGGGCGGTGACCGGTAGCTGCCCGTGCCGGGAGTGCGCCAGTTCGGCGGCCGCGTCGATCAGCCTGGTACCGGCGGGCAGGGTCTGCCCGACCGGTTCGGCGGCTTGGTCGGCGGTCAGCGTGCCCAGCGGCCCGGTGTGGTCGGGGCTGTCGATGTCGATGCCGCGGCGGCGCAGCTTGAGGGTGTAGATGGTGTCGCGCGAGAGCAGGTGGCTCACGCCGGTGGCGAGGACGATGGCGGCCATGAGCGGCAGGATGATCGTGTATTCGCCGGTGAGCTCGAACAAGATGATGACCGCGGTGATCGGAGCGCGGGCGGCGCCGGCGAACACGGCTCCCATCCCGATCAGCCCGTACGCGCCGACGGCGCCGGCCTGGCCGGGGATCAGGTGATGGAGCACTGCGCCGTAGGCGGCGCCGAACATCGCCCCGATGAACAGGCTTGGCGCGAATACGCCTCCGGATCCGCCGATTCCGATGGTGAGGCTCGTCGCGATCATCTTCGCGACCAGCAGCGCGAGTAGGAACAGCAGTGCGTAATGCCCGGCGACGCCGCGACCGAGCACCGGATACCCGACCCCGTACATCTCTGGCAGCACCAGCAGCAGAGCCCCGAGCGCAAGACCGCCGACCGCCGGGCGCAGCCACTCGGGCCAGCGCCACAGCCGGTCGCAGGCGTCCTCAACGGCGTACAGGACCCGGGTGAACACCACCCCGACACCGCCGGCGAGCAGGCCAAGCACCCCGAACAGCAGGTATTCGATCGGGTGGGTGACGGTGAACCTCGGCAGGTGCAAGAACGCGGTGTTCCCGAACGCGGCGCGACCGATCACGCTCGCAGTGACCGACGACAGCACCACCATCCCGAATGATTGGGCCGCGAAGTCGCGCAGGATGAGCTCCATCGCGAAGAACACCCCGGCCAGCGGCGCGTTGAACGTCGCCGCGATACCGCCGGCGGCACCGCACGCGACCAGCACCCGCATCCGCGGCTCGGCGACGCGGACCAGCCGCCCGAGCGTCGAGCCGAGCGCGGAGCCGATCTGCACGATCGGGCCCTCACGCCCGACCGACCCGCCGCCACCGATGCACAATGCCGACGCCAACGCTTTCACCCCGGCGACCTGCGGCGCGATCCGCCCACCGCGGCGCGCGACGGCATACATCACCTCGGGAACCCCGTGTCCGCGCGCCTCGCGGGCAAAGAAATGCACCAGCGGCCCGTACAACAACCCCGCGGCCACCGGCGCGAGTATCACGAAATAGCGCCCCAGCCCCGGCAGATGCGGGTTCGCCGCATGCCCGACTGCCGAGTAGTCCCCATGCCCCGACAGCGCCAACGTGAAGGTCTTGATCAACCAGCGGAACACGATCGCCCCAGTGCCGGAGCCGGCACCGACCACCAGCGCGAGCAGCAACAAGCCGGTGTTCGACGTGCGCAGCGCGCCCGGCAACCGCGCCGCGCCCCGCTGCAACGGCACCCTCAGCAGCGGCAGCCGCAGCGGCGGGGTCGGTACCGTGTTCGGGGCAGCAACATTTGGCTCGTGCGGTAATTGCATGATGCAACGATTGTACGATGCATCGGAAGGATGGCTGACACGTGACTCGCACCAACCGGCCGCGGCCGGCCCGCACCGGTGTGGCCGCCGCGCAAATCGACTCTCTTGTCGGTGCCGTCCTGACTGCTTCACGAGTGCTGGTCGGCGTATCGGCTCGGTCGTTGGCCGATGTTGAGGACACCGTGACCCTGACGCAGTTCCGCACGCTCGTGGTGCTGGACTCCCGCGGCCAGCTCAACCTCAACGGTCTGGCCGAGAACCTTGGTGTGAATGCCTCGACCGCGATGCGCATGATCGACAGGCTGCTGGCGGCCGACCTGGTCACTCGCCATGACAACCCGGCCAACCGCCGCGAGGTCGTCATCGGGCTGACCGAACTAGGAGCGCGCGTCGTCAGAGAAGTCACCGACCGCCGCCGCAAGGAGATAGCCCGCATCGTGCGCAGGCTCACGCCCGAGCAGCGCGCCGGCCTGGTCGACGCGCTGGCCGCATTCGCCGACGCAGCCGGCGAGCCGTCCGTCAGCGAGCCGGGCGCGACGACCGGTTGGTGATCGGTTGGTGATCGGCGGCCCGTCGCGATGTGACGGGTACAGTCGAAGTGGCTGGGACCTAGCCAGCCCGGGCCGGCGGCCCGACAAGCCGCCCAGAGCATTCGCTCGCAGCCGGGCACGATCGGCGCCCGCCCACCGAGGTTCAAGTCGTGCGTCTGTTCCTCTCCGTGGTCCTTGCGGTGGCGTCGGCGCTTGCGTTCGCGGCTGCGACCGTGGGCCAGCAGCGTGCCGCCGCGCGGTCGTCGGACGCAGACGCACGAGGCCGGCGCTTCGTCGGCCAATTGCTTCGCAATCCCCGATGGATCGCCGCGACCATGGGCAACGCCGTCGGGTACGGCCTGCAGGCAGCCGCCCTCGGAGTCGGATCTGTCGTAGTCGTCGAGCCGATCCTCGTCACGTCGTTGCTGTTCGCGCTGCCGCTCAGTGCGCGCCTTGCGCATCAGCGGTTGCGATCGAGCACGGTGGCTGCAGCGCTGCTCCTGAGCCTGTCGCTCGCGGTGCTCGTGGTGCTCGGTTCCGCGAACAGGGGTCTTGACCGAGCGTCCTACCAGGACTGGCTCGTCGTCGCGCTCGTCGCCGTGCCGGTAGTCGTAGGCTGCCTGGTCCTCGCGCACGCACGGTCTGGCGCGATCAGAGCCAGCCTGCTCGCCATTGCGGTCGGACTGCTGGGCGGCGTGCTCGCCGTTCTCACGAAGACCGTCGTCGACGCCGGATCAGGAGGTGTCGTCCACCTGCTCGCGACCGGCGAGACCTACGCGCTCATTGTCGTCGGGATCGGCGGTACCTACCTGCAGCAACTGTCCTTCCAGGCGGGCGCGCTGCAGGCGTCGCTTCCGATCATGACTGTCCTCGAGCCGATGATCGCCGCAGTCCTCGGCCTGACGCTGCTGCACGAGCAGCTGCAGACAGGTGACCTCCGCATCACCGTCCTCGCGGCCGCCGCGGTGGTCGTGACGATTACGACGGTGGTCGTTGGCGCGCGTGCAGGCGAACGCAGCGACCATGTCGTTCAGGGCCAGACGACGGTCTCGTCGAGGATCGAGTAGCGATGCCTCGAGCCGTGGCCGGCGCGAAGGGCGCACCGCACCCGTCGTCGCAGGAACGGGGCGTAGTGGTCCTGCTGGCAGCGACTGGCCTGTCGACCGACCGTTCGCATCAGGCGGCGCGCGGCCGGTTGAACGCGAAGCGTTGAGAAACCGAACACTGAACTCAGGTCCCCTTAGGACGGATGAGCCCGGATGATTGGCGCGGCTACGTCCTAACCGTCACCGGTGGGATACCCACGAGATGCCACGACGAAGCGGAACGTCGTGAAGCGGATACTCAGTGGGTGAATCAGCAAACGCGACGCGTCACCGCCGACCTGGTGCTGTCCGTCCACGAGCCGGTGCGGCTGACCCTGCAGGTCGCGGTTGCCGAGACTTCCACCGAGCGGGTCGACGAGACGCTTCGCGTGACTTGCGACGGCGCGCCCATCGATGCGAGGGAGGTAATCCTCGCGGGGATCGGCCGCGCGCATGTCTGCATGCCACCAGCCGGACGTGTCGAGATCTCGTACAGGGCAACCGAGCGTGGCGCACACCCGCTACCTCGAGTGAACGAGGCCGAGCAGATCATCTACCGCCGGCCGAGCCGCTACGTCGAATCCGATCGATTGGCGCCGATGGCGCAGGCCGAGTTCGCGGGCATCACCGACGCTGCTGAACTGCTCGCCGCCATCTCGTCCTGGGTCGGTTCGCGACTGACCTATGTAGCGGGGAGCAGCGGGCCGACTGAAGGCGCCGTCGACGCGATGCTGAAGCGGCGCGGGGTCTGCCGCGACTACGCACACCTGGTGGTTGCGCTGTTGCGTGCGTTGGACGTGCCGGCCCGGCTGGTTGCGGTCTATGCACCTGGGCTGGAGCCGATGGATTTTCACGCCGTCGCCGAGGCGGCCGTCGATGGCGTTTGGCGAGCGGTCGACGCGACGCTGCTCGCGCCGCGAGCCAGTCTCGTGCGCATTGCCACCGGCCGCGACGCAGCGGATACCGCTTTCCTCTCGACCTATGGCGGCCAGGCCGACCTGGTCGAATCGCACGTCATGGCGACCATCGACGGGCCGCTACCCGGCGACGATGTGCTGGGCTTGATCAGCATCGGCTGATCGGAGGTCCAGCGGCGTAGAGTTGATGGGGCTGAGGCTCTTTCGCACGCCGGCTGTCACGTCGGCCTCGCCCTTTGCGAACCACAAGCCAGGTCCGATGAGGACTGTCTGTAGGTCTGCCATGACAACCAGCCACCGCGAAGCGACACTGGTCCGGCCTGCTCCGGATCCAGAACACCAGGACGTCCGGATCAGTTTTCGCCAGCCCATTTCCACCTCGGGCGCGATCGACGCGGCGTGGTGGCCGCGCAGCCTGGACCTGACGGCGGAGGTGCCGGCGCTGGTCGAAGCGCTGTGGGCCGCCGGCCGTGAGATCACGCGCATCACGTATGGCCTCGGGGCATGGAATCCCGCGCCGCGTCGCGTGGTCGTCCACGGCCGCACCGTCCGCCTCGGCGGATTCGCCACCGGCGATCCCCTGACGATCAGGCTGAGCGACTCGTCGCGCCGCGAGCGCATCGACGTACTCGTCGTGCCACCGGAAACCGACCCGGACGTCGCTTCGCGGGCGCTGCTCATGGCTGCGGTTGAGGGCAACGCGCGCACTGCGGCCGAGATCCTCTCTGCAGCGAACGGCGTGAAGCCGAACGCGTCGCAAGGTTCGCGATGACCGGCTCGGTGATCTCGGAGGTACGGTAGTGGTGTCGTTGGGCCCGAGCGGCAGGCATGAGACGTCCAGGTAGTCCGGCTTCCTAGGCTCAGCCTTGACAACGAACGAACCCGATGTCTGGAACATCGTGGTCCCCGCGCTGGATCCGCTGGAGCGGCGCGCCCTCACGCTGATCTATCTGAACGGCCTTACCCAGGCCCAGGTGGCGCAGCGCCTCGGTACCCAGCGCAGGACGATTGGCATTGCAGTGGCCAGGGCCATGCGCACCATCGCGGTTGCACTCGAGGGCACGGACGTCGCTGAGGCGTCACAGCGCCGCTCCGATCACGAGGTTTCGTGACTAACTGTGCCTGGCGTGTGCCCGGCGCACGGCCTCGTCCACGAGCCGTTCGGCGACCACTGCGAGTTTGACGTTCTCCGCCTGGCTGATCTGCCGCAGCCGATCGAAGGCTTCTTGCGCGCTTCCTCCGGATCTGCTCCGGACGATGCCGATCGCCTGATCGATCACCGCGCGGTTGGTCAGTGCGGTCTGCAGTTGGGTCGCGCGTGTATGCGCCGCGTGGAGCAGTTGGATGTTGGCGACCGACACGGCAGCGGGACGCGCGAACTGCTCGCCGAGACGAAGTGCGTGTTCGGTGAACGCGTCCCGGCTGTGGGCGTAGATATTGAGCGCCCCGACCACCACCTCACTGCGGGTGACCAGTGGCAGTGACAGGGCCGAGTGAACCTGTAGGCGGGCCACCCGGCCGCCGAAGCGCGGCCAGCGGACGTCGCTGCCCAGCGACCCGCTGGTGAGCGAGCGTCCGGTTTGCATCGCGGTGAGGCAGGGTCCTTCCGCGCAGATGTCGTACTGGAGGTGATCGACCTCGCGCACGAACGCGTCGGTCACTGCCCAGGCCAGTACGGACAACGGACCGTCGCCGGCACGTATCAGCGTCACCCCGGCGCCCTCGGCGCCGGGAACCGCCGATACCGCGAACCGCGCGATATGGGCCAGCACCTCGTCGAGATCGTCGACGTCGGCGATCAGCCCGGTCAACCCGCGGACCGCGGAGAGCACGTCCTGGTCCTGCGACTCGGCTTCCGCGTCGCTGAGAAACGGCTCGATGGGCATGGCTCGCCCGCTCTGAGCGTCGTAGTCGGTCACGGTGCGAGTATTACGCGCACACGAGCCGAATGACCATGCGGCTGTTGTGCGGTGCAGGACGGCGCGCACACTGACCACATGACATTGCGCGGTGCGTGCACCGTTATGTGGTCGCCGCCCGCGGTGCAAATGGGCGGTGCGCACCCGTGACGTCGGCGCAGGACTCGTTGGTGAACGCCGTCGGCGCTCACCGGGGCGTCGCGGCAGCCGATCGGCTGTGCGCCGCGTGCGTCGACCTGTTCGAAGTGGACGCCGCTGCCATCTCACTGGTTTTCGACGGCGCGAACACCGGGACGTTGGGCGCCAGCGATGCCCAGGCACGCTCGTTACGACGAGTTGCAGTTCACCCTTGGCGAGGGGCCGTGTCTGGAATCGGTCTTGACACAAGCTCCCGTCCTGGTGATCGATCTCGCCGATCCCGATCGGCGAGGGGGAACGCGCTGGCCGATGTACGGACCGGCCATGCTGTCGCGCGGAATGCGCGGGGTGTTCGCCGTGCCCGTGCTGGTCGCCGGTGAGTACATCGGCGCGCTGGATCTGTTCCGCGCCCAGCCAGGTGCGCTCGGCAGTGGCGAACTCGCCGGCGCGCTGGTTGCGGCGGAACTGGCGGAGCTGCCGCTGCTGGATCTGTTGGGCGGAGATCTACAGGCCGCGATCGCCGATCCGGACAGTTTCGCCTGGACCGAGTTGAACTCGATCACACGCGCCGAGGTTGCGCAGGCCACGGGAATGCTGGTCGGCCAGCTGGAGATCGAGCCGGCGGAGGCGCTCGTGCGGCTGCGCGCGTACGCCTACTCGGTGGGGCGAACCGCCACCGAGGTCGCGCGCGACATTCTCGAGCACCGGCTGGTGCTTGATGACGACCGGTGATCGGCTCGATCGGCACCGTCGTCGATGCAAGGACGGAGTAAGCGATGACAGATAGCGCACGTGAGGCGCGCGTGCTCGACGCGGTGGTCGCGCTGGTCGACAACCTGCTGCACGATTTCGACGTCGTCGAGTTGCTCACTGAGCTGACCGAGCGCTGTGCTGAGTTGCTCGATGTCAGTTCGGCGGGACTGCTGCTGGCCGACCCACTTGGGCAGTTGCATCTGATGGCCGCGACCTCGGACAAGACGGAGGAGATCGAGCTGTTCCAGCTGCAGGCAGACGAAGGGCCCTGCCTGGACAGCTACTCGAGCGGGGCACCTGTTTCCGTCGCCGACCTGAGTACATCGATCGAGCGCTGGCCGCGGTTCGTGCCGGCGGCCCGCGAGGCCGGGTTCGTCGCGGTGCATGCAGTGCCGATGACCGTGGCAGGCGGCGTGCTCGGCGCGCTGGGCCTGTTCGGCTCGGAGGTGGGCGATCTGAACGAGGCCGATCTGCTGGTCGGGCGCAGCTTGGCGCACGTCGCGAGCGTTGCGATCGTGCAGGAACACCCGCCGACCAAGGACGCGGTTCTGCCGCACCTGCGCAGTGCACTGACCAGCCGCGTTGTCGTCGAGCAGGCCAAGGGTTTGCTGCGGCAGCGGCTCGACGTGACCGTGTCGGACGCGTTTCGATTGCTCCGTGCGTACGCCCGCGTCTCCGGCACCCATCTGAGTCAGCTGGCGCGGACGCTGATGTCCGATCCAGTCGCTCGGCCGGCGATCGTCGCGGGCATCGCGTCGCTCGCACACATCGAGCAGCCGCCGAGCACATCAGTCTGACTCGGCACCTGTGAGCGGCATCCGCTGCGCTGGACGGCTCACCCCACGAATGGGAAAATCGACACGCTGGGATACAGCCTCCTGAGGACGGAGTCCCCGCTGCGCGCGGACTCCTCGGCCAACCGGCCGCCCTGTCGGGAAATGCCGAGTGACCGAAGCCCACTGGGCGGGTAGCTGCCGTGAGTACTGCTCCGTCGGAGCCGCTCGAGCGAGGCACACTGTTCGACGCTCATCGCGGCCTGAACTACGACAAGCCCCGCCTACGCGGCTGGGCGCACCTGGTCAGCTTCGAGGTGGCCCTCGTGGTGGGCACGCTCGTCATCGTGGACGCGCGTGGTGGCGTCCGCACTGCGGTCGCTGCCATCTACGCCGGTGCTGTCGTGGGACTGTTCGGAACCAGCGCGCTTTATCACCGCGGCACGTGGGGGCCGGTTGCGTCGCAGAGGCTGCAGAAGCTCGACCACCTCATGATCATCTACATGATCGCAGGGACGGCGACGCCGGCAGTGGTTCTCTGCCTGCACGGCACGCTGATGCTCGTCGAACTGACCCTGCTGTGGCTCGCCGCGGTGCTCGCCGCGGCCGTGCGCCTGTCGCGGATGAATGCCCCTGAGGCTGTCGTCGGCCTGATCTACGTCGGACTGGGATGGGCGGCGGGGCTGGCCGTGCCTGCGGTGTGGCTGCGGGCCGGTGTCGCGCCCGCCGTGTTGCTCCTTGTCGGCGGCGTGCTCTACACCGCGGGAGCGATCAGCTACCACCGTCGCCGGCCCGATCCCGATCCGGCCGTGTTCGGCTACCACGAGGTGTTCCACGGCTACGTGACTGCGGCTGCGGCGTGCCAGTACGTCGCCATCGCGTGCTTCGTGCTCTAACCGCTCGGGATCGCTTCTCACCCGCCTGCATACGTGGTATATATACCGGGTATACCACGAGGCGGAGGCGTACCCATGAGCGTGCGACATGCGTTGCTGGCGCTGCTGAGCGAGGGCCCGAAGTACGGCCTGCAGCTGCGCGACGAGTTCGAGGAGCGCACCGGCGAGGTATGGCCGCTCAACGTCGGGCAGGTCTACACGACCCTGCAGCGCCTCGAACGTGACGGCCTGATCGAGTCCGACGACGGCGAGGAGGAAGTCGGACCGCAGAAGTCGTTCCGGCTCACGACCGACGGTGCGAGCGAGCTCGACACGTGGCTGCGCACCCCGTCCGACGTCAGTGCGCCGCCGCGCGACGAGCTCGTGATCAAGGTGCTCGTCGCGATAGAGGTGCCGGGGGTCAGCGTCACCGACGTCATCCAGGCGCACCGGCGGCACGTGGTCGAGCAGATGCAGGAATGGACACGGGTCAAGCGCGACGCGGGCACGGGAGACGGCGCCGGCGACTCGGTCAGTCTCTCGCTGGTGCTCGACGCCGAGCTGTTCCGACTCGACTCGGTGATCCGCTGGCTCGACGCAGCCGACGCCCGATTGCGTCGCGCAAAACCCAAGCAGGCGAGACCGGCTGCTCGACCAGCTGCTCGACCTGCGCCGGCCCCCTCGGGCGAAGTGCGGGTGCAGCGATGAGCGCGCTACGACTGGACGGAGTCAGCAAGGTCTACGGCGCGGGCGCAGCGCAGGTGCACGCGTTGCGCGAGGTCGACCTGGTTGTCGAGCCCGGCGAGCTGGTTGCGGTGATGGGCCCGAGCGGGTCGGGCAAGAGCACGCTGCTCACCATCGCCGGCAGCCTCGAGGAGCCGACGAGCGGCGAGGTCACGGTCGGCGACGTTTCGCTTGCCCGGCTCTCGCGTAACCAGCGCGCGGCCCTACGGCGCCGTGCGATCGGATACGTGTTCCAGGACTTCAACCTGCTCGCCGGCCTGACCGCCGCCGAGAACGTCTCGCTCCCGCTCGAACTCGACGGCATCGGTGCCCGTGATGCGAGGACCGTAGCGCTCGCGGCGCTCGACCGGCTCGGGCTGTCCGACCGGGCCGAGTGGTTCCCCGACCAGCTCTCAGGCGGCGAACGCCAGCGCGTCGCCATCGCGCGTGCGATCGTCGGCCAGCGGCACCTGCTCCTTGCTGACGAACCTTCCGGCGCCCTCGACTCGGTCAACGGCGAGGCGGTCATGCGACTCGTCCGCGAGACCTGCCAGGGCGGAGTCGCCGGAGTTGTGGTCACCCACGACGCACAGCTCGCGTCCTGGGCCGATCGGGTCGTGTTCTTGCGCGACGGTCGCATCGTCGACCAGACGGCGCCCGCCGTCGGTCCCGAGTCGTTGCTGGACGTGGACGCGGCGCGATGACGACCCTCGCACCGCCTCCCCCGACCAGGGCGGTCGAGCCGACACGGCGGCGCGGCGCAGCGCGGCGGGCGATCCGGCGCTGGGCCTGGCGATTGCTGCGCCGCGAGTGGCGCCAGCAATTGATCGTTCTGATCCTGCTCATCGCGGCGGTCGCCATGACCACGGTTGGACTCGGGCTGGTCGTCAACGTCCAGACCCGTGACGAGGGCATGTTCGGCAGCGCAGACGCGCGCGTCGATGTCGCGGCTCCCGGCGGGGCCGGTATCGCCCGCGACACTGCGGCCGTGCGGCAGCGATTCGGGACGGTCGAGGCGATCGTCCACGAGACGGTGCCGGTGCCGGGTTCGATCACCCCGATCGACGTCCGCGCCCAGGACCGGCACGGCGTGTTCGGCCAGCCCATGCTGCGGTTGGTGTCGGGGCGCTATCCGACCCAAGCAGGCGAAGTCGCGATCACAGCAGCGGTCGCTCAGATTCTCGATCTCAAAGTCGGCGCAACCTGGACGATCGATCGGCATCCGGTACGCGTCGTCGGCACCGTGGAAAATCCGCAGAACCTGCAGGACGCATTCGGGCTCGTCGCGCCGGGCGCGATCACGCGCCCGACCGCGTTGACTCTGCTCTTCAACGCCGACTCGAATGCCCTAGCGGGCTTTCATCTGCCCGCCGGCTCGGTGCAATCGATCGCGTCCTCGGGCAACACAGCGGCACAGCGACAGCGCAACCAGGCGCTCGCCGTGCTGCTCCTGGCCACGATCGGCCTGATCTTCGTGGGGTTGCTGTCGGTCGCCGGGTTCACGGTGATGGCGCAGCGACGATTGCGGGCGCTGGGCATGATCGGCGCGATCGGGGCGACCGACCGCCACATCCGGCGGGTGATGTTGGCCAACGGTGCGGCTGTCGGCATCGTCGGCGCGGGCTTCGGCGTCGTCCTCGGCTTGGGTGTGTGGCTCGCCCTCACCCCGGCATTCGAGAACGTCGTCGGGCATCGCTACGACGCGTTCGCCCTCCCGTGGTGGGCGGTGCTCGCTGCCGGAGTGCTCGCGATCGTCACCTCGATCGCCGCGTCGTGGTGGCCTGCGCGGGGCGTTGCGAAGATCCCGATCGTCGCGGCACTGTCCGGGCGCCCCGCGCCGCCCCAACCTGCGCATCGCTTCGCGTTGCTCGGGACGGTGCTGGCCGCAGGTGGCTTCGTCTGCCTCGTCCTGGCGCACTCGCAGCGCACCGCCCTGATCATCGGCGGCATCGTCGCAACGACGGCCGGGATGTTGTTGCTCGCGCCGCTCGGTATCCGGGCGCTCGCATCGGTCGCCGGCCACGCACCCGTTGCGGTCCGGCTCGCTCTGCGCGATCTCGTGCGATACCAAGCCCGCTCGGGAGCGGCGCTTGCGGCTGCGAGTCTCGCCGTGGGGATCGCCGCCACGATCGCGGTCACGGCAGCAGCGCAGCAGTCGAACGACAAGTCGCTGGCTGCCGGAAACCTGCCGAACAACCAGCTCATCGTCTGGCTCAGCGACCCGAACGCTCAGGGCGGCCCGACCGTCGCCGTCCCGACCAGCGGCTCGTCCAGCGCACCGGCCGTTCCGCCGGCGCGCTTCGTCGCCGCCGCGCGCCGCGTCGCCACGGCGATCGCACACGATCTGGGCACGTCGACCGTCGTTCAGCTCGACGGCGCGTACGACCTGAACACGCCGGTTCCGGCCGGAGCACCGCCGGGAGCGGCGCAGGTGAGCCTCGTCCATCCGATCTCCGAGAACGGCCACAACGGGTTCAGCCAGATCTCCGTCCCGCTCGTGGCAGAGCCCGCGGTGCTCGCCTTCTACGGGATCAAGTCGGCCGACGTCAGCGGCGGCGCCGAGATCGTGACCTCGCACTCGGGTCTGAGCAACGTCGAACTCGGTTCGGGATTCGGGCGCACGTTCAAGTCGGTCACCGTGCAGCGCTCGAGCAAATTGCCGGTCTACAGCTCGGCGCCGAACACGCTGATCACCCCGGCCGGGATGCGCGCCGGGCGATTCACCGCCGTACCGGTGGGTTGGCTCATCCAGACGTCCGGCGCGCTGACGACTGCGCAGATCACGAACGCCCGCAACCTTGCCGCGGCTTCTGGCATCACGACCGAGACGCGAACCGCCCCGGACCAGAGCCTCAGCACGCTGCGTGACGACGCGACGATCACCGGTTTGCTGGTTGCGCTCGGCGTGCTCGCCATGACCATCGGGCTCATCCGCAGCGAGACGACGCAGGACCTTCGCACGCTCACCGCTGCCGGCGCGGGCGCACGAACCCGGCGTGCGCTGCACGCCACGTCGGCCGCTGCGCTCGGGCTGCTGGCCGGGTTGTTGGGCACCGCCGGTGCATACCTCGCCCAGATCGCGTGGCACTGGCACGACGTCGGCTATCTCGGCCAACCGCCGTACGCGAACCTCGCGGCGCTCGTTCTCGGGCTGCCCGTGGTTGCGGCCGCCGGGGCGTGGCTGCTCAGCCGCACGCCCGCGGCGATCGCACGACGTCCGTTGGAATGAGCGATTTCGGCTGATCTGTCGAATTCATCGGGTTTCGATCGACGCATGGAGGAAGGACACCCTCGCGTCACCAGATCGGAGCTGTAGTGAGCAGATCAGTGTTGTACATGTCGATGTCGTTGGACGGCTTCATTGCCGGCCCCGACGATGGTCCTGGCAACGGGCTGGGCGACCACGGGCATCGATTGCACGAGTGGTTCGCGGATCCGGCCAAGGCCGACCCCGTGAACGTCTCGGTGCTGGCCGAAGCCATGGGAACAGGCGCCGTGGTGGTGGGTCGTCGCACGTTCGACCTCGCCGAGCAGTGGGGCGGTGATCATCACGACGGCGTGCCGATCGTCGTGCTCACCCGACGCACCGCGGACGAGCCCGCATGGGACAACATCACCTACGTCGACGACGTCCGTACGGCCATGAGCACAGCCAAGGACGCCGCCGGCGACAAGGACGTCCTTGTCCACGGAGCCTTGACCGCGCAGCTCGCGCTCGCTGCCGGCGTGCTCGACGAGGTGCAACTGCATGTCGTCCCGGTGCTGCTCGGGCAGGGGCGACGGCTCTTCGATGCCCGGTCTCCCGAGCACGTCGAACTCGAACTCTTGCGGGCGCGACAGGGCACCGATGTGCTGCATCTGCGCTTCCGCGTGCGGTCGGCGGTGCAGTGATGGCGCGCATCCGTGTCGACATGACCATGTCGCTCGACGGCTTCGTCGTCGGTCCGGACGACAGCGTCGAGGAGCCGATGGGTGTCGGTGGCTTCCGGTTGTTCAACTGGCTCGATCGCCGTGACGACCCCGGACCGAGCGGGCAGGTGTTCGCCGAGTCGATGGCGACGCGCGCGTTCATCTCCGGCCGACGCACCTACGAACACGCCGATCATTGGCAGGGCGACATCCACGACGGCGTCCCGATCTTCATCCTCACCCACCACGTGCCGGACGAACCGCCGCCGGGCACGGTCCGCTTCGTGACGGACGCGGCCGAGTGTGCGCAATTGGCGCGCGAGGCTGCCGGAGACGCCGATGTGCTGGTGCACGGGGCGGGTGCAACCCAGTCGTTGCTCGAGGTCGGGGAGGTCGACGAGTTCGAGCTGCACGTGATGCCGGTGTTGCTGGGCCAGGGCAGACGATTGTTCGACCACCTGCCCACCGGGATCGTCGAGCTCGAACTCGAGCGCTGCCTCACCACTCCCGACATCGAGGCGTACGAGCAACGGGTGACGCACCTGCGCTATCGGCTGCGTGGTCAGCGAGCTAGCCGAGGCTGACGCGTTCGGTCTCGATGACGCTCGAGGTCGCGATCGACGCGGTACCGGTGTAGCTGACGGTCAGGTTGTGCTGGCCGAGCGAGAAGCGCGGCAGCGGCAGCGACACGACGCCGACCTTCGGCGTGCCCTGCGCGAGACGGTTGCCGTTTTCGTCGATGGTCACGGTGCCACCGCTCGGACGGAACGGTCCGGCGGTCACCGTGACCGTTGCTGTTGCGTTGCTCGTAGTGGTCGTCAGCTGCAGCGGATTGGTCTTGAACGCGATCTTGCTTGCCACCTTCGTGACGGTGAAGCCGAGTTGGTTCGACGTAACCGGCATTGTGGTCGCCGTACCGCCGTAGACCGCGGTGATGCTCTGCGCGCCCCCGGGGAACTGCGGCAGCGTGATGGTCGCCTTGCCGTTCTTGACCTGTGCTGACGGCGTTCCGAATCCGCCGGTCTTGATCGTGACGACACCACCGGTCTCGTTGCCCGGCGAGCTGACGTGGACCGTCACTTGGGGGCGGTCGGCGCTGGTCGGATGCAGCGGCGACATCGCGATTGAGGTCACCTGCGACGCAGCTCTGACCACCGAAATCACGATGTGCGAGACCGCACTACCACCGTATTTATCACTGACAGTCACGGTGAATCTGACGGTGCGGCTAACGGCACTCGTCGGCGCGGTGTAGGCGAATCTGTTCGCCGCCACCTTGCGCAACGCCGAGTTCGACGCGCTATATGTCAGCGTGTCGTTGTCTCGCGTCAGTGGCACTAACCGTGATGTTCTGCGTCGCGAACACCGGGACGGTGACGTTGATCGACTGCGATCCGCTATCGAGGACGGGTGCCGCATTGGGTGGCGGGTTGATGGTGATGGTTTGGCTGGCTGGGGTGCTGTAGCCGTCGGTGACTGCGTAGGTGAACGAGGCCGCTGACTGCATTCCGCCTGCCGGCGCGTGGTAGATGAGGTGGTGGTCGTCGACGCCTTGGGTGACGGTGCCCGTTCCGTTCGCGGGCTGGGTGTGGGTGTAGGTCAGGGTGTCGCCGGCGTCGCCGTCGGTCGCGGTCAGGGTGATCTGGACGCTTGTCATTCGGTGGGTCATGTTCACGGTTTGGTCGGTGTAGCTGGGCACGTTGTTCGGCGGCGGGTTGATGGTGATGGTTTGGCTGGCTGGGGTGCTGTAGCCGTCGGTGACGGTGTAGGTGAACGAGGCCGGTGACTGCATTCCGCCGGTGGGTGCGGTGTAGGTGAGGTTGGCGCCAGTGCCTGTGATGGTTCCGGTGCCGGTCGCGGGTTGTGTGTGGGTGAAAGTGAGTGAGTCGTTGTCCGTGTCGGTCGCGGTCAGGGTGATCTGGACGCTTGTCGTTCCGTGCGTCATGTTCACGGTGTGGTCGGTGTAGCTGGGCACGTTGTTCGGTGGCGGGTTGATGGTGATGGTTTGGCTGGCTGGGGTGCTGTAGCCGTCGGTGACGGCGTAGGTGAACGACGTCGGTGACTGCAGCCCGCCTGCCGGTGCGTGGTAGGTGAGGTGATGGTCGTCGACGCCTTGGGTGACGGTGCCCGTTCCGGTCGCGGGCTGGGCGTGGCTGTAGGTCAGGGTGTCGCCGGCGTCGCCGTCGGTCGCGGACAGAACGATGTCGATGCTCGATGTCCCGTGCGTCATGTTCACGGTCTGCCCGGTGTAGCTGGGCACATTGTTCGGTGCCGGGTTGACAGTGACCGTCTTGGTAGCGGGGATCGCTGTTTGCGTCGGTCACCGTATAAGTGAACGTGATCGCTGACTGGAGTCCGCCGCTCGGAGCGGTGTAGACGAGATGGTGGTCGTCAGCACCAACGGCAACCGTCCCGTCGCCAGCCGAAGGTTGGCTGAAATCGTAGGTCAAAGGATCGCCGTCAGCATCCGATGCGTTGAGCGTTACGTCGACGCTTGAGCCGCCGTGCGCGATTGTGACCGTCTCGTCGCCGTAGATCGGAGGGCTGTTGGCGTGCAGGGTCGGACTGAATTGATTCGTCACGATTGTGTCCAGCACGTTGCCATCGACGATCTCGTCCAGGTTGAGTGTCACCGTCGGTGGATCTGACGGTGCGTCCAACGCCGCGATCGTAAGTTCTGGTGACAACGACCCGTCGGCAGCGAGGGGTGCCGCCGATGTGAGCGCTCCAGCGAAAGCACCGTTACCTCCGCTCAGGGTGACCGGTGTCGGGCTCCCCGCATCTTGGACCGCGAATGCCAGCGGCGACGACGCTGTTGCCGGATCTGCAGCGACTCCCACATCGAGACGCGCGCTGTCCACCGCCGCGCCCGCTGACGCCGTCACGGCGACAGGCGACGGTGTCTCGTCGGTCGTGAGGTCCGATGGTGGGCTCGACAGATCGACGGTGGCCCCGTCGATCGTGATGGTGTTGGGCTGACCATCAGTCGTCACCGCGACGTTGCCGCTCTGGGTGATCGGCTGCGTCGCGATCACGCTGCCGGTGTTGGCGCTGATCGTTGCGCTGATCGGGTTGCTCGGGTCGCCGGACCCGGTGAGCGTGATGGCCGGGCCGCTGACGTCGTTGAACTTGTTGCCCGTCAGGATCGTCGACCCGGCATTGTCGTTGACAGCGATCGAACCGCCCTGCGAGAAGCCGAGGTTGCTGATCGTGACGTCAGCCGTAGCCGCGCCGTCGCCCACCGTGATGGGCGCCTGGATGTCGGGCGCCGCGGACAGCGGATCGTTGGTGATGGTGATGTCGCTCGTGATCACGACGGAGTCGGTGTACGTGCCGTCGCCGACGGCGATCGTTGCGCCGGACGGCGCGATGTTGTCGAGCGCGTACTGGATCGTCCGGCAGGCTGAATGGTAGGAACCGCAATCGCTCACATCGTGTCCGTCACCGAACACGTAGATCGGTGTCGTGCCGGCGCTCGCGGGCGGGGCAGCGATGAGGAACGCGGCGAGCGACACGACGGCAGCACACAGCGCCAAGAGAGCACGTGGCATCCGGCGGTTCACTCGCAACGACCTCGACGCGTTGGGGGGAGATACAGCGCGGGTGGTTACGTCCGATTCCTCCCGCGAGCGCAAGCTATCCCGGCAAGCGCCGGAAATCTCCTACGGTTTCGTCAAGGTCGGCTCGTGATCCAATCAAGGTGTGGAGCGGGCCCGGAGGCGGGATGGTCGGCGGTCGTCGACCACTTCGGGGAAACCCCGAGGTCAGTTCGGTGAGTGTGGCATTGCAGCGCACGCCCTCAAGCTTCATCGGATGAAGTGCGGGGCGCGCATGTCAGGGAATAGCCGCCTCCGGCCCGCTTCATGACAGCTGCGGACGACGATCTCGTCGACACAATCCTGGACGGGCCGTGGCAGCCCGACGCGATGCAACTGCGCATCGCCCGAGCGCGCGGACGGCTGCTCGTCCCGGACGATGTCGTCACCCTCGTCGCCGCGGTCTGCAACCGCTTCGCCCAGGCACCCACACGCGACGAACTCGCGCGGTTCCTTGCCGAGCCGCCGGGCCTGCTCGATCCCCGGGCGGACATCGGCGCGCTGTGCCAGATCCTCGCGATCGACTACGGCGAGCTGATGTGGTTCGCCGATGTGCAAAGCCGCGAACGCCGGGCTTCGCCGCAGCTACAGCACTACCGGTGGCGGGCCCTGCCGAAGCGCGGCGGCGTCCGGCTGGTTGCGGCACCCAAGCCGCGGTTGAAGGAGATCCAGCGCCGGGTGCTGCGTCGCCTCGATGCGGCGATCCCGCTGCACGAGAGCGCACACGGCGGGGTGCGGTCGCGATCGGTCGCGACGGCGCTGGCACCGCACGCTGGTGCGCGGGTGCTCGTGCATCTCGACCTCGAGAGCTTCTTCCCGACGGTGACGGCCGGTCGGGTGCGTGGGCTGCTGCGCCGGTTCGGCGTCGCTTCGGCAGTGGGTGATGCGATCGCGGGGTTGTGCACGACGGCGATGCCGGCTCGCGTATGGCGCGAGGTGCCGCGAGTGCACGACATGGTCGCTATCGAGGCGCAGCGCAGGCTGCGCGAGCGTCTCGTCGTTGCACATCTGCCGCAGGGCGCGCCGACCTCGCCGTTCCTGGCGAACGCGATCGCCTTCGGACTCGACCGCCGGCTCGCGGCGCTCGCCGGCCGCTTCGATGCCGCGTACACGCGCTATGTCGATGATCTCGTCTTCAGCGGCGGGCGCTGGATTGCATCGCGGGCGCGCCGGATTCATCGCCGCCGCCGAGTCGATCGTGCGCGATGAGGGTTTCGGACTGGCAGCGCACAAGACGTCGGTGCGCACGAACGCGGGCCGCCTGGCGGCGCTCGGCGCCGTCGTCAACGATCATCCGGCTCTGCCGCGCGAGGAACGCGACCGATTGCGAGCGATCGTGCACAACTGCCGCGTGCACGGAGTGGCCGCACAGAACGTGTCGCGCAGCCGGTTGCTCGGACGAATCGCAGCGGCCGGCGCGCTCGACCCGCGGTTCGCCGCGCGACTGCGAGCCGACTTCGACCGGATCGATTGGCCGGACGAGGACCCGACCTAGAGGACGTGCGTGCCGTACATCTCGCCGAGCGGATCGCCGATCAGCTCGAGCCGCGCGCCGTCCGGGTCGCGGAAGTAGACCGACACCTCGCTGTGCACCTCGTGCTCGACGCCGGCATCGCGAAGCCGGCGCACTGCGTCGTCCCACTGCTGCTGGTCGACGGAGATGGCGATGTGGTGCAGCCCGCCGAGCACTTCGGCATAGGGCTGCACCTCGAGACCGGGGAAGTCGAAGAACGCGAGCAGGTTCCCGTTGCCGATGTCGAAGAAGAAGTGTGACGACCCGGGGTAGTCACGGTTCTCGATCAACTCGGTCAACGGGAACCCGAGCACGTCCTGATAGAAGCGGATCGTTGCTTCGACATCGCTGCTGATCAGGGCTGTGTGGTGCAGTCCGCGAGCAGTGCTCGGCGGACGGTCGGCATGCAGATACTTCGCGCGCAAGGCGCCCCGGTCTGCCATGCCGTTGATTGTGCAACTTTCTGCGGTCGCCCGGCAGAAAGGTGCACGATCTGCGCGGGTCAGGAGGTCTTGATCGCCGAGATCTCGAACTCGAGGGTGACCTTCTCGCTCACGAGCACGCCGCCGGCTTCGAGCGCGGCGTTCCAGTTGACGCCCCAGTCCTTGCGGTTGATCACGACCGAACCTTCGAAGCCGATGCGCTCGTTGCCGAACGGGTCGCTCGCCGCGCCCTGGAACTCGAGCGGGAGCGTGATCGACTTGGTGACGCCGCGGACCGTCAGGTCACCGGTGACCTCGAAGTCGTTCCCGTCCACGTGCTTGACCGCGGTCGACGTGAACGTGATCTGCGGGTAGGTGGCCACGTCGAGGAAGTCATTGGTGCGGATGTGGTCGTCGCGCTGCTTGTTGCGGGTGTCGATGCTGTCGACGGCGATCGTCACCTGGACGGACGAGTTGTCCGGGTTCGCGCCGTCGATCGTCGCGGTGCCCTCGAACTCGTTGAATGCGCCGCGCACCTTCGTGACCATCGCGTGGCGGGCGACGAAGCCGAACCGGCTGTGGGACGCGTCGATCGCGTAGCTGCCGGTCAAGGTGCTGAAGTCGGTAAGTGTGCTGGTCATGGGACCTGCCTCTTCCTGATAGTTGATTGTTCAACTAGTAGCCTAGTCGTAACTTTGTGATATGTCAACAACAGTGTCGGACGCACAATATTCCGGCACCGGACAGGTAGGGTTCGCCGAGGTCTACCCACTGCGAATGACAGGAGGGCAGCGTGAGCGACCTCCTCTCGCGCGTGCTCCTCGTCGAAGACGACGAGGGCGATGCCCTTTTGGTACGCGAGTGCCTGATCGAGGCCGGCGTCCCTGAGGTCGACGTGTTGTGGCAGCGCACCCTCGCCGACGGCATCGACGCCCTGGCCGAGGCGCCGGGGTGCGTGCTGCTCGACCTCGGCCTGCCCGACGCCGAGGGACTCAGCGCGTTGTACGGCCTGGTCGGCGAGGCGGTCGGCATCCCGGTCATCGTCCTGACCGGCCGCAACGACCGCACCGGGGTCGAAGCAGTCGCCGCCGGCGCGCAGGACTACCTCGTCAAGGACGACATCACGCCCGAGCTGCTCGACCGGTCCATCCGCTACGCGGTGGAACGCAACCGCGCGCAGGCGACCGAGCTCGCGCTGCGCGAGGAGCAGATGCTCTCGGCCGAGAACTCCCGCCTCGAACGTGGCCTGTTACCCCGACCGCTGCTGCGCGATGACTTGGTCGAGTGCGCGACCTACTACCAGCCGGGCCGAAACCTCGCCGTGCTCGGCGGTGACTTCTACGACGTCGTGCAGACCCCGGACGGACGCGTGCGTGCGGTCGTCGGCGACGTGATGGGACACGGGCCGGACGAAGCGGCGCTCGGCGTCCACCTCCGTGTCGCCTGGCGCACCCTCGTCCTCGCCGGAGTGCCGGACGAGACGATCCTGACGTCGATGTCGCGGCTGCTGTCGGCCGAGACGAGCAGCGGCGGACGATTCGTCACAGCGTGCGACATCACGATCGATGTCGACCGCAGCGTCACCCTGCGCGTGGCGGGCCATCCTGCGCCGTTGGTCTGTTCGGCCGGTCGCGTCAGCTATCTCGATCCCGAGATCGGGCCGCCGTTGGGCATCGAGGGGCTTACCGGTGCCGCGCGCCGCTGGCCGCAGAGTGGCGGCTGGCCGGTGTCGCGCACGCTGTTGTCGGCCGGTTCCTCGATGATCCTCTACACCGACGGCCTGCTCGACGCCTACCGCGTGCCCGCCAATCGGGCGAGCCTCGGCGTCGATGAACTGCTCGATGCGACCAGCGACGCCGTGGCTCGAGGCAGCCAGGTCGGGTCGTGGTTGCCGGCAATCGTCGGTGGGGCGCCTGTCCGCTCGGCCGACGACACCGCCGTCGTCGCGATCACCGTGCGCAACTAGGCGGGCGAGTGAGCGAGCTGACCAGCGGGCGGAGCACTCTGTTCACCGATTGGCCGCTGCGCAAACGCGTGGCCAGCTGGTTCCTCGCCCTCGTCGTGCTGCTGGTGATCGCGTTCGCGACCGTCTTGTACGCGACGCTGCAGTTCAAGAACAAGGGTGACAACATCATCGAGCGGTGGGAGCCGGCGTACGCGACCAGCCAGACGCTGCTGGGCGACATGGTCAACCAAGAGACCGGCCTGCGCGGCTACGTGCTCGGCAAACGTCCGGTGTTCTTGCAGCCCTACCGACAGTATTCGGTACTGCAGAGGCGACATGAGGCGCAGCTGCATGCGCTGATAGCCGGCGATCCCGGACTTCTCGCCGACCTCGCCTCCTTCGACCGCGCCGCCGACGCATGGCGCACGACCATCGCCGCGAAGTACATCGCCGAGGTGCAGCGAGGCGATCGGCACGCGTCCGGGCTGGTGAGCGATCTGGCCGGCAAGGCGGCCTTCGACAAGATCCGGCGGCGGGCCGCAACGCTCAGCAACCACATCGCCGCGGTGCGCGACAACGTCCAGGCGCAGCGGCGATCGGCGATCGTGTTCTGCTTCATCGCCACGATCGCGGCCGCGTGTTTGACGCTCGGCAGTAAGTACGTCCTCTGGCGCGGGTTGCGCCGTCAGGTTCTCGAGCCGATCGACGAACTGGGCGCGCAGACACGCGAGGTCGCCAGTGGCGCGATCAGCAAACGCATTCGCCCCGGTGGCCCGCCCGAGATCGCGGCGCTCGGACGCGACGTCGACCTGATGCGAGCGCGCATTGCCAGCGAGCTCGCGCGGGTCGAACGAGCGCGTATCGGATTGATCGAACGCGGCGAAGACCTCGCGCGGTCCAACGCCGATCTCGAGCAGTTCGCCTACGTCGCCTCGCACGACCTTTCCGAACCGCTGCGCAAGGTCGCCAACTTCTGCCAGCTGCTCGAGCGGCAGTACAGCGAACAGCTCGACGACAAGGCCAGGCAGTACATCGACTTCGCCGTCGACGGCGCGAAGCGCATGCAGGTGCTCATCGCCGATCTGCTCTCGTTCTCGCGGGTCGGGCGCACCACCGAGAATTTCGGCCCGGTCGACATGGGGGTTGCGCTCAGCCGTGCGCTGGTCACGCTTGAAGATCGAATAGTCGCCGTCGATGCGCAGATAGTGCGCGGCTCGCTGCCGACCGTCGACGGCGACCCGACGCTGCTCTCCGCCCTTTTCCAGAATCTGGTCGGTAACGCGCTCAAGTACCGCGACCCGGATCGTCCACCCCGCATCGAGATTTCAGCAGAACGCGACGGTACGAACTGGAAGTTCACCATCGCCGACAACGGCATCGGCATCGACCGGCAATACGCCGAGCGGATCTTCACGATTTTCCAGCGGCTGCACCTGCGCGACAAATACGGTGGCACCGGGATCGGTCTTGCGCTCTGCCGCAAGATCGTCGAGTTCCACCGGGGCAAGATCTGGCTCGCGGACAGCGACGGTCCCGGTGCTACCTTTGCGTTCTTGATCCCCGAGCATTCTGTTCCGCAAGCAGACCCCAGCGCAGAACTTGCAGAGACGGTGGACGCCCGATGAGCACCGAGCCGATGCACGAGTCTGCGCGACCGCTCGTCGTGTTGCTCGTCGAGGACGACCCGGGCGACGTACTGATCGCGCGGGAGGCGATGGCCGCGGGCCAGCTCGACACCACGCTCGAAGTCGTCACCGATGGCGTCGAAGCGATCGCCTACCTGCGCCGCGAGAACGGGTTCAAGGATGCGCGCCGTCCCGATCTGATCCTGCTCGACCTGAACCTGCCGCGGATGTCGGGTCACGAGGTGCTCGCCGAGGTCAAGAACGACCCGCTCCTGCGCCGGATCCCGGTCGTCGTTCTTACGACCTCACAGACGCACGAAGACATCGCTCGTAGCTACGAGCTGCACGCGTCCGTGCACGTGTCGAAGCCCGTCGACTTCGACGAGTTCACGGGCGTGGTGAAGCAGATCGACGACTTCTTCGGCAACGTGGCCGAACTACCCAACGACTGATCACCAAGAGTTCGTCAAAAACACCGCGAAAAGCGCGGTTAGACGGCCAGGGGTCGTGGGAAAGGTCGAGCCATGACCGGACGCAGCACGACCTTGTCCATGGACGGGACGCTCATCTCCCAGGCCGACATTGAGCGGATGGCGGAGGAGGAGCGTCTGCATGCCGAACGGCAGCGTCAGGCCGCGCGCATCATCGCTGCGGCAGCTCACGACGTCGATGACGCTCGCATGCTCCTCGACATGCTGGGTCTGGAACACGACGTGGTACTCGCCGCGCGCAAGGAGATCCGCCCACCCGCGGAGCCGCGCCGGCGGCGTAGCCGCGCCGCCTGAGCGCCGCGGCCGGTCGACCCTGCGGCCGGCCGTTGGCTCGGGCTCTCGCCGCGGCGTTGGACCGATCCGTCCCCCGTACGGATCGGCCGGCCGCGCAGGTGGTCGCCCGTGATGACCACTCACGCACTACAGCATGATCTGCTCCCGTACTCCGGCCCGGGAGGATTCGCCGTAGCAGCGGCCGACCGGGTGACCGGCGCGCTGTCCGCCGGTGCTGCAGCCGTCGTGTTCGCCGACGCCGATCAAATAGCCGAGGTCCGCCGCGAACTGGGCAAGGACGGTGCAGACCTCTTTGCCATCGACCGTTCGGTCGCCGGCCGCAATCCAGCACGGGTCATCCCGACCCTGCAGAGCCTGGTCGACGCCCATCGCGAGGGCGGCGTGCGCTGCGTCAGCGAGCCGGTGCGCGCCGCCGACACGGCGGCCGTGCGCACCGAGGTCGCACTGCACGAACTGATCCTGCAACTGCCCGCGTTCAGCGGCTGGAACTGCCACCTGTCGTGCGCGTACGACGAGAGTCTGGACGACGACGTCATCGCGCACATCACCGCGTGCCATGACGAGCTCGCCGATCCCGCCGACACCGTCGATCGGGTCCGCGCCGAGGCACTGCCCATCCGTCCGAGCGACAGCGAGGAGCTCGGCGTCGACCGCACGACGCTGAGCGCATTGCGCGGTTTCATCGAGGGACGCGCGTCCAAGGCCGGGCTCGACGACGAGCGTGTCGACGATCTGGTCTACGCGGTGAACGAGGTCGTGACCAACAGCATCTGCCACGGCGAGGGCCGGGCGCGGGTCAGTTTCTGGGTGGGCGGTTCGGGACACGCGGTCACCTGCGAGGTGCGCGACCGTGGCTGGATCCGCGACCCGTTGGCCGGGCGCATCGCGCCGCATCCCGACCGCCCGAGCGGTCGCGGGCTATGGCTGGTGAACCAACTGTGCGACCTCGTCCAGCTGCGGTCATCGCCCACCGGGACGACGGTGCGACTGCACATCGACGCCTAAATCCGTTGGCGCACTACCTGTTACGCAGCTGAACATCCGGGACATAAACCGGGGCAGACCCTGTCACAGCCGACAGTGAGGACCCCCGGATGACCGCAACAGCAACCGAACCAGGCGCCACCTCCGTCCGCAGCCTCGTCCCGGCCCGAATGGACCGATTGCCGTGGACGAGATTCCACTGGCTCGTCGTGGTGGGCCTCGGGGTTTCGTGGATCCTCGACGGTCTCGAGATCCAGATCGTCTCGCTCGTGTCGCCGATCCTCACCGACAAGGGCACGCTCGCGCTGAGCACCGGCCAGGTGGGCTTCCTCGCCTCGATGTACCTCATCGGCGAAGTCGTGGGCGCGCTGTTCTTCGGCCGACTCACCGACAAGCTGGGCCGCAAGAAGCTGTTCATCATCACTTTGGCGATCTACCTTGTCGGCAGCGGCCTCGGCGGGCTCGCCTGGAACTACGCATCGCTGCTGATCTGCCGCTTCATCGCCGGCACCGGTATCGGTGGCGAGTACACCGCGATCAACTCCGCCATCGACGAACTGATCCCGTCCAAGTACCGCGGCCGTATCGACATCGCCGTCAACGGCACCTACTGGGGCGGCGCGGCGATCGGATCGGCTCTCGGCCTGTACCTGTTCTCGACGTCGAACGGGATCGCGCTCGACTGGCAGTGGCGCATCGGCTTCTTCCTCGGCCCGATCCTCGGCCTCGTGATCATCTTCGTGCGTCGCTCGATCCCGGAGAGCCCGCGCTGGCTGATGACCCACGGCCGCAACGACGAGGCCGAGCGCACGGTCGACGACATCGAGGAACGCATCAAGGCGCAGGGCGCAGAGATCAGCCCCGTCGACGAGAGCAAGGCGCTGGAGGTCACCGAACCGCCTCGGCTGGGATTCGTCGAGTTGACGAAGGTCTTCTTCGGCCAGTACCCCCGACGTTCCATCTACGGGTTCACGATGATGGTGACGCAGGCGTTCCTCTACAACGCGATCTTCTTCAGCTATGCGCTGGTGCTGTCGGTGTTCTACAAGGTCGACACCGCGAGCATTCCGTACTACTTCTTCCCGTTCGCGATCGGCAACCTGCTCGGACCGCTGCTGCTCGGGCACCTGTTCGACGTCGTGGGGCGACGCAAGATGATCTTGGCGACGTACGGGCTGTCGTCGATCCTGCTGCTGATCTCGGCCTGGATGTTCGACCACGGGTCGCTGACGGCGACGACGCAAACGGTCTTCTGGTGCGTGATCTTCTTCTTCGCCTCGGCGGGGGCGTCCTCGGCGTACCTCACGGTGAGCGAGATCTTCCCGCTCGAGCTTCGTGGTCAGGCGATCTCGTACTTCTTCGCCCTGTCGCAGGGCGCCGGCGGCGTGGTCGCACCGTTCCTGTTCGGGCACCTCATCGGCGGCGCCAACAACACGCACGTGAAACCGGGACCGTTGGCCTGGGGCTACGTCATCGGCGCGGTGATCATGCTCGTGGGTGCACTCGTCGCATGGTTCATCGGCGTCGACTCCGAACGCAAGTCGCTCGAGGACATCGCGAGTCCGCTATCGGCGACCAAACGACCAGAGCAAGGCATCTCGCCGGAGGGGGCCAAGGCGTGAGCATCGTCGTCGCCGTCAGCCCGACGACGGGATCGCCGAGCGCACTGAGGTGGGCCGCGGACGAAGCGCGGCTTCGCAACGTGCCGCTGCGGGCGGTCATGGCGTGGCGCGCGCCGCGGCCGCCCGCCGCTCCCGGCGGACGTCCACCGGCACCGCCCGTGAACGCGAGCGACGATTACGCGCGCGACGCCGACACCGCGTTGCGCGGCTTCGTGCAGAACGCGCTCGGCAGCGATGTCGGCATCGACTGCGTGGTCGTGCACGGCAGCGAGGTCAACGCGTTGCTGTCGTCCGCACGCGGTGCACACCTGCTCGTGATCGGCGAACCGCGACCCGGACGGCTTGCGTCGATGATGAGCAGTCTCACCGCACCGCAGGTCGTGCTGAAGGCGGAATGCCCCGTCGTAGTGATGCCGAGCGCGATGGCGGTCGCCGCCCCCTAGACGCCGCCCGTCAGGTCGGTAGCGTCTCGCCCGTGATCGAGCGTCGGGACGTCGTCGTCGACGGCAACCGCATCTCCTACCTGGAGTGCGGCGCGGATGATGCGCCGCCGGTGATCCTCGTCCATGGGCTGATGTCCGACAGCGGCACGTGGGCCGAGGTGCTCGAGCCGCTGGCCGCGCTCGGGCTGCGCGCGATCGCGATCGATCTGCTCGGGCACGGCCAATCGGACGCGCCGGCCGGTTTGTACCTGCTCGACGATTTCGCGTTGTTGCTCGACGGGTTCATCGCCGCGCTCGGCCTCACCGATGCGACCCTGTG
Organism: uncultured Actinomycetota bacterium; assembly: GCA_963757455.1. Lineage (GTDB taxonomy): Bacteria > Actinomycetota > Actinomycetes > Mycobacteriales > Jatrophihabitantaceae > RYN-133. Next base: position 72,342 of record CAVWSE010000024.1, read on the forward strand.
CGGCCATTCGCTCGGCGGCGCGATCGCAGTGCATTTCGGCTATCACTATCCGCAGCGCGTCAGCCGGCTCGTCCTGGTGTCGGCGGGCGGGCTGGGACGCGAGGTCAGTCCCGTGCTGCGCATGCTCGCGCTCCCGGGCGCCGAGGGATTGACCTCAGCCGTGATGGGACGACGGTGGGTGCAGCAGCTGCTGCGCAGTTCGCTCGTGCATCGGCTGTTCCGGGTCACGCCGGCCCGGCTGGTGAACCTGCGTCGCATCGGCCGCACGCTGTTCCGCGCCGACCTGCGCGCCGCGTTCTTCCGCTCCTTGCGCGGGGTGATCGGCCCGCGCGGCCAGCTCGGGTCTTTCCTGGAGATGCAGTACCTCGCAGCGCACGTGCCGACATTGCTCGTCTGGTCGCAACGCGACGTGATCATCCCGGTCGCCCACGCGCAGCGCACGCACGAACATCTGCCGGGCAGCGAACTCGTCGTGTTCCACGGCGGTGGCCACGAACCGCATCGGCGCAATGCGCCTGCGTTCGCCAACGCAGTGGCTGCCTTCGTTCTCACCTAGTAGGACCACGATCCCTGACTCTGGGATTACGACTAGCGTGGGTGAGCGTGGCAGGACGGCGGCAGTGGGCGATCCTCGCCGTCGGCACCCTGGCCCAGGCGGCAACCTGCTCGTTCCTCTACGGCATCCCGATGCTCGTGCCCGCGCTGCGATCGAAGGACGGGCTGTCGCTCGTCCAGGCCAGCCTCGTGGTGTCCGCGCCGATCGTCGGGCTGCTGCTCACCCTCATTGCCTGGGGCGCGTTGGCCGATCGCACCGGTGAGCGACGGGTGATCGTCGCCGGTGTCGCAGGCGCCGCGGTGTTCCTCGGCATCATCGCGCTCGTGACGAACCTGGCCGCGGTGGCAGTGCTGCTCGTCCTCGCGGGCGCGTCCGCCGCGTCGGTGAATGCCGCCAGCGGACGGGTGGTGATGGGCTGGTTCCCCGCCCACGAGCGCGGGCTCGCGATGGGCACCCGGCAGACCGCTCAGCCGCTCGGCGTCGCGCTCGCCGCGCTCGTCCTGCCATCGCTCGCCGACGCCGTCGGCCCGCGCGATGCACTGCTGTTCCCCGCGGTGCTGTGCCTGCTCGCGTCCGTCGCGGTGTTTGTCGTCGTCACAGACCCGCCACGGCCGGAACGCGTGCCCGGCGCGCCTGCCCCCGCGTCGCCCTATCGAGGGGCGAAGACCCTGGCACGCATCCACCTGTCCAGTGCGTTCCTCGTCGTCCCGCAGTTCGCGGTCGCGACCTTCACGCTGACCTATCTCGTGAGCCAGCGGCATTGGGACAGTGCGGTCGCGGGCCGGTGGATCTTCGCGTTCCAGGCCGCGGGAGCCGCCGGCCGGATCGCGTCCGGGGTGTGGTCGGACCGGGTGCGCAGCCGCCTCGGCCCGATGCGGCAACTCGCGCTCGCGAGCGCCGTCCTGATGGCGGCCATCGCACTCGCCGCAGAGCTCGATCAGGGCTGGATCCTGGTCGGCTTCGCGCTGGGCGCCGTTGTCACGGTCGCCGACAACGGACTCGGATACACGGCAGTCGCCGAATACGCCGGCACGGCGTGGTCGGGCCGCGCGCTCGGGGTGCAGAACACCGTCCAGAACGTCGCGGCTGTTGTGACGGCGCCGATGCTCGCCGCGGTGATCGGCGACGCGCGATACGGCCTCGCGTTCGCATTCGCGGGAGTCTTCGCACTCCTGGCAGTGCCGATGACGCCCATTAGGGCAGAGAGGTCACAGTTGAACGCTCAAGTCACAGCAGGATCTCGCCGATAGGTACGGCATGGCCTACCGCGGTGACCCCGTGCTGCTCGGCCGGGTGCTGCTCGCGGTGACGGTGGGACTAACCGCTGTCGCCGTCCCGATGCTCGATCCCGCACCCGACGACTTGGTGCGGGCGAGTGGCGTCTGCGCAGGCGTGCTCGGCGTCCTCGGGCTCTCGTTCGTCGTCGCGTGGGAGCGCCTGAGTCCGCGCGCCACGCTGGTCTTTCCCACCGCAGTGAGCTTCGCGCTCGTGTTCCTGAGCAATTCGGCCGCGCCGGCCTACGCGCCACTGGCGGGCCTGCTTTCGCTCAGCTTCGCCTACATCGGCCTGACCCAGCCACCGCGCACCACGTATGCGATGCTGCCGATCGCCGGAGCAGCCTTCGTGTTCATCAACGGCGGGTGGTCTACGGCCATCGGCATCAGGCTGTTCATCGGCGCGTGCGTGTGGACGCTGCTCGGCGAGTTGCTTTCGCGATTCACCGCTCAACAGAAGGCGCTGTCGGACCAGCTTGTCGCTGCTGCCCACACTGACGTCCTGACCGGCGTCGCGAACCGTCGCGACCTCGACATGCGGCTCAGCGCTGCTGTCGCCGGCGACACCATCGCGCTGTGCGACCTCGACCACTTCAAGGTCCTCAACGACACCGAAGGCCATCACGTCGGCGACCAGGTGCTCGCCGATTTCGGCGGGATGCTTCGTGCGACTCTGCGCGGCAGCGACTACTGCGCCCGCTACGGCGGCGAGGAGTTCGTCCTCATCCTGCCGGCGACCACTGCGGCCGAAGCCGCCGCGACCCTGGCCCGGCTGCACGCCAACTGGCACGTCCTGCGTCCGGGGCTGACCTTCTCGGCCGGTGTCGCGACGTGCGCGGCCCAGCGGTCTTATACCGAGACCCTCGACGCCGCCGACCGCGCGCTGTACGCAGCGAAGTCGGACGGACGCAACTGCGACCGGACCGAAGGTGCGGCCGGCGACCTTGCGTCGTGCATTACCGCCGCCTGACGACTGAGCCACCCTGCGCACTGATGCGCGTCTTCGTGGCAGCTTGCGCCGGCTCGAATTCGGCACGACTTGCCAGGCCCCGCATCCCCGGCGGGGGGACGGGGAAACGGGGCCTGTGCTGACGGGCTTCGGATTGGGATTCGAAGCCGTTCTCAGTCGTTCCGGTACGACTTCAGCATGCGGGACGCGGTCCGGTAACGCCATAGGTGGAACACCATGTATGTGTGGGCCGTGTTAGCTAGACGAAGTGTCTGCTTCGGCGCCGGTGTGGTGGCGGCGCCGGCGCCCCGCAAGCGCAGCGCTGCACGCCATGGCTTCAGTCCCGATCAACTGTGGCGGAGGATGCGGGATTTGAACCCGCGAGGGGTTGCCCCCAACCCGCTTTCCAAGCGAGCGCCATAGGCCACTAGGCGAATCCTCCGCCGACGAGAATACGGGGCCTCCGTACACTCGGAGGCCGACCCCCCGTGTGGCGTTTACCCTGCGAACCTCCCCAGGGCCGGAAGGCAGCAAGGATAAGCAGGCTCTGGCGGGTGCACGGGGGGTCCCTTATTCGCTGTCGTCGCCGGCACTGATTACTGTCGGGGCGTGGCGAACCTGGCTCTGTACCGCAAGTACCGCTCGGCCACGTTCGCCGAAGTCATGGGCCAGGACCACGTCACCCAGCCGCTGCGCGCAGCTCTGGCAGCCGGACGGATCAACCACGCGTATCTGTTCAGCGGGCCGCGCGGGTGCGGCAAGACCTCCAGCGCCCGCATCCTCGCCCGCAGCCTGAACTGCGAGAAGGGCCCGACCCCCGACCCGTGCGGCGTCTGCGACTCGTGCCGCGAGCTCGCCCCGAACGGACCGGGCTCCATCGACGTCATCGAGATCGACGCGGCCAGCCACAACGGTGTCGACGACGCGCGCGACCTGCGCGAGCGGGCGTTCTTCGCGCCGGTGCGCGACCGCTACAAGGTCTACATCATCGACGAGGCGCACATGGTCACGACGGCGGCGTTCAACGCGCTGCTCAAGCTCGTCGAGGAGCCGCCGGACTTCCTGGTGTTCGTGTTCGCCACCACCGAGCCGGACAAGGTGCTGACCACGATCCGCTCGCGCACGCATCACTACCCGTTCCGGCTCATCCCGCCGGGCATCATGCGTGCCCACCTCGAATCGATCTGCACGCAGGAGGGCATCACCACCGAACCGGCCGTGCTGCCGCTCGTAGTGCGCGCCGGCGGTGGATCGGCGCGTGACTCGCTGTCGATCCTCGACCAGTTGCTGGCCGGTGCGGGCGACGAGGGCGTTACGTACCAGCGCGCGGTCGCACTGCTCGGCGTCACCGACGGCGCGCTGCTCGACGACATGGTCGACGCGCTCGCGGCCGGTGATGCCGCTGCCGTTTACGGGACGGTCGACCGCGTCGTCGAAGCCGGCCACGACCCGCGCCGGTTCGCCTCCGATCTGCTCGACCGCTTCCGCGATCTGATCCTTCTCGACGCCGTCCCCGACGCAGCCACCCGCGGGTTGATCGACGCGCCGCAGGACGTCGCCGAGCGCATGGCCGACCAGGCGGCCCGGCTCGGTGGCGCGACGGTGACGCGCTACGCCGAGATCGTGCACACCGCGCTGATCGAGATGCGCGGCACCACCTCGCCGCGGCTCGTCCTCGAACTGCTCTGTGCGCGCATGCAACTTCCGGACGCCAGCGCAGATGCGGCCGCGCTGCTGCAGCGTCTCGAGCGGCTCGAGCGCCGCGCCACGGCCGTCGGCACGCCGATCGCGACCGTTCCCGCGCCGGCCGAACCCGCTGCGAAGCCGGCCGAGCGTGCCCCGAAGGCGGCCGAGCGTGCGCCGAAGGCGGCACCACCCGAACCCGCTCCGGCGCCGGAGCTCGAGCGAGCGGCACCCGTCGCGCCGCCGCCCGCCCCCGAAGCGACAGCGGTACCGGCCGGCCAGCTCGACGCCGCCGCGCTGCGCCGCCTGTGGCCCGACGTGCTCGAGATCGTCAAGCAGCGCAGCCGGACCACGAAGGCGCTGCTCGACAACGCCCAGGTCACCGGGTCGGACGGGTCGACGATCACGCTCGCTGCGCCGGCCGCGCTGGCGAAGATGATCGCCGAGGACCGCAACACCGCGGTACTGCAGGACGCGCTGACCCAGGAGATAGGCGGTACGTGGCAGGTTGCGGTCGAGATCGCGGCCGGCGCCCCGGAGCCGCTGCCCGGCACCCGACCCCAAGCAGGCGAGGATCCCGAGGCGTCCCGCCCGCAGCGCACGCCCGAACCCGACCCGCGCGACGACCTCGACGACTCCGACACTGCGAGCTCGGCTCCGTCCGACCCCGAAGCGGACGCGATGAAACTGCTGCAGGACCGCCTCGGCGCCCGTCCGGTCGACTGACCCCGGTTAGGCTGATCAGCCTGTACTGCCCGATTGATCTTCGGTAACCGACTAAGGAGCGCGGCGTGGCCCAGCGCGGTGGTGGTGGCTTCGGCGGTCAGCCGAACATGCAGCAGTTGATGAAGCAGGCGCAGAAGATGCAGGAGCAGCTCGAGGCTGCCCAGGCCGAGCTTGCGACCGCCGAGGTCAAGGGCAGCGCCGGGGGCGGGCTCGTCGAGGCGACCGTGCGCGGTTCGGGCGAGCTGCTCGCCCTCACCATCGACCCCAAGGCCGTCGATCCGGACGACATCGAGACCCTGCAGGACCTGATCGTGGCGGCCGTCCGCGACGCCAACCGCGCCGCGACCGAACTGGCCAACGAGAAGATGGGTCCGGTCGCCGGCGGCCTCGGCGGCATGGGCCTGCCCGGCCTCTAGGCCGGCGCGTTCACAGCGATGTACGAAGGCGCGGTCCAGGATCTGATCGACGAACTCGGGCGGTTGCCGGGCGTCGGTCCGAAGAGCGCGCAGCGCATCGCCTTCCACCTGCTTGCCGCCGAACCGGTCGATGTCGAGCGGCTGGCCAGCACCCTGATCCGGGTCAAGAACGAGGTCAAGTTCTGCACGATCTGCGGCAACGTCGCGGAGGCCGACGTGTGCCGCATCTGCAGTGACACGCGCCGCGACCCGTCCATCATCTGTGTGGTCGAAGAGCCCAAGGACGTCGTCGCGATCGAGCGCACCCGCGAGTTCCGCGGGCGCTACCACGTGCTCGGCGGCGCGATCAGCCCGATCGACGGCATCGGCCCGGACGAGCTGCGCATCCGTGAACTGCTCGGCCGGCTGCGCGACGAGACCGTCACCGAGCTCATTCTCGCGACCGACCCGAACCTCGAAGGCGAGGCGACGGCCACTTACCTCGCCCGGCTCGTGAACCCGATGGGTCTGACCGTCACCCGGCTCGCGAGCGGACTGCCGGTCGGCGGCGATCTCGAGTACGCCGACGAGGTGACCCTCGGCCGGGCCTTCTCCGGCCGCCGCAAGATCTGAGACGCACCGTGCGGCGCGCGAGCTACTGGACGGCGATCGTCGTCGCGGTCGCCGCCCTGTTCGGGGGCAGCCTCTACGCCTACGTCGCCTATCGCGAGACGGCCGGCCCCGACGGGACGGTGCGCGGTTACTTCGCCGCGCTCCAACGCGGCGACGCGTCCTCGGCCCTCGGTTTCGGCGACGAGCCCGCGGGGCCGACCGGGCTGCTCACCGACCAGGTGCTCGCCGAGCAGCAGGCGATCGCTCCGCTGCAGGACGTGTCGATCGACGCGGTCGCCGAGCACGGCGACCGCGCCCGCGTCCAGGTCAGTTATCGGCTCGGGTTCGCCTCCGGCGCGCGGCGCTATCGCAGCGTGCTGCACGTGGTGAAGCGCGACAGCGGCTGGCGGTTGACGACCACCGTCGTCGCGACCCGCATCCATGTCGAGCAAGCGGTCGACCGGTTGAACTTTGCCGGCACAACTGCGCCGTCGGGACCGGTGCTGATGTTCCCGGGCGCGCTGCCGATCCGCTTCGACACCCCGTACCTGCGCGTCGACCCGACGACCGACTCGGTGCAGTTCGCGGGCCCGCGCCATCTCGACGTCCGCATCGAGCCCGCACAGGCGGCGCGCCATCGCATCGCCGCGCGGCTGCGGCACGAACTCGCGGCGTGCGTGCGATCGGTGCACACGTCCATCGCCTGCCCGCTGCCCTCGCCGAGCACGATCCCGGGCAGCCTGCACGGGCGACTGACCGCAGTGCACTGCGTATACCAAGTGACGAGTGAAGCCTCCGGTGCGATCTCTGTCAGCGGCAGCGCGTTCTTCGTCGGCCGGTACCGGACGCTGACCTACGACAATGTCGCCAAGGCTCACGACGGACGGCTCGCCCTGCCCGTCCAGGCGATCGTCTACCCGGTGGCCCCGCTCGCCTTCCAGTTCTCGGATGCGGCATGAGGACCGGAACTCACGTGCTCACTGCACCGCAGGGTCACGTGTGCGGTGCCCGTGCGGGCGTCGTCTCCGCTTGCGGAGCGAATCAGATAACACCTCTCGCGCCGACAGGCGCGAGGGCAGCGCCGACTGGCCTGAGCGCAGCGAGTGGTCACGAGGCGATGTCATGAGGCGCCTACTCGTCACGCTCGCCGCGGCGGTGCTCGCGTTCGCGCCCTCGGCCGCCGCGACGCCGGGCGACCCGTACGCGCCGCAGTACTACTTCGACCAGTGGCACGTGCATCACCTGTGGTCGCTCGGCGCCGACGGGCACGGCATCTCGATCGCCGAGATCGACACCGGCGTCGACGCCTCGCTCGGGGTCTTTGCAGGACGGGTGGTGTCCGGGACCGACTTCGGGCGGCTGGGCGGCGACGGTCGGACCGATCGCGACCGCGATGCCTACGGACACGGGACGTCGATGGCCTCGATCATGGTCGGCCGTCCCGGGCAGTTCCGGATCCAAGGACTGGCACCGGCCGCGACGCTGATTCCGATCGCGATCCCGCTCACCGGCACGACCGACGAGCAGAGCAACGACGAGTTGCCGCAGGCGATCCGATGGGCGGCCGACCACGGCGCGAAGGTCATCAGCATGTCGCTCGGCGGTGTGCGCCGTCCGGCGCAGAACCGCACCGCCTGTCCGGACGACGAGCAACAGGCGATCTTCTACGCGCTGCGCAAGGGCGCGATCCTGTTCGCCGCCAGCGGCAACCGGGGCGCGAACGACGACGCCGTCGAGGAGCCCGGCGTGTGCCTGGGCGTCGTGTCGGTCGGCGCGGTCGACAAGAACGGTGCCGTGGCGTCGTTCTCGTCGCGGCACCGCTACCTGACGATGTCCGCGCCGGGCGTGAACATCGCGTCGATCGGGCCGGGGGGAGCACCGTTCTCCGGCGACGGGACGAGCCAGGCGACCGCGATCGCGTCAGCCGTCGCCGCCCTGGTGTGGTCGAAGTACCCGTCGCTGACCGCCTCGCAAGTGGTCGCGCGGATGCTCGCCACGCTCGACCGGCGCACGACTGCGCCGGATCCGTCCTACGGATACGGGATCGTCAATGCCGATCGCGCGGTCACGGCCGACGTCCCGACCTCTGCGCCCAACCCGGTCGCCGCACTCGCGCGTCCGTTCATGAACGCGCATGTTGCGCAGGCGCGGCAGGTGAAGCCGCCGGCGCCGATCGTGCACAACGCGACGCCGCCGGGCTCGTACACCGTCGGCTCGTCGCCGCGGCTGTACGAGCCGCGCGTGCTCGTCGCAGCCGCCGTCGCCGCGGTCGGGCTGGCCGCGCTGATCGCTCTCGCGATCGGCGGTGCGGTGTCGCGACGGCGCCGTCGACTCGAGGCCCCGTTCGTCCAGCCGCTGCCCGGTGGTCAGGTCTCGTCCGAGTGGTCACCAATTTCTGACCACTGGACGCAGAAGTGAGCACTCGCGGGGACAACCTGGCGGTGGAGCGCAGCGAGGACGGCCGATACGTCGTGGTCGACGGACGGCGCTGGCGCGCCTCCGATCCTTCGATCCCCGACCACTTCAGGGCCGAGTTGGTGGCCGAGCTGATGGCGGCGCGACGAGACGTGCGCACGGACCCCACGTCCGCGCGCCCGCGGGTGCACGACGCGAAGGTCGCGCTCGGCGAGCGGGGCCGGCCGTGGTGGCAGGAGCCGACCGAGCACAGCCTGCGCGAGCGGCTGGCCGCGACCGTCCGCACGCTGCTGCGCCACCGCGATCCTGACCGCACGATCTGTCCCAGCGACGTGGCCCGCACGATCGGCGGTTCGTCGTGGCGGCGATCGATGGCTGCGGCCCGCGAGGTCGCCGCCGAGCTGCACGACGCCGGCGTGGTGCAGGTGATGCAGCGCGGTCAGGTCGTCGACCCGCGCAACGCCCGCGGGCCGGTGCGGATCGGCCGCGGCCCGCGCTGGGCGTGATCAGGTTTTCCTCCGTTCGGCCCGCCTTTGCGCCGGCGATCCGGGCACAGCGGAGGAACACGTGATCGCGGCCGCGCGAGATCGGACGTCCCGACGCGTCTAATAGGGCGTGACCGCACTCGAGGAGTTGTTCGCCGAGCATTACGTCGCGCTCGTGCGACTCGCGGTGAACCTCGTCGACGACGCCGAGAGCGCCGAGGATCTCGTGCAGGACGTGTTCGCGTCCATCGATCCGAAGCGCGTCGACGATCCTGCGCGGTACCTGCGCACGGCGGTGGTCAATCGGTCGCGCTCGGCACTGCGTCGGCGCAAGGTCGCGCGTGCCTTTGCCGGACGGGCGACCCGGATCGAACTCGCCGAACCGGCCGACATCGGCGCGGTGCGCACCGCCGAGCGGCAGACCGTCCTCGCCGCGATCGATGCGCTGCCGCAGCGCCAGCGTGAGGCGGTCGTGCTGCGCTACTACGAGGACCTCCCGGTCACCGAGATCGCGCAGGTGCTCGACACGACACCGTCGGCGATCTCGTCCGCGCTCACTCGCGCCTTGGACGCACTCGCCACGACCCTGGGAGACCGTGATGATTGACCTCGAAACCGCCGTCCGCGACGCCCTGCATGCGCGTGCCGACGCGGTCGAGCCGCGCGAGAGCGAGTTGCGTTCGCGGTCGCGACGCTGGCTGCCGCCGACGATCGCCGCCGCTCTGGTGGTCGGGCTCGTCGCGCTCACGCTCGTGCTCGTCACCCGCAACAACGCCACGACGCCGCCGGCCGCACCGAAGTCGTCGTCGTTCGTCGGCTACAGGTGGCGGCTCGTGCAGATCGACGACCGGCAGGGCCGGCTCACCTTGCCGTCGTCGACGAAGGCCGAGGTGGAGTTCGGGCAACGCGGGACGATGACCGGCAACGACACAGTGCACTCGTTGCAGGTCGGCTACCGCGTCGTCGCGACCGGCTACGAGCCGGGCGGCTCGCTGATGAGCAGCGGCAACGGGGTGGCCGGACCAATCTCAACGTCCCTGAAGCGGACTCTGTTCGCGATCGGCAGCTGCTTCTCCTCGACGCAGTCGGATGGCAGCAAGCCGCCCCAGACGGCGCCCATCGCAGCGACCGTCCACGGGGATCGGCTCACCCTGCACACGACTGACGGCACGCTGACCTTCGTCCGCGCCGCCCCCGCCTGACACGTCGAGTGGCGCGTTCGGGCGTTGGATGGCGCGAAATTTCGCGCCACTCACGGTGGTATCGCGCCACTCAACGGACGGGAGCGGAGTGGGTCAGGTCGCGCGCTGGCGGATGATCCGGTTGCAGGCGCTGATCACGGCGCGCAGCGAGGCCTGGGTGGTCGACTCGCTGATGCCGACACCCCACAGCACGTCGTCGCCGATCTCGATCTCCAGGTAGGCCGCGGCCTCCGCGTCACGGCCGGACGTGAGCGCGTGTTCGTTGTAGTCGAGCACGCGCACGCCGAGTCCGCCCCAGCCGAGGTCGACCTGGGACAGCGCGTCGCAGAAGGCCGAGACCGGGCCGTTGCCGACCCCACTCACCTCGTGCGCCTCGCCGTTCACCGTGATGATCGCGGTGATCCGCTCGGTGCCCTCGTCGGAGGACGACGAAACCTTCACCAGCGACAGCGCGCCGGGTGCGAGGTACTCGGTCGCGAAGATCTCCCACATCAGCGCCGCATCGACCTCGCCGCCCTCGCCGTCGGTGTGGCGCTGGATGACGTGGCTGAACTCGATCTGCAGCCGCCGCGGCAGGTCGAGTTTGTGGTCGGCCTTCATGATGTAGGCGACGCCGCCCTTGCCGGACTGCGAATTCACCCGGATGACGGCCTCGTACGAGCGGCCGACGTCCTTCGGGTCGATCGGCAGGTACGGGATGTCCCAGCGCATGTCGCCGACCGACTTGCCGGCCTCGGCAGCCGAACGCTCGAGCGCTTCGAAGCCCTTCTTGATCGCGTCCTGGTGCGAGCCCGAGAACGACGTGTAGACCAGGTCGCCGGCGTACGGGTGGCGCTCGTGCACGTCGATGCGGTTGCAGTACTCGGCGGTGCGGCGGATCTCGTCGATGTCCGAGAAGTCGATCATCGGGTCGATGCCCTGGCTGTACAGATTCAGCCCGAGCGTCACCAGGTCGACGTTGCCGCTGCGCTCGCCGTTGCCGAACAGGCAGCCCTCGATGCGCTGCGCGCCGGCCAGTACCGCAAGCTCCGCGTCGGCAGTCGCCGTCCCGCGGTCGTTGTGGGTGTGGACGGACAGGCACACGTGCTCGCGACGGGTGAAGTGCCGCGACATCCATTCGATCTGATCGGCGTACACGTTCGGTGTCGACCGCTCGACCGTGCACGGCAGGTTGATCACGATCTCGCGATCTTCGGACGGCTGCCACGCGTCCATGACCGCCTCGCAGATCTCGAGTGAGAAGTCGAGCTCGGTGTCCATGAAGATCTCTGGCGAGTACTCGAAGCCGAACGTCGTGTTCGGCAGGTAGATCTCGGCGAACTTCATTACCGCGCGGGTGCCGTCGACAGCCACCGCACGGCATTCCGCGCGTCCGTCGCCGGGGAAGCCGAACACGACGCGGCGGAACGTCGGCGCTGCCGCGTTGTACATGTGGACGGTCGCGTCCTTCGCGCCTTCGAGCGACTGGACGGTGCGCTCGATGAGTTCCTCACGCGCCTGCGTCAGCACCGAGATGCGCACGTCGGACGGGATGCGGTCGCCCTCGATGAGCGAGCGGACGAAGTCGAAGTCGGTCTGCGACGCGGCCGGGAAGCCGACCTCGATCTCCTTGTAGCCCATCCGGACGAGCAGATCGAACATCGCGTTCTTGCGGGCGGCGTTCATCGGGTCGATGAGCGCCTGGTTGCCGTCGCGCAGGTCGGTCGACAGCCAGCGCGGCGCTGCGGTGACCGACTTCGTCGGCCACGTGCGGTCGGGCAGGTCGACCTTGGGAAACGGCTTGTACCGGTGACACGGCATGCCGGACGGCTGTTGCGGGTACGGGGTCGAACTCATGTCGGCGCTCCAACGGATCTCGTAACGAGGATCGGTCGGCGCAGTACAACGGCCCGCGACGAGGGGCCGACCGGAGTTAGTTCCGGGCCTCGCCGCGGCGCTTAAGAAGCAGTCCGCGCAGCATGATGCGGCCAAGTCTACCGGCAGGTCAGGGCAATGCGTCCAGCGGCAACGGGCCGCGGCTGAGCACGGTGCGGATGGCGAAGGTGCTGCGCGCGTCGGTCACCGGCTCGATCGCCAGAATCTGGTCGAGCAGCAGATTCTCGTAGGCGGCGAGGTCCGGGACGACCGCCTCGACCAGGAAGTCGGCCTCGCCGGAGATCACGTGGCACGCGACCACCGCCGGGATGTCGGTCAATTCCCGCTCGATCACCTGGGAGGTGATGCGCGAGTGCTGCTGCACCCGCAGCGAGATGAACACCGTCAGCCCGAGCCGCAGGGCCGAGCGATCGAGCTCGGCGCGGTAGCCGCTGATCACCCCGTCCGCTTCGAGCGCCTTGGTGCGGCGCAGGCATGAGGACGGCGACAGCGACACCTTCTCGGCGAGATCGACGTTCGCGAGGCGTCCGTCGGCCTGCAGCTCGCGCAGGATGGCACGATCGGTGCGGTCGTAGCGCTGCTGCGGCATGAAACCGATGCTAACGCATGCTTCGTGCAACGCTGTTGCAGCTAAAGGCCTTCTACGTGCAACATTCGGCAGCGCATGCCGCCCGGATTCGGGCACTGTGCAGCTATGCGTGAAAGCCTCTCGACACCGCGCGCCGCAGCCCTGTACATCGGCGCTCTGCTCGGTCCCGGCCTGCTGTTGCTGCCCGGGCTCGCCGCCCGGATCGCCGGTCCGGCATCGATCGTGGCCTGGCTCGCCCTGCTGATCCTGTCCGCCTTGTTCGCCGTCGTGTTCACCTCGCTCGGCGTGCGGTTCGGCAGCCGGACGGGCGTCGCCGGGTACGTGAGCGCCGCGTTCGGGCCGCGGGCGGGACGGGCCGCGACGTGGTGTTTCGTGAGTGGCGTCGTGCTCGGCGCTCCGCTCGTCTGCCTGATCGGCGGCGGTTACGTGGCTGCGCTGTTCGGTGGGGGACGGGTCGCGACCGTGCTCGTCGCGATCGTGATGTTGGTGCTCGTGGTCGTGCTCACGACTTGTGGCGCGCGCACGTCCGCCGCCGTGCAACTCGGTCTCGTCCTCGTGCTCGTCGTGCTCATCGCGGTGGCCGTCATCGGGTCGTCCGAGCACGCGCGCGCCGACCGGTGGACGCCGTTCGCCCCGCACGGCTGGTCGGCGATCGGCAGCGCTGGCGCCGTCCTCATGCTCTCGTTCGTCGGCTGGGAGGCGATCGCGCCGATGACCGGACGGCTGCGCGACGCCGGGCGCCAGCTGCCGCGAATCATCGCGATCGCGTTCGTCGTGAGCGCGCTGGTCTACCTCGCCCTGGCCGCAGCCACCATCGGCGCACTCGGACCGGACGCCGGCGGCAGTGCACCCCTGGCCGCGCTGATGCAGGTCGCGATCGGAGATGCCGGTCGCCTCGTCGCCGCGGTTGCCGCGGTCGTGCTGACCCTGGCTGCCGTCAACGCCTATGTCTCCGGTGCTGCCGAGATGGTCGCCGAGCTGCATCCGACGCCACGGGTGCGCGCGCTGCTGCCGCTTGCGATCGGCGCGGTCGGGGTCGTGGTGCTCGGCCTTGCCGCCGCCAACCTGCTGTCGACCGAGCAGCTCGTCGGGCTGCCGACAACGCTTTTCCTGTCCGTCTATCTGCTGTGCATGCTCGGTGCGGCGCGGCTTCTCTCGCGCCCGGGCCGGCTCGCCGCGGCAGCGGCGTTCGGTGTGGTGGCGGTCGTGCTTGCGTTCAGCGGCTGGCCGGTGTTCGTCGCGCTCGCGATCGGCATCGCAGGTGCGACCCGGCGGGACGAATTCCGTCGTCGAGGTCGCACATCGACGCTGAATCCGTTGTTGAACAGCACTGTCGGGTGTGGGTAGCGTGGGCACACACCTCACGGACCACACTGCGGAGCGCGCCACATGAGTGACAAGCGGGACGTCAAGAACTTCATCAACGGCGAGTCGGTCGACGCCAAGGACGGGCGGCGTCTCGACCTGATCGACCCGACCACCGGCGAGGTGTTCGGGTCCTCGCCGCTGTCGTCGGCCGAGGACGTCGACGCCGCGTACTCCGCCGCATCGAGCGCGTTCGAGGCCTGGCGCGACACCACGCCGTCCGAGCGGCAGCGGGCGCTGCTGAAATTCGCCGATGCCCTCGAAGATCGCGCCGAGGACATCATCGCCGCCGAGTGTCAGAACACCGGCAAGCCGATCGAGCTGACCCGCACCGAGGAAATGCCCCCCGCGATCGACCAGATCCGGTTCTTCGCCGGTGCCGCCCGACTGCTCGAAGGACGCAGCGCGGGCGAGTACATGGCCGGGCACACGTCCTACGTGCGGCGCGAGCCGATCGGCGTCGTCGGGCAGGTGACGCCGTGGAACTACCCGATGATGATGGCCGTCTGGAAGATCGCACCCGCCCTCGCCGCAGGCAACTGCCTGGTGATCAAGCCGAGCGACACCACCCCGGTCTCGACGGCGCTGATGGCCGAGATCGCGTCCGAGTTCTTCCCGCCCGGCGTGTTCAACGTCGTGTGCGGCGACCGCGACACCGGACGTGCGCTGGTCTCGCACAAGACGCCGTCCATGGTGTCGATCACCGGCTCGACCCGTGCCGGCATGCAGGTCGCCGAAGCTGCGTCACACGATCTCAAGCGCACCCACCTCGAGCTCGGCGGCAAGGCTCCCGTGATCGTCTTCGACGACGCCGACATCGAGAACGCGGCCGAGAACATCGCCATCGCCGGGTACTTCAACGCCGGCCAGGACTGCACCGCAGCCACGCGCGTGCTCGTCGGCCCGCGCGTGCACGACGACTTCGCCGCCGCGCTCGCCGAGCAGGCCAAGGGCACCAAGACCGGGTTTCCCGACGACGCCGACGTGCTCTACGGCCCGCTCAACAACGCCAATCAGCTCGACCGTGTCGGCGGATTCTTCGACCGGCTGCCCGATCACGCGTCAGTGCTCGCCGGCGGGGCGCGGCAGGGCGACAAGGGCTACTTCTGGCAGCCGACGGTCGTCGACAACCTGCAGCAGGATGACGACGCGATCCAGAACGAGATCTTCGGCCCGGTGATCACCGTCCAGAAGTTCACCGACGAGGACGAAGCGGTGCGCTGGGCCAACGACATCGAGTACGGCCTCGCGTCCTCGGTCTGGACGAAGGACCACGGCCGGGCGATGCGCGTTTCTCGGCGGCTCGACTTCGGCTGCGTGTGGGTGAACGCGCACATCCCGATCGTGGCCGAGATGCCGCACGGCGGGTTCAAGCACTCCGGATACGGCAAGGACCTGTCCGTCTACGGCCTCGAGGACTACACGCGCATCAAGCACGTCATGCACAACATCGATTACTGACCGGCGATCGAGGAGGTTGACGCGGCCGCGGCGCATGGGCGGGTTGCTCGAAGAAGCGTCCGGCGATCTGGGCGCGACCGGCCGGCAGACGTTCCGGCACGTGACGCTGCCGGGCGTGCAGACGTTGCCGTTGTGGATCTTCGGCAACCTGTTCGGTCCCAACCGGGCGCCCGTCGTCGCCGGGAGCAGACTGTGAGAGTCGAAGGAGAATGCACATGACCGTCGCGCAGCAGCGAGTACTGAAGACCGAGATCCCCGGCCCGCGATCGAAGGAAATCCACGCGCGCAAGACCGCCGCGGTCGCCAGCGGCGTCGGGACGACCTTGCCGATCTATGTCACCGAGGCCGGCGGCGGCATCGTCGTCGATGCCGACGGCAACCAGCTGATCGACTTCGGTTCGGGGATCGCCGTCACGTCGGTGGGCAACGCGGCGCCCCGGGTGGTCGACGCCGTCCAGCAGCAGATCGCGGCGTTCACCCACACCTGCTTCATGGTCACGCCGTACGAGGGGTACGTCGCCGTCGCGGAGAAGCTCAACGAGTTGACCCCGGGCACGTTCGACAAACGCACCGCACTGTTCAACTCCGGCGCCGAGGCGGTCGAGAACGCGGTCAAGATCGCACGGCACTACACCGGGCGGCAGGCGGTTGTCGCCTTCGACCACGCGTACCACGGACGGACGAACCTGACGATGGCGCTGACGGCGAAGAACATGCCGTACAAGCACCGGTTCGGACCGTTCGCCGGCGAGATCTACCGCGTGCCGATGGCCTATCCGTTCCGCTGGCCGACCGGTCCCGAGAACTGCGCCGACGAGGCCTTTGCCGAGTTCGTGTCGCTCGTCCACACGCAGGTCGGCGAGTCGAACTGCGCGGCCGTGCTCATCGAGCCGATCCAGGGCGAGGGCGGCTTCATCGTCCCCGCGCCGGGCTTCCTCGCCAAGGTCGCCGACTGGTGCCGCGAGAACGACATCCTGTTCATTGCCGACGAGATCCAGTCGGGGTTCTGCCGCACCGGCGACTGGTTCGCGTGCGAGTACGAGGGTGTCGTCCCGGATCTGATCACGACGGCCAAGGGGATCGCCGGCGGGATGCCGCTCGCGGGCGTCACCGGCCGCGCCGAGGTGATGGACGCGGTGCACACCGGCGGTCTCGGCGGCACGTACGGCGGCAACCCGGTCGCGTGCGCTGCGGCGCTCGGCGCGATCGAGACGATGCAGGCCGAAGATCTCGCCGGTGCGGCCAAGCGCATCGAGGCGACGATGCGGCCGCGGCTCGAGGCGCTGGCCGGCAAGTACGACGTCGTCGGGGAGGTGCGCGGACGTGGCGCGATGCTCGCGCTCGAACTGGTCGAGCCGGGCACGCTGACACCGAATGCGAAGCTCACCGGTGAGATCGCCGCGGCATGTCACCAGCAGGGGCTGATCACACTGACCGCCGGCACGTTCGGCAACGTGCTGCGCTTCCTGCCGCCACTCGTGATCGGCGACGACTTGCTGCAGGAGGGACTCGACATTCTCGAGGCCGCGTTCGCCGCGAAGGCCTGAGTCACAGGCCCCACAGCGCGGCGACGTGTCGCGCGTCGGTGCCGCAACAGCCCCCGAGCACCCGCAGGTTGGGGAACCGCCCGACGATCGCTCGGCATGACTGGGCGAGTTCGGCGGGGTCGCCGTCGTCGAGTTCGCTCGCTTCGTCCAGCTCGGCGTGACTGAGCGTCGACGCGTTCGGACGCAGCACCGCGATGCGCTTGCGCCACGGCCCCCGCCCCGCGGCGGCGATATGCGTCGGGTGCGCGCAATTGATGCCGAAGTGGTCGGGTGGTGCAGCGGCGTCCACGGTCGTGATGGCGTCGCCGAGTGTCGTCCCGTCCGGTAGCCGGCCGTCGGTCTCGACGGTGAACGAGATGCCGATCGGGACGCCCGCGGCGCGGGCGGCGCGCACGATGCCGATCGCCTCGCCGGGGTCGGTCAACGTGTACGCCGTGGCGAGGTCGGCGCCGGTCGCGGCCTCGAGCTGCGGGCGGTGGTACTCGGCCGCCTCGTCCGGGTCAACACGTGCCCCGGGCCGGTAGCCGTCGCCGCGCGGGCCGAGCGTCATGCTGATCAGCGTCACCGGGATCGCCAGGCGTTCGCGCAGCTCGGCCATGAAACTCATGGCGGCGCGGTTGACCCGTGCGAGGTTGCGGGCGTCGTAGCCGAGCTTCGCGCCCCAATCCGGATTGGCCCGCCAGGTGGGCGCTTCGAGCATCAGGCCGGCGTCGACGAGGCGTGCGATCTCGGCGTACCCGGTGTAGTAGTGGGTGAGCATCGCCCGTCCGTCGACGGTGTCGAGCAAGGGAAACGCGGCGAACTCCGGCAGGTCGACACCGTAATGAAAGATCAGGTCGGTCTCGGTACCGCCGTCGGTGACCATTTTGGTCGTGAACACCGCACACTCCGTCCCGGCGCAGGGGGTCGCGCATGGTCATCATCACGATCACAAGCTGGGCTGAGCGTGAGTGATTCAGGATTCCCTCGCCCGGTAGCCTTTTCGGCGTGTCTCTCGTGGTTCAGAAGTACGGCGGATCGTCCGTCGCCGACGCCGAACGCATCAAGCGCGTCGCCGAGCGGATCGTCGCCACCAAACGCGACGGTCACGACGTTGTCGTCGTTGTCTCTGCAATGGGTGACACCACCGATGAGTTGATCGACCTCGCCGAGCAGATCGTCCCCGTCCCGACTGGGCGCGAGTTCGACATGCTCCTGACCGCGGGGGAGCGCATCTCGATGGCGCTGCTCGCAATGGCGATAAACAGCCAGGGCTACAAGGCCGAGTCGTTCACCGGCTCGCAGGCGGGCGTGCTCACCACCTCCGTCCACGGCAAGGCACGGATCGTGAGCATCACTCCGGGACGCGTCGAGAACTCGGTTGCCGAGGGCAACATCGCGATCGTCGCGGGTTTTCAGGGGTTCTCGAAAGAGACCATGAACATCACCACGCTCGGACGGGGCGGGTCGGACACCACCGCCGTCGCCCTCGCCGCAGCGCTCAGCGCGGACGTGTGCGAGATCTACACCGACGTCGACGGCGTCTACACCGCCGACCCGCGCATCGTGCCGAATGCGCGGCGGCTGTCGTCGGTCACCTACGAGGAGATGCTCGAGCTCGCGGCGTGCGGGGCGAAGATCCTGCACCTGCGCTCGGTCGAGTACGGACGGCGCTATGACGTGCCGATCCACGTGCGCTCGTCCTTCTCGACCAGAACTGGCACGACCGTCGCGGGATCGATGGAGGATCACACCGTGGAACAGGCGATCATCAGCGGAGTGGCGCACGACCGCAGCGAGGTCAAGGTGACCGTCGTCGGCGTGCCCGACAAGCCCGGCGAGGCAGCGGCGATCTTCCGCACGCTCGCCGAGTCCGAGATCAACATCGACA
Organism: uncultured Actinomycetota bacterium; assembly: GCA_963757455.1. GTDB lineage: Bacteria > Actinomycetota > Actinomycetes > Mycobacteriales > Jatrophihabitantaceae > RYN-133. The sequence continues at coordinate 91,346 of CAVWSE010000024.1, forward strand.
TGATCGTGCAGAACATCTCGACGGGCGGCACCGGCCGTACCGACGTGTCGTTCACGTTGCCGAAGACCGACGGCCCGACTGCGATCGCTGCGTTGCAGAAGGTCCAGGAGCAGATCGGGTTCGAGCAGTTGCTCTACGACGACCACATCGGCAAGCTCTCGCTGATCGGAGCCGGGATGCGCTCGCACCCCGGTGTTTCGGCGACGTTCTTCACCGCGATCTCGGATGCCGGGGTGAACGTGGAGATGATCTCCACGTCCGAGATCCGCATCTCGGTGATCTGCCGCGACACCGACCTCGACACCGCCGTCCGAGCCGTCCACGACGCGTTCGAGCTGGGCTCGGAGGACGAGGACGCCGTGGTCTACGGAGGTACCGGCCGATGACCCCCCAAATCCACGATGATCTTGCAGTTTTGCGCGCCCTGGCGCGCAAAACTGCAAGATCATCGGGTGTTGTGGAGGGTGGAGTTCGATGAAGGTCGGGGTTGTCGGAGCCACTGGCCAGGTCGGCACCATGATGCGGCGCATCCTCGCGTCGCGACACTTCCCGATCGACGACATCCGCTTCTTCGCCTCGGCGCGCTCGGCCGGCTCGACGCTGCAGTGGGACGGCGTCGACATCCGGGTCGAGGACGCAGCGCTCGCCGACCCGTCGGGGCTCGACATCGCGCTGTTCTCCGCGGGCGGGTCGACGTCGAAGGAGATCGCGCCCCGGTTCGCCGACCACGCGGTCGTCATCGACAACTCCTCCGCCTGGCGGATGGACCCCGACGTCCCGCTCATCGTCGCCGAGGTCAACGGGCACCTCGTGCGTGAGGCGCCCAAGAACATCATCGCCAACCCGAACTGCACGACGATGGCGGCGATGCCGGTGCTCAAGCCGCTGCACGACGAGGCCGGGCTGCGACGCCTGATCGTCTCGACGTACCAAGCGGTGTCGGGGTCGGGCGGCGCCGGTGTGGCCGAACTCGACAACCAGGTGCGCGCTGCAGGCGACAAGGCGTCGGAGCTCGCGTTCGACGGCGGCGCTATCGACCTGGGCGAGCCGGTGAAGTACGCCCGCCCCATCGCGTTCAACGTGCTGCCGTTGGCGGGCAGCCTGCTCGACGACGAGTCGGGCGAGACCGACGAGGAACGCAAGCTGCGCAACGAGTCGCGCAAGATCCTCGACATCCCCGACCTGCTCGTGTCGGGCACCTGCGTGCGGGTGCCGGTGTTCACCGGGCACTCGCTCTCGATCAACGCCGAGTTCGCGGCCCCGCTGCCGGTGGCGCGCGCGGTCGAGCTGCTCCGCGATGCCGCCGGGGTGGAGATCGCCGACATCCCGACACCGCTGCAGGCGGCCGGCGCCGACCCGTCCTACGTCGGGCGACTGCGCCAGGACGAGGGCGTGCCCGACCTGCGCGGTCTGGCCCTGTTCGTCAGCAACGACAACCTGCGCAAGGGCGCCGCGCTCAACGCCGTCCAGATCGCCGAACTGCTCCTCTGATCGCCCGCACTACGTCACACAGCCGTGAGTGGCGCGAACGCGGCCTGAGTGGCGCGGAATATCGCGCCACTCACGCACGAAACGCGCCACTCGGCGTCCAGGGTCAGCGGACGGGGGCGTTCCACTCGTAGGGCTCCATGTCGCGGAGCACGCGGCGCCGGCGGTTGCGCGGCAGGTGGTCGATGTAGAGGACGCCGCGCAGGTGGTCGGTCTCGTGTTGCAGGCACCGAGCGAGGTATCCGGTGCCGCTGACCGAGATGGGCGTGCCGGTCTTGTCGACCCCGTGGACGCGGGCTTCTTGGAAGCGCTGCAGATCGTGATACGGCCCGGGGACGGACAGGCAGCCCTCGTCCGAATCGTCGAGCGGGCCGGACGTCTCGATTATCGGGTTGACCACGTGTCCGACCGCGCGCGAGCCCGCGCCGTCGGGGCAGTCGTAAACGAACACGGCGAGGTCGACGCCGATCTGCGGCGCAGCGAGCCCGACACCCTCGGCGACGGCCAGTGACGCGAACATGTCGTCGATCAGCGAGGCCAGCGACTCGTCGAACTCGGTGACCTCGCGGGCGGGCGTGTGCAGCACCGGATCACCGACGACCCGAATCTTTCGAGGTGTGCCAGCCACGGTTCGCAGAATATCTGGCCGCCTGACGACCGTATGGAGGGGCATTGACCGCGGATCGACACGGTTTCATTCGTCCCAACTTTCCCGCCAGCACCAAAGCTCGGCGGATACGGCGCTCCGCTTAGCGCGGAGCCAATTTGGCGATATCGTTTCCATTGGAAGATATTCCTGGCGGGGACGGAGGTAGGAGTGGGTAAGGGTCCAGACGTCCCCGGTGAATGGGACTCCTCCGGGCCGAGCGAACCTCCTGCCCAGCTGTTGCGCCGCGCGATCTCGCATGTCGAGTCGCTGCTGAACCGGCTCGAGAACCCCGCCGACCAGGCGGCTGAGCCGCCGGCACCGGCCGCTGCGCAGCTCGACCCGCCGCGTCCGGACGCGCCGACCTCGGGCCAGCCGACGGCGCCCGAGCGCCACTCTTTCGGAGCCGAGCCGCCCGAGACTCCCGCACCACCCGCGAGCGCCGATCCGGCTGACAACGTCGTCGAGCTGGGTCGAACCCCGCTGGAACTGACGATCACCGATCGCGCCGACACCGCCGAGGTGCCGCCCGCTGCGCCGAACGAGCCGGCCATCGAGACGGCTGTGCCGCAGCGCGACTTCGTGCCCGATTACGTCCCGCTCCCGGGTGTGAGCAGCACCGCCCAGGCCGAGGCGCTGCGCATCACCCTGCACGCGCACGAAGAGGCCCACCGGCTGCGTGCCGAGGCGAACAGCCTGCGTGCCGAGGCTGCTGCCGAGGGCGAGCGCATCCTCGTCGAGGCCCGCATGCTCAGCGACCGCCTCCACGTCGAGTCCCGCGAGGGCGCCACGGAGTTGCTCGCGGCCGCGAAGGTCGAGGCATCGGCGATCATCCAGGCTGCCCGCGCCGAAGCCGAGCGGATCACCGAGGGCGCCCGCGAGGACTCGGTCGCCGTCCGTGCCGCACTCGACGCGCAGGCCGAGCGCGACCGGGCGGCGGCAGCCCGCGAGGCGCTGGCCGAAGCCGACCGCGAGGCCGACCGGATCCGCGCCGATGCGCTCGACCAGGGTCGTTCGGAAGCCGCCCGCCTCGTCGAGGCCGAGGTCGCTGCCGCCGCTATCGAGAGCCGCCGCGCGGTCGAAGCGAGCCGCTCGCGCGCCGAGGACCTGCTGGGAGCTGCAAACAACGGCATCGAGGGCGTTCGCGAATCCATGCGGCGCCTGCTCGACGAGATGAGCCAAGCGCTCGTGGCGTTCAACGCCTCGGTCGGGTCGGTCGAATCACTGCGCGATGCCGTCTCCGAGATCGTGCCGGCGGACGACGCGATCGACGCCACCATCGTCGAGGGCCGTCGTCCGCTCGGGCTCCTGTTCGGCGCCCCGCACGCCTGAAATCCGGCACATAGGCGGAGATCGCGTCTCGATTTGTTTTGCCCCGTTACGAACCGGACAATTGATTGTTGGCGTTCTCAACGTCTTGCCGGGTGAATTTCTCTCTGGCGCATAGCTGTCGGGAAAGGCGAACACGCGTGCTCAACGGGCGACCGGTGGCGGCTGCGCTGTGGCGCCGCCGCGGTACGGCCCTGCTCACCGTCCTCGTCGTGGCTGCCGCGGCAACGGCCTGGGTACTGTTCGCTCCGCGCAGCTACACCGCGACGGCGTCCGTTACGGCGACCCCGAACAACGCGCTGGCACCTTCGCACGGCACCGTCGAACAACTGCAGGACACCATTGCCCAACTCGCGAACTCCGCACCGGTGCTCACGAACGTCGTCGACAAGGTCGGGCATCGCCGCACCGTCGCCGAACTCCAGGACGAGGTATCGGCCGAGCGGGTCGATGACACCGCGATCATCCGCGTCCACGTGTCCGACTCCGACCGCAACTACGCCGCAGTGGTCGCAAACGCCATAGTCACTGTCCTGCCGTCGTACGACCCCACCCGCGGCCAGTTCTCCTTCGAGGACGCCGGCGTGGCCGGAACTCCGACAGGTTTCAGCTCGCCCGACGTCGCGCTCATAGTCATCGTCGCCATCCTGGTCGCGTTGCTGGCCGCGGTTGCCGCCGCGCTGCTGCGCGAGTGGCGCTCCGGGCGGGTCGAGGATGCGCGGCAGTTGGGCAACCTCACCGGTGCGCCGGTACTCGCTACTGTTACGCGTCCCGGCGACCCGAGCGGGATCCCCACCGAAACACAGACCGGCCCGAACGCGGCCGAGTTCCGGGCGTTGCGGGTCGGGCTCGAGTTCGCGACCAGTGACGCCCCGACGTGTCTTGTCGTGGCTGCCCCGGCGCAGCGCGACGACGCGTCTGCCTGGGCGACGATGGCCCTGGCGACGTCGTTGGCGCAGGTCGAGCACCGTGTGCTCGTCGTCGATGCCGACTTCGCAGCTTCGCAGCCGCACCCGGCGTTCAAGAGCAAGGGGCCGGGGCTGGCCGACGTGTTACGCGGCAACGTCGAGTTGCGGGACGCGGTGCGTCCGACGCCGGTCTCGGGCGTGAGCGTGCTGCCGGTCGGGAATCTCGGTGGCGCCTCGGCGGCCACCCTGGTCGAGCTCCGGTTCCACCGTGCGATTGCGCAGATCGACAAGGAAGTCGACGTCATCCTGATCCACAGCTCGCCGCTGTCCGAATCGGACGACGCCTGCGTGATGGCTGCCGGAAACGCCTTGCTCGTGAGCGTCGGGTCGAGGCGGATGCGCGGGGCTGCGGCGCGCGACCTGGCCGTGAAACTGCGCCGGATGCGCCTGCGGCTGGTCGGTTCGGTGCTGCTGACCGGGCGATCCCGGCGCGCATAACGGGGCAAACCAGCAGTAATCGGGGTCTTGGCCTCGAGAAACCTGGATGTTCACGTTTACTCGGCGTGAGATCAAGTTCTACGATAGGTTCACCACGCAGTCGGGGGTCCAACAATGCGGGGCGATCCGAGCGCGAGGAACGGTGATCCGATTGGTTCAGATCGGCACGGAAACCGGGACGGCTGAGCTGTCATTCCTGCTCAGTCAGCTGAATTCATACACCGTTGACGGTGCTCACCTGCCGCCGCCCTCGCCCGCCGAGGCGATGGCGATCTACTCCGTCGCCGTGCGCCTCGTCCAACTCCAGATGACCCTCACCGACGCCTGCGAGTCCGACGACACGGACGTCACCCGCGACGTGCTGCTGGGTATCCGTCGGATGCTGCGCTCGGCCCTGGCGCGCGTTGAACCCGAGCCCGGTCAACCGCCGCATCTGGTGCTGATCGAGGGCGGCTGAGGACGGCAGCAGCCGCGAGGAAGGCCGTCCCGAAGTAGACGTACCAGCCCGACGCGACGATCTGGACGACTGACAGATGCAATTCGCGGTGATCGGTGTGCGGTATGTACCAGACCGCGAACGAGGTGAAGACGATCAATCCCGCGATCGCCAGGGCTCGCAATTTCTGCCAGGAAACGATCACCAGGGGAATGCACCAGACCCAGTGGTGGCTCCAGGCGATCGGTGAGACCAGAAAGCCGGTCACAGCGGTGGCGCAGAGGCCCCACCCGTCGCCGATCCGGCGGTAGGCCTGAACGGCGATCACGATTCCGGCAACGGCGACCACTGCGGTTATTGCCGTTGCGGTCGGTGTTTGCGCCAGGGAGTGAGTGATCCGCGTTGCCAGCCCGCGGATGCTCTGATTGATCGCATTCTCCAGGCGGCCGACCCGGCTGGACTGGAACAGGTCCTCGGTCCAGAAATGCCATGTTGCCCGTGCGTCCACGACCAGCGAAACGGCGATGCAGACGGCGAATGTGCCCACGGAAACAAATGCCTGTTTGAAGCGACGCGTGCACAGCAGATAGATGACGAAGATTCCTGGCGTGACCTTCAGGCTCGTTGCAATACCGACGCCGATGCCGCGCAACCGGACGCCGTTGCCTGGCCGGAAGTCACGCAACACAAGGCTCAGGATGACCAGGTTGATCTGCCCGTATCCCATTGTGGTGAACACCGGTTCTGCCCAGAGCGCGACCGCGCAGCCGAGCATCGTCGCGGCACGTCTGTGCCTGACGGGAACGTCGGCGAGTTCGAGGCTGCACCGCACCACATAGGCAACCAGTACGAGATTGAGCGCGAAGACCGCGATCTCGACCGTCGGAATGGAGAACAGCGCGAGAACTACGAAACACGTCGCTGCGAAAGGCGGGTAGGTGGCATCGACGTTGTAGGCCTGGATTCGCGCGTACAGGTCGCCGCCGGTCCGGATGACGCCGCCTTCGGCGCGGTACACCTGCAGATCGAAATAGCTTGCCGGTGAGATGAAGATCCGGTGCACCAGCAGGTAGCCGACGGAAACGATCAGCACACCGAGACAGATGGCCTCGGGTCGGGTGAGGCGAGTGCGCCGGAGTCGATCAACGATCATCCGTGCGCTCGACCTTCGTCGGGGTGTTCGGCGCTTCGCGCTTCCGACCCCCTCCTTGACCTCGGCAGAGTGAGCAAGCTCCCTCTCCGCTCGGTCTGCGTCGGGGTGACAGGATTTGAACCTGCGACTTCTTCGTCCCGAACGAAGCGCGCTACCAAGCTGCGCCACACCCCGGTGGGAACAACCGGCCCAGCATACCGAACCACCGACGTCGGATTTACCGCGCCACTGAGCGTGGGACGAGGGTGAGCAGCGACGCTTCGGGGCGGCAGGCGAAGCGCACCGGCATGAACGGGTTGGTGCCCAGACCGGCGCAGACGTGGAACCACATCCGCTCGTCCCAGCGGTGCAGCCACCGCGCGCGACGCACGTCGATGCCGCAGTTCGTGACGATCGCCGGACCGAACGGCACGCGCACCTGGCCGCCGTGCGTGTGTCCGGCGAGCACCAGGTCGTAGCCGTCGTCGGCGAAGGCCTGCAGCAGGTACGGCTCGGGGGAGTGGATGACGCCGATGCGCACCACCGCCTGCCGATCGGCCGGCCCCGCGATCAACTCGTAGCGCGCCTTGAGCAGGTGCGGGTCGTCCGTGCCGGCGAGCGCAATCGGGGCCGACCGCACGGTGATCTGCTCGCGGCGGTGGGTCAGGTCGAGCCAGCCCGCCGAGCTCATCGCCCGTGCCATCTGCGGCCACGGCAGCGGCTGGCCCTTCGGCTGCGGGATGCTCTTCTGGAAGTACTTGATCGGGTTCTTCGCCGTCGGGACGTAGTAGTCGTTGTTGCCGGGAACGAACGCGCCCGGAAAGCCGTAGAGCGGGGCGAGCGCGCGCATCACCGCCGGGATGCCGTCGCGCGCCGACAACGTGTCGCCGGTGTTGATGATGACGTCGGGCTGCAGCGCGGCCAGGCCGCCGATCCACGCGTGCTTGCGCCGCTGTGGCGGCGTGATGTGCAGGTCCGACACGTGCAGCAGCCGGATCGGTTCGGTGCCCGGCGCGAGCACCGGGATCTCGAAGCGGCGCAGCGTGAACCAGTTCCGCTCGATCACCGCGCCGTAGAACAGGCCCGCAGCTGCGGTGGCCGCGAGCGTCCTGAGCATTCGTTCACCCTACGGATCGGGCTTGCGTGCCGCCGGTAGCGTCGCAGGCATGCCCGCACTCAAGTCTCAGCTCCAGGCCGACCTGAACACCGCCATGAAGGCCCGGGACGAGCTGACCACCGCCACCCTGCGCATGGCGCTGACCGCGGTCACCACCGAGGAGGTCGCCGGCAAGACGGCCCGCGAGCTGTCCGACGAGGAGGTGCTGCGGGTGCTGGCCAAGGAGGCGAAGAAGCGTCGCGAGGCGGCCGAGGCCTTCGACGGCGCCGCCCGTCCCGAGCTTGCCGAGCGTGAACGCGCCGAGGGCACGGTGCTCGACCGCTACCTGCCGGCCCAGCTCGGCGATGACGAGCTCGCCGACTTGGTGCGTGCGGCGATCGCCGATCGGGCGCGAGCGCGCCGAACCAGATGGGTGCGGTCATGAAGGTGGTGCAGCCGAAGATCGCCGGGCGCGCCGACGGCAAGCGGGTCAGCGACGAGGTGCGCCGCCAGCTGAGCAGTTAGCGAACTGGGCGGTGGCTAGCCGCCGCCGTGCCCGCCGCCGTGCCGTTGCCGCCGCCGTTCCCGCCGCCGTTGCCCGGCGGCGCCGGGGTCGTGCCGCCACCGCCACCCGGAGGCGCCGGCGTCGTGCCGCCACCACCGGCGGGGGTCGAGCCGCCTCCGCCGCTGCCGGGAGTACCGCTGCCGCTGTTACCCGGGGACGGGTGGTGGGTCACCGGCGGCGGTGGCGGCGGGATGTAAACCCACAGATCCTGCTTCACGCCGGACGACGGACAGACGGTGATCGTGGCGCCGCGCGGCGCGATCGACGGGCCGGAGTAGGCGATCTCGCCGATAGGCAGGTGCCCGGTGTTGTCGCACTGGATGCCGGCATTGCCGCCGAGCAGCGCCATCTTGTAGCCGTCGCGCTTGAGCTGCTTGCGCGCGTCGGTCGTGCTCAGACCGATCACCGACGGCACCGGGTCACCATTGACGGAATCCGGGGACGGCCACGTCCACCCGCCTCGAAGCTTCTGGTCGTGGCTGAGCTGGGACTGCATCGCCGCGATCCAGAACTTCGCGGCCACACCGCCGTAGGCGGTGTCAGCGGCATCGTGGATA
>CAVWSE010000025.1:0-22968 GCA_963757455.1 uncultured Actinomycetota bacterium
CCCGGGCAGATGATCACCGTGGCCGGCCGTCCCGGCTCGGGCAAGTCGACGCTCGCGCTCGACATGGCCCGCTCGGCAGCGGTCAAGAGCGGTAAGTCGACGGTCATCTTCTCACTCGAAATGAGCAAGATCGAGATCATGATGCGGATGTTCTCCGCAGAGGCGACGGTGTCGCTGGCGAGCATGCGCTCGGGGCACATGAGCGATCAGGACTGGACCCGTCTCGCGCGCCGGTCGAGCGAGCTGGCCGAGGCCCCGCTGTTCATCGACGACAGCCCGAACCTGACGATGATGGAGATCCGCGCGAAGGCGCGGCGGCTCCAAGCAGCGCCACGACCTGCAGATGGTCGTGATCGACTACCTGCAGCTGATGACCAGCGGCAAGCGGGTCGAGTCCCGCCAGCAAGAGGTCAGCGAGTTCTCCCGTGCGACCAAGCTGCTCGCGAAAGAGCTCGAGGTACCCGTGGTCGTGCTCTCGCAGCTCAACCGCGGTCCGGAGCAGCGCACAGACAAGAAACCGATGCTGTCCGACCTGCGCGAGTCCGGCTCGATCGAGCAGGACTCCGACGTCGTGCTGCTCGTGCACCGTCCCGACCTGTACGAGCCCGAGACCGAGCGTGCCGGCGAGGCCGACCTGATCCTGGCCAAGCACCGCAATGGTCCGACCGCGACGTGTGCTGTCGCGTTCCAGGGCCGTTACAGCCGCTTCGTGGACATGCCGAACTGAGGCCCCCGGCTCGCCGGTCGGTGAGCGCTGCGACGCAGTGACGGTTCGGCTACGGTCCGAAGCTCGTCGGGATGTTCGACGCGATCCCGATGCCGACCTGGTTGAAGTGACGCTGGCCGTCGGTCTGCCGCGACTCGGCGTCGAGCGCGACATAGTCGATCTCTCGCTCGGACCGGCGCATCCACAAACCCAATACGACAAATCCGCCCAGGCACAGCACGATGGCTACAACGAGCAGGACCGTTGACATATCGGCCTCCCTATACGTGATCAGTGAACCACCACGCGAGGCTCCGTGCCGCCAATGTGTCGAATGATGCGTGATAAACCAGGCGATTGGTGGTATTTCGACCAGCGCCGCCGGGTGATCAGGGCGTTCCGGCCGGCGCCGAACGGGTCGGGCGGAGCAGCGCAACGATGAGCAGCGTCGCGGCCGTGGTGGCGATGCCGACCCAGGCGGCGGCGGTGTAGCCGGATGTGGTCGGAAAGACGTCGGTGGTGTAGCCGGCGAGCACGAGCCCGCTGAGGGCACTGCCGGTCGCGAACCCGACGGCGCGCACGACGGCGTTGACGCTCATCGCGCTCGCGGTCTCGTCCTTCGGGGTGGCGGCGAGGATGACGGCGGGCATGGCGGCAGAGAACGCGCCGACGCCGAACCCGAGCACGCCCATCGCGCACAGCGGTCCGGCCAAGTGCGTGCGGGTCACACCGAACAGCACGAACGCAGCGAGGACGACGGCGATGCTCGTACCGAGCAGCACTCGCGGGCAAAACCGCATGCGCAGCGACGGAACAAGCTTGCCCGCGGCGAACCCGAGTACCGAGAACGGGACGAGGACGAGCCCCGCCTGCAGGGTGTCGAGGCCGAAGCCGTAGCCGACCTGCGCCGGCGTCTGCACGTAGCGGGTGATCAGGCTGAAGAGCAGGTACATGCCGATGCCACCGGTGAGCATCACCAGGTTCGCCGCAGCGACCGACGGGTGGCGCAGCAGCCGGATGTCGACCAGCGGCCGGTCGAGACGCAGTTCGAAGGCCGTCCACGCCACGAGCAACCCCACCGCCGCGGCCAGCACGGCGATCGCGAGGCCGGCGTGGTCGCGCCAGATGTTGATCTGACTGATCACGATCAGCAGCGCCAGCAGGGCGACCCCGAGCAGTACGGCGCCGGGGATATCGACGCGAGCAGCCTCGCGCGGCGGGGCCTTCGGCAGCACGAGCGCGGCAGCGACCAGCGCGGCGGCCGTCAGCACGACACCGAGCCCGTACGCCGCACGGATGCCGGCGAGGTCGGTCAGCAGACCGGCCAGCGGATACCCGACGCCGATGCCGGCCGTCGACGCCACCGACAGCAGCGCGATCGTGCTCGCCGAGCGATGCTCGCCGAGATGGTCGCGGGCAGTGGCCATCATCAGCGCGATGAGTCCGCCGCCGACGCCCTGGGCCGCGCGGCCGATCAGCAGCACTGCGAACGGGAGGGGCAGGACGGTGAGCACGCTGCCGGCGACGACGACGGCCAGGGTTGCGAGCACCACCGTGCGCCGCCGCGGCCCGGAGCCGAGCCGCCCGAGCACCGGCGTGGCGACGGCGCCGGACAGCATCGCGATCGTCAGCGTCCACTGCGACGCGGCCAGCGACACGTTGTAGTGCACGGCGACCGCGGTGATCAGCGGCGCGCCGAGACTGCCGACCACCGCGAGCACGAGGCCGACCGAGACGATCACCCACACCAGCACCCGACGGTCGCTGGTCACGGCGTCGCTCATCGCTCGAAGCTAATCCCCGCGACTACCAGCCCGCCGCTCGTGTCTTCGACATCACTCGAGGATGACGAGTTGCTGCGTCGCGCGCGTCATTGCGACGTACCGGTCGACCGCACCCTCGATGCCAACGCCGAACGCCTGCGGATCGACCAGCACGACGAGGTCGAATTCGAGGCCCTTGGCCAGTTCCGGCGTCAGCGAACGGACTCGGGATGTCGCCACGAACGTCGGGTCGCCGATGACGGCGGCGACTCCGTCGGCGTGCGTGGCGACCCACGTGTCGATGACGGTGTCGCGGTCGGCGACCGCACCGTGCACGACGGCCACGCCGGTGCTGCGGATCGATGTCGGGACGTTGGCGTCGGGCAGCACCGCGCGGATGACCGGCTCGGCCTCGGTCATCACCTCAGCGGGCGTGCGGTAGTTGATGGACAGCGTGGCGAGGTCGATGCGGTCGAAGCCGATGCGCTTGAGTCGTTCCTGCCAGGACTGCGTGAACCCGTGCCGCGCCTGGGCGCGATCACCGACGACGGTGAAGCTGCGCGACGGGCAGCGCAGCAAGAGCATCTGCCATTCGGCGTCGGTGAGCTCCTGTGCCTCGTCGACGATGACGTGGGCGAAGGGGCCGGCGAGCACCTCGGGGTCACGACTGGTCAGCCCGGTCGCGTCGGCGAGGGCATTGCGCAGATCGTCGCCGCGCAGCATCGACATCACGAGCAGTTCCGAGTCGTCGCCCGCGATCAGGTCGTCGACCACGCTGGCCATCTGGTCCTGCTCGGCGGCAAGCGCCACGGCATGCTCGCGAGCGCGGCGCGCGGCGCCCGGGTCGCCGAGGCGCAGCCGAGCGGCGTCGAGCAGCGGGAGGTCAGCGACCGTCCAGGCCATCGCGTCGGCTCGCTGCAACGCGCCCACCTCGTCCGGACGAAGCCACGGCGCGCACTTGCGCAGGTAGGCCGGCACGGACCACAGGTCCCCGACGAGATCGGTATGGGACAACAGCGGCCACGCTCGGTTGAACGCCGACTGCAATTCGCGATGGCCCGACAGCGCGCGTCGCAGCAAGCTGTCGGACGCCTCGTCCGTGCCGTACTTGTCGACGAGGATCGTGAGCAGCTCGTCCCAGACGACTTCGCGCGCGTCGTTGTGCGCTGTTCCGGAGGCACGCGCGTCGAAGGCTTCGGCCCAGTCGGCCGCGGTGACCCGGACCTCGGACTCGTTGACCTTCATCGTCAGCGGTGCGGTCGGCGGCTCCTCGTAGAACGCCACGGCCGCCTCGATCGCGCCGACCAACTCGGCCGAGGACTTCAGCCTTGCGACGCCTACGTCGGACTCCTCGTGCGCGGCCGCGCCTTCGGGGACGAGGTCACGCAGGGTGCAGGTCTGCACGCCCTCCTCGCCGAGGCTGGGCAGCACATCGGCGACATAGGTGAGGTAGGGCTGGTGCGGCCCGATGAACAGGACGCCGCCGCGACGATGACCCAGGCGCGGGTCGGAGTAGAGCAGGTAGGCAGCCCGGTGCAGTGCGACCACGGTCTTGCCGGTGCCCGGCCCGCCGTCGACCACGAGGGCACCGGGCGAGCCGGCGCGGATGATCGCGTCCTGATCGGAAGCGATCGTGGCGAGGACGTCGCGCATCTGCGGTGAGCGACTGCTGCCGAGGCTCGCGATGAACGCCGATTGGTCGTCCAGCGCGGCACGCCCGTCGAGACCCTCGGCGGTGAACACCTCGTCCCAGTAGTCGGTGATGCGTCCCTCGCTCCAGCGGTACCGGCGGCGGCTGGTCAGGCCGAGCGGGTTGGCGTGGGTCGCTGCGAAGAACGCCTCGGCGGCCGGCGAGCGCCAGTCGATCAGCAGGCGGTGTCCGTCGCTGTCGGCGAGCCCGAGCCGGCCCACGTAGACCGGCTCTTCATCCGCGCGCACCATGTGACCGAGACACAGGTCGAGCCCGAACCGGCGCAGTGCCCGCAGCCGACTGCTCAGCCGGTGGATCTCCTGGTCGCGGTCGAGTGCCCCCTGTCCGCCGCGGCCGGGCGCTCTGCGTTCGGTGTCGAGCCGAGCGGACAGTTCGGTGATGGTCTGCTCGAGGGCCGCAGCGATCGCGGCGAAGTGCTGCTCGTCGCCGGCGATCAGCGCCGGGTCGGCTTTGGCGGCTAGACGGTCGGGCAGGGCAAAAGTGCTCGTGGTCAGGGCAGGTCACCTCATCGTCGGCGATCGAGGTCGTCACCGTAGGCCGAAATCGCGGCCCTCATGAGGTCACCCGAAGTCTGCTAGAACTGGAAGTGGCAGATCATGGACGAGCGAACCCGACGACGCCGAGTTCTGCGAACGGGACGAGCCCGGCCGCGCTGTAGAAATCACGCGGCCCGTCGTGGTCGGTCATGAGGACGAGTTGGCGCACCGCGCGATACTCGTGCAGCACCCGATCGAGCAACGCGCGTCCGAGCCCGGTGCGCTGATGAGCGGGCCGCACCAGCAGATCTTGCACGTAACAGATGGTGACGCCGTCCGAGATCGTGCGCGCGAGGCCGACCAGCGACGCGTCGTCATCGCGAGCGGTGACGACGAGATGTGATGCGGCGATCGCGCGGGTCAGGGCGTCCGGATCGCGGGTGTAGGCCGTCCAGCCGACCGCGTCGTAGAGCGACACGGCCTCGGCTCGGCCGACCTCGGTCGTGATGTCGAGCTGCACCCGTCAATCATGCAGCGCGGCAGTTGCCGCGTGGCGGGCCTGGTCGGCTGCGATCGGATCGAGAGCGATGCGGGTGCGCCGTTCGAGCAGGTCGGTCTCGTCGAGCGCGAGTTCGTGGCTGACAGCGAATCGGAACTCGGCGGCGGTCGTGTCGACGCCCTCGGCGACCGGTGCGAGCAGCGCGGCGTCGCCACGCGCCGCGGCGACAACGGCGCCCGCCTCGGTGCCGTAGCGCCGGACGATGTGTGTCGGCAGTCCCTCTGACGTGGTGCCCGCGCCGACGAGCGGGAGTTGCGCGGTCATGCACTTGCCGGCCGTCGCGCCGCTGGCGGCGAGCGCTGCGTCCAACGCGTCCTCGGCCATGCGGCGGTAGGTGGTGAGCTTGCCGCCGACGACCGTGACCAGCCCGTCCGCCGCGGTGAGCACGGCGTGCTTGCGTGAGATGTCGGCGGTGCTCGAGCCGCCGGTGTCGAGCAGTGGCCGGAGTCCTGAGTACGTGCCGAGCAGCTCCGAGCGGGTCAGCGGCTCGCGCAGCGCGGAGTTGATCGTGTCGAGCAGGAAGTCGATCTCGGCGTCGGTCGCGCTCGGGACGTCCGGGATCTCGCCCGGCGCGTCCTCGTCGGTGAGACCGATGTACACCCGGTGATCGGGCGCGGGCAGGGCGAACACGAACCGGTTGATCGTCCCGGCCACGGGCACGGTGAGCCCGGCCGCGAGTCCGCCGAAGTGCTCCTGGCTCACGACCAGATGGGTGCCGCGGCTCGGACGCAGGGTGATGCCGGGTGCGATCGATCCGGCCCAGACTCCCGTTGCGTTGACGACCATGCGGGCATCGAGACCGAACGTGGCATCGGTCAGCGTGTCGCGCAGCACGGCACCGTTGCCGGTCACTTGCTCGGCCGCACAGTGCGTGAGCACCCGCGCGCCGTGCAGCGCGGCCGTGCGCGCGATGGCGACGACGAGCCTGGCGTCGTCGGCGAGTTGCCCGTCGTAGGCGAGCAGTCCACCGCGCAGGCCATCGGTGCGCACGGTGGGAACGTGCTCGACGACGGTGGACGGGCGGACGGTGCGCGAGCGGGGCAGCACGCGGGCCGGCGTGCGAGCTGCAACGCGCAATGCGTCCCCGGCCGCGAACCCGGCGCGCACGAGGACGGCATTCGCGTGCGAGAGCTCGGGAAGCAGCGGGACGAGCTGCGGCATGGCTCGCACCAGGTGCGGTGCCGTCCGAGTCATCAGGATGCCGCGTTCGACCGCGCTCTCGTGGGCGATGCCGACGGCGCCGGAGGCGAGGTAGCGCAGCCCGCCGTGAACGAGCTTCGAGCTCCACCGGCTCGTGCCGAACGCGAGGTCGTGTTTCTCGACGAGGACGACGGACAGCCCGCGCGAGGCCGCGTCGAGGGCCACGCCCACGCCGGTCACTCCGCCGCCGATGACGAGGACATCCACTGGTGCACCGCCGTGCGCGAGTTCGTCGAGTTCACGTTCGCGGCGCGCTGCGTTGAGCGCGCTTGAGGCCGCGGTCATGGCGCGAGATACCGATCGAGCATCGCGCGCAGCTCACGATCGAGGGCGTCCATGCCGACACTCTCGTCGGCGAGGACGGGACCGGTGAGCGCGAACGACCACGCGGCCAGCCACAGGGCGCGCGCCTGCGCGGTGCGGTTCCCTCGCCGGATCGAGCCGTCGTTGCCACGCAGGGCCGCCGCGAGCAGATCGAGTTGCGCGTCCGTACTCGTCCCGCGCCGGTGCAGCAGATAGGGCAGCAGGAACTCCGGGTCGACGTCGAGGATCTTGCGCGTGAGTGGGTGCTCCCGAACAGCGCGCACGGTCGCCACAATGCCTGCGACGACCGAGCTACGCGCATCCTTGCCGGGACGGGCGAACGCGGCCACGCTGATCGCGGCGAGCTCGCGAGTCGTGAGCGCAGCCACGACAGCGTCGACATTCGGGAAGCGGCGGTACAAGGTGGCGCGAGAGACGTCGGCGGCGCGAGCAAGCTCGGCCATGTTCACCCGGCGCATCCCGACGGCTAGGACGAGCTCGTAGGCAGCGTCGAGGATACGTTCCTCGGGGATCGCGGTATTGCGATACTGCGACATCACGTGTCACAGTGTATCAGTGACTGAGTCCCAGCTTCCGGTCGTCGAGATGCGTCCTTATCGATGGGGCGCCGACGATGTCGAGCTTCCCGAAGCAGCCGGTGCAGCGCTTTCTGCACTGGGCGTCAAACCTGCGGCGGCACCGGTCGACCCCGGCTCCGCGGCCCTGCCGGACAGCTCGCTACCGGCCGACGCTGTCGCTGCGCTCGTCGACGCGGTCGGTGCCGAGCACGTCCGCACCGATGCCGAGGTGCGCGTGCTGCACACCCGGGGCTGGTCGACCCCCGACCTGCTCAAGCTCCGCAGCGGCGACGCTTCTGATGCGCCGGACGCAGTCGTCTTCCCGGGCACGCACGACGAGGTCGTCGCGGTGCTCGAGGCCGGTTCGCGGCACCGCGTCGCCGTCGTCCCGTTCGCCGGCGGCACATCGGTCGTCGGCGGTCTGGCGCCGGCTCGCGAGGGCTTCGCGGGCGTCGTCGCCCTCGACGTGCGTCGCCTCGACAGCGTTTCCGACCTGGACGAGATCTCGCGCACCGTCACGCTCGGCGCGGGGCTTCGTGGCACGCGTGCCGAGGCCTTGCTGAACGAGGCGGGCTACACGCTCGGGCACTTTCCCCAGTCGTACGAGGGCGCGAGCATCGGCGGCTACGCGGCGGCGCGCTCGGCCGGCCAGTCGTCGGCGGGCTTCGGCCGCTTCGACGAGATGGTCGTCGGCCTCGAACTCGCGACGCCGCGGGGCACCGTCCGCCTCGGCACAGCACCCATGTCTGCCGCCGGGCCCGACCTGCGCCAGCTGATCCTCGGCTCGGAGGGCACGCTCGGCGTGATCACGTCGGTCACGGTGCGGATCCGTCCCCGTCCGCAAGTGCGTGAATTCGAAGGCTGGCGCTTCGCCGACTTCGCCGCCGGCGCAGCCGCGCTGCGCCGCCTCGTCCAGGACGGACCGTTGCCGACCGTCCTGCGCCTGTCGGACGAGGCCGAGACGGCGATCAACCTCGCCGACCCGAACGTGCTCGGCGGCGGGCCGGGCGGCTGCCTCGCCGTCACCGGTTTCGAGGGCACTGCCGACGACGTCGCGGCGCGCCGCGCAGCGTGCTTCGCAGCGCTGACCGAGGCCGGCGGCACGCCGCTGGGCACCGAGCCCGGCGAGGCGTGGCGCACCGGTCGCTACCGCGCGCCGTACCTGCGCGACCCGCTGCTCGATGCGGGCGCGTTCGTCGAGACGCTCGAGACCGCAACGTTCTGGTCGCACTTGGGCGACCTGCGCGCCGCCGTCACCACTGCGATCACCGACGCCCTCACCGCGCAGGGCACGCCACCGGTGGTGCTGTGCCACATCTCGCACGTCTACGAGACGGGCGCGTCGCTGTACTTCACCGTCCTGTGCGCCCAGGCCGACGACCCGCTCGCCCAGTGGCAGCGGGCCAAAACCGCGGCGAACGCAGCGATCCGCGCCGCGGGAGCGACCATCACGCATCACCACGGCGTCGGCACCGATCATCGCGCCACGTACCAGGAGGAGATCGGTCCGCTCGCACTCGGCATGCTGCGCGCAGTCAAGGCGTCGGTCGATCCGGAAGGGATCATGAACCCCGGCGTGCTGGTGGGCTGACGTGCGCAGCTTCACCGCGTTGGTGAGTCCGATTTCCGGCGGCGGGCGCGCCGCAGAAGTGGGCTCCGCTCGCCGCGCGCATCAGCGCCGCCGGTGCCGACGTCCGCGTCGAGTTGACCCGCAGCCAGGCGCACGGGGTGGACGCTGCCCGGGCAGCAGCTGCCGAGGGACGGGTCGTCGTTGCGGTCGGCGGCGACGGGCTCGTGCGCGATGTCGCCGAAGGGGTGTCCGCGGCCGACAGGGTCATGGGCATCGTGCCGGCCGGTCGGGGCAACGACCTCGCCCGGTCGCTCGCATTCCCGTCCGACGTCCCCGGGCTTGCCGACCTGCTCCTCGCGGGCAGGGACGCGCCGTTCGACGTGATCACCCTCGGCGACACCGTGGTCATCGGCAACGTCTACTGCGGCATCGACTCCGTCTCGAACGCGATCATCAACAACAACCGTCGACTGCCCGCGAAGCTTGTGTACCGCCTCGCGCCGGTCCGCGCGATCCTCACGTGGCGCGCGCCGAGATTCACGCTCACCATCGACGGCACCACGACGACCGTCGACGCGCACATGGTCGTGATCGGCACTCCGGCGCGTACGGCCACGGGCTCAACATCGTTCCGTCCGCCCGCGTGGACGACGGGCTGCTGGACGTCTTGTCGTGCGCAACGGTCCAAGCGCGCAATCGCATCGTTCATGCGTGATGCGCAGCGCGGCACGCACATCACCCGTCCCGAGGTGTCGGTGCAGCAGGCCCGCGAGGTCACCATCGCCGCCGACCGCGAAGTCCCGGTGTGCGGCGACGGTGAGGAACTCACTTCGTGCCGGCCACTGCACGGATCAGGCCGGCGGCCCTGCGACTCATCCGACCGTGATCGCTACGGTGAGCCGATGAGCGCTCGCGCGAAGAGCAGAAAGCACAGCCCGCGACGGAGGAGCGGATCGAGCTGGAAGCGGGCCGAGCGAAGCGAGCGGTCCGGGAGCAGATCGATGAGCGATCGGCGGACGTCGCGAAGAGCCCGGCGCCACCGGAATTGCTGCCGCCGTGGCACACCGAGCAACGCCAGGCTCTGCTCGAGCAGGCGCGCGCTTTCGCCGCGACAAGGTGCTTCCGATCGCGAACGACTCGATCCGAAGAAGGGGCTGATCCCGAGTCGCTGCTCGCGCGCATCGCGAATTCGGCTACTTCGGCATCACGATCCCTCGCGAGCAGCGGATTGGGCCTCGGCGCGTTCGAGTACTGCATGTCGCGAGGAACTCGCCTGCGCGTGGATGAGCGTCGCCAGCATCATCGCGCGGCGCAGGGTCTCGGGACGGGCCGTCCGACGACGCGCGCAGCGAGTGCTCGAACGGTCCGCGCGCGGCAATGGATCGGCGCTATCGCGCTGTCCGAACCCGACGCCGGCTCCGACCTGGCCGGTGTGCGGAGCGCGCCGTGCGCGACGGCGACAGTAGGTGATCACCTGCCACAAGCGCTGGTGCGGCAACGCCGAGGCAGCCGACTTCATCCAGGTGCTCGTGCGTACCCGAACCTGATGACGACGAACCGCGGTCGGCCGGCCTGCAGAACGTTGCTCGTCGAGAAGAAGCGCGGCCATTTTCCGGCGGCTCGACGGCACGCCGATCGACGGATCAGTTCCCACGGCTCCTGACATGGACCTCGTCTTCGACGGCGTCCGCGTCCCGTGACGAACAAGCCGACCGGCCTGGCGACGACAGCAGCTTCTCCGACCTCGGCGCATGGCTCGATCTCGCTCGCGTGCACACGGGACGCGGTGTCGGATCGCGAGGGCAGCAGTCGAGGACAGCACGGGAACCTGCCGGAACGTGAGAACACGTTCATCCGATCGCAACTTCCGAGCGCTGGATTCGCGTTCGCCGACATGGCGAGCGCGTCCAGCAGGCCGCGCGCTGTTCGCCCGGGAGCACACCTGATCGACGTCGGACAATTCGACACGACGCGGCTCGCCTCGATGGCGAAGCTGCGCGCGACCGAGATGGCAGCAGACGTGACGACTCACGCGATGCGGTTCCACGGCGGCGACGGATACACGACCCAGCGCGCCGTCGAGCGCTACTGGCGCGACGCGCGGCTGACCACATCTTCGAAGGCACATCCGAAATTCAGCGAAAGATGATCTCGGAACGATGCTGCCGCGACCCTCCGTGATTCTTCACCCCTCGTTGGGAATAGGAGCAGGAGTCGAAAGTGAAGACGCCGGCGAGTTTGTGTCCGTGTCGGTGTTCGCGCGGCGTTAGACGTCGCATGCTTTCGAAAGGTGTGCGACCTGTGCTCGACTTGATGTCAACTTTTTCGACTACGTGATCCTCGGGATCTACTTCGCGCTCGTCATCACGATCGGCGTCCTGGCGCGGCGCGCGGTCGCGACCAGCGAGACTCCTGCTGTCCGGTCGATCGCTGCCGCGTGGGTCACCGGGCTCGCCTTCGTCTCGGCAAACCTCGGCGCGATCGAGATCCTCGGCATGGCCGCCAACGGCGCGCAGTACGGCATCTCGACGGTGCACTTCTACTGGATCGGCGCCGTACCGGCCATGGTGTTCCTCGGCGTTGTGATGATGCCGTTCTACTACGGCTCGAAGGTGCGCAGCGTTCCGGAGTTCTTGCTACGCCGCTTCAACCGATCGACCCACCTGTTCAACGCCATCTCGTTCGCAGCCGCAGCGGTGCTCATCGCCGGCGTCAACCTGTTCGCGCTCGCGCTGGTCATCAACGCGCTCATCGGCTGGCCGATCTGGGTGTCGATCGTCGTGTCCGCAGCGTTCGTGCTCGCGTACATCACGCTCGGTGGGGTGTCCGGCGCTATCTACAACGAGGTGCTGCAGTTCTTCGTGATCATCGCCGGGCTGGTGCCGCTGGTGATCATCGGCCTGAAGGACGTCGGCGGGTGGTCCGGGCTGCAGGCGAAGATCGACAAACCTGAATTCTTCAACAGCTGGTCCGGCACGCATGTCGGTACGTGGTCGAACCCGTTGGGTGACTGGATCGGCGTCATCATGGGCCTCGGATTCGTCCTCAGCTTCGGGTACTGGACGACCAACTTCGCCGAGGTGCAGCGTGCGTTGTCGGCGAAGGATCTGTCCGCGGCGCAGCGCACGCCGTTGATCGGGTCGTTCCCGAAGATCTTCATCCCTGGACTCACGATCATCCCGGGACTGATTGCGGTGGCCGTGATCCCGAAGTTCGGCGTATCGGCGAATGCGACCTACAACGACGCGATCCCGTTGCTGATGAACAAGTACCTGCCGAACGGGACGCTGGGCATTGCGCTCGCCGGTCTGCTCGCAGCGTTCATGGCCGGCATGGCGGCGAACGTCAGCTCGTTCAACACGGTGTCACGTATGACATCTGGCAGACCTACATCGCCAAGAACCGACGCGACTCGTACTACCTCAACGTCGGGCGCGTAGTGACTGTCGTCGGCATCGCAATCGGGATCGGGACGGCGTTCATCGCGCAGGGCTACACGAACATCATGAACTACATCCAGCTGCTGTTCGGATTCTTCAATGCGCCATTGTTCGCGACCTTCATCATCGCGATGTTCTGGAAACGAGCGACAGCGTGGTCGGGAGTGGCCGGTCTCGCCGCCGGAACGCTCGGCGCCGCGATCTTCCACTTCGCGTCGTACGACATCGGCTAATTCTACCAAGGCGGCACGGTCACCTCGCACTCCGACATCAACGCGCAGATGGCGAACTTCTACGGAGCGATCGTCGCGTTTGTCGCCGATGCCGTCGTCACGGTGATCGTCACCCTCGTCACGAAGCCGAAACCTCGCGAGGAGCTGGCCGGTCTGGTCTGGGGCATCCCCGATCCGAACGCGCCGGATCCCGCGTCGGTGCCGAAACCGAAGTGGTGGGCCTCGCCCAAGGTGCTCGGCGGGATTTCGCTGGGTATCACCGCCGTCCTGTCCGTGCTGTTCGTCTAGGGGTTGGACATCATGAGCGAGCAAACAACTGACACGTCGACGACCGACGCACCGAGTTCGGCCGCGGCGCGACTGTTCGACATCCGGCTGATGATCGGCGGGCTGTTCGTCGTCTACGGCGTGATGTTGACGATCTCGGGCTTCGCCACGTCCGACAAGAACCGCGCGAAGGCCGCGGGCATCAACATCAACCTCTGGCTGGGAATCGGGATGTTGGTGCTCGGCGTGCTGTTCCTCATCTGGTTCAAGGTCAACCCGCTGCGTCCGCCGGCAGACGATGACAAAGAGACGCAACGATGACGTCCGCGAAACCGGTCATCGTCGTCGGCGTCGACGGATCCGAGGGCAGCAACGACGCGCTCCGCTGGGCCGCGGGGCAGGCACAGCTGACCGGTGCAGCGCTGCGTGCCATCGCGAGCTGGCGTTGGCCGAGCTATGTCACGCGCGTGCCGCCGGGCGCCGACCCGGCCGGGGACACCGAGCGCACGTTGCACGAGTCGGTCGCACCGATCCGTGCCGACTTCCCTGACCTGGACATCAGCGAACACGTCGTCCAAGGCCCGGCCGGACCGTCCCTGCTCACGCACTCGGAGAACGCGACGCTGCTCGTCGTCGGCGCGCGAGGCCGCGCGGCATTTCCTGGGATGTTGCTCGGCTCGGTCGCCGAGTACTGCGTTCGCAACGGCCCGTGCCCGGTCGTCGTAGTGCGCACACTCGCGCGGTAGTGGTCAGTTCCAGAATCGCCCGAGCTCGGTCGCAACGTGCGCGGCTTGTGCGCGTGCGGCGGCGAACACCGCCGGCCGGGTAGACGGGTCGAGCGGGTTCGGTCCGATCGCGGCCACCGACGCGTCGTCCGCGCCGATGACGTGCGCCGTTCCCGGCTGCAACGCTTCGGCCTCGTCATGGACGAGTTTCGCCAACTCGGCGTCGAGCATCGTCGGCACCAGCACGACGATGCGGTCGAAGCCGGCGGCGAGATCGGCGTTCGACAGCGAGTGCACGCCGCCGTCGACGTAGTCACGGCCGTTGATCGACACAGGTCGCCACATGCCGGGGACTGCACAGCTGGCGAGGACGGCGTCGACCAGGCTCGCGCCGCTGTGCCTGTCGAGTACGACGCGCTGTCCGTCGTCTTGGGCGACGGCGACGAGTCGCAGATCGCGGTCGGGCCACGCCTGCACCGGTAGGCGCGCCGCGACCGCGGCCCGGCGTTGCTCGGCCGTGGCAGCGGTGTTGACCAACGGCAGGTTGGCCATGCGCCGGGTCGCTTCCTGCCGGCTGCTCGCCGACTCGGCAACCTCTCCCATCAATGCGAAGAACTCGCCGATGTCGAACTGCACGGACAACTCGCTCGTGTGCTCGTCCTGCTGCATGCGCGCGGCAGCGTCGAGTTGCCCGGTGGCCAGCTGCGCCGCGACCGCCGCGCCGGCCGACGTGCCGATCACGACGTCCGCAGCGGCGAGATCGACGCCGTGCTCGACGAGTCCGGTGGCCAGACCGACGTGCCACGCGATGCCGCCGACGCCGCCGCCGGCGAGCACCAGCGCTCGGCTGCCTGCGCCGGTCGCACGGTCGTCCATGCACCGAACGTAGCCGACGCGACGCGTACCGTCGGACTGTGATCGGCGACGTCGACTACGCCGCGAGCGCAGACGGGTACGCGCAGCAGCGACGAACCGACCCACGCATCGCGGCTGTGGTGCATGCTGCACTCGGACCCGCCAAGACCGTCGTGAACGTCGGTGCGGGCGCAGGGTCGTACGAACCCGTCGACCGCTCGGTGACGGCGATCGAACCGTCAGCGGCGATGCGAGCACAACGCCGAACACCCGCCATCGCCGCGGCCGCTGAAGCGTTGCCGTTTCCTGACGACTCGTTCGACGCAGCAATGGCGACAATGACAGTGCACCAGTGGCGCGATGCCGCACGGGGTCTGCGCGAGCTACGGCGGGTCAGCCGCGGGCCGGTAGTCGTACTCACTGCAGATCCCGATCGGGTAGAGCAGCTGTGGGTCAGCGAGTACGTGCCGGCTGTGCTTGCCGCCGAGCGACTGCGGTTCCCGGCCATCCGTACGATCACGTCCGCCCTCGGCGAACCGTGCACGGTGACCACGATCGCCGTGCCCTTCGACTGCGTCGACGGTTTCATTCACGCGTTCTACGGACGGCCCGAGAAATTGCTCGATCCGGCCGTCCGCGCCGCGCAATCGGCATGGACGTTCGTGAGGGAGGCCGAGATCGACGAGGGTGTGAGCCGGCTGCGTGTCGATCTGGACACCGGCGCCTGGGACAAGCGGTTCGGCACGCTGCGGCAACAACCCGACTACGACGACGGGACTCTTTCCCTGATCGTGTCGTCATGACGTGCGGCGTACCGACAAGGTCGGCGCTGAGCCTCCCTTTGCCCCGCTGCGGCCGGTGATTTCGCGGTTTCAGCGTGTCGGAGCGGGGCAAAGCGGGCGGGAGCGGGGCAAAGCGGGGCGGCAGCGGGGCAAAGCGGGCGGGCCGCGGAGGTCAGTCGCGGTCCTGCCAGGTGCAGACGCAGACCTCGTTGCCCTCGACATCGGCGAGGATCCAGAACGAGCGGGCTTCTGCGTCTGACACGAGCGTGCCGCCGGCGGCGAGTGCGGCCGCAATGCGCGCGTCGGCCTCGTCGTGCGGGACGGTGATGTCGAAGTGGATCCGATTCCGTTGCGGGCGCGGTTGGTCCATCTGCTGGAACCAGACGGCCGGGCCGGCGCGGTGCGCATCGACCAGCGCATCCTGCGGACCGTCTTTACCGGGCTCGTCGACGTAGTCGAACACGGCCTTCCAGAACGGACGGATCGCGGCAATGTCCATCGCGTCGATCGCGATCTCGAGCGCTTGCACCGGACGCAGGCCGGCGGGTGACGCGGTCGTGTCGAAGCCGAGATCGCGGACCGCGTCAGTGATGCCGAACGCGAGCTCGATGTCGCGCGCGATGACCGCCGAGGACGCCTCGTCCATCAGCGTCAGGTCGACCCGGTCGGTGCGCAGCTCCACGCGCAAATGACCGTCGGCGTCCGTCCCGCATGCAGCAACGGCGCATGCGGCCACGCGCGCGGCCTCGATGAGGTTGGCGACGACGACCGAGGTCTCGTACGCCCCGAGCAGGTAGCGCCAGCCGAGCTGCTCGACAGCCGACGATGCGGCCGTGCGGGTCAGCGGCTGGCTCATCGGCTCCTCACGCCTCGCGCACCCGGCTACGCGCCTCGTGCCCGACCGGGAGGTTCAGCGAGTTCGCGATGAAGCAGGTCGCGTTGGCCCGGTCGTGCAGGGTGTCGGCCGTCTCGAGCATGGCTGCGTCGGTCACGGTGACCAGCGGATGCA
This sequence comes from uncultured Actinomycetota bacterium, assembly GCA_963757455.1. Classification (GTDB taxonomy): domain Bacteria; phylum Actinomycetota; class Actinomycetes; order Mycobacteriales; family Jatrophihabitantaceae; genus RYN-133. The sequence goes on from CAVWSE010000025.1 coordinate 16,178, forward strand.
GGACGATTTCGGTGAATCGACCGTTGCCCTCGTTGTCCTCGGTCATCACCGCGGTCGGGTGATCGACGTACGCGGTGACGACGACGCCGTTCTCCGTGGCCAGATGCAGGTACGCGAGCATGTGGCACTGCGCGGCGGCAACGACGAGAAGTTGCTCGGGGTTCCATCGCGAGGGATTGCCGCGAAACGCCGGGTCGGCCGAGCCGAGGATCGACGCGGCGTGCTCGGCGCTGATCTCGTGGTCGCGGTCGTAGGACCGGTAGTTCGCCGTGCCCTCACCGCGATTGCCCGTCCATTCGACGGTCGCCGTGTAGCGGTGTTGCCTGGACAAGGATCTCCCCGCACTCGTGAGGCCGTACTCAATTCGTTAGAGGTACGTTACAGCGGCGATCTTGACGCGACCCGCCGTGCGCCGAGCAGGATCGACCGTGCTCTCGTTGCGGTTGGCCCTGCGTGCCCTGCGGTGGCGCGGCGCCGCATCCGTGACGGTATTCATCGTCGCGCTCATCGGCATCACCGCGGCGGCGGTGGGTCCGATCTATCTGCATGCCGTGGACGAAACCGTCCTCACGCAGCGACTGCTCACCGCACCACAGACCCAGCGTGACCTGCGGATCGACCGCAGCACGACGGTCGGCCTGACGGACGTCGATTGGCACGTCGCCGTCATGAGCCTCGCCACGCAGGCGAGCAATCCGCGCTTCTTCGACCGGCCGGTGTACTCCGAACAGGCGCCGGTCGACTGGAGCGGGCTGACTAAATACGCCACCGAACTCGCTGCTCTCGACGACTTGTGCCAGCACGTCCACGTGATTTCAGGGTCGTGCCTGCCGGACGCGAGCCGACGAGACACCGTGGTCACCGAGCGCACCGCGCAGCAGCAACACATCACGGTCGGGCAGGTCCTCGAACCCGAGGTGACCGAGACGAACGAGGTCATCCCTGTCCGCGTCGTGGGCATCGTGGCGCCGCTTCGGCCGAACGGCGCGTACTGGGCACCGTGGACCTATCTCAATGCTGCCGCGTCGGTTTTCGACACCCGCCTGCCGCAACTGGACGCGTTCTTCGTCAGCCACGCAACATTGGCAGCCCACCAGCACACCGTCCCCGAGGCGATCAGCGCGAACCTGCGGCTGCGGGCCAACAACATCCGCCTCGACGACCTGCCCCAGCTCAGGGCGCACATCCGCGAGCTGCAGAACTCCGCGGCACAGATGTCGTCTGAGTCCACCGGGTCGATCCCGACGGTTGCGAGCGGGTTGCCGGAGATCTTGCAGGCGATGCAGCAGGAGATGTCGCTCGCCCGGACGCTGGTGATCCTCTCGACAGTGCAACTCGTACTGCTCGCCATCGTGATTCTGTACGCGGTCGTCGCCGGTACCGCGGCGGCGACCGGGCATGAGGTCGCGCTGGCGAAGTTGCGCGGACGCAGCCTGCGCCAGGTCGTCACGCAAGGCGTTGCCCAGCCCGTGCTGCTCGTACTGCTCGCTGCGCCCTGTGCCGCGCTGCTCGCCTGGGCAATCGTGAAGCTGCTCGCCGGGCATCTGCTCGCATCGGACGCAAGCGTTGCTTTCCCGGTCTCGGCCACCGAGGTGGTGGGCGCAGCCACCGTCGCCAGCGTGGTCGCCGCGTCCGTCGCCGCGCGACGCATCATCGCCTCGCCGGTCGGTGCGCTGCTGCGCCGTAACAACGACCCGTCCGACAGCGGTGTGGGCCTCGTCCTCGTGGACGCCGCGACAGTCGCGCTCGCGATCGCAGGCGTGGTCGAACTGGTTGCGACCGGCGCCCTGACCTCGGGCAAGACGAACCCGCTGTCGGCGATCGCAGCGATCATGCTCGGCGCCGCGCTCGCGGTGGTCGTCGTGCGCCTGCTGCCCTTCATCGGACGTGCGCTCGTGCGACGCACCAGCGAATCGCCCCGGTTGGCCGTGTTCCTCGCGGTGCGTCAGATCGTGCGCAGGCCCGCCGGCGCCCGGGTGATCGTGCTGATCGGGGTCGCCCTCGCGCTTGCAACCTTCGCCATCGTCAACTGGTCGGTCGCCGACTCGAACCGGCAAGTGCGCGCGCTGAACCAAGCCGGCGCCGACACGGTGTTGACCGTGCACACCGATCGCAACGTCCACGACCTGCGCACCGCTGTCGACCGTGCGGACCCGAGTGGGCATTCGATGGCGGCCGCCGTAGTACAGGTCGACAGAAGCACGCCCTTGCTTGCGGTCGACACCAAGCGCTTCGACGGCGTCGCCGCGTGGTCGGCCGGCAACTCGAACGTCGGCCTGCACTCGATCCTGACCGGGCTCGTTCCGGCACCACGGCCATCGATCAGCCTGAGCGGGGCAGCATTGCGGCTCACGCTCGACGTCACCGAACTGCCGCGCGTCGGCGCGAAGCTGCGACTCACCGCCTTCTTGACGGGCGCCGACCACGTCAGCGTGACCTACGGGTTCGGGACGGTCCGGCTCGGTCGCCACAGCTATCGCGCCGACGTCGGGACGTTGTGCACGGCGCCGTGTCGTGTCACCGGACTGGCGCTGGCGGACAAGCCTGGGCTGTCGCGAGCGACCCCGAACAATGCCGAGATCAAGGCAACGATCTCGGCCGCGCAGGCACCCTCAACCGATTCGACCTCGTGGCAGCCCGTCCCGGGCTTCGATCTGCCGCCCCGCTGGCGTAGCGACAGCTCCGGATTCGTCCGGCTGCTCCCGAGCCCCGGTGCGCTCGGCTTCATCCTGGAGAAGACCTCGCCCGAATCTCCGTGGCCAGGGATCATCTCGGCAGATTCGCCGCCGCAGCTGCCCGCGGCGGTCGCGACCGAAACCGCGTCCACCTACCTCGGGCCGGCGATCCACGACATCACCTCGTTCGGCTTGGACAGCAACTCGCTGTCGCTGGACGGGGTGCACACCGTGGTGAGCCTGCCGCAGCTCGACCGGACCGGGGTCATGATCGACTTCGGTAGCGCGCTCGCGGCCGCACGGGGCGGGCTCGCGTCGTCGACACGACTCGAGGTGTTCGTGTCGCCGGGTGCGCCGGCCGACCTGGCGACCGCCCTGGCCAGGCAAGGCGTCCACGTCGTCTCGACCGTGCACGCCGCAATGTTTCGTGACCGGCTCGACCACACCGGTCCGGCCTACGCCGATGGGTTGTTCCTGATCGCGGCCGGCGTGGCGACCGCGCTCGCGATCGGGGCGACGGTGCTCGCCGGTGTCACTACGGCGCGGCGCCGCGCCTACGAACTCGCCGCGCTCGAAGTCGCGGGCGTCCGGCCGCGCACGCTGCGCCGCTCGGCCGCTGTCGAGCAGGGCATCGTGCTCGCGGCGGGCCTGATCGTCGGCCTCGCGGCCGGGAGCATCGGTGCTCGGCTCGCGCTGCCCAGCACGCCGGTCTTCGTCAACTCCGATGTCGGCCCGCCGGTCGAACACGCGCTGCCTCTCGGGCTGCTCGCGATCCTGTCAGCGGCCCTGATCGTTGTCTTCGCCGCGACGAGCTGGGTGATTGCGCGTGTCGTCGCCCGCCAGGCAAGTGCCGGCAGACTGCGGGAGGCACAGACATGACCGGCGTCGCCGTGCGCTGCGAGGGCGTCGTCCACATCTATCCGGCCAACGGCAAGGACATGGACGACGTGGTCGCGCTGCGCGGGGTCGACCTCGAAGCCGACGCCGGCGAGTTCATGGCGCTGCTCGGGCCGTCCGGTTCGGGCAAGTCGACCGTGCTGGGACTGCTCGCCGGCGTGTTGCGGCCCTCCGCCGGACGGGTGCTGATCGGCGACCACGACATCGGCCGCATGCCCCCGCGCACCCTGGGCAAGCTGCGCGGCTCACTGGTCGCGACGGTGTTGCAGAACCCCGGTCGCAACCTGCTGCCGTACGCAACCGTGTCGCAGAACGTCCGCTTCGCCGGCTCGGCGAATCCGGACGGGACTGAACCGGAGGAGTTGCTCGAACGGCTCGGGCTCGGCCATCTCGGGCACCGCGTCGCGGGTCGACTGTCGGGTGGCGAGCAACAGCGGGTCGCCATCGCGGCAGCGGTGTGCGGCGGCGGGCAACTGCTGCTCGCCGACGAGCCGACGAGCCAGATGGACGCGACCGGACGCGAGGAGGTCGTCGATCTGCTGCACCAGGTCAACACCGACCTCGGTGTCACGGTCGTCGTGGTCACCCACGATCCACATATCGCCGAACGGGTCGGCCGCACGGTCACCATCCGCGACGGACGGGTCGGCGCCGAGGGCAGGCACGGGCGCGAGTTCGCGGTGGTCGGACGGGACGGCTCGCTGCAGCTGCCGCCCGAGGTGCGCGAGCACTTCCCGCCCGGGACGATGCTCGAGGTCGCCTACGACGCGGACGGCATCCAGTTGCTGCGTCGCACGGAGGACGGTGACTCATGACGCTGTCCGGTCGCGAACTGACCTACCGTGTCGGCGATCGCACGATCGTCGATTCGGTGGACGTCGATGCACATCCCGGCGAACTGCTTGCGGTGTGCGGTCCGTCCGGCGCCGGCAAGTCGACCTTGCTCACGATGCTCGGCGGACTCATCGCACCCGAGCGGGGGGAGATCACCCTCGGGGGCGCGCCGGTGCGGGTCGGCGATTTCGACCTGCGCAGGCGAATCTCGGTCGTGCTGCAGGGCTACGGTCTCGTCACCGCGCTGACCGGCCGCGAGAACATCGCGATCACCTTGCAGGCCCGCGGCGCGACCCGCGGGCAGGTGCGCGAGCGCACGGCCGAGGTGCTCGAGCAGGTCGGGCTCAGCGATGTGGCCGACCACCTGATCGAAGACATGTCCGGTGGCCAGCAGCAGCGCGTCGCGGTGGCCCGGGCGCTCGTGGGCGCGCCCGAGGTCGTCCTGGCCGATGAGCCGACCGCCGAACTCGACGCCGAGAACCGCGAACGGATCGTCGCTCTGCTCGCCGAGCACGCGCGATCGGGCGCGATCGTCATCGTCGCCTCGCACGACCCGGACGTAGTGGCCAGTTGCGACGACATGCTCGAGCTCGATGCCGGGCGCGTGAGCGCGGCCGCGCCGGCTCGGCATCGTCGCCGCTGACACATCTTCGCGCCTCGGCCGGAGCGAGCGCCGGTAGTGCGACGTACCGTGGAGGCATGTCCGCTGTAGCCCCACCCCTGGGTACGAAACCGAAGCGCGGCCCCGCCGCGTGGGTCGGCGCCTTCACCGGCTTCTACCCGGCCACCGCGAACGATCTGAGCGGCCTCGATCCCGTCGCGAGGTTCCTGTACGCCGCGCGCAGCGTCATCCTGGTGATCTCCGCGCAGGCTGCCGGGATCGCGGGACTGCTCGCCGCGACCGACCGCCGCTTCGAGATCGTCCCGTTCGTGCTGGTGTTCCTCGGGTACGTCGTGTTGCACGCGATCAGCAACCTGTCGAATGACTACTTCGGTTATCGCCGCGGTCACGACACCGAGGACTCCCCGCGGCGGCGTTACACGCTGCATCCGGTGGCGAGCGGCGCGTTCAGCATGCGCTTCCTGGCGACCGGGCTTGCCGTGCTCGCGGCCGTCGCCGTCGCCATCGCGACGTACTTCGTCGTGCTGCGCGGCTGGCCGGCCCTCGCGCTCACCGCCGCCGGAGCGTTGCTGCTGTACGCGTACGACGCCGCGCCGCGCGCGCTGAAGGAACTGGGCCTCGGCGAGCTGGCCGCGTTCGTGGTGTGGGGCCCGCTGATGATCGGCGGCGGCTACTACGTCATCAGCGGGCACTGGTCGGGCCTCGCGTTCCTCGCGTCGGTGCCGTACGGGCTCGGCGTGATGTCGATCCTGGTCGGCAAGCACATCGACCAGCGCGGCTTCGACATCTCGCAGGCGCAGCACACCCTGCCGGTCATCCTCGGCGAGCGGGGTGCCCGCGCGCTGAACCAGATCTCCGTGCTGCTCATGTACGTCTTCGTCGTCGTCGGCGTGCTGACCGGTGCCCTGTCGCCGTTCGTCGCGGTCGTACTTGTCGCGCTTCCGCGTGGCATCAAGGCATTGCGCGTCATGGCCGCGCCGGCACCGGCCGAGCCGCCGGCGGGGTACGTCGGGTGGCCGCTCTGGTACCACCGCGTGTGCCTCGTCCACAACCGCGCGTTCGGCTGGCTGTTCCTGCTCGGTGCTGCGCTCGGTGCGATCTGGCCGGCCGCGTCCATCGGCCACTGACTCGGCGTCAATTCGGTACCGCCGGCGCGCGTGCCCGCGTAGCTTGCGGGCATGCGCTCGGTGTGGGAGTTCCTTCTGGTCGCGGTGGTCGTCTGCGTGACCCCGGCCCGGCCACCGCGCTCGTCCTGCGCACTGCCGCGCGCAGCGGACGACGTGCCGCGCTGAGCGCGGTCGTCGGCAACGAGATCGGCGTGTTCGCGTGGGCGATGCTCTCGGCGATCGGCGTCACCTCGCTGATCACCGCCTCGCAGGTCGCCTACGACGTATTGCGCTTCGGGGCGCCGCGGTGCTCATCGTGCTCGGGTTGCGATCATTGCTGCATCGCACGCGGGACGTGCCGACGCTGCCGAAGGTGCATGGCTGGAAGACCGGCCTGCTGTCGAGTGCCGCGAACCCGAAGCTGGCCGTGTTCTTCGTGGCGCTCTTCCCGCAGTTTCTGACCCCGGGCACCGCCGTACTCCCCGCAGCACTCGCGATGGCAGCAACCCTCGTTGCGCTCGACTTCGTCTGGTTCGGGACGTTGGCCTGGGCGGTTGACCGCGCCGGGCAAGTGCTGCGGCCACGCGTTCGCGCGCTGATGGAACGCACTGCGGGCGCGGTGATGATCGCGTTCGGCGCCCTGGTCGCCACTGAGAA
>CAVWSE010000026.1:0-13656 GCA_963757455.1 uncultured Actinomycetota bacterium
TACCGCCCTTGCCGGTCACTACATGCAGGCGGGCCTTGCCGGGGATTGCCGCGGACAGCCGCGCACGGGTCGCGGCCTGCGGCGTCGGCGCGGCGGGCATCATCCGAGCGTAGGAGATCGCGCTAACCGCCCGCCGTGCGGACGGGGGACGTCACAGTACGGTGCTGGACATGACCACCCCTTCCGAACGCCTGGCCGAACTGGGGATCGCGTTGCCGGCGGTCGTCCCGCCGGTCGCGGCCTACGTCCCCGCCGTGCGCACCGGGTCACTCGTCTACACCTCGGGCCAGCTGCCGATGGCCGACGGCGCGATGATCGCCACCGGCAAGGTCGGCGCGGACGTGTCGCCCGAGACGGCCCATGACTGCGCGCGCGCATGCGCGCTGAACGCGATCGCCGCAGTCGACGCGTTGGTCGGCGTCGACGCCGTCGTGCGGGTGGTGAAGGTGGTCGGCTTCGTGGCGTCCGACCCGTCGTTCACCGGTCAGCCGCAGGTGGTCAACGGTGCGTCCGAACTGCTCGGCGAGGTGTTCGGCGAGCCGCACGCCCGCTCGGCGGTCGGCGTTGCGGCCTTGCCGCTGGACGCGCCTGTCGAAGTTGAAATCGTCGTGGAAACGCGATGACGCTCGCGCGAAGAGCCAGGTTCGATGACAGACGCAGAAGTCAGGGATGCGTCGACGGTCGTGCTGTTGCGTGACGGCGACGGCGGGCCGGAGGTATGGCTGATGACCCGGGTGACCGGGATGGCCTTCGCCGGCGGCATGGCGGTGTTTCCGGGCGGACGGGTCGACACCGCTGATGCCCAACTGCCGTTCGCGGGCGGCTCGGACGAGGAGGCGGCGCGCCGGTTCGAGTGCGCGCCCGAGCAGGCCCGCGCGATCGTCGGCGCCGCAGTGCGCGAGGTCTTCGAAGAGACCGGCGTCCTGCTGAGTGTGCCGACCGTCGACGTGTCCGGCGCGCGTGCCGACGTCGAGGCCGGACGGGTGTCGTTCGGCGACCTGCTGCGCGCCAACGGGGTCGCGGTCGACGGGGCGGCGCTGCACCCGTGGTCGCGCTGGGTGACTCCCGCCGGCGAGGTGCGCCGGTACGACACCCGGTTCTTCGTCGCCGCCATGCCCGATGACGCGCAGGCGCAGGACGTCACGACCGAGTCGTCGTCGGCGGGCTGGTTCGGCGTCGGCGCGGTGCTCGAATCGGCTCAGCGCGGCGAGATCGGGATGTTGCCGCCGACGATCATGACGCTGGCGTCGTTGAGCGGCTACGGCACGGTGGCCGAGGTGCTGGACGCCGCGGGGCAGCGCTCGCTCGAGCCGGTGCGACCGGTCGTCGAGCGCGATGCCGAGGGTGGCTACCTCGCCAAGCTGCCGGACGGCACGGCGTTCGCGATCCCGAGCTCGCTGTTTCGGAAATGAGCTACGAACAGGTGCGCGAGGTCGCGCCGGGTGTCGCTGCGGTGCGGCAGCGCAATCCCGGCCCGATGACCTTGGACGGCACGAACACCTGGTTGCTCGGGGCGAATCGGTCGGTGGTCGTCGATCCGGGCGAGCACGGCGACGAGCACTTGCACGCGCTGCTCGACGCCGCGCCGGACGTCGAGCTGATCGTCCTGACCCACCGGCATTTCGACCACGGCCAACTCGCGCCTGCGCTGCACGAGGCGACCGGTGCACCGGTGCGCGCGGCCGACCCGACGCTGTGTCTTGACGGAGCGCCGCTGACCGATCGCGAGGTGATCAGCGCGGGCGGTGTCGACCTGCGCGTGCTGATGACGCCGGGCCACACGTCCGACTCGACGTGCCTCGAACTCGACGGCGGTCCGGTGCTCACCGGGGACACCATCCTGGGTCACGGGACGACCGTCGTCGCCCATCCCGACGGCGCGCTCGGCCCGTACCTCGATTCGCTGGCCCGCCTGCGCGACCTGGGCGATCGGCTCGTGCTGCCCGGCCACGGCCCGGAACTTCCGTCCCTGTCGGCCGTCGCGACGCAGTACCTCGCGCACCGCGCCGAGCGCCTCGACCAGATCCGCGCCGCCCTGGACAGGCTCGGTACCGACGCGTCCGCCCGCCAGATCGTCGAACTCGTCTACGCCGACGTCGACCAATCCGTCTGGTGGGCCGCCGAACTGTCCGTCCAAGCCCAACTGGATTATTTGAGGAGGCGATAGCCGACGCTGGCACCCAGCCACCAAGGTGACCCACAACGCGATGAGCGCTTGCGCGAAGAGCCCGCCGATCGCGCGAGCACAGCGAGCTTGCGATTTCGGCCGCAGGATCCCCCCGAGCGCAGCGAGCGGGGGAGACCAGGTCGAATCCCGGCGGGACCGCTCAGCGTGCTCGGCGGGCCAATCTCTCGCGGTCGAGGATGACGACGCTCTTGCCCTCGAGGCGCAACCAGCCGCGGGAGGCGAAGTCGGCGAGGGCCTTGTTGACGGTTTCGCGCGAGGCACCGACGAGCTGGGCCAGCTCCTCCTGGGTCAGGTCGTGCGTGACGCGCAGCTGGCCGCCGTCGACCGAACCGAAACGCTGCGCGAGCTGCAGCAGCTGCTTGGCGACACGTCCGGGGACGTCGACGAAGATGAGGTCGGCGAGCATCGTGTTCGTGCGGCGCAGCCTGCGGGCGACGACACGTAGCAACTGCAGCGCGATCTGCGGCCGGTCCTGTACCCACTTCTGCAGCGCCGACTTCGGCAGCCGGGCGACGCGGGCGTCAGTGACGACGGTGGCCGTGGCGGTGCGCGGTCCGGGGTCGAACAGCGACAGCTCGCCGAACTGGTCGGACGGGCCCATGATCGCGACGAGGTTCTCGCGTCCGTCCGAAGAACGGCGGCCGAGTTTCACCTTGCCGGACAAGACGATGAACAGGCTCTCGCCGGGTTCGCCCTCATTGAACAGGGTGGTCCCGCGCGGCGCGTCGATGATCTCGAACTCGTTGGCCAGCGCCTCGACCGATTCGGGGTCGACGCCCTGGAACAGCCCGGCCCGGCGCAGGATCTCGTCCACGTCAGCTCCTTCTTGCCGGTCTGCCACAGGTGGGACCGGGATCACATGACACAGGTGTTGCGAAAGTCTAGTGTGCGCGCGTCACGAGCCACGATTGCGCCAACGCCTTGGGCGTCCGAGGCGCAGCCGGAAGCGGGAGAGCGCCGACTCGGTTCCCTCGCGCACGAACGTGTTCAACTCGGACGGGTTGGCGTCGTCGAGGAAGTGCTCGATCTCGCGCTCGGTCGCCACTTGGTTGAGCGGCTCCTCGACCCGTTCCATGAACAGGACGAACCCCATCAGCACGAAGGGGAACAGGAGCACCAAGAATCCGGCCATGTCGTCTTCATTGTGCCGTAGCGCGCTTCGTCAGTCGCGACTCGTACGCTGAGCGGCGTGCCGCGCACCTTCGACGACGAGTCCCCGGTGGCTCGCACGCGCCGGGCCCGCCGCATCAACCGCGAGCTTGCCGACCTCTACCCCGACGCGCATTGCGAGCTCGACTTCACCACGCCACTCGAATTGTCGGTCGCGACGATCCTGTCGGCGCAATCGACCGACAAGGGCGTCAACCTGGTGACCCCCACGCTGTTCCGCAGGTATCCCGACGCCGCGGCCTATGCCGGCGCCGACCGCGCCGAGCTCGAAGAGCTGATCCACAGCACGGGGTTCTTCCGCAACAAGACCAACACGTTGATCAAGCTCGGCCAGCAGCTCATCGAGCGCTTCGACGGCGAGGTGCCCGGCAACCTGAAAGACCTCGTCACCCTGCCCGGCTTCGGGCGCAAGACCGCCAACGTCGTGCTCGGCAATGCCTTCGACGTCCCGGGCATCACCGTCGACACCCACTTCGGCCGGCTCGTCCGGCGCTGGAAGTGGACCGACGAGACCGACCCGGTCAAGGTCGAGTTCGCGGTCGGCGCGCTGATCCCGAAGAAGGAATGGACGATGCTCTCGCACCGCGTGATCTGGCACGGCCGGCGCCGCTGCCACGCGCGCAAACCGGCGTGCGGGGCGTGCCCGATCGCGCGGCTGTGCCCGTCCTACGGCGAGGGCCCGACCGATCCCGTCATCGCGGCGAAGCTGGTCAAGTCGGTCGACCAGATGCTCGCCTCCTGACATGCCCCCGTGGTTCGAGCAGCTCGCCGATGCGGCCGAGGGCATCACCGCCGAGCAGATGTCGCGGTTCCTGCCGCCCGAGGACGGCAGCGGGCGGGCGTCGGCGGTGCTGATGGTCTTCGGCGAGCCCGAGCAGGGGCCGTCCGTGCTGCTGATCGAGCGCGCCGCCGACATGCGCAAGCATCCGGGCCAGGTCGCGTTCCCCGGCGGCGCGGTCGACCCTGAGGACGAGGACGAGGCTGCGGCCGCGCTGCGCGAGGCGAACGAGGAGGTCGGCCTCGACCCGGCCACGGTCGAGATCGTCGAGACGCTGCCCGCGATCTTCATCCCCGTCACCGGATTCGTCGTGACGCCGGTGCTGGCATGGTGGCGCGAACCCCATCCGGTGACCGCTGTCGACCGGGCCGAGGTCGCGCGCGCGGTCGTCGTCCCGATCGCCGAGCTGACCGATCCGGCGAACCGGTTCCGCGTCACGCATCCGTCCGGCTGGCTCGGGCCCGGCTTCTCGGCGTCGGGGCTGTTCATCTGGGGCTTCACCGCCGGGCTGCTCGATCGCATGCTCGCGCTGGGCGGCTGGGAGCGGCCGTGGGACACCGAGCGGTACGAGCCGCTTCCGCAGCGACTGATAGGACGCCCGGACCGCCCGTGAGCCGCGCTCACGCGCCGGTACGGTCGTCGTCATGTACGTCCGCCGACGCCTTGGCCTGCTGGCCTGCGCCGCGCTGGCGCTTGCGGGCTGCTCGAACGGCTCGTCGCCGATCAACGCCCGCCCCCACACCGGGACGGCGACTGCAACTGTGGTCGGCGGCGTCCAGAAGGTCACCGTCGAGGTCGGCGCCGACGACCGGTTCCATCCGTCCACGATCGTGGTGCACCCGGGCCGGGTCGAGATCGTGCTCAAGCACGATGCCGCAGGCGCCCCGCACAACCTGTCGATCGGCGCACCGGTGAACCTGTTCGTCCCGACGATCGACGGCGGACAGACCCGCTCGAGCAGCTTCATCGCCCCGTCGCCGGGGAAATACCAGTTCGTGTGCACGATCCACGCCAAGCTCGGGATGACCGGGACGCTGGTGGTCAGGCCGTGAACCTGCTCGACGGCATCATCATCTTGGCGGCGCTCGGGTACGCGTTCACGGGCTTTCGCAACGGTGCCGTCGTCGGCGCACTGTCACTGGTCGGGTTCTTCGCCGGGGCCATCCTCGGCGCGCAGATCGCCGAGCCGCTGGGGTCGCATCTGGCGCACGGCCGCGCGCAGGTGCCCGTCGCGATCGTGTGCGTGTTGTTCCTCGCGATGCTCGGGCAGTTGCTCGGGACGTGGGTGGGCATCCGGCTCAGGCAGCGCTTCATCCGCAACATCGCACGCCACGTGGACGCCGGGGTCGGCGCCGTGCTCGGCGTGCTGTCGGTGCTGCTCGTCTCGTGGATGATCGCCGTCCCGCTGGCGTCGTCGCCCTACCCGTCGCTCGCGTCCGAAGCGATCGGGTCCTCGATCGTGCGCGGCGTGAACGACGCGATGCCCGACAGCATGCGCGCGCTCTACGGCAAGCTGCGCAGCTTCCTCGACCAGAGCGGATTCCCACCTGTGTTCGGGGATCTGCCGTCGACGACGATCGTCAACGTTCCGGCGCCCGCATCCCTGACGCCCGCCGAGAAGCGGCATGTGCGCACAGCGGCGCAGTCGACGTTCAAGATCTACGGGCAGGCGCCCGAGTGCGGCCGCGGGATCGAGGGCTCCGGCTTCGTGGTCTCGCCGCACCACATCATGACCAACGCGCACGTGGTCGCCGGCACCCGGCAGGTCAGCGTTGTGGTCGGCGGCCAGCAGGTGCCGGCGACGGTCGTCCTCTACGACCCCGACCGTGACGTCGCGCTGTTGAACGTCCCCGACTTGAGTGCGCGGCGGCTGCACTTCGTGACCGCGCCGGCGAGCACGGGCGACCCGGCGATCGTGATGGGCTTTCCCGAGGACGGCCCGCTCGACGTGCGCGCCGCGCGCGTGCGCACCCGCACGATGGTGTCGGGATCCGACATCTACGGAAACTCCGGAGTGCGCCGCGAGGTCTACTCCATCCGCTCCCTGGTGCGCAGCGGCAACTCCGGCGGTCCGCTCCTGGCTTCGAGCGGAAAGGTGCTCGGCGTCGTGTTCGCGACCGACCTGCGCTCGTCCGACACCGGGTACGTCCTCACCGCCGGCGAGGTGGCAAGCGACTTCGCCAAGGCCCGCAGCGCAACCACGCCCGTGGCAACCGGCGGCTGTACTGCCGGTTAGTGCGCCGCGCTCCTTCGGGCTTGTGCCTCCCTAGGCCTACAAACTCTTTGCGAAGCGAATGAGTTCGCCGCTGACGAGTTCGGGGACCTCGTTGTGCGGGAAGTGGCCCACGCCGTCGAGCAGGCGCCACTCGTAGCTGCCGGTGACGTACTGGCCCGAACCTTGCGCGGTGGACGGCAGGACGCAGGTGTCGAAGTCGCCGTGCAACTGCAGGACGGGCGCGCGTACGGGAACGCGCACCGACTCGGCGAAGCGGCGGCCGTCGCGGCGCGGCAGCGAGCGGACCAGCCAGCGGAAGTACTCGGCCGCGCAGAAGTAGACCGGGGGAATGCGCATCGCCTCGGCGTAGCGCTCGACATCGGCGACGTATCCGGGCGTGCCCTTCCAGCGCGGGCCCGTCCAGGTGTCGAACAGCTCGCGCACCCACGCCGAATCGCGTGCGAGCAGATGCTCGGGACGGCGGGGGACCTGGAAGGTCCGCAAGGCATATCCGGACGCACGCCGCTGCGCGGTGTCGCGGCGGATCGCCGACCGCAGCCGCAGCGGGTGCGCTGCACCGACCGTCACCATCCCGCGCACCACCTCCGGACGGGTCGCCGCCATCGTCCATGCGAGCAGGCCGCCGAGGTCGTTGCCGACCACCATCGCGTCGGACTCGCCGAGGGCCGACACCAGCGCGGCCATGTCGTCAGCGAGATTCGGTGCGTCGTACCCGCGAGGCGGCTTGTCGCTCGCGCCGAAACCGCGCAGGTCGACCGCGACCGCGCGATAGCCGGCATCGGCGAGATCGACGAGCTGGCGGTGCCAGGCCCACCAGAACTGCGGGAAGCCGTGCAACAGCAACACAAGCGGTCCGGTGCCGAGCTCGGCGACGTGGATAGCCAGGCCGTGCGCGCGCACGACGCGGTGCGTCCACGGTCCGTCGACGAGGACGACCGAGCTGTCCGGAGCCCCCGGTAGCGGACCGAATCCCATCAGAGCACTACGGCGTCGACTTCGGATGCGACTTGAGATACGCGACCGTGTCGCGGCTCGTGTCGATCGTGCGTTGCGGCGCCTTGACGCGCTTGACCTTCCGGACACCGAGGAACACGAGCGCGCCGATGATCGCGAGCAGCGCGACGAACACGATCAGGTAGCCGAGCCAGCGGTACAGGCCGATCGCGATGAGGCCCTCGGCCAGCGCGATCAGCCCGAACGTCAGCGAGAACACCAGCAGCACACCGGCTGCGGCGAACATCCCTACGCCGACGCCGGCGTTCTTCACCGACGAGCGCAGCTCGAGCTTCGCCAGCTCGATCTCGCCGCGGATGATCGTCGACAGCGACTCGGACGCCTCCGAGACGAGCTGACCGATCGACGGTTCGGCCGCGTGCGCAGGGCTCGATGTGCTCGTTTCCGGGCTGACCGTCACAGCGCTCGCTCCCTCGACGTCGACAGGTGGTTGCCCCGATCCTTGCAGCATCGGCGTCTGGCCCGCATCACGATCCCTGCAGGCGCGCAAGCAACGCGCTGCCGTCGGGGCTGCCGAGCCCGGTACAGGCGTCCCAGCCCGGGCCGGCGGCGAAGCTGCCGTTGTTGCCGCTGGTCACGTCGCGGAACCCGGACGGGCTGGTGCCGGCGCTCGCCCCTGCGTAGAGCGTGTCGGCGAAACCGTGCAGCGGGCCGCCGGTCGCCTGGGCCAGCCGCGCGATCAGCCCGGCCCACAACGGTGCGACGGCGCTCGTCCCGCCGATGACCGTCTGCGTGCCGTCGACCAGCACCTGATAACCCGTCTGCGGGTCGGCGTTGCCGGCGACATCGGGTACCCCGCGACCGGTGCCGGGCACGCCGATGGCGGCCTGCCGTGGCGGACGGTCGAACGTGTCACTGACGCCGCCCCCCGTCGCGCCGTTGCCCGCGCCGTTGTTCCACACCGACTCGGTGCTGCCGGACAGGGACGTCCCGCCGCAGCCGATCACGTTCGGGCTGGCCGCCGGGAAATCGCAGTGATCCTTGCCGTCGGTGGATCCGTCGCTGCTGCCGCTGTCGCCCGCTGCCGCGGTGACGACCACGCCGAGCGCGACGGCGTCGGCGAACGCGCTGTCCATCGCGGTGCGCGCCTGCGCCGTCCACTGGTCCTCGCTCTGCCCCCAGCTGATGCTCACCGCGGCCGGCGTCGGGGCGGCGTGGATCGCCTCACTGACCGCGTCGAGGAAGCCGGCGTCGGTGTTGGGCGCGAAATAGACAGTCATCGCCGCGCCCGGCGCCAAGGCACCGGCGACCTCGATGTCGAGCAGCACCTCGCCGTCGGCGCCCTGTGGATCCTGGCCGGGCTGGTTCGTCGCGCCGTCGACACCGACCGCAGTGACCGTGGGGCCGGTGATGCCGAGGCCCTGGAAATACGTGTCGAGATCGCTCTGCCCGAAACCGCCACCGAGCTCGATGATCGCGATGGCCTGCCCGGTGCCGTCGGTGTTCGCAGGGAAGTTGTAGGTCTCGGCGAGCTGCAACGGCGTGTAGCTCACCGAGCGGGCGTCTGCTGCGGCAGCGCGGGACTGGCTGCGGGTCTGCGGCCGGTCGTCGATGCCGAGCACCGCGATCACCCGGTCGCCCACGGCGGCAGGGAGGCTGAGCTCGCCGGTGCGTTGGCGGTGGGTGACCCGCGACCCGTCCGGGGCCAGGCTCGTGACCTGCTGCAGTTCGGTGCCGAATGCGGACGAGACGACCCCGGCCGCGCCGCGGACCCGGATGCGGCGTGACGCGGCGTCGGTCGCGACGATCTCGAGACCGGCCGCCTCGAGAGCGGACCGCACGGTGTCGAGGTCGTCCGGATCGGCGCCGAGCTCGCCGTCGGCGCGGCGCCGCAGCACGACCGTCACCTCGATCGGCGTGCTCGGATCGAGCGCGGTCGCGTCGGCGACCTCAGGAGCGGCCTCGCGCCGGCTACCCGGCAGCGGTGTGCGAGCAGATTCGGACGAATCGTCTGTACCGGTCATGGTTCGACTAGTACGCGCCCGCTACGACAATTCGCAAGACCGATACCGTCGCGATGTGGACGACCCGTTGGCCCCGCTCCTCGATCTGCCGGGCGTTTCGGCCGGGGTGGCGCAAGCCCGCGCGGCCGTCGATGCGCTGCTCGGCGATCGGGTGTTGCGGCGCCGGTCGGCGGACGTGTCGGCGGAGTCGTCCGTTCGCGGTGCGTGGGCGGCGGCGCGCCTGGTCGGTGTCGACGTCGACCTCGCCGACGTGCGGTCGGGGGAAGCGCAGAGCGACCCGCGCGTCCAGGGCGCGCTACGTGCTGCAGGCGCGGTCGGCGCGCTGGCCGACACGTGGTCGCGCGCCCCGCGGCAGGCCCTGGCGCGCCTGCATGCGCTGGCGGCGACCGATCTGGTCGCGGCCGACGAGCTGGGCCGGCCGACCGCCGGCGCGCAGCGGCTCGACACGCTGGCCGACGTCCTCGCTGCGACCTCGGCGCCCGCGGTGGTGGTGGCCGGGCTCGTCCACGGCGAAATACGTTCCCTCGACGCGTTCGCGCCGGTGTCGCCGATCGTGGCCCTGGCAGCCGAGCGGCTCACTTTGATCACCCGCGGACTCGACCCCAAGTCGCTCGTCGTCGTCGAAGCAGGACACCTCGAACTTGCCGGCGACGATTCCGCGGCCCTGGCGGCGTACGGCACGGGAACACCCGACGGCATCGCGCACTGGCTGCGGCACTGCTGCGCCGCCGTGGCCGCGGGAGCGGTCGAGGCGCAGGCGATCTGCCAGTCGTTGCTGCGCGCCTGAACTGCGGTTTTGGTATCGACCAGCCAGATTCTGGGCCGACTTCTGGGCTGTCGATACCAGAAGGTGTGGTTAGGGCGGGGAGCCGGAGACAGATCGACGGCGCCGGGGTGACTGTGCGATCACCTCGACGCCGTCGGCACGCGCGCGGCGGGCTACACATGCGTGCTCTGCCCAATCGTCGCGTCGAGGGCCGGATCAGATCCAGTCCCCGCCGACCCACCTCGTGCGGTGTGAACGCCCGCGTGGGTACCCGCCGTGTCGTGCGGGAAGGGGGCCTCGCTGGGGGCTGGACCGCCATAGACGCGACCCCGATCCGTAGTTGGAATATGGCGCGGGTCACACCCGTCCGCAAGGGGCTTGCGGCGTGTTGGCACGGGTCCATCACGTCCCATACGTGAATTTCAGGCTCGTCGGGTGCGGCGGCGGGTCGCGTACCAGACCAGCCCACCGGCCGCGATGCCTGCGCCGACCGCGGTCGCGGTGAGCGTCGGGTGCTCCGGACGCAGCCCGGAGATGCGCTCACGCAGCGGTACCGCGTTCGAGAACGTCAGCGTCGGCCAGTCGCGCTCTGCCGCGATCTTGCGCAACGCCCGGTCGGCGTTGACGGCGAACGGATGCCCGACCGCCTCCAGCATCGGGACGTCGGTGGCCGAGTCGGAATAGGCGTAGCACCGGCTCAGGTCGTAGCCGCGTTCGACAGCGAGCTCGAGGACCGCGACCGCCTTCTCGGCGCCGTAGGCATAGAGCTCGATCTCGCCGGTGTACTTGCCGTCGGCGACGACCATGCGGGTGGCGACGACATGGTCGGCGCCGAGCATGGCTCCGATCGGCGCGACCACCTCTTCGCCGGACGAGCTGACGATCACCACGTCGCGTCCGGCCGCCTTGTGCATGCCGATCAGCTCGACCGCCTCGTCATAGACGATCGGGTCGATGATCTCGTGGAGCGTCTCGGACACGATCTCGCGCACCTGCGCGACGTCCCACCCGGCGCACATGCTGGTGAGATAGGCGCGCATGCGCTCGATCTGGTCCGCGTCGGCACCGGCGAGGGCGAACACGAATTGCGCGTACGCGCTTCGCAATACGGCGCGCCGGTTGATGAGGCCACCTTGGTAGAACGGCCGGCCGAACGCGAGCACGCTCGACTTGGCGATGATCGTCTTGTCGAGATCGAAGAACGCCGCCGTTCGTGTGCTGCGGGCTCGGGGAACCACGTCGTGATCGTACGGACGTGCCGTGTCAAATCTGTCGTCCACACCGCGGTTCGTCGTCCACAACCCAACCGATTTCATCGCGCGGCGAGGTGATTCGCGATTGGCTTTCGCACGTGATCGGCGTGATCGGCGGAAGCGGCTCGGTTGGGGCATCGACGTTCGCTGCCGTCCTCACGTCGGTCGCCGCTCGCGGTGTGTTGATCGATCTCGACCCGGTCGGCGGCGGCATCGACGTCCTGCTCGGCATCGACGACCTCCCCGGTGCGCGCTGGTCGGGCCTGCGGGTCGGCGGTGGTTATCTCGACCCGGCGGCCCTCGCCGACGGGTTGCCGCGGTGGCGCTCGGCGTCCGTACTCGCCGCCGACGAGCCGCCTGATCCGGACGCCGTTGCGCAGGTGGCCGAGACCGCGGCCGAGCTCGGCTGGTCGTGTTCGACCTGCCGCGCGCACCGTCGCCGATCCGCGAGGCCGGCCTGGCGTGCTGCGATCTGTGCGTGCTGGTTGCCGCGGCGACCGACGTGCGCACCCTGGCCGCCGCCCGGGCCGTGTTGCGCTCGCTGCCGGATGTCCCGACCGGGATCGTGCTGCGGCGCGGCGGCTTCGGCGTCGGCGAGGCCGTCGACCTGCTCGGCGCACCGTTGTTGGGTGTGCTGCCGCCGGTCGACCGGCCTTCTGAACGGGCAGCCGCCCGCATCGCCGCAGGGCTGATCGACGGGGTGGCGGCGTGAGCGACGCTTGCGGAGCGAGTGGTCACGAGGCGACAGCGTGAGCGACGCTTGCGGAGCGAACCAGGGGCATCGCCCGCGCCGCCAGGCGCGGTTGGTGGCGCCGACCGGCCCGAGCGAAGCGAGTGGTCACGAGGCGACAGCATGACGACGCCCCTCGTCGACCGGGTGCGCCAGCGGTTGGTGAGCGAGCGCGCCGATGTGGGGACGGCAGTGCGCGCAGAGGCGGGCGGCATCGTCGACGACGCCGTGCTGGCCAGCCTGCATCGCGAGGTGACCTCCGAGCTCACCGGTGCCGGGCCGCTCGAGCCGTTGCTCGCCCTTCGTGGTGTCAGCGACGTGCTCGTCAACGCACCCGACTCCGTGTGGCTCGACCGTGGGCACGGACTGGAACGGGCGCAGGTCACATTCCCCGATGACACGGCGGTGCGACGCCTGGCGCAACGGCTCGCCGCCGCGGCCGGACGGCGGCTTGACGACGCGCAACCGTTCGTCGACGCGACCCTTGTCGACGGCACACGGCTGCACGCCGTGTTGCCGCCGCTGTGCCCGACCACGACGCTGTCGCTGCGGGTGCTGGCTCGTGAGCCGCTGTCGCTGGCGGCGCTCGCGGCGCGCGGCACCGTGCCGGCCGACGTCGCCGAAGTGCTGGGCGCCGTAGCGCAGGCGCGGCTCGCGTTCGTCGTGACCGGCGGCACGGGCGCCGGGAAGACGACGCTGCTCGGCGCGATGCTCGGGCTGGTTGCGCCTGCCGAGCGGCTCGTCGTGATCGAGGACGCCGCCGAGATCGTGCTCGACCATCCGCACGCGGTGCGGCTGGTGACGCGCACCGCCAACGTCGAAGGAGCGGGCGCGATCGGGTTGCGCGATCTGGTCCGCCAATCGTTGCGGATGCGTCCCGACCGGCTCGTCGTCGGTGAGTTCCGTGGCGCCGAGATGGTCGAGCTGCTCGTGGCACTCAACACCGGGCACGAGGGTGGCGCCGCCGACGCTGCACGCGAACAGCGCGGCAGACGTGCCGGCGCGCCTCGCCGCGCTCGGCGGGCTTGCCGGCCTGTCCATCGGCGCGGTGACCTCGCTCGCGGCGAGTGCGCTGCGGGTGGTGATCCATCTGCGCCGGCTGCGCGACGGCACCGGCGTCGTGGACGAACTCGGCCTGCTCGACGGCGCCGGCGACAGCCTCGGTGTCCATCCGGTGTGGCGGCGCGGCGTCGGCGTCGGACTCGCTGCAGGCACGCTGTTCGACGACCTCGTGGCCCGGGAGGCGCCCGCACCCAGGCTGCTGCAGGGTCGGGCGTGCGAGCTGGGCCGCCCTGGCGGCGGCGTCGCCGCCGGCGCCTGCGGCCAGGCCGGCCCAGGTGCGCGCCAACACGCTCGCCCGCCGCGGCCGGCGGCGCCGCCACGTCGACACGGCAAGCACGACCGCGGTCGCCGTCCGACCGCCGTGTGGTTCGCGGCGTGCGTCGCGGTGGCAGTGGCGTTCGGGACGGTCGGTGGTGCTGCGGTTGCGGTCGCCGCCCTGGTCGCGCCGACGACCGCCGTAGCAATACGTAACGAACCAGCAGGGTTAGCATAACA
>CAVWSE010000027.1:0-124822 GCA_963757455.1 uncultured Actinomycetota bacterium
CGGGATCTTCGGTTCGATGTTGTGGCATTGATCGAGCATGAAGGCGATCTCGGTGTCGGCGTCGAGGCCGCCACCGTTGCGCACCTCGAACAGGATGCGGAAAAGCTGGAACGGATCGGCAGAGCCGACCATCAGGTCGTCATCGGCGTAGAAGCGGGAGTTGAAGTCGAACGCGCCGAGCTTTCCGGCGCGCAACAGGAACGCGACGATGAATTCGATGTTGGTGCCCGGCGCGTGGTGGCCCGTGTCGACGCACACCTTCGCGCGTTCGCCGAGCTGCAGGCAGTGCGCGAACGACGTGCCCCAATCGGGCACGTCCATCGTGTAGAAGGCCGGCTCGAACAGCTTGTACTCGAGGATCAGGCGCTGGTCACCCGTGAGTCGCTCGTTCACCTCGGCGAGTGCTTCGGCAAGACGGTCCTGCCGGGCGCGGATGCTGTCCTGGCCGGGGTAGTTCGTCCCGTCCGAGAACCACAGCTTCAGATCACGAGATCCGGTCTGGTCCATGACGTCGATGCACTCGAGCAGGTGGTCGACAGCCTTGCGGCGCACGCGGGGGTCGGGGTTGGTGACGCTGCCGAGCATGTAGTCGTCGTCCTGGAACACGTTGGCGTTGATCGTGCCCAGCGTGATGCCGAGATCCTTGGCGGCCTCGGCGAGCTTGCCGTAGTCGTCGACCTTGTCCCACGGGATGTGCAGGGCGACGGACGGGGCGACGCCGGTGTAGCGATGCACC
The DNA here is from genome assembly GCA_963757455.1 of uncultured Actinomycetota bacterium. Lineage (GTDB taxonomy): Bacteria > Actinomycetota > Actinomycetes > Mycobacteriales > Jatrophihabitantaceae > RYN-133. The sequence goes on from CAVWSE010000027.1 coordinate 737, forward strand.
TGCGCCGCGTCCGCGATCTTCTCGAACGGATCACGCGGGACGCCCTGCTGCGCAAACACCTTGAAGCGCGTGCCTGAGTTTCCGAACGCCCACGAGGGCAGCTCGATGCGCTGGCGGCGCAACGCGTCGAGGACGCTGTCGCGATCGTTCATGAGACAAGCCTGCTTTCGCTCGTGCGTTCGGACGGTTACTCAGAGGGCCACTTCGACGAGTTCGATGTCGAGCAGGTCGGCGGTGGCACGCAGTTCCGGCAGTAGGTTGCCGACGCCCAGCGCCCAGTGATGGCTGATGCCGGTGGCGCTCCAGACGTCGACCCACTCGCCGGGGTCGCAGCCGAAGTCGACGCGCGACGTGGTGTTGCCGATCTGCAGCATCGGCCCGGGGACGACGGCCCCGGTCGAAGCTACGAACCTGAAGCGGCCGTCGCGCTGCTGGGCGATGCCGAACGCGGTCACCGGGCCGTGCTTGACCTCGAGCTCGACGGAGACGCCCCACCCGCGCTTGCCGTGGTAGACGCCGAGCCCACGCAGCAGCGGGCGGCGCTCGCTGATCGCAAGATGCGCGGGTCCGTCGTGGCCCATCTCGACCACGTTGTCGTTGAAGTTGAGCGCCTGCAGTTCGGTGAACGAGCCGCCGCCACCGAGCCGATCGACGATGAGCATGGCGAGCGAGGTGCGTAGTTCATACTCGCCGGCGGCGGGAATGCCGCGCGCGGTGAGCAACGACGCGCCGAGAATCATGCCTGCGCCGAGGCGTTCGTGCTGCTCGCCCTCGAGACCGCGGTGGTAGTACGCGAGGCTGTCGAGACTGAAGTCGTCGGCAAGCCGGTCGAGCCCGACCGACACCTTCGCCGCCCACCGGAAGTCTTCATCCACCACGGTGTCGTCGACTTCGAACAAGTCGCGTGTGAGCGCGATCCGCTCGTCGACCTGCACGTCGGTGACCGCCTGAACGCGAACCCGCAGGTCGTCGAACTCGACAACCTCCATGTGGCCGCCGAAGTTGGCGGGCACGAGGGTGAGGTCGGTCGAGACGTCGAGCATGCCCGGGTAGAGATGACCCATCAGGCCGTGCCGGCCGTTGCGCAGGGCGCCTCGCACGCCGGCCGCACGGATCCATCGGCCGATGCGGGCCCAGGCGCGATCGTCCTCGACGTAGCCGGACACCGACCGGAACGGCACGCCGAGGCGCAGGAAGGTGTTCGCCATCTCGGGCAGCGGGCAGGCGCCGCAGTAGGCGAGCCACTGGCCGGTGTCGAAGTTGGCGTGATCCATCGCCTCCGTCGGCTGCAGGTTGATCAGCAGCACCGGTGCGCCACTGCGTTGCGCAACGGGCGCGAGCATCGACGCGGTCATGTACGTGGTCAGGAAGCCGACGATCAAGTCGCACCCGGCGACGCGAAGCTTCTCGGCGGCGCGGGCGCCGTCCTCGGCATCAGAAATGAACCCGACGTCGACGACGTCGCAGTCCATCGCCTGCATGCGTTCGGCAACGCGGCGCGCCGAGCGCTCGAGTTGGGGTAGCAGGTCGGGGAACTGCGGCCAGTACGCGCCGAGGCCGCCGGCGACGAGGCCGACCTTCGTCCGCCGCGGCGTGACGCGGTTCAGCCCGGTCCTCGATTCGCTAACTGCTGTCACGATCGGTTCCCTTCGCAATCGCCGCGCGCTGGTCATCGAGATTGAAGATCTCGTCGAGCAGCAAGAAGGATTCGTCGGGTCCGCGCCCGTTCAATCCGATGAAGTACTTGGCCATGTCCGCCTGCCACCGCGCGTTGACATCGGTCTCGGCCATCGCGCGTTGAGCGGCTGCCAGATCGTCGGCCTCAACGTAACCGACGATCAGACCATCGGGGCCGGCGAAGATCGTGTAGTTACGCCAACCCGTTTCGTGCAGGGCTGCAAGCATGTCCGGCCACACAGCAGCGTGCCTGTCGCGATATTCGTCGAGCAGCTCCGGACGAACCTGAAGCAGAAAGCAGTAGCGGGTCACATGTCTTCCGTTCGGTGCCCGTCCGGCCGGGGTGTCATCCCGGCCGGACGGGTCACGTCCTAGAACTTGAACTTGTCGATGTTCGACTTGTCGAAGACCGTCGGCGGGCCGAGCACGACGGACAGCTCACCGTCGCCCTGCGCCATCGTGTAGGTCTTCTTCAGCGAGCCCGACGAGAACGTTGCGCCACTCTGCAACGCGGTGCCGGATGCGAGGCTCGCGGCTGCGTAGCCCGCCAGGTAGCCGAGGTCGGACGGGTTCCACAGCTCGAACGACTGCACCGTGCCGTCCTTGACGTACTTGCGCATCTCCGACGGCAGACCGAGACCGGTCAGCGTGACCCGCTTCGCGACATCCGCGTGCGTAGAGAGGTACTGCGCGGCAGTCGAGATGCCGACCGTCGTGGGCGAGATGATGCCCTTCAGGTTCGGGTAGGCCGAGAGCAGGCCCTGCAGCACCGTCAGCGAGGTGGCCGGATCGTCGTTGCCGTAGACGGTCGAGACCAGCTTCATGTTCGGGTACTTCGTCAACTCCTGCTTCATGTACTTGATCCAGGCGTTCTGGTTCGTCGCGCTGGCTGCGGCCGACAGGATCGCGATCTGGCCGGTCGAGTTGATCTGCTTGGCGAGCAGGTCGACCTCCGACGTCCCGATGGTCTTAGTGTCCGCCTGGTTGATGAACAGGTGGTTCGGGCTGCTGCCGCAGGTGATGTCGGAGTCGAAAGAGACGATCTTGATGCCCTGCTGGGCCGCGGTGTTCAGTGTCGGACACAGCGCGGACGGGTCGTTCGCGGCGATGACGATCGCGTCGGCGTGGGCCTGGATCGCGGCCTGGATCGACGGAATCTGCGCGGCCGCGGTGTCCTGTGTCCCGCTGCTGACGGTGACCGTGCCGCCGAGTTCGGACAGCGCCTTCTGGCCCCCCTGGTCGGCGAGCACCTCGTACGGGTTCTGGGTGTCCTTCGGGATGAAGTAGACCTTCAAACCCTTCTTGATCGTCGTCGCGCCGCCGCTGCCACCGGATCCGCTGGTGGCCGCACCACTTCCGGACACGGGCGCCGCCGGTGCGCTTGATGTGGCGGTGTTGCTGGTGGAGCCGCAGGCGGCGAGCGAGCCGCCGGCGAGGGTGGCGGCTACGGCGGCGATAGCCATGCGCCGGGCCGTCCGGAGTGCGGTCATGATGGTGCCCTTCTCATCTCGGGTGGTGCGGTGGATGGGTGGAACAGACAGGTTTCGTCGTCATCGCGAGGCCGCGGCTCGTCGACGGATGCGATCGCGCAGGCGGCGCAACGCCTCCGCGCCGTTGGGGACCACGACGCTGATGAGCAGCAGCACCCCGGTCACGATGTTCTGCTTGTCGGGCGACACGTTGATCTGCGTCAGCGCCATCTGCAGACTGCCGACGATCGCGACAGAGAGGACGACGCCGACGATGGTGCCGCGACCGCCGAAGATCGACACTCCGCCGAACAGCACGATCGCGACGACGTTGAGTTCGAGCCCCGTGCCCGCGCTGTAGCTGACCGATGCGTTCTGCATGGTCAGCAGGATCCCGGCGAGCGCGCTGATCACGCCGCTGAGCACGAACAGGCCGAATTTGATGCGTGCCACGCGGATCCCGGCGAACTGCGCGGCTTCCGGTTGGAGTCCGATGGCAACCATCGACCGTCCGAACGGTGTCACGTGCAGGACGGCGCCGAAGACGATCGCCAACGCAATGAAGATCAACATTGACCAGGAGAGTTGGGTGCCGGGAATCGAGTTGGCGCCGATGTTCGTCAGCCCGCTCGGAAACTGCCGGTCGCCGATCGTCGGGATCGTCAGAGACCCGAGCAGCACCTCGGCCAGGCCGCGGAACAGCGTGAGCGTTCCGATCGTGACGGCGATGGACGGCAGCCCGAACTTCGCGACGAGCACACCGTTCAACGCACCACCGACCAGCCCGACCAGGAGCGCGACGGCGAAGGTGGCCCAGATGTTCCAGCCGTGGTGCCACAGGTAGCCGACCGTCGCGCCGGACAACCCGAGCATCGAGGCAACCGACAGATCGATCTCGCCGGTCATGACGACAAACGTCATCGGCAGCGCCATGATCGCGATGTAGCCGGTATTGATGCCGACGTAGAACACGGTGCTGGGATCACTGAACGTCGGCGACTTCGACGTGCCGTAGATGAGGACGCCGATCAGCACGACGACCAGGCCGGCCTCCCAGCGGGCGGCGCTGCGCAGCCACGAGCGTCGCTCGGGCGATTCGAGCTGTGTACCCGTGCTCGGCTTCGTCAGCCGGGGCGCGACGTCAGAGGTCACGGTGTGCTCCCTCGGCAGACTTGAGCGTCTTGGTCACCCGCAGGGTGAGCCATCGGTCGAAAGCGATCGCCGCGAGCAACAAGGCACCGGCGATCGCTTGATTCCAGAACGCGGAGATCCGCGATGCGACGAGCGCCTGGTTGACGGTGTTCAGCAGCAACGCGCCGAGCGCCGCACCGACGACCGAGCCGCTGCCGCCGAAGATCGCGACACCGCCGACCACCACGGCCGCGACCACGCTCAACTCGTAACCAGTGCCGCCGCTGTTGTCGATCTGCGTGTGCAGCGCGAGGAACAGGGCACCGGCAAGGCCGGCGAGCGCGCCACTGATCACGAACGCGGTGAAGACGCGCCGCGCGATCGGGATGCCGGCGAGTGCGGCGGCGTCGGGGTTCGACCCGATCGCGTACAGGTCGCGGCTCGCCCGGAAGGAACGCATCGCGTACGCGGCCACTGCGACGACGACAGCCACGATGATCGCGAGCCACGGGATGCCGAGGAAGTTCTTGTACCCGACCGACGCGAACGAGCTCGGGATGTATTCGGGGTCGATCCGTTCGCCGTTGACGATCACTCCGTCGATGCCACGGATCACGTAGAGCATGCCGAGCGTGACCACGAGGCTGGGCACGCGCATCACGGTCACGATGAACCCGTTCACGACGCCGGCGACGACGCCGACGAGGACGCCGATGGCGAAGCCGGACCAGACGGGAATGTGGTCGTACTTGAACAGGTGACCGACTACGTAGGCCGACAGTCCGAGCACCGAGCCGATCGAAAGGTCGACGTTGCGAGTGATGATGACGAGCGTCTCGCCTACGCCGAGCAGCGCGATCAACGCGGCGCCGCTCAGCAGTTGCTGGATGCTGTTGGCGCCGATGAAGTTGTGATTGTTGATCGACGTCACGGCGACGACCAGCACAATCAGGATGGCTATGCCCGCTTCGCGGGCCCGGAGCATGGTCAGCACCAGCGAGTTCTGCGAGCGCTGCTGGACGGCCGCGGTCATCGGTCTTCCTCCGGGGCCCCCGCGTAAACGCGAAGCGTTCTTTGCGGAGCGTTTTCGTGGGGTGTACTCACGCGACAACCGCCTCTTGACCGGTTGCGGCACGCATGATCGCGTTCTCTTCGGCGTCCTTGCGGGCGAAATCGCCGGTGAGGCGTCCCTCGCGAAGGACGAGGACGCGATCGGCCATGCCGAGCACCTCGGGCAGCTCGGACGAGATCATCAGCACCGCCATGCCGTCCGCAACGAGCTGGTCGAGGATGCGGTGCACCTCGGCCTTGGTGCCGACGTCGATGCCACGGGTCGGCTCATCGATGATCAGCAACTTCGGGTCGCGAGCCAGCCACTTGCCCAGGACGACCTTCTGCTGGTTCCCGCCGGACAGCGTCGAGACCGCAGCGCGGATGCGGCTGTACTTGAGCTGTAGCCGCTCTGCCCAGGTGCGAGCCAGGCGGCGCTCGGACGAGCCGACAATGAAGCCGCCGCGCGCGAGCCGGCCGAGCGATCCCAGTGCGATGTTGCGGTCGATACCGAGATCCATGACCAGGCCCTGCTGACGGCGGTCTTCGGGAACCAGCGCAATGCCAGCCGCCATTGCTGCCTTGGAATTGCCGTTTGGCAGCGCGCGCCCGTTCAGGCGAACTGTGCCGCCGTCGCGCCGGTCGATTCCGAAGATCGCACGCGCGACCTCGGAGCGGCCGGCGCCGACGAGGCCGGCCAAGGCGACGATCTCGCCCTGGCGGACCTCGAAGGAGATGTCTTCGAACTCGTCCTCGCGGCGCAATCGGGAAACCTCGAGCACGACGTCGCCGGGCGCCGTCTCGGTCTTCGGGAACAGTGCGTCGACATCACGCCCGACCATCGACCGGATGATTTCGTCGATCGTGATCTCTTCGATCGGCGCGGTGCGCACGAAGCGCCCGTCGCGCATGATCGTGACCCGCTGGCAGCAGGCGAACACCTCTTCGAGACGGTGCGAGATGAACAGCACCGCGGCGCCCTGGCCGCGCAGGGTCTCGATGACCTCGAACAGGCGCCGGACCTCGACGGTGGTGAGCGCTGCCGTCGGCTCGTCCATGACGAGGACTTGGGCGTTGAACGAGAGCGCCTTCGCGATCTCGACGATCTGCTGGTCGGCGACCGACAGTCCCCGAGCGAGCCTGGTCGGATCGAGCAGCACTCCGAGCCGGGCGAACACCTCGCGTGCCTCGCGCACCATCGCGCGCCGATCGATGCGGCGAGCTGACGCCTGCGGCTGCCGTCCGACGAAGATGTTCTCGGCGACCGTCAGGTCGGGAAACAGCGACGGCTCTTGATAGATGATCGACACGCCCGCGGCCTGGGCATCGGCCGGTCCGCTGAACGTGACCGCCGCGCCGTTGATCGACAGCGCTCCCGCGTCCGGGCCGTAGACGCCACCCAGGATCTTCACGAGCGTGGACTTGCCCGCGCCGTTCTCACCGAGCAATGCGTGCGCTTCGCCGGCCTGCAGTGTGATCGAACCGTCGCCGAGCGCAACAACCGGGCCGAAGCTCTTCGTCGCGTTCTGCAGGACGAGGCGGGCTGGCGCATCGGTCATTTGTCGTGCTCACCTCCGAGGAGAAAATGAAACCTTTCATTTTCCGGTGCGGTGAAGGTAGCCTCAGTCACGTCGCTAGGTCAAGAGCGCGTTTCACTGTTGTTACCGGGGATTTCGCCGGCACACAGACGTGACGCGATCACCGGGCCGGTCAGAAATGCGCTGGGTTCGCCCGATCGGTGACACACTTTCGTCGAAACGCTTCAACGAAATCGGACCAGGCCGAAAGGGAGGTGGCGGGTGAGCGAATCGGCGGGCGTCGTCGACGTCGCGGCCCGCGCCGGGGTCTCGCTGGGCACCGTGTCGAATGTGCTCAATCACCCGGACCGGGTGTCGCCCGCAACCCGCGAGCGCGTGCTCGCGGCGATCGCCGAGCTCGGCTTCATCCGCAACGAGGCCGCGCGTCAATTGCGGGCCGGACGCAGCCGCACGGTCGGGCTCGTGGTGCTCGACGTGCGCAACCCCTTCTTCACCGACCTGGCGATGGGCGTCGAGCGCACGGCGCTGCAAGCCGGCCTGTCGGTCGTGCTCTGCAACAGCGATGACGACCGGGTGCGCGAATCGCACCACCTCGACCTGCTGCAGCAACAGCGCGCGTTCGGTGTGCTGATCACGCCGGTGGGCCAGACCACGACCGGCATCGACGCGATCCGCCGCGCTGGCACACCGGTCGTACTCGTCGATCGCAGTTCGAGCCGCCGGGTGTGCTCGGTGTCGGTCGACGACTTCGTCGGCGGGCAGCTCGCAACGGCGCACCTGATCGACAAGGGCCATCGCAGGATCGCGTTCATTGGTGGCCCGTTGAGCCTGACGCAGGTGTCCGAGCGGCTCGACGGCGCGCGGGCTGCTGTCAGCGCGGCCGGTCGTCGCGAGTCGAGTCTCGTCGTCGTCGAGACGGCCCGGCTCGATGTCGCTGCCGGTATCTACGCCGGCACCAAGATCGCCGCGATGCCCGCGCGCAGCCGTCCCTCCGCCGTGTTCTGCGCCAACGACCTGCTTGCACTCGGCGTGCTGCAGCACATGACGCGCCTGCGCGTCGACGTTCCCGGCGAACTCGCGATCGTCGGCTACGACGACATCGACTTCGCCGCGGCCGCGGCGGTGCCGCTGACCTCGGTCCGTCAGCCGCGCGCCCAGCTCGGGCAGGCCGCTATGGAGCTGCTGCTCGAGGAGGCCACCGATCCGACCGGGCATCAGCACCGCCATGTGGTCTTCGAGCCGGAGCTCGTCGTGCGCGAGTCCACCGATCCCGAAACGGTGACGCGATGAGGGTTGCGCTGTTCGCCACCTGCTTGGTCGACGGGCTGTTCCCGGACGTCGGAAAGGCGACCACCCGCCTGCTGCGCCGGCTCGGCCACGAGGTCGTCTTCCCGCACGAGCAGACGTGCTGCGGGCAGATGCACGTCAACACCGGTTACCCGCGCGAGGCGTTGCCGTTGGTGCGCAATCACGTCGCGACATTTCAGAACTACGAGGCCGTCGTCGTCCCGTCCGGATCGTGCGCAGCAGCTATCCGCCACCAGCATGCTGACGTCGCGGACGAGGCCGGCGAGCATGCACTCGCCGAAGACGCCAAGGACGTCGCGGCACGTACCTACGAACTGTCCGAGTTCTTGGTCGACGTGCTCGGCATGACTGATGTCGGCGCCTACTTCCCGCACCGCGTGACCTACCACCCGACGTGCCACTCGTTGCGGTTGCTGCGCGTCGGCGACCGGCCCTACCGCCTGTTGCGCGAGGTCGACGGCCTGGAACTCGTCACCCTGCCCGATGCCGACCAGTGCTGTGGTTTCGGCGGCACGTTCGCATTGAAGAACTCGCAGGTTTCGACAGCGATGTTGACGGACAAGATCCGCAACGTGCTCGACACCGGCGCGGGAGTGTGCGCTGCCGGCGACGCATCCTGCCTGATGCACATCGGCGGCGGTCTGGCGCGCTTGCACTCGGGCACTCGCACGGTGCACCTGGCCGAGATCCTGGCGGCCACGATGAGCGCTCGCGCGAAGAAGAAAAAACACAGCGCGCGACGTCAGGAGCGGGTCGTAGCACCGATTGGCCCGAGCGCAGCGAGCGGTCATGAGGGGATGCGATGAGCACGTTCCTGGGCATGCCCGGCGCCGCGCAGAGCGGCAACGTTCGCGCCGACCGCCCGTTCCCCGCTGCCGCCGCCGATGCGCTGGCCGACTCGCAGCTCCGCAGCAACCTGGGCCGGGCCACCGCCACCATCCGCGACAAGCGTGCCAAGGTCGTCGCCGAGGTGCCCGACTGGCAGCAATTGCGAGCAGCCGGTGCAGCGATCAAGGACGACGTGCTCGCGCACCTGGACACCTACCTGGTTCAGCTGGAGCAACAGGTCGTCGCCCACGGCGGGACTGTGCACTGGGCGCGCGACGGCGACGAAGCCAATCGCATCGTCACCGGCCTGGTCCGCGCGGCCGGCGCCGACGAGGTCGTCAAGGTCAAGTCGATGGCCACGCAAGAGATCGGTCTCAACGAGGCGCTCGAGGCGGCCGGCATCGCCGCGATCGAGACCGACCTCGCGGAGCTGATCGTGCAGCTCGGCCACGACCGTCCCAGCCACATCTTGGTGCCCGCGATCCATCGCAACCGTAGTGAGATCCGCGAGATCTTCCTGCGCGAGATGCGCGGCGTCGATCCTGCACTCACCGACGACCCGAGCGCGCTCGCCGAAGCCGCCCGCACGTACCTGCGCCGCAAATTCCTGTCGGCACAGGTTGCGATCAGCGGCGCGAACTTCGCCGTTGCGGAAACCGGCACGCTCGCCGTCGTCGAGTCCGAGGGCAACGGACGGATGTGCTTGACGTTGCCGCGCACGCTGATCACCGTGATGGGGCTCGAGAAGATCGTGCCGAGCTGGCAGGACCTCGCCGTATTCCTGCAACTGCTCCCCCGCTCGTCCACCGGCGAGCGGATGAACCCGTACACGTCGATGTGGACCGGTGCTGTCGACGGACAGGATTTCCATCTTGTGCTCGTCGACAACGGTCGGACGGCGACGCTCGCCGATCCGCGTGGACGCAGTGCCTTGCGGTGCATCCGGTGCTCGGCCTGCCTGAACGTATGCCCGGTGTACGAGCGAGTCGGCGGACACGCGTACGGCTCGGTCTATCCCGGACCCATCGGAGCGGTGCTCTCGCCGCAACTGACCGGCGTGCACGATTCCGGTTTCAACGCGACGTTGCCGTTCGCCTCGTCACTGTGCGGCGCCTGCTACGACGTGTGCCCGGTCGCGATCGACATTCCGAGCATGCTGGTGCATCTGCGGGCACGCGTCGTGGACGAGAAGGGCCGCGCAAACCCGGAGCGCGTGGCGATGCGCACTGCCGCCTGGACGATGCGCAATGCATCCCGATGGACGCGCGCGCTGCGACTGCTACGAGTGGGACGAGTAGTGCGCCGGCTGCGCAGGCTCCCACCGCCGCTCTCGGCGTGGACTGCCTCGCGCGAGCTGCCCGAGCCGCCGCGGCAGACATTGCGGGATTGGTTCACCGATGACGGCACGTGACGAGATCCTCGCGCGCATCCAGCTCGCACTCGGCAGCGATCGCGGCGAGCCGGTGGCGGCGCGTGAGTACGAGCCGGTTGCCGCGCGCGGAGATGTCGCGCTGTTCGCTGAACGGGTCGCCGACTATCGCGCCACCGTGCACCGGTGTGCGCCGGGCGAGGTGAGCGCGACCGCCGCCCGCGTCCTCGCCGAACTCGGCATCAGCCGAGTTGTCGTCCCAACCGGATTTCCGGCGCACGGGCTCCCGGACGTCGAGATCGTCGGCGAGCCCGTCGACACGGCCACCCTCGACGAAGTCGGAGCCGTGCTGACCACCTGTGCCCTGGCGATTGCCGAGACGGGCACGATCGTGCTCGATTCGGGGCCCGGGCAGGGGGCCCGCGCGCTAACTCTGGTCCCTGACGTCCACCTCGTGGTCGTCGACACCGGGCAGATTCGCGCCACGGTTCCCGCCGCGGTCGCCGATCTCGATCCGACCCGCCCGATGACCTGGATCAGCGGGCCGAGCGCGACCAGCGACATCGAACTCGACCGTGTCGAGGGCGTGCACGGTCCTCGCGTGCTGCACGTGATCGTCAGCGATCCCGACCGGTCGGTTTCTGCAACGAGTCAGACGTCGGCCGCCCTGGAGCCGACGATGCCGCAAGCCACGCATCGGCGATCCGAGCGGGCCGGCCGGTAGGAATCCGGCCGGCCCGTCGGCGAAACCTGCGACACGAGATGCACCACGGCTGAGTATCAGCGCACGGCGCGAGCCGCACGCATTTACACTCCGCCGTGATGAAGATCAAATGGCCTGCCGTTGCTGTCGGGCGCGATGCGCAGCGCAAGCTCGCCGGCGCTGCCGCTGCGCTCGCGATTGCGTCGATCGTGTACAGCCAGTTCGATCTGTACGGTCACTTCTCGCGCGACTCGTCGATCTACCTCTACGGCGGCCAGCGCATGACACACGGCGTACCGCCGTACGCCAGCATCATGGATCCCAAGGGTCCGCTCACTTCGATCTTGTGCGGCTTCGGAGTCGCGGTCGCGCGCCTGCTCGGACGCGACGACGTGCTCACCGTCCGAGTCGAGTTCTGCGCGCTCGCGATCATCAGCGTGCTCGGGATCTATCTGCTCGTGCTCGAGCTGTGGGAATCGGTTGTCGCGGCGGTCGTGGCTGCGGCGGTGTTCGTCATCTTCCGCAACTACGCACACCAGGCGCTGATGGGACCGGAGGGCCACGCGCCGGGGGTTGTGTTCCTGATCTTCGCGATGTGGCTGACCGTGCGTCGACAGTGGTACTGGGCCGGCGTCGCGGCATCGCTCGCGTTCTGCTCGTGGCAACCGTTGGCGACGTGGCCACTCGTCGTGGTGTTGTGCGCCGTGGTGTGGTCGGCGGGGACTCGGCTGCGCGCTCTCGGCTGGACGCTGGCCGGTCTCGCGACCCCACTCGTCGCACTGATGATCTACTACGCCGCAGAGGGCCATCTCGGGTCACTGTTCACCGGTCTGTTCGTGTTCCCGCTGACGTCAGTGCGGCGTCCGCCGGAGACGTTGGCATCGCGGCTCGCCTACGTCGTCCGCAACATCGACAGCTCCTTCGAGAGCAGCGCGGTGTTCATCTGGGTCGGGCTCGCGCTCATGGTGGCAATGGCTGTGATCACCGTCGTGTCGGCGCGCCCGCAATGGCGGTCGGCACTGACAAGTCCGATCGTGTTGCTGGTGCTGCTGACCTTCGTCCTGCATCTGTTCTACATCGCGTACGACTACATCGGTTGGACGCACGCCTTCCCGTTGTTGCCCTACGCGGCGATCGGTTTCGGCGGGGCCACCGCGTATGTCCTCGATCGACTGGCGCGACCGCAGGTACGACGGATCGCGAGCGGAGCGTTGCTGGCCGGCGCTGCAGTGCTGACCATCGTGTACGCGATCGCCTACTACGAGCCGTCCTCGAACGGCCTGACGATCCCGAACCGACTCGCCGGCGGCGGAGTTCCCGTGCTGCGCGCCGAGGAGGCCGCATCGTGCGCGATCCAGCGCGGCATCGTCCCCAAAACGCCGTTGTGGGTGCTTGGTGACCCCGTGCCTCTCGTTCTGCTGCACCGCGTCAACCCGGACAACTATCCGTACGAGGGCAGCGGCCTCGACCAGTGGCGTGTCGACCACACACCCGGAGGGTTCGCCGGATGGTCGTCGCAGATCACGGCAAGCCACGCCTCAGTGGTCGTCCTGGACGACTGGCGGGGGCCGTACGTCAAGGCGATGAAACACTTCCTGGCCACGCACGGATACCGCCCCGGGTATGTCGGCACGTACCGCGTCTACGTCACTCCCGCGGCCCACGCACGCCTGCACACCGAATCGATCAAGCTGGCGCACCGGCAGTATTACTGGCCGCTCACAACCACCGAGGGCGGATCGTTCCGCGACATCCGCTGCACGCGAGTCGCCGCGGGCTGACAGTGCGACAGAACCGCATCATCAAGTCGTGAATTTGGTCAGATAACGACCAGATCGACGGTGTGATCGAGCGTTGTGCCGGCCCTCGCAGGGCAGGATCTAGACCAAGTAACCCACCAGGTCGACGGCCACGTCGCAGTTGCCCGACCCTCGGTTCGAGCGCACCGCGATCTGGTGTGCAGCGTCGACTGTCGAGGTGACCTGGCCCGATACGCGGGCCCCGGTGCCGTGCCAGCTCACGGCTGGAATCGCGAGCGACGATCCTGCGGCGCCGACGGACAGCGAGCCGGAGCCGTGCGTGTTCAGAGCGGATACGACGTACTGCGCACCGTTGGTGCCAACTGGCACGTGTGCGGACAGCGCGATCGTTCGGCTTTGCCCCGCTCTGAGCGGCGCGTGGTTGCGCGAGTCGTACACACGCGTGGGGTTACCGAACAGCACCGTCGACAGCGGAGCTCGCGTGAAACCGACTCGGAAGCCATTGACCTGAATCGACTGGTTGGCAAGCGTGTCGACGTACGGGACCAGCATCGTCCCGTGCGGAAACGGACCGTTGACGCTCCTCGGCACCGACAGGTTCGTGACGTGCATGCTTGCGCCGGAGAACGGGCCGAGTTGCGTCGAGGCGATCACGTTCGCGACGTTCGCTATTCCGGACGACCACGCCGCAACCGAGAGAGTCGTGTTCGTGTTGGCGTTGTAGTAGACCTCCACGTCGTGGACGAGCGCGCCGGACGGGATCTCAAAAGCCGCGCCGACGTGGTCTTGGGTTGCCGTTGACACGCCCTGGGTTTGGAACACGCGACCGTCCGCCAAGCTGTTGAGCGGCGTCATGTCCGCCCACATCGCGAACCGGTACGAGACACCCACAACAGGCGTCGAGCTGAGTGACACCAGACCAGGCGGTACGCCGAAGGGTCGGCCGGCAGCGCTCGTGGCCGCGAGGGACGCCCGCAGACGCGTCCGCGGAAGCAGCAGTCGTGCCGACCAACGCTGCGCCACCAACGCCAGCCAACAAACTGCGACGCGAGAGGGTGTTGTCGTGGATCGCCATAGACGATTCCTACGGCAGGCGGACCGATTGTGCCAGCCCCCGGATTGTCAGGAATCCACGCATGCGCTCTGGTTTCGAGCCTCTAACGGTGCTGTCCCGACGACGGCGGCGACTTGCGAATCTCGAGAGTGACGCCGGCGTTGTCCGCGGTATCGAAGTACGCGAAGCCACTGCCGTCCGGACGTTGGCCGCGCATCTGTACCCGCACGCCGAATCCGTTCGCCTCGGCGATGCCTTCAGCGATGTCGTGTTCGAAGCCGAGGTGGAACACACCTTCGCCGTGAGTCTCGAGGAACCTCCGCTGCGGACAGTCGAGCAGCGGCGGCTGGCACAGCTGGAGCTGGATGTTGTCGAGATTCACGACGCGGTAGCGCATCTGGGTGAACGCTTCGGGGTTGGGGACGTCGAGGTCGGTGTACTCGGTGAGCGGCGGGTATTCCTGCCACGGTCCGATGCCGATCGACTCGTAGTATGCCTGCGCCTTGTCGATGTCGTGCACGACGATGCAGACGTGGTGCAGTTGACGAAATGGCGTTGTCACAAGGGTTTCCTCGCCGTCATGCGGACACCGTCGCCAACGCCTCGAGGACGCGCTCGTTGAACTCGTCGAGGTCGAGCGTGGTCTCGTCGGGACGCGCAAGGTCGTAGGTCGGTGCGCCGGCGTCCAGCACAGAGTCCAATGCGTTCCGGACCGTCGTATGCAGATCGAGTGCAGCCAGGTCCGGGCACCACTCGAACAGGTCGGCCAGGGCCAGCCACGCGCCGGTCGGGTTCGACCGGCGGCTGCCGGTGCGATGGGGTGACGATCCGTGTGCAGGCTCGAACAACGCGGTGACCCCCGCACCGAATCTGCGGTCGGGATTGATCGTCGCTGACCCGCACAGCGCGGGCGAGCCCGCACGGGCGCACACGATGTCGGACAGGATGTCCCCGAACAGACCTTCGGTGATGATGACTGCCGGCAACTGGTCGTACTTGACGAGCTCGTACGCGGCACGATCGACATTGACGTCGTCGATCGACAGCCCGGTCTGCGCCGCGGTGGCGCGCGAGATCCGTCGCCACAGCCGCGATGTTGCGTAGACGCTGGCCTTGTCGACACTGATCACGCGCCGGCCCGGACGCGAGCGGGCGTGCTCGACCGCGATGTCGAAGACCTCCTGGACGCGCGCAGCGTTCAGGATGATGTGGTCTTCGGCGTCGCGGACACCGTCGCTCTCGACGCGTTGGTCGGGTCCGGCGTAGGCACCGCCGGTGATGTTGCGAACGATGACGACGTCGTCGCCGCCCGGGACACGGACGGTGCGCACGCTGATCCGCAGGTCGAACAGATGCCGTAGTGCAATGAGCGCCGCTTCAGGGTTGGGACACTCGTCCGACGTCACGCCGGGGTGGGTGCCGATAGCGCCGGAAAGCACGACGTCCGCCTCGCGGCACGCGGCGACCGTCCTGTCGGGCAGCGTCGAGCCGGTCTGTTGCCAGCCGGTCGTGCCGTACGGCCACGGGCCCGTCAGTTCCACCGGCGCGCCGTCGCCGGCGAGGTGGCGCAGGAACGTCACCGGACCGTCGAGGATCTCGACGCCGATGCCGTCCCCGGGCAGTAAGGCGATGGTCGTCATGGCACCAGGAGATCCCTTGTCTGTGTAGTCATGATCGTGGCGGCTCGGTCGGCACCGACGCGGGTCTCGAGATCGGCAAGCCAGGGCGCGACGGCAGTGTCCGGTGCAGCGTGGTGGGCGTGGCCGAGGTCGCCCCCGAACACCAGGAGGGACTGCGGGTAGGTGCGGGTGAGGTTCAGGCTGGCGTGCTCGGCGTCGCCGAGCAGATCGGGCAGGATGCCGAGTTCGAGACGGACGTCGAGCGCCTGGAGCGCAACGGCGTCCTCGGGCGTCCAATGCAGGAACGCCATCAACGGGTGGTTGACCATGAGTCGTTGCGCGCCGCGTTGTCGCGCCGCGGTGAACAACGTGACGGTCTCGCGGGCATGCAGGTGTCCGCTCGCGAGCAGCAGATCGTGCTCGACGACGACGTCGAGGACGTCGTGCCACGCGGGAAGCAGCTGTCCGCCGTCGTCAGTGACTTCGACCGGACCGAGTTCGAAGCCTCGATGGACCGACAGCTCCGGCGACGCGGCGCCGGCCTTGTGGTTGGGCGCAGACACCGTCGGCATCCACACGACCCGTCCGCCCAGACGGGCGGCGACCTGCACGGCATCGGGGTTCGCGCCGCCGGCCGGGCTGTTGAGGACGATGCCGCCGTACACCCCGGCGGGTGCACCGCCCGCGATCACCGCGCGTTCGACGGTGCTCCCCTCGTGCGACTTGAGCACGACCGTGCCGAATCCGACAGCGCGTTCGGCGCTCACCGTGTGCGCGTCGTCGCCGTGGCGGGGCAGCAGGCTCGGGGCGGCATGGACGTGCAGGTCGACCATGTCTCTCGCCCAGTCGGGCAGCTCGGCGCCGCTGCTCATGTGAGTTCCACCCATTCGCGGACGGGGTGTTCGTCGAGGCGCCGGCGCTGCACCTTGCCGGCAGCGGCGTCACGAGGCAGGTCGGCGACGAGGGCGACTGCGGACGGCCGCATGAACACCGGAAGGTCGGCGATGCGATTGCGCAGCTCGTCCAGTGGCAAGGGGTCGGCGACGGCGTACAGCACGACCTCGTCGTCGACGAGCGTCCCTTTCCGTTTCCAGATCGCGTGGTCGGCCACACCGGACAGCGCGGCCAGATGGTTCTCGACGAACGGGATCGGGACGAACTCGCCCTTGACCCGGATGGATTCGGCGGCGCGTTCGAGGAAGACGAGGTGGTCGGGCCCGTCCGCGCGGCCGAGGTCGCCGGTGTCGAACCAGCCGTCGGCGTCACGGTGCGCGTCGAGGCCGTCGCGCGTGACGTAGCCGTCGAACATTGCCGCATGTTCGCGCTCGCGCACGTGAATGATGCCGTGCCCGTCCAGGCGCCAGTCGAAGTCGGCCCGCGGGGCGCCACCGTGGCGGCTGGCGTCGTCGGGGATGTCATCGCCGGCCGACCACGAGCGCAGGTGCGAGACGCCGCCGGCCTCGGTCGACCCGTAGCCAGATACTGCGGCGGCGATGCCGAAGCGGTGCAGGAACTCGCGGTCGGCGTAGAACATGGTGCGGACGTGATGGCCAACGGCATCGTCGGCGCCCGTCGCCCTTTTCAGAATCTCGACAGGTGGCGCATGCAGGACCAGGACGCTGATCTGCTCTGCGACGACAGTCGGCCAGAACCGGCTCGCGGAGAACTTGTCCACGGTCAGCGCGTCCGCACCGGTGAGCAGCGCGGTGATGACGCCGTAGCCCATGGGGTTGATGTGGAACAGCGGCAGCGGCGCGAGTACTCGATCCTGTGGCGTGAGCTCAAGCGCCGCAGACATGGCTGCGGCCATGCGGGCGAAGTAGTCGTGCGTCTGCGCGCAGAACTTCGGCAACCCGGTCGTCCCCGACGTGTGCATGAACGACACGACGTCGAACTTGTGCGCGACCACACCTGGTAACCCGATCACGTCGACTCGTCCGGCGTCTCTCGCGCGGGCGATCTCTCCCGCATGCAGCACGCGGGCCGGCGCCACCGGCGCCAGCATCTCGACGATCAGGTCGTCTGGGTAGGTGGGATTGACGAGTGCTACGGGTATTCCGGCGAGCACGCATGCCAGCCAGGTGACGATGTAGTCGGTCGAGGTCGGCGCGACCAGCGCTACCCGTTCGCCGGGTTCGAGCCCGGAGTCGAGCAGCTCGTGCGCTCGTGCCGCGGCGTGGGCCAGCACGTCCGGCAGGGTCAGCTGGTCATCGACTGTGCCGACTCGCAGGGCGGGCCGCGCTTCGGCTTGGGCGATGACCGCGGCGGCAAGATTGGCGCTCACGCCAACCCCTCGTGACCCGCATCCTTCAGCACACGACGGGCGATGTAGTTGCGCATGATCTCGGCCGAGCCGCCGGCGACCTTGAGCACCTTGATGTCGTTGTCGATGTCCGTGTAGGGGGTGTCCCAATACAGTCCGTGCCCGCCGACGAGGCTGTACGCGGCCTTGGCTGAAAGTTCGGCGGCGTCGATGGCGAGCTTCTTCGCCGTCGTGGTGTGCATCGCGATGTCCTCACCACGGGCATGCGCGAGCGCTGCGTGGTCTCGTGCAAGGGACGCGGCCTGTAACGCTGTCCACGCATCGGCGACCGTCCACTGGATGCCCTGGAAGTCGGTCACCATGTTGTCGCCGACCTGTCGTTGGGTGGCGTAGTCGAGGGCGAGCTCGATCGCGCGGCGGCCCAGGCCGATCAGTTCGGACGCGTTGCCGAGCCGGCTGATGTTGAACGTCGACAGGAACGTCTGCAGGCCGGCACCTGCCGGGCCGAGCCGCGCGGCGTCGGGCACGCGAACTTCAGTCGAACTCGACGTCGGCTGTCCGGATGAGCCGCAGCCCGATCGCCCTGGTCACGTGCGTTCGGATGCCCGGCGACGTCATGTCGACGAGGAAGCAGGTGAGCCCCTCCTCGGCGATCGCGTAGAACAAGGTGACGTCGCAGTCGGCACCGAGGTTGATGTGGGTCTTGCTGCCGCTCAGGACCCAGTCGCCGCCGTCGCGCACTGCGGTGGACTTCATCGCCTTGAAGGATGAACCGGCGTTCTTCTCGCTGATCGACTCGGAGAACACGAGTGCGCCGGTGGCGATCCCCTGAAGCCACTGCTGCTTCTGCTCGTCGGTCCCCCAGTCCAGCAGCCACCGTTGCCCTTGCGCGGCAATCTGTCCGGAGACCAGCCCGTGCCGACCGACCTCTTCGGCGATAACCGCATACTCGGCCACGCCGCCGCCGAGACCGCCCCACTCGGTGGGCACCAGCGGGCCGAGATACCCGAGCCGTCCCAGCTCTGCGTACAGCTCGCGCGGGAACTTGTTCGCGCGGTTCGCCGTGTCGAGCTCGGCGCGATGCTGCTCGCCGAACGCACCGAGCTGCTTTCGCGTCGCCTCGATCCAGTCGGCCTTGTCGGCGTCGGTCTGCAGCAGCGGGTACATCAGGACTCCTTCGACTGCGGCGGACGGGTCAGCGACCACATCTGTCGCGCGCGCTCGACCTCGACAGCACGGTCCCACGCCGCGGCGTCCAACGTGGTGCGCCGGAACGTTGCGGCGAGCGCTCTTGCGAGCGCGGGATCGGCGCACAGGTGCGCGGTCATGCGGGTCACCTCTTCGCGCAGGTCGTCAGCAGGGACGAGTGCCCACGCGAGCCCGGACGCGACGGCCTTGTCGGCGTTGATCGGCTGTGCGAACAGTCCGGCCGCGGCGGCCGTGCTCGCATTGCTGGCCCGGGCGAGCAGCTGGAAGTGGCCGCCACCGGGGTGCAGTCCGATGCGCGCGAAGCCGGAGACGAGGCGTGCGCGTTCGGTGACGATGCGCAGATCTGCAGCGAGCGCGAGGTTGACGCCCGCGCCGACCGCTGGTCCGTCGATCGCCGCAATCGTCGGAACGGTCAGCCGGCCGACGCGACGGAACGCCCCGTACAGCTCGTCGAGACCCTCGTAGACCCGATCGGCCGGTGCGGTGCGCAGCGCGTCGAGTGCGCGGGTGTCGGCGCCGGAGCAGAACGCACCGCCGGCCCCCGTGAGCACTACGGCGCCGACGATCGGGTCGTCATCGATGCGGTCGCACACCGCGATCAGTTCTGCGGCTGCCTCGGTGTCGAGCGCGTTGCGCGTGTCGGGACCATCGAGCGTGACCCAGGCGACGCCGTCGGCGATTTCGACGTTCACGGCAGTAGTCATGTCAGAACACCAACTCGACAGCGCGGGTTTCGGCAGGGGTGGCGAAGCGCTCGATGCGCAGCGGTCTCACGTCAATGCTTTCGATGGCGCCGGCCGTGATCTGCTCAGCGGCGAGCCGTCCGATCTCGGGCGCCTGCATCATGCCGTGGCCCGAAAACCCGCAGGCGTTCACCCACGTCGGTGCTGCCGCAACGGCACCGAGAATGCCGTGGTGGTCGGGAGTGTTTTCGTAGGTGCCCGCCCAGCAGCCCGAACGATCGAGCGGGACGTCCGCGAGCCACGGGAAGCGGTGCGCGCCGAGTTCGAGCAGCTGCTCCATCCACGGCCAGTCGATGTCCGTGCGGTAGCCGTCGACCTCGTCCGGGCGCGCGCCGCCGAACAGCAGCCGTGCGCCCTCGGTGCGCAGATAGACGCCGGAGGTGAAGTCGACGGTCATCGGCAGCGTGCCGTCGAATCCGCCCGGCGCCGAGGAGTACACGTTGCGGCGCGAGTGCACGACCGGCACGTCCAGCCCGGCGAGTGCGGCGACCTCGCCTGCCCAACCACCGGCGGCGTTGACGACGTGCTGCGCCCGAACGGATAGGTCGCCGGCGTGGACGGTCCAGCTGCCGTCGGCGTGCGCGTCGATCACGTCGACCGCGGTGACGGAAGCGGACGGTCGCGCCGTCGTTGCGGGCCAGCTCGAGGTAGGCGCTGGTTGCCAGGTGCGGGTCGACGACCCCGTCGGCCGGGCCCCAGGTCGTCCCGCCGAGGCCTTCGGTGCGGAACGGTGTGATCGCCTGTGCGGCGGCGAGGTCGAGTACCTCGACCGGGACGCCGTGCTCGCGCTGGAGATCGACCGCGCGCAGCTGCGCGTCCCACAGCTCGTGCGACACGAGCAACAGGTAGCCGGACGGGCGATAGCCGACGTCGATGCCGTACTGGTCGGGGAAATCCCGGAAGGTCTGGATGCTGCGCCACGACATCTCGATGTTCAGGGCGTCGGCCCACTGTCCGCGGATGGAGGCGAACGACCGCCCGGTCGATCCGGCTGCTGGTCCGTCGAGCGCCTCGAGGACGGTGACACGGTGGCCTGCGGCGGCAAGGTGGTGAGCGGTGCTGGCGCCGATGGCTCCCGCCCCGATCACGACGACGTCGGCCGTGTGTTCGTGAGCCATGCGCGTCTCCTGCCTGCCCGGCCTCCGGTGCACGGTGCTGGCACGAACGCTAGAAGCTCACGCGGTTCCTGGCTTCGGCGCGAGCGCGGAAGTCCGCTCCCCTCGTTTCGACAATTGTCGGAACAAGGGGCCGGTGTCATTCGGCGGCGTTCCGGTACGCGAGCAGATGTAGCGCCATCTGCAGCGCGTCGCGGCCGGTGGCCAGACGCAGGTTGACCCCGGTCAGCTCTTCGATGCGATCGAGCCGGTAATACAGCGTCGTGCGGTGAATGTGCAGCTGCTCGGCGCTGACGGTCACGTCCCCTCCGTTGTCGAGCACGCAGCGCGCTGTCTCGATCAGGTCGGGACGCTTCTGCGCGGCCAGTGCCTGTGCCCCGCGGTGGATCTGCGCCGGCGCCAGCTCGGCCGGCGCTGCGGTGATGAGGTGCCATTCGCCGAGGTTGTCCCACGTCGGCCAGGCGAGTCGCGCTCCGGCCCGCAGCGCTCGAGCGGTCGTGCGCGCACGATCGACGGCCACGGACAACGCGGCCAGCGGAACCGCCGCGCCACTCGAATGCATTGCCTTCGAAGTCGGATCGACGTGCGCGGACAGGCCGCCCGGCAGGCGCCACCCGCCCGGTCTGGCCGGCGCGCTGACTGCGACGCGTGATTCGGGCGCGAGCTCCTCCAGCTCGATGAGTTCGTTGGCGGCGTCGGTGTCGCGCCCGGCGAGGAGTCGGGTCAGTAGCTGATCACGCCGGCGCTCGCGGTCCTCGTCGGACGGTTGCATGCGGACGATGACGTTCGCGGCCGCCTGGGCACACGCGACGACGGGGCCGAGCTGCGCCTCGGACACGCGACCATCGGCGTCGAGCACCCACAGATATCCGAGCAGGTCACGGCCGTGCCGTATCGGCACGCACCAGCGTTCGGCCATGTCGAGATCGGGCTGTGCAGGAGTTCGGACGGGACCGTTCGCGCTCGGGAGGCCCAGGCGGGTGACGAGGGCGGCAGCCCCCGGCGGTGGCTCGCGCTGCAGGATCGATCGCATGCGCACGGTGTCGACTTCGCCTTGGACGCTCCACCAGAGCGGGCGGTGCTGCTGGTCCTCGACGAGGACGGCACAGCCGAGGTCGTCGGCCAACGCCTCGATCTGCTGCTGAATGTCTGCCATGCCCGCCCGTCCCCTGGTGCGTTTCGACAATCGTAGGAAACGAGGGACGGAGTTTCCGCGCCGCGGCCGAAGCATCGACGCGAGCCCGGCTCTAGCGTCATCGCCAACGAGCAGCATTGAGAGGACGCCGCGATGAGTGCACCTGCCGCCCGCACCGCCTTGTTCCCCGTCGGCCCGACGCCGCCGTTGAACTTCGCACCGGGCTCGTCCGAACGCGAGAGCATCGCGGCTGCGCTCGCCGAGGTTCGTGCGGCGAGCTACGACGTGCCGAACCTGATCGGCAGCGAACAGGTCCGTACGGGGCGCACCGCACCGATCGTCACACCGCACGCGCACAAGGTGCAGCTCGGTCAGGTGCACCATGCGGGTGCTGCCGAGACGCAGCGCGCCATCGACGCCGCCGTCGCCGCGTCGACGTGGTGGGGACGGCTCCCGTGGGAGGAGCGAGTCGCACCGTTCCTGCGTGCCGCCGACATGCTCGAGCACGGGCCGTGGCGGGCGAAGCTCAACGCCGCGACGATGCTCGAGCTCTCGAAGACCACTTACCAGGCCGACATCGACGCGGCGTGCGAGACGCTCGACTTCATCCGCGCCAACGTCAAGAACATGCTCGACATGTACGACGTGCAGCCGACGTCGCGGCCCGGCGAGTGGAACTCTGCCGAGTACCGCCCGCTCGAAGGCTTCGTCTTCGCGGTCACTCCGTTCAACTTCACCTGCATGAACAACCTCGCGTTCGGCCCGGCTGCGCTCGGCAACACGGTGGTGTGGAAGCCGGCCGAGAGCGCGTCGTTGGTCGCCCACCTGTCGATGGAACTGCTGCGCGAGGCCGGTCTGCCGGACGGCGTGATCAACATCGTCTATGGCGACGGCGCCGAGATCGGCGAGGTCGCGCTGAACCACCGTGATCTGGCGGCGGTGCACTTCACCGGGTCGACGGGAACCTTCCAACACATCTGGCGAACCGTCGGTGCGAACATCGCCAACTACAAGAACTACCCGCGCGTCGTCGGCGAGACCGGCGGCAAGGACTTCATCCTTGCCCACTCGTCCGCCGACGTCGATGCGCTCGCCGCTGCGTGCGTGCGTGGTGCCTACGAGTACCAAGGCCAGAAGTGCTCGGCCGCGTCACGCCTGTACGCACCGCGCAGTCTTGGCCGGCATTGCGCGAGCGGCTGGTCGACATGACCGAGACGGTGGTCGTGGGCGATCCGACCGAGACGCAGACCTACGTCGGTGCGGTGATCAACGCCAGGCAGCACGCCAAGCACGTCGAAGCGCTCGCGCGCGCACGCGCCGAGAACCTGGTAGTCGTCGGTGGCAACACCGACGACTCGGTCGGCTGGTTCGTCGACCCGACCGTGCTCGAGGTGTCCGATCCGCGCTCGCCGTTCATCACGCAGGAGCTGTTCGCGCCTGTGCTGACCACCTATGTATACGACGACGCCGACTGGGACGACACCCTCTCGCTGGTCGACGAGTCCACCCCGTACGGACTCACCGGCGCCGTGTTCGCATCCGACGACGCTGCCGTTCGGCAGGCCAACGACGCACTGCGCTACACAGCCGGCAACTTCTACGTGAACGACAAGCCGACCGGCTCGGTCGTCGGCGCGCAACCGTTCGGCGGAGCGCGCGCGTCCGGAACCAACGACAAGGCCGGCACGGTGTGGAACCTGATCCGGTTCGCCAGCCCCCGCTCGACCAAGCGCAACCACCTCGCCGTCACCGACTACCGATACCCCCATCTCGACACCTGACGAAGCCGGAATGCGCGACGATAGGCCCGCCACACTCGCTGGATACCCGCGAAGCATCGGAGGGACTTGTAGTGAGCGCCAACGACCAGCAAGGGACGTCACTGCCGCCGGACCCGGCTTACCCTCCGGTGTCACCGGCCAGCATCGTCGAATGCCTGAACAGCGCGAAGTACTGGATTGCGGTGCTACCCGAGTACGCCAACGACATGCAGCGGCGTGCCGACCGGTGGGCGATCACGTCCGGGGTGTTCTCGGCGATCGCGGGGCTGAGTGTCTGGGCCACGATTGACAAGAGCACTCGGGTATGGGCCCAAGTCCTCGTCGCTGTCATCTCGTTCGCCAGCGCTATCGCTGCGCTCGTGCCACGGGTGAAGAACTACGGCGAGATGGCCGGCCAAGCACGCCAATTGAGCAGCTCGTACGGACGGGCGGAAGGCCATCTGGTCAACGCCAACAACTGGGCCGCCGCCGAACGTAGCGACCCGGTGCTGCAGAAGGTCATCGAAGACTTCGACAACGTGAAGTCCTCGAAGGACACCAACCTGCGCGACCTGCCGCCGCGCATCCCCAACCCGAACGACGATCCGAACTGGCCGGCAGACACCTACTACCGCGCCAGATTGAGCGATCGCGAGAACCGGCGCCGGTACCGGCGCCTGCGCCTGCGCCTGCCCTGGTCAGCGAGGACACGCGTCTGAGGCCGACCGGAACAGATCCGGGTCACGCCTGGCCCAATTCGCGCAACACCTCCGCGACGGCCGCGGTCATCGCATCGCGTCCCGGTGCGAGGTACTTGCGCGGATCGACGAGCCTGTCGTCGGTGAGCGCCGACCGGACGGCCGCGGTGAGCGCGACATTCAGCGCGGTTCCGATGTTCACCTTGGTGATCCCGGCGGCCACTGCCCGGCGCAGTTCGGCGGCGGGCACGCCGGACGAGCCGTGCAGCACGAGCGGGACGGGCAGCCGGGCATGCAGCGCAGTGATCAACGCGTCGTCGAGGTGCGCCGTGCGTGAGGTCATCGCATGCGAGCTGCCGACCGCGACGGCGAGCGCATCGACACCGGTGTCGGCAACGAATTGCTGCGCCTCGTCGGGGTCGGTTCGAGCACCGCTCGCATGCGCGCTGACCACCTGATCGGGCTTCCCGCCGACGTAGCCAAGCTCGGCCTCGACCCACAACCCCGCGTTGTGTGCGGCCGCAGCGACACGGCGGGTCTGCGCCACGTTGTCGGCGTACCGCAATGCACCTGCATCGAACATGATGGAGCTGAACACCGAGTCGAGCGCCTCGTCGGCCAAGGCGGGATCGGTGACGTGGTCGAGATGCAGGGCTACGGCGACCTCCGCGTCTCTGGCGACTGCCTCCGTCGCAACGGCGACCGGCTCGAGGCGACCGCCGTGGTAGCGCACCGCGTTCTCGCTGATCTGCAGGATGACGGCGACACCTGCCGAGGACGCCGCGGCGGCGATCGCCTCGGCGTGTTCGAGGGTGATGACGTTGAATGCCGCGACCGCGCCGTTGCGTGCTGCGGCGGCCGCGACGAGTTCGCCGGTCGCTACGACGGTCACGGCGTCAGCTCCTGCACGATGACTCCACGCCGGTGCTCGTCGTAGCCGGCGAGGTCGACCTCGCCGGCGTGCGGGCAGAGCACGGCGGCAGCGGACAACGCAACAGCATCTCGGACGAGTTCCTCGGGATCGATCCCGCCGACGAGACCGTGGGCGAGCCCGGCAACGAGCGCGTCGCCTGCGCCGGTCGGGTTCCCGGTCACGAACCGTGGCCGGGCCTCCCATGCCCGATCGGGCGTCGCGGCAATCACGCCGTCCGCACCTCGCGAGACAACGACCGTAGTGCCGTACCTGGCGGCGAGTTCAGGGGCAGCCCGGTGCGGGTCTGTCTCGGACGAGCAGTCGGCGAGTTCGTCGAGGTTGGGTTTGACCATGGTGGGCTGCGCGCCGAGTGCGTGCCGCAACGCCGCTCCGCTGGTATCGACGAGCACGGGCGTCTTGCCGCTGTGGCACAACCGCACGAGCGCGGCGACGCCGTCGACCGGCGCGCCCGACGGCAGCCTGCCGCTGATGACGACTGCGTCGGCTCGTGCGATCAGCTGCTCTGCGATGCGGACGAGATCGTCCCAGCAGTCGATGGCGGCCGGCTCCGAGATGAGCGTGGCTGCACCGGACGACTCGTCGACGACGGTGAGTGTGCGACGGGTCTGTGTCATGGTGTCGACCAGCGTTGTCGAAACGCCGAGTGCCGCAAGGTCGGCTGCGAACCGATCACCGTCCGCACCGCCGACCGGCGCGAGCAACTGGGTATCGACTCCGAGCTGGTGCAGCACCAGCGCGACGTTCACGGCCTTGCCGCCCGGGCGATGCGTGACGCCACGCGCGCGGTTCGTCGCACCCGGCACCAGCCGGTCGACGTGATAGGTCACGTCCAGAGCCGGGCTCGGGCAGATGCAGACGATCACGACCCGGGTCTTGCGTCCTCGAGCAGGACCGAGCGCGTGAGCTGTCGCGGCCGGTCGGGGTCGAGGCGGGCAGCCTTCGCGCACGCGACCGCGAGCAACTGCGCGCGGACGAGATCGGCGACCGGGTCGAGCTCGTCGTTCACCAGCGTCGCACCGGTCGCCCGGATGTCGTCGACGATGCCGTCGACCGGCCGTCCGAATATCCACACCGACCGACCGGGCTGCGCGATCGCGATCGGCCCGTGCCGATACTCCATCTGCGGGTACGACTCCGTCCACGCCTGGGCGGCTTCGCGCAGCTTGAGCCCGGCCTCCAGCGCCATGCCGTAGGCCCAGCCCTGCCCGAGGAATGTGACCTGCTCGGCGTCTGCCGTGCCGGCGGGCAGCGGGTACATCCCGTCGAGGACGGCTTGCGCCTGCGCGATCACCGGTTCGGCGTCGGCCTCGAGACCGCTGCGCAACAGCATGAACGTGGTCGTGGCGAACAAGGTCTGCACGACGGACTGCTCGTCGGCGAAGTCGAGGACGATCGTCTCGTCGGCCGCACCGCCCACCGGGGAGTCGACGAGTGCGGTGATCGCAGTGACCGGCGATCTGGTCGCCTCGATTGCGCGCACGACCTCGGTTGTCGTGCCGGACCGCGAGATCGCCACGACCCGGTCGTAGCGGCGTGCGGCGGGGAATTCGCTCGCGGCGAAGTGATCGGTCTCGCCGAGGCCGAGACTCTCACGTAGTTCGGCATAGGCCGCAGCCATGAACCACGAAGTCCCGCAACCGATCGCGGCTACGCGCTCGCCGGGGCGCGGCAGTAGGCCCGAGGAAGCAGTGCCGAGCGCGTAGGCCTGCTGCCAGGCCTGCGGTTGGCGACGGATCTCGCTCTCGACGTGCGAGATCGCCGGGCTGACATCGGTGGTCATCGGTGAGTCAGGTCCTTCCAGCTGTCCAGGTCCTCGCGACACGGTTGCCCTGCGGTGCCGCCGACGGCGCCGACCGAGCGCGCTCCGGCGACGAGGGCGCCGGCCAAGCAGCCGGCCAGGTCGAGGCCGCGCAGCCGGCTGTCGATGAACGCCGCGTCGAACGTGTCGCCGGCGCCGGTGGTGTCGACCGACACGGTCGGGACGGCGGGCAGCTCGACGAGGTCGTCGTGCGGCCCGACCGCGAACGCGCCGGCCGCACCGTCCTTCACGACGACCAGCGGGCCCCGCGCGGCGAGCAGCGCGGCAGCGCGGCGCGGGTCGGCCTCGTGCCCGAGCGCCACGACCTCCCTGCTGTTCGGCAAGAGCACGTCGAGGTGCGGAAGAAGCGCATCGACGCCGGTCCAGCGTCCGGCCGGGTCATCGTTCGTGTCGAGGGACGTCGTCAGCCCGCGAGCGCGCAATTCGGCGAGCACCGCACCGAGCGATTCGGCGAGGGCCGGCTGCAAGAACAGCGACGAGACATGGACGTGTGCCAGCGATGGGCCGAGTCGATCGGCCGCCGTGCGCACCTCGTCCGCAGTGAGGGATGCGATCGCGCCCGGCAGCGTCAGGATCGCCCGATCGTCGGCACGCGACAGGACGACGGTGAGCCCGGTCGACTGGTCGATGCGGCGCAGCACCGGGTCGACGTCGACACCGGCGGCGGCGAGCTCGTCACAGACCTGCCTGCCGAACACGTCCGAGCCGACGGCGGCGACGAGCGACACCGGGCGGTCGAGGCGGGCGAACCCGTGCGCGGTGATGCCGGCCGAACCGCCGATGAGCAGCGTCGCCTCGTCCAGTAGCTGCTCGGCCTGTCCGAACCGCGGAACGACGTCACCGCGCAGGACGAGGTCGGGGTTGAGGTCACCGACGACGAGCACGCGCGACGCGTCACTCCGCTCGGTGCCCATGGGCTCATCCTCGCCGATCTGTGCACGTCATGTCCAGAACCGTGCATGGAATCTGCTCGGTCTTGCTCGTTTCGCGCGGAGCGTGCCATGCTCGAGCGGTGACCACGGTGTGTTTCGTCGGCGCCGGTTCGGCGGAGTTCACCCGTCAACTGCTGCGCGATCTTCTCGAGTACGACGACCTCGACGAGTTGACGCTCGTCATGCACGACATCGACCCGCGTCGGCTGCGGCTCGCCGACGGGTTGGCCCGCATCGCGGTCGACCGCCATGGTCGACCGGCGACCGTACGCGTCGATGCTGACCTGTCGAGCGCCCTCGCCGGCGCCGACTTCGTCATCAACGCCGTCAACATCGGCGGCCATGCGGCGACTGTCGTCGACTTCGAGATCCCGGCGCGCTACGGCGTGCGCCAAACCATCGCCGACACGCTCGGGGTCGGTGGCATCTTCCGCGGCCTGCGCACGTTCGTCTTCCTCGACGCACTCGCTAACGCGATGCGTTCGGCCTGCCCGGACGCGTGGCTACTGAACTACACCAACCCGATGGCCATGAACATCCAGTACCTCGGCGTGCAGCATCCCGACATCAAGGTGCTCGGGCTGTGCCACTCGGTGTTCTGGACGGTGCACGACCTGTGCGAGCTCATCGATGTCCCGCTCGACGAGGTGCGTTTCCACAGCGCAGGCGTGAACCACCAGGCGTGGATTCTGAACTGGGAACGGGACGGGCAGGATCTGTATCCGCTGCTCGACGAACGCATCGCAGCGGATCCTGAGCTGCGCAGGCGAGTGCGCGTCGACATGTACCAGCGCCTCGGGTTCTATCCCACTGAGACCAGCGAGCACTCGAGCGAATACGTGCCGTGGTACCTGCACGACGAGCGCGAGATCGAGCGGCTGCGCATTCCGGTCGGCGATTACTTGAAGATCAGCGCAGGCAACGTGGCCGACATCGAGGCGCTCATCCCGCAGGTCGCTGCCGGGCAGTACGTCGAGCCCGAGGAAGAAGCTGCCGAGTACGCGCCGCAGGTCATCCACAGCATGGTGACCGGCGCCGAGCGGACGATCCAGGCTAATGTCGCCAACGCGGGATTGATCCCCAATCTGCCGGCGGGGGCGGGTGTCGAGACACCGTGCCGCATCGACAAGTCCGGGCCGGTTCCACAACCGGTCGCCGCGTTGCCGGCGCAATGCGCGGCGCTGAATCAGCACTTCCTCTCCGTCGTCGATCTCACCGTCCGGGCAGCGGCCGAGGGACGTCGCGACCACATCAAGCAGGCGATGATGTGTGACCCGAACACGTCAGCGACATTGTCGGTCGAGGACATCACCCGACTCGCCGACGACATGGTCGCGGCGCACGCGGCATTGCTGCCCGAAGGTCTGCGCTAACTGAGTGGGACGACGTGCACGCGCGGGCCGAGGCGCTGTAGTTCGGCGACATCGTGGGGCTGCACCTGCGAGTCGGTGACGATGTCCGACGCCGTCGCGATGTCTGCGATCTTCGCGAAGCCGCGCTTGCCGATCTTGCTCGAGTCGGCGACGACTATCACGCGCTCGGCGGCTCGGACGAGTGCGCGGTTGGTATGTGCCTCGACCTCGTGATGGGTGGTCAGGCCGGCGCTCGCGCTGACGCCGTCCACGCCGATGATCGCGATGTCGAGATTGATGTTTGCAAGCGTCAGTTCGGCAAGCGGGCCGACGAGTTCGTACGATTCAGCGCGCGCGCTGCCGCCACACACCACGAGTTCGATGTTCGAGCGCACCGCCAGTTCGGACGCGATGTTCAGTGCGTTGGTCACCACGCGAAGGCCTGACCGCGACGCCAGCGCGCGGCCCACTTCGGTCGTGGTCGAACCACCGTTGAGACCGACCGAACTGACATCGGTCGGCACGAGCGCGACGGCGGCCTCAGCGATCGCTCGCTTCGCGTCATAGTGCTGACCGCCGCGGTAGCGCATCGGCAGCTCGTACAGGACGCCCGACGCGACCGCGCCACCGTGCGTGCGGGTGAGCAGCTTCTGCTGCTCGAGCAGGTGCAGGTCGCGCCGCACGGATGCCTCGGACACGTCGAGTTGCTCGGCCAAGCCTGTGACGCCGACCGAGCCGTGCTGGTTGAGCTGCTGAAGGATCAGCCCGAGGCGGTCCTCTTGACGCATGGCGTGCACGTTACGCGCACAACCGTGTTCACTTCGAGCATTTCCACCGCAGCCGGCATCCGCAGGTTTGTCGTTCCAGAGCTCGAATTGAGGGCAACGACGGGTTGACCGTCGCAAGAACACCGTGCAAAGCTGAGCAGCGAACACGATTGATTGTGCGCGAATCAACATCGGTGCCGAGGAGTTTCGTGATGGTCGTTGCTCGCCGAACCCGGTCACGACGTGTGCTCGCGGGCGGCGCGGCAGCGCTGCTGGTCTCGGTTGCACTCAGTGCCTGCAGCAGCGGCGGCTCCGGCAGCGGCGGGACGACGATCACCGTCTCCCACGGCTACACCGATGTCGAGGCGGCCGAGATGAAGACGCTCGTCGCGCAGTGGAACGCGCAGAACCCGAAGACCAAGGTCAATCTCGAGTTCAACGGCGGCAACGACGGTGCGTTGCAGAAGACGGTCGCCGGCTTCACTGCGGGCAACTACCCCGACGTCGCGTACGAGTACGGTTCGTCGGCCGCGCAGCTGGCCAAGCAGCCGAAGCTGGTCGACCTCACTGACAAGGTGAAGGCGGCCGGCTTCAACTGGAACGACTTCTACCCGTCCGAGCGACAGGCCGCGACGGTCAACGGCAAGGTCGTCGGAATCCCTGCGCTTGTCGACAACCTGAGCCTGGTCTACAACAAGAAGCTCTTCGCGGCGGCGCACGTCGCGCCACCCACCAACTCCTGGACGTGGCAGGACTTCCGCACGGCGGCGAAGAAGCTGACCAACGCGAGTGCACACCAATACGGCTGGGCTTACGTCAACGACGGCAGCGAGGACACCGTCTGGCGCTACCTCGCGATGCTCTGGCAGGCCGGCGGCGATCTGCTCTCAAGTGACAACACCAAGCCTGCATTCGACAACGCGGCCGGGTTGGCGGCTCTGCAGCAGCTCTACGACATGGCCGTCACCGACAAGTCCGTGTACCTCGACACCGGTAACGACAACTACCTGAACCTCTTCAACAGCGGGAAGATCGCCATGCTGTGGACGGGACCGTGGGACCTGTCGAGCATCAACAAGGACGTCAGCTACGGCGTGACCTACCTGCCCGGGTACAACGGCGACCACCAGACGATCTCCGGCCCGGACCTGTACATGCTGTTCGATCACTCGAGCGGACGGGATGCGACTGCGTTCAAGTTCGTCGACTGGCTGACCTCGCCGAGCGTGCATCTGAAGTTCGCGATCGCGACGGGCGACCTGCCGGTGCGCAAGTCCGAGACGACGCAGCCCGGCTACAAGACGTTCTTGGCCAAGTACCCGGCCGAGCGGGTCTTCGTGAACAATCTCAACAACGTCAAGCATGTCCGTCCGAACATCCCCGAATACGCGCAGGTGTCCTCGGCCGTCGGGCAGATGGTGCAGTCGGTGCTCCTCGGCCAGTCGTCGCCGGCTGACGCGCTCAAGTCCGGTACCAGCGCGGTGACGGCTGCTCTGGCCGGGTCGTGACGCAGCAGCAGGTGACCCCCCGGCCGCACGCCAGGCGTCCCAGGACGATCCTGCCGCGCGATCCGGGACCGACGCGCACGACGCGTCCGCGACGCGGGCGGCGTAGACGGCTCGACACCCTCACCGGCTGGGCGATGATCTCGCCGAGCGTCCTGCTCATCGGCCTGTTCGGCCTCTTTCCGGTCGTATGGGCGTTCGTGCTGTCGTTCCAGAACAACGACCTCCAAACGCCCGCGACCTGGGTCGGGCTGAAGAACTACCGACAGTTGGTCCACGACCCGGTCTTCCTCGAGTCGATCCGGCACACGGTGGTCTACACCGTGCTGTTCGTCCCGATCACGCTCGTCCTCTCACTGCTCGCTGCAGCCACGCTCAACCGTCGCATCCGCGGCATCACCGTGTACCGGCTTGCGGTGTTCATCCCCGTCGTCACCTCGACGATCGCCACCGGAGTGATCTTCACCTGGCTGATGGATCCGAACTTCGGGATCGTCAACGCCGGGCTGCACAAGCTGCACCTGCCGACCTTCGGATTCTTCGCCGATCCGAACCAGGCGCTGTACGCCGTGGTGATCATGACGGTGTGGGGCTGGGTCGGTTTCGGCGCGCTCATCTTCCTTGCCGGACTCCAGGGCATCCCGCAGGATCTCATCGAAGCTGCGCAGATCGACGGCTGCTCGAAGCGCGGCGCCTTCTGGCGCATTCAGGTTCCGCTGCTCCGTCCGGTGACCGGGTTCCTGCTGGTCTGGCTGACGATCAACGCGCTGCAGCTCTTCGATGAGGTGTATGCGACGACCAAGGGCGGTCCGCTGCACTCGACCACGGTGATCGTGTACTACCTCTATCAGGAGGCCTTCCAGTACTTCCACGCCGGCTACGCCGCAGCCATCGCCGCGGTGCTGTTCGTAGCCATCGCGGTGATCACGGTGATCCAGTTGCGACTGACCCGCGACCCGTCGGCGGGCGAGAAGCTGTGACAACCGTCCGCGCGGACGGAACACGGCGGCGGCGGGTGCGCCGCCCGTCCGGCTGGCACCTCGTGCTGATCCCCGTCGCGCTGCTGATGGGCTTTCCCCTGATCTGGATGCTCATCACGAGCCTGTCCACGCTGGACGAGACGAGACACTTCCCACCGCAACTGCCGTCCAGCCTGCACTGGCACAACTTCGTCCAGGCATGGACCGACTCGCCGTTCGCTCGATGGATGTGGAACAGCGCGGTCGTGTCGGGGACGTGTGTCATCAGCAATCTCGTCCTGTGCAGCCTGGCCGGCTACGCGTTCGCACGGCTGCGCTTCCCGGGCAACAAGCTCGTGTTCATCGCTGTGCTCGCCACGCTCATGGTGCCGTTCCAGGTCGTCATGATCCCGACGCTGCTCATCGTCAAGCACCTCGGCCTGGTCGACACGCTGCCCGCGCTCATCGCGCCCAACCTGGTGACCCCGTTCGGGATCTATCTGCTGCGTCAGTTCTTCCTCACGCTCCCCATCGAGCTCGAGGAAGCCGCGCTCATCGACGGCGCCGGACGGCTGCGCATCCTGCGCAGCATCCTGCTTCCACTGATGGGTCCGCCGCTCAGCACGGTCGCCGTCCTCACCTTCCTGACCGTGTGGAACGACTTCCTCTGGCCGCTCGTGGTCACGTCCTCACCAGATGTCATGACCGTGCAGCTCGGGCTGTCGACGTTCCAGAGCGCGCACTACACGAACTGGCCCGAGCTCATGGCCGGAACCTTGATCAGCCAGTTGCCGGTCCTGGCGTTGTTCGTCGCCGGCCAACGGTTCTTCGTCAGCTCCATCGCCAACACGGGGATCAAATGACCATCACTCGCCTGTATCTCGTCCCTGCCGTCGTGATCCTCGGTCTCGCCGCACCGGTCGCGGCGTCGGCCGGAGCCGCACCTGCCGAAAGGGTGCTCGTCGTGTCCCCGCACGGTTCGGACAACGCTGCCGGCACCGCATCGGCGCCGCTCAAGACGATCCAGACCGCGGTCAACCGGTTGTCGTCGTCCGGCGGAGTCGTCGAGCTCGAGCAGGGCGTGTACCACCAGCGCATCAAGCTGATCGGCGTCGACTCGGTCACCGTCGAGCCGTACCGCGGCCAGCACGCGATCCTGTCCGGTGCCGGGCTCACGCCGCGGGGCGAGAGCGGCATGGTCACCGTCCGGCGGAGCAACCACATCACCGTCCGCGGCCTCGACATCACCGCGTATCGCACCAACAGACAGGGCGTCGTACCGATCGGCATTTATGTGCACGGCCACGACCGCGACGTACGCATCCTGAACAACCACGTCCACGACATGGGCAACGACAACAACACCCTCGGCAGCTTCAACATCAACGCACACGGCATCGCCGTCTACGGCGACGACCCGCACGCATCGGTGAGCAACCTGCAGATCGAGCACAACACGGTCGACAACCTCCACCTCGGCGCGAGCGAGACCGTCGTGGTCAACGGCAACGTCAACCACTGGACGATCAGCCACAATCAGATCCACGACAACGACAACATCGGCATCGACGCGATCGGATTCGAACCGACGCTGTCCGGCAAGTACCGCTACACGCAGACCAATCGCGCACGCAACGGCGTCATCGCCGGCAACACCGTCGCGCGGATCCGCTCACGCGGCAACCCTGCCTACTGGGACGACGGATGGTGCAACTGCGCCGACGGAATCTACGTCGACGGAGGCACGCGCATCAAGATCTACAACAACCGCGTCACCGACAGCGACATCGGCATCGAGGTCGCCGCCGAGAACCCGCACGGCAACGCGTCGCATGTAGACACAACCCACAACCACGTCACCGGCAGCCTCTATGTGGGGATCACCACCGGCGGCTACTGCAATGGCGCGAAGGGCTGCGGTGGAGTGAGAACCGGCGCGTCCTACGACAACACGTTCAAATACAACACGCTGCGGGGCAACAACCGCCTCGACGACGGCTCCCCTGAACTCCTCGTGCAGTACTACGCGCACAACGACACGTTCGAGCACAACACGATCACCGCGACCAACGACGACCATGTCGTCTACGGGACGGTGCCGAATGCCGACGACGGCAAGGGCAACCTCAGCAACGACAACACCTTCCGCGCCATCGGTGCGTCGGCCAGGCGCGCACAGTTCGGCTGGCGCGGGCACGTCTACAACAGCTTCGCCGCCTACCGCAAGGCCAGCGGTCAGGATGCGAACTCGACGTTCAAGTAACGGGTGCTTGCAACGTCGGACCTCGATAGATCGGGTCTCGAGACGCTGTCGCTCGCGGGGTGGGCGAGCGTGCGAGTGCCGCGCGGTGAACGCCATGCTCGCGAGCCTGCGCATTCGACCACCGGGACAGAGGCATTGCGACGGGGTCGCGTCAGCTCACGGCTGCACGCGGTGGGTCTCGAGTGTGTGTTGCCGGCCGAGCGCGCGCGCCTGTTCGATCGTCTCCGCTTCTGAGGTCCAGCCGCATCGAGAGCAACCGATCTGATAGAGCGGGCTCTCTTCGTCGCGGGGTACCGGATGCTCCGATGCACGGCGACCGCTCACGCTGACGACGACGAGCACGATGATGTCGGCGACGAAGGCGCCCAAGAGTAATGGCGCGCCTATGTCCGCAGTCCCGACGTGCACCGTGCCGTTGGCCATCGCGGTCCACATTTCGACGAACAATGCGAAGGCGAGGACCCCGAGGAGTACCTGCGCGAGCGAGCGAAGTCCCACACGCGCCAGTGTCGCAGCACTGAGAGTCGCAACCCGAGTGGCTCACAAGATCGCGAATGGACCACGATCGCAAGGTTGGAGCGGCCGAAGACCGGTCCGCACTTGCGCAGCGGGATCGGGGACACTGCGAATATGAGCAATGTGAGCGGGTCGGTGCGCAGCCGAGTATGGCGCGATGGCCAGCTGGTGGCCGAAGACTTCGAGTTCGAAGCGATCTCAGACCATCTCGAGGACCCCGACACCCTGACGTGGGTTGATCTGTGCGATCCCGATCACCACCTGCTGCAGGAGCTCGCCGGCGAGTTGGTCCTCGAGCCACTCGCCGTCGAGGATGCGATCGCCCAAGCCGAGCGGGCCAAGGCAACCAGGTACGCGACGCACACGTTCATGACCATCTACGCGGTGCACTTGAACAGCGACGCCGAGGCGAGCGGGTCGGTGGCACGGTTGTCGGTGCACAAGGTGTCGGCATTCGTGTTTCCGCACGGGTTGGTCACGGTGCGTTCGGGTCCCCAGTTCGACATGGATGAGGTGGTCCAGCGCTGGGACGACAATTCGGACCTGCTCAAGTACGGCGTCGGGGCTTTGGTCCACGGCTTGCTGGACGTCATCGTCGACGGTCACTTCGAAGCCGTCCAGATCCTCGACGATGCGATGGAAGGGCTCGAGGACGGCCTGTTCGACGACAAGGCACCCAATGGCGAGGTCCAGCGCGCCACCTTCCGGATCCGGAAAGAACTGGTCGAGCTTCGCCGCGTGGTGCTGCCGATGCGAGAGGTCATCAACGCAGTCCTGCGGCACCGCAAGGATTTCAACGCTCCCACCCAACTCGATCCCTGGTACGACGACCTGTACGACCACGTGCTCCGCGCCTCGGAATGGACCGAGTCGCTGCGTGACATGGTCACCACCATTTTCGAGACGAACCTTTCTCTGCAGGACGCCCGGTTGAACAACGTGATGAAGAAGCTCACGGGCTGGGCGGCGATCATCGCCGTGCCTACGGCCGTGACCGGATACTTCGGGCAGAACGTTCCGTACCCCGGCTTCGCCAAGGAATGGGGCTTCCTGCTCAGCGTCGCCGTCATCCTCGCGATCGGCACCGCTCTCTACGTGATGTTCAAGCGGAAGGACTGGCTGTAGCCGTCACCGCGCGAGTTGTCCAACCGCGAATGAGAAGACGGACGGCGCGCGTTCTGCGAGGGGCACGATGCGCTGCGAGAGCACGGGGTTACGGCGAGCCCAGAGCAATCCGGACGTGATCCAGCGCGATCGACGTGACAGGTGTCGCCACGCGTGGTCGTAGTCTTCGGGCCGGTCGCGGACGATGCAGGACACCAACGCTTCCGCCGTCGAGAAGGCCAGCGCCAAGCCCTCTCCGGTCAGTGCATCGACATACCCGGCTGCATCACCGACAAGCAGCACTCGTCCAGCCACGCGGGTGCGAACGCGCTGCTGCAACGGACCGGCACCACGCGCCGACGAGACAGCAGTGGCGTCCCCGAGACGTTCCATGAGCTCAGGAAATGCTCGGAGGTGATCGTCGAAACCGCGTTGTGCACCCGACAGGACCGCGACGCCGACAACGTCCTGGGCGACCGGCGTGACGTACGATTCGGCGTCACGTGCCCACGTGACCTCGACACTGTCCGACCAGGGCGGCACCGCAAAGTGTCGCCGTTGGCCCCACCTCGGCGCCGCCGACCGACGCTGAGAACGAGTACCGGCAGCCAGGCCGAGCTCTGTGCGCAGCGGCGAGTGCAGCCCGTCGGCCGCGACCACGTATCGGGCGTGAACGCCGGCGGCCGACACGTGCGTCGGGTGCTGGCTCACGTGGTGCACGGCCTGCGCGATAACCGGCACGCCGGCAGCGTCGACCTGCGCGCGCAACGCTGCCTGTAGCGCGGTGCGCCGCACGCCTCTACCAGGGCCGCCGGGGAAGCGAGCGTTCGCGACGTGCTCGTGTTGGCGGTACACGATGCCGGCAATGTCGTGTCCCGGTGGATCGACACCGAGCCGGTGCAGCGCTTGCAGAGC
Source organism: uncultured Actinomycetota bacterium (assembly GCA_963757455.1). Classification (GTDB taxonomy): domain Bacteria; phylum Actinomycetota; class Actinomycetes; order Mycobacteriales; family Jatrophihabitantaceae; genus RYN-133. Next base: position 38,232 of record CAVWSE010000027.1, read on the forward strand.
GCCGGGCATCAGGCCCTCGCCGCAGGCCTTGTCGACGACTCCGGCCCGCTTTTCGCACACGGCCACGTCGAGGCCGGCGCGGGCTGCCCCGAGTGCCACTGCCAGCCCCGCCGGCCCGGCGCCCACGACGAGGATGTCGAGCACCTTCATGTCGCGCCGGGCACGAGTTCGGCTAACGCGGCGTTCTCGGCGCGGACGCGAATCCTCAGCAGCGCGGCGTTCATCACGGTGAACACGAGTGCGGTGACCCACGCATCGTGCACCAGCGGCAGGGCGAATCCCTCGACAATCACTGCCACATAGTTCGGATGCGCAACGAAGCGGTAGGGACCCACCTGGACTCGCGAGAGCTGCGGAACTACGACGATGCGGGTGTTCCACTGTCGCCCCAGCGAGCCGATGCACCACCACCGCAGTGCCTGCGCGCCGAGCACCAGGGCGAGCATCGGCCACCCCACTGCCGCGAGAAACGGACGGTGCGCCGCCCAAACCTCGAGCAGGCATCCCGCCAACAAACCGGTGTGCAACGCAACCATGAAGGGGAAGTGCCCGGAGCCGACCTCACGTCCGCCCTGTTCGAGGCTCCAGGCGAGATTCCGCTTCGCGATCACAAGTTCGGCGATCCGCTCGATCGCGACCAGGCCCACCAGCAACGTGTACAACACCGCGGTTGTCACCGAGTCACCACTGCAGCAACACGAGTTCGGCGCAGAACCCCGGGCCCATCGCCATCATGACTCCGAAATCGCCCGGTCGTGCAGGACGTTTGAGCCAAGGTGTCACTCAGGACATGGAGCACCGAGGCGGACGACAGATTGCCGATGCGCCGTAACGAGTCCCACGTCATGTGCAGGTCGTACTCGGTCAGGTCGAGACTGGTCTGGATCGCTTCGATGACCTTCGGGCCTCCTGGATGGCAAATCCAGCGAGCGATGTCGCCGATGGCAAGCCCGTTCGACATCAGGAAGAGCGACACATCATCGGCTAGGTACGTGTGCACGAGGTCGGGGACCTCGGCGCCGAGGACGATCCGCAGGCCCGTGCCGCCGATATCCCAGCCCATTGCCCGGTCGGTATCTGGGTAGAGATGGCTCGCAGTATCGATCACGCGCGGACCCGATCGCGCCGCGCTGTGATTGTCACCGACGAGCACGACAGCAGCCGCGCCGTCACCGAACAGCCCGGACGCCACGATGTTCGCTGCACTCGGGTCATCACGCTGCACGGTGAGCGAACACAACTCGACCGAGACCAGCACCGCGACCGAGTCCGGTGCCCCACGCAGCAGATCATGGGTGCGGGCGACACCTGCCGCGCCGGCAACGCACCCGAGACCGAACAGCGGAATCCGCTTCACGTCCGGACGTAGGCCTATCCGGGCGGCGATCCGGGCCTCGAGTGACGGGACCGCCATCCCGGTGACCGTGGTCGACACGATCGTGTCGACATCGGTCACGCGGAGCCCGGCATCCTCGAGCGCGCCGACGACGGCGTCGGAGCCGAGGTCGACAGCTACTTCGAGGAACGCGGTGTTCGCATCGGTGAAGCCGTCGAGTTCGCGGTATTGCTCGATCGGCAGTGCGAGGTTGCGAGTGTCGACGCGAGCGCTCGCATGCAGCCGTCGAACGAGCGCGTGCTGATTGCGGTCCGGCACGCACAGCTCTGCGAACATCGTGCTGAGTTCGTCCTGCGGGTATTGGTGTTGCGCAAGCACGCCGCGGACTGCGGCCACGGTGGTCACGTTGAACGTCCCCCAGGGGGAGCCGCGTCGCCGAATCGGTTCCGGCTATTCACAGTTGGGCGGCGAAGCTCCGATTGGGGACGACTAACTGGCGACAGCATCGTGCAACTTTGTGGCTGCCGCGCGCAGGCGCTGGACGGGTCGCTGTTGCTCACCCTGCTGCGCACCGAGCACGACGATCACCGCGGTGAACGCCGGTGTGGCCCACTGCAGCAGGCGGAGGCGACGCTGGGCTGCGGCAATGTCGTCAGGCGTGTTCGCTGCCGGGGTCGTACCGCCCTCGGCCGGCACTCTGCCTGCGGACCCGATCCTGGCGCCGAGGATGCCGCTGTAGGCGGTGGTCGCGAGTGCGGCGACAGTGGCGGCGCTCTTCACGACAGTGTTCGCGCGCACGCCGGGCTGGTGTTGGGCGCGATCGCGATGCGCGAGCACCAGTCCGAGACCACCAGTGATCCGCCGAACCAGCCTGCGGCACCGAGGTCGTGCATCGAGCGAATGACTGTGTTGCGGTCGGACATCAAGTTCTCCCTGTCGTTGAGACTGCCCACAGCGGGCCGGGTCGATGAAACGGCTCAATGCGCTGTCACGAGACAGCCGCTGCGTTTCGATCGTGTTGATTCGATGGCGGTGTTGCCGCCGACGCACAGGCCGCCGGTGCTTCCACAGCGTGCCCACTCGAGGTGCCTGGTTCGATGACCCGAATGGGCCACGAATATCGTCCCTACGAACGACCTACCCACACCTCACGCCGAAATGTCAGTGTCAGTGCGTCATGTGATCAAGTCGGGCGCCGGGCACGCGCCACCGTCGAGCTGAGACGCGCCGTCCACATCACCGACCGCCGGCGTCGACACGATTGCGCGACCCCGACCACGGAGAGACAACCCTCACGCAGGCAGGTAGTTCTGCGCCCCCGGTGGGTACCTCACCATTGGCGGTTGGGACGTAGCCGTGTTCATCATCCGGCGTAATCCGTCTGAGGGAAATCATGTCAACCATCGCCCGTCGTGATCTTGGTCCGGTTGCGGATTGCGCTCGGCAACTGTTGGACGCGTCCGTGGCGCCGACAGACACCAACGCGCCCGCCGTGCGGGGTAGCGATTACGCAGCGCTCAGTCGAATGGTCCGCGCTGCACAGCTGCTCGACCGGACGCCTGCGCGCTACGCAATACGTGCCGTGCTCACCGTCTCAGTCTTCGCCGCATGCTGGTGGCTCACCGCAGTGCTTGCCGGCTCATGGTTCGTGCTGATTGCGGCGGCACTGTTGGGGCTCGCGTTCACGCAGATCGCGTTCCTCGGTCACGACGGCGGACACCAGCAAATCAGCAAAACCCGCCGCGGCAACACCGCCGTCGGGTTGGTCGCCGGGAACCTGTTGACCGGTCTGAGCATCGGGTGGTGGGTCGACAAGCACAACCGACATCACGCCAACCCCAACAAGGAGGACCACGACCCGGACATCGGTGAAGGTGTCCTCGTCTTCACGCAGACGCACGCCGCCGCTCGCACCGGAGCGATCGCCCGAGCAATCACCCGCAACCAGGCCGCCCTGTTCTTCCCTCTGCTGATGCTCGAGGGCCTGAACCTGCACGTCGCGAGCATCGCGTACTTGCGCACCGCTCGCCGCACGATGCTGCGCCGCGCCGAGATCGCCTTGCTCACCGTGCATATCTGCGCGTACGTGTCCGCCTTGTTCATCCTCATGCCGCCCGCATATGCCATCGCATTCATCGGCGTGCACCAGGCGACCTTCGGCTTCTATATGGGCTGCTCGTTCGCGCCAAACCACAAAGGCATGCAGGTCATCGGCGCCGACGAGCGAGTCGACTATCTGCGCAGGCAGGTGTTGACCTCGCGAAATGTCCGCGGCGGGTGGTTCGTCGACGAGCTGCTCGGCGGCCTCAACTACCAGATCGAGCACCACCTGTTTCCGAACATGCCGCGCGCGAACCTTCGTCACGCCCAGCACCTAGTCCGTGACTATTGCTTGACCCACCGCATCGACTACACCGAGACGAGCTTCGGCGAGTCCTATGTTCGTGCGCTGAGTTACTTGCACCAGCTCGGCGCTCCGCTGCGCGCTGCCCGCGCAGCGCCGCCCGCGCCCGTCTGTGCCGTGAGCGCGCACAGCACCGAGGAGAAATGTCGGTGACCGACAAGCAGAGCGATTCGGAGCCCACCGTCGAAGGCGTCCGCGAGTCCGACGACAGGGACAAGACAGCCGAGCGACCGACCGACGCCGGGCACTCGGACGCCGACACCCAGACCCAACGCAATATCGAGGACGAATCGCCGGCGTGACCGGTCTGCATCGTCACTGAGAAAGGAATCCCTGTGTCCACTGACGCAATCGTCCTGCTCAAGCAGGACCACACGGAGTTGCGAAAGCTGTTCCGTCAGTTCGAGGCTGCCGGCGAGAACGCCGCGGTTCGCAAGGGCGAGATCGTTGCCCGGATGATCGAGCTGCTCACGGTCCACACGTACATCGAGAACGAGGTGATGTACCCGGAAGTCCGCACGCTCCTTCCCGATCTCGAAGACGACATCCTCGAGTCGTACGAGGAACATCACGTGGCTGACGTGCTCTGTACCGAACTGTTCGCGATGTCTTCGGACAACGAACGCTTCGACGCCAAGACCACCGTGCTCATCGAGAACGTCAGCCATCACATCGAGGAGGAAGAGGGCGATTGGTTTCCGAAGGTGCGTGCGGGCCTTGGTCGCAAGCAGCTCTCCGCACTCGGTGAGCGAATGCTCGAAGCCCGGTCGAAGGCGCCGACCTCGCCGGCCCAACCGTCGGCGTTGAAGAAGACGATCGACGCAGTGATCAAGTGAGCCCGGAGGGACCGCTGCGGGCCCTGGCGCTTGTGTGCACCCTGACGCCGTCACCCGACGAGTCGAGTAGCGAACTCATGGCGCGCCAGGTACTCGACGCGCTGGCCCGGCACGACGTTCAGGGCGAACTCGTGCGAGTTGTTGACCACGACGTCAGACCCGGCGTTCAGCTCGACATGGGCGACGGGGACGACTGGCCGAGCATCCGCAGTCAGATCATGGACGCGGACATTCTGGTCGTCGCGACCCCCACTTGGCTGGGGCAGCATTCCAGCGTGGCGCAACGCGTGCTCGAACGGCTCGACGCCGAACTGTCCGAGACTGATGACGACGGGCGCCTGCTGACCTACGGCAAGGTCGCAGTGGCCGCCGTCGTCGGAAACGAGGACGGTGCGCACCACGTCAGCGGTGTGCTCTACCAATGTCTCAACGATGTCGGGTTCACACTCGCTGCCAACGCCGTCACCTACTGGAACGACGAGGTCAAAGGCCGGTACCGCAACTACAAGGATCTCCAACCGACGCCCGACGGCGTGCTCGCGACGACCGCCACGATGGCCTCGAATGCGGCGCACCTCGCGAGACTGCTCAAGACCGCCGCGTACCCGCCAGGGTGAGCATGCGCCGTCACAGGGACTTCGTCTCGGGTGCCATGATCCCGCGGCGCTGCTCCCCTGACGTCAGAACTGATGCCGGTATCGCATCTTCAGCGGCCGGCCGTCCGGGTCGTAAATGATCCTGTAGAGCGGGGTGGCCCAGGCCAGCGTCGAACGCGTCAGTCGCTGCGCGTCATACGGCCGGAGTCGTCCTGGCGGCCGTGGCGAGCGCCGGTCGCTGTCATGCCATTGCTGCAGGCGATGTGCGCTCTCTGCGAACCGATCGAACGCCGACTCGGGATCGACCAGATCGGTGTCGTCGTCCGCGGCCCGATCCAAGTGCTCACGGGCGAGCTCTAGGCGCAGTTCGCGCGCAAATCGCCTGGCGCCGTGGCCGAAACGGTCGATGACGAGGGGCTCGCGCTCGTCGCGTCTATCGTCGATGACCGCGCTGGACAACTCCGAGTCGTGCGTCCACGACCTGCGGTTGATGTTGTCCGATCCGACGGCGGCCCACACGTCGTCGACCACGCACGCCTTGGCGTGCACATACACCGGCGTGCCGGCACGGTTCTCGATCCCGTAGACGGCCACCCGTCCAGGAGCGGCCGCGCGAAGCTCGTCCAACGCGTTCTGACGGCCGACGAGGTTGGGCGGCATCGAGAATCGGCCGTCCTGATCGGGATGATGCGGGACGACCGCTATGAGATGTAGCCGCTTGTTCCGACGAAGTGATTCGGCGAAGCAATGCACGATCTCGCGCGACCACAGGTATTGGTCCTCGACATATATCAAGCGCTCGGCCCGCGGCATGACCTTGTCGTACGCGCGGGCAACGCTGCGCTCACCCTTCGGAGCAAAGGGATAGCCCGTGCGGCGATAACCGTAGGTGCGCAGAACCTGCACGTGCGCCTCGCCCACTGGCGCAGGATCGGGCAGTTGGTCGGGCAGGACGCCCGGACGTCGGTCGTCGTGTCGGATGCGTTCGCTGACGAGGTTGATCGGGTTGCGCGTCAGCGGTGCGGGATCTTCCCACCGTTCACGGAAGCTGGCCTCGACGTCGCCCACCGCCGGGCCGCGCACCATCAGTTGGATGTCGTGCCAAGGTGGCCGGTCTCCGTACACCTTCGCCATCGGTTGCTTCTGCGGATCGCCCTGGTGATCTGCGTCGTCACGTCGGCTGTGGCACAGATCGATGCCGCCAACGAACGCCACATCGAGTTCAGGTCGACCGGGGTGACGGATGACGACGTATTTCTGGTGGTGGGAGCCGCCGGGCCGCACCCGCATATCCAGCAGACACTCCCCGCCCGCAGCCTCGATCTCCTCGCCGAGATGCCTGTTCTCCTGCTCACTGAACGACAGCCGATCCAGATGTGAGCGCCACACCAGCCCCTTCACCACCGCGCCACGCGAGGCGGCTGCGCACAACGCGTGAGACACGGTGGTACCGCTCGCGTCGAGTGCTTGGTCGGGGTCGCCGCGCCAGTCGGTGAACAACACCAGATCGCCCGCACGGACCCGACCCAGACAGGCAATCAACTCCGCGAAATAGGTGTGTCCATGGACGAGCGGGACAACGGCGTTGCCCGATGTCCACGCATCGCCATTCCGATGCCGGCGATCCAACCGGGTTGCGGTGTTCCCGCGTTCGTCCGCGGTCAAGAACCAGTCGGTGTCGCCCATCAACCCATCAAGCTCCTCCAGCACCGACAAAGGCAACTCGTGCTCATGCTCGTGCCACCGCGGCAGGCGCTTCGTACAGCAATCGCCGCGCCCGGTTCGGACGCGGCGATTGCCGTGCGATCAGTGGATGGCGAGTGGCGCCGAGACTTCGACGTCATAGGGCGTCGTGTCGTTCTTGTCCAGTTGGACGATGTAGTTGCCCGGTTCGACTCTCGGCGGTCCGGACGCGTTGATGTCGCCCTGTGATTCGCCCAGCGTGGAGACCGGGAACTTCACCTGCACGGTCTTGGACTGGCCACCATCGAGCGTCACTCTCGTGAACCCGACCAGACGTTGCGGTGGCACGACAACACTGCTCACCGGTTGGGCGACGTACACCGGAACGATGTCGGTTCCGCTTCGCGTCCCGGTGTCGGTGACCGTGAAGGTCGCCGTCGCCGTGCCGTGGCGCGACACGCTCGGCGTCACCGCGAGATTGCTCGTGGTGAACGTCGTGTAGGACAGCCCGAACCCGAACGGGTACAGCGGGTTGTAGGCATGTCCCTGGCCCGAACCGGTGCCTGGCAGTTGGTCGAAGAACTTCGGCTGGTCGCCGAGAGGTGAGGGCGCGGAGCCGTTGAAGTCGTCACTCTCCTTGACGCCGGCAGAGTCCGACGGCCAGCTGATCGAGAGCCGGCCGCTCGGATCGATCTTGCCGAAGATCGCGTCCGCGGCAGCCTGCCCGGCCTCGGTACTGCCCTGGTACGCCATGAGAATCGCGTTCGCATTCTCGGCGTCGGACCCGAGCCCGACCGGACGTCCCGCAATGACCACGACGATCACCGGCTTGCCGGTGTTCTCGAGGGACTTGATCAGCGCCTGCTGGTCCGGCGGAAGCTGTGGCGCCGGGTTGTCGCCGAGGCCTTCGGCGTACGCCTTCTCACCGACCGCGACGACGTACGCGTCCGCCGGAGTAGCCGCAGCGCTCGTGCCGTCGGCAACGTATGTCGCGTTGGGATCGTCGTTCTTGATGCCCTGTTGCACGGTGGTGCCGGGCGGGATCTGGTTCGCCGGCCCCATACAGCACACGTGCCCGGCGCCGAAGACACCTTGCCAGCTCACGCTCCATCCACCGAGTTGGTTGGTCATCGAGTCGGCGCTCGGACCGGTGACGACGACCTTCGCCGAGGGCGACAGCGGCAAGGTGCTGTTCTCGTTGCGCAGCAACGTCATCGATTCTCGCGCGGCCTTGAGTGTCTTATCCCGTCCGGAGGTAACCGCGGCGTTCGCAGCGTTCGCATTCAGGCACGGCGTGTTCGGATTCTTGATGCACGGCTGGTCGAACAGACCGAGCTTGAACTTCAGAGCGAGGATCCGCCCCACCGCCTGATCGATACGCCACATCGGAATCGCGCCGGAGTGCACATCGCCGATGATCGCAGACTGCCATTGATCAGGATTGTTGACGAACATGGCCATGTCGACGCCCGCGTTCACGGCCTTGGCGATCGCTCCGGCAAGGTCGGGCGCGACGTGGTAGGCGGTCTGCAGCGCCTGGACGTCCTGGTAGTCGCTGATCGCGACGCCGCGGAAGTGCAGCTGGTGCCGAAGGATGTCCGTCAGCAGGTAGTGCGACCCAGTCGCAGGAATGCCGTTGATGGACCCGGAGTCGACCATGACGGTGTCCGCGCCGGCGTCGATGCCGCCCGTGTAGGACGGCAGGATGACGCTTTGCAGGTAGCTCAACGGCAGCAGCGCCTCGTTCCGGTCGTGCCCGTTGATCGACTGCGAGTAACCCGCGAAGTGCTTCACCGTCGCAGCCACGTCGAGCGAGTGGGCCGAACCCGCGGCCTGGAGTCCGCGAATGTTCGCGGCGCCCATTGCCTCGGTTAGTGCAGGTTCCTCACCCCAGGTCTCGTACGTCCGTCCCCACCGGTTGTCGCGCGCCAGGTCCTGCACGGGAGCGAACACCCAGTTCCATCCGGTTGCGCGCACCGCGTTGGCCGTGACCACGCCGCCCGCGCGCGCCGCGGACGGATCCCAGGTGGCGCCCATCCCGATCGACTGCGGAAACAGCGGCGCCTGGTACGGGTGACCGAAACCGTGCACCGCGTCGACGCCGAAGATCAGCGGGATGTGGTGCGGCGTGTTCTTGATCGCGTACTTCTGGACCTTGTTGTAGACGTTGGCCCAGTCGTAGCCGGTGTTCCCGACGCCGTTGTTGCCGGTCGTGTCCGGCGGGTTGTCTGTGCCTCCCGCGAGCACCGAGCCGGCCAGATTCGTGACGAGCACCGACTTCTCGCACGGTTGGTACAGCTGTTGCCAGCCCCCGCTACCGGAACAGTCGGACGGGCCGGTCACGTTGTCGATGAGTTGCTGATCCATCTGGCCGACCTTCTCGGGCAGCGACATGACATTCAGCAGCGCATGCACGCGAGCCCCGGTCGACTTGTGCGAGTCGAGCCACGCGGCCTGCGCAGGTCGGCCCGCTGCCGCGCTGTCACCGAACGTCGCGCTGACCAACCCCGCACCGAGGACGCTCACGGCGATGACGAACACCGCCTTCTTCCTCGCGCGCATCCGGCCTTTGGCACCACCCGATATGGACATGACGTCGACCTCCTTGGTCGTGAGCAACCGCGGTCGATCACAGGGCGGGCGCGCTCCCATGTCGCAGGACGTCGCTGACACCGGCAGGCGTATGGCGTAACCATCCACGCATAGGAGACATCTCTCGCGAAGCGACCATCGTGAAGCGTATGAACGCCGGTTACGCCCGTCAATGTCCGATTTCGCCATGGCGTCGAAGCCCCGAGGACGACGTATCAGGCGAACACGTCTCGTCTCCTACCGGTTGATGCCGAGCCGTCGGCACTTCGATCCCGAGGAGTACTGATGACCGACAGCTGTGGCACCCCGCGCCGTCTGCCAGGACTGGCGCTGATCACCGTCGTCGGTGCGCTCTTCATCGGTGCGTGCAGCAGCGGGACGGGGGGCTCCGGCACCACAGCTTCAACAGGCGTTGCAGGCGGTCCGGCAGCAACGGCCCACTCGACGTCCGCACCGACAGCGTCATCAGCCACATCGAGCGTCCCGACGAACGCGTCGTCCACGTCGACGGCCGGCGTCGGCAGCGCAGCCGGGTCTGGATTCTGCAAGGTCGCCGCCTTCGCCGACGCCGCGCAACGCAAGGCCGCCAGCTCACTGGCCGTGGATTCACCGGCCGCCCTGCAGAAGTTCGAGGCGCAGAGTCTCGCGAACGCTCCAGCAGTTCGTCGCGATCGCCCCGACGGCGATCAAAGGCGACCTCGAGGTGATCGTCGTGGCCGACCAACAGCTGTACAACGCCCTCGCCGCCGCGCACTTCGACATGCGCAGCATGAACACCGCGACCTTCGCCAAGCTGGACACGCCGCAGTTCAAGAGGGCGGTCCGCTCGATCACGTCCTACCTGGCTTCGGCGTGCGGAATCTCGCCGAGTGGCTGATCGAGGCGCGTCGACTGCGTCGGGCGTAGAGTCGTAGGTGCCGCTGGCCCTTCATGCTGACACTCGGTTGGTGTCGCCGCCGGTGAAGGTCGAATCGATCCGCTCAGCGCGGGTCTTCTAGGTGCTGGCAAATGAAAACCGAACAGGTCCACTCCATCGTTCTCGACCCGGCGCAGTCTGCGGACAATTGCGATTGCTGCGGGCATCCATGGCGGGCACATGACGCCTTGGCAGAACGCTTTTGTCGGGCGACGATGGCTATGGCACACACTCGCGGCTGCATCTGCGGCCCAACGACGGGACCGACCAGATGAACCTCGATGACCACATTCTTGAGGTTCTTCGGGGCCGCGTCGGGCTCGATCAGCCGTTGACATTCCACGATTTCGCGCGCCGGTTCGGGACCACCACGATGGTCGTCGCGCCCGCTGCCCGCCGGCTCGTAGACGCCGGGCTCGCCACCGCCTCGACAGTGATCGTGAAAGGTGTGCCGACGTTGCACGGGCTGACCGCGCGGGTGCCGACGGATCCGCCTCGATAAGTGTCGGCCTTCTCGGCGGGGCGTTCCGGCGTCGTTCTCGCGATCACCGCTGGGATTTCAGCTCATCTTCGGCCCACTCGGCGTGCTCCCGCTCGGCCCAGTCGACCGAGACGTGGCCGGTGCGCATGCCTCGGCGTGCTTCAGCGTCCTTGATCGCGAAGTAGATGTGCCCGAGGACCAGAAGCCCGACGCCGAGAGCGAACCAGTCGTGCACGAACGTCGCTCCGGTGCGCCAGGACAGCCGAACCAGCCCGATGAAATACATCAATGTTCCGGTTCCGAGCAGGACCAGGATTGCGCCGGCCGTCAGCGCGGCATTGAGCTTCTGGCCGGCGTTGAACTTGCCGACGCGGATCGCCCCGGCACGCCGGCGCCGGGAGCGCAACCAGCGCCAGTCCGAGGGCGCAAAGCGGTTCAGGCGACCCAGATCGGTGCGGTAGGTCCGCGAGGCGAGGCCGAGGAGGATCGGTACCGGCAGGGCGAAACCGCAGTAGACGTGGATCAGTTCGATCGTGTGACGGTGCCCGATCGGAATGGCGAGAGCACCGTTGTACAGGATCGCGGCGGTGATGATGCAGACGATCATCAACCCGGCCACAGTCCGATGCACGGCCCGTTCGACACGGCCGAATCGACGCAGTGTGCGCGGATCCTCTGCACGTGGTGGCGTCATGATGGCTGTCTTCTAGTTCTGGATCGTGCCGTCGATGGGGTAGCCCCGGGTTTCCCAGTAGCCGTCGAAGGAGCGGAACCGGACCGCCGTGGCGGTGTCGGTCGGAGCGGCGCGGTCCAACACCGCCGACAGCGGCACGCCGCTCCACTGCACCTGCGGTACGCGCCACCCGGTCACGCACTGAAAGTCGCGCACGAACGCGGTCTGCTTCATCGCGCGCAGGTCCGCGAATGAATAGGACGTCGGGTGCGCGACCAGGCCGGAGACATCGAGCCGGTAGGCGGCGGTCGTGCGTGTCGGTACGGAGCCGGTGACCGAGTAGCACCGAAACGCCAGGTCGATGCCCCGACGGCCACGTTCACCGGTCCGCTCGAGGCCGCCATGCGCCTGATCGCCGGGCGCCTAGGCCCAACCCACACGCCAAGTGACGTCACCGTCACGGGCAACGTCACGCTGGAGGACCTGCGCGCAGTCTTCCCCGGCTACTGATCCGCAGGTCTGGCGTACCGACTCCGCGTGCCGGCGCGTAGCTTGTTAGCGGCGGCACTCAGGCGCGGACCTCGTTGACGATCTCGAACACGGTCTCCTCCGGCGGCGCGGTGAATCCGCCGTCGATACCTTGTCGGCGACCTTCGCGCTCACCGAGCCGAGCAGCAGGCCGGCGAACCCGCCGTGTCCCCTGCTTCCGACCACGAGCAGGTCGGCGTCCTTGCTCGCCTCGATGAGGACGTGCGCCGCATTGCCTTCGCGAACGTGCAGGGTCATGAACGAGGGACGCTCGGAACCGAAGGCGTCATCGACAACTTCGTTGAGCAGCCTCTCGTAAGCCTCGCTGAAATCTGCGACCGAAGGGATGTATCCGGGCCCGGCGAACGTCGTCGGGGGGTGCCAAACCGTGATCACGTCCAAGCGGGATCGGCTCGCGCGGGCGAACGCCGCCGCCCACCGCAAGGCGGACCGTGCTGAGTTCGAGCCGTCGACACCGACGACAACCAGTGGGTCGGCATGCGTGTCACTCACGTCGTGCTCGCCGGCTGGGAGGTCGTGGTGCCCTGGTCGGGGGACGGGATCACCATCACCGGACGATGCGCGATGTGGAGCAGGCGGATCGGGACGTTGCCGAGCACGATTTCGCTCACCGGGTTGCGGCCCTTGTTGCCGACGATGATCAGATCCGCATCCGCCTTGGCTGCGGCGTCGGCGATCACATGCGCCGGACCGCCGAAGGGAATCTGCTCGACGTCGAGCTCAGCCGAGATCCCTCGCCCGGCCAGCTCGGCCACCGACGCGCGGAGCCGGCCGAGGATCTCGTCCTCGTCGATGTGCAGCGGGTACATCCCGCCCTTGCCGTGGAGGAATTCCTGCACGTGGACGACGATCAGGCGAGCACCGTCCTGCTCGGCGAGATGTGTCGCGGCGGCGAAGGCCGAGTCAGCCTCGGTCGAGCCGTCGGTGCCGACGACGATGGTCTTGTACATCGCGCTCACACTCCCGCAGCCGCGACGGGCGCAACCGGGACGCGCGGCTGGGACCCGTGGTCGAACAGCGTTGTCTCGGCAGGAACCCGGCGGGCGTGGACCAGACCAAGGCCGCCGAGCAGAAGCATGACTCCGGCTCCGATGAAGCTGATCAAGGCGGCGATTCCCGCGATCGAGCCGACGGTGTCGAAGGCGTACGCGTTGAGCAGGAGGCCGCGCAGGGTCTCACCCTTGAACATGGTGTCGACGGTCTGCGCGAGCTTGGTGTCCGTGGGATTTGCGAGGGCCTGTGCACTGAGCTGTGCGTAGGTCTTGCCGCCACCGATCTCCTGCAGGTGGACCGCGATGAAGTGGTCGGCGTAGGTCTTGGCCTGTGCGCCGCTCACCAGCTGGTCGCCGGCATACTGTCGCATCGCCGCGAACTCGGGCCCTGCGATCGCCGAGCTGCCGGCCGGTGGGAAGTAGATCTTCTGCGCGGCCAACTGGGTGTGCACCTCGTCGTGGACGAAATTGTGAGCCCAGGTCAACAAGCTGCCGGCCGCGATCAGCAGTACGGCGAGCGCCAGGCCGATCGCACTGACGAGCCGATCGAAGGTCTTGCGAGTCATGAGGGTCTCCGTCTGTCGGTCACCGCGACCAACCTGGCCGCCGATCGATCGTCGCGCTGCATGCGCTTGCTGCGAGCCGGGCGAACGTCGCGGCTACGGGTGACATGAGTGCGCTGCACGCGGGACCTTCGGCTCTCCCCCACGAATTCGAGCTCAAGCCGTCTTCGCGAGTCGCCGGCCGAGATCCTGCAGCGCGGCGCCGACGGCTGCCGCGTCGCCGGAGGAGGAGTGCTCAGGCGCGGCCTTGTTCGTGCGTGCCGCGCCATGCCCCGTCGTAACGCGATGGTGTGCTGTCAACGTGGCGCGAGCAAAGGTGACGTCGTCGTCGCCGTAGACGTTGATGTCGATGTGCCAGCGTGGGTCTCCGGTCATGCATGCAGTCAATGGCGCGGAGCTCGTCGTTAGGAGGGCAGAAGGTCACCATGACGGCGCAGTAGGGACCTAAACCCCTGCAATCACATCCCCGCTATCGGCGATCGTCGGGTACGACTCAGCGGAGGAAACGATGTCGGGATCCCAGCAGACAGCGCATCGCACCGATGTCCACGCCGGGCGCACTGTCGCCGATGTGATGCAGACCGGTGTTGCCACGGCACATCTCGATGCCCCGGTGAAGGAGATCGCGGCGACCATGGCTCGCAACCGAGTCAGCACGATTCCGGTCATCAGCACGACGGGACAGGTCGCGGGAGTGGTCACCTCGAGTGATCTGATCCGGCAACTGGGCCGGCCTGGCCAGCGGCGCGGTTGCCCCGTCGTCGCACTCGAGCCGTCCCGACCACGGCCCGCGCAGTCATGAGCTGGCCGCCCGTGACGGTGACTCCGAACACGACGATCGCGACGCCGCCTGCCTGGCCCGGGCCAAGCACGTGCGATTCATGCCGGTCGTCGTCGACACCGTGCTGGTCGGCTGCGTGTCGACTTCTGACCTCACGACGGTCTACCTTCGCGACGACCACGAGATCCTCGACGAAGTGCGTACCGACGCGATGAAGCAACTCATGCTCGTCGATCCGTCCAGGTTCGACGTCAGCGTAAGGAACGGCGTGGTCACGATCAGCGGGATGCTCGAGATGCGCGACCAGGCCGAACAGCTGGTCGAGTGCATCAGGGCCGTACCTGGTGTGATCGACGTCTGCGCCCACTTCTCCTTCGAGGAGCCCGGTTCTTACTGAGCCCGACCACCACCGGTCACTGCTTGTGGAAGCCTCCGTGCCCGAAATCATGATGCAGCTGCCACGACGATGCCGACGGAGTGAATGCGGCAGCAAGTCCGAAGCCGACCACGAGCGAAGCGACGACCAGTGCGAGCCGCACTGTGCGGCGCCGAGCTGCTGGGTCGTCGCGCCTCGAACGGAAGTCCCGTCCACTTACGACGACCGCCTCGTAGATGTGTCCGAGGAAGTGGACGCCGGTCAGGGAGACCCAGACGATGAAGCTGGCCTGGTGCAACGTGAGCCAGGTGTCGCTCGCCCCGTGATCGACCAGCAGCGCGACGCCGGTGCCGATGACAGCGATGCTGCTCAGCACGACAAGGGGTCCGATCAGGCGCAGAAGGAGCGGCGGCGCGCCACGTTCCACGTACTCGCGATCGCCGGTGTAGTACTTCGCGAACCGGTAGAGCGTTGTCGCGCTCTTCAGCGCCAGCGGCCCGATCAGCGCGAGGCCGATGATCGTGTGCAGCGAGATGTAGCCCCGCACGTCCAAGATCGTGAAGCCTTCGATGAGGAGCATCACCGTCAGCACGATGCCGGTCGACGCAGTCAGACGACTGTTGCCTTCGGCGCCGGGGGCGTCGTCGTCGGCCTGGGCACCGGTCGGGATGGCGAGATGTCGAGTCACGTTGATGCAATCTCCCTGAGTCAGCTCTGCAAATCCTCTGCGCCATCAGCCGGCAGCCAGATCTCGAAGGTGGTCTCGCCGGGGCGGCTGATGACCTCGACCGACCCACCGTGGGCGCGAACTATCGCGTCGACGATGGCAAGCCCCAACCCACTGCTGCCCGTCGACGGAGAGCGGTTCTCGTCGCCCCGCACGAATCGCTCGAAAATGTCGGGGAGCACCGTGTCCGGAATTCCCGGCCCGTCGTCGGTCACTGTCAGTACTGCCGTCGAGTGGCCGCTCGAGCGGACGCCGACGACGACCGTCGTCCCGTCCGGCGTATGCAGGCGCGCGTTGGCGAGGAGGTTCGCCAACACTTGATGCAAGGCGTGCGGGTCGCCGACGACGGTTACCGGTTCGTCGGGGAGCTCGAGGCGCCACTTGTGCAGCGGCCCGGCGACGCGCGAGTCGCTCATCGCGTCGATCGCCATCCGCGTCAGGTCGACGTCTTCGCGCAACAGCGGCCGTCCGGAGTTGAGTCTGGTCAGCAGCAAAAGGTCGTCAACCAGGTGGCCGGTGCGTGCAGACTCGTCGACGATGCGCTGCAGTGAGTGCGCAACGTCGGGCGGGAGCAGGTCGCGCCCTTCGTCTGCCGCAAGCTCGGCATGCGCGCGGATCACTGAGATCGGCGTCCTGAGTTCATGGCTCGCATCGCCGATGAATCGCCGCAGCCGTTCCTCGCTAGCCTCGCGCTGCTGCAGCGACGTCTCGACGTGCTCGAGCATGTGGTTGAAGGCACCGGTGAGCCGACCGACCTCTGTGCGCTCGTCCGACGGCGGCACTCGGTCGGGAAGCGACACAGCACCACCGGACAGGGGCAGTTCCGCCACTCGTGTCGCGGTGTCCGCGACGCGGTTCAGTGGCCGCAGCGCGAATCTGACGACGATCGCGGCCACGATACCGCCGACAACCAGAGCGATGGCATACACGATCGTCTCGATCAGGACGAGACGATTGATCGTGTCCTCGACCGGATGCGTCGGCAGGCCGGTCACCAGCAGGTCACCGTCGTCGCCGGGTGTGGTGAGGACCCGATAGTCACCGATGCCTTCAAGATGAACCGTGCGCGGCGACGTGCTGGCGCGCAGTGCGGCCAACGTCGCCAGAGCGGCCGAGTTGCCGGCGATCGAACGACCGGCCGGATCGTCGCGGTCATGTCCGACTATCGCCGCAGCCGTGACCGTGCCGTTGACCACCCGTGCGCCGAGAGTGCCTTCTGCCTGCCCGCTCACCGACCCGAATTGCCGGCTCGCGTTGTCGTGGTCGTGGTCACCCGGATGTTCGAGAGAGATCGTGTAGCGGTCCCCTGCCGCCCGCAGTTGCTGGTCAAGACGATCCATCAAGAACCCGCGCAGCGCGATGGTCGTCGCGGCCGCGACGAGCACGAACGCAAACGTCAGCAGCGCGACCAGTACCGCGACCAGCTTTGTGCGCAGCGGGAACGCGAACCGCGGTCGGGCCGGCGACGCTGTCACGGCCCTGTACCGGACGGTTTGAGCACGTAGCCGACGCTGCGCACGGTGTGGATCATCGGCGCTCGGTCGCGGTCGATCTTCTTGCGCAGGTAGCTGATGTACAGCTCGACGACGTGGGCATTGCCGCCGAAGTCGTAGCTCCACACCCGATCGAGGATCTGCGCTTTTGAGAGCACTCGGCGTGGGTTGAGCATGAGATAGCGAAGCAGGTCGAACTCGGTCGCGGTCAGGTCGATCAGTTCCTCGCCGCGGTGTACCTCTCGCGCGTCTTCGTCCATGGTGAGGTCGCCGACTGCAATCGTGTTGCCGGCGATGTGCTGAGCCAGCCCGGCACGTCGGGCCAAACCACGCAGTCGAGCCATCACCTCTTCCATGCTGAACGGCTTGGTCACGTAGTCGTCGGCACCCGCCGTGATGCCGGCGATGCGGTCCTCGACCGCATCGCGCGCAGTCAAGAACAAGACGCATACCGATGGGTTGAGCGCGCGCATACGGCGCAGCACCTCGAAGCCGGCGGTGTCCGGCAGGTTTATGTCCAGAACGACGACGTCAGGTTCGAACGATTCGGCCAGCTCGATCGCGCTCCGGCCGTTGTGTGCGCTGCGCGCCTGCCAGCCGGCGCGCAGGAGCATGTTCGTCAGCACGTCCGCCAGGTCGGCCTCGTCGTCGACGACGAGTGCGCGCAGCGGCGTGCCGTCGGCGCGCAACAGTGCTGCAGACGATGTCGTCACATGGCCATCATCGGCCCTCGCGGTTGACGGAATGCTCTGAGATAGCTCTGCGTTTGCTCTGACCCTCGCTCCTCAGTGTCGTTCCACAGCAACATGAGACGATTTCGAGAAGGTCGCGCCCGATGCTTACCTGCGTGACCACCTTGCGCGGAGCCGTCCCCACCGCGCGTGCGGTGCGCGCTACTGCGCCGACGTCGTCCGCCGCAGGCGCAGCGGTGCTCACCGGAATCGGCATCGGAGCGGTCCTGGTGCTGGCGCTCTGGCTGCAGGACGCCACGACCGTGGCCGGTGCCAGCGGCTGGCTCACCGGCGCTGGACGCATCACCGGCCTGCTCGCCGGATACGCCGTCGTCGTCCAACTTGCGTTGATGGCTCGGGTGCCGTGGCTCGAACACCACGTCGGAACCGACCGGCTGGCCCGCTGGCATGCATCCGGCGGCCGGTACACGGTGTTCCTAGCGCTGGCGCACACGCTGTTGATCATCTGGGGTTACGCGATCGCAGCGCACGCCGGTGTCGTGTCCGAGACGGGCACGCTGTTGACCTCCTACCCGGACGTCCTGATGGCCACGGTTGCACTCGGGCTGCTTCTCGCCGTCGGTACGGTCTCGGCCCGGGCTGCGCGCCGGCGGATGTCCTACGAGACGTGGCATTTCGTCCACCTCTACACCTATCTCGCGATCGCGCTTGCCTTTGCGCATCAGTTCTCAACGGGCGCGGACTTCACCGATCGGCGCGTGCGCGTGCTGTGGTCTGTGCTGTACGTAGCGGTTGCCGCCCTGCTGCTCTGGTACCGCGTGTGCGTCCCGTTGCGGGCCGCGTTGCGGCACCGTCTTCACGTTGTTCGGGTGGTGCGCGAGTCGCCGGACGTCGTATCGATATACATGGCCGGACGACGCCTCGAAAGTCTCGGCGCACTTTCCGGTCAGTTCTTCCGGTGGCGCTTCCTCACCCCCGAGCTGTGGTGGGCGGCCAATCCCTATTCGCTGTCGGCCGCTCCTGAGCACGGACAGCTCCGGATAACCGTGAAGGTCACCGGCCGGCACAGCGCCGCGCTCAAGCAGCTGCGCCCAGGCATCCGGGTGCTCGCCGAAGGGCCATACGGTTCGTTCACGGCAGCTCGTCGACGCAGACGGCGCGTCGTGCTCATCGGCGCCGGCATCGGCGTCACCCCGTTGCGCGCATTGTTCGAATCGCTGCCGGCCAACCCCGGCGAGATCACCCTCGTTTACCGCGCGTCGAGCGCCGACGACCTCGTGCTGCGACGTGAGATCGACACGATCGCTGCAGCACGCGGAGCAAACGTGCACTACCTGATCGGACGGCGGCGCCGCGCCCGCATCGAGCCACTGTCCGCCAGCGGGCTCGTGCAGCTCATGCCGCGGCTGCGTGATTCCGACATCTACCTGTGCGGTCCCGAAGAGCTGATGACGAACCTGCGCACCGGTCTGCGCAAACTCGGCGTACCGGGACGCCAGATCCATTCCGAATCGTTCGTGTTCTGACCCGGAGTGTGACGTGAAACGTGCCCTTCTCTCGATCGGCGGGACTGTCGTCGGTCTGGTGGCTCTGCTCGATTTCAAGAGCCACCAGCGCCCGGTCGGCGTTGCCGTCGGCCTGCCGCCGACGTCACCACAGCCCACCTCCACACCCTCGACCCGCCATCGCGTCAGCTCGGGCCGACCCGGCAGGCCGACGCACCGAAGCACGTCCCCGTCGCACGGGGTGAGCGGACGCTTCGTCGGGAGCGCCGTCCAGACCCAGTACGGCGTCGTGCAGGTCGCCGTTACCGTCGCCGACGGCAAGATCACGAAGGTCACGTTTCCCCAACTCACCGCGTACGACCAACAATCGGCCTACATCAACGGGCAGGCGGCGCCGATCCTCGTGCAGGAGACGATGTCGGCCCAGAGCGCTCGCATCGACACTGTGTCCGGGGCGTCCTACACCAGCGCGGGCTACCTCCAGTCGTTGCAGAGTGCGCTCGACCGGGCCGGCCTGAAATGACACGCGTGACACCGCGGCTCGTCGAGCACTGCATGGGCACCGTGTTCTCGATCGACGTCCGCGCGCCAGGAGTTCCCGAGCACGTGTTGGCCGATGCGATCAGCTGGCTGCATCTAATGGACGCCACGTTCTCCACCTATCGCGACGACAGCTGGGTAAGCCGCCTCGACAGCGGCGAGGCCGACCTCATCGACTGCCCGCCGGTAGTTCGGGAGGTGCTCGCAGCGTGCGAGGAGCTCCGCACCGAGTCCGCAGGCACTTTCGATCACTACGCCACCGGGCATCTGGATCCGTCGGGGTACGTGAAGGGCTGGGCGATCGAACAGATCAGCGACCGCCTCGAAGCGGCCGGCTCCACCAACCACTGCATCAACGGAGGCGGCGATGTGCAGTGCGTCGGCCGGCCGGCGTCGGATCGCGAGTGGCGGGTCGGCATCGTGCACCCGCTGCACCCTGATCAGACCATCGCCACCGCGTCGGGCGAAAGGTTGGCCGTCGCGACCTCCGGTGTCGCCGAACGTGGCCTGCACATCGTCGATCCCGTCACCAGGCGCGCGGTCGACGATTGGTCGAGCGTGAGCGTGGTCGGCACGCGCATCGCGCACGCCGACGCCGCGGCAACAGCGGCCGCCGCGGCCGGCCCGGACGCCGTGGCCTGGCTGAGCGAGCGCAAGCTGTCCGCAGTGCTCGTCGACCGGGCCGGAGCAGTCACGACGGTGTAGCGGCACGTCTCGTCAGTCGTTATGGAGCACTGCTGCTCCGCTGAACGCCCCGTCGGCAAGGTCGAGCAACGCCTGCGGCGCGTCGGCCATCGAGTACGCAGTCGTACTGATCTTCAGGCCGATCATTCCGGCGAGCGCCAGGAACTGTTCGCCATCGGTTCGTGTATTCGCGGTGACGCTACGCAATGTGCGCTCCTCGAACAGATCGCGCTCGTAATCGAGCGACGGGATGGCCGACAGGTAGATGCCCGCGACCGCCAGCGTGCCGCCGCGATCAAGCGCCTGCAACGCAACGGGAACCAACTCGCCGGCAGGAGCGAACAGGATGGCGGCGTCCAGCGGCTCGGGCGGGCTGTCATCCGATCCGCCGATTGAGTGCACCCCGAGAGCCGAAGCCAGCTCGCGATTGCGGCTGCCGCGCGTCATGACATGCACGCGTGCGCCCTCGTACAGAGCGACCTGGGCGGCCAGATGCGCGCTGCCGCCGAAACCATAGATGCCCAACGCGCCGCCAGTGGGCAGGTTCGCGGTTTGCAAGGCGCGGTAACCGATGATGCCCGCACACAACAATGGGGCGGCGTGCTCGTCGTCGATGGTGTCCGGCAGTGCGTAGGCGTATGCGGCGTCCACCAGGCAGTAGTCGGCGTACCCCCCGTCGACGTCCCAACCGGTGAACGTCGGCGCGAGACAGAGGTTCTCGCGGCCCCGCGTGCAGAACCGACAGGTCCCGTCGGTGCCGCCGAGCCACGGCACACCGACACGAGCGCCGCAAGCGAACCGGCTCACACCCGCTCCGACGGCGTCGACGCGACCGACGACCTCGTGACCGGGCGTCACGCGTGGATGACGCGGCGCCAAGTCGCCCTCGGCCAGGTGCAGATCTGTGCGGCACACGCCACAACAGCTGACTTCGACCCGCACTTGGCCCGGTCCGGGCTCGGGTATCTCGCGCTCGATTCGTCGCAGAGGTCCTTGCGCGGCGGGCGCGGGTGTGTCGACGACCCACGCTCGGCCTCGACCACTCATTTGCATCAGTTCGCCTCCTCCGAGTTCACGCTGCCTTCTGCGCGGTTGCCGGGGCAGGGCCCTTCGTCCCGCCGATCGCGCCGGGTTTCGGACGTTCGACCCTAGGTGCCGGCCGCCGCCGCAGCGACAGTGGTCTTCGACGCACAAGGAGGCCAACAGTGCACGTAATCAGTGCTTTCAAGCAGATCGGTCTGGCAGACGCACCCGCGGTGGGCGGCAAGGGCGCGAATCTCGGTGAGATGACGACGGCGGGATTCCCCGTGCCCGCGGGGTTCGTCGTCCGCGCCGAGGCCTACCTCGACGCGCTCGACACGGCCGGGGTGCGCACGGAACTGCAGTCGCTGCGCGCCGGTCTCGATGCCGTCGACGATGCTGCTCTGGCCGCGGTGAGTGAGAAATCGCGCGCGATCGTGCAAGCGGTGACCCTCCCCGAGGGCACCGCCGCCGCGATCCGCGAGGCCTACCAGGCACTCGGTGATGACGTGAGTGTCGCGGTCCGATCCTCGGGCACAGCTGAGGATTCGGGCGAGACCTCCTTCGCCGGCATGAACGAGACCTTCACGAACGTCCAGGGTGCGGACGCGGTGCTCGAGCGGATCGTCGACTGCTGGGCGTCGCTGCATGGCGAGCGCAGCATTGCCTACCGCGCTGCTGCGGGCCTCACCGAGGAGCCGACGATCGCGGTCGTCGTTCAGAAGATGATCCCGTCCGAGCGTTCCGGAATCGTCTTCACCGTCGACCCGTCGACGAATGACCCGGGCTTCATGATCGTCGAGGCGATACTGGGACAGGGCGAGGCGATCGTCAGCGGCATGGTCGAACCCGACACCTACCGGATCCACAAGCCCGACCTCGCCATCGCCGACGTGCGCGTCGGCCGACAGGACCGCGAGATCATCCGCGGCGGCGACGGCGCCGACTCGATCGTGACCCTCGACGACGGGCAGGCGGCACAGCGTGTGCTCGACGACGCCGAACTGCACCAAGTGGCAACGGTCGCCGCGGCGATCGAGGAGCACTACGGCGTTCCGCAGGATGTCGAGTGGGCCAGACGTCCATGGCTAGCCGCGCCGCATCGTCGTCGCGACGCTGCGGCCATCACGCACTGCGCACAACGAGGCACCACGGCCATCACTGGCTCATCCACTTATCGCCGCTCCAATCACGACCACATGCAACCTGCCCGAGGCGGGCTCGTGCTTGGGATCAGCGGCGATGAAGACTCCGCTGACATTTGCGCCAGTGGTCAGGCTTCGCGCGTGGGCGGCATCCCGCTCGCGCCGCTCGAACTGGGGCGGATGGCGAGCACCTGGTTCACCCCGAGGTCGTTGGACTCGAACGACATCGCCGAGGCCGTCATGTACAGCTGCCATACCCGTGCCCGCACTGGCGTGGCGGCCGCGACTGCGGCGTCCCAGTTGCGGTCGAGGTTGGCGCACCAGGCGCGCAAGGTCAGGCCGTAGTGCTCGCGCAGCGCCTGCAGGTCGCGCACCTCGAAGCCCGCATCCTCGAGCGTGGAGATCATGCGCGCGATTGGCACGAGTTCGCCGTCGGGAAACACGTAGCGGTCGATGAACGAGGACGATTCCGGGCCTTGCTGCGGATCATCGGGACGCAGCGAGATCGCGT
The DNA here is from genome assembly GCA_963757455.1 of uncultured Actinomycetota bacterium. GTDB lineage: Bacteria > Actinomycetota > Actinomycetes > Mycobacteriales > Jatrophihabitantaceae > RYN-133. Next base: position 61,327 of record CAVWSE010000027.1, read on the forward strand.
GGTTCAGCAGCCGTCCTTGGGGGCGCAGCAGCGTGAACAGGTGGTCTGCGTACCCAGGGAGGTGATCCGATCCGACGTGCTCGGCCATGCCGATGCTCGCGATCGCGTCGAACGGCCCGTCGTTGACTTCGCGGTAGTCCTGGATTCGGATCTCGACCAGATCAGCGACGCCGGCATCGGCCATGCGTTTGCGGGCATACTCGGCCTGCGCGACAGACAGCGTCACACCGACGACACGGGCTCGATAGGTGCGCGCGACGTGCAGCGCGAACGTGCCCCAACCGCACCCGACGTCGAGTACCCGCGCGCCGGGACCCACCCCGAGTTTGCGCGCGACCAGATCGCACTTGGCGAACTGGGCCGCGCTCAGCTGGCCAGCATCGCTCACGTCGGGCTCGGGCTGGTCCCAGTACGCGCACGAGTACGTCATCGACTCGCCTAGCACGTTGCGGTAGAACTCGTTGCCGATGTCGTAGTGGTGCGCGATCGCAGTCAGCGTCACGGCCTCGCGTGTGCCGGCGCCCGCGCAGCCGCACTTCCTCCTTCGGCGGACGCGGCGGGAACCCGACCACCCGCAACCGGACCGCTGCGGCGACCAGCGCTGCCAACGTGCGCACACCCGGACGTTTGCCGACGATGTCGCCAGGACGGACGAGGTCGAGGACCAGCTTCAGCGCAACGAACAGATCACCCTCAACGTCCAGATCGCCCGTGACATAGGCACGCGCAAGCCCGATCTCGTCCGGCGCCCACACCAGTCTGCGCAACGCGCGACGCCGCGCGATCACCAAGGTGACTGGTGACTGCCGCAGACCGGTGCTGCTTCCGTCCCAGAACCGCAGACCGAACGGCAGCTCGCCGCCCAACGCCTCACGCAGGAGCGGACCCAGAACCGCCGCGGCGGTGCGCTTGGAAGATACGACGCTGCCCACACGACCCCCTTGACTGAACGGGCCCGCTCCACGAAGACCGGTACCGGCTCATGGGGTCCCGCACCCACGCGATCAAACGTAACCCCGGCCTGCGACCGTCTTCCGACGTCGGGTCGTATCCGACGGCCGACCGAAAGCCGTGCCCTGCGCATACTTCGGACAAGCGATCGCCTGCGGCATGCCCTCAGCTGTCTGTTGGCCGGCGGGGGTCGCGTGGCTCGGCGGTACCGGAGTGGCTCGGGTCCCGGATCAGCTGACCACGGGCCCGAACCAGGGCCTGCTGGTTGGCGCCGGCCGCGCGCAGCGCAGTGACCAGCGCGCCGGCCACGGGGGCCACGTCGAGCAGCCGTAGGCGAGCGCGCGGGGCGGTGGCGAGCATCCGCGAGGTGAATCGGTCGATCAGCACCCTGTTGCCGCTCTGCAGAACGCCTCCGCCCAGCACCACCTCGACGTCGAGTGCGGCCAGGTCGAGCTCGCGCACTGCGGCCGCGGCGAAGTCGTGCAGCTCGTCGCCCAGCCGCTGCACGAGCGTGATCGAAACAGGGTCGCCCGCCGTCGCCGCCGCCAGCACGACGGGCGCTGCCGCGAGCAGCGCGTGACGGGTGATTTCACCGCGATGGACTGCGACCGCGACACTGCGCGCGTCAGGTCGACCGAACGCGGGCGGCACCAGATCGCTGAGCAGCGTGGGGTCGCCGCGCCCGTCGCTCGCCCGGATCGCCGCGCCCAGCGCGGCGACCGCGAGCGAGTACCCCCCGCCCCAGTCACCGGTGTAGTCCCCGAGCGCCAGGAACCGATGCACCCTGCCATCCGGGTTTACACCGAGCGCGTTGATGCCCGCGCCTGCGACAACAGCTATCCCCCAGCCCCGGTCCGTCCCGGCAGCGAGCACGGCGAACGTGTCGTTGTGCACGGCGAGCGCGTCGGCGACGCCGAGGGAGGCCAACGCACGCTGGGTTTCGACCTCGTCCTCGGGCAGGTCGACGTTGGCCAGACACAGGACGCCGTGCACGGGACGCACGTCCTGCAGCCCCACCGACGCGCGGGCCTGCCGGGCGCCCTCGGCCAAGGCCGCGGCCATCACCGCGATTCCCCCGTCAAGATGCGGGCGCGTCCCGGCGAGCAGTTGCCGAGTCAAGACCGCGCCGTCGACATCGGCCAGAACCAGCTCGGTTTTCGAGTTGCCGCCGTCGACGGCGAGCACATACGGCACCGGCACGCTCACCTGCCGGCGCCGCTCTCGGAGCCGGAATCGCTCCGCGGGCCCGGAGCGAGAATGTCCCACGCCCGGTCGAGCCCGGCCGCCAGACAGCCGTCAACGACGGCATCCCTACCGAGGGCGCTCACTCGCAGTTCCGGCACGACGGGCGCGAAGCGGGGCAGCGCGCGCCCGACGAGCTGCAACAAACCCTCCGCCTGGCCGATGCCACCGCCCAGCACCACGAGATGCGGATCGACCACGGCGATGATCGCGGCGATCCCGCGCGCGATGAGGTCGGCCTCCTCGGCCACCACCGCAGTGGCACGCGGGTCACCTGCCGCGGCCGCGGCGAAGACAGCGCGCGCCGAGTCTGCCCGCCGCATTCCGGCACGCCGGGCGGCACGCACGATCCCCGCTGCAGCTGCGGCCGCCTCGAACCGTCCGCGGCGTCGAGCATCCGGCGAGCGACGTCCACCGGTGGATTCGATCGGCAGGTAGGCGATCTCGCCCGCTGCGCCGTGCGATCCTCGGCGCAGCTGGCCGTCGAGCACCAGCCCCATTCCGATACCTGTACCGACGGAGACGAACGCGAAGCTGTCGACATCGCGGCCGTGGCCGTACTCGCGCTCAGCCATCGCCGCCGCATCGACATCGTTCTCGATCATCAGCGACGCGCCGAAGGTCGAGCGCAGCCGGGCCAGCCGCTCCGGCTCTTCCCAGTCGGGCTGGGCACCGGTGAGGGTGAGCGTGTCACGTTGCGGGTCGTAGACGCCGGGGGTGCCGAGCACCGTCTGCGTGAGCTGCGCAGGCCCGATGCCGGCCTCGGCCTGCAGTTTCGCCGCGAGGCCCGACAGCTCCCTGACCCGGCCCTCGCCGGAGGTTGCGCTGACCGCGATCTCCAGCCTCGAGCGGCGCGTGCCGGCCAGGTCGCAGACTGCGCCGCGCAAAAACTCGCCGCCGACGTCGAGACCCATCACGTAGCCGGCTTCAGGCCTGATCTCGTAAAGCGCCGCGGCAGGACCAGGGGTGCCGGTACGCAGACCGGACGCGCGCACCATCCCGCTGCTCTCGAGGTTGTTGACGGTGAGCGAGATGGTCGGCTTGGACAGGCCGGTGAGACGCGTGAGCTCTGCGCGGGACAGTTCACCGGCTCGCCGCAGGTGGCCGAGCACGAGCTGCTCGTTCATCGCGCGGATCATCTGTGGTCCGGCCGGCGCGCCGGTGCTGTCGCTGTCAGGCACCGTGCTCCTCTCCACCTCGTCAGGACGAAGTCGTCACCAGGTCTTGTCGCCACCCTAATCGTTAGGATACTTTCCTGACTACTATATTCTTGGCCATAGCGGAGGACCGCGGATGCAGTCACGGGTCGTGCTCGCGGTCGACTTCGGCGGCAGCAAGGTCGCCGCGACGGTCGCCGATGCAACGGGCCGCCGGCTGGGCTCGACCTCGGCGCGCGTCGACCCCGACTCGTCAGCCCGGAACACATTCGAAAAGGCGATCGAGGCAAGCAAGGCCCTCCTCGACGACGTGGCCGCGGGCTGCGGCCTTGCGGCGGTCGGTGCCTGCACCTTCGGCATCCCGCGCGAGGACCGCGTCGAGCTGGCACCCACGATCAACGGTTGGGGCGAGCTGGCATTCGGTCGCGAGCTGCGTGCCGCTTTTCCGGGCGTGCCGGTGCGCTACGACACCGACGTCAAGGTTGCAGCGCAGTACGAGTCCGATCACGGTGCGCTCGAAGGCTTCGACCCCGGCCTGTACCTCAATCTCGGTACCGGGCTGGCGGCAGCCGTCGTGGTCAACGGACGTGTCGTACGAGGCGCCAACGGGGCGGCGGGTGAAATCGGCTACAACCTGCGCCACGCCGCCGACGTCGGGTTGCCCGCGCCGACGATCCTCGAAGAGGTCGTCAGCGGACGCGCCCTCACCGATGTGTCCGCGGCGCTCGGCGCCGAGAGCGTCTTCGAGTCGGCGGCGACCGATCCGGCTTCGGCAGCCCGCCTGGACGGGTTTGTCGCCGAACTGTCGATGCACCTCGTGAACCTCGTGACTGCCGTCGATCCCGCACGCGTTGTCGCCGGCGGCGGGATGACCGGCTCGTGGTCTCACCTGGGACCACGCCTGCAACGTGCGATTTCTGCGCACGCGCCGTTCCCCGTCGAGATCGTCCCCGCTCATCATCCGTTCGACGCTCCGCTGCTTGGCGCCCTCGAACTGGCACTCGCGGCTGCCAAGGAGCCGCAAGCGGCACTCGAGCCAATCCCCCAGGGACACGCCGCCGATCCCAGGCTGTTCGGTCGGGATCAACTCTCGATGAGAGGACCAACCAAATGAGGCAACGTCGAACGTTCGCATCGGTCGCGGCAGCGGCCCTGTTGCTGGCCGCGTGCACAGGCAGCGGGTCCAGCGCCGGCAAGTCGGGCGGTACAACTACGCAGTCGAGTTCGGCGCCCCAGGGAAGCAGTGTGGGTAAGGCGATCCACAAGCAGGGCGGGACGGTGACGATCTCCAACGAGCAGGGCCAGACGTGGACCTGCCAGTTCAACCCGTTCAACCCGGCCGTCAACCTGGAGTCCGAGGGGTTGGTCTACGAGCCGCTCGTGTTCGTCAACCTGTTGCAGAACGAGGCTGCAACCCCGATGCTCGCCAGTGCCTACAAGTGGAGCGCCGACAACAAATCGATCGTGTTCACGATCCGTTCGGGAGTCACCTGGAGCGACGGCAAACCCTTCAGCGCTGCCGACGTCGCGTTCACCTTCAATCTGCTCAAGCGCGTTCCGTCCACCGACCTGTACGCGCTCTGGACGGGTGCGGGTCTGCAGAGCGTCGTGGCATCCGGGGACAAGGTCACGATGAAGTTCGACAAGCCGGCCCAGTCCTATTTCTTCAACTTTGCCAACCAGGTGGCCATCGTGCCCGAGCACATCTTCGGCACCGGTGCAGCGGCAGCCCACCCCGACACGTGGGCCGATCCGAACCCTGTGGGCACGGGACCATTCGAGGTCAACCCGTGTCGCTCGACGAACATCCAGTACACGGCCAATCCCCACTACTGGCAGGCGGGCAAGCCGTACATCCAGAAGATCGAGTACCCGGCCTACCTCGACAACGGGCCGGCGAACCTCGATCTGGCCACCGGCAAAGCGCAGTGGGGAAGTCAGTTCATCCCGAATATCAAGCAGTTCTACCTGTCGCGGTCACCGAACAACCAGACGTGGTCGCCCCCGGTAACCGACGTCGAGATCTTCCCGAACCTCGACCCGTCGCATGTGACCAGCAAGCTGGCCGTCCGGCAAGCGATCGCATCCGCGATCGACCGCAACCAGATCTCGGCCATCGGTGAAGGCGGTCAGCAGCCGCCGGCGAACCAGACCGGTGTCGTCATCCCGACGTTCTCGAAGTTCTACGACGCGGCCGCCGTCGCGTCGGCCGGGTACGACAAGCCGAACCTCGACAAGGCAAAGACGCTGTTGCAAAGCGCTGGATACTCCACGTCCCATCCGCTGTCGCTGAAGATCATCACGATCACCGGGTACACCGACTGGGATGCCTCGCTGGCAGTGATCAAGCAGCAGCTTGCGGCGATCGGGATCAACCTCAGCGTGGAGGATCTCGCGCAGCAGACCTTCGACAGCAAGCTCTTTACCGGGGACTTCGACCTCGCGTACTACGGCGAGCCCGGCGGTCCGTCGCCGTACTACGAACTGCGCCAGATCCTGTACTCGAAGAACTCCGCGCCGATCGGCAAGCCGGCCAACAGCAACTACGAGCGCTACAACAACCCGCAGGTCGACGCGCTTCTCGACAGGTACCCGACGGTCGGCACCACCGAGCAGGTCGCGATCATCAAGCAGGTCAGCGCCGCGATGCTGAAGGACATCCCGATCATCCCCACGACCGAGTCGGTCGACTGGTTCCAGTACAACACCTCTGACATCCAGGGCTGGCCGACCGAGCAGGATCCGTACGCGCAACCGTCGGCATTCGCAGTACCTGATATCGAGCAGGTCGCCCTGCACCTGTACTCGTCGGCCGCTCAGTAGTTAGGTCGGTCCCGCAGTGCGTTCGCGGCGGAAGGAGAGCCGATGAGATACCTAGCGCGTCGGCTCGGGTTCTTCGTGCTCACCCTGTGGGCGGCGCTGACCCTGAACTTCTTCATCCCGCGTTTCATGCCGGGCAGCCCGTTGCAGGCGCTACGGGACCGCACCCACAACAAGCTGTCACCGGAAGCCCTGCAGCAGATGCTGACCTCGTTCGGGTTCAAGCCGCACCAGAATCTGTTCGTCCAGTACTTCGACTATCTCGGCAACATGGTCACGGGGAAGTGGGGCGTGTCGATCGGTGCCACTCTCGGCGAGCCGGTGACCACGCTGGTGAGCCAGGCGTTGCCGTGGACGCTCGGACTGGTCGGCGTCACCACGATCATCGCGTTCGTGCTTGGCTCGCTGGTCGGGATCGTCGCGGGGTGGCGCCGAGGCGGTCGGTTGGACTCGATCCTGCCGCCCATCTTTGTCGTCACCTCGGCGCTGCCCTACTTCTGGGTGGCGCTGTTGCTGATCCTGGTCTTCTCGATCTGGACCAATGGCGCGCTGCCCAGCGACTTCAACTACGACACCAGCCTGCAGCCGGAATGGTCGGGAACCTTCATCGTCAGCGTGCTGCAGCACGCCGTGTTGCCGGCCGCGACGATCTTGATCACGTCCATCGGTGGCTGGATCCTGACCATGCGCAACAACATGATCACCACCGTGGCGGAGGACTACGTGCGGATGGGACGGGCGAAGGGCCTGTCGGGGCGACGAGTCATGCTCGACTACGCAGCTCGCAACGCGTTCCTGCCGAACCTGTCAGGTTTCGCGATGTCACTCGGGTTCGTGATCTCGGGGGCGATTCTCGTCGAGTACGTGTTCAACTACCCCGGGGTCGGATACCTGCTCTACAACGCGGTGCAGAACACCGACTACCCGTTGATGCAGGCGCTGTTCATGCTGTTCACCGTTGCGGTGCTGGCAGCGTTGCTCGTCTGCGACCTGGCCATCGCCTGGCTCGACCCGCGCGCCAGGCAGAAGGGCTAGGCCGCGATGACAGCCCTGCTCGTCGACCCTTCTGCGCCGGTCGGTTCCGCCGGAACCTCGCGTGGCCGCGGGCTGCTCACGGCAATTCGCACCAGCCCGAAAGCAGCGATCGGCACCGCGGTCTTCGCGCTGTTCTGCCTTGTGGCAGCCTTTCCCGGGTTGTTCACCTCAATCAACAAACCTGACGCACTCAGTTTCGCGCCGTCGCTGCAGCCGTCGGGCCAGCACTTCCTCGGGACGACGAGCCTGGGGCAGGACATCTACGCCCAGCTGATCTACGGAACACGCCAGTCGCTGGTGATCGCGCTCGTGGCCGGGCTGTTCGCCACAATCCTGTCGGTGCTCGTCGGCGTCTCGGCTGCCTACCTCGGCGGGATCACCGACGAGGTGCTGTCGAGCATCACCAACATCTTCCTCGTCATCCCGACCTTCCCGCTGATCATCATCCTGGCCACCTACGCGGGCAAAGGCACGTTGCTCGTCATCCTTGTCGTGCTCGTCCTCACCGGGTGGTCCTACGGTGCCAACCAGCTTCGGGCGCAGACCCTGTCGCTGCGCAACCGCGACTTCCTCGAAGCCGCCCGCGTTCGCGGAGAGCGCCGCTCGTACATCATCTTCGCCGAGGTGCTGCCGACGATGACGTCGTTGATCGTGGCGAACTTCCTCGGCGCCGCGATGTACTCGGTGCTCACGGCTGCCGGGCTTCAGTTCCTCGGGCTCGGTGACCCGAACTCGATCAGCTGGGGGACCATGCTCTACCAATCGCAGAGCCAGCAAGCGCTGCAGACCGGAATGCCGTGGTGGTCGATCGCGCCGGGGTTGTGCGTCGCGCTGCTCGGCGCGTCATTTGCTCTGATCAATTACGCATTCGACGAGATCAGCAACCCAGCTCTGCGGCCGGTGAAGAGGAGGTCGCGTGTCAGGCGACACCATTCTTGAGACCTGCGACCTGAGCGTCGAGTACCGCACCGCGCGGGGCTCGATTCGAGCTGTCGACAGCGTCGATCTCACCGTCGGACGGGGCGAGTTCGTCGGCGTCGTCGGCGAATCGGGATGCGGGAAGTCCACGCTGATCTTCGCAATCGCCTCGTTGCTGAGTCCCCCGGCCGAGATCGTCGAGGGGCGCGTGGAGTTCAAGGGGCAGAACCTCGTCGCGATGACCGGAAAGCAGCTGAACGCGCTGCGATGGCGCGACTTCTCGATCGTCATGCAGAGCGCGATGAACGCGCTCAATCCTGTGACGACAATCCGTGCTCAGTTCCAGGACGCCCTCGACGCGCACGCGCGGATGTCACGAGCCGACTCGCTGCGCCGCTGCACCGAGGTGCTCGAGATGGTCGGGATCGACCCTGTCCACCTGAAGAGCTATCCCCACCAACTCAGCGGCGGCATGCGGCAGCGCGCGATGATCGCGATGGCGCTGCTGTTCACACCCGACCTTGTGATCATGGACGAACCGACGTCCGCCCTCGACGTGGTCGCGCAGCGCTCGCTCATGCTGCAGATCAAGCAGCTGCAGCGAGAACTGGGGTTCGCGGTCATCTTCGTCACCCATGACATGTCCTTGGTCAGCCACTTCTCCGACCAGCTCCTCGTGATGTACGCCGGGCAGGTGATCGAGAAAGGCCCGACACGCACAGTGTTCGACACGCCGGCGCACCCCTACAGTCGCGGGCTCCTCGACGCGTTCCCTTCCGTGAGCGGCCCCCGCGTCGAGCTCACCGGCATCCCCGGCAGCCCACCCGACCTCGGCGCGCACCTCGCAGGATGCCGGTTCGCACCGCGCTGCCCAGCGGTGATGACGCGGTGCCGCGAGACCGAGCCCCGGCTGTACGAGGTGGGTCCGGTTCTCGCCCGCTGCCTACTCCACGACGACGGCGTGGACGAGTCCGCGTCGGCCTCCGCCGGGGTGAGTTCATGATCAATTCCGATCCGCGCGAGGCGCTGCTGACCACCAGCGGTCTGACCAAGCACTTCACCGTGGGTGGGACCTTCTCGCGCCGCGTGCTGCATGCGGTCGATGACGTGGACCTCACCATCGAGTCGCGGCAGATCGTCGCGCTCGTCGGCGAGAGTGGAAGCGGCAAGAGCACGGTGGCGCGGCTCCTGGCCCGCGTCCACGAACCCACCGACGGACGGATCGAATACCGCGGCCGGTCGCTGGCGTCGATGCGTGGGCGCCGCGCGAGCCTGGCTTACCGCAACGACGTACCGATGGTCTTCCAGGACCCGTTCAGCTCGCTGAACCCGAGCAAGCGCGTCTCGCACGGCATCCTGCGCGGCCTCAAGCTGCACCGTCGCGACCTCGATCGCGCCGGCCGCACGGCCGAGGCCCACCGTGTGGTCGAGGCAGTCGGGTTGCACCCGGCCGCAGAGATTCTCCAGCGCTACCCACATGAACTCAGCGGTGGTCAACGCCAGCGGATCGGGTTCGCCCAGGCGCTTGCCTACCGTCCTACCTTGATCATCGCCGACGAGCCGGTGTCGATGCTCGATGTGTCCATCCGCATCGGGCTGCTCAACCTGATGGTGGCGCTGCGTCGGGACGAGGGCGTGTCGCTCCTGTTCATCACGCACGACATCGCGAGCGCTCGCTACGTGTCGGACCGACTGCTCGTGATGTACGCCGGGCGCATCGTCGAGTCCGGCCCGACCGAGGACGTGCTCGCGGACCCGCAGCACCCGTACACGCGGCTGTTGCTTGCGGCCGTACCCGACCCGCGGGCGCCGTTGGTCCTGGCTCCGGACACGGACGTCGCCGAACCGCCGCGCGTGATCGATCCGTCGCCGGGCTGCCGGTTCCGGCAGCGCTGCCCGTTGGCGGTGGACACGTGCGCGAGTGTCACGCCGCGTGAGCAGCCGGTCGGGCCGGCGCACACGGCGGCCTGCCACGTGACTGCGCCCGAACCCGGAGCGGGTACGCACACAGCCGGGATGACCGCATCATGAAGATCGCCGTGATCGGTGGAGGCAGTACCTACACGCCCGAGCTGATCGAGGGTTTCGCGCGTCGTGCCGACGTGCTGCCGGTGGACGAGTTGGTGTTGCAGGACATCGACAGCGACCGGCTCGACATCGTGGGCAGCCTGGCCCGTCGCATTCTGTCGGCACAATCCTTCGCCGGCAGGCTGACCACGACGACCTCACTCGACTCGGCGGTGGACGGAGCTTCGGCCGTCCTCATCCAACTGCGGGTCGGTGGGCAGGCGGCGCGACTGGTCGACGAGACGTTGCCGGGCAAATTCGGCCTGCTCGGTCAGGAGACGACGGGCCCCGGCGGCTTCGCGAAAGCGCTGCGCACCGTTCCGGTCGTGCTCGACATCGCCGAGCGCGTCGCGGCCGTCGCGGCACCCGGCGCTTGGATCGTCGACTTCACCAATCCGGTCGGGATCATCACGCGCGCGCTGCTCGACGAAGGCCACCGCGCCCTGGGCCTGTGCAACGTGGCGATCGGCTTCCAGCGCCGGCTGGCCGCCCGATTCGGCGTGGCCGCCGATCGGGTCCGCCTCGATCATGCGGGTCTGAATCATCTGTCGTGGATCCGGCGGGTGCTCGTCGACGGCGACGACCGGTTGCCCGAGCTGCTCGCCTCGGATGCCGTACTCGCCGAGCTCGCCGAGGCAATCGACGCACCGGCGCCGTTGCTGCGCGTTCTGGGTGCCATCCCGTCGTACTACCTGCACTACTTCTACTGCACCGACGCCGCCGTGGCCGCTCAGCGTGCGGGTCGGGCCCGCGCGGAGGAGGTGCTCGAGATCGAGCGCACGCTGCTCGAGATGTACGCCGATCCCGAGCTCGATCACAAACCCGACCTTCTCGAGCAGCGCGGCGGCGCGTACTACAGCGAAGCTGCCGCCGCACTGGTGACTTCGCTGTTGACGGGCGACGGCGCGCACCACTACGTCGACCTGCGCAACGGCTCGACGATCGCCGGGCTTGCGCCCGACGCGGTCGTCGAGGTCCCCGCACTCGTCGACCGCGACGGCGCCCATCCGCTAACCGTCGAGCCGCTGCCGCCGGAGATGCTCGGGCTCGTCCAAGCCGTGACGGCTTATGAGGAGCTCGCCATCCGTGCCGCGCGCACCGGCGAACGTGACGTCGCGCTGAAGGCACTGATCGCCAATCCGCTGGTGCGGCAATGGGATCTAGCCGAGGCTGTGCTCGACGAGCTGCTCGCGGCCAATCGCGACCATCTGCCGGCGTTCACCAGATCGGAGCGGTGACGGCCGTGACCGGTGCCGCGACGCAGCCCGGTACGGCGATGGTCGCTGAGATCAACGAGCAACCCGCTGTGCTCGCCCGGCTGCTCGACGCAGCGCACGACATCGCCGCGATACGGGCCGAGACCCTGGCCCGCCGGCCGCGCTTCGTCGTGCTCGCCGCGCGCGGGTCGAGCGACCACGCCGCGCTCTATGCCAAGTACCTCGTCGAGACCCGACTCGGACTGGCCGCCGGGCTCGCCTCGCCGTCGTCGTTGACGCTCTACGGCGCCCGTCAAGATCTTCGCGAGGTGTTGTTCGTCGCGGTCAGCCAGTCGGGCGGGTCACCTGACCTGCTCGAGAGCGTGCAGCGCGCTCGCGACTTCGGCGCGTTCACCGTCGCGGTGACGAACGCGCCGGACTCGGCGCTGGCGCAGGCCGCGCACAGTCATGTCGACATCCTTGCGGGAACGGAACGGGCGGTCGCGGCCACCAAGACCTACACCGCAGAGCTGCTCGCGCTCTACCTGTTGCTGGTGGGTGAGAACGCCGCGGCCGTGCCGGACGCAGCCGCACGCACTCTCGCCATGGCCGGCCCGGCCCGGGACGCGGCCGAGCGCTACCGGTTCGCGCCGCACCTGACAACGACCGCTCGTGGCTACAGCTACGCGACCGCGCGCGAGGCTGCGCTCAAGTTTATGGAAACCTCGTACCTGCCCGCGCAGGCATTCTCGGCCGCGGATCTGCTCCACGGCCCATTGGCGATGATCGACGCCAACCTGCCCGTCATCGCTCTCACCGCTGGTGCTGTGGCGGGCCGGGCGATGCGACCGGTGATCGAGCGACTCGTCGAGGCAGGCGCCGACGTCTTGGAGGTCGGTGGCCCGGGCGGCCTGCCGATCGCCGCTGCAGCCCTGTCCGAGGAGCTGCTGCCGATCATCGACGTGCTCCCGCTGCAGGTCCTGGCTTGCCGGCTGGCCGTGGCGCGCGGCCTCGATCCGGACAGGCCGCGTGGCCTGTCCAAGATCACGCAGACGTGGTGAGCAGGGCGGCCATTGTGTCCAGGGCGTAGCCACGCTCGAGCAGGCCTTCGACGATCGAGGGCAGCGCGGCCGCGGTCTGGGATCGATCACCGCCGCCGTCATGCAGCAGGACGATCGACCCGGGCGAGACGTCGGCGAGCACCCTGTCGGCGATTGCGTCGCTACCCGGTTCGGCCCAATCGAAGGGCTCGACGTCCCACAGCACCATCGTCCGGCCCGCCGGGTCCGACTCGAACCATTGAACGAACTCGGGGGTGATCGCTCCGTACGGCGGCCGGAACAGCGGACGTCCCGACCGTCCCGCGGCGTCGAGCAACTCGTCGGTGCGGTCGAGCTGCGCGCGTACTTGCGCCTGCTCCAGATCGCCCAGCATCGGATGAGACCACGTGTGATTGCCGAGCTGGTGGCCCTCGTCGACGATGCGCCGCACGAGGTCCGGGTGGGCGCGGGTATGCAATCCGACGCAGAAGAACGTGGCTGCAACCTCGTAACGGGCGAGTGTGTCGAGCACCCGCTCGGTGTACGGCGGGTGAGGGCCGTCGTCGAAGGTCAACGCGACAGGCGGCTGGCCGGTGCCGTTGTGCAGATGGCTGGTTGACCTCCCGGCAGCGACGAGAGCCTCGACACCGCTTGCTGCGTCCGCAGTGGCGGACTCCACCTCGGGAAAGCGGCCGGTGAGCGACCCTGTCTGCAGAGACAATCGCGTCAGGCGGTCCGGATGCCGCGCCGCCGCATCGGCCATGGTTCGCGCACCAACCGAACCCAGCACCGGGCGCGGCCCCAACAGCGAAGGATCGGCTCGGTAGACGGTCAGGCCTGAGCTCATCAGGCCGCCGTCCACCATGCCGTTCGTGCTGTCCACGACGCAGATCAGCCGCTCACCGTAGCGATATCGCAGGCCGAGGAGGTGCTTGTGGATCTCGGCGACGGTGGGTGCCCCAAGCACCGTCACTGCTGGTGCATCCGTCCCCTCGGCGACAGCGATCTCGAAGCCCTGATCGTCCCAGGCGATTGCGGCGACCACCTGATCGTGTCCGGCACCATTCATCGTTGGACGGTATTGCCGGTGCTACGAACACCGCAACAAGCGGCTCACGCGCCGACGATGTGTTCGATGCGAGTTGCCGTGGCGATCCAGCTTGTGGCGGTAGGTGTCGGGACGGCCTTCCCGGACTGCTCGCGCACGTCGCGAACGAACGCTGAGAGGGCGCGGACCTCGGCACCGGGTTTTGCCGTTGGCTGCGGCGGTCGACGCGGCCGTGAGTTCGGCGCCCAGACGGGCCGCGAGAGCCGACGGCTGGATGGCAGGGTTCACCGTGCAGGTGCGCGTGTTCGCCGCTGAGTTGGTCGGTGTGGCCGAGTCGGACACCCGCAGCGCGATCGATCACCTCTCCCCCGGCCAGCACCGCGATCGACGCGGAGCGTCCGGAACGTCTCGTCAGATTCGACAGGTCACCGCCATCAAGGTCGGGTGAGCCGAGGCGGCGGCTGGAAGTCATTCAGTCGCGCGAGCCGGACGTGCGGGTCGTGGAGGTGCGCTTCCGGGGTCTGCGCGGCGGGATCGATGTGGTCGCCGGCGGTTGCTGTGCCTCGTTCTCTGCGCGCAGGTGGTCGTTCTCATCCTGCAGGTCCATGACCATGGCGATGCCGGCGAGGTTGAGGCCTGCCTCGAGCAGGTCGCCGATGCGGCGCAGCCGATCCAGGTCGTTCGCGCTGTAGCGGCGGGTGCCCCCGTCGGTGCGCTCGGGTTCGAGCAGGCCGCGTGCTTCGTAGGCGCGCAGGTTCTGCACCCCGGTCCCGACCAGTTCCGCGGCGACCGAAATGCCGTAGACGCCACGCGCCGCGTCCGGTGCCCGACCGGCCACAGCAGCACATCCCTTCGAACACCGACCACCGAATTTTCTCTTGCATCATCATGCCACGAGTGCTATATCAAATCTATAGCGCACACCACAGATCGCAGTCTGTGGCCCACACGGAGCATCCAACAGAACAGGAGTACTGGAGGTGGACACGATGCTGATGCGCACCGACCCGTTCCGCGACCTGGACCGGCTCACCCAACAGGTCTTCGGCACCGACGGCACCCTGGCCCGTCCGTCGGTGATGCCGATGGACGCCTGGCGTGACGGCGACACGTTCCTTGTGGAGTTCGACCTGCCCGGCGTCAACCCGGACTCGATCGATCTCGACGTCGAACGCAACGTCGTTACGGTCAAGGCCGAACGCCCGCCGCGCGCCAGCGACGCCGAGCTGATCGCCGCCGAGCGGCCGCGCGGAATTTTCAGCCGGCAACTGATCCTCGGCGACAACCTCGACACCGAGCACATCAGCGCCGGCTACGACGCCGGGGTACTCACCCTGACGATCCCGGTCGCCGAGCGCGCCAAGCCACGCAAGATCTCCATCAGCAGCAAGGGCGAGGACCGGCAGGTCATCAACGCCTGACCGATTCAGGACCACCCATGCCCACTACGCAAGCCACCGCTGATACGGCCGGGCGCACTGTCGACGAGCAGTTCCTCGACCTGCTCTGCAACGACCCGGGCCTGCTCGCGGCCGAGTTCGACGCGATCATCGCAGCGCAGTGGCCCGACCCGCCCATGTCGCCGCCGCATCGCGAGGCGGCCGGTCGCAGGTCGGAACACCGGCGTCCGCGTGGCCGACGATCGTCTGCCGAGGCGCACCCGAAGCAGAAGGAGCCCCTCGGTGTCGACGTGCGGTGCACGCAGCGCTCACCTCCGCACCTGGCAACTTCATACCGACACGGAAAGGTAGGTGATCGCCACACGTGAGTCAGTGCTTACGAGGTAACTGCCCGTCGCCCGCACGTCCCATCCCAGAGCGTTTGACGCATACGCGCAACGCCCACGCCCTCGAGGCGCCACCTTTCTCGCGGGCCGCGCGGTAGCTCACCTCGCATCGTGGCGCTGGCCTCCCGGCCCGGTCCCGGCCGGCCGGGGGCCAGGCCACTCCCATTTCGACTTGATGGCCTTGATCCGCAACATTCGACGGGCCGAGAACGAGGGCAGCGCGTCAGCGCGCCTCGTCCAGCGGTGCCGTTGTCCGGTCGTTTCCGGCGTTGGGAGTGGCGGTTCGCAACGGCGTTTTCGCTCGGCGATGCGCAAACTCCTCGACGTGGTTTGTCAGGAGCTCGATGCGGTTACGTCCGGCATTCTTCGCTGCATACAAGGCTCGGTCGGCGGCGCGCAGTAGCGAGTCTGCGTCGACCGCGTGCGTCGGTGCGATGGCAATGCCGATGCTCATGGTTATCGGATCATCGATGTCGGCGACGCGCGTTGCGGCTACGCCGCGGCGTAGGTTTTCAGCGGCGATCTGAGCCGCGGCGGCGTCGCTGTCGGGGAGGAGAACGACAAATTCCTCACCGCCGAACCGACCGGCAAAGTCGCTGGCACGTAAGGCGGTTGCGAGTATCGCGCCTACGGCTGCAAGGACATCGTCGCCACGGCCGTGGCCGTAGCGGTCGTTGATGTTCTTGAAATGGTCGAGGTCGCACATGAGGGCGGCCATCGGGCTTCCGGTGCGCGAGGAGTGGGCGACCATTCGCCGCAGCGTGTCATGCACTGCGCGCTTGTTGGGCAGTCCGGTGAGACTGTCGGTCGAGGCGCGAAGCTCGGCTATTGCCAGCGTGCGCAGGTTCCCGATCACGGGCGCGGCCTGCGAGACGGCCTCGCGAATCGACCTCGCTTCCATTGCATCGAGCGGGCGAGCGTGGTTGGTCAACACACTTCCGATGACCTCGGCCCCGACGATCAGAGGGGTGCAGATGGAACTTCCGGAACAGCCCGAGCACACGGGGCACGGCAGCAGCACGTCCTTGTCTTCGTTCGTCGTGTGTGCCGTGCCCTTCCGGATCGCCAGACAGGAGCGCGGCTCGGCCGAATCGAGCCCGGCGACCAGAGGCGAATTCGGGTCAACGTGCGTGACCGCTTGCAGTCGGTCAGCGCTGTTGTTCCTGTTGAGTATTGTCACGCCGCTGCCCGGCACCCCACGCTCGAGGTACACCTGGAGCAGGTCGCGTGCCTCTTGTTCGCTGGCAGCCGTCTGGAGCGTGTCTCGCAGCTCGAGTTGATTTTGATCGTAGGTTTCCTCGGTGCGGCGGCGGAGCGCCAAGTCGTTGAGGACTCGCCCGAGATCGGATAGTTCGTCGTTGCCCTTCGCCTCGACCGAGCGGTGGTATCGGCCCTCGCTGACCTCGGCTGCGAATGCGGCGAATGCCAGTGTCCGCGGGAGGACGCTGCGGATGAGCCACACCACTACCCCCGCGGAGATCAGGAGGCAGATGAGGCCCGCGAGGAGCATGAGCTCGACACTCGACCTGTACACATCCAATGCATGGCTATAGGCCCGGGCGCTCTGGGTCTCCTCGACGGCGATGATGGATTTCGCAGCTGCCGTCATCCGATCGAACAGCGCTGTGACTGCGACTGCTGCGGCGGCACTGGGTGCAACGCCCCGTGTCGTCAACGCGCCCCGAACCAGCAACCGCTGGAACTGAGACCACCCGTCCGTGACCGTACGTGCGGATCGGCTTTCGCTGCTGTCACCGGCCGTCCGGACATTTACACGTGCAACTGCTGACTGCACTCGCGGAGAGATGTCTACGACAAGCTCGGTGATGAGCCGCCGCTTCTCGCTTGCCGCTGTGGCGAGGAGCGCCTCGAGACTGGTTTGGTGAGCGTCCTCCAACGCAATATCGAGATTGGTCACGCTCTGGGTGGTCACCAGGTGGTCCAGATACAGCGAGTCGGCCGCATTCCTGCCTGCTCGCAGGCCGTTGTATCCGACGATCAAGATCGCGATCAAACACGGCAGAAGCACGACCAGCACAACTGCGAAACGCGATGTGAGCCGCAGCGACTGTCTAGCCATGAAGCCCGACCGCACGGTGCCGTCTTCGCGGGAGTTGCGTGTGATCGCCACGACTTGTCCGAGTATCGGTGAGCGACATGCGGGTCCGTTCGGGTCAACGTGCCGGATAGTTCGGCGGTCCCCACGGCCAGGCCGAATCACTTCCCCGTCTTGTGATGAGACTGGACAGTGATTTCTAACACGATCCTAACATGCGACGGTCTCTCCGCATATCGTCCAGGCCCCTCTCGGCCGAGGCGCTCGGCGATCCGGCGCGGTTTGCCCGCAGGCTCAGAGGCATCAGCCGGTGCCATCAGCGCTTTGTGCCGACGACCGGGCGTCCCCACCACGCCCGGTCGTCGGCCTCTCGGATTGCTACGAAAGCTGTGCTGGTCAGCCAACAGACTCCGAGGCGTACTGGATTCCGTTCAGAGAAGTCATGCACTTCGCTGCCGACCAGCCGCCGCCATTCGGCACCCAAACCCGGGTCGCCGCACTCGCGAACACCTCGAGTTGGCCGACGAAGCCGCTGCACATCGACGCCAGCAGTTGGATGCGGCCCGACGGGACAGCGGGTCCGCTCGCGGTGTACGGCGCGGTCGGTGCCGTCCGCTCGCTTCCCATCGCACCGTCGAGCGCGGCCGTGTCGTGGGCCTGGCTGAGTGCCCATCGCGTGTGGCTGCTGCTCTGCACCGGGCTGTGCCATCCGGTGTGCAGCGCGATCCCGACGAAGCTCGGCGCGTTGGTGTTCGACCAGTACGAGACACCGTCGAGCGAGATCAAGCATTTGGCGTAGCCGAAACTCACGGCCGCGACGATCGTCGCGGTCCCGCTGGTGTCGATCACAAGGTTGCCGACCTCGCCGTTGCACAGACCGATCGGAACGACGACGTCGTTCGCCGGCGCCAGCGGGACGACGAACGGAACGTGGTTGTTGCCGGCTGTGTGCAACTCGCCGGTGAGGTGCACGAGATTCGCGGTTTCGGTGTACGTGAGGAAGCGCGACTGGTCGACGGCAGACCAGCCGTTGATCGGTGTGATCGGCACGCTCGACGACGCTGACGTGGTCTGGACGTAGCTCACGCCTTCGAGCGATGTCAGGCACGTCGCTCGGCTCCACGCGAACGGAGTCAGGATCGTGACGATGCCGTTCGCCTGGATGTCGATGCGTCCGTAGACACCGGCGCACATCGCCACCGGCAGGAACAGCGTGCGATTCGGTCGGAAGTACTGCGGTACGACAAAAGGATGGTCGTTCGAGGACGACGACGTGATCATGCCGCGCAGATGCACGACACCATTGCTTCGGTCGATCTTCGGGGCACGCGCACCGGGATAGGTCGACCAGCCGTGGATCAGGGGCAGCGGTACATAGGTCCCGTCCATCGGCGCTGCGCTGGCCCGTCCCGCTGTGACAACGAATACGGACAAGGTGAGTGCCGCTGCCGTTACGAGCCGAACGGCGGTGGAGATCGTTGACTTCATGATGGTTTCTCCTGCTGGGTAGCGACGCTTATCGAGACTGCCGGTCAGGCCTTGGTGGCCGACCACGAGCCGGTGGGGTGATTGCCGACGTCGTAACTGCCGGACATCGACGCGTCCGAGCTCGCCACCGTGCCCGTGTAGGTGATTGCGGTCGAACCGACCGTGCCGAACGTGATCTTGGAGCCGGAGATCCGGCCGTTGAGCGGCAGTGTCTGCGATGGATTCGAGATCAAGATGGTGCCGTGCAACCGGGCGCCCCCCTCAGTCCACTTCAGAGTGAAGGTGCCCGAGAATCCGCCGGAGTAGGTGCCGTGCCACGTTCCGGACAGGGCGCCTGGTTGGGAAGTCGCTGCGGTGCTGTGTGCGCGGCTGCCGACCGTCACCGAGTTCTGAGTCCTCGGAGCGTGGCTGCTTGGGGTGCTGGTCGAAGCACTGACCGCGGGAGGTGATGTGGCGCCACCTGCCGATCCGGATGATGAGCAGGCGGTGACCGCCGCGGCCGTGGCCAGGATTGCCGCGATCACAGTGGCAGCGCGGAACGTGGATCTGGTCATTGTTCGTTCTCCCTCTCAAGCGATCGCTGCTGGCTCGGTTGTGGCGACCCGAGACCGACCACGTCACGGACGGTGAGCAGGTCCCACAGCTCGGTGGCGTCGTGGAACACCCCGCGCTGCCCGGTACTGACGTCGTAGGCCAGCCCCCGGATCAAGTGCGACCCGGTTTGGTCATTTCCGGCTTCGTGAATCCGGACGACGAAAGCACGCACGACGGCAGTGTCAGCGCGCCGCCTTTCAGTGGGCTTACGGCAGCCTGTCGACCAGCCTGTCGAACGGTTCGACCGCAACGTCCAACTCGCCCATGCGGCGGACGTAGGACGCGTACTGGTGACGCGCTTCGCCGTGGCGCCGCAGTCGCACGTCCGCCGCGATGAGCGCGGTCCAGGCGTCCTCGTCGTACGGATCGCGCTCGAGCAGACGTTGCAACCAGCGGGCGGCCTGTTCGTCGTCGCGCCGATGGGCCGCCGATCGTGCCAACAGCCGTGCGCACTCACTCGCCCTTGCGCGAGCATGCTCGCGCAACTCGACGGCCCAGTCGCAGTCGCGGTCGTCGTCGAGGAAATCACCGGCATACAGCTGCTCGGCGCGACGGAGCTCGCGCTCGGCCGCGCCCCACTGATCCGTCGAGGCGAGGTCGGTTGCGGAATCGACGGCGGCGAGGAACTCGAATACGTCGATCGTCATGCGATCGGTTCGCAGCGCGACCGACATCTTGTCGGCGTCGAGGTAGTGATCCGGCGGGTGACGTCGCTCGGGGTCGAGCAGCGCGCGGAGCCGAGACAGCAGCACGGACAAGCGTGGGCCGGCGGCGGGGTATGGCTCGTCGGGCCACAACGCATCCGCGAGCGCCTCGCGGGTGACGCGACGCTCGGCCCGCGCAGTGAGCAGCTTCAACAGGTCGCGCGCCTTGCGCGACTGCCACGCAGTGGCCGGGATCGTCCCGCCGTCGACGGTCACGGCAAACCTGCCAAGCGTGACGATCGACGGATCGCCACTGCGCCGGGCGAGGGCGCAAAGCACCGCGGTGATCCCCACGTCCGGCGCAAGAGCGAGGTCGGCAAGCGCGCGCCGCGCCGCGGACACGGCAGTCTCGTCGTGGGCAAGCGACGCAAGCGCGAGCCGGCTGCGTGCCGCGGCGACCGGGTTCCCGATCTCGACCCAAACGCGCCAGCGCTGCCCGGAGCAGGCCGAGGTCGTGTGACGGATCAGCCGCGCACCTCAGTTCCAGTGCCGTCGCCAGTGCGGCGCGTTCGTTGTTGCGCTGCGCCTCCACCTCGGCCTCGGCGGATCTTGCGCCGGCGACGGTGTTCTCCCCTGTCACCAGCGCGACCCAGGCCGCGGCGTTCAGGGCGTCCGCTCGGCTCAGGGCAGACGCGACCTTGAGCGCTCGGTCGGCGTGCGCCTGAGCTGCCACGGGGTTCTCACGGGCGAGCACCCAGGCCAGCCCTGCGCAGGCCTGCACAACCGTTTGCGCGTCCTCGGCGGATTCACCTGCGAGCAGCGCCCGCTCGAAGGCGAGGCGGGCCTGTACCTGGTCATCGCGCAGCCGATAGATCTCGCCGAGCAGCAGCTGGGGCACCGCGGCTGCGAGAGCGGAGGCCGCCGAGCCCAGCGTGGCGTAGCCATCTGCCGCATCTGCTGCGGCCGCCCGGGCAACATCGAGTTTCCCCTGGCGCAGCAACGCTGCGGCCTTGTTCTCCAGAGCCAACCCAGCGATGGCTGCGTGCGCCCCGGCAGCCTGCACACCGCGGTCCGCGCTGCGGACGGCGGCGTCGTAGTCACCCTCTTCGAGTGCCTTCGAGGCGAGGTTGGCGTGGATCCGGGCCAGAAGCATGGTGTCTCCTGCCGCTGAAGCAGCCTCCATCGCGACCCGGTAGGCAAGGGTGTTGCCGGCACGATCGCCACGTGCGGCGCACACGAGAGCATGCGCGACCTCGGCCGCCGCCAATGCCCGCTTGTCGTGGCAGTCCCACGCGAGGCGAAGCGCTCGTCGCATGCACTCGTCGGCGTCCTCGGTGCGGTCCGCCAGCCACAGCGCGGATGCGAGCCACGCCGCGACCAATGCCTGATCAGCGTCGGCGGGCTCGGACCGTGCGGCCGACAGCACCGCCTCGGAGCGTCCACGTTCCCCGCTCAGGTACAACAGCGCACCGAAGCGCCACGCGAACGCAGCGGGAAGATCGCCATCCCCATAGGCGTGCAGCACACGCTCGAACGCGGCGGTTGCGCTCACCCAGTTCCCGAGCTGCCACCAGGCGTCGGCCACCACGGCCTCGAGCTCCGGACGCGGCCTGGGCCAGCGCCGCGCGAGCATCGTGATCCGGTCGGCGGCGCCGGCGACCACCAACCGATGACCGCAACGAGCGAGGAACGATTCGAGTTCGTCGTCACCGTCGTCGACAAGGCACTCGAGCGCGAGATCGAGCCGGTCGGCGCGTTCCCACCACTGCGCTGCCGCCCGACGGGTCGAGCTCGCCTGATCTGCGTCGAGCACGTCACGTGCAGCGTCAATCAGCACCGGCGCGACCCGCAGCGCTGCACCATCGCCACCGACTAGCAACCCACGCCGATGCAGGTCGGCCACTTCGTCCGCGCCGACATCCAGTCCCAACTCGGCAACCAGTAGCGGGTCGACCTCGCCGATCACCGCGAGGACTCCGAGGATGTAAGGGTCTTCCTGATCGGCAACGACACGCGCGGCGAAGGGTCGCCACGACGAGGCGAGCTCGTTCTCGACACGCTCGTCCAACGGTGTATCTCCCGCTGTCTCCGACCGACCAAGAATGCGAGAGGCAAGGCCGACGGCAACCGGCCATCCGGCCGTGAGCCGCTGGCAGTCCTGCGCATGGGCGGCGGCAGAGCCCAACACTGCAGCGGTCTCGCTCAGATCGAAGGCGAGATCAGGTGCCGTCACTTGCAACGGTGCAGGGCGCGTGCGGCCGGCCGGCTGCATCGGTGGCAGCCATCGGCCGCACAGGACGACATGGATCGTTGCGTCCATCTCGTCAACGAACTGCCAGAGCGCTTGCACCGCCGCCATGGCGCCACGCAGACACTCGACGTCGTCGAGCACGAGCATGCGCTCCGCGCCGGCGGCGTTGATGCGCAGCTCGGCAGCGAGGGTCACTGAGTTGCGATGGCGCGCAGTCAGGCACAGGTAGCTCGTCCGTGCGTCGGAGCGAAGTACGTCGAGCGCTGTCGTCTTGCCGTATCCCGATTCGGCGCACACCAGTGTCAGCGGGATCTGCCATGCCGTGTTCAGCAGACCCGCGATCCTCGGTCGCGAGACCGTACCGAGTTGCTCCACCGATCCCTGTACCACCCGTCGACGCCGTCGGCCGACCGAACACCTGACGAAGACCATTTGTCCGTCCGCTCATCGTCGCCCGACCAGCACACCTCGTCCAGCGGTCTGTGCTGCACGCCTGAGAGCGGCCTGGCAACGCCACCGAGCGGCGGCCCAGGGTCTGCGCGAAGTCATGGCTTGTGGCGGCGAAGCACGGCAGAGTGGGACGCCGGGAGCAGCGTGCCGCGGGCTACGAATCTTCTGGCGATTCTGGTGCGCGCTCTTCGCGGGGAGTGAAATGACCGAGACGTCGACACGGGCAGCTGATGAGGCAGCGGCGGGCCTGCTGGGTTCGCTTCATCACGCGAATCCCTACCCCGCATATGCGCGGCTGCGCTCGCTGGCCCCGGTCTACGTGCCCGCGCAGGGACCGGTTGTGCTGACGTCCTATCGCGCAGTATCGGCGATGTTGCACGACCCACGCGCCGGAAAGGACAGCGCTGCGCGCTTCCAGGGTCTCGGCATGCCGGACTGGCGCGATCATCCGGGGCTACGGATGATGTACGACTCGATCTTGCAGCTCGACGGGACCGACCACGGACGGCTTCGCTCGCTGGTATCGAAGGTCTTCACGGCGCGCCGGACGGAGAATCTGCGCGCAAGCGTGCGCGCCATCGTGGCGCGGTTGACTGATGCGTTGCGCGAGCGGGTAAACGAGCCGTTGGACCTGATCGCGCAATGGGCCTTCCCACTACCGGTGGCCGTCATCGGCGATCTTCTCGGTGTTCCGGAGCAAGACCGTCCCCGGTTCTCGGATTGGGTCCGCGATCATGCGCTGTCGCTCGAGCCGGGCATGGGACCCGATGAACTTGCGCGCTGCGACGCGGCGGCTGTGCAGCTCGCCGACTATTTCAGTGACCTTGTCCGTGTGCGGCGTCGTTCTCCGGCTGACGACCTGACCTCCGCCCTTGCAAGCCTCGACGGGCTGACCCAGGACGAGCTGCTCACGATGCTGGTGCTCCTGTTCGCGGCCGGCTTCGAAACGACCACCCACCTGCTCGGCAACGCGGTCATCGCACTGGTCCGCAACCCGGACCAACTCACTCGGTGGCGCGAAGATCCGGGTCTCACGTCCAACGCTGTCGAGGAATTGCTGCGATACGACACGCCCGTGCAACTCAACTCGCGGGTCATGCTCGCCGATGTCGACATCGACGAACATCGCGTGACCGCGGGCCGACTCGTTTTCAATCTCCTGGGCGCCGCGAACCGCGACCCGCTTCAGTTCCCCGATCCCGATCGACTCGACCTCGGCCGCGGCAACATTCGCTCGATGAGCTTCGGCGGCGGACCACACTATTGTCTGGGCGCCGCGCTCGCCCGGATGGAAGCAGCCGAGGCGCTGCCCGCGCTGTTCGATGCATTCGACGTGAGCCTCGACGGAGATCCGCAACCACGCCCGGGTCTGGCGCTGCATGGGCACGCTCAGATACCGGTGCGGCTGACCCCGCGTGCGCTGAGCTGACCGACCCGGCCTACCGGCTCGCCGCTTCCCAGGCGCGATGGGCGTCCAACGCGGCTGCCCAGAGCCGTTCGCGCTCGGGGCGGCGATCGAAGTGGATGCCGAAGTCGTCGGCGAGAGTGTCGAACCAGTCGCCTTCGCGAACGAGCGGTTCGGCGACATGGGCCCCTTCGCCGACGCGGGACCGGATCAAACCACGAATGACTTCCACTCCGGTGGCGTCTCGCCGTTCAGCCATCGGGATCTGAACGAACCCCGACTCAGGCGCGGACGACAGCCAGGTGTGCTTGTCGGTGAAGTCGTCGAGGTGAGCAGGCGCCATGGTCCAGGTCATGCCACCGAACCCGCCCGTGCGGTCGTGCGTCAGATGCCAGCGTCCGGATCCTTCATCTTCCAGCGTCAGCGCGAAGGGCGGTTGGGCGTATTCGCCCGCCACCAGCGGCAGCGGGTCGTAGATCGCGTCGCCCAGACCTGCGTCCACGTACCAGACCCCCGACGGGTTACCTGCCGACGGAAGGTCGCTGACCGTCAGCACCAAATGGTTGCCCATCTCATCGTCCGTGCGGTCCGGCCCGTGCACTCCACCGACGTGGCCGTGCACCGCGTAACCCAGCGATCGCAACAACAAGCCCAGGGCTCCGTTGAGGTGATAGCAATAGCCGCCACGCCCGGACTCGGCGATGCGACGCGCCGCCATGATGGGATCGGTCGACCAATGCTCGCCGGCCTGGATCCAGAACGTCTCGTAAGGCACCCGCTCGACCTGCCGACGTACCAACCTGGTCAGTGCATCGACCGAAGGCGGCGCCACCTCGAGTCCCAACCGAGTCAAGTACGCAGAACGAACAGCGTCATCGAGCTCGGGCAGCGAATCGAACACGACCACCGTCCTCCTCGTCAGACACAGAGCCGACCCTGGGCGAAGCTGCCGCTCGCAGCCTCGGGCACCGACACGACTCAGCGCAAGAGCGCGCTCGTGGTCGACCGGCACCCGGGCGGCAAAGGTGAGCGCGTCGGCGGGACGGTGCGATGACGCAGGATGCGGTCATCCCGCAGGAGGCGGACCGAGTATCTGCAGTCCGGTTGTTGCTGCGGCTGCGGCAAGGGTCGCAGGGGTGATCGTCCATCCCTCGGGTTTGGGATCAGCCGTATCGTGGCCTGCCGCGCGGAAGAAGTTCTCAGCACCGGCCGGCGTGCAGATGGTCAGCATGTCGGCATCGCTGGTGATGCGATAAGCGTGCGGGACGTCGCGGGGAAGGTAGACGACACCACCGCGTTCGACGTCGAAGCGTTCCTCTCCGAACCAGAACGTCGCACTGCCATCGAGTATCAAGAAGATCTCGTCCTCGTTGGTGTGCATGTGCACCGGAGACGCATCGCCGGCCACCAAACTCGTTCGGGCCATGAACAATTGCCCCTCGGTGGCGTCCCCATCGAGCAACAGGTCCATGGTGCTGCCACCAAGCCATTCGATCTTCTGATGGTCAGCCGCCAAATACGCCAGGCTCATAGCCGGCTCCCTCCCGGGATGCCGCAGTGGGTCCCGAGGCAGAAGCTACGTGCGACGGCGTCGACCGCGCAATCCCGGTACCGACGCTCGTGCTCGGGTTGGCCATGCCCCCCAGAATTCTGGGACAGACATTCGGGGTCGGTGCCGCGACAGTGATGGGTGAGGAAAGGGGCGACATATGTTCGCACGATCATCTACCTGGTCCGGATCACCTGAGGCGTTGCAGAAGTGGAGTGATCACGCTGCCGACACGGTGCGAGGGTTCGTCGAGGGGCTGCCCGGCAACGCTGGTGTCGTCTTCCTGGTCGACCATCGGGCCGGCTCGGCGCTGACGGTGACCTTGTGGGACACCGAGGCAGCGGCGCAGGCAACAGATCGGTTCGCAGAGCAGAGCCGCGCGACGACGGTCGAGGCGACCGGGGTCGAGCTGACCGGGCGCGCAAGCTACGAGGTAGTCGCCCAGGCCTAGAGTGCGGTCAGGAGATGAGGCCGATGCTCGCTGGAGCGGCGCTCGACAATCTCACCGACGCAGTGATCAAGGCATGCCGTTCCGGGCTCGCGCCCGAAGCGTTGCGGGCCGAGGTGCTGCCCCGCCTGCGACAGGTCGTCCCTGTCGATGCGCTGTGGTGGGCTGCAGTCGATCCCGCCACGATGCTGTTCACCCAAGCGTTCAGAGAAGGGCTGCCGGCCGAGTCGGGGAGCTACTTCATCGCCAACGAGTTCCTCGACGACGATGTGAACAAATGGACCGACCTTGCCCAGCAGCCCGGGTCGGTTGCCACCTTGATGACCGCGACCGACGGTAAGCCGGCACGCAGTCAGCGTTACATCGACATCTTCGCCCCGCTAGGGCTACAAGACGAACTTCGGGCAGTGCTCCGCAACCGCGGCCGGTGCTGGGGATATCTGTGCCTGCACCGCGAGGCGCGGTCTGCGTTCACACCGCAGGAAGCACGTTTCGTGCAACGCATCGCCCCGCACTTGGGTGAAGGCATTCGGATGGGACTACTCAGGCAGGCTTGCGCCCATGAAGGTCCAGGGCAGGGTCCGGGGCTTGTGCTGCTCGCCGCCGACGCAACACTCACCGGTATGAACGAGGCAGCGGGAGACTGGCTCGAAGAACTGGGAGTGCCCGCGGACGGCTCCGAGCTTCCCATCGAGATCACGACCCTGGCTCTGCGGCTCCGCCATCTACACGCGGCTCAATCGGCACTGCCGCGCCTACGAGTACAGACCCGGCGCGGCCGGTGGGCAGTTCTGCACGCCTCCTGGATGAGCACTGACCCGACCGGCGCGGTAGCGGTCATCATCGACGCAGCCGACCCAGCCGACACCGCTTCCCTGATCATGCTCGCGCACGGGCTCACCGACCGAGAAACCACGATCACCGAACTGGTCTGTCGCGGACTGTCGACCAAACAGATGACGACCGCCCTGCATCTGAGCGGCGCCACTATCCAAGACCACCTCAAATCGATCTTCGCCAAAACCGGCACCCGCAGTCGCGGCGAACTCGCCGCCACCATCCTGCGCAGCGACTACCTGCCGCGCTCCATCGCACACGATCAGGTCGGACAGTCAGGCGCATACCCCGCGACTGCCCTACGCATCGGGTAGACACCGAATCGTTTGATGTCACCGAGCGCCCATGCCTCGGTGAGGTGATCTGCAAAGGCGGTGAAGAACGACGCGCCGGCGTAGGCGACGGGCCTTACGGTGCGGACGGTGTCGTCGGGAGGATAGGTGTGTGCTCGATCATGTAATAGAGGGTCAGTACCGCCATCGCCACGAGGATGAGGGGCGGCCAGATGAGTCCGAGTCCCGTGGCAATGGGGTAGGCGATGGTGCCGAGCCCGAAACGTCGGATTGCGTGTTTGGCGACGTCCTCGGTCACCGGCGTGCGCAGCAGCCCGTGGCGTGTCATCCGCGCGAGCAGTGCGGTGAACGAGACCGCCATGCCCATGTTGGAGATGCCGTAGAGCAGCACCGCCCAACGGGCGCTCGCACCGCCCTCGCGCAGAAAGTCCGCGAGCGTAGCTGTGGTGAAGGGCAGGGTGGTCACGAACATCAGCAGCAGCAGGTTCTCGAACAGCAGCACCCGGTCCACGCGATCGATGAGCGCGAACAGCGCATGGTGATTGACCCAGATGACGCCGACGACGAAGAAGCTGACGAGGTACGCGACGAACGTGGGCCACGTGTGACGCAGCTGGGCGGCCAGATCACCCTTGGCCGCATCGGCGTGCAGGTCCAGCACGAGCAGGGTGATGACGACGGCCAGCACGCCGTCACTGAACGCCTCAGCCCGGGACGAATTCACATGGTCATCCTGCACGGCCGGGGGTCGGCGCCGTCAGCTCGCCGACCATCCCCACCCATCTTCGACGCTGCGCCCCGTTGTTCATCCTGCCCAACGCTGCCCGTCGCCACTTGGTCTCGGAGCGACTAGACCGGTCGAAACCGCCGCGCGACCGCATCTGCCGCCGACAGTGCGGTCGCGGGGCCGATGTGCCGCGGTGGGTCCGAACCGTGGCTGCGGGACGTTCGCCCCTGTGTGATGCCGACTTGGGAGGTAACGCTGGAAGGGAGTTCCGGTCCAGTCCGGACATGGGCCGACTGATCGCCAGCGCCGGGCCGCGTCGAAGGTCCGGTCCACGGCGGCAAGATGGAGCAACGATGTCGAACAACCCCCCAGTTTCGAGTCGACCCGAGGGCGAGCCGCGCCTCGACGTCCACAACAGCAGCGTGGACGAGGACACGGCTGCGGCTGATCGGTGCGGAGCGCTCGACCTGAGGAGCGGTCGAATCTGTCGATTTCCCGCCTTGCATCAAGGTGGCTGCGACTTCCAGCCTCCTCGGGAACCGATGCAATGACACGGGACGCCAGAGAGACGGCACCATCCTGCGCATCGCCTACTCCGCGGCCCCGCTTCGCACCGGGTCAACGATCACCGGCGTCGTCGTCGTGTTCCGCGATATCACCGAAGAGACCAAGGAGCGGGACGCGTTTCGTCGCGAGCTCGACGCACTTACGTGGATCGGCCGGATCCGCGATGCGATCGACGAGCACCGCCTCGTGTTGTTCTCGCAACCGATCGAGCCGCTGACCGGCGGCCGTCCGAGCGAGGAACTGTTGCTGCGCATGATCGGCCGCGACGGCAACATCGTGTTGCCCGGCAGCTTCCTGCCGGTGGCCGAGAAATACGGCCTGATCACCGAGATCGACCGGTGGACCATCACGCAAGGAATGCGGCGTGCCGCAGGTGGCGACCGCGTCGTAGAGATCAACATATCCGCGGCGTCGTTGGGGACATCGAACCTGCTGTCGTTCATCAAGCGGGAACTGCGCGAGTCCGGAGCCGATCCCGCGAACCTGGTTTTCGAGATCACCGAAACCGCACTGATGAAAGACACCGACCTGGGCGAGGCATTCGCCCGCGGCCTCGCAGAACTGGGCTGTGGTCTCGCGCTCGACGACTTCGGCACCGGCTTCGGCAGCTTCACGTATCTGAAAAGACTTCCTGTCACGCACTTGAAGATCG
Organism: uncultured Actinomycetota bacterium; assembly: GCA_963757455.1. GTDB lineage: Bacteria > Actinomycetota > Actinomycetes > Mycobacteriales > Jatrophihabitantaceae > RYN-133. Next base: position 90,548 of record CAVWSE010000027.1, read on the forward strand.
ACATCGAATTCGTGCGCGACCTGGTGAACAACGACGCGAACCACCGCGTCGTGCAGGCCATCGTCGGTTTGGCTCGCGCGTTCGGGCTGCGGACCATCGCCGAGGGCGTCGAAGACCAGCCGACCCTCGACCGATTACGCGCCGAGGGCGTCGACTACGCCCAGGGCTTCCACATCGGCCGGCCTGCACCGACCGAGTCGCAAACCGGATAGCGGTGCGCCCGTCGGTCATCCATACCGGCAGGTACGCCTCTCACAGCGGCCGCGTGGCGACGGGGTTTGGCTGTATGTCCAACTCGAACCGTGTCGGCCGATGACAGCTCGGCAGATCCGCAGTCAGTGCTGGCGCAACGTCGAGTTCAGCCCACACCTGCTTACCCGGGATCAAACGTTCCACTGACCACGCGGTAGCGATCGAGGCGACGATGGCCATGCCACGACCCGTGGTCTCAGCGCTCTCGACCGCGCGCACCCTGGGCTGACCAGGAGCGTCATCGTCCACAATCACTCGAAGCACGTCCCGGTGCAGCGCCAACGAAAGCCTCGCAACGCGGCTGCGCGCCCGGACCGAGTTCGTCAGCAGTTCACTCACGATGAGGGTCGCGTCATCAACAAGCTGATCGCGGCCGGGCAGGTCCGTGAGCGCGGCATGCAGCTGCTCGATACAAAACTGCCGGCCGGCCGCTGGCGCACGGTCATTACTCTCATACGCCCGGCTGGCGCCCCAACACATCCCAGCCCGCTTCCTGAGCCCAGAGACGTTCGTGTCATCGACGCATATGTCACCGACTAGCGAGCCATACCCAAAGCGGGCCGAACGCAACCGGGTTATCGGTTGGCTTCTGCGGGTTTGTCTTGTCACGGTATTGCGATGGACGTTTGCGCGGTACGTCGCTGCTGCTCAGCTTGACAGAGGGGACCGGTCAACTAGGACGATCTAGGCGTGACAACTGCACGGTGGACCACGACTGTGTTGGCTTGCGAACAGCCAGAGGACGTCGCCTCATTCTGGGCCGCTCTGTTGGACAGCGAGGTGCGTCGCATTACTGACAACTTCTTCGTTGTGCGCCACGGATCTGCGTGGCTCGGGATGCAAAGGTCGCGACACGTCGCACCGGCGACTTGGCCGGACGGCGCTCGACCCGTCCAAATTCATCTGGACGTCGCGGTCGAGGATCTGCAAGGAGCAGTCGACCGTGCCGTCGACCTCGGCGCCAGGGAAGAAGCAGACCAGCCGTTCCCTGACAGTTGGCGGGTTATGCGGGCACCGGGTGGCCACATCTTCTGCCTGTCGCCGCACATCCAGAATTACCTCGCTACGACCGAAGACGATCCGCCGGGCTGAGATGCCCCAGCCGAGGCACGAGTTCGCAACAGCGGGCGTGCTGCGATCGTGGTTCGTGGTGGGCAGCCTCCCGAGCCGTGTCGTCGTCCGGCTCAGACCTCCACCGTCCGCGATCGATTCAGTCGGCGGCCGGAGCGGCCCAGCCGAGGTGTCCTTCTGCGTCGAAGCGGCGCGACGGCGCCCGTCCGGGCTCGGTGATCTGGATGCCGTCGCCTTCGATCGCGATCCGGTAGAGCGGTCCGTGCTGGCTGATGTCGTCGATCGCGCGGTCGAAGTCCGCCCGCCGGTCGACCGGCACGTGCATACGGGTTGCGCAGTGGAACACGATGCGAGGTTCGCCCGCGGGGATGCGCGCCGACCATGCCGGGCACATGTCAACGGCGTCGCCGGCCATGACCTCGACAGGCACCCGGGCGGCAAGGGCGAGCGCGTCGTGCAGTAACGCTGCTTTGTCGCGGTCTTCTGGCCACACCAGCGCCTCCAGCCAACGCCGGTCGGCCTCGGCGGACGCGTCGAGCGGGTTGAGATCCACTCCGCGCGTGGAGGCGAGAACGGGGATGGCGTCGAGATCCGGCGGTGGCTGCGCGCTGCGCCACTCGGTGTTCAGGCGAACCGGCGACTCAAGATCGCCGTACCGTCTGCCGCCGAGTTCGTATGCGTAATGCGCGTGGCGCAGCAGCAGCCCCGCGCTGGAGCCGATCTCGAGCAGGTGTGCCGGCCGGTCACCCAGCTTCGGTGCGATCGCGGCAAGGCCGAGTCGCAGCCCGACCGCTCGCCGCACCTGGTTGGTTTGCACCAGGCGGGTGGAGACGACATCGACGATGACGGCCTCGTGGTGGCGGGCGAAGTCCAGCAGATGCACACCCGCGCCGTCCGGGGCGAGTGCGGCCTCGCCGCGCAGTGAGGGGTAGTACTCGGCCAGCGGGTGCTCTGCGCCGGCGAGCAGCAGAGCGTGCACCGCAGCGAAGAACGCGAACGTGGGAACCTGCCCGGCGCGCGTGTGCGCAGCCAAGCTCACGAGATATGGATCACCGGCCACCTCAGCCGAGAGGTGCCGATACAACGGCGAACTCCAGAACTCCTGTGGTTCGGTGAATGCCGCGCGCACATCGTCAAGCGGTTGCACCTCTACTCACGCCCCCGAAGTCGCGGTCATCCTCACCAGCGTGGCTGCAACGATCGCCGTGTGTCGATCGGCTGCCCGTGGAAAGGATTCTCTTCATGACAGATCGCGTGAGCGCCGCCGCCACCGTCAACTGTGCGCCAGAGCGGCTCTACCGCTTAGTCATCGACTTGCCGCGGATGCGCGAGTGGAGCCCGGAGAGCACCGGCGGGCGATGGTTGACCGGCGGGGGGCCGGTGCGCGGAGCCCGCTTCGTGGGACGAAACCGCGCTGGGCGCCGGCGTTGGACGACGTTGACGACCGTCACCGCTGCAGAGGCTTCCCGTCGTTTCGCCTTCCGGGTCACGGCGCCCCTGATCCCAATCGCCGAATGGGAATACGTCATCGAACCCGTCGACGGTGGATGCCGCGTAGAGGAGACCTGGGTCGACCTACGACCAGCCCCGGTCAAGCTGATCAGCACTCTGCGCACGGGAATAGCCGACCGCAGCACCTTCACCCAACACAGCATCGAGCAGACACTCACCAGACTCAAAAGCGCCGCAGAGGCCGCACCGCATCAACCAGGTTGCCCCGACGGCGGACGATGAAACATGCGCTACCTCTGGCGCCCTCCTCCGAAGGAATGTCATGGATACAGGCAAGCAGCTCGTACGCCGTCATTTCGAGGAACTGTGGAACAACCGCAATCTCGACCTGTGCGAGGAACTGATGGCCGAAGCGTTCGTAGAACACGCTCCGGCGCCCTTCTCCACCGACCGCCCTGGTTCGGTCAACGGTCCCGACGCGATGCGAGCTACGTGTAACTGGTTACTCGACCAGTTTCCAGACCTGACTATGACGATCGAGATGATGATCGCCGACGGCGATCTTGTCGCCGCCCTCGTGTGGTCCGAGGGCACGAATACGGGAAAGCTGAACGGCTTCCTCCCGCCGAGCGGCCGTCACTTCAAATACCGGCAGACGCATTGGTTCCGGGTGCGGGACGGCCAGCTGTGCGAGCACTGGGCGACCCGCGACGACCTTGCCGCGATGCTCCAGTTGCGTGTCGTGACCGCTCCCCGTCTCGGCGCACTGGCACGACAGCTTCGAGGCAATCTCAACTACCGGCTCCGCCGCGCGCGCCACGGCGACGAAGTATCGGCGTGAGCGGAAACACCCGAGCTGTCAGCCCGCGTTTTCGTCGAGTAACGCGATCAGAAGGCTCGCCTCGCGGCGCAGTCGTCGGGCGGCATCAGGATTCGCGCCTGCTAGAGACTTGGCAGCGGCAAGCCTGTCCTGCGCGTCGAGCCGGATGATTTCGGCCATCTCCTGTTCGGTGAGTGGGCGCCGCTCCACGTCGGCCCGACCCACCCCGACCGGGGACAGCTCGACGGCACCAGCTCGGTGTTCCTCGCCGAGCGGGACGGCTTCGGCATTGTCTATGGCAGCAAGGGCGGTCCGGTAAGCGGCTAGAGCCGCCCGGTCCTTCTGTTTCATTGCGCGGGTGACGGCTGCTGTGAGTGCAGTTCTGACTGAAGTCGGATGAGTTGGCATCACTGGATCAGTAGATCTCACCGCGCGGCGCTGAACATCCGTATTTGCCGCAGATAGCGCGCCTATCCGGCTTGGTCTCAGGCGGTCAACGCAACGCCTCGTCCAGTGCTTGTGATGGTGTTCGCCATCCGAGTGTTTGACGAGGTCTGCCATTCAGTTCGGCGGCGACTCGCGAAGTGCACGCTGATCGGCACGGCTGGCTGGACGTGCCCTACCCCGGTGGCGAGCGAGAGCTGGCGACAAGCGGTCGCGCGCAATGCCGGCTTCCTTCGCGATGTGTCGAGTAGGTGGGACGGACAGCGGATCCTGGTTATCGGGCACGTCGCTACGAGATTCGCGCTCGATCATCACATCGACGGCGTACCGCTCGAAGACTTGATCGAGGCAGACTTTGCGTGGCGTCCGGGCTGGGAGTACCAACTGCACTGAACGCGAGCCGCTCCGCGCGGCTGTCCATCGGCTGGAAGGATGTGCCGGAGCAAGCGCGTGCCCTCCCCCATCGCTGACAAGTGCAGGTGTTGGGACGACCTCTGTCACCGACACTCCCTCGGCGCAAGGGCTAGCGGATTCGGGAGGAACGCAACTTTCCCCTGCGGCGCAGCGTGTGCCAGATCAGGAACCCGGTGAGGATGACACCGGAGATCGCATGCCAGCGAAGCTTTGTCGGGTGACCGGACAACCAGTCCCATAGGCCCGAGGCGAGCATGACGACGGTCACGGCGGCCAATGCGGAGTCGGCGATGGCGAGGCGTCCTGAGGCCTGCAGCCAGGTGCCGGGATAGCCCAGGCGTTTGAGCAGGCTGGCCGATACCCGGCGGCGCTGGACGAGGTGGGCGACGACGAGCCCGACGAACACGAGGCCGATCAGAATGTGCAAGCTCAGCGTCGGCTCGAGGACCAGTGACACAGCAGCTGTGACGATGAGCCCGACGTGAACCCACCACCGTGATACCGACGATCGCCTGCTGGTGCTGCTGTGCCGCGTGCCTGTACTCACTGCCCAATTCCTGCTCTCCGCCCGGGTCTACACATCATCGGCGACCTTGAGGCAGACCGGCTCCGGGATCACCCCGAGATTGGTGCTGAAGTCACCTGGGGGCAGGACGACACAGCGAGGAGGAGCGATGCTGACCTGGAGGGATGTCGCGCTAGGGACTCACAGTTTCTGGGAGTTTGCCTTTCGCCCCGAGCTTGAAGCCGATGATCATCGGCTGCTCGGCCTTGGTCAACGGGACACCAGCGCCGGCAATCACGTAGCCGTCGTCAACGGCGACGGGAGCGTTGGTACCGGCGGACAGGGGGATCTTGCGCTGGACGGCACCGGTCGCCGCGTTGAGCGCATACAGATGGCCGTCGAAGGTGGTGGTGAACACGACGTCGTTGGTCACAGTGGCGCCGCCATAGGGCGAGGACGGCAGCCTGGTGTCCCACTCAACCTGCCCGGTCCGCTGATCGACCGCGACCATTTCTCCGGCGCCCTTCAACACAGCGGCGACGGCTGCGCGCTTCGAGATGGAGCAGCCGGTGCCGGTCGCGCACACCGGGGTAGCGACATCGTTGACCGCAGCGAACGTCGTCGAACCGTTACTCGCCAGCTGGGTCAGGATGCCGCCGTAGATGCCGGGTTCGAGGCAAAACTGTTTGGGCAGCGTCTGATGCGTGGCGAGACCGGCTTTCTCGGTGATCAGCCCATCGTGGTCATGGCCGTTGTGGACGCCGACGGCGCGTGTCCAGATCGGTTTGCCGGTGTCGGCGTTGAGCTCGATGATGACGCCGGCCTTGCCCCCGTCGATGACCACCGGTTGCGCGTTGACAGTGGTGAGAACCGGCGGATTCTGCAAGTCCCAGTCGTAAAGATCGTGCGGGGTGAGCTGGTAGTACCACTGGAGCTTGCCGTGAGGGCTCAGCTTGACCACCGAGTCGGTGTACAGGTCGGGACCGGGCCGACTCGTCCCCCACGGGTATCCGGCGACACCGAACACCGGGCCTGGGTTGCCCACGCCGAGGTAGATGTTGCCCTCAGCATCGAACGACGGCGGGTACCACTGGCCGCCCCCGGAATTGATCCCTGGTTTCCCCCACAGGTTCTGCACCTCGTCCCAACTCCACTCCGGCGCGCCGGTCGCGGCGTTCAACGCCCACAGGGTGCCCTTCCCGTTCGGCAGGTACTGACCCACGGTGGCATTGGCCGGCAGCGTCGACACGTACACCGTGCCGCGGTTGTAGCCCGGGGCCATGGCGATGCCCTCGTGATCGTTGCGGATCAGCGATCTGATCCACAGCTGCCGGCCAGTGGCCGCCGACAGCGCGAACGCAGCGCGATTCGTCGCCCCGAACACATTGCCATGAGCCACAGTGACACCGTCCGGGCCACCGTTCGGCGAGCTGTAGTTGTGCCGCCACAACACCGTGCCAGTGGCGAGACGGATCGCGATCACGTTCGACTCCAGGTCCTGCACGTACACCACGCCACGCACCACCACGGGGGTGCTCGCAAATGCCCCGTCGGTATGCGTGGTGGAGATACGAAGCGGGACGGTCCACGCCACTCCCAGACGTGACACGTTCGAACCGGTGATGCTGCTGGCCACATCGCGGGTGTTCGCCACGTTGGCGCCGGGAAGCGACCACCCAGCCGCAACCGCCGGATTGCCCCGCCCGGCGGTCACCGGAACGCCCGAGCCGGCTCCGCTGCTCGTGCCGCTCTTAGGCGTAGGGCTGGGGTAGCACGCGAGCGGCTTCGGGGTGCTGGATCCGCCGCAGCCGCCCGCCAGCGCGGTCGCGCACATCACCAGACACAGACCTGCAGTCGAGGAGTGCCAGCGAACGCCCATCGCACAACCCACCGATCGCCTCCTGCCCGCGCGGCTCCCGCGGCAACGCCGGAAAGGTCCGCCTCGACCCACGATCAAGCACAAGGTATCGCAGGTGTTGGCGGTCGATTCGAGGCGCGTGGCCGGTAGATGTTCGGGTGCTGCCGTGCAATCGAGCCAGCTCTGTCGAATCGCCAGTGGTCCATACGACGTCTGGGTAAGCGGCCCTCCGGCCGCGACTCGACTGAGGGGGACGGGGCCATGCGCAAGATCGTCAATTCGACCTACGTCACGCTCGACGGCGTCATTACAGACCCGCAGGACTGGCCGGCTTTGGGCACCTTCAGCGAGGCCGGCTACCAAGTTCAGTACGAGCTGCTAGAACGTTGCGACGCGGTGCTGATGGGCCGCCATACCTATGACGGGTTCGCGCCGGTGTGGTCCGGCCGCTCCGGCGACCCGTACTCCGATCGCATCAACGCCGTCACGAAATACGTCGTCTCGACCATTCGTCAGCACAGGGACATCCGCCGACTTGCTCCACCGGCCCGGATCATTGGGTCGCTTCAGCCTCATTGGCTCGACCACGCTCGAGAGCGGCATCGTCATCCTCACGTATCGGGCCACCGAAGCTGACACAACGGAGTGAGTCATGGACTATCACCAGTTCATCAAGCGGTTGGACGTCCCCGCCGGATGGTCTGCACCGACGCGACTGAGGTTCGATGACATCCGTGCCTTCGCGCTGACCCGCGACCATCTGGACGATGACGTCGACGGGATCAACGCCAGCATCGACCTCATCCGCCGCACCCGCGGCGGTCGCTGGCCGACCGAACCGGTCACCGCCGAGTTCAACTACGTCGATCTCGTTTGGCACGAATGCGAATTCCGCGAAGGCGACTCATTCACCTACGCCGTCTATGCCGCCGACCGATACCTCGGATGTTGCTACCTCTACCCCTTGGGCCGCCGCGCGCCGCTCACCGAGGAACTGCTCGCCTTCGACGTCGACGTCAGCTGGTGGGTGACCCCTGAGGCCTACGCACGCGGTTATTACTCCAAAGTGTTCCTAGCGCTGCAACATTGGATCGTCACCGCATTCCCTTTCACCAACCCCTACTACTCGAACACCGAAGTTCCCTCCCATGACGACTGAGATCGGTGCGGACTACCGCGCCCACGAGCGCGATCCGTCGATCTGCTCGCTCGGAAGTCGTCAAGCAGGCTGCGCATATGAATACGTAGCTCGCTCGTTCATTTACCGGACCTAGCCAGTGAGCAGGCGCTATAGCGTGAACGCATGAACGAGAAGCGAGTTTGGTTCATCACTGGTGCGGGTCGCGGCATGGGCACCGACATCGCCCAGGCAGCCCTTAGCGTCGGTGACGCGGTAGTCGCCACGGCACGGAGAGCCTCGAGCGTGACTGCTGTGCTGGGCGAACACGAGGACCTTCTCGCGGTCTCCCTAGACGTAACCGATCCGGCGGCTGCCCAGGCGGCTGTCCGGGCCGCCGTCGACCGGTTCGGCCGCCTCGACGTCGTTGTCAACAACGCCGGGAACTTCAACGCCGGGTTCTTCGAGGAGATCACTCCTGAGGACTTCCGGGCGCAGATCGAGACCACGTTGTTCGGACCGGTGAACGTCGCCAGAGCGGCTCTCCCGGTCCTGCGGCGTCAGCGTTCGGGCCTGCTCGTCACCATCTCCTCCACTGCGGGCATTGCGGGCCAGGAGTTCTGCACGGCCTACGCGGCGTCCAAGTTCGGGGTCGAGGGGTGGATGGAGTCACTTGCGCCCGAGGTCGCTCCCTTCGGCATCCGCACGATGCTGGTGGAGCCGGGCTTCTTCCGCACGCAACTGCTCACCCCTGAGTCCACCCACTACGCGGAGTCGACCATCGCCGACTACGCCGAGCGGACCGAACAGACCGTGGCGGGTTGGAAGAGCATGGACGGTCAGCAGGGTGGTGATCCCGCGAAACTGGCCGCCGCCTTAGTCGCGCTGGTGGGGCAGGAAGAACCGCCACTGCGCTTCCCCGCCGGTGCAGACGCTGTAGCCACGTTCGAGCAGAAAGCCAACAGCCTTATCGCGCAAGCCGACGCGCATCGCGACTTGTCCAGCAGCCTGGCCCACGACGACGCCTAGCATCCGCTCATAGCGCGTCGACGCCGTTGTGCAGGCCGCTCGAAATCCGTCGATATAGCGCGGGCGGTTCGCGACGGTCCCTCACGCGGATCGATTCGTAGGCATCCGGTTGAGCGCTCCCGAGCGGGGGTGTGACGTCGGCTTGCGGGCACCTCGTGCGCGCGCGCTAACCGAGCGGTCGGCCGACGTGAGCACAGCTACGATCGCCGTGCGGCGCGGTGGCCGAGGATGATGAGGCTTGTGCCGAGCGGCGCCAGGAGGGCGGCGGTGAGGATGCCACCGCCACCGCTGGGGACGACGAGCAGCCCGCCGATGATCAGGAGGGCGGCCTGCCAGGTCGGCACACTCTTGCCGCGGATGAGTGCCACGCCGAGGAGGACGAGTCCGGCGACCAGCAGCGGTGCGAGGGCGAACGGCAGCGACAAGAGTGCCTGCGTGTTCGCCACGTGCAACACGGTTACCGCGGTATCGCGGTGGTGCGGGACGAGGCTGCCCATCACGAGGGTGATCATGACGTCCCCGGCGCCAAGCGCTGCGCCGGCGCAGCCGATGAGGATTGCGGCCGCGGTGGCGAGTTTGGCTCCCGCGCTGGGCAGCAGGGAGAGCAGGGCGTTCATCGCTGGGATGAGGAGGAACGCAGCGACCGACGTCAGTAGTCCGCCGATGATTGCGGTGGTGTGTTGGGCGGTGAGGTCGTGGATGTATTTGGCGCTGGGCAGGTTGGGGTCGACGGTCAGCGCGTGTCCGGCGACGAGGCCGACGCCGGCGGCAATGGCAGCAAATGCTGCGAGCCGTGCCCGCGTCTGCGCGCTCGCGGTGGGTCGCGGGCGTTCGAGTTCGGTCGTAGTGGTCATGAGGATCTCCCTGATCGAAATGCGGTCAGGGGACGGTAGGCAGCGCGATAGGTCCGGCGGATCGTGCGAAGCGTGCGGTCCTAGTCAGACGTTCGTCGCGTCTTGCAGCGACCTGCGGCGGATAGGCGACGCTCGCCGTCCGGTTCTAGGCTTCGGCCATGCTGGGTGTGAGGCGATGGCGCGGTGTGGGCTGGACGGGGTTCGATATCGCCACCGCCGTCGGCTTCGCTGTGGTCGCCGAGGTCGAGCTGCGGGTGTCGACGCAGAACATTTTCGCTGGAACGCTGCCTCTTGCGGCTGATTCGGTGCTGGTTCTTGCGCCGATTCTGCCGTTGGTCTGGCGCCGGGTCCGGCCGTTCGCTGCGGCCGCGGCGGTGGCGTGCGCCCTCACTGTTATCGGTGCCGTATTCCACGCCACGGTGCTGTTCTTCGGTGGCCTGCTGCCGTTCCTCCTGGCGTTGTATTCGGCTTCGGCCTACGCACGTGCCCCGCTCGGCCGATTGGCGCTGGGATTGCCCGTCTTGCTGTTGGCTCCGATGCCGTTGTACATCAAGTCGTTCCGGGTGCCGACGGATTACGTCTTCGCTGCGGTCGCGTCTGGTCTGGCGTGGTTGGCCGGACAGGCCGTGCGTCGATGGCGACGGCAGAGCGCCTTGCTGGCCGACGCTTTGGCTGCCGTGGAACGAACGCGAGAGATCGAAACTCGGCTCGCCGTGGCGCAGGAGCGGGTGCACATCGCGCGAGAGCTGCACGATGTCATCGCGCACAGCATGAGCGTGATGGTGTTGCAGGCCAGTGTTGCGCGACTCGAAGCCGACGATCGTCCCAAAGTCTCTCGCGAGGCGATGAACGTCATCGAGACCACCGGCCGCCGAGCGCTCGCGGAAATGCGCCGACTTCTGGGTGTTCTGCGCAGCGAGGACACACCCGAACTGGGACCACAACCGGGTCTGACAGCGCTCCCGGAACTGCTGGACGGATTCCGGCGGGCCGGCCTCGGCGTCGAGGTCCGCCAGATCGGACCGGCGCGCGCCCTGCCCGGCGCCCAGGACGTGACGGCGTATCGGATCGTGCAGGAGGCCTTGACCAACGCGCTCAAACACGGCGCCCCTGGACCCGCCACACTCGACCTGGAATTTCAGGCCGAGCAGCTCCTGCTCACCGTCACCAACACGATCGCGCATGAAGGACGATCCGACCTCAATCCGAACGGAGGACACGGACTCGTCGGCATTCGAGAACGAACGGCATTGTTCGCAGGCACCTGCCGCGCTGGCAGCGACGGGAACGGCAGGTTCATCACCGAGGTGGCATTGCCGATGGAGTCGGCTTCGTGATCCGCATCGTCATCGCCGATGATCAACCACTGATCCGAAGCGGACTGCGCTCGATCCTCGAGCGTGAATCCGACCTCGCGGTCGTCGCCGAGGCCGGCGACGGCGCCACGGCCGTGACCAGCGCCCGCCAACACCGACCCGACGTCGTGCTGATGGACATTCGGATGCCGGGCATGGACGGATTGACCGCAACCACGAAGATTCTCGTGACCGGCCCGCAGCCCTTGGCGGCCTCGCCGCCGAAGATCATCATCCTGACCACGTTCGAACTCGACGAATACATCCACGCCGGACTCAAGGCCGGTGCCAGCGGCTTCATCCTCAAGGACGCCGAACCACAGGCACTGGTGGACGCCGTCCGCGCCGCCCACAACGGCGATGCGATGCTGTCGCCGTCGGTGACTCGTCGCCTGATCAATTCATTCGTGCACGCGCCAGCCCCCTCGGCCGCGTTGCCCGCGGCGCTGACCGAGCGCGAGTCGCAGATCCTGCGCGCCATGGCTCGGGGCCTGTCGAACGCCGAGATCGGCTCTGCCGTGCACCTGAGCGAGGCAACGGTCAAGACCCACGTCACGTCGATCCTCGCGAAACTGAACGTGCGCGACCGGCTGCAAGCTGTCATCGCCGCCTACGAGAGCGGCGCCGTACGCCCAGGGATGCACGACCAGCCATAACCAAGCCCGCCCGGCACGACCGTCAGCGGATCCACAACCGGAACACTCAACGGCGTCGGCGTCCCGCGCGAACCGTCGATCTCGCGCAGGTTGAGAGCTGACTGCCGACGCGCATATGAGTCGCTCTCGGATGGAACCGCCGGCGAAGAGGGCCCTGATCAAACCACCGGATCCGCCGAGATCCGGTCGGCGCGCGGTACCGCGCTCCAGGTCTCGGTATGTAACCGAGCGGGCCGGTTGTGGCGTCGTACTAGTTGGAAGCGAGTTCACAACGGGATGGTGGTCGCATGGGAACTGGTGCCCGCGAGGCCGACTTCCGTCGCTTCGCCACCTCGGTGAGCCCCGCGCTGTTGCGTGCTGCGTGGCTGCTCACCGGCGATTGGCACGCGGGCGAGGACCTCGTCCAGGAGTCGCTGACGCGGATGTACCGGACCTGGCCTCGCATCGAGGAGATCGACAATCCGGCCGCGTATGCGCACACCGTGCTGACCCGGCTGTTCATCTCGCACCGCCGCCGGCTGCGATCGACGGAACGGCCGATCGCGACGATGCCCGACGCAGTACAGCTGCGCCCGGACACCGACCTGCGCCTGTCGCTGGTCGACGCACTTGCCGAGCTGCCTCCGCGCGACCGGGCCGTGCTCGTACTGCGCTACCTCGCAGATCGCAGCGTTGAGCAAGTCGCCGCCGATCTCGGCCGCAGCCCGTCAGCGATCAAGGTCCAGTCGATGCGCGCACTGGCGAAGCTGCGCGACGTGCTCGGCGCCGACCTCACCGACCTGATTCAGAACTAGAGCGAAAGGCGAACAGCCATGAACGATGACGAACAGATCGCAGTCCACTTCCGCCACGCGGTGGGCTCGCTGGAACCGACGGTCGCGCATCTCGTCAACGCGGCGACAACGCGAGGACGACGGCGGCTGCGAGTGCGTCGCGGCGCACAGGCATTGACGCTGTGCACAGTGCTCGCCGGCGGTACGGGCATAGCGGTGGCTGCATCCGTGCACTCGCACACGACGATCCCCACGGTCAACCAAACGCTGATCAGCCTGCTCCCCGGTGACGGGACCGTGCAATCGTGGCGTCCCGAACTCACCACCCAAGCCGGAAACGCGGTTGACGTGATCTATGACGACGGCCAGGGCGCCGCACTAATCACCGGCGCTGTAGACCATCCGGACCTGCCCGGCGAGCACAGCCTGCCCTGCGCCGTTGCGACCTGTACGCCGTTGCCCGACGGTACCGGGTACCTCGCGCTCTACCAGGGCACCGGCGACCCCAACCGGCCCGGGACAACGGGCACTGAATGGGAAGCCAGCGTCCATCGCGACAACATCGTCGTGACCATCTCCGAATGGAACTCGACCGACCCCTACGGCGCGCCGACCCGCACCGAACCGCCGTTGACGATGGATCAACTGACATCGATCGCCGAGGATCCCAGCTGGCCGTCGAGCTGAGCGCGACTGCACGCGCAGACCAGTCCGGCCCCTTAGGCACCCATCGCTTGCCGGCCAACCGGATCTGCCGCCGGGTGGAGCATCTCCCGGAGCGGATCAACGTCATGGGCGAGGTCAGGATTCTCCCGAATTGCTCCCCGCGGAGGCCGCCGCGGACGACCTGGACATCGACCGCCGAGGTGAGACACTTCGCGCAGTCTCGACGCTGGGTTGGGACTAGAGGGGGGACATCATGAAGATCAGGGGTCATAGCGGCGGGTTGGCGGTCGCGCTATCGGCGTTGGCGGTGGTGATCGCCGGAGCGGGGACCGCTGTGGCCGTCTCCGCGACTGTCGTGCGGATCGAGGACGGGTCGACCACGCACTATGCACATGTCGATACCGCCGGCCGGCTTAGCACTGCTGCGGCGTTGAGCAATATCAACATCCAGTCCATTACGCCGGTGAACAACATCTCTTATGTCACCGACCCGACGACGGCGACATTCGCGCTGACCCGCCTGGGGTACTTCAACCCCGGGGCGAACCTGTCTTTTGCGAACACCAACTTCGCCTTCTCGCTTGAGAAGATCAATGTCGGATCTCAAGGCCACTGCTATGACAGTGACCACACTGTGTCCGCGACATACGCGACCAACGACGTGCCCGCCGGAACCTCGGTTGAGAACTCCTACCCATCCCCAGTGCTGATCCGGCCAACGGGAACCACGCGATACTGCCTGGCGCTACAAGGGTTCCAATACGGCACCGCAGCGGCTCAGTACTACACGCCGCAGTTCGAGCTGTCCGCCTACGTGGTCACAGGCACCTACACCGGGTCCGGGACCGCAGCTGTCCCCGCTCACAACAAGGCCAAGCTCGCACTGATCCGCGCTCCGCACGGCGGCGGCCACTGATCTGTCCTCGGCACCTCTGGGGTGACCGGGACGGGCATTACTCAGAGCGGTGGGTAGCGAGGTAGACCCGCTTCCTATGTTGCTTCGCGTCGCGGTCTTGGTCCTGCCGTTCATCCACACCGTCTTGACGCTGGTCCTGGCTCTCGCCCTTGCTGCGGTAGCGCTTTGGTTGACGATCCGCATAAACAGGAAGCACGACATGCGGACGTCTAATCCGATCGACCAATGGGCGAAGCGCCAAGACGGCTAGGAGCCGCCGCGGCACCGACCGAATCTGCCGACGATTACGAACTCCAGGTCGAAGGCGCGACTACGCGAGCGTTGGCGCGTACCGTCGTGGTCATGAGTCAGTACATGGCTTGGCCCACTGCCGACGGTGTTTGGCACATCGGGACCGGGCTGACGCTGCCGCCTGATGCGAGCCTGACGGACCTGAACAATCTGCTGACGCTGCGCCACATCGACCGCGCTCAAATCGGATTTCACCGGCCGAACGATGAAACACAGTTCAACGCGCAGTTCGCACCCGCGACCGTTCTGGGGCAGTCCTGACCCTCCGGTACTGCGCCGACGCGGTCACGCCTGCGTTCCTATAGGTCGCAGGCGCCCGCGCAGCGGCCCAACCGATCTGTCGCAATAAGTGCGCTTACCCGGCCGAACCAGTCCGATCATCGGCCGATGTCCGTTTACCTCACGGACTGGTCCGCCAGCGCCGCATCAGTGACAATCCAGTCGTGCGGTTTCGTGCGTCCGCCTTCGCGCTTGTGGCGTGTGTAGCCACTGCTGTCTGCACGCCGGGAGCGGTACCCAGCCAACAAGGCAGGGCCGTTCGTCATGCTTCAATCACGACCGCGGCCGCTTGGGCTAACCGCTGCTTTCCAGCAAAGCGGTCGGATCGGCTCGGTGCAGCGGCCGAATACGTCGGGCTGACCAGGGACGCGGCGTATCGGTTGGCAGCTCGGCGCGACGACACTTTGGTGCCCGTCGGGTGGGCGGGTCGTTGCGACCCGAACACGACAACCGGCCTTGTCTTCTACGCCCGCAGGATTGCCGTGGCCTACAGCCTGGCACCCCGCGACTGGCGGAGCTTGCCGGTGTGGGACCGGTTGCCGTCCTCAGCTCGGGTAGTCGCGGCTGAATTGGTGTCCAGCCGATGGGACAGAGGTTGGGCGCTACCCAACCCCTACGCCCGTCATTGACAACGCCGCGCCATGATTCGCGTGTTCCGAATCGGTAGTGATGGCAACACGCGGCGCATGTTGCACGGCATCTCGCGATCGTCAGGGGCTTGGGCATGGGACGAGTAACAACGTCAGACGGCGTGCAACTGCACGCCGAAGCGGTCGGGTCCGGTCCGCCGATTCTGTTTCTGCACGAGCTGGCCGGTGACCACCGCAGCTGGTCGTTGCAGGTCGCTGGGCTCAGCGACGAATTCCGGTGCATCACCTTCGCTGCGCGCGGGTATCCGCCCTCAGATGTGCCACTGGATTCGAATGCATACTCCTTCCGTCGCGGCGTCGAGGACGCGGTTGATGTGATGGATGCTTTCGGCCTCGCTCGGGTTCACGTAGTAGGTCTGTCGATGGGCGGCTACTGCGCCCTGCACCTCGGCGCGCTCCATCCCGATCGCGTCTCGTCGCTGCTGGTTGCCAGTACCGGCAGCGGATCTGACCCGAATACGCGATCAACATTTCTAACCGATACGAGAGCACTTGCTGAGGCGTTCATGCGAGAAGGCGCGCAGCCCGTCGCCGACCGCGTTGCAACGCTTGAAAACCGGATTCAGCTCAAGCGGAAGAGACCCGACCTGTGGTCAGAATTCGTGGCGCAGCTGGGCGAGCACTCAACCCAGGGTATGGCGCTGACGATCAATGGCGTGCAACTGACTCGCCCCTCGGTATATGACATCACCGACGAGCTGCAACAGATCAGCGCGCCAACACTGGTGATGAACGGCGACGAGGACGATGCGTGCCTCGACGTCGGTCTGCTGATCAAGCGGACAGTACGCACGGCCGCCCTGATGGTCATCCCCAACAGCGGGCATCTGCTGAACCTTGAAGACCCGACGGGGTTCAACGAGGTGGTGCGCACCTTCATCCGCACCGTCGATCGTGGCCTTTGGCCCTTCGCGAATGCTCCGCGCTGATCGGCAGCACTCGATATGCACGACCGTGTTGCGCTCGCCCACGACGAGTCCACCCAATCGTGGCCGTGAGTCGTGCGCGAAACATCGGCGTCTGCTGACTCCGAAACAGTCCATGACGCGGCAGACCGACTCGAACCCACCGATATGCCCGTCACCGTTGGCACCAAGCGCTCGCGCAGTCCGATCGCTATGGTCGACGTCATGGTGGCGCCTGCGTCCCTCGGTTCATGTGGCGACGATCTGATGTGGGCGACGGTTGTGACATCGGCCTTCGTCAACGATCCGGTCGAGCGGTGGCTTTATCCCGAGTCGGACCTGTATGCGCAGGCCTTCCCCCGATTCGCCCGCGCGCTCGGAAGCAGCGCGGTCGCCGACGGAACAGCGTGGTGCACTGAGGATGAGACCGCTGTCGCGGTGTGGCTGGCGCCCGGCGTGTCGATCGACGACGAGGAGGTCGTCACGATTCTGACCTCCACGGTTGCGTCGGACAAGCACGAGGACATGTACGCGGCGCTGGGACAGATGGCGACGCAACATCCCACCGAGCCGCACTGGTATCTCGCGTGGCTCGCAGTCCTCGCCCATGTGCAAGGTCGCGGAATCGGCAACCGGCTGCTCGCAGCGTGTCTTGCACACGTGGACGCGACGGGAATGCCCGCCTACTTGGACACACCGAACCCGCACACGGTTCCGCTCTACGAGCGTCATGGGTTCCGGGTCGTGGGCCGCACCGACGCGGGCGACTGCCCGCCGATCACCTTCATGAGCCGACCCGCTCGCGCCGCCGGAAACGCTGGTGACAGCGACCGGCAATGACGTGGCACCATCTGGTCGTCACACGCGTTCGCGCACAGCAACGTCGACCGGCCGGGCTGCACACGGTGCAGCGGTCACCACGAACGCGCGTACTCGTCGTTCGCCGCGTACCGCGGTTCAGGCGCGCGATAGCCGTAGAGCTGCGCGCTTTCGGCACGGCTGCTCAGATGCGCAACTCATTTGCCACGAAGCGCGCTGGACTCGGCGCCAGCAAGGGCGGCGTTGATCCGGTCCAGGTAACGCGCGAAGAGCTGCGGATAGAACTCTGCGTCCTCCGCACTGAGGCCGGAGAGCTGGACCTCCACCTCTGTTTGGCCGCCTGTCGGGGTAAACGTGAACTCAATGAGCGCAGGTGCCGGCGCCGTATTGTTGGTTGGTTGACGGTCCCATTCAATAAGCAGGCGGTGCGGGGAATCGGTTTCGATGTAGTGGCCGGTGATGACCGTGCCGTCGAGGTCAAGGTGGAATGGGTCCCCCGGTCGTGGAACCGTCATGGGATGAAGCGGTGGATGGCTTCGTTGGCGTGGTCCTGAAAGGACGGGTTGGCCAGATCGGGCAAGAAGTCCGCTTGGTTGACCAACGGACCCGTGAGCGTGTTCGCCGCGCTGGCGTAGAACTGGCCGCTGGACAGGGTCGGGTCGGTGACGCCGTCTACGAGCCGCTTCGCTCCCACGTCCAGTTTGTGGGAGAGGCCCAGGGCGGGCATGACGTATTTGGCGGCTAGCCGCATCGGTAGGGGAAGTCCGCTGGGAGCTTGGGTGCCGGTGGTGTTCCCGGGGCTCACGGTGATGAATCGGCGGTCGGGGTGCTGGCGGGCCAGGTAGGCCATCCAGAGGGCCCCGATGTACTTGGCCTGGCCGAAGGCGAGGTTGAAGTCAGCCTTCCTGCCGGCGAAGTAGGTGCCGTCGATGACGGTGGCGAGTTCGTCGGCTGAGGTCGAGACGAAGGACGGCCCTTTCATCCGCAACTTCGGAACTCCGCGAACTGCTTCGCTTCCGGCGAGGACCGCAACCTCGCCGAGCCGCCCCCCGGCCAGGAGCCCTTCGAGGAGGACAACGTGGCCAAGGACGTTCGTCGCGAACACGGTGGTGACTCCGTCAGCGGTCAAGTTCATCGTATTCGGGCCAATGACGCCGGCGTTCATGACCAGCGCGTCGACAGATCCATCGATGCTCGCCAGGCCCGTGCGAACCGAACCCAGATCGGCGACATCCATGACGACGATGTCGAAGATGCGCCGGCCGGTCGCGGCTTCGAGCTCGGCCTTGGCTGTTGTCGCCCGGTCTTCGTTTCGGCATGCCAGGTAGATGCGCGCCATATCGGGACGTGAGGCCAGTTGCCGGGCCACCTCCTTGCCGATCCCGGCGTTGGCGCCCGTGATCAGCGCCGTCTTTTCCGGGAGTGCGCTCATCCGGATTCCCTCTTATCTTGTGCGGGAGTAGGGAGCCCGTCGAGCAGGCTGAAGCGGGCGTCCATCGCGACGCCTCGGACATCGATCAGCTGCTGATATTCCGGCGAGTTGTACCACTTGATGGCCGACTCATGGTCGGGAAACCGCATGAGTGCTCCTGAAGTGAGCGAGCCATCGCCATGCAGGAGTTCCCAGTTACTGTTTGCCAGAGCCTCGGCTCCGTACTCTTTTGCGGCCCTTCCAGCGTTAGCCGCGTATTTCTCCCGATAGACATCCGGATCCTTGACCGTGAATTCGACAACGAGGTATGCGCTCATGTGTGTACTCCTGAGTTGTTCGTTGTGATCTGTTCTAGGCCTTGACGCTTGGACGCCGCCGAACACGCCCGCTGCAAAACTGGGTTGCGCAACTCACTGTCACATGGTCAGACTGGGTTGTCAAACTCAGAATCTTGCTAGGATCGGTGCATGGTCAATGAGACGAGTGACCGGCCGAAGCTCACCGCCAAGGGAGCGCGCACCCGGGCACGCATAGTCGAGGAGGCCGCTGCCCTGATCCATGAACGCGGGGTCGCGGGCACCACCTTGGAAGACGTCAAGACGGCGGCGGACGTCAGCGGCTCGCAGCTGTACCACTACTTTCCCGACAAGGACGAACTCGTGCAGGCGGTCATCGACTACCACGCCGAGGCCATCGTCAGTCGCAATCGGCAGGCTCTCGGCAGCGCAGACGGACTCAAGGCTTGGCGGAAGATGGTGATAGCTGCCGCGAGGCGCACTGAAGCAAAAGGCGGCTGCCAACTTGGCTCGCTCGTTGGTCAACTCGCCGAAAACGACCCCGAGGCCCGAGCGCTCATCGCGTCCGGATTCGATCACTGGGCAGCCGCCATCAGCGAGGGGTTGCGATCCCGTCACGCCGAGGGGAAGCTCCCGCCTGGCATTGACCCGGACGACCTCGCCACTACTTTGCTCGCCACGCTCGAAGGAGGACTTCTTCTCGCCCAGGCGCAACGGAGTACCCGCCCATTCGAAACTGCGGTCGATACCCTCCTGACCCTTGTCACCCGGACTTGAGCGCTACTCAGCCGACACTTCATGCCCGACGAGTAGCCCGAGGACTGCCGATGTCACCATCCGCGGAGTCGGCGCCGCCGGTGGGTTAGGGCTCGTCGAGGCTCTTGCGCAGCCGTCGCCCGATCGCGCTGAGCGTACGCAGCTGCGTGTCGGTGAGCGGGTCGATCACCAGCCGGCGGACGGCGTCGACGTGGCCGGGAGCGGCATCGCGCACGAGGTGCCAGCCGGTGTCGGTCAGGTGCGCAACTGTGTATCGGCCGTCGGCGGGGTCGGGTTGGCGACGGAGCCAACCGCGCTGCTCGAGGCGCTTGGCCACGTTCGACAGCCGCGACAGCGAGCCGTTGACAAGCTCGGCAAGCTCGCTCATTCGCAAGGTTCGCCGCGGCGCCATCGACAGGTAGCTGAGGACCAGGTACTCGAAAAGCGTGATGCCGCAATCGCGCTGCAGTTGCGCATCGAGTGGTCCGGGCAACTGCAGAAACATCATGGCGATGGCGCGCCAGGCCTCCTGCTCGTCGCTGGACAACCAACGCGTGTCGGGCTGCGCTCGCCGTTTCCTGGTCGCTGTCACGGCTGACACGGTACCCGCCACTTCACATGTGAAGCGTGTCCCACGCGACATGTCGTTGACTTCACGCATGAAGTTGTGAGTAGAGTTCACGCTTGAAGTCATGCATCACATCTACAGGATCACTACAAGCGAGAGGACGACAGCCTGAGCGGCCGCTGCAGGTTGCCGGTCTGGACTGCAACGAACGTCAGCGTTCAGACCATGCCGACACGCTTTGCGCCGCACGTCGCGTCGCGGCTGACCACGAACAAACGACTGAGGAGACTTAGGTGCCTGACTACGGTCATCCGCTGCGTTTCGCCACATTCATCGGTCCCACCAACACTCCGGCGAGCCGGCCGGTCGAGTTGGCGCAGCTCAGCGAGCGACTCGGCTTCGAATTCGTCACCTTCCAGGACCATCCATACCAGTCGAGCTTTCTCGATACCTGGACTCTGCTGAGCTGGGTGGCCGCGCGGACCGAGCGCATCGGAGTGTCCGGCAACGTGCTCAACTTGCCGCTGCGTCAGCCCCCAGTGGTACTCGCCCGCGCGGCGGCCAGCCTGGACCTGCTCTCCGGCGGACGGACCAGCCTCGGACTCGGAGCCGGCTTCTTCTGGGATGCCGTGCACGCGTCCGGCGGACGGCGGCTGACCCCGCTACAGGGCGTTGCGGCACTTGACGAGGCAATCGACGTGATCCGCGGGGTCTGGGATGCCGACGGGCCCGGCGGCGTGTATGTCGACGGGGAGTTCTACTCGGTCAACGGCGCCGAGCGAGGCCCCGCGCCTGCCCACGAGATCCCCATCTGGATCGGCGCCCACAAGCCGAGGATGCAGAGCCTGGTGGGACGCAAGGCCGATGGTTGGCTTCCGTCGCTGCCGACGATGCAGCCGGGCGGCCTCGCAACGGGAAACGCGATCATCGACGATGCCGCGCGGGCCGCCGGCCGCGATCCCCGCGACATCACCCGTCTGCTCAACATCTTCGCGGGCGAGCAGACTCCGGAGGCGCTCGCCAAGCTGGCCGTCGAGGACGGTGTCAGCATCTTCATCCTGGCCAGCGACGACTCCGGACGTCATCGAACGTTTCGCCGCCGAAACCATCCCCGCGGTACGCGAACATGTCGCGCGCGAACGCACTTAGACCACGCGCCCACGCTGCGCGCCAGTGCGCTGGACGCAGCCCATCAGACCCGCAATACACCCCTTACCAAGAGCTTCACCGACAGCAAGGAACACTCATGACCACCATCAGCATCATCGGCTCGGGCAACATGGCCACCGCTATCAGCGCCCGGGCAGCCAAGCACGGCTGGACCGTCGAACTCATGAGCCGCAACACTGCGAAAGCCCAGGAACTGGCCGACCAGATCGGCAACGGAGCAACCGTCGGCGAATTCGGCGCAACACCGACCGGTGACATCGTCATCGTGGCCGTCCCCTACACCGGCGCAGTCGACGCGGTCACTCACTACGGTGACGCGCTCGCCGGCAAGATCCTCGTCGACATCTCCAACACCTTCAACGCCGACGCCAGCGGACTGGTGACCGCTCCGGACAGCTCGGCGGCCCAGGAGATCGCCGCAGCCGCCCCGGCGGGCACGGCCGTCGTAAAGGCGCTGAACACGGTCTTCGGCCACGTCCTTGCTCGACGACACGACCCTCGACGTTTTCTATGCCGGCGACGACACCGCGGCGAAGGCCCAGGTCGCTGCGTTTCTGGAGAGCATCGACCTGCGCCCCCTCGACACGGGCGGGCTCGAGATGGCTTCGGTCCTCGAATGGGCCGGCATCCTGCTGATGGGACTGGCCCGCAACGGCGCCGGCTTCGACATCGCCCTCGGCGCCGAAGCCCGTTGAACATGCTTGTCCTTTGGGTTCAGCCATTTCGGTAAACCCGCCGCTGTACGACACATACGACGATCGCCTCGGCTCAGTACACGCACGGGTGCTTGACGAGATATTCGTCGACCCCGAGGGCGAAATCCCAGTGCCCGACGCCGTGTGCTGCCAGACCCATGGTGACCACACCCGCTCCTTCGAGCCAGTGCGCTATCGCGAGCCCGCCGACGTCCAGCGGCCGCAGACCCAGGCTCTCCACGAATACGGCGAAGGTCCTCTTTGCCTCCGCGTCGTCGCCGGCGAAGAAGACGTCGGGTCGGCCGTTCTCGAGGACAGCGCGGAAGATCGTGTTGAACGCCTTGATGACGTGGGTGCCGGCTGGCGCGACCTTGGCGGCATCGGCGGCGATCGAGGTCTGAGTGGTGTGGGCGAGTCCGTCGGCGGTGGCGTTGAAAGGGTTGCTGATGTCGACGACGATCTTGCCGGCCAGCGCGTGGCCGTACTCGGTGACAACCGGTACGACGCTGTCGTACAGCAGTGCCGTGATGACGATGTCCCCGGCTGGGACGGCGCCCCACTCGCCGGTGGTGGTCCCGCTGCCCAGTGTCTCGGCCAGCGCCTCGGCCTTGGCCCGGTCGCGGCCCATGACCTCGACGGTGTTGCCGCCCTTGACGGCGAGCGTGCCGATGGTGCGGGCCATGTTTCCCGTTCCGATGATGGTGATGCTGCTCATGATGTGCTCCTTTCTGGTTGCGTACTTTGTCGGCCGAATGGGTGGTTCAGAGGGCGGTCGTGCCGCCGTCGGCGACCAGTTCCTGGCCGTTGACGTAACTGGAGTCGTCCGAGGCAAGGAACAGCGCGACGCTCGCGATCTCCTCGGGGCGGGCCATCGTGCCGCGCGGGATGAGGGATTCGAAGGCGGCCTTGGTGGCCTCGTCGAACAACTCCTCCTGCTTGGCCGTGGCCACCTGGCCCGGGGTCAGGACGTTGACGCGGATCTTGCGGTCGCGCAGTTCGTTCATCCAGACGCGGGCCCAGGCCTGCTGAACCGCCTTGCTGCCCGCGTACAGGCTCCAGCCGGGAAAGGCGCCGAGGGAGGCGTTGGACCCGGTCATCACGATCGAACCGTGGTCATTGATCAGCGGCAGCGCCTTCTGCACCGTGAACAGCGTCCCCCGCGCGTTCAGCGAGAAGGCGCGATCGAACTGTTCTTCGGTGATCTCGCCGAGCGGGGCGGGCTCGCCCATCCCGGCGTGCGCCCACAGCACATCGATGCTGCCCTGCTCGCGCTTGACCGTGTCATAGAGGCGGTCCAGGTCGTCCAGATTGTTGACGTCGCCGTGGACGGCGGTGACGTTGCGGCCGATGTGTTCCACGGCCTCGTCGAGCGCGTCCTTCCGGCGGGCCTGGATGAACACATGTGCGCCTTCGTCGACGAAGAGCTTGGCGCCGGCAAGTCCCATCCCGGCGGATCCGCCGGTGATCACTGCGACCTTGCCATCGAGCTTTCCCACGAGTGACTCCTTGTTCGGGTGTTGGATCGGACGGTTATGTATACCGATCCGTACCAAGAACGGTAGCGACGGGTCGCCGCCTGCGCAAGTTAGGTACACCGATCGGTACCCAACGAGCTATGCTGGAGTCATGACGGAGTTGTCGAAAGGCCCGACGGGCCAGCGACGCGGTCGGGGCGCCCGCGAGCGCATCCTCGGCGCGTCGCAGGAGCTGTTCCGCGACCAGGGCATCAACCGCACCGGCATGGACCAGCTGTGTGCCGCCGCTCAGGTGTCGAAACGCACGGCGTACCAGCACTTCCCGACCAAGGACGAACTCGTCGCTGAGTACCTGCGCGAGTTCGATCCGGACGTCATGCCCAGCGTCTTCGACCGCACCGACCTGTCACCCCGCGAGCGACTGCTCGCCGCCTTCGACATGCCCGCGTCGACGCCGATGTGCCCATACATCTCGGCGGCCGTCGAACTGCACGACCCCGGGCATCCCGCCTCCGTCCACGCCCGTGAGTACAAACCGCCATCGCCGGCGACTCAGCGACACCGCCCGCGAGGCCGGAGCCGTCAATCCCGAGCAGCTCGGCGAACAACTCGCGTTGCTCATCGACGGCGCTTCCGCCCGTACGCGCGTTCTCGACAGCGACGCATGGCCCACCGCCGCGGCCGTTGCCGAAGTCCTCATCAACCAAGCGATTCCACAGCCACCGCGCAAGCGCCGACACTCGGGGTCGAGGTTGTGATGGCGCCGCGAGAAAGCGATGTCTGACGCGGCAGTCGCGGACGCCCATGCGATCGCATTCCAGGTCATCCGTATCGGATGACTAAAAGGGTGACCTCGCTTGGCCGTCGACTGTTGCTTTCTTCGCAAGCACCTGTGGGTTCAGTTCTCGAGTGCCGTTTATCAGATCGGCGAACCCGCGTCCGGTGTGCCATTGTCCCATGCCTGAATCACAAGGCCTTGAGCAATGGCGCGTTCTCGTACCGACGCGCTTCGTGCCCACGTAGTGAGCACAAGCGCTCCCCCGGTGCTGGCCGGGTCGTCGTCTCGGTTCATGCCTGCCGCTAACGCTTCGAGGGGCTGGAGATGGGTACCGGACGAACCCAGGGACGGGTACGTGTCGCCGCAGACGGCAAGACGACGCTGGGTGCCGACGTAGCTGCCGACCAGGAGGATGAAGTGCCCGACGTCCCATTCTGATTCTGGCGCGTGTACCGCGTCGCCATCGAGATAGGAGTGCGCAGTCAACAGATCGGTGTGTGTCGACCAGAGGTGACGGGTCGCGACATTGAGGACGACCGCGGTGTCGGGTTCCTGCACGACATCGACGAGCAATGACACCGCATCGGCGCTCCAGCTACCCGTCAGCGGGACGACAATGATCTGATCGCTGCCGACAGCATTGACTGCGCGTATCAGGCCTGTCGCCGAGGTGCCGGCCGTCGCCGGGTCTTCAGCGATCGGAAGCTCACCCAGGTAGTCGACTCGCGAGGTCTCTCCTGGTGGTAACCCGGGTCCCCGCCGCCGCTGAGGACTGTTGCTGCCGCCGCGGCGATCGCGTCCTGCGAGATGTGTGCGCCGCTGATTGCCTCGATGGCAACTGCCGCACAGAAGGCGCCGCACAGTTCGTCCTTCTGCTTACGCTCATGGGCGCGAGCACGTTGGACCGCTCGTCCGGACTCTGAGATCACCAATGTTGCGGTGCTGTTCATGCGTTCTCCTTCTCACCAACCCGAGTAGTCGGCAATCTCGGCGTCCGACACCTGACCTGCCTCGACGTCGGCGATCGCGGTGTCGAGGATGTGCAGCGCGAGATGCGCCTCGTCGGCCGTCAGGGTCAACGGCGGCGTTAGCTCGAGCACGTTGGATCGGCGGCCGACGTAGAACACCACGGCGCCGAGTTGCCATGCGCGCAGGACGATCTTCGCCGTCGTCACAGCGGCGGGCGCGCCGTCGGGGTCGACGATCTCGACGCCGATGGCAAGTCCGCGTCCGCGGACGTCTCCGACCACGGCTCGGCGGGTGGCGATGTCCCGTAGCCCGGTGAGCAGGGTGGTGCCGATCGTGGCTGCGTTGTCCATCAGATGTTCGGAATCGAGCGTGCGTAGGACAGCCAGAGCAGCGGCGCTGCACACCGGATTGCCCGCGGTAGTCAGCATGCTTGATGCCTCGGCGACGTCCATGATCGGCGCGGGTCCGATGGCCGCGGAGATCGGCAGGCCGTTGCCCAGGCCCTTTGCCGACGGTGACGATGTCGGGCGACAGATCGTCGACCAGACCGTCGGCTTCGTGCGCGTAGAAGGTGCCGGTGCGACCGATCCCGACCTTGACCTCGTCGCACAGAACGAGCGTGCCTGCCGCGCGGCAACGGCGAACCACGTCGGCGAGGAACCCGGTCGGTGGGACGAGCAGACCGCCGTCGGACATGATCGGTTCGATCAGCAGGACGGCCGGGTCCTCGGACAGGGCGGCGTCGAGCGCGGCGAGTGAGCGCGTTGCCGAGTCCAGGTCGCGGTACGGGTCCGGGTACTCGATCAGCGTCAGATCGGCGGCCGCCGGTTGGCCGGAGTCGACCATCAGACCGGAGAAGGTGCTCGAGCCGAGCAGTCCGCCGTGGTACGAGCCGTGGAAGGCGACGATGCCGCGCCGGGGCGAGTGGCGAAGTACGGCGCGCACCGCAGCCTCGTTGGCGTCCGATCCGCTGTGGCCGAGGTAGACCCGGCGGTCGGTGCCAGGGGTTCTCGCCAGCAACGCTTCGGCGAGTTCGACGGCGGCGGCGTTGGCGATCGAACCCATCCCTGCGCCCGGCGGGGCGGCGAGCGCCGAGCTGACCGCGGAAGTGAAGCCGGGATGGCCGTAGCCGAGCGAGGCGGCGGCCCAGGTTGCCGACAGGTCGAGCACCCGACGGCCGCTGTCTTCGATCAGCCAGCAGCCGTCGCCGGAGGCCGCGGCGAGCGGGAAGAACCGCAGCTTTTCCACCGCTGCCAGCGTTGCCCGGTCGCGGCCGTAGAGGTCAGTCATGACTCAGCGCCTCGTCGACGGCTTCGGCGAGCCGGTCGGCGTCGGCAGCCGTGAACGGCAACGGCGGTTTGATCTTGAGGACGTTGTCGTCCGGGCCGTCGGTGGAGATGAGGATGCGGTCCTCGCGGAGTCGGTGCACGACCGCGCGTGCTGCGTGTCGCGTCAGGTTCTCGGGTGTCGTTGTCCGCGACGAACTCGACGCCGACGAACAGCCCCGCGCCCCGGACATCGCCGATGCCCGCGTGCCTGGTGCCCACCTCGCGAAGATTCGTCAGCAGCCGCTCGCCCACGACGCGAGCATGTTCTTGGAGTTCCTCCTCCTCGAGGACATCGAGGACGGCCAGCCCTGCGGCGCACGACACCGGGCTTCCGCCGAAGGTGTTGAAGTACTCCATGCCGTTGGCGAAGGAGTCGGCGATCGCGCGCGTGGTCACGACGGCGCCCAGCGGGAACCCGTTGCCGATCGGCTTGCCGAGGCTGACGATGTCCGGCACGCCACCGGCGGCCGAGAACGACCAGAGGTCCGTGCCGACCCGGCCGAAACCGATCTGCACCTCGTCGGCGATGACCACGGCACCGGCGGCGCGGGCCCGCTCGTAGGCGTGCGGCAGGAAACCCGGCCGGCGGGATGATCTGGCCTGCCGTGCCCATGATCGGCTCGGCGAGGTAGGCCGCGGCCGGCGTGGCCCGCGTCCTGGCCGCGCTGCAGCGCCGCGGCCACCTCGTCCGCGTACGCCGGTCCGCTGTCCGGTCCGCGGTGGCGCCCGCGGTAGGGGTCCGGCGTCGGTGCGACCTGGACGTGGGCCGGGCGTCCCCGACCGCCCCGCCCGTCGAACTTGTACGGGCTGACGTCGACCAGCGCGCTGGTGTTGCCGTGGTAGGCGCCGGCGAGAACGGTCACTCCGTCGCGGCCGGTGTGGGTGCGGGCCAGCCGTAGCGCCAGTTCGTTCGCCTCGCTGCCGGAGTTGACGAAGAAGCACACCGTCAGCGGGTCGGGCAACAGGTCGGCGAGGCGTTCGGCGTAGTCGACCAGCTGGTCGTACAGGAACCGGGTGTTGGTGTTGACCAGGCCCAGCTGTCTGGCTGACGGCCTCGGTCACCTCGGGGTGGCTGTGCCCGACGAGCGGCACGTTGTTCATGCAGTCCAGGTATTGGTGACCGTCGACGTCATAGAGGTATTGCCCGCTGCCGCGAGCCACGTGGACCGGGTCGTGCGGGTAGAGCACGGACAGGTTCGACGGCAGGTGCGCAGCGCGGCGCTGCAACAGCCGTTCGGCGTCGCTGCTCATTCGGCCTCCATCAGTCGTTCCAGCAGCCGCCACGCGGGAGCCTCCGAGACACTGAGGTACGCATCGCCAGGTACGACGGCTGCTCTGGTGGGCGGAGATGCACACGCTCACCGCGAGTCGGGTTCGGATCAGATCGTCGAGCACTCACGCTCCACCGCATGGAGCGGCCGGTGTCGCTCGTATCCGGCGATCAGCAGGTCGCGGACGGCATACGGGTCAGGACGGTCGAGCATCGCATACGCACACGCAACTGCCGGTTCGACGACCAAGCGCAGTGTGGACCGCGTCGCCGAAGTCGACCAGACCGCTGACCCGGTCTCCGTCGACGAGCACGTTGTGATCGTTGGCGTCGTTGTGGATGATCCCGCGCGGCAGCTCGTCGCAGCCGCGGCCGCGACGTGGTCGGCGAAGCGCGTGGCCACCTGGTCGATCAATGCCCGCCGTGCGCGTGCCCTCCACAGCGTCGGCATACGCATCGAAGACGAGTGGCGCCCGGGTGATGTCCCATTGCAGAACGCGATGCGCGGCGGGATGGTCGAAGTCGTCGAGCGTGACGGCTCACCGCCGCCAACACGCGTCCCAGGTCGCCGAACACCCCGGGTGCAGGATCGCTGGTCGCCAGCGTCGTGCCGGGCAGGAATCCGATCACCCAGCTCAAGTGCTCGCCCAGCCGCGACGGACCAGTGGCCGTCGGCGGTCGGCAGCGGATCGGGGCACGGTAGTCCGGCGGCGTGCAGTCGTTGCATCATCTGGCGTTGCAGGTCGAGGTGGGCGGCTTCGTCCGCACGGTTGGCGATCTTGGCAACAGCGACCGGGCTTCCGTCGATGCGTACGAGCCAGTTCTGGTCGCGCTCGGAGACCAGCGGTGACAGTTCGCCGTCCAGACCCCACCGTTTCATGCAGGTGGGAGCGTACCTGCGCCGCGGTGAAGTCCGGACGGCCGGCCAGCTGGCTCAGCGTCACGGCAGCTCTCCTGCGTGGAGCGCTTCGGCGGCGGCGAGGACGCCCACCAGCAGTGTCATCGCGGTTTCGTCGACGACCTGCTCGCCCGGGAGGAATCGGGCACTGTGCAGCGCGCCGGCGTCTATGCCGGTGCCGACGAACATCATCAGGGTCGGGAGTTTGTCGGCGTAGAAGGCGAAGTCGTCGGCACCGCAGGAGCGCAGGTCGGCCGCGGTCCGCAGCCCGGCCGGCGCCAACAGAGGGCGGGTGCGTCTCACCAGCACATCGTCATTGATGAGTACCGGTTCACCGAGTTCGATCTCGACCTCGCCCTCGCATCCGGTGGTACGAGCGACGCCGTCGACGACCTCTCGCAATCGCGTAAGCAGCAGCTCGCGGTGCTCCTCGGACATCGCGCGCACAGTCCCCCGGGCGACGGCGGATTCGGGGCGCACGTTCGGCGAGTGCCCTGCCTCGAGTGCGCCGACGCTGACGACTGTGGGCAGCATCGGGTCGCTGTTGCGGGCAACGAGTTGCTGGACTGCGACGACGAACTGGGCGATCGCCAGCACGGGGTCCGCGCCGAGGTGCGGGTAGGCGCCGTGTCCGCCGGTGCCATGCATGCGGACGACGAACTCGTCAGCGGAAGCGTTGACCACGCCTGCGGTGCAGGCGACGCTCCCTCGTGCCAGTAGCGGTTGGACGTGCGCGCCGATGACGGCACGGACAACGTGATCGGCCAGCGCCCCGCTGCGCACGATGTCGGCTGCACCGGAGGGGGTGATCTCCTCGCGCGGCTGCAGGATCAGCACCAGCGGTACTGGTAGCAGGTCTGCGATCGAGGCCACGGCCGCAGCCGCGGCGATATGCACGTCATGGCCGCACGCGTGCATGGCCTTGTTCGTCGACGCCCAGGCAACACCGGTGTGCTCGACGATCGGCAGCGCGTCCAGTTCTGCGCGAACGGCCACCGCCGGCCCCGGGCCGCCGATGCGGACAAGTGCCCCTGTGCCGGCCACCGGGACCATCGTTCCCGGTGGCAGGAACTCAAGCACCGCCGCAAGCGTGGGGGTTTCCTCGCCCGACAGCGCGGGTGCACTGTGGATCTGTCGTCGTAACCGGCGGGCAGCGGGAAGACGCCGGTGGAGTTCGCCCGCGAGCGCCTCGAAGTCGTTCATCGTCAGTAGATGTCACCCACGTGGCGACAGAGTTCGGCAGGTTGCATTCCCGCGCACGCTGCCGCGTCGGATCGTTTGACGGCGAGGTAGGTCTCGAGCAGCGTCGGCTTGAACCATCCTCGGACGACCTCGTCCTTCTCCAAGGCGTCCAGGGCGTCGTCCAACGAGGTGGGAAGCGGTGGGGCGTCAGCCACGGGCTCTTCCTTCGTTCCGATCTGCGGGGTGGGGTAGCCGTTGTCCATGCCGTGAAGACCCGCACGCAGCAGGACTGCGAGCGTGAGCCAAGGGTTCGCGGTCGCATCCGCGGCGCGGTACTCGAGATTGAACCGGCTTCCCCAGCCCTCGGCCGGTCCTGGCGTGGGCGCGATCCGCAGCAATGCCTCACGATCGCGGTCGGCCAGGTACATGCCGCCCACGCTCCACTGGTGCGGAACCAGGCGCAGGTAGGACGCCGGTGACGCCGCCGTGATCGCAGCCAGCCCGGGGGCATGGGTAACGATTCCTGCGGCGAATGCCCCGCCGAGCTCGGACAACCGCCCGGGCCGATCCGGGTCGTACAGGGCAGGTCGGCCTTCGCGGTCGTGCAGCGACAGGTGCACGTGAACCCCATTACCGACGTCCCCCGGCTCAGGCAGCGGAGCGAATGACGCCCGGTGCCCCCGACGTCGCGCGAGATCGCGCACCAGCTCGCGAAGCAGCACCGCGCGATCGGCCGCCGCCAGACCTGCCGCCGGCCGCACCGTGATCTCGTACTGACCCCGCCCGTACTCGGGAAGCCACGTCTCCGGCTCCAGGCCGGCAGAGTCCAACAGCGCGACGAGCTCGGTGCCGAACGGCTCGGCGGACCGGAACCGGGTGAAGGAGAACGGCTGCGGAGCGTCGATCCCGGTGAGCGTGAATTCGTGCTCGAACGCTGCGGACACGGTCAGACCGGCCGCGTTGAGCTCGGCGAGCGAATCCCTCAGGAACGTGCGCGGGCAGCCCGCCCAGGGCGAGCCGTCGATCTCCGTCTGATCAGCGAGGTAGACGTCGACAGCCGGTGTCCGGTCGTCGGGGACGATGGTGCTTCGACTGCTCGCATCGGGCATCAGCCGTAGGTCATCGCATGAGCCGAACAGCTCTTCCGAGGCGAGGTGACCGGCGGAGTTGATCGCGAGGTTGGCGGGCACCCATCCGACGCCGTTGCGTAGCGCGTCACTGGCGGCAGCGGCAGGCACTGACCGGCCGCGGAGCACGGCCGACAGGTCGCACGTAGCGATGAAAGCCAACGGCGCAGCGGCGGGATCGCTCACGCAGGCTCCAAGTCTTCGCGAGCCAAGCCTGGACGCTCCATTTCCTCGACGTCCGATCCGGTCCGGGCGAGTTCGGCCGACAGCCGGTCACCGATACGGCGAGCCAATCCGGGCGCGACCAGAACGATAGCGACGCCGATCAGGCACCACGCACCTGCGATATACGGCAGTCGATTGAACGGGTCCGGCTGGCCGACAGATTGCTTGTAGAAGACGTAGACCAGATAGACGACAGCCAGCGCGGGGATGACGGTCTCCCACTTCGCGATGTTGCCCTTGCCGCGCAGCGTGAACACGATGACGCCGGCCGCTGCGACTGCGTACACGACCAGCAGGCACAGCACGCCCAGCGTCGCCGTCCAGTAGTAGACGTTGAACGGGCTCGATCCCTTCGCCCAGAAGCCGATCGCTGCCACCATCGTCACCGTCGCCACGGTAAGCACTGCGACGGTCGGCGCGCCGGTTCGCTTGTCTGTGCGCGCGAGCGCCTTCGGGCCGAAGCCGTCGCGGCCGAGCGCGAAGACCAATCGGCTGCAGGCGGTGGTCGAGCCGAGGATCGAGGCGATCGACGACAGCAGCGCGGTGAACGCGAGGATCGACCCCACCGCCGAGTCGAGATACATCTTGCCGAGGTCGACCAGTGAAGACTGCGACGAGGCGAATGCGGCTGTTCCTTTGGCGTCCGTACCGAATCCCACGGTCTGGGCGAACATGACGAACACGAACAGCACGCCGGTGATCAGCAGAGCGCCGACCAACGCACCTGGGATGTTGCGTCGCGGGTTGTCGGTCTCCTCTCCGAGCGCAGCACACGCTTCGAACCCGGCCCACGACAAGAACGCGAAAACCGTCGCGGTGAGTAACGTGCTCGTGCTGGTATGGCCCGGTGCGAAGGCGGAGAAGTCCAACTTCTGATGGCCCGGCGCATCTCCCGAGGCGACGCGCGCAACGATCACGACACAGAGGAACAGCATCGTGATGATCCCGATGCCTTCGGCCGTGAACAAGGTGCGCGCCGTCACGCGCGACTCTCGCATGTTCAGCAATACGACGATGATGTTCGCGACCACCGCGGCAAGCAGCCAGGAGGGATGGACGTGCCAGCCCACCTCGTCCAAGAACGCGTTGAGGAATACGCCCGTAGCCGCGAGTGTGCTGACGGCGAAGAACCCGTAGGTGCCGATGAGGGCGAACCCACCGAAAAAGCCGGCCCGTGGGCCGATGGTCGCACCCGCGAGGGCATACACGGAGCCGGCGTGGTTGAAATACCTGGTCAGTCGGACGAACCCGTACGCGACCAGCGCGACGCCGAGGAAGCCCAACTACGAACACGAGCGGCACCGACTTGCCGACCAGCCCGGCCACGCCGACGCCGTTGAGCGCCATCGCGAGCGTAGGAGCCATCAACCCGACCGAGAGCGCTAGGGCCTCCCACAGACGCAGCTTGTGCTTGCCGGACAGGATCTCGGACATCAGCGGGCCCCCTACGACGGATTACCGACGGATCAGCGTTCGGCGCCAGGAAACTGTACTTTCAATTGCTGTGTCAAGTGCAGTTGATGAAATTGGCGTTTCGGATCTAGGTCATGCCGCCGAAGTCGTGATCGAGGGACGCGACGCGCGCCTCAGCGGCCGGACCCAGCCTGGCGAACGTGGCGGTCGCCAATGCCTCGACCAGCGCTACGGCCGGCACGAGACTGTCGCCCGATGCGTTGTCGGTGCGCAGGGGAAGCACTACTTCTGCGAATTCCGCGATCGGCGACAGCCATGCGTCCGTGATCAGGACGATCTTTGCTCCGCGGTCATGCGCCACCCGAGCGAGATTGACCACGTCGCGCTGATACCGCCGGAAGTCGAACACGGCGAACGCGTCGTGGCGGTCGGATTCGACGCGCACCATGGTGATCGCTTCGGCTGAGGCGAGCCGCCACTGCGTGTTCGGGCGCATCATCCGCAAGTGCAGATCGAGCAGTTCGGCCAGCACGTGGGAGAACCGCCCGCCGACGCTCGTGATGCGCAGCCGGGACGTAGCGAGCAGTTCGACAGCCATGTCGAACTCACTCGGCGGCAGCGCCCGGAACGAGGTGAGCAGCAGGTCCGCGCCGACGCTGGCCGTGTCGTCGAGCACTCCGGCCGGCGCTGTCTTCGCCCGATACTTCGGCGCAGTCGACATAGGGCTTGCCGTCCGCGCCTGCAACTCCCCACGCAGCGACTGCTGAAATTCGCGGAAACCGGCATACCCGAGACGAGCGATGTATCGGGTCACGGTCGGTGCGCTTACCCCCGCGCGGTCGGCCAACTGCGCGATAGGTTCCAGACCCGCGGTCGGATACTCACTCAGAAGTGCGCGAGCGACCCGACGTTCCGCGGCGGGCAGCTCGCCCATCGTCAGACGGATTCGCTCGGCTGCGTATTCGGGGGCAGCATTTCGACTTGATCGGAAGGCATTACCAACCCACTTGCCTGTGCGCTTTCGCGTCCGCAACCGGCGACAGGAGGTCGCGGTGAGCACCACAGCTCAGAGCGCGGTAGCCGATGATCAACGAGATCGACATCGACACCCCCTTCGCCGCATGCGCGTCGCGCGCAATACCGAGTGACGCCTCCCTTGCGCGTCGATGTGCCGCCCCGGTGTGCACGCACGCCCCGCCGCAGCAGCAGCAGGCTGGATCTGCCGCGGCGCGATCGAGTCTGCGCGCATCGCTGAGGGCCGTTTCGTACATCACCGGGACTTCGCCTTGTGATTTCCCGCGGCCGCGCGCCAACGAGCGGACCCTCTCGACCGCAACAGTCGACTGCCTACTGCCCGACTGCCACGATTTCTGATGAGTAAAGGTGTCTGAAGAGACCTCGTCCCGGCGTGCAGTTGCAGCCCCCGTCTTCTGGGGTTCCAACTGTGGGTACCGGACACTTCGCGTGGGCGCGAAACAGTTGCTGGACACGTTACTGCAGCCGCTTGACGTACCGGTACTTCCTGGCATTGCTCCCCCCGACTGGGACTCGAACCAGTAACCCTTCG
>CAVWSE010000028.1:0-54718 GCA_963757455.1 uncultured Actinomycetota bacterium
AGCCACACCGCGGTCGTTGGTCAGTGACGATCACCGACGGTAGCCGAGGGATTCTGGGCAGTCGAGCGTTGGTCACTCACGAGCAGTCATGACCACTCACAGCAGTATTGAATGACTAAAAGATGCTTTGCGGCCGCCACAGCGATTAAGATCAAACGACCGGATCGGCCTGTGGGTTCAGGCGATCAGCGCAACACCTCTGCCATAGCTTCGGATCGTGTCTTGAAGTCGAGGGTTGTCGAGGTCGGTCGTTGAGTTCGGCGGCGATGGTGTCGAAGTGGTCTTGGTTGCACCCGGGGCGCCCGCTCGACCGCGGCACTGCCGACCACAGCGCCGGGAAAGCGCGCCGCATTTACCCGCCAGTACCCAGGGAGCCGACCGCGCGCGCGATGATCAGCAGCGATGTCGCCAGGGCTGCAGTCGCTTCAATGGACATCAGCATCTTCGCGCGGTTGGTCAAGGGCATGGTGTCAGTAGGACTGAACGCGCTGGAATTTGTCACCGACAGGTAGAGATAGTCGAGAAAGATGGGGATCCACCCCGATTCCGCGCTTGAGGTCGCCGCGACCTCGACAATTGCATCGTCGTTCTCGTCCTGGGAGAACCGCCAGTCAGCCGCCGGGAGCTTGTCGCGACGGGCCTCCCGGCGGGTAACCGGCCCGCCTCGGTCGAGCTCCCAGAACAACAGGCCGAAGCCGATGACGTTTGTCAGCCAAACCTGCATCGCGGCCACCAGCAGACTAGTGCCCTGCGCTCTGGCGGTGGCGAGTGAATGGATGAGCAGGCCCAGCGCGATCAGGTTTGTTGTGATCACTATGCCGACGAGCACAACGGAGACGGCGCGAGACCAGCGCGTCTGACGGACCATGCGACGAGGATTCGTGATCAGCAACGCGATAAGCAAAGCGACTTCAAGCGCGGGGAGGACGAGGCGGGGAGCGAACAGCAACGTGTCCGGCAACAATGCGTAGGCAAGGGCGGCGACAACGACGGCTAGCGCGGGCGGTAGCCGGTTTTCACCTTTGGCCACTCGCCGATGGATGACCTCCGCGTCCAGCCATTTGCCATCAGATTCCATACCGCACATAGTGCCCCTCGCGGCCGCTTCGACGACTTGATCCAAAGCCGAACATCAGATCGTGCGCGACGCTGCGCGGAGATGCGTTCCAACCTGCTAGCGAATTCGAAGACCGCAGGCACTCGGCGAGGAACACCCCAGAGGTCGGCGGTTCATCCATCTCGCGGTGAGGATCGCGTCGAACTCTTCCCACTGCGCGTTCTTCCCAAGCCGTCAGCCGCTAATCCCGAGCCGGACGAGATTGTCGCGGGCGGGGTGCAAAAGACCGGCCGGACCCGCGGCAAAGGCAGTGAGCAGGTTGTCGGTGACGGCACGCACGACCCGATGCGTCACCTCGCGCACCGCCGAACAGATCGACGCGACCGCGCACGACCACGCGATGGTGCCGGCGTCGAACACATCGGCACCGCTGGGAGCTGTGTAGTAAGTGGTGTCGGCGAAGCTCGGTGTGCCGTTCGGGCAGTCGGTCGGTGAGTGCAGCAGGACCTGCATCGGACGCGGGGTGGGATAGCCGAGCTGAACCGCATCGGTTTCGGTGCCGACCAGGCCCGGAAGCCGATCGCCCACATGCACATGGGTGCCTGCAAACAGCCACCGGACAGGGTCGACAACTACGCCGGGCTCGTGAGCCGTATCCGGCAAACAGGCGTACTGCGCGCCCAGCAAGCTCGATTCGGGACGGGCATCCGGCGCGGCGGGCCAGTTCGCTGTAACAGCGGCATCGTCGTGCCCGTAGAGCGGATCTTCTTCGGCCACCTTGTAATTGACGACCGACCGGTCAGGTCCGAGATGTGTGCGCCCGAGACGGATGCGCCGAAAGATCGCGTTCGCGCCGAGGAAGGCAAGGTTGGTGCCGGCATCGCGAGCGGCAGTGAGCACTGCCCGCATTCGCGGCGACCAATATTCGTCATGACCCATCGACACGACGGCACGCGCGCCAGCGAGCAGATGGGGAATCGTTTGCAAGTCGATGTCGGTGACGTAATCCAATGACAGTCGCAGCCGCTCGGCTTCGGCCACTACACCCAGCTGGCCGCGCAGGAATCCACCGGCACCGTTCTCGCTCGCATAGGGCCGGTCGAAGGACACCGCTCGGGAGCGCGTATCGAAGCTGCCGTCGCCGCCCTGATACAGGTCGCAGCAGCCCCACGTGTCGTAGGCCTGCCAGGTCGTGACCGGACTGATGATGACGACCTTGCCTCGCGCGGATACCGCGCGCACAGTCATCGGAACAAAACTGCGGTGCCCGGTCGAGGAGTCCAGCCGGAACAAGTAATCACCCGGCGCCCAGCCACGCGTGGACACAGTCAGCGACGGGTGCCAAAAGGTCTCAACGGTATTGGTGCCAGACGGCATAACCACCGGGGGCGGTTGAACATCGGTCTGGATGGTTGCCGATCGCCACACCTGCCGCCCTTCGACGCCCCGATACCAACCCATCCGGTAGGCACGCACCCGAAACGACGGCGCCGACGCCGAAACATAGAGCGTCACCGACTGGCCCGGCGCCACGCTGATCGGATCGGCGTACCCGGCGATGCCACCACCTTGGCGCGGGACGATGCGCCACGGTGACCCGGCGAGGTTCGCAGAGGGTGTCGGCGCGGTCTTGTCGAGCCGGGCAGACGGCGAAACCGGCCGGTCATAGGTGACCGGGCCGGCAAGGCCCGGCGCCCGCGCCACCGTGGGACCGGGCACGTCAGGAGGCCGCGCAATCGGAACGGTGCATGA
Organism: uncultured Actinomycetota bacterium; assembly: GCA_963757455.1. Taxonomy (GTDB): domain Bacteria; phylum Actinomycetota; class Actinomycetes; order Mycobacteriales; family Jatrophihabitantaceae; genus RYN-133. The sequence continues at coordinate 2,810 of CAVWSE010000028.1, forward strand.
CGCGAGAAGACACGACGCCACGATGGCGGTGAGCGCGCGCAACATTCGATCGCCCTCCTCGAGGGCGGCCGGACACCCGTGTGTTACGAGAGGACCTGACGTTCAGTCTGTCCACATACGCCTAAGAGATCCCAAACACCCCGACGGGATCTCACAGGGAGCACGGTTCGCACGGCGACCCTGCGTTCTGTAGAGGAACTGATTGCGGATCGCGCGGTGCCCGTCGAGGCCGGCGCAGCGAGCGGGGAAGAATGACTCGGTGATCGAAGACCCGCACGTCCCCGGGATGCCGGTTGCGGTGGTCGATGTTCTGCCAAGCAGGCTTCGCCGGCCGGTCGACTTAGTTCGCCTGGTGGGGCTGGTGCTGGTGCTGGTGCTGCTCGCCGTTCTGGGAACGATCGGCTCGGCTACGTGGCATGGCATCGATGTCGACGTGGCCCGTTTGGTCCGGGCGGTTCCCCCGTTCGTTCTTCACACGACGACGGCAGTGGGCTTCTTCGCCGCGCTGGCGCTGCCACTGGCCATGATGGTCAGCGAGGTATGGCGCGGGCATACGCGTCGGCTCGTCGAGGCCGTGGTGTGTGGTGTGCTGGCGCTCGCCGTTGTCGAGGGCCTGGTCGGGGTGCTGCACTGGATCAAAGCGACGTCGCTGTTCAAGTCGCTGTTACCGGACGCCGCGGCGGCGCATGATCTACAACCACTCGATGCCTACCTTGCCGCGCTGCTGGCCTTCGTCGCTGTGCTCGGTCTGGCGTCTCCGCGGCCGCGTCGACTGCTGGTGCTGGGCGTCACGCTGGTGTACGTGGTGTCGGCGTTCATTGGCACCCAGGCATCGCTGCTCTCGCTGCTGTCGAGCGGTGTGGTCGGAGCGTTGATTGGGGTGGCTGCGCGCTATGTCGCGGGACAACCCAATACGCAGCCCAGCGGCACGGAACTGGCCGCTCATCTGTCCGGCCGTGGGCTGTCTATCGTGCGCATGGAGCGGGTCGCTGGCCTGCGCGACACCAGCCGTGTCTATACGGCCACGACGAGCGACGGGACACGGCTCACGTTGCATACCCTCGACCGAGATCTTCTCGCGACAGGGGTTTTGCAGACGCTGTATCGGTTGATCCGCGTCCGCACCGAGATTGCGCCGGCTGCCGGCCTGTCTTTGGAGCTGGTTGCGCAACGGCGCACCCTATTGGCAATGGCCGCCGAAGCCGCTGAGGTCGCTACACCGCGTCTGCTCTCCGCTGTCGTGTGCGGTCGCGACACTGTGGTGCTGGCGTATCTGGCACGCGATACGTACCCGCTGCGCGAACCGAGTGACGCGCAACTTGCCGACCTGTGGACGTCGGTGGGGCGGCTCCACGCGCGCCAGGTCACGCACCGCGGACTGGCTCCGCACACAATCGGCACCGACGATGCCGGTCAGGTCGTGCTCCCTATCGCTACCGGCGGCACGGCGTTCGCCACAGATCTGCAGGTCAACGTCGATCGGGCTCAGCTGCTGGCCACCTGCGCGGTTCTTGCCGGGCCCGAACGAGCCGTGGCAGCCGCACGCGAAGCGTTGGGCCAAGCGGGGTTGCTCGCCGTCCTTCCGGTGCTGCAACCTGTTGTGCTACCTGGCGGTCTTCGCCGCGATCTCAATCACGACCCGGAGTTGCTCGACGCCGTGCGCGAGCAAGTCCAGGGCGCAACGTCGGGTCCAGTGCCGGAGCTGGCGCGACTCGAGCGCATCCGTCCGCGAGCGATCATGTCCGTGGTGGCCTTGCTCGTGGCCGGCTATCTGCTGATCGGGCAGGTGGGCCGCGTGCACTTGTCCTCGGTTCTCGTGTCGGCCGACTGGCGATGGGTGCCGTTGATCGTCGCGGCATCCGCGGTGACTTACTTCGCCGCGGCGCTGTCGCTGATCGGCTATGTCCGCGAAAAGCTCTCGTTCGGCCGCACCGTGCTCGCCCAACTGGCGGCATCGTTCGCCGGATTCATCACGCCCCCGTCCATAGGTGGTCTAGCTGTCAACGTCCGCTACCTGCGGAGGGCGCAGCTGAGCACCACGGCAGCTGCGACCAGCCTTGGCATGGCGCAGGTCGTTAATGCGGGCGCCCACATCGTGCTGCTGCTCGGATTTGCCGCGGTGACAGGGGCCTCGGCGACCCACGCGTTGCCGGTGCCGGGATGGGCCTTCATCGCCCTTGGCGCCCTTGCCGCGGTGGGGCTGCTGGCGCTAGCCGTTCCGGCGGTTCGCCGCGTCGTCGCAGCACGGATCCTTCCGCCGCTTCGAGAAGCACTTCCCCGCTTGCTCACGCTGTTCAGCAACCCGATCAAATTGGCTGAAGCCATCTCGGGCGCGATGTTGCTCAATGCCGCCTATATTGCCGCGCTGTGGTGCGCGGTGCAGGCCTTCCACGGACCCGTCGCGTACACCGCCGTCGCAGTGGTGTACCTCGCCGGTGCGGCGATCGGTTCCCTAGCGCCGACACCCGGCGGCCTCGGCGCCGTCGAGGTCGCCCTCTCTACCGGACTGGTCGCCGCCGGGATGGCGAGCTCGCCCGCGGTCAGCGCGGTTCTGTTGTTCCGGCTTGCGACATTCTGGATTCCCGTCCCGCTCGGATGGATCGCGCTCAACTCGTTGCGACGCCGCCAAGCGCTATGACTCGACCGGTGCCGACCTCGGCTGGTGCCCCGGAGCGATGTGACGCAGCCGCTGGTCGCCGCCACACTCTAAAGGCCGGCCCCGGTCAGACAGCGCCGCAGGGGCCGAAGTCAGATCGCCCCGAAGACGCCCCATCGCTGACGACGCCCTTTCCGGCGGCACTGTCAACCGACGAGCGCTGCGGCCGCAGAAGTGAGAAAAGCGCGATGGGTTTGTGCCGCAATCGACCTCGCCAGACTCTGCTACGGATTTTGGTCCTCCGTGACGACGTCTGTGCGGTCATCGACGTCGTCCTCGGCAGCATCTTCATCCGCCTCAGCGACCGCGTCGGGATCCGCGACAGGGACACCCTGGGGCTCGTCGTTGTCATCCTTAAACGGCAGGTCCCGGGATTCAAGGTCGGACATCATGCTCCTCTCGTCGCGCGGGAGCTTGCCCAGATCGGCTACCCAGTTCACCACTCAGTCTCGTGGGCGCACGACTCCGATTGTTGGTCATTGCATTGGATGAATGACACGCCTAACCAGCGAAGACCTTGTCTGCGAGCCGGGAGTTAGATTTCGACTTGGCGTGGCGCGTTCGAGCGCTCCTGTGATCTGGGCAATGAGGCACGGGGTTGATCATTGACTGGCGTCCCCTGAGCTGAAGAAGGTAGCGAAACTGCCGGCGACAGCGGTCACAACGAAGATCGCCCAGACCTCAAGAATCACATCGATTACCTTGCCCGCGGCGGTCACCGGGTTCGTCATGGACGAGGACACGGTCAACAACTGAACGCCGGTGAAGAAGGCGGCGTCACCGAGTCCGTGTATCTGGCCACCTTTCTTCCCGGTTTCGAACGCCCAGATAAGCAACGTGCCGACGACGAAGACACCAATGGACAGGATCGCGGCCAGTACCAGTCGGGCAAAAAGGCGGCGATGTCGCTCACCGACGGTGAACAACCGGGATAGCTCTTCGCGAAGCATGGATACTCCTTTCTGCCGAGCGCCCCCGCGCGGACGTGCGACTGCGCCGGGCCACCTTCCGCACCGGGTAATCCCCAGGAGTCACTCGGAAGATCTCCGCGTACCGTCCCGGCGCGGCCGTGGACGGTTCAGACACGCTGTTTCGCCCAACCGCCTGCCCACGTCCGTGTGGGTTGAATTTGCGACGCCAGCCCTCCGTTAGGGCGAACATCCCTTGGGGTGAGGCTTTCAAGGTTGCACCGAACCGGGATGCCTGCCACACAGGTGTTGCCGTCGATGCGCCAGCGCTACGGCTACTGTGTTGCCGGTCCCCGCACGCTGGTCGCCCCCGCGCTCCAACGCGTGCGGGGCCGGCACTCAAGTCATGCCCACGCGAGCGAAACAATCACGTCGGCCGTGCGAACCCTCAGCCACGCCTCTCAGCGTCATCAATGAAAGGTTCTCGCCCGTGGTTGTTAAGTGCGGCGGCCCGATCTCGGGAGGGTGAGATCGGGCCGCTGCGCGCGACCATAGCCATCGAACGCTGACAAGATCCTCTGAGTCACGGCAATACGCCAGACGCCGGTCCACGCTCGGCCCGTGTGGGCCAACGCGCCCCGCGAGGGCGTGGCGTCGGTTGCCCGGCTTAGATGGGCAGATGGCGGTCACCGATTGGTTGCTCACCGCGCAGGCCCGGGGAAACGACGCGACGGAGTTGGATCGTCGGCATGGTGACGGGCTGGCGTGGTCGAGCGGCAACGACGTCAGGCCGCTTGTGCACGGAGGCAGTTACTTTCCCGAACTGCTGCGATGCGTGTCGCTGATGCGGGCGGGCGACCTGCTCATGTTCACGGACTGGCGTGGCGACCCCGGAGAGTTGTTGGACGGTCCGGGCACCGCGGTCTCTGACGTCTTCAGCGCGGCGGCATCGCGGGGTGTCGTCGTCAAGGGCCTGATTTGGCGCTCCCATCTCGACCGTCTCGCGTTCAGCGAACAACAGAACCGTCACCTCGGTGAGCAGATCGAAGCGGCCGGCGGTGAGTGCCTGCTTGACATGCGAGTGCGTCCGGGCGGATCGCACCACCAGAAGTTCGTGGTGTTGCGACATGCGGATCGTCCCGAACTTGATGTCGCGTTCGTCGGCGGAATCGATCTATGCCACAGCCGACACGACACTGCCGCCCACCACGGCGATCCGCAGCCCAATCCGATCGCCTCGGTGTACGGCCCCAGACCCGCGTGGCATGACATCCAACTCGCCGTCCGCGGGCCGGCCGTGGGTGACGTCGAGACCGTCTTTCGCGAGCGCTGGGACGATCCGCAACCGCTGACCCGCAACCCGGTCGACCGCGCAAGTCAACTGTTTCGCCGCGACGACCGATCGGCCGGACGCCTACCCCGCCGGCTCGCCGACCCAGCCCAGCTCGGCAGCGCGCACGTGCAGATCCTGCGCACCTACCCCTACCTCGGCCGCACGCGCCGATATCCGTTCGCGCCCGAGGGCGAACGAAGCGTGGCCCGTGCCTACGAGCGCGTGATCGAGCGGGCAAACCGGCTCATCTACCTCGAGGATCAGTACTTCTGGTCGACCGAGGTCGTCGGCTGCTTCGCCCGGGCATTGGCCGCCAACCCCGAGCTACACCTGATCGCGGTCATCCCCCACTTCCCCGACCAGGACGGCCGCATCTCGTCACCGATGAACCTCGTCGGCCGCGAAGACGCCTTGCATACCGTGTACGCCGCAGGTGGTGATCGTGTAGCCGTGTACGGCATCGAGAACCACGTGGGCCTCCCCGTCTACGTACATGCCAAGGTGTGCGTCGTCGACGACGTCTGGGCGTCGGTCGGGTCGGACAACATCAACCGCCGCTCCTGGACCCACGACTCCGAGCTGTCCTGCGCGGTGGTCGACGCTGCTGCAGACCACCGAGCACCGCAGGAAATCGACCGCTTCGGCGACGGCGCCCGGCGCTTTGCTCGCGAGCTTCGGCTCGACCTCGCGCGCGAACATCTCGACCGCGACGACGGCGACGACGCCGACCTCCTCGATCCACACAGCGCCTTCGAGGCGATCCGCGCCAGTGCGCATCGGTTACAGGCCTGGCACGACACCGGACGCCGCGCAGAGCGGCCCCGCGGCCGGCTGCGCCCCTACGCCCTGCCGCCGATGTCGCGCGCCACGCGCACGTGGGCTGCGCCGCTCTACCGTGCCTTCGCCGATCCCGACGGCCGACCGCCGCGGCTACGCCGATCTCGCGCATACTGACCCGCTCATGCCGGAAGGCCCGGCGACACGGTCGTCGCGTCGCGTCCTCCAGCACAGTGCCTGACCCAAACCCGCAGCTATCGCACGCGCCGAGAACTCCGCCGCGAGCCCCCCGCGAAATCTCCTCCCGCTCACCGAGTCGCAACCGAGTCTCGCTGCGTCGTTGGGCACAGGTTGAATGCCCCCCGCAGCGCTGACTCATTGCGATCGCCTCGATGTCCGGTCGCCCAGACGGTCCACCCTTCGGGGATGTTGCCCTCCTGGGCGACGTGACGGGCGCGCGCGTTCTCCCCGATCTCTGACACTGCAGGAGTTGGGGCCGACCTCTGTCACCGACGCTCCCTCAGCGCAGGGCTAGCGGATTCGAGAGGAACGCAGCCTCCCCCGGCGGCGCAGCGTGTGCCCGATAAGGAACCCGGTGAGGATGACACCAGAGATCGCATGCCAACGAAGCTTTGTTGGGTGACCGGACAACCAATCCCACAGACCCGAGGCGAGCATGACCACAGTCACGGCGGCCAATGCGGAGTCGGCGACCGCGAGGCGTCCTGAGGCCTGCAGCCAGGTGCCGGGATAACCCAACCGCTTGAGCAGGCTCGCCGATACCCGGCGGCGCTGGACGAGGTGGGCCACGACGAGCCCGACGAACACGAGCCCGATCAGAATGTGCAAGCTCAGCGCCGGCTCCAGGACCAGTGACACAGCAGCTGTGACGATGAGCCCGACGTGAACCCACCACCGCGCGACCGACGATCGCCTGCTGGTGCTGCTCTGTCGCGTGCCTGCACTCACTGCCCAATTCCTGCTCTCCGCCCGGGTCAACACATCATCGGCGAAGTCGAGGCAGACCGGCTCCGGGACCACCCCGAGATTGGTGCTGAGATCGCCGACTGCACACGGTCCCTGACACGAACAGCCAGCACTGGAGGATCTACTCGCCGGCCGACCGAAACCGGGTCTGACCACGAATGACTTCCACTCCGGCGGCGTCTCGCCATCCAGCCATCGGGATCTGAACGAACCCCGACTCAGGCGCGGACGACAGCCAGGTGTGCTTGTCGGTGAAATCGTCGGGGTGAGCGGGCGCCGCGATGCTCCAGTTGCGTGTCGTGACAACTCCCCGGCTCGGTGAACTGGCACGACAGGTTCGATGCAATCTGAACTCCCGGTTCCGCAGCCCGCCCCACGGCGACCAGGTGTCGGCGTGAGCCCCAGAAATCTGGGACAGACATCCCGGACGGTGCCGCGACATTGGTCGGCGAGGAAGGGCGAAAATATGATCGCCGTGCGCTGCGCGACCACGCATAGCTGGGCCGAGTTTCCCCGACGCGGCCATCTGGTCGGGCCGGCCATCCAGCTCCCCCGGGTGGACTCGAACCACCAACCCTTCGAGCCACATCGCGGTCGTTGGCTAGTGACGATCATCGACGGTAGTCGAGAGAATCCTGGCGGTCGAGCGTTCGTTACACGAGCAGTCGTGATCGTTCACAGCAGTATTGGATGACTAAAAGATGACTATGCGGTCGCCACCGGAGACCGAGATCAACCACCGGATCCGCCGAAAGCCGGTCGTTGGAATGGCGGGCAATCGCGAGCGAACGGAACCCGCACGGGAAGGGCACCCCGGCCGCCACCAGCTGATTCCCAGCCACGCGAACGGTGGATCTTCTATCGCTATGTTCGGCCGCCATGATGATCGCGCGGCATTGCCAGAGCTTAGAAGTGGACGATCGTCGATCCGGGCATGAGGTCACAGTAGACGTCGACGCCGATGACGTCACAGCGTCGACGCGCCGTCGGCCCGGGTGTTGGAAACCGATCAACTGTGGCTCCTGCGCTGGCCTCTGACCGCATGCCTTTAGCAGCGAGGTACCAAGCCATTGCCGTCCCCGCGAAGCGCGCTTAGCCCTCTATGCGCGGCTTCCCGATCGACGGCGCTGCACAAATTCGTTCTGGCGGGTGATCGGTGAACTCGTTCGACTGCTGCGCCTCGACTCCGGATGTCGCGACTCGACACGTGGTCATTGCCGATCTCCTCATGTCCTTGGGATCGACCAGGTGAGAACATGATGTCGATATGGAAGGCGACGACGGAGGAGGCGGACGCGCAGCGTCACGTCGGCTGTCGCTTGATCGCATCGTGACAGAGACCGTTTCCCTCATCGATGAGCAGGGCATTGCGATGGCGTCGATGCGCTTGGTCGGTGAACGCCTCGGCGTGCGGGCCATGTCGTTGTATCGCTACGTATCCAGCCGCGAGGAGCTGTTCGACATCGTCGTCGAGCGCATTGTCGACGAGCTCGCCGCCGATCCTGAAGTACATCTGCATCCGACCCACGGGTGGCGCGACTACCTGCAACGGTTGGCCTGGGGCGTGCGCAGATACGCCCTGGCCCACCCGCACGCGTTCCCGCTCGTCGCCACGCGCCCACCGGGCGCGCCGTGGATCAACCCGCCGCTGCGCTCGTTGCGCTGGGTCGAAGCCATGCTCACCGGCCTAGTGGATGAAGGATTCACCGACGAGCAGACCCTTTTCACCTATCGGACGTTCAATGGTTTCCTGCTCGGTCACCTGCTGCTTGAGACGAGCGCGATGGCACTTCGCGATCCGAAGCCGGGTGACGGATCGTTCCAGCAAGGCTCCGAGGCGGGCGCCACCGATCCGGTCGATCCCGCTGATCCGGTACCCGGGGCGCTCAGCCCGGCCCGCAGCAGCGCCCACCGCGAAGCGATCGACGACGCCGACGATGCTCGGGAACGGATCGACCCGTCCGGCGGAGTCGACCGCACCCGTTTTCCGTTGATTCACCGGTTGAGCCCGGGATTGACTGAAGATCATTTCACCGACGAGTTTGCTGCCGGCCTGGACAATTTGCTCGACCGCGTCGCGGCCGAGCAGACCCGCTGAACTGCCGACCCGACCGTCGCTGGATTAACACTAAACACACGGTCCGTACCGGTTAGCGGGCGAGCTTACGCGGGAAGCTTATGACGTAAGCGAGCTAGTTCAAACACCGAGCAGGACCTTCTCGCGAGACTTTCATTCGACGGCTTTCGCCGCGTTGCCGGACCTGGCGACATCCGATCCACGACTCACCCGACGGGTCAGCGACCCATGCCCGCATCACGTATACACGCGTGGTTCCGGCCTGTCGACGAGTCCGATTCCACCACTGGAGAACCGCATGACTCAGTACCCGACCGAACCGCCCACCGGATACTCAACCGGATATCGGGAGCCCCACACCGATCCTGTGCTCACCGCGCCGGCCGCACCGGCCCCGCCTGCGTTCCCCGCCACCACCACTCCCACTCCCGCTGCCGCCGACGACGCCGGCGACCCTTCGGCGAAGGACAAGGCAGCCCAGACCGCGCAGGCCGGCAAACAAGCTGTCGGCGAAGTTGCCCAGACCGCGACTGATAAGGCGAAAGACGTTGCCACCGAGACGAAGCGGCAGGCCCGCAATGTCATGGGCGAGGCGCAGTCGCAGCTCAAGGACCAAGCCGCGACCCAGCATCGCAATGCGGTCACCAGCCTGCGCTCGCTGGCCGATGAGCTCCAGTCAATGTCCGAACGCAGCGAGCAGTCCGGGCTGGCCGGTGACCTGGTCGGACAAGCCGGAGAGCGCGCACACTCCGTCGCGTCCTGGCTCGATGCACGTGAACCTGGTGATCTGGTCGACGAGGTCCGGACCTTCGCACGACGCCGTCCCGGGGCGTTCCTCCTCGGTGCGCTGGCTGCCGGCGTGGTCGCCGGACGCTTGACGCGCGGCGCCGTGGCGGCGCATTCCGACGACGCCGACCAGGCAGCACCCGCTTCGCCGCCGAGCGTCGAAGGGACGCCTCGATGACCAGCGCACCGAACAACGCCGTCGACTCGAGTGACGACATCGGCAATGTCTCCGTCGGGCAACTGTTCGCCGATGTCAGCAACGATCTGTCGACCCTGATGCGGCAAGAGGTCGAGTTGGCCAAGGCCGAGGTGAAAGCCGAGGTAGCCAAGGTCGGCAAAGGCGCCGGGATGCTCGGCGGCGCAGGCTTCGCCGGCTACATGGTGCTCATGTTTGCCTCGTTCGCGCTGTGGTGGGGACTGGCCAACGTCATGGACATCGGTCTGGCCGCGATCATCGTGGCGCTCGTGTGGGCGGCGATCGGTGCCGTCCTGTTCGTGATGGGACGGGGAACGCTGCGCCGCATCCACCCCAAGCCCGAGCGCACGGTCGACACCATCGCGCAGATTCCCGACGCAATCAAAGGCAACGCAGGAGATAACTCATGACCACCCCTGATCAGATCCAGCAAGAGATCACCCGCACCCGCACACAGCTCAGCGACAACGTCGACCGGCTGACCGAGAAAGTCTCGCCCGGCAAGGTCGTCGGCCGTCGCGTCGATGCGGTGAAGGCCAGCGCGTCGTCGCTGCGCGACCGCGTCATGGGTTCGCGTGAGGACGGCAGTGGTCTAACCGGAGCGCACGAGGCGATGACCTCGAAGGTCGGCGATCTCTCCGACGCGGCAAGCTCGGCTCCGCAAACCGTCCGCAACCAGACGCAGGGCAACCCGGTCGCCGTGGGGCTCATCGCCTTTGGCGTGGGATGGCTGCTGGCCTCGCTCGCCCCTGCCTCGCAACCCGAGCAGCAGCTTGCCGCCAAGGCCGAGTCGAAGGCCAAGGACCTCGCCGAGCCGCTCAAGGAGCAGGCGCAGGACGTCGTCGGGAACCTCAAGGCGCCGTTGCAGGACGCGGCCGAGCAAGTCAAGTCGACTGCCACCGACGCGGCACAGCAGACCGCTGATCACGCCCAATCCGCCGCGGACGACGTCAAGGCTCCGCTTCAGCAGTAGCTAGCTGCAGTACTGAGGAGGACTGCTCCATGACGACACACGCGCGTAGCACCGACCGGCGCAACGACGCCGTAGCACCGGAAAGGCCGACCGACGTTCCCAAGGCGGGGTGGGTTCAGGTTCTGAAGCGATCGGTAAAGCAGTTCAAGCACGACGACGTGACCGATCGCGCTGCCGCGTTGACCTACTACGGGGTGCTCGCGATCTTCCCAGCGGTGCTGGTGCTCATCTCGATCATGGGCCTGCTCGGTAAGTCCACGACGCAGAAGGTCTTGAACAACCTCGGCCAGGTCGCGCCGAGCAGCGTGAACAGCTTCCTCCACACGGTGATCTCGCAAGTACAGGGCAAAGCCGGCGTGGCCGGGCTGGCCGCGATCGTCGGAATCGCGATCGCGCTTTGGTCGGCCTCGGGGTACGTGGCCGCGTTCATGCGGGCCTCGAACGCGATCTACGACGTGGACGAAGGTCGTCCCATCTGGAAGACCGCCCCGGTGCGACTGCTCACGACCCTTGCATTGGTGATCATGCTGGTGATCAGCGCGATCATCGTCGTGGTGACCGGTCCGATCGCGACTCAGATCGGGCACGCCATCGGCATCGGCGACACCGCGGTGCTGATCTGGGACATCGTGAAGTGGCCAGTGGTGCTGGTCATCGTCAGCTTGATGTTCTCGTTGCTGTACAAGGCATCGCCGAACGTGAAGCAACCCGGCTTCACCTGGATCACGCCGGGTGGCGTCATCGCCGTCGTGGTCTGGCTGGTCGCATCGGGCCTGTTCGCGGTGTACGTGTCGTTCTCCGGCTCGTACAACAAAACCTATGGATCGCTGGCCACGGTCATCGTGTTCCTCGTATGGCTCTGGATCACCAACATCGCCATCCTGCTCGGTGCCGAATTTAACGCCGAGACTCAGCGCGAGCGGGCGATCCGGGCCGGCATGCCGGCAGACCTCGAGCCGTTCGCCGAATTGCGCGACATCCGCAAGTTGGACGATCCGGAGAAGAAGCGCGCCCAGAACGCGAGTCGGGTGCGCGACAAGACGATGTCGATCGAGGACAACTGACTAGCCATTTGCACAGACAAGTCGAGTTGCGTCGTCGGCACGGTCTTTAGACCAACGAGCTAGGGCGGTGGACGCGTGGGGGGCCCACCGCCCTAGCGGTTGTTCTCGGCCGAAGTCGCGCAGCCTCGCCGGCTCGTCTGCATACCGATGAGGACGCCGCCTCGAAAGAACGAAGTGACCTGCACCTGGACCCGCCGTGGTGCGGACAGGGCGCCATTCGGCAAAATCTGCAGAACCGTATCGAACTCCACGACAAACACCGACCCCAGACTGACCGCGCTCGATCGCGAACCCAACCGGCCTTGCCGCCGACCGCGCGCGTGATGAGCACGACTGATCCGTTCAACGCGCTCCCATCGCGTCGAACCCAATTGCAGCGGTCAGTCGCGCGCGAACATCGGCGTCTGCCGACTCCGCGACACTCACGCGGATGATCGCTCCGCCAGCTACCTCTACCGTTCGGACCGGTGGGATAAAGTCCTCAGCGCGGAGACGGTCGATGATCTGCGTGAGCCGATCAGGGTTGGAGTTCATCCCGCAATTCCGATGCGTCTGCCCAGGCACACGTTGCGCGCCCCCAGCTCTGTGCCGGATCGTCGGACAGGTGGGCGCAGTGGTGATCGCTAGGTCGCAGACCTAGCTGATCGCTCCGATCATCGACCACACGAACGGGCTTTGCCCTTGCGCGTCGTTCCGCGGGTGGAAGTGGTCGGAGATCCACAGCGATTCAAATCCGGCCTGTTCGGCCCTGCGGGCTTGGTCGAGCAACTCGGCCGGGCCGTACTCCTCACAAGAAGGAGATACCCGATCCTCATGTCAGCGTCCTTCGCAACTGGCCGGTTGCTCACCCGCAACAGATTCACGACTTTGCGGCGACCGCTTGCCGCCCTCCCGGCCAGCCGTCTTATCTGCGCCGTCGTCCCGCCATGGCTTGTTGCCACCGTCCACAGCCGTCGGATGGGGCCCGATCGGATCGGGATCGTCCCAGCTTGGCCACCCCGCTCGTAATCCGTCTTCGGAGGGTTTCGGCTCGCGAAGAACCGGCGTGTTCCAGTCCGCATGGCCTGGATTTCGGAACCAGCGCCCGTGAATCTCCTAACCGGGCGACGAGCCAGCTCGCGGCTGTGGCAGATCAGTGCTGTGGAGCCGCGACGTCGACCGTTACCACGGTGTTCGTTGTTGGATGTCGGCTTGGCCTTGTTCGTAGTCCTCGTCGCGATCATGAGTCAGGACGCCGACAAGTTCACCGCGCCGGCCGTAGCGGATGGTGAATCGGCCTGTGGCGTCGGCGTCGACTCGCACATCGTCGTAACCGTCGCCCCACGCGGCGTACTTAAGGGTGCGGTCGCCGATCGTCGACCAGAACCCCGGTGTCTGGGCCCATGCGACCGAGCGGCCGGCCGCGCCCTGACCAGCGATCTCGCCCATCGTGAGGGCGTCGCCCCAATGTTCAACCGCGATGGCCCTGCCGGCGCTGACATTGATGGCGAACGCCACGTCGCCCGCAGCGAACACGGTGGGGTGGCTAGTGCGCATGTCGGACGTGACACGGACGCGGCCGCCCTGCATGGCCAGTCCCGCCTCCGCGCCCAGAGCGCCTTGTGGCTTCACACCGGTGGCCAGCAAGACCAGGTCAGCGGGCAGACGCAACCCCGCATCGGTGCGGACGAAGCCGCCACCGATTTCGGCCAGGCGATCCTCTCCGAGCAGCTGCACTCCCGCCTCGTGCAGCCAGTCGGCGATCTGGCTGCCGGCCCACTCCCCCAGCCGCGTCTGCTGTGGCCGCGCCTGTTCGGTCACCATGCTCACGATCAGGCCCCGGGCGGCCAGCGACGCCGCTGCCTCACACCCGATGAACCCCGAGCCAGCCACGATCGCCGTGGTCGCGTCACTGGCTGCCGAAGCCAACGCAATGGCCTCGCGCCGCGAGCGCAACACATGCGCTGCCTGCGCGCCAGGTATATCAGGGCGGATCGGCATGCTGCCGGTGGCCAATACACAGGCGGCGTAGGTGATGGTTCGGCCGTTGGCGAGCCGGATCGCGGACTCCCTCGGTAGCAGCGCCGCCACCGGAGTTGCGAGGTGGACCTCAATGTTGCGCTGCCGGTAATAGTCGGGCTGGTACAGAAGCGTGTCCTCGACATCGCCGGTGCCGCGCAGCACGTCCTTTGACAGCGGTGGCCGCTCGTACGGCATGTCCTCATCGGTAGTGAACAGTCGCACGGGGCCGCCACCGCCGGCATCACGATATGCCGTCGCTGCGGCCACTGCGGCCGGCCCGCTCCCGATCACGACCAACCCAGCGTCGCTCATGACGTTCAGCCCTCCAACCCCCTGGACGCTCCGGGCTACGACCAGGGTGGGGTGTCGCCCATTTTGCTGTAATAGCGCGCCAGGTGACGTCGAAGCCTCGGTAGGTCGCCGTCAGGCACCTCCAAACCGCCGCGGGCACCGTCGAGGATGCCGGCGGCGGCGATGACCGCCCGAGGGACCACGGTCAGCTGGCCATCGATCACGTCGGCGATGAGCAGCTTGTAAGCGGTGAAGTTGTCCTTCTTCGCCGCGTCGTACCGCAGGTGGGCTTTTCGGTACCGAGAGTTGGGGCCGTCAACGGCGTTAGCCCACTTCCGAACACGTTTCTCGGCGGCGCCGCCGTTCCAGCGACGCGACCGGTCCGCGATAGGTAGGTCGGTGAACGAGCTGACAGTCATATGTGACCTCCGTCTGACCTATGTATTGGTGTGCCGAGTGAGCGTGGCGGCAATGCAGCATTCCTCTGCCAACCGGGCGGAATTAGCCCGACGACTCATCATCGCCACGTTGCGGACTGCGACGATCCGACCGGTGCTAACCGGAAACCGTGCGGACTCTGAGCACTCGTGCGTGAGTCATGGCGTCTTGTACTCCTCGTGACCTTCGTTGCCCTCGTCTTCAGATACGTCGCCGGCATCAGTGCGGCCGGCATCTGCGTCGGGAATCAGGCCGCCGTCGTCTTTGTCGCGGTCGGGCCGGTCCTGCGGTGCTGTCGTTTCTCGTTCGTCGCTCATACAGGTGTCCTACCTTGCTCGAGACGCCTCTAATCGGGTGCGCTTCGCTACGCAGCTGCGGGCAGGCCTCCACCACCAGCGAGCCTGGTGACGAGAAGGCAGGTCCCAGATCTTCCCGAGCTGCCAGACGAAGTGGGGGGTGGTCCAACGCCGCGGATCGTCCTGATGACTCGGACAGTCATCAGGACGAGAGCGCGGCCGAGCCCGAAAAATCGCAACACTCGCCCGGCGAACCCCAGACCGACCGTGACCATGAGGACGAGCGCCACGACTGAGGAGTGACCGTCGCTGTATCGACGGAGGCTATGAGGCCGTCAACTCCATACCGCGCCAGCCAAGCATGCAGCGACTGCCGAGACACCCCCACCTTCTCCGCAACTTGCTTGACCGACATGACCTTGGGTTGGTTGCCAACGGCTGTTTCGGCCGGGCGACAAGGTCAACAACCGGAGCTCGGCGAGCTGAGCGGGCGCATACATCCGCAGAAGGCGTTCGGGTGATCGGCAATTCCCAGATCCGGGGTCACGCCGAGGCGAGCTCAGCGCAAGAGGACGTAAGTCGCGATACGAGGCCAGCTGCGCTGAGCGCGGTGTAGTCCTTGACCGAACCGCGGCGCAACCAGCGCCGCCACGTCACGGCGCATGGCGCCGATCTCGACGACGAAGTCAGCCTCCGCTCGACCCGCT
This sequence comes from uncultured Actinomycetota bacterium, assembly GCA_963757455.1. GTDB lineage: Bacteria > Actinomycetota > Actinomycetes > Mycobacteriales > Jatrophihabitantaceae > RYN-133. Next base: position 18,300 of record CAVWSE010000028.1, read on the forward strand.
GCTGGTGCCGAGGCCGGCGATGAGGTTGATGGTGGTGGCGAGGATGATCGCGCCGAACAGGTAGGCGAGCAACGCGTGTCGTAGTGCGGTCGCGCGCACGGTGGGTGTTTGCAGGTCGGTGTCAGAGACCTGGAAGGTCATGCCGATGGTGAAGGCGAGGTAGGCGAAGTCGACATAGCGTGGCGGGGCCTTCTGGTTGAAGTCCACCCCGCCATGGACGCCCGTGTAGTAGAGCCGGGCGTACTTGAGCGTGAACAGAGTGTGCACACTGAACCAGGACAGCGCGACGCTGCCGACCCCGACGCCGGCGAGCAGGTCCTGCGAGGCACCCTGCGCGGAGGTCGCCTGGATCAAGATGAACCCCACAGCGGCAAGGCTTGCCACGGCCGCGACCAGCACGATCACGTCCGTAGCGGCGGTGCCAGGATCTTCTCGGGTGGCATGGGCGGCCGTTTGCGACGAGGAAAACGGGATGATCGCGGCAGCCCACACCCACACCGCAAAGACCAACGCGGCCGCGTCCCATCCCACCAGCGGCGCATACGCCCACCGGCCGAGCAGGCCAGTTCCAACCGCCGCCACTGCGGCAACCACACCCATCGCCGCCACGCGCGCGCGCGAAGTGGTCCAGCACCACCACCGCGGCCTGTCCACGGGTAGCGCAGAACGATCGCCTGTCCCGACGGGCATGGCGACAGTGAAGCAGCATCACGCTTTATGTCCGGGGCGGCGCGCGGCGCTGCGCCCCCCGCGCATTCTCAGCTATGAAGATCGTCTCGAACATGCCCCTGCCGGAAGCGACACCGCTGTCTCAGTCATCGTTTGCTCACGGGCGCATGACGACCTTGACCATGCCGTCATCCTTGTGCTGGAAGGACTTGTACGCATCCGGCGCGTCGTTGAGTGAGAGGCGGTGGGTGGCGAAGGACTCCACGCCGAGCGGGTCGTCATCGGTGAGCAGCGGCATGATGTCGTCGACGTACTTCTTGACGTTGGCCTGGCCCATGCGCAGCTGGATCTGCTTGTCGAACATGACCAGCATCGGCAACGGATCCCGCGCGCCGCCATATACACCCGACAGCGAGATGGTCCCGCCGCGCCGGACGATGTCGATCGCGGAATACAACGCCGCGAGACGATCCACCCCTACCTTCTGCATCATCGGTCTGGCGAGTGCGTCGGGCAGCAGCCCGGCCACGGTCTGAGCGAACTTCGGCAGCGGCGAGCCGTGCGCCTCCATCCCGACCGCGTCGATGACCGAGTCAGCGCCACGACCGGCGGTCAGTTCGCGGACCACGTCACCAAGGTTGTTGTGGTGCTCACGCAGGTCGATCGTCTCGACGCCACGCGAACGCGCGCGTTCGAGTCGTTCGGCGACCAGATCGATCCCGATCACGCGATGCCCGAGGTGTGTTGCGATCCGCGACGCCATGTCACCGATCGGGCCAAGGCCCAGCACCACCAGCGTTCCCCCGTTGGGGACGGCGGCGTAGTCGACTGCTTGCCAGGCCGTGGGCAGCACGTCCGACAGATAGACGAACCGCTCGTCCGGTGGGCCGTCGGGCACCTTGATGTGGGTGAATTGTGCCTGCGGAATGCGCAGGTACTCGGCCTGCCCGCCGGGTACCTGGCCGTACAGCTTCGAGTACCCGAACAGCGCAGCGCCGCTGCCGTACTTGGTCACCTGAGTCGTTTCGCACTGCGAGTACAGCTTTTCGCCGCACATGAAGCAGTGCCCGCACGACATCTGGAACGGAACGACGATCCGATCGCCGACACGCAGCGTGTCCACCGCGCTACCGACGTCGACGACCTCGCCCATCGCCTCGTGCCCCAACACGTCGCCCGCGGTCATGAACGGCGTGAGCGTCTCGTACAGGTGCAGGTCCGACCCGCAAATATTCGTACTGGTCACGCGAATGATCGCATCGGTCGGTTCGTCGATCCTCGGGTCGGGGACATCGTCGACCCGCACCTCACGCTTGCCTTGCCACGTCACTGCACGCATGGCGCGTCTCCTTGCAGCGCCGCAGCTGCAACCACAGCGCAATCAATGCTCTCGAACGAACGAGCGAAGGTGGCTGCTGATTGAACCGGCGTTCTCGTGCTACCCGACTACTCGAACTGGCAAACCACTCGTCCTCGCGTACTCGACCCATCCGCCGCATCGCGTCCTAATGCAGTCTCATGGGTCACGCCAGGCCGCGAGAGTTGCTGTTGGCCTTGATCGTCATTCGGGTGACACGCTCCATGGGTGACGATGCCGACAGCGGACCGGCGCCCAGTTCCGCACCGACCGCTACCCTTACCCGCGTGCAGTCGAAGCTGGCACGCCTGCTTGGCGACGGTGCCCGTGGGTTCGCTGTCGGGTTGGCTGGAACCAGCGCGATGACCTTGACGCTCAAGGTCGAGCAGCTCGCGCGTGACCGGTACCGAGGAGGAACGGTCGTCGACGCACGTGGGCCCTCCGACGAGCCGGTCGACTACGACGCCAGCGAACACGTTGTCACCGCCGCCGCTGCCGTGCTGCGACACCGACCCGACACCAATTCCGGAGAACGAGCGCTCTTCCTTCTCGTGCACTGGGGTTACGGCTCGGCGGTAGGAATCGAGTACATCGAACTGCTGCGCAGGCACGGCACCGCACGCGCGACGGTCGAGTTCTATCTGCTGTGTCAGGCGATGGCGATGACGTTGTTCCCTACGCTGGGCGGAACACCCCCGCCTTGGCGATGGCCGCGCAGGATCCTGATCAGCTCGCTGTGTCAGCACGCGGTCTACGCGGTGGTGGTCGCCGCATCCGCGCGGGCGATGACCACGCGTCGGTGAAATCAGTTCGCCTCCAGCTCGCGAGTCTCGGCGAGTCCCGAGAGCAGCAGATCGTGAGTCCGCGGAACGGCGCGCGCTGCGGAGCACGACGGCGATTCGGGCCAGTCGAACAGCGCGACGACGCTCGTGAGTCAGCGCATTTGATCACTCCGTCGAGACTCTTCGTCGGCGCGATTCACGAACATCGTCCATCTAGCGGGTCAACCGGGTACGCGGGCGCAGACCTCGTAGTGCCAACACGCCCACGAGCACACCGGCGATGAGCTTTGCCGCGGCGCTCTTCTTGGGCGCTGGTGCAGGCTGCGCCGGCGGCGAAGTGTCGGTTGAGTCCGATTCCGGCTTGCCGTGTTGCAGCTCGGGATGATGTGCCAGTAGTTGCATTTCCGGTGCGTGCGTCGAAGCTGCGCTTGCGCGCGCGCCTCGGACAGCCCGAAGCCGGAGTCACCGTGCGAGCCGCACAGGGCAGAGGTTGCTGCGGCGAACGCGCCGATCCAGTTTCGCCAGCCGAGCTCGTCATCAGGGCCGGTGGGCGATGCTCCGAGGACGTGGGTGCCGGGTGTGCGCGGATCAGGCGGGAGGCTCTGCAGCAGGTAGGACCGTTGCGCGTCGAGAGTTTCCCAGAGTTGACGTGCATAGGCGCACGAATCTTCGAGTGCCTGGGACAGCAGGTCTGCGCGAGCACGGTGGTCGTCGGTCGTGAAGTGCTCACGGGCGTCGCGGTTGATTCGGTCCGGATCGAGCAGTTCTGGCTGGGGAATCGGCTGGGTCATGGCTGTTCCGTTCTGTGCGAGGGGACTGTCGCGAGGCGACTTGCGGTCTCGAGGTGGAGGGCGTGGACGAATGCCTGTGGCAGGTTTCCTCGCATCTGGTGTTGCTGCGCGTCGTACTCCTCGCTGAACAGTTGCGGCGGCCCAACGGCCGCGCGCGTCGTGTCGTACCAACTGCGGGCGGCCACCGAGTTGCCGTATCGATGGTGAGTGAGGGCGACGAGGAAGCCGCACAGCAGGAACGATCCCTCGGCATCGGCCAAGGGACGGGGGTCATGGCGGAACCGGTAGGCGTAGCCGTCTTGGGTGAGGTCGCGCAGGTAGGCCTCGAAGGTCGCGAGCGCGCGCGGGTCGTCCGGTGCAGTGGCTCCCCGTATGCCGGCCAGCAGGAGCGCGGCGTCCAGGCTCGGGTCGTCCGGGGTGCGCTGCCAGTGTCCGTCGGGATGGACGGCGCGTGCTGCGGTGTCGGCGACGATCCGGTCGGCGAGGGCAAGCCAGTCGCGCGCACTGCCGTCTCCGTGCGCCGCCGAGGAGATTGCCCGTAGACCGGCTGCTGCGGTGAGTCGGCTGTGGGTCCACGCCTGGTCGTCCAGTTCCCAGATGCCGGCGTCGGGTTCGGTCCATCGTTTTGCGATCGCGTCGGCCGCCGCGCGGGCTGCGCGCCAGTGATCGGTGTCGAGGCGGTCGTGGCTTTGCGCCGCCGCGAAGAGCAGTAGCGCTTCACCAAATGCATCGAGTTGGAACTGCGCGTTCACCCAGTTGCCGACGATGTCGTAGCCGCCGGGGTAGCCCGGCAGGTTCACGTGCCGTTGGTCGGGGACGGCGGCGCCGTCAAGGGTGTAGGCGGGGGCCAGTCGATCGCCGTCGGCGAGCAGGCGCTGTGCGACGAAGTGGACCGCGTCGTCGAGGAGCGGATCCGGGCCGACGCTCGCGATCGCCTGGCCCGCGTAGCACTGGTCGCGAATCCATACGTAGCGATAGTCATAGTTGCGCCCGGCCTCGGCACGCTCGGGCAGGCTTGTCGTGGCGGCAGCGACCATGCCGCCGCCAGGGCGGGTGAGTCCGCGCAGCACGGCGTAGCTGCGGCGCGTGTCGGGTGGGTTCAACGTCTCGTCGAACGTAGGAACCGCATGGCGCCAGGCTCGTTCGGTGGCTCGCCACGCGTCGTCCGGGTCGGGCGGCAGTTCGGGAAGAGGTTGATCGGCGATCTCGAGGACGAGGTCGTGCTTGTGCTCGGGTTCTACCTCGAGGTGGAGCTCGAGTGATTCGCGATGTTCGCGCGGATGCGCGTCGGCGGCACCGCTCAGTCGAAGGTGGAGTTGGCCGACGCGCGCGGTCCAAACGCCGTCGTGACGGTGTAGGTCGCTCATCGGCTCGGAGTCGTAGGCGCCGCGCGGGGCCAGCCGGACGGTCGTGCGTGCCGTGCAGTCGACGGCGCGAATTTGTCGCAGTAGGACGACGCGGCGAGGTTCGGCCGGATAGGCGAGCGCCTCACGGCATTCCACGATCCCGTTGCGCGTGACCCACCGGCTACGCCAGATCATCGACCCCTCGTCGTAGGAGCCGCCCCACACGAACGTGTCGTCGGGTGCCACGCTGTACACGCCGCGACCACCGATCAATGTGCTGAACACCGATGGACTGTCCCAGTGCGGCGCGCACATCCACACGATGTCGCCACGAGGGCCGACCACTGCCCCTCGCTCTCCGTCTGCGAGCAGCGCGTATTCGCGAAGCACGTGGGGCGGCGTCGACTGCGTCCGTGTCGAGCGTGCGGGGCATGGCGGTCATCGGGCAGTTCGGGCCGCGGTGAGCTCAAGTGCGGCACTCGCGGCGGCGACGGCGATGCTGGCGGCGGCGACGCGGCGGTACCGTCCGACAAGCACGAGGGGGATCAAGCTGAGTGCATGGGCCATGTCGACCCCGGCACCCGCACGCAGGACGCCGCGCGTCGGCGCGATCGTGATCACGACACCTTGGACGACGAACGCGCGCCCAGCACGCGGGTCACGAACGACGCGGGGATGTTGCCGGAGCCCGCGACCGCACCCGTCACTTCGACCGGCCAGGCACACAGGGCGCTTCCGACGAGAAGCTGACACAACGCGGCAGCGCGAGCCGTAGCAGCGGACGGCGACCCTGCCTCCATCAGCGGGTGCGCCATAACCAGGCCGCTGCTGCGGTCATACCGGCCGCCACGGCCGCGACAGCGCCGTGGTGCTGCGAGGCCCACAGCTGCGGGTCGGTCGTGATCGATTTCGAGTCGAAGACCCGTGCGCGCCGAAGTCGTGCTCGCCACTGCGGTCGGCCGGCTCCCACAGGTTGACCGGCTGCGTCGGGATCCTTGGGCTGGTCGGTCTGCTGCGCGTCGAAGCCGGTCCTGGCCAGATAGCGATCCAACAGACCCGGCGCGATCGCGTTCGCCGCCAACGTACCCATCGTGCTCGAGCCGACCCAGTACTCGCGACGATGTGGATGGTCGGAGGCAAACATGACCGCGCGCGCGGCAACCTCAGGCTGGTAGATCGGCGCCACCGGTTGGGCATGGCGCGGCAGGCGGGAGAGCACCCAGGAGAACTGCGGGGTGTTCACCGCCGGCATCTGCACCATCGTCACGTGAACGCCGCTCTTCTCGTGCAGCAGTTCGCAGCGCAACGACTCGTGGAATCCCTGGATCGCATGCTTGGCGCCGCAGTAGGCCGATTGCAGCGGGATGCCGCGGTAGGCGAGTGCCGATCCCACTTGGACGATCGTGCCGCGATCGCGCGGCTTCATGTGTTTCAGCGCCGCCATGGTGCCGTAGACGTAGCCGAGATAGCTGACCTCGGTGACCCGCCGGAACTCCTCCGGCCGGATCTTGTCGAACGGTGCGAAGACGGAGGTGAACGCGTCGTTGATCCAGACGTCGATCGGGCCGATGTCGGCTTCGACCTTGTCAGCGGCGGCGAACACCGCATCAGCGTCGGCGACGTCGACCGATATCGGCACCGCGTTCCCGCCGACCTGCTCGATCTCGCGGGCGGCCGCATCGAGACCGGCCTCGCCTCGCGCGAGCAGCACGACCGTGTCTCCCCTGCGTCCCGCGGCTACTGCACTGGCCCGACCGATCCCACCGCTAGCACCTGTCACTACCACCGTTCGTGTCATCGGAGTCCTTCCTCGGTTGTCGTTCATGTTTCCCATCCCATTGCCCACAGATCGCGGCTCTCAGGCTCCGCTCGGGCTGTGAACTGGCGAAGTGCCACAACGAGGACGGCACGTTGCTCAGCGGACATCGCATCAAACATCGGCGTTATCGCGTCGCGGCGCGCCTGGGTCACGCGGCCGACGATGCGGCGTCCCGCCGCGGTCAACGTCAGTTTCAGCGTGCGTCGGTCGGACGGATCATCGGCACGTGCGAGCAGTCTCATCCCGACGAGTCGGTCGCACGTGCGGCTCGCTTTCGACAACGTGATTCCGGTGGCGTCGGCCGCCTCACCGAGGCTCACCGATCTGCGGCTGGCGACCACAACCAGCACTCGCAATTGCACGATGTCGACCTGCGCGGAAACTGCCGCGAGCGAACGCACGGAAATGGCAACCAAGGAACGGCACGCGTCGAGCAGGGCATCGACCTCGCCGGCGGAAGCGCTCTGAGTCGAGCTCCGGCGGTGCGCTGAACGACTGCCCGTGGCCATGGTTACGAGTCTGCGAGAAACACTTGCAAAATGCAAATATCGCTAGTAGACCGGTAGATGCGGGTACAGGAGTCATGAGCACGCCGGTCGACCAGTACCGCGACATGCGCTATCCGCCGACTCAGCCCTGCCTGCGCGCGAACGCGCGCGCTGTGCAGCGCGGAAGGATCATTCATGTCCACAACGGTGGCGGACGTGCTACTGGCGCGCTTGCGGGAATGGGACGTCAGCCCAGGTCTTCGCCTATGCCGGCGATGGGATCAACGGACTGCTCGCCGCCTGGGGACGTGCCGACAACGACCCGGAGTTCGTGCAGGCCCGGCACGAGGAGATGGCCGCCTTCGAAGCGGTCGGTTACGCGAAGTTCTCCGGACGCGTCGGAGTGTGCGCCGCCACCAGCGGACCCGGAGCGATTCATCTGCTCAACGGGCTCTATGACGCCAAGCTCGACCATGTCCCCGTCGTCGCCATCGTCGGGCAGACCGAGCGTTCGGCGATGGGTGGCTCCTACCAGCAGGAAGTGGACCTGCTCAGCCTGTACAAGGACGTGTGCTCCGACTACGTCCAGATGTGCACCGTTCCGCAGCAGCTCCCCAACCTCATCGACCGGGCAATCCGCATCGCCATCGACGAGAGCGCACCCACCGCGATCATCTTCCCCTCCGACGTCCTCGAGCTTCCCTACGAAGCACCGGGGCACGCCTTCAAACAGGTTCCGTCCAGCCTCGGGATGAGCCGCGCGACGGTCATACCCGACGACGCCGCGGTTCGCAGCGCGGCCGACATTCTGAACTCGGGCGAGAAGGTGGCGCTGCTCGTCGGTCAAGGTGCGCGCGGATGCGTACCGGAACTGACCCAAATCGCGGAGCTGCTCGGCGCGGGCGCCGCGAAGGCGCTGCTCGGCAAGGACGTGTTGCCCGACGATCTGCCGTGGGTCACCGGGTCCATCGGACTGCTCGGCACCATCCCCTCGTACACGATGATGATGGACTGCGACACGCTCCTGACGGTCGGTTCGAACTTTCCCTACACGCAGTTCCTGCCAGAACTCGATCAGGCCCGCGCGATCCAGATCGACCGGTCCGGCAAGTGGATCGGCATGCGCTACCCCTACGAACTCAATCTCGTCGGCGACGCGAAGTCGACACTGCAAGCGCTGATCCCGTTGCTGGAGCGCAAGACCGATCGCTCGTGGCAGGAAAAGATCGAGGCCAACGTCGCCTCGTGGTGGAACACGGTCGAGCGCCGGGCAATGACCGATGCCGACCCGGTCAACCCCATGCGCATCTTTCACGAGTTTTCCAAACGGCTGCCGGCGAACGCGATCGTGGCGGCCGACTCCGGCAGTTCGGCCAACTGGTACGCGCGTCATCTGCGCTTCACCGGTGACGTGCGCGGATCGTTGTCCGGGACGCTGGCGACCATGGGCCCTGGGGTGCCCTACGTGATCGGTGCGAAGTGGGCACACCCTGACCGGCCCACGATCGCGTTCGTCGGTGACGGCGCGATGCAGATGAACGGCCTGGCCGAACTGATCACGATCGCGCACTACTGGCGGCAGTGGTCCGACCCGCGTCTGATCGTCGCCGTACTGCACAACAACGATCTCAACCAGGTCACCTGGGAGATGCGCGCGATGGAGGGTTCACCGAAATTCGCGGAGTCGCAGACGCTTCCCGATGTCGACTACGCCGCGTTCGCGCGAAGCCTCGGCCTGATCGGCACGAACATCGACGACCCCGATGCGCTCGGAGGCGCGTGGGAGCAGGCGCTGTCCGCGGATCGTCCGACCGTTCTGGACGTGCGGTGCGATCCCAACGTTCCGCCGATCCCGCCGCATGCGACGTTCGCGCAGGTCAAGGCGATGGCCGGTGCGGTACTGCACGGCGATGAGGACACGTGGGGGTTCGTCAAGGAGGGGGTCAAGCAGAAAGTGCAGCAGTATCTGCCCGGACGAAAGGACGACCGATGATGGGCAAGCGCAAGGCCTCAGGTTCGGACGACCCGACCGACCTCGTCCGCACGGCCGTGCACGACGTCCGTACCGGCCGTTTCGAGCGCTCCCTGTCCGCGCTGACTGCGGCCGGCGCCGCGATCACGGCCGGCGAGATCTACCTGTCCCACGATGGCGCCAGCTTCGGCAACAAGATGATGTGGTGGCCCATCGTCGTCGTACCGACGGCGATTCCGGCCGGTGTCGCTGCCATGTTCTCCCGCCGCGCAGCGCACACCGTCCTGCCACTGAGCTCTGCGGCGATCGTCGCCAACGGCCTCCAGGGCACCTACCTGCATCTGCGCGGGATCGCGCAACGCCCGGGCGGCATCACCCGATACAACCTCGAGGCCGGCCCGCCACTGTTCGCACCACTGCTCGCCTCGCTGGTAGGCGGGATGGGGCTGCTTGCGTCGGTCCTGCGTCGCGAGGGGCGCCCGCCGCAGGGGGACCCGGCAGGCTCGGCCTGATGACCTACCGCAGCCCCGACCAGCGCGCGATCACGCCGCAACACCGCGGCCGCTTCCCCGGCTTCGACGTGCTCGATCAAGTCTCGGCGTGGGACGACGTCACGGCCGGCGTCGTGCTCGCCCGCCTCGCGCTGCCCGATCAGCTCGCGTTCTTCTCACCGGCCGAGGTCGCGATCGCGGCGCCGCTGCTCGATCTGTTGCTCGCGCAGGACTGCGAGCCGAAGGTGCCGGTGCTGCAGCTGATCGACAACCGCCTGGCGATCGGCGAGACCGACGGCTGGCACTACGACGACATGGCTGAGGACGGGCAGGCGTGGCGCGACAGCCTTGCCGATCTCGATGCGGACTCCGCTGACAAGCACTCGGGACGTGGTTTCGCCCATCTCATCGACGCCGAGCGCGCGGTGTTGGTGCAATCAATCCAGGAGCTCTCCGCCGACGGCGCGAAGTGGCGCGGCCGCAACGCATCGCACGTATGGAGCCTGTGGACGCGCTACGCGTGCACGGCCTTCTACTCCCACCCGTGGGCATGGAACGAGATCGGCTTTCCCGGCCCCGCGTACCCGCGCGGTTACCTCAACCCCGGCGTCGGGACGCTCGAGCACTGGGAGGTCGCCGACCACGACGACAGCGACCCGGTGCCGTTCGCCGAACGCGTCGAACGGGCCCGCGCGGAACATGCCGACCTGCTCGGCGGTACGACGGATTCTGCGTCATGAGCGGCCGCAGCAACTATCGCAAGATCCGTGCACGCAACGAGTCGGCGTGGCTGATCCCCAACGACGGCAGCAGAACCAACCATCGGCTACGCACGGACATGCGCCGCTACGCCGACGGCGACGAGGTGGATCTGGTCGTCGTCGGCGCCGGTGCCGGCGGCGGCGTGCTCACGCAGCGGCTCGCGCGAGCAGGTTGGCGGGTCGTCTGCCTCGATGCCGGGCCGTTCTGGGATCCCGACGCCGACTGGGTCTCCGACGAACGCGGCGCGCACACGCTGTACTGGACCGAGCCGCGCCAGATCGGCGGTGAGGACCCGGTTCCGCTCGGGTCGAACAACTCCGGCCGCGGAGTGGGCGGGTCGATGATCCACTACGCCGGTTACACACCGAGGTTGCACCCGTCCGACTTCACCACCCATTCCGTCGACGGCGTCGGTGCCGACTGGCCAATCGGCTACGGCGACCTCAAACCGTTCTATGAAGCGATCGAACAGGAACTGCCGGTTGCCGGCCAGCCCTGGCCATGGGGTGACCCCCACACGTACCCGCACCACGCCCACCCGGTCGGTGGCAACGGCTCGATGTTCTTGCGCGGCGCGCTCGCGGCCGGTATCGAGACGCGGGTCGGCCCGGTCGCGATTCCCAACGGGCGGTTCGGAAATCGACCACACTGCATCTACCGCGGCTTTTGCCTGCAGGGCTGCAAGGTCAACGCCAAGGCCAGCCCACTGATCACCCACATCCCGGACGCGCTCGCGAACGGGGCCGAGATCCGCGCCGACTCGATGGTCACGCGGATCGTCGTCGACGATCGCACCAACACCGTGACCGGCGTCAATTATCTGCGCGCCGGACGCGAGCACTATCAACGTGCGAAGGCTGTTGCCGTCGCCGGCTACGCGATCGAGACGCCGCGATTGCTGCTGTTGTCGGCGACCGGACAGCACCCGGAAGGGCTTGGCAACCAGCACGACCAGGTCGGGCGCTACATCATGGTGCAGGGTGCGCCGCAGACCTCAGGTCGTTTCGACGACGAGGTCAGGATGTACAAGTCACCGCCGCCGGAGGTGACCTCGGAACAGTTCTACGAGACCGACCCGAGCAAACCGTACCGGCGCGGTTGGGCCATCCAAACCGTCAGCCCGCTGCCCATCACCTGGGCAGAACACATCGTCGCGCAAGGCCACTGGGGCGCGACCTTGCGCGAATACCTTCGCGACTACGTGCACTGGGCCACCCTCGGCGCGCTGTGCGAGTACCTGCCTCAGCCGGCGAACCGAGTAACGCTCGCCAACGAGAAGGACCGACATGGCCTGCCCGTCGCGCATCTGTCCTACTCGCAATGCGACAACGACAAACAACTCACTCGGGCGGCGACCGAGTCGATGGAGACAATCCTGAAGGCGGCCGGGGCAAGCGAGGTGCTCACCATCGACCGCTACGCGCACCTGGTCGGCGGCGCACGGATGGCCGCGCAGGCACCAAGACGGTGTGGTCGACGCGGCACACCGCGTCTTCGGCATGCCGAACCTCTACGTGGTCGACGGGTCGACACTGCCGACCCAGGGCGCGGTCAACCCCGCGCTTGACGATCATGGCGCTCGCAGCACGTGCTGCAGACCGGCTCGTCCGGCTCGGCCGTCGTGGGCTGACCGAGCAGCAAACCGAGCTCTCGTCATGACTTCGACCATCGCCGACGTGACCGTCGACGTCCGTAGCTTCGACACCCCCGAGCGCGAGGCGGACGGAACCCTGTCCTGGGACGCCACGACTGCCGTCGTTGTCATCCTGCATGCCGAGGGCGCGACCGGGCTCGGCTGGACGTACTCCTCCCCCGCTGCGGCGGGTGTCATCGAGCACCACCTGGCCGGCGTCGTCCGTGACGCCGATGTCCAAGACATCACCGCGGGGTGGGCCGCGATGCGATCGCGCGTGCCGCAATCTCGGCACCAAGGGCCTGGTCATGCAGGCGATCAGCGCGGTCGACATCGCCTGGTGGGATCTGAAGGCCCGCATGCTCGGCGTCTCGTTGACCACTCTGCTCGGAACGTGCCGCCCGGCCGTACCCATCTACGGCTCCGGCGGCTTCACCACGCTCACCGACCGTCAGCTCGAGGAGCAGGTCGAGTGGTGGCAGTCGGTCGGGCACGTCCGCCATGAAGATCAAGATCGGCGAATCGCTGGGGCAACAACATCGCACGCGATCTCGACCGCGTTCGACGGCTGCGCGACCTTGCCGGGGACGGCGTCGAGGTCATGGTCGACGCGAACGGCGCGTACTCGGTGGGACAAGCGCGTCGCGTAGGCGCTCGGCTGGACGAACTGGGCGTCACCTGGTTCGAGGAGCCCGTGTCCAGCGACGACATCGGCGGGCTCAAGGTCGGTGCGCGACGCGGTGCGCTGCGATGTCACCGCCGGCGAGTACGCCGCTGACGTGTACGACGCAGCGGCACTGGCCGCAGTCGTGGACTGCCTCCAACTCGACGCGACCCGCTGCGGTGGGTACACCGGGTGGCTCCAGTGCGCCGCCCTTGCCGAGGCCCACAACCTGCAGGTGTCCGCCCACTGTGCGCCGGCGATCCACGCGCCGATCGCCGCCGCAGTGCCGAATCTGCGCCACGTCGAATGGTTCGCCGACCACGCCCGGCTCGAACCAGAGACTCGTCGACGGTTCGCCACAGCCGCGCGGCGGCATGATCGAGCCGAACCGGGCCGAGCCCGGACACGGAATGACCCTTCGCCGCGACGTCGAAACCCGGCGGCGCGGAGGAAGTACGGAGGCCCGCACCGTGGCCGCCGGGTGAGGAGAACTACCGATGACCGACTACGAAACACCCAACCGACCCGGCGAGCTACCCAACTGGCATTCGACCTTCTCGGCCAACGCCGACACCAGGACCAGCACCGTACACGCGCGTGGCAGCCTCGATTTGCTCAATGTCGAACTGCTCCGCGGAGCGGTGGACGTGCTGATCACCTCAGGCCGTGTCGACATCACCATCGACCTCACCGATATCAACTTCGTCGACCAGACCGGCGTGCTGCTGCTCGGCAGCCTGCGTCAGGACCTCGAATACCGCGGCGGCCGCCTCACCCTCATCAATGCGCAGCACTCCGTCAACGAGACACTGCGGCGCGCACAGCTTCCCGTCACAGAGGCATCGACGAAGTTGACTCTGGGGCGTAGCTGATGACGCTGGCCGATGTGCGAGCAATGAGATCACCGGACCGGCCTGGTCGGCTAGTGGCGGCTGCGATTAACGGTTCGTAGAATCTGTGCATCGTCAGGAAGCGGCGAAGCAGGAGCCCGCGCCGCTGAATCGCTCAGTAGTGTGCGCGTCGGCCGTGCGGGCGACCAGAGTGTTCGGGAGTTCAGATCATGAGCGTCTCGATCGTTCAACCGCCTCAAGAGGATGCTGAGGAGCAGCGCGTCGCAGCACTCGAAGCGACCGTCGCGACCCTGGAGGCGAAGGTCGCCAATCTCACGGTCGCGTTAAGCTCCGCACGCACGATCGGGATCGCGTTGGGCATCATCATGGCCGAACGCAAGATCACACCCGATGAAGCTTTCGACCTACTGCGCGTGACCAGCCAGCATTCGCACCGCAAGCTACGAGACATTGCCGAGGACATCGGGCTGACCGGGGTGGTGCCGGATGCGCCGCCCGAGGCCCGCTGCGGATAGCCAAAGCGTCGTTGTCGCGTGCCCGGAGCGTCGGGCGACGCGCCATGGTCACCATGGACACGGTCAAAGAACGGCACCAGGAATCATGTCGATGATCTTGCCGGCGGCGGTCGCGAATGGCTAAGCACCCTGGGTCAGGATGGTGTGTCCAGCTGGCGGTATCTCGCGGCGGCCGCGGTGGTCGCGATAGGGCGATGACGCGTGCCTGAGCTACCCGACGTCGAGGGCCACCGAGCCTCGCTCGCGCGCACGCTGCCGACCTCGCGGGTTCGTCGTGTGCAGGTGCTTGATGCCGGGGTGCTGCGTAACGCAACTGCCGAGGAGTTCGTGAACCGCCTTCTCGGTCGCGAATTCCACCAGCCACACCGTCGAGGGAAGTGGTTGATCTTGCCGACCGACGGACCGACGGTGCTCATTCACAACGGCATGACGGGCCGGCCCTACTTCACCGCGATCGACGCCGACGCCGACGCCGATGTCAACGGGATCGACCGCGACGACCGACTGGTCATCAGCACCGACCGCGGTGAGCTGCACTATGCCGATCTTCGCAAGCTGCGCGGCGTGTGGATCGTCGATGACGAATCAGAGGTCGACGCGGTGATCGGCGAGCAGGGACCAGACGCGCTGAACCTGTCCGCACGGGCGTTCCGCGACGCCCTGCATGGTCGACGAGGTGCGGTGAAGACCGTGCTGATGAATCAGCGGGTGATCGCCGGCCTCGGAAACATGCTCACCGACGAGATCTGCTGGCGGGCGCGGTTGCACCCTGCCCGCGCAGTGACGTCACTCGACGACGACGAGTTTCGTGATCTTCACCGTGCGATGCAGCGTGTTCTGCGCGCTGCCGTCGCCCAGGGCCGGATCCCGAGAACCCGATCATGGCTCAGCGCGTCTCGCGATCGCGACCCGGCGCCGTGTCCACGATGCAAGACAACGCTGCGACGAACAACGATCGGTGGACGAACCTCGATCTGGTGTTCCCACTGCCAGCCGCATTGCTGAATCGCTGCCGACAACTACGTGTGCTCAGACTCGGCTCAGAGCCAGCAGGTTCGCTCCGATGTCGCCGTCGGAGATCAGTTCGGCGATGCGTCGTTGCTGACTGTGGGCAACCAGCCACGCCTGCTCGCCTCCGTGGCGCTCTTCGACAAGCTGCTCCACACGATCCGCGCGCCGGGTCCATTCCTCACTCGGTGGCGCCAGTGCCGAGCTGCTCGACCAAGCAACAACTCGCAGGGCGGCCGCTGCGAGGAGTTCGATGAGACCGTCCGTCGTTGGGAATCGGTTGCCGTCGGGGACATCACGAAGCTGGCTGTGCCGGGCGACAAAGACGAGCAGACCGATGCGTCCGCCCGGTTTGACCACTCGTCCCAGCTCGGCGAGCAGACCGACCTGGTCGGCCACCGTGCACAGCACGCCAAGGCTCCACGCCGCATCGGCGGCGTTATCGGCCACGGGTAGTGCCGTTGCCTCGCCGCGTACGACAGGCAGGCCGAACAGATTTCTGCGCGGCCCGGCACGCCCGCGCCTCGGGCTCGACCAGCAGCGGCCTGACACCGCGTCGGATCGCGGCGTAGGCCGAGGGTCCGCCGACGCCGGCACCGCAGTCGAGGACGGTCGTGCCCTGGCCGGCGTGCAAGTGGTCGAGCAGCCAGTCCAGCGACGCTGGGCTTCCGCTTCCGCGACATGCCGCCGGCAAGTAATAGTCACTGCCCAGGCTGCGCGCGGCCGCCGCGGTCCAATCCGCGATCGTGTCGAACTCGGCGTGCATCGCCTCGCTCATCCCGATCCCCACTCCGATCGGATCGCGTCTCCCACCGACCGCCTTGACCTCGGCCGCAGCCTCGTAGCCTGCCGCTGATGCCGACCCCGAGACGTTGATCCCGGCGACTCCTTCTATTGCGAGCAGTTCGCGTGCCTCCTCGATAGCCGCGTCGATACCGGTCTGCGTCGGATCGCTCGACTCAAGCACACGCCGGACCAGGCGTTCGTCCAGTTCCAGCCCGGGCAGCCCCTGCAAGACGGCTGCCGATGGGGCGTCGGTGAAAACAGCCACCGCCGCGATCACAGGAATAACGAGCCCCTCATCTTCTGGCACGTCGCATGAATCCCTCGACCTCGCTCGGGACGCGGACATGGTTCAGGATTGCCACGCTCGCGCCGGCGTGCTGCTTGGTGACCAACCGCCTCGGGCGGTCGTGAACGGGTGCGGCTGACGGGGTCTCCGCCACCGCCGCGCGCAGTCCCAGCGACGCGGCGAGCGATGCGAGCCGGACACTGTCGAGGTCGAAAACCTGAGTGACGTCCGGCCGCACGTCGTATCCCCGGCCGTCGCCGGTGACGCATAGGACGGTGTCGATGCCCAGCAACTGCAGGCCACGCAATTCCTGTTCGAGCACGACCCGGTTGCGATCACGGCACGACAAGGTCATCCACGGACGGGCGCCCGCGTCGAGCAAGTGCTGTGCGAGCAGCGTCGGCGGGAAGTCGGGACGATTCTGATGTTCACCGACGAGCACCGCATCGGACGATCCGTTAGCCGATGCGCCACCTGGCGGGCCCCAGCGGATCGAACGGAGGCGCACTGAAGTCGGTCAGCACGAGCGGTACTGGATCACTAGCGGGCTCGACCACGGGTTCGGACCAAGGAACCGCCGCAGGGAAAGCACACGGCAGGTCGACCATCTCGCACCTGCCATCAGAGCGGACGCCGCCGCACGGTCCGAACCGCATGCGCTTAGGACAGCGGGCGACAGGTTCGGCTGCGATCACGCACTTACAGTTTCCCTGGCGCTGGCACCGCTGAAACGGGCGCGGGCGTTCCGGCCCGTTCGGCGATGAGCGCGCGATCAGCTCCGCGGCCACCTTGCGGCACGCGCGCGCCGGCTATCAAGTCCGGATGAGCGTGTCAGCGATAGATGTGGCGGTAGGCGGAGTCGATGACCGCGCGCTGTGCGCGACCCAGGCGCCGGTGTCGGGCGAGCACCGCGGCCGCCGCGTTCGCCCCGGGCGCCCCGTGCACGCCGCCGCCGGGGTGTGCGCCCGCGCTGGCCAGGTAGAGACCGTCGATGACGGTGTCCGCGCGCGCAAGGCCCGGCACCGGACGAAAGATCAACTCTTGATGGATGCCGGCGGTGCCGCCGCCGACGGCGCCGTTGTGCAGGTTGGCGTCGGCCGATTGCAGGTCGCGCGGCGACTGGATCGACCGAGTCAAAATCGACGCGCGAAAGCCCGGAGCTTGCGCTTCGATGGTCTCCTCGAGCAGGTCTGCATGCTGCACCACATCGGCGGCGCTGAGCTCGATGCCTTCGGGTACATGGGTATAGGCCCAAGCGGATTCGGTCCCGACCGGGGATCGGCTGGGATCGCTCGTGGTCATCTGCCCGAGCAGCAGGAACGGTTCCCTAGGCAGAGTTTTCGTGGCCAGCGACGCCGCGTAGCGGGTCAGTCCGTTGAGATCGACGCCGAGATGCACCGTGCCGGCCTCGCGTGCTTCATGTGCAGTCCAGGGAATCGGGCGGCTCAGGGCCCAGTTCACCTTTAGCGTAGGGCTGTCCCATTGGAAGTTCGCCAGGTCCGCGACCAGCCGGCTCGGCAGATGCTGCTCGCCGACGAGGTCGCGATACAGCTGCGGCACACCAACATCTGCCACAACAGTGCTGGCCCTGAGCCGCTCGCCAGATGCCAATCGCACTCCGGTCGTGCGACCGCCGGCCACCTCGATACCTGTGACGCCAGCGCCGAGGCGCAATTGGCCACCACCGCCAGTGAAACGCGCCGCGAGCGCCTCGCCGATCGCACCGGATCCACCGGCTGGCACGGGGAATCCTACGGTCTGAGCGAGCATGCACAGCAGCCACCCGTAGATGGCGCTGCCGGCGGCCTCAGGCGGCAGGTCGGTATGCAGTGCGTTGCCGGCGAACAGCATTGGCGCTCCGTCCCCCCTGAATCGCTCGTCGCCGAAACGACGCACGGGCTGAACCGCGAAGCGCGCAAAGCGCAGCATCGGCCCCAGGCCGAGTGTGCGGGCGAGCCGTACACCGGCGCGCAGTGGCGGGAACGGGCTGAGGATCGCTTTCAGCAGCGGTTCCTTGATCCGTTCGAAGTCATCGACCAGCTCGTTCCATGCCTCTCCGTCGCCTACCGCGAACGAATCCAGGGACCTAACGGTCGTATCCATGTCGCGACTCAGTACGGCGCAGCGCCCATCCGGGAACACATGCGCCAACACCGTCGGCGCGTGACACCAGGAAAGGCCGAAACGTTCGAGCTCCAACCCGGTCAGTACCGGGGAAGCCAGTGCCAGCGGGTAGAAGGCGCTGTACCAATCGGTCACGAAGTCCGGATGCAGCGACGTGTCCGACCAGATCGCTCCGCCGACACGCTCGTTTGCTTCCACCACAACAACGTCCCAGCCGGCATCGGCCAGCAGGTTGCCCGCGACAAGACCGTTGTGTCCGGCGCCGACCACGATTACGTCAGCCGAACGTGCCATGCCCGCTATCCGATCTTTCACGACCGCCGTTGTGCACGGAGATACCGCCCCTTGGGTACCCCGACCTTGGCAGCATCGAACATCGGAGAACCATCGACAAGGAATGCGAGGTCGCTATGGCAACCGTGCAGCGCCACATTGCTGCGCACCCGTCTGAGGTGTTCGCGGTTTTGGCAGACGGCTGGCTCTACAGCGGCTGGGTGGTTGGCACGTCCCATATGCGAGCCGTTGAACGCGAATGGCCTGCCGCCGGGAGTCGTCTCTATCACGCCTCGGGAGCGTGGCCGTTCGTCACCCGCGACGAGACAAAGGTCGAAAGCGTCACACCCGGCCGCACGCTCGAACTCACGGCACGTGGTCGCCCGTTCGGCGAGGCCCACGTCAGCATCGTGCTCTCCGACGCGACCGCCCGCGCCTCAACGGACGCCGCGTCAACGTTGGTCACGATGTCCGAGACCCCGGTCGCCGGCCCCGGCAAGTGGCTGCACAACCCGGCCAGCGAGGCGCTCCTCGTCCGCCGAAACCGCGAATCGCTAGCCCGCCTCGATGCGCTCGTACAACGTCCGACGCAGCCGCCCGAACGATGACCCGATGCGCGTCGTCATCGGTGGAGCATCGGGGGACGGGCCGGCACAGCACGCTCCTCGATCTCTGGCGCCGACACGGTCACTGGATCGGCCGCATCCCCCTCATTAGACGATCGGCGGTGATCAGCCGATTGCCGCCGCTTGGAGTGCAGCGCTCGTAAGTAAGCGGCGAATCCGTCCGGCGCGCGCCCGACCAGTCGGGAACTGGTCGCGACCGGCGCCGCACCAGTGCGGTTGACCCTCACGCCGGCGGCGACGGCCCGCTCTACCAAATCGACGTCCTCGTGCACTGCGAGGTCGTTCCATCCGCCGACGCGCAGATACGCGCTCGCGATCATGCCGAGATTCGCACCGTGGATGTGGCCGTGGTCGTCGTCGAGCACGTGTGCGTCGTACCACGCCCGCTCCACGCTGTGCGCCAGACCGTTCGCCGGCCGAACTGTGCCAAGGACAAGTTCGCTGCTGCGCGCCGCACTGATCATCTCGGTCAGCCAGTTCGAGGGCACCCGGCAGTCCGCGTCGGTACTTGCGAGCCACAGCTGTTCGGGCGGTCCCCAGCGGTCCAGAGCAGCGCTGACTCCGGCCCGACGTGCCGCCCCGACCCTCCTCGCATGGCATACCGCAGAGTGGACGCGGGGGAAACCGGCAACGATCTTGGCGGTGTCGTCGCGGCAGGCGTCCAAAGCCACGACGACATGTCCCGCTACTCCCAGCACGGATTGCAGTTCTGCGATAGCGCGTTCGATCGCGGACAGACAGCCCCCGATCTCATCCTGCTCATCCGCGGCAGGGACGACGACGACGACGACGCGGATCATCACAGCACGCAAGGAATGCGGTGACGAACGGTCCTCACGATGTGGACTTACCCATCGCAACGCGCACCCGAACGCTCAGCCCCGGAGCGACAAGCACCGATAGCTGTGGAACACGACACCGGACAGGGCAGCAGCGACGCTCAGGAAGGACGACCGATGCAGCCGTGGGCGGCGGCGAAGCAGTATCACGCAATCGCCCGATGACTAAGGGCTCGTCACGTCGTGTGCCGGTCGGGACTAGACCACCGCGATCTCTAGCTGGGCGACCTAGTTCCCGGAGGTCTTGATTCTCGATCTCCGCGTAGTCGATCAACGCCCTCGTCCAACGCGTGCTGCGCTTGTAGGGCGTCAATGCTGTGCCGTGATGCGGCGTCACCGCTTGTCGGCGCAGTCATGCCCAACTGATTCCCGACACCCCGGCGCCAGCTAACCTTACGACGCAGGGAACGAGTCGGTCGCATCGCAGTGTCGCGGGGGCACTCGCCGAATGCGACGGTTCGGACAGGCACGGTGGGTACGCGCGATGCCACGAGCCGGGGCTCGGGCGCGAGCCGTACCCACCTCCGTAAGCCTTCGGTCAGATTCCCCGGCCCGACGTGTCGATTCGCGACGTACCGACCTCGCGTGCGTAACGTCCGAACCAGGCGGCCCGGCTTCCTCCCCACCTCCTGCGACGCCGGGCTGCCGGTACATGCCACTGCATCACTGCCGCAAAAGGCACTGCCCCCGCTCATCTTGATCGCACGCAGTCGGCGACGGGCACCGCGACCGCGCCATCCGCTTTACTCGAACTGATGTCGAGCGCGAGTTGGTTCTCAGCGGGCCGGTACTGCGGTGGTGGGCAGCTGCATGCGCAACGGTCGCCGGGCGCAACCCACACGTAAAGCTGTTTGGTTCGCGCGCTTACCCGATCGCTGGTCCGCCATGAATCCGGCATACATCAGTGCGGAACGTTAGACGCAAACGGTCGCCCGGGTACCAGGCGTGCATGAGCGAAGAGAACCAAGTCGCGAACGTCGATGAGCCGATGGTGCCGGCCGAACAGACTCATCCAGACCGTCGTGAGCACGCGAAGACGCCGCATCGACTCGACGATGATGAATTTGGCGCGGCGCACCGAACATGAACGCGAGCAAGTCGAGACAGATGATCGGTAACCAAGCAGCGAAATCATGAGCAAAGTGATTGTTGGCGGCAAGGCCGCCGATCGGGCGGCGCACGAGGCTGGGCTCGACTGATACGTGTCGACTTGATCAAACTCGATATGATTCAACGCGGGGAAACGACCCGGTGCCTGGGTCGGACACCAGGATGAGGCATGGATACCGAAGTCGTCTGGAAGCGTCTGGTTGCGGCGGCGACCCGACCGACTGTGATCGCGTCCGATCGCGAACGACGCGCGCTGCTCTCCGAAGCAATGACAGTCGGGACCTCGATCACCGCGGACAGCATCGGGTGCAGCATCACCGAGACAGTGGGGACAGCGTTTCGTACGCCGGTCGCGTCGGGACCGTTGGCGCTCGATCTCGACAGCGCCCAGTACGCCGATGACGACGGGCCGTGCATCGCCGCGTGCCGCGACGGGCGCGAACACAGCATCACCGTGATGGCCGAGGAACGCTCCTACCGCGAGTTCACCCACGTTGCGCTCAGCTACGACGTCCGCAGCTCGCTGTCGCTTCCGTTGATCGCCGTCGACCGGCCGTCTGCTCTCAATCTGTATGCCCGAAGTCCGTCGGCGTTCGACCCGCCGCGCGCGCGAGCTGTCGCGGCGTTGCTGGCTCGCTGCACGGCCGCGATACTTAGTGCTGATCCGTTCGGTCGAAACGTGCAGGTGCTGCCAGCGTCTGGCAAACCTGTGGTGGGCCGGGCCGAATCGATCGCGAACCCGCAATACAGCGCGCGAGCGCGAACGATCGCCTCGGCGTTGCTATCCCTGCGCGAGCGCGACGGACTCGATCAGGCAGAAGCATTCGACGCACTCATCCGGCTCTCTCGCCAACAGCAGCGCAGCATTCTCGCTGTGTCGCGCGACATGCTCACTGACAGCGGCATCGACCGCGGGGCCGATACGTGAGCGAGCCGGGCCTCGGGCTGAGCCTGTTCCAGGGCACCGTCTTGTCCGGGCTCAGCTATGAGGAAATCTGGCGCCGACAATCCGTCTTCGGCGGAGCCGCGGGCCCCCTCGAAGTCGAGGCCTACATCCTCGGCCTACTGCGCCCCGATGCCCACCAACACGACCTCATCGCCCAGGCGATCAACGAACACTTCCTCGACCGAGGCGAGAACCACCCCGTCGCCTATTCCCACCGCATCCACGACTGAACCGCGCCCAGATCAGCAACGCCGGCGACGCCGCGAGGATCGTGACCACGACGACGCGGTGTGCGCCACGTAGAAGCAGGAGCCCGTGTCTGGGGTCGCCACCACAGCAGATGCGCCCGCCCATTGTTACGTGAGCGGTAAAGTTAGTCCCACGCCGACATCGATCGAACGTCCGGTTGCGGTCGGGTCTCATGGAAAGCAAATGGAGCGTCAATACGCCCATCGCGTGGTCTGCCCGACGTGTGGCAGCTGGGCACAGCTGCGGGTTGCCTACCGCGACCAGTGGCCACCGCGCGTAGTGGTCTTCTCCTGCGTCAATCAGACCGAGGCATGCCATCTGCCACCCTCGCGGGACGCACTGTTGGGTCTGATACCGACCGGCTGGCCGCTGCCCGAGATCGACGAAATGGGACACCTACCCTGGTAGCACTGACGATTCGTAGCCGATGCGAGCATTAGCTCGTGCCATCGAGACCGCCTTCGGCACGGTGTCACGGCCCCGAGCGATCGGGGATCGGCCCCTCTACGGGTTCGAGCGTGAGGCGCGCACGCGTCCGTAAGACCGGCGATCCGCCGACAGGATCAGATTGCGTCTCTCAGTCGCCGCGCGGCGTCGAGGTCTATCCCGAGCATCTCCAGAAACCGCTCGCACTCGATCGCATCGCGCGATGAGGAGGCGATCGCATACATGGCGCCGCGCAGCGCCGCGCGCTGTGCCTGTGCTGCGGCGCCGATACGCGCGACGTCCTCAGCGGTAAGCGGCGCACCATCGACACACGGGGTTCCAACGTGTTCCAACGACAGCGCGCTTTGCGGCGAGGGAGCCACTCGATACTCCGGTGAAGCCATCAAGACGGTGCTGCTGTTTTGCGCCCTTTCACCCAAGCATGTCCCCGATATCCACACAAGCCGGCTTGCAGCGATACATCTCAGGAATGCGGACCACGTCATGCGCGCTTGATTGACGGCACCAGACGCGCGCCCCACGTCCGTGTCTTCTTTCCCTCGGATCGAGTCCGCGGTGACCGGGGCGAGGAACTCATGACCACGCACCCATGTACTGCGGCAAGCATGGCCAGCTCCGGATAGGCAAGTGCCACGGCGCAGTCTGGACGGAAATGCATGCGCACGCGTGCCGCCGGGCTACTTGCCCACCAAGGCACCCGGCCGGGTAAGAGCGCTTCGTGAGTTGCCCACGCCCATAGGACGCATCAGCCGTGCAACCAAACGCCGGCCGATGTGGTCGATGCGCACCCCCGATCCCGCCTCACGGGACTCCGGCTTCCACTCGGACAAGGGCACCTACCCATCAAATTCCACACACTCGAGCGCTTTGCAGTGAGCGGCAGACGATGTGAACAGCGCTGCGCTCTGCCAACCGCTCCGATGTTGATCTCAGGGACTCGCTGCGCATGTGCACTGTTCGTAACGTGATGGCCTGAGCGACTTCGTCCGTCACCGTCGATGCCAGAACGTCAAAAGTCTCGGCGAGCCGGCCGATTTGTCGGCCGTCGGCAGCCATGCCCCGACGGGCGGTTCGGCGAGGCCAGCAGATGTCCTCACGCGTTGTCTGAGTTGCACGCAGCCCCACCGGGCGCCTGGTGCGCGACCCCACGTCACGAGCAAGGGCGTGATGCGGCCGCCTGTCGACGTAGCCGGCCAAGCCCAAGCATGGCCGATTAAAAATCGAACAGGTAGGCGCCGACCGTTTCGACCACACCATCAAGGAAGCGAAGGAAGAGATCACAGCAGCGCTCAATCTCGAGCGACACCCTCCAGCAGGTGGTCAATCGCTGCCTCGCGGCCGTGGCGGCAGATCCAGGACCGTTGCCATGCTCGACCGCGTGCAGGAACCAGCTCACGGCGTGAACGTGCCTGGGCGCGAGCCCAGCTTGGCAGCGGACTTGGTCCTGAATCGACGAACTCAGCGCCGGCGCGGCCTTCCTACGGAGATCATTACCGGCTTCGATTTGGCAAACTGTCGATCTACACCTCAGCCTTAATCCGCGCGCGGGCCCGAACCCCCGCCGGGCTCGCGCGCCAACATCTTCGCGTTCGCCGGGTGTCCGGCGGCCGGTTGGGCATGCGCGGTGGCCCACAACTCCTGCGCTTGCGACGGTGGCACATGATGCCCGTGCTGGCATACGAAGTCGAATTCGAACCGGTGCTTACCGAGGGCGCTCATCGAGACGGTCGCCGGATGTCCGCATTCGGGGCAGGCAACCGTGATGCTGCTGCGTTGCACGACTGCAGTGTAGGCGCGACGGTAAGGGGACAGGAACGAGCCAATGCGGTACGGATCTTGTAGCTGTGGCCAACCCGAACCGTCACGCCGAACACGCGTGCCACGAGCTCGAGGCAGGATGGTCGGGCAGGTACGCGAGCATCGAACCCCTCCACTTCTGCAGGCGTGCCTGCCCGACCTTGACTCCGCGCTCTGCGACGTAATCCCCACGACTACGGCGAGCGTCTCCCCGCGGTACGGCGTCTCAGCGTTCCCCCGAACTCCGAGATACCTTCCGAGGAAGACGTTAGTTCCGCGTAAAGTGCCCCGCAAACGCTAGCGCCGATTTTTTCGCCGACCCCCGCACGCTGGGCTCGCCCCCGCGCTCCGCTGCGTACGAGGCCGGCATCGGATTCATGCCCATTCCAGCGGAAGAATCACACGCCGCGTGCCGGGCGATCCGGACAATTCTCAGCAAGCGCGATTCGCGGCGACGGCCCCAACAGATCGGCTGTGCTCTCCCCCGACTGGACTCCAATCAATAGCCCTTAGGGACACTGCGGCGGCCGTTGATCAGTGACGATCACCAACGGTAATCGCGTGTTTTCGAGGCGGTCGAGCGTTAGTCACGCGAGCCACGACGGTCGATCACAGCAGCGTATTTGGACAAGGAGAACTTCGACGTTGACATGCGTCACGGCTGCATCGCAAACGCGCGGGAAGCACGGTGCCATGAGCGCGGTCTCCCTCAGCCACGGTTTGCAGCCCGAATGCTTCGGCCAGACCCACGATGACCTTGACCACCCGGCGATTCGCTTCGTAGGTCAAGAGGTCCCGAACGAACTCGATGTCGATCTTCAGATGGGTGACGGGAAGCCGCTTGAGGTAGGTGAAGCTTCCGAAGCCCGGGCCGAAGTCGTCGAGCGCCGGGCCGCAACCCAAATCAGCGAGGCCGCGCGCGAACGCCTCCCCCAGGTCGGGGTCTTTCATCAAGGCGGTCTCGGTGATCTCGAAGACGATGTTGGCGGATCGGCTCCAGACGTGGTCAGTTCCCGCTTGATGAAGGATTCGGCCTCGGGCTCACCCTCGTCTCCTCGATCGCAGCCGTGCACCGCGGCAACATCGGCGCGATTTCGTTACCCGCCAGCGGACTCGACATCGCAGTCAAACTCCCGCGACGCAACATCCGCGCCGGACATTGGGTCCCAAAGCCCGTAGCGACCAGGTCAAACCGCCCGGCAGGCAACGAGCGGACACCACAACAGGCTCATCAATCGACCCAGACCGGTGTCAGGCAGCGGCAAATTCGCAGAACGCTTCGAGGGACCTCGACCCGCAAGATCTGTTGACATGCTCATCGAGCAATCGGCACCGACCGCTCGCATGGGTTATCAGGACACTTGCTCAGGGTCGCCTGACTTGGACGACCTCGTGTCCAATCGTGCATTAGCAGGCCTACCTCGGCTCAGCAGCGCGCTTTGCAGCCGCGGTAGGCGAATCTACTCTTTAGGAGCTCACGGAAGCTACACGGCATGGCAGGACGGGGGCTTCGATGAACCAGTGGGTTAGCGATCCAGCAAGCACAAAGTCCGTCTTCATCGCCAGCGGCATGGTCATCGCGGTCCTGCTTATCGTCGCGTATCTCGTCAGTGCGGCCATTACCGCAAAGTTCACAAAGCTCGACAAACAGCAACGAGAGCTGGAGAAGATTCTCACGAGCGATGAGGTCCTCGAAAGAGTTGCGGAATTAGATGTCCTGCTGACCGAACTAATGAGCCCGGCTCGCCGGCGCGCCGTCGATGAGGTCATTCGTAAAATCCAGACGGTGGATGAGGCAGCCACGATATTTGCGGGTGCTCTGGCGGCTCTTGGAATATCCGTCGGCGTGATCCTGAGCCCTGTAGGTGAGTGGGTAAAGGGAAATGATCCCCTCTCAACACTGGGCGCTTGGGCCTTCGCGATCCTGAGAGGAGCTGGCGTCGGGGCGGGAATCTTCGTTGTAGCTGCGCTTATTGCCTGGCTTGCCCACAGCAAATTTCCACGCCTACTCGCGTGGGCGAAGAACCTGCGGCGTAGACGCGAGCACGCGGAGGGGCAACCTCGATGAGCAGCGAATAGGTCCATAGCAGTGCGTGCCGGACTCCCAGTGAGCGCCAATGAAGTCGATTCGGCGCGGGCTTGGGGTTAGCGACCGTGGCGTCCGGGTAAAGGTTTCTGCGGAAGGCGTTGGGTCAACAGGCACCGCAGCCGTCCGCACGGGCTTGCTGCTCGTCGGTGCCACTGTGGGGGTGCGCCGACTCGAGCACCGCGCCGTGCATTAGTCGGCCAGGCTTGCGCGGCGGCCGGGGGGCGACCGCGCATGCCTGGTCCGGCCACCCGAGTATCAGGCCTGACGGCATGTATCCGGATCAGCGAGGTCGGGCGCCCGCGCAATTCACACACAACCGAGTCGCTGGAAGCGCCTCAAGGCGCGCGTCTCCGACTGCGCGCCCACAGCTTGCGCAGCGCCCGTATCGACCATGCCGCAACCGGTCGAGTGCGGCGTCGAGGTCAGTCACCCGAATATGGAGGTTCGTTCGTAGGGCTGCGAGCTGCTCACGCTCGAAGGCGATCGTCGACCCCTCCGGATCATGTTCGTCGTCGAGGTTGCTACCACTTGCGGCAGCTGCGACTGCGTCCAGATCGGCGCTGATCGACTCGAGGTGCTGCGCCGCGGTCGCTCGCTCGGCCAGCAGTCGCTCCTCCACCTCGCGATCGTCCATGCACCAATCTTCGCAACCCGTCGGACAGCATTACCTGAAACCTGGACGAAGTAGATCTTGCCGGCGCCCCAGCGACGGCTGCGGGCGTCCTACGCGTCCCATCCCGTCGTCCGTATCCGATGAGTCAAGGAAACAGTGACCGAGATTTGAGACTCGAGACCCCGTGTGTGCCCAACTGGAGTCGAATCAGTAGCCGTTCAAGCCACACCGCGGTCGCCGGTCAATAACGGCCAGCATTCTTTAAAGTCAGCACGTTGTCGACCCCGCAACAAGACAGTCCGGGTTGGTCGGTGAAGACGCCCTCCAGCCCGCGATGCACGTCGCCGACGAGCGGCCGTCGACCCGAACCCTTCGCGCTCCGGATCGGTGTGTTCTCGACCGGTAGGACGGGTCTGTCGATCGCTGGCCGGTGCGACGTGCACTAACCCTGATGCTCGACCCGCCCGATCAACCACAACCATCTACTACCCGTGCGCATGCCTCGTCAGAGCGCTACTCAGCGTTGTCGTCATCCGACGTTTGGGCAGGACTAAGAGGTCGGGTCTCGATATGTGGCCGTTCTAGGCCTGCCCACGACGACTTCGAGACCACGAAGTCGCCGGCGTCGCCGGCGAGGCCGCGAAGTTGGCGCTGCGCCCGTTACGTCACAGTCGTGCGTGCCCGGGGCGTCCCAAAAGGGTCGCACCGGAGCCCGAGGACATCCGCGGGGACAATCTAAGTCGCTGGATCGGCGGCAGGACGCGCCCGAGCCAGTTAATTTCGCGATTACTGGTCCGTCTGAGTAGCGAATCGAGAAGCTCAGCCGCGTCGACCGTCGCAAGGCGCCGACGCGCCCTACGCCGCTCGGAAAACGGGACCCATAGCCACCTGGGCCGCGCCGAACGCGGCCGAGACGGCCTCCGCCTGCCGACGATAATGATCTTCGAAACCGGCTTTCGCGGGTCGTTCTAGATGACTAAAGAGTGACTCGCAGCGGGCCAGAACCGCAGCGAAGGCCCCGAAATACGGGGCTCCCGCTCCCCGGCTGGACTCGAACCAGCAACCCTTCGAATCCTCACCGCGGTCGTTGGTCAGTGATGATTGTCAACGATAAGCCTGGATTCTCGGCTGGTCGAGCGTTTGTTGCGGCCGGTGAAGCAACGACTGGCGGCAGCGATATTGGATGACTAGAAGATGACTGACATAAGCTCTGGACGATGCGCGCGTGGAACGACGCGTCGATCAAGGACCGAAGTACCGACCGCCGGCCTCGATCGAACGACCGTATCCGCCGCACATGGTCCCGTCTATTCACCGCCGCACTGCACGAACTGCGAGGTACGTATCCGGATGTGCCGTGGCCGCTGGCAGCCAATTGCCGAAACGGCCTGCGATTGCAACTGGGCAGCGCCGAACGTCGCAGACCCAACGGGCCTGGGTTAGATCCCACCAGCAACCGACGGCGTGCGTGTGCTGAGTTCTGATCGAGCCGCCACCGTCGTACCCGTTCGATGCATCGATGGTCATGACGATGGCGCTGGCGGGGCGAACAGTTCGAGTTCCAGGCCGTCCGGGTCACGGACGACGAAGCCGGACCCGTAGGGGGCATCGGTAATGGAGCCTGGTTCCGCTGCTCGCTCGGTCAGCAGGTCGTGCCAGCCGACCAGTTCGTCGCGATCCGTGCAACCGATCGCGACGTGCTCCACACCGGGCGACGCGCCGCCGGTGAGCGAGAGCATCCACCCGCCGGTCGCGCTGGCCAACACGACGTGGCCACTACCGTTCTCGGCCACCTCGCCGTCCACTCGGACCAATCCCAGAGCCTGCGAGTACCAAGGTTCGCTGCGGCGGAGGTCGGTGACGTTCAGGGCGATGTGATTGATCGGGCCGAGCGTCACATCGCGTCCCACGGCGTTGGCGCCGTCGAGGAAGGCACGGGCCTCGTCCTCCTCAAGCGAGGGCCCGACGATGCGGGAGTCATGTTCCGCGTTGAGCCGTACCAAGGAATCGAGATCGAGGTCGAACTCCCCGGTAGGCGGCAGCCGGAGTTCGCGTG
This sequence comes from uncultured Actinomycetota bacterium, assembly GCA_963757455.1. GTDB lineage: Bacteria > Actinomycetota > Actinomycetes > Mycobacteriales > Jatrophihabitantaceae > RYN-133. Next base: position 47,689 of record CAVWSE010000028.1, read on the forward strand.
TGGGCGTGCCAACGGCTTCGATCAGCGCGAGGAAGCTGTCATCGTTGTGAACCTGCAGCATCCGGGCCGGAACGGGACTGGTCACCCGGAAGGTGTGTTCGACGCCGCTCGGCACGCACACGTAGGTGCCCGGCCGGGCCAACGATGGTCTGCTCGCCGCAGCGCACAACCACCTCGCCGTCCAGGACGAGGAACGCGTCGTCGAGCACCTCGTGGACATGCCGCGGCGGCGAGCCCCCGGGCGGAACCGTCAGCTCAATAACCGCAGGCGTGCGCGGCGCCCCCTCAGGGTTACGCAGCACAGCCAGCGTCCCGAGGAACCACCAGGCGCGGCTCGTGTCCGGTTCGCTGAACAGGTGGCGCTGCGCCGACGTTCTCGGCTCGCGGGTATCGCTGCTGGTAATGCTGCTCATCGAAGTCTCCCTCCGTGTGGATTGCCTGTGCGTGGCCGAAGCTGCTGGGTCACTTACGTTTCGAACGACGCGGCGAGGTTCGGGTCGTGTTCGGGAGCGTCGAGATCAAGGCGTCGATCGCCCAGGCAACCGCCTGCTGAGCGTCCGCTTCCTCGAGCCCGCTCTCGTCGCTGATGATCACCCACGACGCCGCGCTGCACAGGTGCGCGATGACTGCGGTGGCCCAGCGCGCAGTATCCGTATCGACGCCGTCGGTCACCGGCTTCAGCGCGGCCCGGATGGCGTCGACCCGCTGCCCGCGGACCGCCGAACGTGTGACACGACCCGCCGTCGTCCGCACCAGCGCACGGGTGAGTTCGGGACGGGTGGACAACCGGCGCCCAGCCTCCAGCAGGCTGGCGGAAATATCCTCGGGACCGGCGATGTCGAACGGAACACCCAACGATCCGTACAGATGTTCGCCCGCGGCGTGCAACAGCGACGAGCGGTCCGGGAAAGTACCGGTAGAGCGTGCGCAACGAAATCCCCGCGGCGCGCGCGACGTCGGCCATCGACAGGTCGTCGACGACCTTGCTCTCCAGCTCGGAGATCACCGCCTCAAGCACACCCACACGGATCAGGCGTGCCTGGCGGTCGCGCAACGACACCCCGTCCTCGCTCATGGCACGAGCGTGCCACATTGGCAGGTACGTGTCAACGATGGTTGTCAAGCTCAACACGATGAGGACGGCTTGCGCCGGCGACCGCTAGCGTTACCGCGTGCAGCCGAACCTGGCGCGTTCGCTTGGTGACGGTGTTCGTGGGTTCGCCGTGGGGCTGGCTGGAACGAGCGCAATGACCTTGACGCTCAGCTGGAGCAGCTTGCGCGTGAGCGATCCCCCACCGGAACGCTCATCGACACACCTGGGCCCTCCGACGAGCCGGTCGACTACGACGCCAGTGACCACGTTGTCACCGCCGCCGCAGCCGTGCTGCGGCACCGGCCCCACACGAAGTTCGGCGAAAAGGCGCTTTTCCTGCTCGTCCACTGGGGCTACGGCTCGGCGGTAGGAATCGAGTACATCGAACTGCTGCGCCACCAGGACCGGCACAGTGCACGCACGCGGCAGCCTCAATCTGCTCAATGTCGAGCTGCTCCGCGGAACCGTCGAAGTGTTGATCGCTTCCGGCCGTGTCGAGGTCACCATCGATCTCTCCAAGATCAACTTCGTCGATCAGACCGGTTTGTTGCTGCTCGGTAGTTTGCGTGATGACCTCGAGTACCGCGGTGGCCGCCTTACTCTCGTCAATCCGCAGCGCTCCGTCAACGAGACGCTGCGGCGCGCACAGCTTCCCGTCACAGAGGGCATCGACGAAGTTGACTCTGACGCAGCCACGACGTCGAACAAGCCGACCGACACGCCGTGCCGACGCACGTCGATATCGCCCACGCCGATGAAGTCATAGCGGCCGCGGACACGACGAAACGGCGCAGGCATTTGTCCTCCTCGAGCTCAGTGGGCCCATTCGTCGGCGTAGGCCGTGACGTGCTTGGCCAGCCTGGTCCCATGACCGTGGCGAGCGACATCGTGACGGCATCTGCACGCGCATCGCGCCACGGCCACCAGACGTTGTCGGCAATCCGAACGGGTCAGTCGGCGGCGCTGGGCAGGCGACGTGGCCTGACGACGCGCAGCCGCAGCACACGGTCGGCCTGGCGGGCTTCCTGCAGATCGCGAACCCGTCCGGCGAGGAGCATGGTGATCGACACCAAGCCGACAACGCGGGTGGGGTCGAGGCGGTCGACGACAGGCATCCGGTCGACGGCGTGGGTCGCCATCAATGTGACGGTGGCGCGCAGGGTCTGGTCGGGGTGAGTGACGACCGGGCTGTCGATGCCCAGGTCGCCGACAGGTATGCCGCCGTTGCCGTGGTGGTCGGCGGCTTCGAGCTGGGTTCGGGTGACGACGCCGAGCAGAGCGTCGTGCTCGCCGACGATCGGGTAGAGCATCTGGCGCCGGGCGGCGACACCGGACGGGTCGGTGTCCGAGACGGCCTCGAGGGCATCGGCGGCCGGAAGGTGTGCTTCGAACGTGACAATGTCGCGTTGCATGACCTCGCTGACGAACAGGATCTCCAGCGGGTCGACGTCATACTCACGCGACAGGTGGTAGCCGCGACGGGCGATCTTCTCCGTCAGCACGGAGCGCCGGAGCAGCAGCACGGACACCGCGTACGCGACGCTCGCACCAATGATCAACGGAAGCACGGCGCCGAAACGGTGGGTCAGTTCTACGGCGAAGACGACACCGGTGAACGGCGAGCGCATCACCCCTCCGAGCACGCCCGCCAAACCGATGAGTGCCCAGAACCCGGGTCCCACCGCGGGGAACAGATAAGACTCGAGGGTCCCCAGGGCGCCACCGATCATGAACATCGGGGCCAGCACGCCGCCGGACGTTCCCGAGCCGAGCGACAGCGACCAGATCAGCGTCTTCACGATCAGGATGCCGACGACGAGTCCGATTCCGATCGATCCGTCGAGTTCGGCGCCGATCACGTTGTAGCCGACGCCCAGGGCCTGCGGCACGATCAGGCCGCCGGCACCAATGATCACGCCACCGATGGCAGGCCACCACATCCAGTGCAACGGCAGGCGTCGGAACGCGTCCTCGGCGACGTAGACGAGGACGGTCGCCACGACGGCGAGCAGGCCCGACGCGATGCCGGAGACGACACACAGCCCGTAGGTGGTGTACGTGAGGTGCAGGCCTCCCACGGCGGGGAACAACGCTGTCGTGCCGAGCAGCGGTCGCCGCACGATCGCGGCGACGCTGACCGCGGCGGCCACCGGCACGTAGCTGCGTGGACGCCACTCGAACAGCAGCAGCTCGACGGCCAGCATCAGTGCGGCGAACGGGGAGTTGAACGTCGCGGCCATACCGCCGGCCGCGCCCGCGACCAGCAGGGTCTTGCGCTCGTCCGCGGTCAGCCGCAGGAACTGCGCGAACAGCGATCCCACGGCACCGCCGGTCATGATGATGGGCCCCTCGGCGCCGAAGGGGCCGCCGGTGCCGATTGCCACTGCCGCCGACAGGGGTTTGAGTACCGCGACGCGAGGCTGCACCTTGCTGCCGCCGAGCAGGATCGCCTCGATCGCTTCCGGCATGCCGTGACCGCGGATCTTCTCCGATCCGTAGCGCGCCATGAGGCCGATCACCAGGCCGCCGACCACCGGAGCGAGCAGCACAATGGCGGGACTGTGGTGGCCGATCCCCGGCGCGACGAGCGAGGTGCCGATGCGTCGGTAGAACACCGCGTTGGTGATCAGCCCGATCAACCGCAGCAGCGCCCACGCCACCCCAGCGCTGACCGCGCCCACCGGCAGTGCTAGCGCGGCGATGAGCAGCATGCGGCGATCAGCGGTGAAGTCACCTAGATGAGTGACGTCGCGGCGTGCCGCGACAGCCGAGGTCTGCTTCGAGCCGATCATCGGCGCGGCCCGTCATCGGCCCGAGTGGGGTAGTTATAGTATCGTGGCACGATATTAAATCGTAGCCGGTGGCGGCTCGTTCCGAACCATGAGGTGATCCATGCCGCAACGTCGTTCGACCCCGGCGACCCCGGCCCGAGTGACCGATCAGGATTACGCCCGACTGCTGACCGTCCGCACGGGACTGCGCCGCTTCGAGCACTGGAGCGCCCAGACCGCGGCCGCCCATGGCGTGACCGCCAGCCAACACCAGCTTTTACTGGCGATGCGCGGGGACGACAGTCCCGGCGGCCCCACGATCGGCACTATCGCCGATTACCTGCTGATTCGCCATCACTCGACCGTGGAGCTCGTCGACCGCACGGAGAAGGCCGGCCTGATCACACGCGTGCGTGACGCGGAGGACCACCGCGCGGTCCGGCTGGAACTCACACCTGAGGGGACACGGATCCTGGCCGACCTGAGCGGTGCACATCTGGAGGAGTTGGCGCGATTGACCCCGCTGTTCGCGTCGCTCATCGGGACGCTCAACCAGGCCGGCCAGCTCAGCTGAGCAGCGTCGGATTGCAGCCGAATAATCGGAAAGTGTATCGTTAGACGATAGAAATTGATGTGACGGCGGTGAGCATCGGATGCATGGCGGCAAATGCGCCGCCGCTGGGCGACACGGGCGGCGACCATGACAGCGGGCCAATCGGAGCGCGTCGTTTCGTTCGAGTGCCCAAGCTGTGGGCGCGGCTGGCAACAGACGCTGCGTGTGCGAACCTGCCGAACTGTGTTCGGGATCCGCCGCCTGTACTTCAATCCGGACGGCAGCCCCGCCCCTGCGCCGGCAGCGGTCATCAAGCCGAGAATCTGTGCGGGATGCGTGCGTGCGCCCGACGGGTCACGATCAGCCGCCCATTCACCGTTTGCCGAATCGTCGGCATCGCAACCCGATGGGTTGAGCGAACCGCGCGAGCCAGCCGTTGGCTACCTCGAGCACCCGGGTACCTATGGCGGGCGCGAGCGGTGACCTGGTGATCGCCGCGGATCGATTCGGCCGTGATGTGCAGACTTGTCGTGAGCCTGCGGCGGAGTTCGGTGGCAGTCGTGCTCGCGCGGTAATCGGATTGAGCGGGTCGCCGGCGAGCTGGCACGCGCTGGCCTTCGCGTGCGGGTGGGCGCACCGCACGGGGAACGCCTTGGAGGTCGTTCACGTTGCCCGGTCCACCTGCTTCGATGCCACGAACGGTTTGGCTGCGGCCGTGGTGACGCAGTGTGCGCATCAACAGGCGCAGGCGCTCGCCCGGGACATAGCGGCCTGGATGCGCGACCGCGACCTCGAGTGGAGTTTCCACACGCTCAACGGCAGCCCAGCTCTCGCGTTGGATCGATTTGCCCGTACCCGCGGGGCGGGCACCGTCATCGTGGGCCGTTCCCGTCCGCGACTGTTCCGCCGAGGTGTCGTTGCTCGACTGGGCCGACGAACGGATCGCATCGTGATCGCGGTGCCCTAACTTGCGTGTTTAGTTTCAGCCGTTCCAACTCCCGGAGCCGATGGCGCGTCCGGCTGCAGCCCCACCTATCAACTCCCGGAGCGCGTCACTGGAATCTGACGGTCAGCGGGATGAGGCCCGCATGGTGAAACCCGCGAGTTGAACTGGCCGCCTCGTCCGAGCGTGGCTCGTCGGCGCTGCGGCCACAGCGTCGGGTTCGCAGAATTGGGAGCGGAGCGGCTCGCGACTGCGCATGATGGAAGGCCAGGATCGCCGGCTGGGCGGCGTCGCTTCCCGGGTGCCGAATCCTCCACGCGCAGAGGCCTTCGTTCAGCCGCGTGAGGCGAAATGCGATCCGGAACCAAGCTGTCACCAGGGCGGCGACTGAAACCCACGTCGCGAACGACGATGTGGTCTAGCGGTGCACGCGGTGCACGCGGTGCCCTCGGGACCATCCCTGGTGCGAGATCTGCCATGCCTCGCCCGCCTCCGCGGCCACGCAGTACAGCGTCACACCGACAGCGACGCACCCCATCACCACCGCGAACACCAACAGAGCGGCACCCATCACGAGTCACATCCTTCCAACTTGCGTACATGTACACAATACCGTTTGTTTGGCTCGCCGCCACCGCCGATGAGACGGCCGCCACGTTCTTGCGGACCGTCGGCCTAGGGTCGCTTCTGTGACCATGAAGCGACCTACGCCTCGAGCAGAGTGGGGCAGTCTCACTCGCGAGGCGGTGATCGACACCGCACTCGAGATGCTGCGCGCCGACGGCATCGCGGCACTGAGCATCCGCGCCGTTGCCAACCGGCTCAACGTTTCCCCGATGGCGCTCTACCGCCACGTCGCCAGCAAAGACGACCTGCTCGACGAGGTCGTCGACCGGCTGTTCGCCCAGCGGTGGAAACCCGCCGTTCCCGACACCGACTGGCAGGCGTGGATAGTCGACGCGGCGGACCGATTACGCCAGTTCCTCGTCGATCAACCCGCGGCCCTGCACGTCTACCTGCGTCACCCCGTGGTCGCCCCCACGGCCGCGCAGCGGATGGACACTTGCCTGACCGTCCTCGGCAGCGCGATCACCGACGAAACTCAGGCGCACCGCGCGTACGCCGCGATCCAGACCTACACGATCGGATTCGCCGCCCTCGAAGTCGCACGCGAATCCTCCCCCGGTCACGAGGCCCGGCCAGGGCGTACAGCCGATGACGTCCGCGATGCCGAGCGTGCCCGCGAACTCGCGTCCTACGCCTCCCCCACCCAGTTCCGCGTCGGACTGGACTACCTCCTGCGCGGCATCCTCGCTTAGACCTCAGCTCCACCGTCGAACGCCCCGCTCTCCAGCCAGATCGCGACAGCGGTATGCGCGCTGGTCAAGCGCTGGTGTTCCACGCTCGCTGCCGTCGGGTCACGCGACCCCGAGCGTGACCTCGTTCTGCTCGCCGCACGATGATCACGTCTTTCTCCCGAAGGCCCGCCCAAGCGGTGTGGGCCGAGCAGATCGGAGGAGAACCTGATCGCGAGTGGGCGGGAACTGTCGCCGTGGGGTGGTGATGAGATCGGCTCCCGAAGCTCACTGGAGCACAAGGGAAACGTCAGGCAGTATCGCTGTCGCCCACAGCGGCATCTCCCGACCGGGCTCGGACCAGTTAATTCGCGA
>CAVWSE010000029.1:0-97205 GCA_963757455.1 uncultured Actinomycetota bacterium
TGGTGCGCATCGTCGTCACCGATAAGGACGCGATCCCCGATGTCTAAGTTTCCTGCGGAGCTTGGTCGCTGACGCGGTGCGCACGTCGTAGCGGTAGTTCAAATTGCTTCGTAGCTGCGGGTCAGGCGCGCCGAGACGTGGGGCTGTCACGACACGCAACTGGAGCATCGCGGCGAGGTCGTGGCGTGTCGCCCAATGCTCGCCCAGCTGCCCGTCCCTCACCCGCAAACCAGCGCGCCTGCCGGTACTTGAAGTGACGGCCACTCGGCGAAGGAGTCCGTTCGAGCTTTTCCCGTATTCGTGCCCTCGGCCGCACCAGCGCTTCAACGAGATCACCACCGTCATCGTCAGGTCGGGGAACGGCAAGCAACCAGGTGCAGGTGCCCCGCATCGCATCGGGACCGTTTACCGAACGAGGCTTGACCGTGGAGAAGGGCGCAGGAGCGTGTTCCACGAACGCTACGGCCGCCAGCCGCGTAGCCAAGGCCATGACGCTCGGCCGCCGCGCATCCGGCGCGGGAACGCGCCGCGACACGGTCGCCCAGCCGAGGCGACCCTGTCCACGAGCTGACCCGTCTACGGGGTCAGGTAGATGTAGTGATGGACGGATCGCCGAACCCGTTGTGACGGCGCGGCTGTCGACGATGCCGGGTCCGAGATAGTTCATCTCACTGAGGGCGACGGCGTGGGCAGCCGGGTAGACGCGGGTGACCCAGGCGACGTGCCCGTAGTACCCAGCTCCGTCCGATCCGGCGGCGAAGACGATAACCGAGCCGATGCGCGGATAGGTGCCGACGGCCCAGCCACTAGAGGACGCGCTGCCTGCCCACGCGTGGGCGTCGCCCCAGATGTTTATGTATCGGCCGGCGTAGTTGAAGGCTTCTTGCTCGGCGTACCAGGTGCATTGTCCGTTCGGGAACAGGTTGGCCGATCGGGCGGCTCCGACCGGAAAGGCGGTGTGTCTCCCGTCGCCCACAGCGCTGACCCGCTGGCCGAGTAGATGACCAGGTTGCCATCGTTCTGCAGCGCGAGGTACGCGCCTGGGTCGGACATGGTGTAGCCGGCCCACAGGGCGCTGCCGGACGCGGGATAGACCACGAGTTGCCGTCGGTTCGCATCGTCGCCCAGTCACCGATATGTCCGCCTACCCGGTTGGGTGGCGGCGGGTCCCACAGCGCGACACCGGCGGCGTTGTACTCGACCAGATTGCCGTCGCTCTGCAGGTACAGGCTGAACTCCCCGCTCGGTGAGCGCAGGAACTTGCCGGTGCGCATGGCGTGGCCCTCGTGAAGGATGGAACCGAGATCGGGATTCGGGGTGCAACACACGCCGCGTTGGCCGGGTTCCCGCCGGCGACTGACATCGTCGTGGCCACGATGGCGGCTGCGGTGAGGGCTGCGAGTCGTCTGATCGTCTTCCACATCGTGGGCTCCAGGTGAGAGCGGTCGGCTCTTGTGTCATCCACACTCGTCGCCGGGAGTTGAGTGCCCCAGGGGTTGCGCTGTCCCTTTTTTGTCAGGCGCACACCGCTGGGCATTTCGTCACGCCCTTCCGTGGCCACTCGGACGTCCGGGGCACTTCCACCCCGTTTCTCAACAGGTCCGCCCGGGTTCGGCCCTTCGGTCGACAGTTCGCTCAGCCGGTGCGCGCTTCCATCGTCAATCTGGCGATGCACACGGCGACGGGCCCCGGTCTTGTCGCGGATGCGATCGAGGTGGAGCGGACCGTGCTGACGCTGATGAACAAGGCGCTCCGCGATCTGTGCGTCGGCGGCCCCCTCGGCGAGGAGCTTCAACAGTTCGTGCTCCCGGCGGCTCAGGCCGGGCGTGGCACCGGCGACCGCGGGGTGAACCGCCGCGCTGGAGGAGGCCAGGGAACAGGCGAGCTCGACCGCGGCGGCCGTGCCCATAGCACAGCCCTGCTCCCACGCGGCGTCCATCTCCTCGGCAGAGAGCACCTCGTGTAGGCCGGCACGCAACTTCTGTTCTGCGTTGACATCGTCGGCGGCGCCCGCCAGGCCGATCGACTGCGCGGCACAATGCCAGGCGGCCAAGAGGACAGCTGCATCGCCGCGACGCCCGGTGGCTGCACCGATCCTTGCGGCCGCGAGAAGGGCGTCGGTCTCGGTGAGTCTGTTGCCGTGTGCACGGGCATGACGCAATGCCTCGGCGATGCGCACTGCTGCCTCGGACGTCTGGCCGCGGTCGAGGGCAATCGACGCAATCAGCGCTTGCAGCATCGCTTCAGAACGTTCGCCTGATCCCGGCCATGGACCAGGTCTAGCGCGGCGCGAGCAGCGTGATCGGCCTCAGGCAGCTGTCCGAGCTCGAGATAACAAAGCGCCTGGATCTGTCGCACCATCACACCGGCATCGGTACCCAGCACGGCTTCGACTTGGCCCGCCAGCGTGAGTCCCGCCGCGTATTCGCCCTGGTAGTACGCAAGCACGGCTTTGCCGAGGGTGGCTGACGCGATGCCCATAGGGTCTTCGGCGCGTCGGCCGATGGCCAGGGCATGCTCTGAGTTCTGTGCCGCCTCGGACAACCGCCCGAGGTTGGCCAGCGGAACGACAGAACCGACCAGGCACCGCGCAATCCACACTGCGTCGTCGGCCGATTCGGCGGCGCGCACGCTGCCGACACAATGCGCGACCGCCTCATCGAGCCTCACCGCCCGGCGGCACAGGTAGCCGAGCCAGAACTCGGCGGCAGCGGACAGCGCGGCTTCCGGCTTTGGGCACGCTTCCAACGCCGTCTGCAGCGCCTCGATCCCCTCGCTGAGCAGGCCCCGATGTACGTACCACGGACCGAGTGCGACTTCCAGCCGCAGTTGCGCGTCGCCCCGGTGGCCGGCGGCCCATCGCGTCGCCTCGCGCAGATTGTCCTGATCGGCATCGATCCTGCTGATGGTTGCGAAGTCCTGCCCGGTGAAGAAGCAGCAATCGTGCAACCGATAGTCCTGCGCCAGGGCCCACTGCACGATTCCGTCAGCCGCAGCCGCCCGCTCCTCGTCGGCGAGCAGACTGTCGGCGTGTGCGCGCACTGATTCCAACATGCGATAACGCGCCCGGCCGTCAGCTCCCTCCATGGGCGCGGTCAGCAGCGAGCACTGCACCAGGCGCACGACCGCGTCGCGAGCCGCAGCCCCGCACACCGCGGTCGCCGCGGACATCGTGAACGGCGCGGGAAACACCGCCAACAGTCGATACACCCGCTGATCCGCCACTTCGAGTAACCGATAGCTCCACTCGATCGCAGACCGCAGCGACTGGTGCCTGGCGGGCATACCGCGGGTGCCGCCGACGAGTAGTCCGAACCGATCGTCGAGTCCGGTCCGCAGCTCCCCGAGCCCGAGCACCGAGGCCCGGGCGGCGGCCAGCTCGATCGCGAGAGGCAGGCCGTCCAAGCGCCGCACGATCTCCTCGACGGCGGGCCGGGACCGATCACTCATCGTGAAGTCGGGATCGGCCGCGGACACCCGCTCGACGAACAGCGTGACAGCCTCAGCGGAGGAAACCTGTCCCAGTGAGCTGTCCTGTCGCGGCAGCGACAGCGCCGGCAACCGGAACTGGGCCTCGCCCATCACCTGCAGGGCAGCAGTGCTGGTCGCCAGGACCCATAGCTCGTCGCAATCGGCAAGGAGGACTTGGCAGGCCTCGGCGACAACATCGATCAGGTGCTCGCAGTTGTCCAGCACGATCAACACCTGACACACCGACAAAGCCGTCGCGAGAGACTCCATCAGCGACCTGCGCTGATGCTGGCGAACGCCCGCCGCGACCGCTATCGCCGCAGGAACCAGCTCACCGCGGTCGATCCCGCTCAGGTCGACCCAGATCACCCCGTCGGCAAATCGGCCGGACACCCGGCCCGCGACCTCGACTGCGAGTCGGGTTTTCCCTGATCCGCCCGGTCCGGTCACTGTCACGAGCCGATGCCCGCCCAGCATGCCGGCCACTTTCTCGATCTCGGTCTGACGGCCCACAAAGCTAGTCAGCGGAGCAGGGACACGGCCCACGCTCCGCTGGCGGGGTGTGGCAGCAGCCGCGCGCGGCACAAGGTCACGCTAGTCGCACCGATCGATCTAAGCCACGACGATATGTGAACGGTACGGCCCACGCTCACAGGTTGAACTTTCACCGTGCGGCTCGCGCCCGTGCGGGTTATTGGCCGAACACAGCAGCAGTTAGAGGTGACGCCAGACGTCAGTGAACTGCGTTCCCGCCATCACCAACGACGACGCGGCCGCCGCGAGCCGTGTGCCGTGATATTCGGTGAGCCTGGTGGCGGTCCAGTGCCGGTTGCCCGAAAACGAACCGCGCTGTCCTCGGCTGTCCGTGATGGCCACGCTGCGGAACGTGACCTTGCCGTAGTCCGCCAGGGGCGAGACTCCACGAGCCCAGATTCCGGCATCGACCTCGGCTGTCGACCGGCTGCAAAAGCCCTGCCCGGCCGAGAACGTGCCACACCGATACCCGGACGAAAATGATGTGCCCTGCGTCAGATCGGTGAGGGAGAAGCGATATTTTCCGTACGCGTAGGTGACGTCGGCGACGATCTGATCGCTTGGGCGAGGAGTGATGGCCTGGATCTCGTACTCGCCGTTCATCTCGAGATAGGCGGCGTACGTGTAGTCCCGACCCGCGCATACTCCGCGCACGCCCACCCGTTCGGAGTTGTAGCTACCCGCCCCCAAACCTGTCCAGAAGTATGAGTCTGGATCGCCTTGGCCCGTCGTGCCGCGGCAGGTGATCTGCGGGACGCTCCATCGAGCCTCGACATGCCGGAAGACCTGCCCGACAGCCTGGTAGCCGGCCACAACCTGCGTCCTGAGGGCACCGGTTCGGGGTGCTCTGGTCGCCCACGCGTAGTTCGGCAGGATCGCGAACGCCATGATCGCCACGACCGCAGCCGTAAGCGCGCGCATGGTGCCGACCGCCGCGACGGCGGCACGGCCGGGACGCAGGTAAGCGTCAGTCGTCATTGTCACGTGAACGGACATCGCGGTTTCCCTCGTCTGCTCAACCGAGTGGTTCCCGGCAGCCAGATGGACACTCCGGCACAGGCCGCTCCAGCGGCAGAGGCTGGATTGCCCCTTTCCCGGCCGTGCGGCGGTTGGGAGCAAATACCCACGGCTTGGCGCGCCAGCGCGGAGCGGCGGGCGGGCGCGCCCGATGCCCGGCGGCGCCGACGCCCGCCACCGTCAGGTTGCGATCGCTGCTAGCCGTGGAACGCCCCCGTCGATCCGCCCGATGGGCGTCGACGGCTGACATCAATCATTGACAGATTCATGGGGGCTTGCTCTGATCGCAACAGTCGACCGGATCGCCCTATGCCTTCGGAGGGAGGCAGCCGTGACCGCAGTCTTCGCTCAACTAATCCTTGGTCTTGTACGCGGCGTTCGGGGCTACATCGCTCGACGCCGGGGCCGCCAACTTCCGTATCCGCCCCCGCGAAGCGCGACGTCCTGGACGCCGATCGGCGATCCGCCTGTCGTCGCGAACCGCCAACCCGATCGCAGTAAAGAACATCCCGGCCCAAAATCGGCTAAGCACGGGTTGGTCGAGTAGCGCCCGCGTCGCCTGCGCAGCTGTCGACCTCGACGAGGCGCGCGACTTCCTGGAGCAGTTCTACGCAGAGCGCCCGCCGAGTGCGCGGATCTCTTCGCCGCGCTCGAAATCCGGTGGGCGCAGATCAAACGTGGAGGTTGCGGAGTCTGGGAGCTACCGCCAGACCTTCGACCACCGGCAGTTCGACGCGCGCGTCGCCCGGCAGCAATCGGTACGCCGACTCGCGCGCGCTCGGTGCCACTCGTTGGTCGTCCGCGACGCGCGCCCGCGGCGCAGGCTGCGTCACAAGCGCCCAAGAAGATCGCGGCGAAGAACATTGCCGGTGTGCTCGTCGGCGTGTTGGCACTAGGAGGTCTGTGCCCGCGCACACGGCGTAACCCGCTAGGCATCGACATCGTTCGTGAACCGCGTCGAAGAAGGGCTCGACGAAGTCATCAAATACCTGACTCACGGAGCGTCGTAGCCCTATTCCGACTGGTCCGAATCGTCGTCATGCTCGGCATCGCGCCGTTTTTCGGACTCACGATCTGCTGGAGTCGGCTCACCGGACAGACCGCTCGGGCGATCGGGAACTACCTGAGGGCCGGCCTTTTCCTCGTCGGGGTCACTCATGTCGAAAGCCTGCCCAGAATCTCGCCGTGACTCGCGAGCTGGAGACCAACTCATTTCACCGAGGCGTGGTCACCGCCCGCTCGAATGAGGCGACCGCGACCGCGTAGACCACGTGCTGGGATAGCGAGCTGATCAGGTTCTTGCGCGGCCATCGCCAAGGCGGGGGGTTCCACCCGGGGTCGTGGAACAGCGTCATCGCCATCATCTGGCAGAGCAGATAGAAATCGACCGCCGCGCGTGCGGTGCTGTGTACGCGCAGTAGTTCGATGTACTCGACGCCGACCGCCGAGCCGTAGCCCCAGTGGACGAGAAGGAAGAGCGCGCTTTCTCCGGACTTGGTGGCGACGCGGCCAATTCGATCGGAACCGGGGTGGCCGCCGAGGATCCTGACCGCTCGATTGGGCGCTTTCGTCCTCTCGGCCACGGGACCGACTGGTAGGCGTGCCGCTAGATGTGCGCGCACTCGAGGACCGTGAGCGCTCCGGCGACACGGTCGTCGAGCGGGATTGAAGCAGCGGTCATGACCCCGCTCAAGTGCCGACACCGGATTCTCGGGTGGAGGTTAGGCCGAGCCGTTCAGCCTTCGCCGCTGCGTTGCCGCGGGTCGTCACGCCAAGCTTCGCCAAGACCGCCGAGACGTGGTGGTCGACGGTGCGGGTCGAGATGACCATGTGCTCGGCGATCTCGCCGTTCGTGCGGCCCGCCCGGATGAGGCCGAGCACTTCAACCTCGCGTCGGGTGAGCCCCATCGGGTTCGCCCGGGTCGCCGACCGCGCGCCGACCGGAACCGATTTGAACCCGAGGCGGCGCATTTCCCGTCGGGTGGCGCGCACGGCGGCGCGTGCTCCGAGCGCGTCGTAGCGGCGTAACGCCTCGCGCACGCCGTCGTCCGTGCCGGAGTCGAGCAGGGCGTCCGCCGCTTCTAGGGGGCAGCCGAGGTTCGTCCACGCCGCCGCGGCGGCCTCGAACTCGCCGGCAAGCACCAATCGGTGCGGTTCGGCGACCGCCTTCGAGGGCAGCCGCAATTGCGCCCCCACTCGCCTGACCAGCTGCACATAGGCGCCGCGCTCGAACGATCCGCTGATGTCGATGACGTCGGTCAGCGCTTCGAGTTCCGCTGCTGCCTCGGCTTGGCGCCCGGCCAGCCAGTACGCCTCTGCGCGGGCGAGCCCGGTGAACGCGAGCCGATCGGGCTCGTCGGTGCCGATGGCGATGGCCCGCGCTTCGTCGAGCAGTTCCCACGCGGACGGGTCATCGCGGCGGGCGAGGATCCGTCCGAGGTGGACGAGCGGGATCAGCCGGTTGACCGGCGACGCGGGAATCGACAGCATCGACCGTCCGACCGCCAGGGCGTCGTCCCAGCATCCCCTCGCGGTGAGTACGGCCACTCGCGCGCCGCGCAGGCAGTTGTAGTACGTCGAGACATCGTGTGCGTAGGAGTAGGCGAGCCCGCACTCGATGGTGGTGTCGGCATCGTCGAGGCGCATCGCCTCGACGTAGATCTCGGCGAAGTTGGCGTAGGCACGTCCAGCCTGCTCGCCGTGGCCGTTGTCGATGGCGATGGTCAGTGCCTCTGTCAGTGGTGGCTCCCACAGCTGCTCACTCTCGACCAGCAGGCAGGCGCGGGTGTTCAACACGTCGCTGAGCAGATCGGTGACGGCGAACTGGCGGGCCAGTGTCTCGGCGCGCACGGCGGCTTCGAGCCCGGCCGCAACCCGCCCGCTCATCATGTCCATCGCCGCGCGCGCACCCCACGCCCAGGCGAGTTCGACGGAATCGTCGCACGTCCGGAGCAACGCGATCGCCTGGTTAGCGCACTCGAGCGCTTCGTGGCCGCGGCCCAGGCGCCACATCGTTCGGGAGCGCCGCCGCAGCACATCGCCCTGACGGAGCACATCGCCAAGTCCGTGCCACAGCGCCAGCGCCCGCTCCTCCGCGTCGGCGGCTTCGGGCCAGCGGTCGTTGAGCGAGGACTCGATCGCCAACCCGTCGTAGAGGTCGGCGACGAACTCGTCGGGCTCGCCGGACGCGAACCGAAGCGCGCGCCGGTATTGCGCGGCAGATTCACGATGCGAGGCCAGCTGGGACGCGCGCTTGGCTGCGCGAGAAGCGCATCGCAGCACGGCTGCGCGATCGCCCGCACCTTCGGCGTGGTGTGCCAGTCGCGCGTCGTCCTCGCAGCCGTCGGCCTGCAGCGCGGCGAGGATGCGGGCGTGGATCGGCGCCCGGCGGTGCAGCGGGATGTCGCCTGCGACACTCATCCGGGTGATCTCGTGGCGGAACCGCAACGCGTCGGGGTCGCTGACGAGCACCCCCGAGGCCATCACCTCGTCGAGCAGGTCAAGGGTCGGCTCGGCTACCTGCTGGAGCAGCCGCGGATCGATCGACGTTCCGATCAACGCGGCCGACTGCACGACGGCCCGTGCCTCGTCCGACAGACGCGCCATTCGGGCGAGCACCACATCGCGCGCGGACGGCGGCACATCGGCAGTGCCGGCCTGCACGATCTCGGTGACAAAGAACGAGTTGCCGCCGGTGAGCCGGTAGAGCTCATCCGGCGCGAGCGACGTGCCCTCGGCGAGCAGCTCGACCGCTGCACGCGACAGCACCGGCACCGAGATGCGGCGCGTCGCACGCTCGCGCGTCAGGTCACCGAGCACAACCCGCAACCGATCGTTCGTCCCGACCTCGTCCGCACGGTAGGTGACGAGAATGACGATGCCGAGTTCACCGGCGCGGCGCCCCAGGAAGCGGACGAGGTCGAGTGTGGACTCGTCTGCCCAGTGGATGTCCTCGATCGCGAGCACCGTCGGCTCGTGCGATTGCTCGGCCACAAGCGTCGCCACGAGCGCACCGAACAGCTCCTCGCGGGCCGCGCCGCGCCGGCAAGCCGCCTCAAGCGCGCCGCCAGCCTGCGCGGCAAGGTCGAATAGCGCACTGAGCGGACGCGGGGTGGACAGATCGTCGCAACCGCTGTGCAACCATCGCAACCTCGGCCGGCCGGCGCGGAGTTGTTCGAGCACGGTCGTCTTGCCTACGCCAGCCTCGCCACTGACGAGCACGAGCCGGCCCTCACCGTCTTGGCAATCCTGCACGCAGGCGTGCAGCGCTGCCAAGATGTCGTCCCGCTCGACGACCCGCATCGGCCCAGTGTCGGCGCGCCGGGGAGACAGCGCAACCACGCTCGGCACTGCACGCAACGGCCGCTCGCGCCGGACCGGCTCCATCAGCAGTACCGCGTACCGGGCCTGGGCGCGCACCGGTCGTAATGTCCAACCCGGACGTGTTGCACCGTGCGCGCCGTGTGCAGCGCGGCGCCCGATTGCGAGGAGGGTAACCACAGCCAGAGCGCGACTGCGACGATCACCGCGATCGTCAAAGCGACACAAGTGACCACGATCCTTCGTCCGCGGCGCTGAGGCACCTGCGTCGTCGCCAGCGTCGGGGCATTTCGTGTGATGGTCATCAGGAACCTCCTCGGTCCGCCTCGAGTCGATCTCGAGTGCAGCCGAAGCTATGGCCGCACGAACACCTGGCGGATCGGTAACGATTGCCTACCTTTCAGGCCTGCCTGCCTACCGAGCCTCGCCGATGGCCGTACGTAGACGGCGTGGAGTAGGAGTGCGCGCAAATCGGCCCGATTCGGTCATTTGACAATCGCCATCGTCCGGCTGACGCCTGGTTTGCCGCGATGGGGCAGCCATCGTCAGTCATCGAATAGCGCCGTCCGCAGTCGTGTCACCGAGATCAACCAACGCTCGACCGGCCGAGAACCCACGCTTATCGTTGATTATCGTCACCGCCCGATGACAGCGGCTGACCACCGAGTCGGCCATGCCGGCCTGCAGGAGCAGGGTGGCGCAGGTGTGGCGAAGGTCGTGGGTGCGTTTGCGTGGCACGCCGGCGAGCGCGCAGAGTTCGCGCCCATTGCCTCAGGTCGCGTTGCGCGCCGTACGGGCGTCCGAGTTGGTCGGTGAACGCCCAGTCCCCCGTCGCCCATCTGTTGCCGGCGCGCAGCCGATCTTGCCGTTGCTGGAGCCTGGTGCGTCGCAGTTGCACGACCAGTTCGTCGGGAAGCTTGAGTCGACGCCGGCTCGCTTTCGATTTGACCGGGACGCGGTGCAGACCGCCGCCTCGCCGCATCGGGCAGGAGCGAGGCTTGGGCTGCCCACACGGCGACAGCGTGGGGCAGCCGTGCACGAGCGGCTGGGGCTGCAGTTGATGGGTGATGGCGACCCAGCCGCCGTCGAGGTCGAGGTCGGCCCATTCGAGTCCGAGCACCTCGCCCTGGCGCAGGCCCAGTGCGAGTTGGGTGAGCCATCGCGCGCCGTTGCGCACGCGTGAACGTCGCCTCGACGAGCTTGCGGGACTGCTCGGCGTCATAGGGTTCGACGTCGGGCAGCTCGTAGACCGGGCAGGCGGCGAGCCGGACCGGGTTACGCAGGAGGTAGCCGCGGTTGACTGCGGCGGTCATCGCAGCGGACAGCGTTCGCCGGATGTGGCTGATACTGCCGGTCGAGAGTCCAGCCGCAAGGCAGTCGCGGTACATCGCCTCGACCTGCTCGACAGTGAGCTGGTCGATCCGGGTCCGGCCGAGGGTGCGGACGATGTGCCGCAGGTCGGCGCGGTAGCCGTGCACGGTGGTGCGTCGTACCTGCGAGTTCGCGGCCGGCGATCCACTCCTCGAGCCAGGTGGCCACCGTCCAGGAT
Organism: uncultured Actinomycetota bacterium; assembly: GCA_963757455.1. Classification (GTDB taxonomy): domain Bacteria; phylum Actinomycetota; class Actinomycetes; order Mycobacteriales; family Jatrophihabitantaceae; genus RYN-133. The sequence goes on from CAVWSE010000029.1 coordinate 10,892, forward strand.
CTGGGGCGCCGCACGCCAGCGTCGCGTTCCAGTTCGAGGGCGCGCAGCTTCTTCGTCGACCGCGGCCTGGGTCTGGCCGCGAACCTTGCGCCGCAGCCGACGGCCGCTGGCGGGGTCGACACCGAAGGACACCTCGCCGCGCCAGGATCCGTCGGCGAGCTGGTAGATGGTGCCGCGCCCGGCCGCAGCCTTGCCGGTCACGAGGCCCGGTCGATCAGCGCAGCGACGTAGGCGTCGAACGCCGATCGCGGCACGAACCGGCGCGAGTCGATGAGCACGGTGAGCAGTTCGCCGCGTTTGATCGGTCCGTCGTAGAGCTTTGCGCGGGAGATGCCCAGCAGTCGGGCCGCCTCGGCGATGTCGAGCAGCACGACCGGTTCGGGCGCCGGCGCAGCTCGCGGACTCCTCGGACAGCGCGAGCGCCAGCTGGGCGATCAGCTCGGCGAGCTGGGCGATTCGGTCGCTCGGCGGAATTGCGTCGGTGTCCACATCAGGGTGGGCGGCGGCGGCGGGGAAATTCGTCCGCGCGTGCGACCGCGGTGGCCCCCACTGTGGCCCCCACTGGCGCGTTGATTGATCGACTGGGTGCTGCAGCCCCCGGATTCTGGAGCCGCCTGTCGGGTTCGAACCGACGACCTATCGCTTACAAGGCGATTGCTCTGGCCAACTGAGCTAAGGCGGCGCGCACTCGAGTGCGCGATCGAGCGTACGGGAACCCCTCAGTGGGTTGTTGACGAATGACGGGCACACTACCTACGGACCCGTAACCTCCGAGAGGATCGTCGATGACCAGGCTGCACAGGCCGAAGGCCGGGTTCTGGATCCGGTTGTGCGTGGTCTTGCTCTACCCGCTGGACGGGCTCCTGTTCCGGATCCGCTGGCGCCATCTCGATCGCGTTCCGGCGCCGGAGACCGGCGGCGTCATCATCGCGATCAACCACATCTCGATCGTCGATACCGTCCTGATGGCGCGCTTCGTGTGGCAGTCCGGACGTGTGCCGCGTTTCCTCATCAAGTCCGGCGTGTTCGACGTCCCGGTGATCGGACGGATCATGCGCGGCGCCAAGCAGATCCCCGTGTACCGCGGCACGACCGATGCATCGCAATCGCTGCGCGAAGCGGTGACCGCGCTCGATGCGGGCGAAGCGGTGGTGTTCTATCCCGAGGGCACGATCACCAAGGACCCCGACCAGTGGCCGATGGAGGGCAAGACGGGCATCGCCAGGCTCGTGCTCCTGTGCCCGGACGTCCCGGTCGTCCCCGTCGGTCAGTGGGGCGCCCAGCAGCGCAAATCGATGCCGTGGTGGCGCCGGATCGGACGACGTCGCGCTGGTGCGTCCGTCGGCGAGCCGCTCGATCTGTCGCGGTACCGGGGCAAGGAACCTTCGGCCGAGACGCTGCGTGAGATCACCGACGTGATCATGGATAGCGTGCGCGTGCAGGTTGCCGAGCTGCGCGGCGAACCGGCGCCCCACTCGTTCTTCAAGAGTGAGCACAAGTTCATCGACAAGCTGCGGCACCGGCGAGCCAGCTGACCCCGACGCCCGAGGCGAGCGCTTCACCCGATCGTCACCTCGCTGACCCGTGGTTGACGCAAACGCTTTCACCGTGTCGAATGTCACTGTCAGGCCGCTATGCCGGCCTGCGGGGGCCGCTTGGAATCGGTGGGGCGGACGAACCCTTGCAGACCGGAAGACCGTGAGGTGTCCGCTTCGCATTACCCGACGCGAAACCCGGCTCCACCCGCAACCGGTGCGGCACGAAAACACCGACAAGGGAGCACCTCCATGGCCACAGTCGATTACGTCGACGCCACCTGCATCTACCCCGGAGCAGCAGCTCCGTCGGTCGACAAGCTCAACCTCGACCTGAAAGACGGCGAGTTCATGGTTCTCGTCGGCCCGTCCGGCTCGGGCAAGTCGACCGCGCTGCGGATGCTCGCGGGCCTCGAAGAGGTAGCCAGCGGCGAGATCCGCATCAACGGCACGGACGTCTCGAGCAAGCCGCCGAAGGATCGCGACATCGCGATGGTCTTCCAGAACTACGCGCTGTACCCGCACATGAGCGTCGCCGAGAACATGGGCTTCGCCCTGAAGCTGAAGGGCGTGTCGAAGGAAGAGCGATCGAAGAAGGTCCGCGAAGCGGCGGCCCTGCTCGACCTCGAGCGCTTCCTCGACCGCAAGCCGAAGGCACTGTCCGGTGGACAGCGCCAGCGCGTCGCGATGGGTCGCGCGATCGTGCGCGAGCCGGCCGTGTTCCTCATGGACGAGCCGCTGTCGAACCTTGACGCGAAGCTGCGCGTCGAGACGCGTGCGAACATCGCCCAGCTGCAGGCCCGGCTCGGGACGACGACGCTCTACGTCACGCACGACCAGGTCGAGGCGATGACGATGGGTCACCGCGTCGCACTCCTCAAGGACGGCCAGCTGCAGCAGGTCGACACACCGCGCAACCTGTACGACCGCCCGGGCAACGCGTTCGTCGCCGGCTTCATCGGCTCGCCCGCGATGAACCTCAGAGTGGTCGACCTCGTCGAAGGCGGTGCGCAGCTCGGCAACATCGTGCTGCCGCTGAGCAACGAGGTGAAGCAGGCCGCTGACGCCGCAGGCCTGAAGCAGATCAACCTCGGCGTGCGTCCCGAGTCGTTCCACGCCGCTGACGCGGGTGGTGCGCCGGTGGCCGGCGGCGACGCGACCGGGTTGAAGATCGAGGTGAAGCTCGTCGAGGAACTCGGCGCCGACGCCTACGTCTACGGCGAGCTGCCCGGTGACAGCGCCGACGCCCGTCCGTACGTCGTGCGCTTCGACGGCCGCGTGCCGCCGCGCATCGGCGACTCGCTCACCATCTCGGTGCGCACCGGTGAGGAGCACGCGTTCCACCCCGAGACCGGCCTGCGTCTCGGCTGATCCGTTCGAACACGAAGGGCCGCACCCGAACGGGTGCGGCCCTTCGTCATACGGCGGCGCGTTTGATGCGTCCGCGCGAGGTGCTCGTCCCGGTGATCGGACGGACCGAGCTTGCCTTGCCGAGACCGAACGGTGGCATGTTCACATACACAGCCTCGTACTCGCCGGCGCGGACGAGATAGGTCTCGTGCCAGATGCCGGTGCGGTTGTCCTTGCCGACCCGATTCCAGTAATTGCGCCAAGCCACGCTGTGCGGGTCGTCCTTGTCGTTCGCGAACGCCTCGAGATGGTCGTACGAACGCCAGTACTGGACGATCGTCGGCAATCCCATCTCGTAACCGAGCAGACCCTTCTCGGGGTGTTCGGTGAGGTACTTCAGCATGTGCGCCATGCCGCGCCGGCCACCGAGATCATTGACAGTGCGAATCAGGTGTCGCAGATCGAATCGCGCGCCGATCAGGAACACCACGAAGTCACCGTCGATCTCCGCCATCTGACGGCCTGCCAGTGGTTTCGCCATAGCGGCGATGATGCTGCGCTCCGGTGCACCGGGCAAGGCCCGGCGGCACTCAATGCCCGCGTCGGCGCCGGGCGATCTCGGCGAGCGTGATCGACACCGCGACCGACGCATTCAACGACTCGGCGGCGGCACTGATCGGGATCGACACGGCCAGGTCGCAGGTTTCGCCGACCAACCGCGACAGCCCGCGTCCTTCCGACCCGAGCACCACGACGATCGGGTCGGTGGCGGCCTCGAGATCGTCGAGCGACACGTCGCCGTCGGCGTCCAGACCGATGACGAACATCCCGGCCTGCTGACATTCCTTGAGCGAGCGGACGAGGTTGGTCACCTGGGCGACGGGCACGCGCGCCGCCGTTCCGGCCGACGTGCGCCAGGCCACCGCGGTGACCCCGGCCGAGCGTCGCTCGGGGACGATCACGCCGTGCGCGCCGAAAGCCGCTGCCGAACGGATAACCGCACCGAGGTTGCGCGGGTCGGTCACGCCGTCGAGTGCCACGAGCAGGGGCGTCGTCGTCGACTCCGCCGTGATCTCGAGCAGGTCGGCCAGCTCGCGGTACTGGTACGGCGGCACCTGCAGCGCGATCCCTTGGTGCAGCAGGCCACCGGTGCGGCGGTCGAGTTCGGCGCGCGACACCTCGAGCAACGAGAGTCCGCGGTCGCCGGCGATGTGCACCGCTTCGGTGATCCGTTCGTCGGATTCGACGCCGACCGCGATGTACAGCGCGGTCGCGGGCACCTTCGCCCGGAGCGCTTCGACGACCGGGTTGCGTCCGACCAGCAACTCGGGTCCGGTGTCACCGCGCGCCGGCCGCTTGTCGGTACGCCGAGCGGCGGCTGCCGCACGGCGGGCCGCCGGGTGTCCCTTGCGGTCGACCGCCTTCGGGGTCGGGCCCTTGCCCTTGAGCGCCCTGCGCACCTGGCCGCCGGAGCCGACCTGCGCGCCCTTCTTCGACTTGCGCACCGCGCCCTGGCGATGAGAGTTGCCTGCCATTATTCGAGCCCTTGGTTGTCGTCGGTCTTCAGCGTCCAGCGCGGACCGTCGGGGGTGTCTTCGACAACGATGCCCGCAGCCGAAAGTTCGTCACGGATCGCGTCTGCCGCCGCGTAGTCCTTGCGGCCCCGCGCAGCCGTGCGCTGATCGAGCGCCACGCGCACCAGCGCGTCCACGACACCGGTGAGATCGGACGCAGACTCCTGCGCCCAATCGACCGGGCTGATGCCGAGCACGCCCGTCATCGCAAGCACCGACGACAGCGACCCGCGCAGCGCGTCGTGGCGGGCCTCGGCGAGCGCGGCATTGCCTTCACGCACGACGTTGTGGATCGCGGCGAGCGCGCCGGGAACGCTGAGGTCGTTGTCGAGCGCTTCGGCGAATTCGGCGCACACGACGCCGCCCGCGTCCGCGGTCACCACACGCGATGCGCGCTCGACGAAGTTCTCGATGCGGCGATACGCCGCCCCGGCCTCGCTCAGCGCGTCCGGCGAGTACTCCATGACCGACCGGTAGTGCGCCGAGCCGAGGTAGTAACGCAGCTCGGCCGGCCGCACGTGTTTGATCACTTCCGTGACCTGCAGGGTATTGCCGAGCGACTTCGACATCTTCTCGCCGGCCATCGTCAGCAGCCCGTTGTGCATCCAGTACTGCGCGAACCCGTCACCCGCGCCGCTGGACTGGGCGAGCTCGTTCTCGTGATGTGGGAAGACCAGATCGAGCCCGCCGCCGTGGATGTCGAAACTCGCGCCGAGGTACTTCGTCGCCATGGCGGAGCACTCGAGATGCCAGCCCGGACGACCCGGCCCCCAGGGCGAGGGCCACGATGCGGTCTCGGGCTCGCCCGGCTTGTGTCCCTTCCACAGCGCAAAGTCGCGGGGATCGCGCTTGCGGGTGTCGCCGATGCTGTCGCCGGCAGGTTGCATCTCGTCGACTCGTTGGCCCGACAGCGATCCGTAGGACGGCAGGCCGGCGACATGGAAGAACACGTCGCCATCGGCGGCGTACGCGAGATCGCGGTCCATCAACCGCTGGATCAGGTCGAGCATCTCGGTGATGTGCCCGGTCGCGCGCGGTTCGTAGGTGGGCGGGAGGCAACCGAGTGCCGCTTCGGCCTCGCGGATCGCGCGCTCGTAGCGGAACGCCAGCGCCCACCAGTCCTCGCCCGACTCGGCCGACTTGATCAGGATCTTGTCGTCGATGTCGGTCACGTTGCGGACGTAGGTGACGTCGTAGCCGCTGTGCATCAGCCAGCGGCGCAGGATGTCGGTGGTGACCCAGTTTCGGGTGTGCCCGATGTGCGGCGGGCCCTGCACAGTCAGCCCGCACAGGTAGATCGACGCCTTGCCGGGCACGAGCGGCTCGAAGGGCCGCACCGACCTGGTCGCGGTGTCGTAGATCTGGAGCACCACCCCAGTCTAGGGACGGGACCGCATTCGATAGACCGGCACGAGCAGCAGCGCTCCGAGCGCAGCACCGCCGAGGACGTCGGTGAACCAGTGCACCCCGAGATAGACGCGGCTCACGGCGACGAAGAACACGGCGGCGGCTGCGAACGCCGCGGCCGTCATGACGAACCCGCGCGCGGCCGACCACACCAGCAGCACCACCGGGATCGCGCCCCACAGCGCGGATGCGGCGAGCACGTGCCCGCTCGGGAACGAACTGTTCGACGTCTGGACGAGCGCGTGCACCGGCGGGCGGGCGCGGTCGGTGAGGTCTTTGACGAGCGTGGACGCCAGCGGGCGGGCGAGCGTGAGCAGCAGGATCAGTACGGCGGTCCGTAGCGACCGGAACGCCGCGAACACCGCGAGTACCAACCCACCGATGAACGCGACCCCTGGATTGCCGAGGTTCGTGATGGCGCGGAAGAAGCCCGTCCAGGCAGGCGTGCGGTGTGCCACGGCCCAGTTCGTGATCGGACGGTCGACATGCAGCGCAGCGGCGCCGTGATCGATCGTGGCGAGCAGCGCGAGCAGGACGAGGACGAGCGCCAGTGCGGCCGGAAGCACCCACCGCCGCTCAATCCCGTTTGGCACGTGATCGATCCTTCCTGATCACGGCAGGATGGTTGGTATGGCGACCGATGGGTTTCATCCCAACCTCAGGCACATCGCGTCCGGCGACCTCGACCGCGACACCGCGCAGACTCCCGGCATGGACCGGCGGTCCGCGATCAGCGGGCATCGGGTCGGCAGCGACAAGCTCTGGATGGGCGAGACACACGTCGGTCCGTCCCAGCGTTCGGGCGATCATCATCACGGCGAGGCAGAGACCGCCATCTACGTCGTGAGCGGGCATCCGGAGTTCGTTTTCATCGACGAGCGGACCGGCGCCGAGACACGGCTGCAGCCCGAGCCCGGCGACTACGTGTTCGTCCCACCGTTCACGCCGCACCGCGAAGAGAACAACAGCCCCGACGAGCCTGCCGTCGTCGTGCTGGCGCGCAGCACCCAGGAGGCGATCGTGGTCAACCTGCCGTCCCTGCGGGGTGAGTGAGTTGCACGTCGAATCGCTGGTGGTCTCCGCGGGACGTCCGCATGAGCCGGGCGCGCCTCTGAACGCGCCGATCGTGCTTGCGGCGCCGTACCGCAACGACCCGTCCGACAATCACTACTCGCGTGCACACCCGACCGAGACGCGCGCTGCTCTCGAATCGGCGCTGGGCGCGCTCGACGGCGGCTCGGCGCTGACGTTCGCGAGTGGCATGGCCGCGATCGCCGCCGTCGCCGAAGGGCAGCCGAGTGGCACGGTCGCGGTCGTCCCGCAGGCGGCGTACTCCGGTGCCGTATCGATCTTCAACAACGAGCAGGCGCTCGGGCGGATGACGCTGCGGCCGGTCGACGTCGGCGACGCCGACGCTGTCATCGCCGCGCTCGACGGCGCCGGACTGCTGTGGCTCGAGGCAGTGACGAACCCCCTGTTGGCGGTGCCCGATCTGCCCCGGCTGATCGAGGCCGCGCACCAGGCGGGTGCGGTCGTCGGCGTCGACGCGACGTTCGCGACCCCGCTGAACGTGCGCCCGCTCGAACTCGGCGCTGACATCGTCATGCATTCGGCGACCAAGTACCTGGCCGGGCACTCGGATCTGTTGCTCGGAGTGCTGGTCACGCGCTCGTCCGAACTGCATGCGCAACTCGCGACCCGGCGGACGCTGACGGGTGCGATCCCCGGTGCGCTCGAATCGTTTCTGGCTCTGCGCGGCTTGCGCACGCTTGCGCTGCGCATGGAGCGTGCGCAATCCAACGCGCTCGAGCTCGCACAACGGTTGGCGGCGCACCCGCGCGTGGCGCGAGTGCGCTTCCCCGGCCTGCCGTCCGATCCGTTCCACGAGGTCGCCACGCGCGTGCTCGACGGCTACGGCGCGATGATCGGCATCGAAGTCGACGGGAGCGCCGATGACGCCGATGCCGTGTGCGCGCGAGTGCGGCTGATCAGCCACGCAACCAGCCTCGGCGGCGTCGAGTCGCTGATCGAACGACGCGCGCGCTACGACGTGGACGCCGGCTTCGGCACTCCGCCGAACCTGCTGCGGTTCTCGGTCGGCATCGAGCACGTCGAGGACCTCTGGGACGACCTCGTCCAAGCGCTCGACTAGCTGTCGTCAGCGGGTGAGGAGGGCCGTGGCGATCGCGGCACGGCCTTCGCCGCGGCCGGTCAGCCCGAGGCCGTCGGTCGTGGTCGCGGCGACCGAGACCGGTGCACCGAGCGCCGCGCTCAGTGCCTGCTGCGCCTCGTCACGACGCGCGCCCAAGCGCGGCGCGTTCGCGATCACCTGGACGGCCGCGTTCGCGATCGTCCAGCCCGCGTCGGTGACGCGCGTGCGCACCTCGCGCAGCAACTCGACACCGGACGCGCCCGCCCACCGCGGATCGTCCGTCCCGAAGACCGCGCCGAGATCACCGAGACCCGCGGCCGAGAGCAGCGCGTCACATACGGCATGAGCGGCGACATCGCCGTCGGAGTGACCAGAACAGCCGTCGACGTCGGGCCACGACAACCCGGCCAGGTGACACTCGCGACCGGTCTCGATCGGGTGCACGTCGACACCGATCCCGGTTCGCAGCTCAGCCATTCAGCATCACCTCGGCCAGCGCAAGATCGAACGGCGTGGTCACCTTGAAGGCGCGCTCGTCGCCCACGACGGCGATCACCTGCGCACCCAAGTCTTCGACGAGGGCAGCGTCGTCGGTCGCGTCGTCTGCCCGTGCCGCATCGTGCGCCCGGACCAGGACGTCGCGGCGAAAGCCCTGCGGAGTCTGCATCGCGAGCAGACCGGATCGGTCGACCAGCTCGCCGAGTTCACCGGACGCGTCGACCGTGCGGATGGTGTCGCGGACCGCGATCGTCGGCACAACGCCGGACGCACCCGCATCGAGTGCCGCCAGCACCCGATCGACGACCTCGGCCGGGACGAACGCCCGCGCGGCATCGTGCACCAGCACGTGCTCGACACTCACCGGCACGGCCGACAGGGCGAGCGCGACCGAACGTTGCCGGGTGGCACCGCCTGCGACGACCGATGCGGACGGTACGAGCGCGGCCGCGCGCTCGACCTGGTCGCTCGGCACGGCGACCACGGCGAGATCGACGCGGGGATGGGCGGTGATGCGCTCGACGGCGTGCTCGAGCAGCGTGCGTCCGCCGATCGACACGAAGGCCTTCGGCGTCCCAGCTCCGAGGCGCACGCCCGAACCTGCCGCAACGACAATGGCGGCGACGATCAAGTGATCGTTCGCCGCCATGGTCGATGAACTTAGTGCGTCAGGCGACAGCCTCGCCCAGCACCTCGTCGAGCACAATCTCGGCCTTGTCCTCGTTGGTGCCCTCGGCGAGCGCCAGCTCACTGACCAGGATCTGCCGAGCCTTGGCCAGCATCCGCTTCTCGCCGGCCGACAGGCCACGGTCACGGTCGCGGCGCCACAGGTCGCGCACGACCTCGGCAACCTTGTTCACGTCGCCCGAGGCGAGCTTCTCGCCGTTGGCCTTGTACCGACGCGACCAGTTGGTCGGCTCTTCGGTGTGCGGGGCACGCAGGACGTCGAACACGCGGTCGAGACCCTCCTGGCCCACCACATCGCGCACGCCCACGACCTCGGCGTTTTCGGCCGGGACGAGGACTGTCAGATCACCCTGAGCGACCTTCAGTCGCAGGTAGGTTTTCTTCACTCCCTGGATGACTCGCTCTTCGATTGCCTCGATAAGCGCTGCCCCGTGATGTGGATAAACAACAGTCTCGCCGACGTTGAACGTCATGTGATGGAGCCCCCTTCGCTCCCTCCAGGGTAACACGGGACACAATGCCGAAGCCGGTCGTGCGTTCGGTATCTCAATGGAGTAAGCCCTTACGGCAGAAGCACATTCTGCTCCAATCCGCAAGTCGCGCCGAGCACGATCGCCGGTCCGTGCGGGCCCGGTCGGGTGTCACGGCGGGTGCGCGTGTGTGGCCTGCGGCGTCCCAGATACGCTGTTGCCCGTGAGTCGATTCCGTGCCGTGCTGGTCGCTGTCTGCGCCGCTGGCGGCGCACTGCTGACCGCCGCATGCGGGGCAGGCCAGATCGCCGCCACTGCCAACGAGAAGCCTGCCGTCGACGCCACGAACGGCGGCGTCGGCAAGATCCAGATCGTGGACGTCGCGTTCCGTAGCCCGACCGGAAACTCCTACGCCAGCGGTGCTTCCGTGCCGCTGACCGCGTACATCGTCAACAACGGCGAGAGTGCCGACAAGCTCGTCAAGGTCTCCAGCGCCGAATTCAGCGGCGGGTGGGACGTCGTCTCGACACCGTCCCTGCAGGCCGGTCCGAGCGGCGCGCCCAGCGCGTCCCGGCAGACGGTGACCAACGGCGCTCCGCAGACGATCGGCGCCGGCTCGGCCGTCGGATTCGGACTGGAGAACCTGACTCCCTCCGGCGCCGGTTCGCCCGAATCGCTCGTGCTGCTGGGCTACAAGGGACCGCAACCGCTGTTCCCGGGAACTGCAGTCAAAGTCACCTTCACCTTCGCCAACGCGGGGCAGGCAACCTTGACCGTCCCGGTCGCGATCACCAACGCACCGAACGGGCAGACCCTCGCGCCGCTCTCGGGCAGCCCTGCGGCGTAGCTCCACCGACTTGTCGTAGCCGACACCTACGGTGTCGGTCATGACCAAACCTGCGCGTACCGCAAAGGCCGCGTATCGCTGCTCCGAGTGCGGGGCTGATGCGCTGCGCTGGGTCGGTCGCTGCTCCGAGTGCCAGGCTTGGGGCTCGGTCACCGAGATCGGCGCGAGCACCCGCCGCGCCGTCGCGCCGTCGGCCGTCACCCGGGCCGCGCGGCCGATCGGTGAGATCTCGCCCGACGAGGCCCGCGCCCGGCCGACCGGCGTCCCCGAGCTCGACCGGGTGCTCGGTGGCGGCCTCGTCCCGGGATCAGTCGTGCTGCTCGCCGGCGAGCCCGGCGTCGGTAAGTCCACGCTGCTGCTCGACGTGGCCCACCGCTATGCCGCAGGCGGCGCGCGCGCATTGATCGTTACCGGCGAGGAATCGACGGCGCAGGTGCGGCTGCGGGCCGAGCGCATCGGCGCCGTCGATCCCAAGCTCTTCCTCGCTGCCGAGAACGACCTCGGTGCCCTGCTCACGCACCTCGACGACGTCGCGCCCGGCCTGCTCGTCGTCGACTCGGTGCAGACGATCTCGACCGATGCCATCGACGGCGCCGCCGGTGGAGTGCCGCAGATCCGTGCGGTCGCCGCCGCGCTCATCGGCGTCGCGAAGCAACGGGGCATCGCGACGGTGCTCGTCGGCCACGTCACCAAAGACGGCGCGATAGCCGGCCCGCGCGTGCTCGAGCACCTCGTCGACGTCGTCCTGCACTTCGAGGGCGACCGGCACTCGTCCCTGCGGCTGGTGCGCGCCACGAAGAACCGGCACGGCCCCTCCGACGAGGTCGGCTGCTTCGAGATGCGCGAAGACGGCATGGTCGGGCTGACCGACCCGTCCGGGCTGTTCTTGTCCGACCGCACCGCCGCGGTCGCCGGCACCTGCGTCACCATCGCGGTCGAGGGACGCCGCGCGCTGGCCACCGAGATCCAGGCGCTCACCAACCCGGTCAGCTACGGCGGGTCACCGCGGCGCGCGGTGAGCAACCTCGACTCGGCACGGGTGGCGATGCTCCTGGCCGTCCTCGCCCGGCACGCACGACTGCCGATGCCCGAGGTGGAGGTCTACGTGGCCACGGTCGGCGGCATCGTCGCCAACGAGCCGGCGTGCGACCTCGGCATCATCCTCGCGCTCGCCTCGGCGGTGCGCGAACTGCCCATCCCGCCGGCGGTGTGCGCAATCGGCGAGGTGTCGCTCTCGGGCGACGTGCGCCGGGTCCCCAACCTCGCGCGCCGACTCGCCGAGGCCGGTCGGCTCGGCTTCACCACCGTGCTCGTCCCGAAGGCCCACGCCGGCGAGGCGCTGCCGCCGGGGCCGGTCGAAGGCGTCCGCACCGTCCCCGTCGCGACGATCACCGACGCGATGGCCTCGATCGAATCGCTGTCGCGCCGAGGCGGTGGGCCACGGCGTGCGGCGCTGCGTCCGATCGCGGGGGGAAATCGAGGCATACCTGTAACACCAAACCCATAGACTGCACGCACCATGGCCACGACCGAACACGACGAGGTGCTGCGGGAGGTTCTCGCCCGGGTGGCACCCGGCACCGATCTGCGTGACGGTCTCGAGCGAATCCTGCGCGGCAACACCGGTGCGCTGATCGTCATCGGCTGGGACGCCGTCGTCGAAGAGCTGTGCACCGGCGGGTTCCCGCTCGACGGCGTCGAGTTCTCCGCCACGCGGCTGCGAGAGCTCGCCAAGATGGACGGTGCGGTCGTGCTGAACACCGACGGCACACAGATGTTCCGGGCGGCGACCCACCTGATGCCCGATCCTGCGATCCCCACCGAGGAGTCCGGCACGCGCCACCGCACCGCCCAACGAGTCGCGCGCCAGACCGGCTACCCGGTGATCTCGGTCTCGCAGTCGATGAAGATCATCAGCTTGTACGTCGGCGACCGCCGCTACGTGCTCGAGAGCACCGGCGAGCTGCTGACCCGCGCGAATCAGGCCATCAACACCCTCGAGCGGTACAAGGCGCGCCTCGATGAGGTGTCGAACTCGCTGTCGGCGCTCGAGATCGAGGATCTGGTCACGGTGCGCGACGTCGTCGTCGTCGCGCAACGGCTCGAGATGGTGCGGCGCATCGCCGACGAGGTGACCGGCCAGGTCGTCGAGCTCGGTACCGACGGGCGTCTGCTCGCGCTTCAGCTCGAAGAGCTGATGGCCGGCGTCGACCTCGACCGCGACCTGATCGCGCGCGACTACATGCCGTCGGGGCGGCGCATGCGCACCCCGCAGCAGGTCGCCGCGGAACTCGCCGAACTGTCTGCGATCGAACTGCTCGACCCCAGCCCGGTAGCGCGGGCGTTGGGGCTGTCCGGCACGCCGGAGGGCCTCGACTCGGCCGCCAGCCCGCGCGGGCACCGCCTGCTCGCCCGGGTGCCGCGCCTGCCCGGCCTCATCCTCGACCGCGTCGTCGAGCACTTCGGCGGCCTGCAGAAGCTCCTCGCGGCCTCGGCCGAGGATCTTCAGGTCGTCGACGGCGTCGGCGAGACCCGGGCCCGTGCGGTCCGCGAGGCGATCTCGCGCCTGGCCGAGGTTTCGATCATCGACCGCTATTCGTGAGCCAGCTCGCCCGGAATGCTCAGCGCATCGTGAACTGGGCGGCTCTGCCCTCGCGTCCCGACAGGCTCGCGTAGAGCGTGTAGGTCCCGGCGCCGGCGCGTTGCCGGTTGGCGCAGTTGTTCGGCTGCGACGACAAACCCGACCACACGATGCTCACCCGCACGGCCGCGCCGGCCATCAGCGTGCGGTCGTCCGTGCCAGGTTGGATCTTGCAGTCGTGGCTGCCCCACACCCGCGACTCACCGTTGTAGACACGAAGCACGACCTGCGGGTCGGCGAGGTCCTGCACGCACGGGTCGGCCGAGACGTTCTTCACCACGATCGACAGCACCGGGGAATCACCGACGCTGTAGCTCGGATGATCGGACACGGCCGACAGATCCAGTTGCGAGGCGGTGCACCGGCCGGGCGGCGCGGACGACGTGCGCGACGACTTCGACGACGAAGAGATCGACTGGTGCGTCGAGCTCGACGGCGAGTGCGACTTCGTCCGGGACGGGTGATGCGATGCCGTCGTCGACGAGCCACCGTGGGTGGGCGACGTACGGCTACCGGTCGACCCGGCAGCGCTCGGTTTGGACGAGCCCGACGTCAGCACCCGCGCCGTGAGAATCGCCAGCAGCAACACCAGGATGACCGCGGCGGCCAACGCCAACCGGCGCCGCCAGTAGATGGACGGCGGGAGGTCACCAACGGGTCGAAACATGTCCCGGACACCGTATCCGCTGGCTCTGTGAGAGCTGCGGCGACGCGCACATGCGACGATGCGCGCGTCATGAGTGATCTCGACAGCACCGCCGCGCTCGTCACCGACTGGTTCGTGCAAGCGGCGCGCGACCTGCCGTGGCGCCGCCCAGGTGTCAGCGCGTGGGCGGTGCTGGTCAGCGAAGTGATGCTGCAACAGACGCCGGTCTCGCGCGTGGTGCCGACCTGGACGGCATGGCTGGCGCGCTGGCCCACGCCTGCCTCGCTGGCGAGCGCCTCGGCGGGTGACGCGGTGCGCATGTGGGGCAAGCTCGGGTACCCGCGCCGAGCGTTGCGCCTGCACGAGTGCGCGCAAGCGATCGTCGCGCAGCACGACGGCGAGGTGCCGGCCGACGTGGCCGGGCTCGAGCAGTTGCCCGGGATCGGCGCATACACCGCGCGAGCGGTGGCTGTGTTCGCCTACGGAGGTAGATATCCCGTCGTCGACATCAACGTGCGGCGGGTGGTCGCCCGGGCGATCCGCGGCCAGGGCGAGGCGGCTCCGCCATCACCGCGCCGCGACCATGCCGAGGTCGAGGCGCTGCTTCCCCGCGACGCGGCTGCTGCGGCGCGGGCAAGCGTGGCGTTCATGGAACTCGGCGCACTTGTGTGCACTGCCCGCGCGCCGCGCTGCGCCGACTGCCCGCTCGAGTCGCGCTGCGCCTGGCGGCTGGCCGGAGCGCCGGTCTACACGGGCCCGTCCGTGCGACCGCAACGCTTCGCGGGCACCGACCGCCAGGTGCGCGGACTGTTGCTGGACGTGTTGCGCGCGGCCACCACGCCGGTCACCAAGACTGCACTCGACATCGTTTGGCCCGACTCGATACAACGCGAGCGCGCGCTCGACACGCTCGTCGTCGACGGGCTCGTCGATCCACTCCCGGACGGACGGTTCGCGCTTCCCAGGTGACTGTTGAGCGGCACACAGCTACTATCCGCGAGCAGCAGCCTGGTCGATCAAGGGAGATCCCGTGCCGAAGCCGACGCACCTTCCGCCGCAGCGCACTGGCCCTCGGCATCGCCGCGGCGACCGTGCTGGGCGTCGCTGTAACGGTGCCCACCGCCGCGGCAGGTGCCGCACACCATCGCCGCGTCCACGTCTGGCGAGTCGGGACGTGGCACGGCGTCCGCGGCAACGTCTCCTCGATCTCGGCGGCCGTTCGCCGCGCGAAGCCGGGCGACTGGATCTTGATCGGCCCCGGCGACTACCACGTGCGCATGGACCACTTCTCGCAGAAGGGCAGCGCCCACCCGGCAGGAATCCTGATCACCACGCCTGGGCTGCACATCCGCGGCATGAACCGCAACGATGTCGTGCTCGACGGGACGAAGCCCGGCTCGCGCAAGTGCTCGTCGGCTCCGGGCGCTCAGGACTACGGGCAGCGCGACTCGAAGGGTCAGCCGGCCGGCCGCAACGGCATCGAGGTCTACAAGGTCAACAACGTCGCGATCTCGAACCTGACGGCCTGCAACTTCCTCGCCGGCAACCAGGGCAGCGGCAACGAGATCTGGTGGAACGGCGGCGACGACAGCGGCAAGATCGGGATGGGCGCGTGGCACGGCTACTACCTGTCCGCCACGTCCACCTACTACCCGAAGAAACACCCCGAGCGCGCTGCTCTCTACGGGCTGTTCACCTCCAACTCGCGCGGGCCGGGTAAGTGGGCGCACACCTACGCGAGCAACTTCTCCGACTCGGGCTACTACATCGGTGCCTGTTCCGACTGCCGCGCCGTGATGACTCAAGCGCATTCGTTCTACAACGCGCTCGGTTACTCGGGCACCAACTCCGGCGGCCGGCTCCTGGTGCGCAACTCCGAGTTCGCGTTCAACAAGGACGGCTTCGACACCAACAGCCAGGACAGCGCCGACGTGCCGAGCCCGCAGAACGGCGCGTGCCCCAAGGGCGTGAAGGGCCCGACCGGCACGAACTCGTGCTGGGTGTTCGAGTACAACTACGTCCACGACAACAACAACCCGAACGTCCCGGAGTCGGGTGATGCAGCGCTCGGCCCGGTCGGGACGGGCATATCACTCGCCGGGGCGCGCAACGACACCGTCGAACACAACCGATTCGTCCGAAACGGGTCCTGGGCGGTGCTGACGACCTTGTTCCCCGACACCGGGCAGTCGTCCCACAACAACAACTGCCGTGGCGGGGTGCAGAACGGGAGTGCATTCGGCACCACGGTGCCGTGCCTGTTCGACGTGTGGGGCAACCGGGTTCTGAACAACGCGTTCAAGGGCAACGGGTTCTTCGGCAACACCACCAACGGCGACCTCGCCGACCTGTCTCAGGCACCGTCCGAGCAGCCCGGTGCACCCGGCGACTGCTTCCACGGGAACAAGAAGACCAATGGTGCGTCGGCGACCACCTGGCCGGTGACCCTGCAGACAACGCAGGGAACGTGCGGGCAGTCGAACTACCCGGACCAGGGCAGCACTTCGGTGCTGGCCACCCAGGTGGTGTGCAACACCCAGGCACTCGGCCCGTGTCCGTCCGGCGCCGACGACAACTACCCGCGGCAGACCAAGGTGGTCATGCACCCGATGCCGCGCCAACCGACGATGCCCCACCCGTGCGCGAACGTCCCGGCCGACCCGTGGTGCCGCTGACGGGCTCAGCCGTGCGGTAGCGCCACCGCGAAGGACGCGACGCACCAGCTGCCGGCCGTCTGCTGCGCTGCCACGGTCGCGTTCGCCGAGCCGGACGGTGCTGTCACCGCGATCTGGGCGATTGCGATGTCGCCCTGCATCTGAGCAGATCCTCGACGGGTCGCTGCCGTCACGACGCGCAGCACCTGCCGGGTCTGGTTCGCCACCGTGGCGCGATCGGCGCGGCAGGTGGCCGCAGCGACCTTGCCGGCGTCGTGCGAGCGCAGCGCGGCGGCGAAGGAGTCGATGATCCCGTCCGCCGAGCTCGACGGCGCGGCGTCCGAGCCGCCGCGCAGGACGACGACCAGCACAAGCACGAGTGCTGCCACGATCAGCACACCCGCCGCGGCCAGGAGCTGATTCTGCCGCGGGTGGCGCCCGGGGCGAGCCGGCTCACTGTGCGTCATGCCGCCCACCCTAGGAAGTTCGCCGGAAACGCGAACGCCCGGACCGAATCGGTCCGGGCGTTCGTGCGTGTTGCGATCAGTCGGTGCTGATGCCGGTCGCCGCCTCGTCGACGTCGATCGCCATTGCCGACGGCTTGGGCTCGCCGCGGAAGGTGAACCGGCGCTTCGTCGAGTCCTTGTTCATCGGGTCGATGAGCTCGGTGTCGACCACCACGATCTGCCCCGCCGCGAGTTCGCCGAACAGGATCTTCTCGCTCAGGGCGTCCTCGATGTCGCGTTGGATCGTGCGGCGCAACGGCCGCGCGCCCAGCGCTCGGTCATAGCCCTTCTCGGCGAGCAGCGCCTTCGCGGACGGCGTCAGCTCGATGCCCATGTCCTTGTTGCGCAGCTGCACGTCGAGCCGGGCGATCATCATGTCGACGATCTGGACGATCTCTTCCTGGCTGAGCTGGTGGAAGACGATGATGTCGTCGATGCGGTTGAGGAACTCGGGCTTGAAGTGCTGCTTGAGTTCGTCGTTGACCTTGTTCTTCATCCGCTCGTAGTCGCCGTCGCCGCTCTCCTTGGCAAAGCCGAGACTGCCGATCGTCTTGGAAGCGTCGCGGGTACCGAGGTTGGTGGTCAGGATCAGCACCGTGTTCTTGAAATCGACCACGCGACCCTGCCCGTCGGTCAGGCGACCGTCTTCGAGCACTTGCAGGAGCGTGTTGAACACGTCCGGGTGGGCCTTTTCGACCTCGTCGAACAGCACCACGCTGAACGGCTTGCGGCGCACCTTCTCCGTCAGCTGACCGCCCTCGTCGTAACCCACGTACCCGGGCGGGGCACCGACCAGGCGGGACACGGTGTAGCGGTCGTGGAACTCGGACATGTCGAGGTGGATCAGCGCGTCCTCGTCGCCGAACAGGAACTCGGCCAGCGTCTTGGCGAGCTCGGTCTTACCGATGCCGGACGGGCCGGCGAAGATGAACGATCCGCCGGGACGCTTCGGGTCCTTCAGGCCGGCACGCGTGCGGCGAATGGCCTGCGAGACCGACTTGATCGCCTGCTGCTGGCCGATGACGCGCTTGTGCAGCTCGTCCTCCATGCGCAGCAGCCGGGCGGTCTCTTCCTCGGTCAGCTTGAAGACCGGGATGCCCGTCCACGTGGCGAGGACCTCGGCGATCTGCTCGTCGTCGACCTCGGCCACGACGTCGAGATCACCGGCGCGCCACTCCTGCTCGCGCTTGGCCTTGTCGCCCTGAAGCGTCTTCTCCTTGTCACGCAGCGAGGCGGCCTTCTCGAAGTCCTGCGCGTCGATCGCGGACTCCTTCTCGCGCCGCACCGCGGCGATTCGCTCGTCGAAGTCGCGAAGATCCGGCGGAGCGGTCATGCGGCGGATGCGCATGCGCGCGCCGGCCTCGTCGATGAGGTCGATCGCCTTGTCGGGCAGGAACCGGTCGCTGATGTAGCGGTCGGCCAGACCTGCAGCGGCGACAAGTGCCGCGTCGGTGATCGAGACGCGGTGGTGCGCCTCGTAACGGTCGCGCAGACCCTTCAGGATCTCGATGGTGTGCGCCACGGTCGGCTCACCGACCTGGACGGGCTGGAAGCGACGCTCGAGTGCGGCGTCCTTCTCGACGTACTTGCGGTACTCGTCAAGGGTGGTCGCCCCGATGGTCTGCAGCTCGCCGCGAGCCAGCATCGGCTTCAGGATGCTGGCGGCGTCGATGGCGCCCTCGGCCGCACCGGCACCGACGAGGGTGTGGATCTCGTCGATGAACAGGATGATGTCGCCACGAGTGCGGATCTCTTTGAGGACCTTCTTCAGGCGCTCTTCGAAGTCACCGCGGTAGCGGCTACCGGCCACGAGCGAACCGAGGTCGAGCGTGTAGAGCTGCTTGTCCTTGAGCGTCTCGGGAACCTCGCCACGCACGACCGCCTGGGCCAGGCCCTCGACGACGGCGGTCTTGCCGACCCCGGGCTCGCCGATAAGGACGGGGTTGTTCTTCGTGCGGCGCGAGAGCACCTGCATGAGCCGCTCGATGACCGTCTCGCGGCCGATGACCGGGTCGAGCTTGCCCTCGCGGGCGAGCTGGGTCATGTTGCGGCCGAACTGGTCGAGCACCAGCGAGGTCGACGGCGTCGCCTCGGAAGCGGTGCCGGCGGGCTCGCCCTTGCTCTGGTAGCCGTTGAGCAGCTGGATGACCTGCTGGCGCACCTTGTTCAGGTCGGCGCCGAGCTTGACGAGCACCTGCGCAGCAACGCCCTCGCCCTCGCGGATGAGGCCGAGCAGGATGTGCTCGGTGCCGATGTAGTTGTGACCGAGTTGCAACGCCTCGCGCAGCGAGAGCTCGAGCACCTTCTTGGCACGTGGGGTGAACGGGATGTGCCCGCTCGGCGCCTGCTGCCCCTGGCCGATGATCTCTTCGACCTGCTGACGCACGGCGTCGAGCGAGATCCCGAGCGACTCGAGCGCCTTTGCAGCGACTCCTTCGCCCTCGTGAATCAGACCCAGCAGGATGTGCTCGGTGCCGATGTAGTTGTGGTTGAGCATCCGGGCCTCTTCTTGGGCCAGGACGACGACGCGACGCGCACGGTCGGTGAACCTCTCGAACACTGCGGTAACTCCCTTCCGCGGCAATGCATACGTACTAGTAGAAGATCGGGTGCGGGTACCCACAACTGTAGTCGCCGACGGTGACCGACGAACTCCGATCGTCCATCTCAACGGACAAGCCGGGCGAACCATGCCCCCGTCCGCCTAGAGCGAACGCCGAGCAATCGCTCGGCTAGGTTCTGTGGCTATGAGCGAGGTCTCGATCGGCGCGGTCCCGGGCGGCTCGGCCGACCTGCGCGGCTATCTGGCCAGGCCGTCCGGCTCGGGGCCGTTTCCGGCCGTGATCGCGATCCACGAGCTGTTCGGTGTCGACGACCAGTTCCGCCGCCACTGCGACCGGCTCGCGGCCGCCGGGTATCTCACGCTCGGCCTGAACCTGTTCAGCGACGGCGGTCCGCGGCGCTGCATCGTGACGACGATGCGCGCGTTGTTCCGCGGCAAGGGCAAACCCATCGCCGACATCGACGCCGGGCGCCGCTACTTGGCAGATTCCGCCGACTCGACCGACAAGATCGGGATCATCGGCTTCTGTATGGGCGGCGGATTCGCTCTGCTCACCGCGCCGCGCGGGTTCGACGTGGCCGCGGCCAACTACGGACAGGCGCCGGCGCACGCGAGTGAGGTGTTCCGGGATGCCTGCCCGATCGTGGCGAGCTACGGCGGCCGCGACCTGTTGATGGCCGGGCAGGCCAGGCGCGTCGAGAAGGCGCTGACCTCGTCCGGCGCGACCCACGATTTCAAGGTCTATCCGGGTGTGGGCCACTCGTTCCTCAACGACGAGATGGTCGGGCCGCGGGCGTTGCAACCGATCGAGCGGGTGCTCAACGTCGGGCCCGATCCCGAGGCCGCGAAGGATGCCTGGGCCCGCATCGAGGGGTACTTCGACACGTACCTGCGCTAGTGCGCGCGGTGGTACGCCTCGATCGCGCTGGTCGGGATGCGTCCCTTGTCGCCGATGTCGAAGCCGTTCTTGCGCGCCCAGTCGCGGATCGCGGCGGTCTGCTCGCGGTCAGCCCGCGTGCTACGACGCGGCCCACCGTTGCCGCGTGCCGGCCTGCGGCGGCCGTTGGCGATGTAGACGCTCAATGTGTCGCGCAGCTTCGCGGCGTTGTCGGCGCTGAGGTCGATCTCGTACCGGGCGCCGTCGATGGCGAAGGTGACTGTCTCGGCCGCCTCGTCACCAGTGAGGTCGTCCACGAGCCGCACAAAATGTTCTTGAGCCATCCTGCGGCCTTTCGGTGAAACGACTGACGGGGATCGAGGACGTGCTTGCGCTCGAAAGTTCAAAAATCGTAGCGCACGGACGGCCGCAATGCGCGCCCAGAAACGCGCGCAAGGAAACGTTCAGAGCGGCTTGATGAGCGGGAACAGAATCGTTTCCCGAATTCCCTTCCCGGTCAGCAACATGATCAGTCGATCGAGGCCCATGCCCATGCCGCCCGAGGGCGGCATCCCGTGCTCGAGTGCCAGCAGGAAATCCTCGTCGAGCTGCATCGCTTCGGGGTCGCCCTTGGCCGCCGCGATCGACTGCTCGACGAGCGTGCGCCGCTGCTCGACCGGGTCAACGAGCTCGGAGTACGCGACGCCGATCTCGACACCGCCGATCACCAGGTCCCACGCCTCGGCCAGGCGCGGATCGTCGCGGTGGCGGCGGGTCAGCGGACGAACCGACGCCGGGTAGTCACGCACGAAGGTCGGTTGGACGAGCGTGTGCTCGACGAGCTTCTCGTAGAGCTCCAGCACGATCTCGCCGGCGTCGACCTCGTCGCGCAACGGCACGTCGTTGGCCTCGGCCAGCCGCCGCAGCTGCGCGGCATCCGAGTCGGCCGAAATCGGTTCACCGACCGCGTCCGAGACGAGCTCGTGAATGCCGACCGAGCGCCATTGTGCGAACAGATCGATTTCGACACCGTCCGGCGTCGTCGGCTTGGTTACGCCGACACTTTCGGCCGCGTCCAGAATGATCTGGCGCGTGAACTCGGCCATCACGTCGTAATCGGCGTACGCGGCGTACGCCTCGAGTTCGCTGAACTCCGGGGAATGGGTGGAATCGACACCCTCGTTGCGGAAGACCCGGCCGAGTTCGTAGACCTTCTCGATGCCGCCGACGATGGCCTTCTTCAGCGACAGCTCGGTCGCGATGCGCAAGGACATGTCGAGGTCGAACGCGTTGAGGTGGGTGTGGAACGGCCGGGCGGCGGCACCGCCGTGCACGACCTGGAGCACGGGAGTCTCGACCTCGAGGTAGCCGAGGCGATGCAGCGTCTCGCGAACGGAGCGGGTGATCGTGGCGCGCGCGACGACCATCTCGCGCGCCTCAGGACGCACGATCAGGTCGAGATAGCGCTGGCGGACGCGGGTCTCTTCGGACAGCGGTTTGTGGGCGACCGGCAGCGGGCGCAGCGCCTTGCCGGTGATCCGCCAGGACTTGGCCAACACCGACAACTCACCGCGGCGCGACGAAATGACCCGTCCGGCGACGAACACGAGATCGCCGAGATCGACGTCGGCCTTCCAGTCCGAAAGCGCCTGCTCACCGATCTCGTCGCGCGACAGCATGATCTGCAGCTCGACCGGACCTTCGCGCAGCGTCGCGAAACACAGCTTGCCGGTGTTGCGGACGAAGATGACGCGGCCGGTCACCCCGACCTCGTCATCGGTCTCGGTGCCTGGCTCGAGCTCCGGGTAGGCGGCGCGGATCTCGCTCAGCGAATGGGTGCGCGCGACGTTGACCGGGAACGGGGCGCGGTCTGGGTCGTCGATGAGCCGGTCGTACTTCGCCCGCCGCACCCGCATCTGCTCCGGCAGTTCGTCGTCGTACTCGTCTCCGGTCGTCACCATGACGACCCTAGCGACGGCAGCGATGACGAATGTCAGCGCACATTGCAGAATGTCAGCGCTGCCGGGGAGCGGGGCGCTGCGGGACAGTACGAGTCATGATCACAGCGGTATCCAAGACCGGGCCCAACCCCGTCCGGGCGGGCGGGATCGAGCTGACCGGGCTCACCAAGACCTTCCGCACCAAGCGCGGCCCCGTCCGCGCCGTCCGTGCGATCGACATCAGCATCGCGCCGGGCGAGACCGTGGCGCTGCTCGGACCCAACGGCGCAGGCAAGTCGACGACGATCGACATGCTGCTCGGCCTGTTGCAGCCCGACAGCGGCGCCGTCAGCGTCTTCGGTGAGACGCCTGCCGGCGCGGTCGCCAAGGGTCTGATCGGCGGAATGCTGCAGGTCGGCGGCGTGGCGCAGTACCTCACCGTGCGCGAACTACTGGCGATGATCGCGAGCCTGTATCCCGACCCGATGTCGGTCGATGAAGTCATCGAGCTGACCCGGATCACCGACCTGTCCGACCGGCGCACCAACAAGCTGTCGGGCGGCCAGACCCAGCGGCTGCGCTTCGCGCTCGGCATCGTCGGCAACCCCGACCTGCTCGTATTGGACGAGCCGACCGTCGCGATGGACGTCGAAGCGCGCCGTGACTTCTGGGCGACCATGCGGCACTTCACGACCGGCGGCAAGACCGTGCTGTTCGCGACGCACTATCTCGAGGAGGCCGACGATTACGCCGACCGGATCATCCTCATGTCGCACGGACGCGTCGTCGCCGACGGTCCGTCGACCGAGATCAAGGCGGCGGTGGGGCTCCGCACGATCCGTGCGACCCTTCCCGGCGCCGACCTCGCCGCGATCGCGGCGCTACCGGGAGTGACGAACGCGGAGACGCACGGTGAGGCCGTGATCGTCAACTGCGCCGACTCCGACACAGCACTACGGGCCTTCCTGCCCGCCTACCCGGACGCGCGAGACATCGAGGTCGCCGGCGCGGGCCTGGAGGAAGCGTTCCTGCAATTGACCGGCGAAGCCGACGCCGATGACGACGTCGAGGAGGCCCACCGATGAGCTCGCTGACCTACACCCGCTACGAGTTGCTGCGGTTGTTCCGCAACCGGCAGAGCATGATCTTCTCGCTGCTGTTCCCGCTCGTCTTCTACTTCGTGGTCGCTGCGCCGAACAAGAACGACCACAACTTCGGCGGCAGCAAGCAACATCCGACCGGACTGTTCGCGCCGCAGTACTACATGGTCGGGCTGCTGGCCTTCGGCGCGATGGTGGCGGTGTTCTCGGGCGGAGCCCGCATCGCGGCCGAGCGCACGATCGGCTGGAATCGGATGTTGCGACTCACGCCGCTGACGCCGCGCAGCTATCTGCGCACGAAGATCATCACGAGTTACCTGATGGCGATCGTCGGCATCGTCCTGCTCTATGCCGCCGGCATTTCCCTCGGCGTCCGGCTGACATTCGGCGAGTGGGCCGAGATGACCGCCTACGTGCTCATCGCGCTGGTGCCGTTCGCAGTGATCGGAATCGCCGTAGGTCACCTGCTCAACGACGACGCGGTCGGGCCTGCGATCGGTGGTGGCGTCGGCCTGCTCGCCTTCCTCGGCGGCACCTGGTTCCCGATCACGGGCAGCGGCGTGTTCACCCAGTTCTGCCAGCTGTTGCCGTCCTACTGGCTGGTGCAGGCGGGCCACGTCGGGCTCGGCGCCGGCAATCCGTGGGGGGTCAAGGGCTGGGTCGTGATGGCGGCGTGGAGCATCGTGGGCGCCGTGTTCGCGATGTGGGCCTACCGCCGAGACACCCGCAAGGTGTGACACTCACTCCCATGAGTGACGAGCAGTCGACTCTCGCGGAAGCCAGCCGGACCTGGGGCACCGGCTGGCGCAGGTACTTCTTCCCCGCGTTCTGGTTGGTCTACCTCGGCCAGGCCGTGGACGGCGTCAGCAAGCATTCGACCGGGGCGGGCGCGGTCGTCGGTTACGTCATCGTGGCGGCGTTCGCCGCGGTCTACCTCACCGCCCTGCCGCTCGGCTGGGATCCGACCTGCGGGCGACGACTGTTCTGGACGCTGTATGCCACCGCGATAGGGCTGACTGTCGCGGAGGGCTTCTTCGCCGGCAGCGACGCGCTGGTGTTCTGCGTCTACGTCGCCGTGCTGACCGTCGCAGCCAGGGGGCGCATGGCCATCCCTGTCGTTGTCGCGATCACCATCGGGAGCGTGCTCGCGCCGCGGTACGTGCACGGCTGGGGCGGGAAGTTCGGCTGGAACATGGGGCTGACGGTCTTCCTCGTCGCGTTCGCGATGTTCGGCTTCTTCATGATCATCCGGAGCAACATCGCGTTGACCGCGGCCCGCGCCGAGGTGGCTCGGCTGGCCGCCGAGAACGAGCGCTCGCGAATCGCGCGAGATCTGCACGACCTGCTCGGCCACTCGCTGACGACGATCACCGTCAAGGCCGGGCTGGCGCGCAAGCTCTCGGGCTTCGATCCCGACCGTGCCGCGGACGAGATTGCCGCGGTCGAGCAGCTCTCCCGCCGAACGCTCGGCGAAGTACGCGCGGCAGTCGCGGGTTATCGGGAGGTGACGCTAGCGGGCGAATTGGCCAGCGCACGCGAGGTGCTGCGTGCGTCGGGCATCGACGCGCGGCTGCCCGGGGCGATCGACGCCGTCGACGCCGACGCCGTCGAGCCGTTCGGCTGGGTCGTCCGCGAAGCGGTGACGAACGTCGTGCGGCACTCGCGCGCGGTCTCGTGCACGATCACCGTCGGTCCGCGATGGATCGAGATCGTCGACGATGGACGCGGGGCGGCGGCCACGCGCGGCGGCGGCCACGGTCTGCTCGGGCTGCAGGAACGACTCGAACCCGTCGGCGGGACGGTGTCCGCGCACGCGACCGCGCACGGTTGGGTCGTGCGGGCTGAACTCGCGGCGATCACGGTGGAGCGGGCCAGCGTCGATGCCTGACGCAGGCACCATCCGGTTGTTGCTCGCCGATGACCAGGCTCTCGTCCGATCCGCGCTCGTCGCCCTGCTCGAACTCGAGAGCGACTTCGAGGTCGTGGCGCAGGCCGGGCGCGGTGACGAGGTGGTCACGGCGGCTCTCGACGCGCGTCCGGACGTGGCATTGCTCGACATCGAGATGCCGGGCGTCGACGGCATCGCGGCGGCGACCGCGCTGACTCGCGAGCTGCCGTCCTGTCGGGTGATCATCCTGACGACCTTCGGCCGTCCGGGCTATCTGCGTCGCGCCATGGAGTCAGGCGCGCTGGGGTTCGTTGTGAAGGACACCGAGCCGGAACAGCTTGCCGATGCGGTGCGTCGCGTGCACCGCGGCGAGCGGGTGGTCGATCCCGCGCTCGCCGCAGCCACCCTCGCCGGCGGCGCGTCCCCGCTCACCGGACGCGAGCGCGACGTCCTGGTCGCAGCGCGCGACGGCGCAACAGTCGCCGACATCGCGCGACGGCTGTTCCTGTCCGAGGGGACGGTGCGCAACTACCTGTCTGCTGCGATCGCGAAGACCGGCACCCGCAACCGACTCGAAGCGATGCGAGTCGCCGATTCCCGAGGCTGGCTCTGATCAGATCTGTGGCATCACTTCGGAGGCGATGAGCTCGAGGTGGTCGAGATCGTGGATGTCGAGTACCTGCAGGTAGACCCGCGTTGCACCCAGGTCGGCGAACTCGCCGATGCGGTCGACGATCTCGGCAGGCGTCCCGGCGATGCTCGTCTCGCGCAGTTCGGCCACCTCGCGTCCGATCGCGTCGGCCCGTTGCTGCACCTGGCTGTCATCGCGTCCGGCGCACACTGTGTGCGCAACCGAATACACCAACGAGCGGCCGGTCTCGGCGACCGCGGCGCGCACCCGGTCGAAGATCGCACCGGTGTCAGCACGCTTGAAGCCGACGTTGTACTCGTCGGCGAACCGTGCCGCCATCGTGGCGCTGCGCTTCTTGCCCGAGCCGCCGAGGATCAGGGGCGGGTGCGGCTTCTGCTTCGGCTTGGGCAGCGCCGGCGAGTTCTCGAGCGTGTAGTGCTCACCCTTGAACGAGAAGGTCTCGCCGGGCGGTGTCGTCCAAAGGCCGTGGATGACCTCGAGTTGTTCGGAGAACAGGTCGAAACGTTCGGAGACTGCCGGGAACGGGATGCCGTACGCCGTGTGCTCGGTACCGAACCAACCGGTGCCGAGGCCGAGTTCGACGCGGCCCCCGCTCATGTCGTCGACCTGAGCGACCGCGATGGCAAGCGGGCCGGGCAGCCGGAACGTGGCGGCGTTGACCAGCGTGCCGAGCCGGATGCGCGATGTCTCGCGCGCGAGCGCGCCGAGGGTCACCCACGAGTCGGTCGGGCCGGGCAGTCCGTCACCGTCGCCCATCGACAGGAAGTGGTCGGAACGGAAGAACGCGTCGAAGCCGAGTTCCTCGGTCGCCTTGGCGATGCGGAGTTGTTCGGTGTAGCTCGCGCCCTGCTGCGGCTCGATGAAGATGCGGAGATCCATACCTGCGAACCTACTGACTGCCGTCAGGTGTTGCGCTCGTAGACCAGGCGCAGGCCGAGCAGGGTGAGGTCGGGTTCGTGACGCGTGACCGTCTCGCAGTGGTCGATGATGTAGCGGGCGAGGCCGCCGGTCGCGATCACCTCGACCTCGTCGGGACGGTCGGGCGCCAGCACCTTCGCCAGCCGGCGCACGAGCCCGTCGACCTGCCCGGCGAAGCCGTACAGGATTCCCGACTGCAGCGCTTCGACCGTGCTCTTGCCGATCGGCCCGCGCGGTTCGATCAGCTCGACCTTGCGCAGTTGTGCGGCCCGGGCCGCGAGCGCGTCCAGCGAGATCTCGATCCCCGGCGCGAGCGCGCCGCCGAGGAAGTCGCCATGGTCGTTGACCACGTCGAAGTTCGTGGTCGTGCCGAAGTCGACGACGATCGCCGGCCGGTCACCGACGAGGTGGTGCGCGGCGAGCGTGTTGACGATGCGGTCGGCGCCGACCTCTTTGGGGTTCTCGTACTGCAGGCTCACGCCGGTGCGGATGCCGGGTTCCACGAGCACCGTAGGCAGGTTCGGGTAGTAGTCGTCGAGCATCGCGCGCAGCTCGCGCAGCGCGGCGGGCACCGTCGAGCACGCCGCGACACTGTCGATCTCGTGATCGGTGAGCAGCCCGCGGAAGGTCAGTGCGAGCTCGTCCGCCGTGGTGCGCGCGTCGGTCTTGATCCGCCACGAGCGTTCCAGCTTCTCGCCCTCGAACACGCCGAGGACGGTGTTGGTGTTACCGATGTCGATGGCGAGCAGCATGCCCGGCCTCACAGTTCTATCGCGGTGTTGTCGATAAGTCTGGTCGTACCGATGCGCGCGGCCACGAGCAGGCGCGCTGCACCGTGCACGGGCGGGTCGGCGAGATCTGCGCCGCGTAGGTCGAGATAGTCGGGCTCCACGCCGGCCTCGCGCAACACGGCCCAGGCCGCGGCGAGCACGTCCTGCGCCGTCCCCGCGGCCGCACGTCCGGCAGCCAGAGCCTGCGAGAGCGCCAGGGCACGGACCCGGTCGTCGGCACTCAGGTAGACGTTGCGGCTCGACAGCGCGAGCCCGTCCGGTTCGCGCACGGTCGGGACGCCGGCGATGCCGACGCCGAGTTCGAGATCGCCCGCCATGCGGGTGATGAGCACGAGTTGCTGATAGTCCTTCTCGCCGAAGAACGCGACCGCCGGACGGACGAGGTTGAGCAGCTTCGCGACAACCGTGAGCATGCCCGCGAAATGGGTCGGCCGGCTGACGCCCTCGAGGATCGCGCCGACCGGGCCGGGATCGACCCGCACCAGCGCCGGCCCGCCCGGATACACGTCCTCGACGGACGGCGACCACACGAGATCGACACCCTCCTCGGCGCACATCGCGAGATCGGCCTCGAAGGTGCGCGGGTAGCGCGCGAGATCCTCGGTCGGCCCGAACTGCAGCGGGTTGACGAAGATGCTCACGACGACCGACTGCGACACCATCCGCGCCCGCTTGATCAGGGCCCGGTGCCCGTCGTGCAGTGCGCCCATCGTCGGCACGAGACCGACCGGGCCGGTGAGCTGGTCCAGTGCGCCGGCCAGGTCGGCCCGCGAGCGCGCGAGGTCAGTCATGAGAGCACCTCGAACACCGCTGCCGCCGCAGCGTCGTCGAGGATTCCCGCGGCGTGTGCGCGTTCGGCAGTGCGCCGCGCCATCGCGAGATACGACGGCACCAGTTCCGGTGCCGACTCGGCGAGCGCGCCACGATGGCGTCGCAGCGTCGCGACATCACCGCGCGCGACCGGTCCGGTCAGCGCGGCGTCACGTAGTCGCAGGACGTTGTCGAGCGATGCCGACAGCAACGGCGCGAGCAGCTGCTCGGACGACTCGACGCCTGCACCGCCGAGCAGCGACAGCGCATCGTTGACGAGGGTCACGAGATGATTCGACCCGATCGACAACGCCGCGTGATAGAGCGGACGCGCGGACTCGGGCACCCATACCGGCTCGCCGCCCATCTCGACGACCAGCGACTCGGCGACCGGACGCAACTCGTCAGGCGCAGTCACCCCGAACGTCGCGCCGAGCAACCGGTCGACGTCCTCGGGTCGCCCGGCGAACGTCATCACCGGGTGCAACGCGAGTGCGAGCACCCCGCGCGCCGCCGCCGGATCGAGCACACCGATGCCCTGCGCGCCCGACGTGTGCGCGACGAGCTGGCCTTCGCGCCATGCACCGGTGTCGGCCAGGCCGGCAACCAACGGACGCAGCGCGTCGTCCGGAACCGACAGCAGGACGAAGTCGGCAGCGGCGATGACTTCGTCCGGCGCGAGCACCTGCGCACCCGGCAGCATGCGGTCGACTCTGGAACGTGACGAAGCCGACACCGCACTGGCGGCAACGACGTCGTGCCCCGCACGGCGCAAGGCCGCGCCGAGGGCGCCACCCACCCGTCCGGCGCCGACGATGCCCACCCGGAGCCGGGCAGGTCGTGCGGTCGACATTGGCTCAAAGTAGCTTCTACCGACATGACTGGTGAGTTGACCCAGGCAGTGGCGCGCAGTGCGGATGCTGCCGAGCTTCACGCGCCGGTGCCGACCCTGCTGCTCGAACTGCAGACGCTGCTCGGAAACCTGTGCGCGACGGTGGCCGCAGAGACCAATCGCGGGCGCAAGCCGTTCCGCCCGGGCCCGGACTGGTCGCAACGCCTCGGCGAGCTTGCGTACGGCGTGTTTCTGCTCGCCGATCAGACGGGCGTCGGCCTCGAGGACAGCGTGGCGCTGACAGCACAGCGGCTTGCCGAATCGGCGCCACGTCCGGCACCTCGCCCGGATGGAGCCGACGACGGCGACTTCTTCGAGCGCAACGCGTGAACACCCCACGAGTAAAGCCGTGACCACGCGAAAACGGATCCTCATCACCGGTGCCAGTTCCGGTCTCGGCGCGGAGATGGCACGGCAGTTCGCTGCCAAGGGACGCGACCTCGCGCTGTGCGCGCGCCGCGTCGATCGGCTCGAAGAGCTGCGCGACGAACTGACTACGGCGCACGGTGTGCGGGTCGCCGTCCGCGAACTCGACGTCAACGACTCGGACGCTGTGTTCTCGGTCTTCGCCGAACTCGAAGCCGAACTCGGCGGCCTCGACCGGGTGATCGTGAACGCCGGCCTCGGCAAGGGCGCACGGCTCGGCACCGGGAAGTTCTACGCGAACCAGCAGACCGCGATGACGAACTTCGTCGCCGCGCTGGCCCAGTGCGAAGCGGCGTTGCAGCACTTTCGCGATGTAGACGCAGGACATCTCGTCATCGTGTCGTCTGTGTCGGCACTTCGCGGGTTACCAGGAAACCTGACGACCTATGCGGCATCCAAGGCGGCAGTCGCCGCGCTTGCCGACGGCCTGCGGATGGAACTGCACGCCTCGCCGATCACCGTCACGACGCTGTATCCGGGCTACATCCGCTCGGAAATGAGCAGCGCGGCAGAGCAGAACACCCCGTTGATGTCGAGCACCGAACATGGCGTGCGCGCGATGGTGGCGGCGATCGAACGCGAAGTCGCGAAGTCCGCGGTGCCGCCGTGGCCGTGGAAGCCGCTCGGTCTCGTCATGCGTTATGCCCCGTCCGGGTTGGTGCGGCGCTTCGCGTCCTGAACGGTTCATCCCTGAGACACTGGGGTGATGACCGACGGTCCCACGCTGTCGCGGCGGCACTCCGCCGGCGCCGAGAGCGCACGCGGGCTGTTGCTCACCGTGCTCGGCGAGTTCGTGCTTGCGTCCGGCGGCGCGGTGTGGACGTCGACGATCATCGACGTGCTCGGCCGTCTCGGCGTCGAAGAGAAGGCGACCCGCCAGGCGCTCATGCGGACCGCAGCCGATGGCTGGCTCAGTTCCGAGCGCGTCGGTCGGCGTACCCGCTGGCAGCTCACCGACGCCGGCTCGAAGCTGCTGACTGAGGGCACCGAGCGGATCTTCGGCTTTCGCGCGCACACCGACGCGTGGGACGGACGCTGGTTGCTCGTCGTCGTCCGCGTCCCCGAGACCGAACGACCTGCCCGGCATCGCCTGCGGACCAGGCTTGCCTGGGCCGGGTTGGGCAGCCCGTCCCCCGGCGTGTGGCTCAGCCCGCATCCCGACCGGCTGGACGAGGTGCGCGAGGTTCTCGGCGAGGCGGGCGTGCTCGACGACGCGCAACTGTTCGTGGGCAGCTACGTCGGCGGCAGTGAACTGAGAGCGGTCGTGCGCCAGGCGTGGGATCTCGCGTCCATCGAGGCTGCGTACGAGCAATTCCTCGCGCAATTCGACGTCGATCGCATCGACGACCCGCTGGTCGCCGTGATCGATCTTGTGCACTCGTGGCGTCGGTTCCCGCTCGGTGATCCCGTGCTGCCGAGCGAGTTGCTGCCGAGTCCTTGGCGTGGCGAATCAGCCGCGACCGTCTTCGCCCGCCGGCACCAGCAGTGGGCCGAGCTCGCCCGCGAGCAATGGAACGCGCTCGACCGCTGACCGGCTGACGCACGAAGTCTCGCAGCTCGCTCGTCCCGATGTGCGGGCGGTGGCACCACTTTCGCGGGTATGCCAGAGTCGGGAGGTGGCCGAACTCAAGCCGGTGCTCACCGACCTGCAAGCCGAGAGCGAGGATCTCGACGCGATCGTCGCCGAGCTGCCCGACGCGGCCTGGGCGGGCGCGACGCCGTCGCCCGGCTGGACGATCGGTCACCAGATCGCGCATCTCGCGTGGACCGATCGCGCGGCACACCTGGCGATCACGGATCCGCCCACGTTTCAGGACGAACTGCAGCGTGCGCTCGCCACGATGGACACCTACATCGATGCGGCCGCCACCGAGATGGCCGAACAACCTCCGGCCGAGTTGCTCGTGCAGTGGCGCGAGGGCCGCGCGCGGCTCATCGACGCACTTCTCTCGTGTGCGCCGAACACGAAGATCGCCTGGTTCGGGCCGCCCATGTCGGCCACGTCGATGGCAACCGCGCGACTGATGGAGACCTGGGGTCACGGGCAGGACGTCGCCGACGGCCTGGGCGTCACCCGGCTGCCGACCCCGCGCCTGCGCCACGTCGCGCACATCGGTGTGCGCACCCGCGACTTCGCCTACCTCGTCCGCGATCGAAAGCCGCCGAGCGAGCCGATCCGGGTCGAACTCACCGCCCCGGACGGCTCGATCTGGATCTGGGGCGAGGACGCCACTCAGGCCGTCACCGGCTCAGCGCTCGACTTCTGCCTGCTGGTCACCCAACGGCGTCATCGCGACGACCTCTCACTGGTGGCGCACGGCCAGGACGCCCACGAGTGGCTCGACATCGCCCAGGCGTTCGCGGGCCCGCCCGGCGCCGGCCGCGAGCCCGGCGCATTCAGCGCGAAGTCCGGGTAGGTGGGGTTCCCCCGCGACCGCACAGTGCCAGAACAAATCAAGCAGGCTTGATTTGTTCTGACTGCCGTGCCAGGGTCGGGACGTGCTGCGGATCGGCAACTGCTCGGGTTTCTACGGCGACCGGGCCGTGGCCATGCACGAGATGCTCACCGGCGGGCCGCTGGACGTGCTGACCGGCGACTACCTCGCCGAGCTCACGATGCTCATCCTCGCCCGCGACCGCGCGCGTGACGAGAACCTCGGCTACGCCAAGACGTTCCTGCGCCAGCTCGAGAACTCGCTCGGCACCGCGCTCGAGAACGGCGTGACGATCGTCGCGAACGCAGGCGGGCTGAACCCCGCCGGGCTCGCCGCGGCCGTGCGCCGGCTGGCCGAATCGCTCGGCCTCGACATCGCGGTCGCCCACGTCGAAGGCGACGACCTGCGTGCTCGCAGCAGCGAGTTCGCGTTCGGCGAGCCGCTCGCGGCCAACGCCTACCTCGGCGCCTTCGGCATCGCCGAGTGCTTGCGCTCGGGCGCGCAGGTCGTCGTCACCGGGCGCGTCACGGACGCTTCGCTCGTCGTCGGGCCGGCGATCGCACACTTCGGGTGGACGCCGTCCGACTACGACGCGCTTGCCGGCGCCGTCGTCGCCGGGCACATCATCGAGTGCGGCCCGCAGGCCACGGGCGGCAACTACGCGTTCTTCGACGAGATCCCGGACGCCCGCCATCCCGGATTCCCGATCGCCGAACTGCACGAGGACGGCTCGGCGGTCATCACCAAGCACGATCAGACCGGTGGCGCCGTCACCGCCGGCACCGTGACCGCACAGCTGCTCTACGAGATCGGCGGCGCCCGCTACGCCGGACCGGATGTCACCGCCCGCTTCGACACCATCGAGCTCACGCCGGACGGCGTCGACCGCGTGCGCATCTCAGGTGTGCGCGGCGAGCCGCCGCCGCCGACGTTGAAGGTCGGGCTGAACAGGCTCGGCGGCTTCCGCAACGAGATGACCTTCGTCCTGACCGGTCTCGACATCGCAGCCAAAGCGCGCCTGGTGCAGCAGCAACTCGCCGACCTCGATGCGACCTGGACGCTCGCTCGCACCGACCACCCCGACTCCCCCGTACAGGAAGAAGCCGCCGCGCTGCTGCACTGCGTAGTGCGCGGCCCGGACCCCAAGGCGCTCGGGCGCGCGTTCTCGAGTGCGGCGATCGAGCTCGCCCTCGCCTCTTATCCCGGCTTCCACGTGACCAGCCCGCCTGGCGATGCATCGCCGTACGGCGTGTTCGACGCGGCTTCGGTCGAGGCGGGCCTCGTCCCCCACGTAGCAGTGCTTGCCGACGGGACGCGCGTCGACATTGCACCCGCTCCGCAGTTTCGCGAACTCGAACCGATCGCCGAGGCAGCACCGCCCGAGCCGGTGGTCGGCCCGACCCGCTCGGTGCCGTTGGGGACGATCGTCGGCGCGCGCAGCGGCGACAAGGGCGGCAACGCCAACATCGGTGTGTGGGTGCGCACAGACGCGCAATACGCATGGCTGAGCAACATGCTCACTGTCAGCCGGTTGCAAGAACTGCTGCCCGAGACCGCGGCGCTCGCGATCACGCGCCACGACCTGCCCAATCTGCGCGCGCTGAACTTCGTCGTCGAGGCGATCCTCGGTGAAGGCGTCGCCTCGAACGCCAGGCACGATCCGCAGGCCAAGGCACTCGGCGAGTGGCTGCGTTCGCGCGTGGTCAACATCCCGGAGGCGCTCCTTGACTGAGCTCGACAACGCTGAAAGGCGCCAGCTGCGCGCGACGGTGCGCGAGTTCGTCACGCGCGAGGTGTTGCCTTACCAGGACGAGTGGGAACGCATCGGCGAGCTACCGCGCACGCTGCACAAGGCAGCCGCCGCGCACGGCTTGATCGGGCTGTCGTACCCGGCCGAGGTCGGCGGCGAGGGCGGTGACCCGATCGACGCGCTCGTGCTCGCCGAGGAGTTCCATTACGCCGGCGGTGCCGGCGGTGTCTTCGCGTCGCTGTTCACCTCGGGCATCTCGCTGCCGCATCTCGTGGCGGCCGGCGACCGCGCGCAGATCGACAGGTGGGTGCGGCCCACGCTGGCAGGAGAACTGATCGGCTCGCTCGCGATCACCGAGCCCAACGGCGGCTCGGACGTGGCAGGCATTCGCACCACGGCGACGCGCGACGGCGACGACTTCGTCGTCAACGGCGCCAAGACCTACATCACCTCGGGCGTGCGCGCCGACTTCGTCGTCACCGCAGTGCGGACCGGCGAGGCAGGAGCACACGGCATCTCGCTGCTCGTCGTAGAGAAGGGGACGCCGGGCTTCACCGTGACGCGGCCGCTGGCGAAGATGGGCTGGCTCTCGTCGGACACCGCCGAACTGTCTTATGCGGACGTGCGGGTTCCTGCCGCGAATCTCGTCGGCGCGCTCGAAAGTGGCTTCGCCCAGATCGCGACCAACTTCGTCAGCGAACGCATCGGCCTGGCCGTACAGGCCTACGCGTCCGGGCAGCGCGCGCTCGATCTCACTGTTCAGTGGTGTCGTAACCGTGAGACGTTCGGACGGGCGTTGATCGGCCGCCAGACCGTGCAGCACACGCTGGCCGAGATGACGCGTCGCATCGAGGTCGCCCGTGTCTACACGCGCACGCTCGCGCACCGTGCGGCCAACGGCGAGACGAACCTCGTCGCCGAGGCGTGCTTCGCGAAGAACACCGCGGTCGAGGCCGGCAGTTGGGTCGTCGACCAGGCCGTCCAACTGCACGGCGGGATGGGGTACATGCGCGAGACCGAGGTCGAGCGGCAGTACCGCGACATGCGCATCATCGGCATCGGCGGCGGGACGACCGAGATCCTCACCGGGCTCGCGGCGAAGGTGCTGGGGTATACGAAGTGACTGTCCTACGCACGTCCGTCGACTCGTCGTCCGAGGCCTATCAGGCCAACCGCGCAGCGTTGCTCGAGAAGCTCGCCGCACTCGACGCCGATCACGCGAAAGCCGTCGGCGGTGGCGGCGAGAAGTACGTGCAGCGGCACCACGACCGCGGCAAGTTGCTCGTGCGCGAGCGCATCGAACTGCTGCTCGACCCCGGCGCGCCGTTTCTCGAACTCTCTCCGCTCGCTGCCTGGGGATCCGACTACACCGTCGGCGCTTCGGTCGTTACCGGCATCGGCGTGGTCAACGGCGTCGAATGCATGATCAACGGCTCCGACCCGACGGTGCGCGGTGGCGCGTCCAACCCGTACACGCTGAAGAAGGTCCTGCGGGCCAACCAGATCGCGCTCGAGAACCGGCTGCCGGTGATTGGACTGGTCGAGTCGGGCGGTGCGGATCTGCCTACGCAGAAAGAGATCTTCATCCCCGGCGGGCAGATGTTCCGCGACCTGACGCGGTTGTCAGCCGCCGGCATCCCGACCCTCGCGCTCGTGTTCGGCAACTCGACCGCCGGCGGTGCATACATCCCGGGGATGAGCGACTACGTCGTCATGGTCGCCGACCGCGCCAAGGTGTTCCTGGCCGGGCCGCCGCTGGTGAAGATGGCGACCGGCGAAGAGTCCGACGACGAATCACTCGGCGGAGCCGACATGCACTCGCGCACGTCCGGCCTGGCCGACTATTTCGCCGTTGACGAGGCGGACGCGATCCGCATCGGGCGCGACATCGTCGGCCGGCTCAACTGGCACAAGCTCGGTCCGTCCCCGAAACCCGACCCGGACGCGCCGCGCCACGACGCCGAAGAACTGCTCGGCATCGTCCCTACCGATCTCAAGGTGCCGTTCGACCCCCGCGAGGTGATCGCGCGCATCGTCGACGGCTCCGACTTCGACGAGTTCAAGCCGCGTTACGGCGCATCGCTCGTGACGGGTTGGGCATCGCTGCACGGCTACCCGGTCGGCATCCTCGCCAACGCCCGCGGCGTGCTGTTCAGCGAGGAGTCGCAGAAGGCGACCCAGTTCATCCAGCTCGCCAATCGAGCCGACACACCTCTCCTGTTCCTGCAGAACACGACGGGGTACATGGTCGGCAAGGAGTACGAGCAGCGCGGCATCATCAAGCACGGCGCGCAGATGATCAATGCGGTTTCGAACTCGCGGGTGCCGCATCTGACCGTGACGATGGGTGCGTCGTACGGCGCCGGCAACTACGGCATGTGCGGACGCGCCTACGCCCCACGATTCCTGTTCACGTGGCCGTCGGCGAAATCGGCGGTGATGGGCCCTGCGCAATTGGCAGGAGTCCTGTCGATCGTTGCGCGTCAAGCTGCTGCAGCCCGCGGCCAGGAGTACGACGAGGCCGCCGACGAGCAGATGCGGGGATACGTCGAGAAGCAGATCGAGGAGCAGTCGTTGGCGCCGTTCCTGTCCGGGATGCTCTACGACGACGCAGTGATCGACCCGCGCGACACGCGGACGGTGCTCGGCATCGCGCTGTCGGCCGTCCACAACGGGCCCGTGCGCGGAGCCGAGGGCTACGGGGTGTTCCGGCCATGATCAGTCGCGTCCTGGTGGCCAACCGCGGCGAGATCGCCCGCCGGGTGTTCCGCACCTGCCGCGGTCTAGGCATCGGCACCGTCGCGGTGTTCTCCGATCCTGACGCCGACGCGCCGCATGTGCGCGAGGCCGACGCTGCCGTCCGGCTGCCCGGCGCGGCACCTGGCGACACGTATCTGCGCACCGACCTGATCATCGATGCTGCGCACCGCGCGGGTGCCGACGCGGTGCATCCGGGCTACGGGTTCCTGTCCGAGAACGCCGACTTCGCCCGCGCCGTCATCGCGGCCGGGCTGGGCTGGATCGGGCCGCCGCCCGAGGCCATCGCCGCGATGGGCAGCAAGATCGAGTCGAAGCGGCTCATGGCTGCGGCCGGCGTGCCCGTGCTCACCGAGCTCGATCCCGACCAGATCACCGCGGCCGAACTGCCCGTGCTGATCAAGGCGAGCGCCGGCGGCGGCGGACGCGGCATGCGCGTGGTCACCGACCTCGCTGCATTGCCGGGCGAGGTCGAGCTCGCTCGCGCCGAAGCAGCCTCGGCGTTCGGCGACGGCACCGTGTTCTGCGAGCCCTACCTCGCCACCGGGCGGCACATCGAGGTGCAGGTGCTAGCCGACGAGCACGGCACCGTGTGGGCCGTCGGCGAGCGGGAGTGCTCGATCCAGCGCCGGCACCAGAAGGTCGTCGAAGAGGCGCCGTCCCCGCTCGTCGAACGCATCGACGGAATGCGCGACGCACTTTTCGACGCCGCGCGTTCGGCCGCGAAGGCGATCGACTACACGGGCGCCGGCACGGTCGAATTCCTCTCCGACGACCAGGGTCGGTTCTTCTTCCTCGAGATGAACACGCGGCTGCAGGTCGAGCACCCGGTCACCGAATGCACGACCGGTCTCGACCTCGTCGCGCTCCAACTTGACGTGGCACAGGGTGGCCGCCTCGGCGAGAATCCGCCGCCCACACAAGGTCATTCGATCGAGGTGCGGCTGTACGCCGAGGATCCGGCTGCGCAGTGGCAACCGCAGAGCGGGCCGCTGCACCGACTCGACATTCCCGGCGTCAGCGCCGAGTTCGAGGTCGGAACCGCCGCCCAGGGGCTGCGGCTCGACTCGGGCGTCGACAACGGCGCCCGCGTGAGCGTGCACTACGACCCGATGCTCGCGAAGGTCATCTCGTGGGCCCCGGGCCGCACCGCCGCGGCACGTTCGCTCGCCGGCGCGCTTGCGCACGCGTCCGTCCACGGCGTGACGACGAACCGCGACCTTCTCGTGAACGTGCTCAGTCACGAAGCCTTCCTCGCCGGCGACACCGATACAGCGTTCTTCGCCGACCATGCCGAGGTCTTCGCGCCGCTCGTCTCCGACGACTCGGTCGCGGCGCTGGCAGCCGCGCTCGCGCTCGATGCCGCGCGTCCGCGCGTGCTCGACGTGCCGTCGGGTTGGCGCAACGTCGTGAGCCAGCCGCAGACGATTACCCTCGGCGAGCGCGAGGTGCGCTGGCGCGTCGACCGAGACGGGCTGCAGGGTCACGATGGCATCGCCTTGGTCAGCGTCTCGCCGTCCGAAGTCGTGCTCGACGTGGACTCGGTGCGCCGTCGTTACGCAGTGCACCGCTACGGCGACGAGGTCTTCGTCGACAGCGCCAAGGGCGGTGTGCGTTTCACCATCGCGCCGCGCTTCGTCGACCCGGCCGACCAGGTCGCCGCCGGATCACTGATGGCGCCGATGCCGGGGACGATCGTGCGGCTCGCGGTCGCCCAGGGCGACCGAGTGGCCGCCGGCGCACCCGTCCTGTGGTTGGAAGCAATGAAGATGCAACACCAGATCAACGCACCCGCCGACGGCATCGTGACCGAACTACCCGTCACGGTCGGACAGCAGATCGACGTCGGGGTCGTCCTCGCCGTCGTCGAACCCGAAAAGGATGCAGAGGTGGTACCGGAGTGAACTTCACCGAGACCGAGGAGCAGCAGGCGCTGCGCAAGGCGGTCGCCGAGCTGGGCAAGCGCTACGGCCACTCGTACGCCGCGCCCCGGGCCCGGGCGAGGGAGCCGCTCAGCGAGCTGTGGGCCGAGGCCGGCAAGTCCGGCTTCCTCGGGCTCAACCTGCCCGAGCAGTACGGCGGCGGCGGAGCGGGAATGTACGAACTGGCGATCGTCTGCGAGGAGCTCAACGCCGCAGGTTGTGGGCTGCTGATGATGGTCGTGTCGCCTGCTATCAACGGGACGATCATCGCTCGCTACGGCACCGACGAGCAGAAGCAGCGGTGGTTGCCCGGCATCGCCGACGGCACGATCACGATGGCCTTCGGCATCACCGAACCCGATGCCGGCTCGAACTCGCACCGCATCACGACGACCGCGCGGCGCGACGGCGGCGACTGGCTGCTCACCGGACGCAAGTACTACGTCTCCGGCGTCGACCACGCGCAGGCGATCCTCATCGTCGCGCGCACCGAGGACGCGAAGACAGGACGGCTCAAGCCGGCACTGTTCGCCTTCCCGACCGACACCCCGGGCTTCGAGTACACGGCGATCGACATGGACGTCGTCATGCCGGACAAGCAGTTCATGCTCTACATGGACGACGTCCGGCTGCCCGCCGATGCGCTGGTCGGCGACGAGGACGCTGCGCTCGCACAGCTGTTCGCCGGCCTCAACCCCGAACGGATCATGGCCTCGGCCGGTTCTGTGGGCATGGGCCGCTATGCCCTCGACAAGGCTGTTGCGTATGCGAACCAGCGCGAGGTCTGGGGCAAGCCGATCGGCACGCACCAGGGCCTGTCGCACCCGCTCGCGAAGTGCAAGGTCGAACTCGAGCTGAGCAAGCTGATGATGCAGAAGGCGGCCGCGCTGTACGACAGCGGCGACGACATGGGCGCCGGTGAAGCGGCGAACATGGCGAAGTACGCGGCCGCTGAAGCGGGCATCGCGTGTGTCGACCAGGCCGTGCAGACGCACGGCGGTAACGGCCTCGCGCACGAATACGGGTTGGGCAACCTGCTCATCGGTGCCCGCGTCGCGCGCATCGCCCCCGTCAGCCGCGAGATGATCCTCAACTTCGTCGCCCAATTCAGCCTCGGCCTGCCGAAGAGCTACTGATGGCAGTCCACTTCGCAGTCGATCGCGCGATAGCAACGATCACCCTCGACAACCCCGACAACCGCAACGCGTTGTCGAGGGAACTCGTTACCGCGGTCGACGAACACCTCTCGACAGCAGCGGCGGACGCCGACGTGCGCGCGATCGTCATCACGCACACCGGGCGGACGTTCTGCGCGGGCGCCGATCTCAAGGAGCAGGCGGGCGAGGGCGGCCCCGCCGAAGGCACGAAGCGCATGCTCGGCCTCCTCCGGGCAATCGTCGAAGTCCCCAAGCCGGTCATCGCGCGCATTGACGGCCACGTGCGTGCGGGCGGCATCGGCATCGTCGGCGCGTGCGACATCGTCATTGCCGGTCCCGCAACGACATTTGCGTTCACCGAGGCACGACTGGGGCTCGCGCCGGCGATCATCTCGCTCACCACTCGGGCGCGGATGACCGACCGTGCCGTGAGCCGCTACTGGCTCACCGGCGAGACGTTCGATGCACGCACAGCCGCAGCCGTCGGCCTTGCGACCGTCGCTACCGACGACG
Organism: uncultured Actinomycetota bacterium; assembly: GCA_963757455.1. Lineage (GTDB taxonomy): Bacteria > Actinomycetota > Actinomycetes > Mycobacteriales > Jatrophihabitantaceae > RYN-133. The sequence goes on from CAVWSE010000029.1 coordinate 51,250, forward strand.
TCGACGGCGAACTCGACACGGTGTGCGACGCACTGCGCGCATGCTCGCCGCAAGGCCTCGCGGAGACCAAACCGCTCACCACTGCAACGATATCGGCGAGCTTCGCCGATGGGGCGGATGCGATGCAGGCGTTGTCGCAGCGGCTGTTCGAGTCCGAAGAGGCCCGCGAGGGCATGCTGTCGTTCCTTGAGAAACGACCGCCGCGCTGGGTGCCCACATGACCTCGGCTCCGACCCGCGAGCCACAGCAGGATCGCAGTCGCGCGACGCGGGCGAAGCTGCTCGAGGCTGCGATTACCTCGCTCGCCGAGCTCGGCTACCACGCAAGCACCGTCTCGGTTGTCGCCGAACGCGCCGGAGTATCACGCGGTGCGGCGCAGCACCACTTCCCCACTCGCGACGCGTTGTTCACTGCGGCCCTCGAACATGTGACGCGGGTGCGGGCCGAGGAACTGCGGCGCGAGCTCGACGATCTGACCGGCGGGCGTCCGACCACGTCCGACGTCGTCGACATGACGTTCTCGCTCTACAGCGGCGTACTGTTCCGTGCCGCGTTGGCCCTCTGGGTCGCCGCGGCCGCAGAACCCGCACTGCGCGACCAGATCGTCCCGCTCGAGGCACGCATCGGCCGCGAGATCCATCAGGTCGTGGTGAACCTGCTCGATGTCGACGAGCGCGACCCCGGCGTGCGCGAGACCGTGCAGGCGACTCTCGACCTCGCGCGTGGTCTCGGCCTGGCGAACCTGCTCACCGACGACTCCCGCAGGCGCGCTCGCATCGCCACGCAGTGGGCGCGAACCCTCGATCTCGTCGTCGGGCGTTAGGTGCAGGACGTCGAGAACGAGTTCGACGTCGACTGCGAGACGCAGTTCCCGAGCGTCGCGAACACGGTCACGATCAGGATGATCCACAGCACGATCAGCGCGAGGCTGATGCACAGCGCGATGATGCCGTGCCGACGCACCGCGTCGGCGTGCTTGCGCGCGCCGTCCAGATTGCCGTAGTAGAGATCGCGATCGATGTTGTTCCAGTGCGTCACCAGCGAATAGATCGCGGTCGGCCAGAAGAACAGCCAGTTGACGATGAACCAGCCAGTCGGTTTCTGCACCGGATACGGCTGCGGATAGCCCGGGTACCCGTACGGCTGTGGCGGGTACTGCTGTTGGGCGTACTGCTGCGGATACGGCGGCTGGAACCCTTGCGCGCCGTATCCCGGCGGCGGGTAGGCGCCGCCCTGCGGCTGCTGGGGTTGTTCGTCCTTGGAGAAGTTGGGCCCGCTCATCACTGCTCCCGGGCCAGGATGCGGGCGAGCACGTCGTGGCCGCCTTCTTCGGCGCGGTGGCGCGAGCTACGTGAGTGCGCTGCCCGGTCGGTGGCCGGCGGTGCGGCCGGATCGAGGGCGAAGTCGGTGAACGGGGTGATGCGCGGCATCCCGGCGAAGGGGTCCGAACCGTCGGGCTGGGGCTGACCGGGCTGGGGTTGACCGGGTTGCGGCTGGTCGGATTGCTGCTGCACGGGCTGCTGCACGGGCTGCTGCACGGGCTGCTGCACGGTCGGTTGCCGGACCGGCGGCGGTTGCACCGGGGGCGCCTGCGCGACCGGCGGCGACACAACGGCCTCTTGCGGCGGCGCAGCCTTGACCGTCCTCACCGGCTCGACAACGGTTTCGATCCGGTCGACGACGATCTCGGCCTCGTGGATCTCCTGCGCATGCAGCTCTGCCCGGGGCGGCTCGGCCTCGATGGCGGTCTCACGCAGCTTGCGCAGTTCCGACTGCACGGCTTCGAGGTCGGACCCGATCAGCCGTGTGGTCTCGATGCGTTCGAGGCGAAGTTGCCCGCCGACCTTCTCGACCAGATCGCTGCGCAGCGCGTTGACCTCGGCGCGCAGGCTCGCGACCTCCTGGGCAAACCCGTCGTGGACCTCGCGGCGCAGCATCAGCTGCAGTTCCTGCTGGAACTCGCGGCGCGCTGCGGCCACCGCCGAGCGCTCGATCTCACCAAGCTGGCGCAGGTCCAGTTCGCGCGAGGGTGGCGGGGCGGGTGGAGCCTGCGGCCGGGCGGGGCTGGGTTCGGGCGCGCGGGCCGGGATGCGTGCGCCGAACATCGCATACGTCCCGAACAGGAGCCCCCAGAACGCACAGATCGCACCGATCCGCACGTGCTTCGAGTCGGTGCCCGTGACGATGAGCCAGATCCCGACGACACCGAGCCCGGCGGCGAGCAGAAACCCGCCACCACGAAGCAGCGCAGTACGGCGGGATCGGGGCACCGGCATAGTTTAGTGGCTCGCCGTGCGCGGCGATCACCATCGGTCAACCTCCGTTCGGACGGTCTCTGGGATCGCGGCGATCGCGGTTCGGGTCGATGCCCGCGCGTTCGAGGACGATTCCTGCCACGACCACCAGCAGCGCGGACGCTGTCAGAAAGGCGGCCACCCGGCCGTCGGAGGCCGCAGCGCGGACTGTGTCGGCATCAGGCAGCACGCGCACGAGCAAAGCCACGCCAACCCCGCAAACCGCGGCTCCGACCACGCAGGACGCCTTGCCGAGGGCGACACAGCGGGCGATCGCGATCGCCGTCATCGGTTTGGCGTACGCGTCGTGCCGCACGGCCGCGCGAACCCGGCGCGCGATGACCAGTTCCACCAGCCCCAGCGCGGCAAGCGGGACCGGGACGAGATAACCCAGCGGGGGCAGCGACGAATACGAAGTCAGCAGCAATACATAGGCGGTGACCCCGATGATGACGAACGGGATGATCAGGTCGAGCGGGCCGGTACGGCGCATCGGCGGCCCGCTCATGACAGGTCCAGGTCGGTGCGGCGCACCTCACCGCGGTCGACCTTCTCGATCAGCTGCGCGATCGGCTCACCGGCGAGTTCGGCCTGCGGGTCGATATCGAGCCACGGGACGAGGACGAACGCGCGCTCACGGGCCCGCGGATGTGGCAGCGTCAGCTCCGGATCGTCACTGCGCACGCCGTCGACGGCCACCACGTCCACGTCGAGCGTGCGCGGGCCCCAGCGCACGTCGCGCGTCCGTCCGGCAGCCTGCTCGGCCCGTTGCGCGCGAGCGAGCCAGTCACGCGGTGTGGCGTCGAGGTCGTCGGCGAGCACGATCGCATTCAGGTAGTCGTCCTGCGGGACGGGTCCCCACGGCGCCGTCTCGTAGACCGGCGACACCGCGACGACCCACGGTCGCAGCATGTCGATCGCACCTTGCAGCCGCGCGAGCCGGTCGCCGAGATTCGACCCTATCGAGAGGACGACGGTCAACGTGACCGCCGAATGCGAACGGCGACGTCGGTGAACTCGTGCTCGATCGGCGCCTGCGGTTTGTGCACGGTAACGGTCGCAGCCGCGACGCGCGCATCGGTGAGGCACACATCGGCCAGCCGCGCGGCGAGCGTCTCGATCAGGTTCACCGGTTCGCCACCGATCACGTTTGCGAGCGCATTCGCGAGCACCCCGTAGTCGACGGTGTCGGCGACATCGTCGCTGCCCGCCGCCGGCGCGGTGTCGACCTCGAGTTCGACGTCGACGACGAAGTCCTGTCCCTCGCGCCGCTCGAAGTCGTAAACGCCGTGCGTCCCACGGACGGTGAGTCCGGTGAGCGCGATGCGATCAACCACGCTGCACCGCTGCAATCGCACGCGCCGCATCGACCGACGGACGCACGTCGTGCACGCGCACGCCCCACACGCCCTGCAGCGCGCAGTACGCGGTGAGCGCAGTGGTCGCGTCCTCACGGTCCTCGACCGGGCGGGGCTTGTCCTCGCTATCGGCGAGCAGCGCACCGAGGAACGACTTGCGTGACGACCCGATGAGCACCGGCGGCCCGATTTCGACGAGCTCGGCGAGGTGATGCAGCAAGGCCCAGTTGTGGTGTGCGGTCTTGGCGAATCCCAGCCCGGGGTCGATCACGATCGCTGCCTCGTCGACGCCAGCCGCCAAAGCGGCATCGACACGCTCACGCAGCTCGGTGCGGACGTCGACCACGACGTTGTCGTAGTTCGCGAAGTTCTGCATGGTCGCCGAATGCGCCCGCCAGTGCATGAGGATCCACGGACAGCCGGCGGCGGCCACGACGTCGGCCATCGCCGGATCGCCGAGGCCGCCGGACACGTCGTTGACGACCGATGCCCCTGCCTCGAGCGCGGCAGCCGCGACAGTCGAGTGATAGGTGTCGATCGACGTCGGCACACCGGCCGCATGCAACTCGCGAAGCACGGGCAGCACGCGCCGGGTCTCTTCGTCCGCATCGACGCGAGCGGCGCCCGGACGTGTCGATTCACCGCCGACATCGACGAGATCCGCGCCGTCGCGATGCAGCTGCACACCGTGCTCGACGGCATCGTCGAGATCGGTCCACCGTCCACCGTCGGAGAACGAATCCGGCGTCACGTTGAGCACGCCCATCACGACGATGCGTTCGGGGTTACTTGGCAGGCCCATTGCGCCAGCCGATCAGATTCGTCCGATGATCAGGTTCAGTGCCTCAGCGCGGGTACGTGGGTCGGTCTGCATGATGCCGCGCACGGCGGAGGTCACCGTCGTGGTGCCCGGCTTGCGTACACCTCGCATCGCCATGCACAAGTGCTCGGCCTGGACGACGACGATCACTCCGCGCGGCTGCAGCCTGCTCATCACGGCGTCGGCGACCTGCGACGTAAGCCGTTCCTGCACCTGCGGACGGCGCGCGTACAGGTCTACGACCCGGGCCAGCTTCGACAATCCGGTGATGCGACCGTCCGTGCCGGGGATGTAACCGACTGCCGCCGTGCCGTGCCACGGGACCAGATGGTGCTCGCACGTCGAGTACAGCGCGATGTCCTTGACGAGGACGAGCTCGTCGTGACCCTCGTCGAAGGTCGTCTCGAGCACATCGTCCGGGTCCACGAACAACCCGGACATCGTTTCGGCATAGGCCTTCGCGACTCGACGCGGCGTCGACTTCAGCCCGTCGCGGTCGGGGTTCTCACCGATCGCGAGCAGCAATTCACGAACCGCGGCCTCCGCACGATCGAGGTCGACGCCGTCGCTCGGGCTCACCCGCCGGTGCCCGGCCCGAAGGCACCGGGCTGTTGCGCGGGCGACCCCGCGGGCTGCGGCGTCGTCGTGTCCGGAATTACGCCGGGCTGGGCGTGCCGGCCGTTCGCGCCGTTCTTCGTCAGCGACGGCGGGATGTCGACCGGTGGGCGATCACTCGGCGTCCGCTTGCCGAAGGTCGGAACGGTGTTGTGCGGCGGGCGCTTGTGCACTGCACTGAGGATGCGCTGCAGGTCTTCCTTGCCGAGCGTCTCGTGTTCGATCAACTCCAGCACCATCGCGTCGAGCGCGTCGCGGTACTGCATGAGAATCTCCCACGCCTCGTCGTGCGCGCGCTCGATGAGTTCACGCACCTCGGAGTCGATGTCGGAGGCGATCTCTTCGGAGTAGTCGCGTTGATGTCCGTAGTCACGACCCATGAACGGCTCGGCGTCACCGGTGCCGTACTTCACCGCACCGAGCTTCGGGCTCATGCCGTATTCGGTGATCATCGCGCGGGCGAGCTTCGTCGCCTTCTCGATGTCGTCGGAGGCGCCGGTGGTCGGCTCGTGGAACACAAGCTCTTCGGCGGCACGTCCGCCGAGGGCGTAGACGAGCTGATCGAGGATCTCGGCGCGCGTCTGCTGATAGCGATCCTCGAGCGGCAGGACGAGCGTGTGGCCGAGCGAGCGTCCGCGCGGCAGGATCGTCACCTTGTGCACGGGGTCGAGGTTCGGCATCGCCCACGCGGTCAGCGCATGGCCGGCCTCGTGATAGGCGGTGACGCGCTTCTCCTTGTCGCTCATGGCGCGGGTCTTGCGTTCCGGCCCGGCAATGACGCGGTCGATCGACTCTTCCAACGCATGGTTGGTGATCAACCGGCCGTTGTTGCGCGCGGTGAGCAGCGCAGCCTCGTTGATGACGTTCGCGAGGTCAGCACCGGTGAAGCCCGGCGTGCGACGCGCGATGATGCTGAGGTCGACATCGGCGGCGAACGGCTTGCCCTTCGCGTGCACCTTCAGCACGGCCTCGCGGCCGATGACGTCGGGCGGGCCGACAGCGATCTGGCGGTCGAAGCGGCCAGGGCGCAGCAGCGCCGGGTCGAGGATGTCGGGACGGTTGGTGGCGGCGATAAGGATCACGCCGCCCTTCACGTCGAAGCCGTCCATCTCGACCAGCAGCTGGTTCAGGGTCTGCTCACGCTCGTCGTGGCCGCCGCCGAGGCCGGCACCACGGTGGCGTCCGACCGCGTCGATCTCGTCGACGAAGATGATCGCCGGCGCGTTCGACTTGGCCTGCTCGAACAGGTCGCGGACGCGGGACGCACCGACACCGACGAACATCTCGACGAAGTCGGAACCCGAGATCGAGTAGAACGGCACGCCCGCCTCGCCGGCGACAGCGCGCGCAAGCAGGGTCTTACCGGTACCGGGCGGGCCGTACAGCAGCACACCCTTCGGGATCTTGGCGCCAATCGCCTGGAACTTTGCGGGATTGGCAAGGAACTCCTTGATCTCTTGCAGTTCCTCGATCGCCTCGTCGGCGCCGGCAACGTCGGTGAAGGTGGTCTTCGGGGTGTCCTTGCTGACCAGCTTGGCCTTCGACCGGCCGAAGCTCATCACCCGGTTGCCGCCACCCTGCACCTGGCTCATCACGAAGAACAGGACGCCGACGATCAGCAGGATCGGCAGCAAGCTGATCAGGATCGACAGCCAGGCGTTTTCCTTCGTGATCGATGTGCGCCAGTTGAGCGCCTTGCCGTCCTGTCCGTGCGCAGCGTTCAGGGCGTTGACGATCGTCGTGTCGGCACCGGAGGGGTACTGCGTGCTGATCTTCGTGTACCCGCCGACCGAGTGACCCGAGGCCATGTCGATCTGGAGGGTCTGCTCCTTGTCGCCGACCACGACCTGGGCCACATGCCCGCTCTTGATCGCCTGCAGCGCCTGCGACGTGGTCACCCCGTGGTAGTCGCTGCCGCTCGAGAGCAGCTGCGGCAGGATGAGGAAGGCGAACAGGATCACGGCGGCCCAGAGCCACCACGACCGCAGAATGCGTTTGCGATTCATATCGTCTTGACGAACGGCGCGGCGTCCGTGTTCCTCCTGCAGGGCGGGCTGTGTTCTACCCGACGGTACACGTTCAGTTTGCGTAAACCGCAGGCTTCAAGCGCCCGATATAGGGCAGATCGCGGTACCGCTCGGCGTAGTCGAGGCCATAGCCGACCACGAACTCGTTGGGGATGTCGAATCCGACGTACTTGACCGGGACGTGCACCTTCACCGCGTCCGGCTTGCGCAGCAACGCGACCACTTCGATCGACGCGGGTTGGCGCGCGGCCAGGTTCTTGAGCAGCCACGACAGGGTCAGTCCCGAGTCGATGATGTCCTCCACGATGAGGACGTGTTCGCCGGCCACGTCGCGGTCGAGGTCCTTGAGGATCCGCACGACCCCGGAGCTGGTCGTGCCCGTGCCGTAGGAGCTGACGGCCATGAACTCCATCGTGGACGGGCGTTGCAACGCACGCGCCAGGTCGGACATGAACATGACCGCGCCCTTGAGCACGCCGACCAGCAGCGGTTCACGGTCGCCGTAGTCGGCGTCGATCTGCGCGGCGAGTTCGGTGGTCTTGGCCTGGATCTGCTCCGCCGAGACGACTACGTCGTCGATGTCGGCGTCGAGTGCGCTCAAAGGTCGTCTCCACGGGGGGTTGTTGCGTCGCGAACGAGTCTTCCAGACAGGCGTCGGACGCCGACACCGCCGGGTAGCGCAATGCGGCGCTGGCCGTGCCAGTCGGTGATCAGGGCGTCCATGCGTTCGACGTGTTCGGCGCTGACCTCGCTCGCGCCGCCCGCCAGCGCCCACGCCCGCAGCAACCTGGTGCGGACCGCCCGGGGCACCGCCGCCAGTGCCACCACGTCCAGCCCTTCCTCCCGATGATCTTGCAGTTTTCCGCGCCAGGGCGCGGAAAACTGCAAGATCATCGGTTCGGAGAGTGCGGTCAGCGCGTCGTCGTCGTCCTGCAATTGGGACGCGGTGCGCGCCAGCGCCTCGGCGACACCGCCCTGCAGCACGTCCTCGAGCAGGGGCAGCACCTCGCGTCGTAGCCGCACCCGTTGCAACGAGCGGTCGTCGTTGTGCGGGTCGTCCCAGTAGTCGAGACCCAGGGCGCGGCACGCCGCCTCGGTCGTCGAGCGGCGCAGGCCGAGGAACGGTCGGCAGTGCCGTCCCGAGCGCGGACGCATCCCGGCGATCGAGCGGGGGCCGGAGCCGCGTCCCAGACCCAGCAGCACGGTCTCGGCCTGGTCGTCGAGCGTGTGCCCGAGCAGCAGGTCACGGTCGAGCGCGGCGGCCATCGCGTCGAGCGCGGCGTATCGGGCGGTACGCGCGGCGGCTTCCCGTCCGCCGTCGGTGCCGACGCGCACGGTCACGACTTCAACCGGATCGAAGCCCAGCTCGTACCCGAGCGCAGCGACGTTCGCCGCCTGCTGGGCCGAGCCGTCCTGCAGCCCGTGGTCGATGCTCGCGAGTGCCGCCCGTCCCGGCGCCTCGAACGCGACCGCTGCGGCAAGCGCGAGCGAGTCGGCGCCTCCCGAGCACGCAACGAGCACCGGTGCGCCGACGAAGGGCCGCACGGCATGCCGCACCGCGGCGACCGCGGGATGCGGGCCGGCCATCGCCTCAGGCGTGGACGCGCTTGATCCAGCTCAACGGTTCGCCGATCTCGGCCTTGGTCGGCAGCGTCTGCCGCGAGGTCCAGATCGCGTTGAACCCGTCGAGCCCGACGCGGTCGATGACGGTACGGACGAACGCCGACCCGTCGACGTACTGCCGCGTCTTGGCCTCGAGGCCGAGCAGGCGACGCAGGGCACGGTCGAGTGCGTTGCCACCTTTGCGGCGGCGGGCGGCGAACCGCTTCTCGATCGCCTCCTGGGACGGGATGACCTTCGCCGGCACCGCATTCATGACGTACTCGGCGTGCCCCTCGACCAGCGACATGAACGCGGTGATCCGGTCGAGGACGATGCGCTGCTCGGGTGTGGCGACGACGGCCATCAGTCCCTCACCGTCGCCCTGCCCGCGCACGACCTTGACCAGCTCACCGACGGCGCCGGACAGTCGCCGCCGCAGCGCCGCAGGATCGGTGTCGGTGGCGTCGGTCAGCGCATCGACCTCGTCCTGCATGTGCTGGCGCAACCACGGGACGGCGGTGAACTGCACGCGGTGGGTGACCTCGTGCAGGCACACCCACAGCCGGAAGTCGGCCGGGCTGACCTTGAGCTGGCGCTCGACGGCGACGATGTTCGGGGCCACGAGCAGCAGCTGGCCGCCGGTGCGGTCGAAGAACTCGAACTGGCCCAGGACTTTGCCCGACAAGAAGCCGAGCACGAGCCCGAGCTGGACGCCGGTGAGGCGTCCGCCGATCCCTTCGGCGACGCGTCCGACCGGATTGTCGGCGGCAAGTTTGTCGACAAGGGGCGTCAGGACGGCCCGCATCCCGCTCGTGTTCGCGTCGATCCACGCCGGCCGGTCGATGACCCGGGTGACGGCGGTGACCTTCGGCTCGTCGAGTCCGGTCAGCTCGGCAACGTGGCCGGCGGCACGCGACGTGGCCTGGTAGAGCTCGCCGACCGCCTCGTCCGCCTCGCTACGCGTCGCGCTCGGCGGGGGTGGGCTGAACCGCTTGGCCGCTCTCGCAGCCACGTCCCAATCAATGAGGGAGCCCACGACCCCGACCCTACCGGCCCGTCCTGTGCATCCCCGGACGCAACCTCAGCCGCAACCGCAGCGGCTCAACGCGCCGGCGAGCTGGTCGAGGGCCGCTTCGGCCCCGAACGTGCCGACAGCACGGTCGGCGTCGAAGGAGAACAGCAACAGCCTGCCGGACTTGTCGCGCACCATCCCGGCCAGAGACGAGACGGTCGACAGCGTGCCGGTCTTGGCCCGCACGCGGCCGGCGGCGAACCGCTCGGCGCCGGCCGTATAGCGCGCCTGCAAGGTGCCGCTCCAGCCGGCGACGGGCAGCATCGACGCGATGAGGTGCAGTTGCGCCGCGGCAGGCGGTCCGTAGCCGGCGATCAGCCGCAGCACCGACACCAGCGCGGCGGGCGACACACGATCGCCGGACGACAAGCCGCTGCCGTCGTACATCCCGGCGCCGACGTGGGCGCCGAGGCGACCGAGGACCGTGCGGATCGCGGCGACCGCACCGTTGAACGAGGCCGGCTTGTGTTGGGCCACGGCGACCTGCCGGGCGAGGACGTCGGCGATGACGTTGTCGGAGGTCTGCAGCATCTCGTCGATCAGCTGTGCGAGGGGCGCGGATTGCACGCTGGCGACCGTTCTGGCACCGGCCGGCGCCTTACCCGCCGTCACCGGGAGGTTGGGGTTGCCGAGCAGCTTGGCCATCGCCAACCCGGCGTCGAGGTCGGGCTTGGTGCTGCGTGCGTAGCCGGGCGCGGCGATGACCGCGGCGTCGCTCATGATCGCCGTGATCGGCGCCGCGTAATCGGTCCCGATGTCGGATGCGTCCCAGTGCGGTGAGATGGACGGGCCGCTGAACAGCGATCCGTCCACGATGATCTTGCGCACGGTGATGTGCTTGGCCTGCAGCTGCTGGACGAGCGACGAGATGCGTGCGGCACCGGGGTAGGTGGTCGGTTTGCCCGGTGCCGCGGCCGCCAGGGTCGGGTCGCCGCCGCCGACGAGCACGACGGTGCCGTTGCCGGCGTCGTCGACGGTCGTGGTGAACCGGTCACTCGGCTTGTGCACCGCGAGGACGGCCGCGGCCGTAAGCAGCTTGCCGGTCGACGCCGGTGCCGCCGGGGTGGTGCCCGCGTCGTTGAACAGCACCGTCCCGGTCTGGGCGTCGATCACGCGCGCGAGCAGCCGTCCGCCCAGGCCGGGCGCGTGGGCGAGGCCGCCGATCGCGCGGCGTACGCCGGCCGGCGTCGGCGCCGTGCCTCCACCCGTGGTCGCGGCCGGGGTCGGTGTGGCCGTCAGCGCGCCGATCGCGGCGGGCACCGGCGGGCGAGGCGGGGCCGCCTTCGCGCGGGCGTGCTTGATGCCCCGCGCGATCCCGAATCCGAGCGCGAACGCGGCTACCAGCACGATGACGGTGATGGCGCAGACCACGGCCAGGCGCCGACCGTGCCGAGGCGTTCCCACGATGCGTCAGACTATGTCCGTCCCGACCCGCCGTAGAGGAGCCCCACCGTGGAGTTCGACGTCCTGATCGAGATCCCGCGCGGTAGCCGCAACAAGTACGAGGTCGATCACGAGTCCGGGCGCATGCGGCTCGACCGGACGCTGTTCACGTCCACCCAGTACCCGGCCGACTACGGGTACATCGAGGACACCCTCGGCGACGACGACGACCCGCTCGACGCGATGATCGTGATCCACGGCGATCCGCTGTTCCCGGGGGTGCTCGTGCGATGCCGCGCAATCGGGATGTTCAAGATGACCGATGAGAAGGGCGGGGACGACAAGCTGTTGTGCGTGCCCGTGTCCGACCCGCGACTCGAGCATCTGCGCGACATCCACCACGTGCCGGAGTTCGACCGGCTCGAGATCCAGCACTTCTTCGAGGTCTACAAGGACCTCGAGCCCGGCAAGTCCGTCGAGGGCGCCGAGTGGGTCGGCCGCGTCGAGGCCGAGAAAGAGATCGAGCGCTCGCGCCAGCGCTTCCTCGACGCCGGCGGCTACTCAGCCGGCCACTCCGACCACTAACGGATCGTCACCGTCGTCGCGGGCCAGATCATTGCCCGACGGCCACGATCCGCACCGGTCGATAGGCGAAGAAATGACCGGGGCCGGGACGCGAGCAGGTCAGCCCGTCGGCCTCGACGCGCTGCACCTGCACCAACACCTCGAGTTCGCCGTGCGGGCCGACCAACCGAACACTCGCCTGCCCGTTGACGACCGCTGTCGCACCGAGCACGCGCAGGTCAGCCGCCTTGCGGACGCCGAGGTGCTCGTAGCCGAACGCGAGCGCGGCCTGTGCCACCGGCACGAGTCCGATCCGCCCGCGCACCAGCGCACCGACGACCTCGCCCGCCTCCGCAGCGGCGACGAACTCCGGCGCGGCGAACGGCAGCACGCGTCCGAACATGAGTCCGCTGGGCAGCATCAGGACGTTGGCAGCGAACCGCTCGCCACCGAGGTGGCTGCACTCCCACACCCGGCCCGGACGGAGATCGGCGAGGGCTGCCGCGACGGGACGCCCGCGCAGCGCGCAGCAGGTGTCGTGCTTGCTGTGCGCGCACACGAGATAGACCGGAGCCTCGTCAGGCTGGCCGGTCGAGCCGTCGAGCGGGAGATCGAGCAAGGCACGGTCGTCCTCGTACTCACCGCGCCACACCGACTGGTGTGCATCACGCGTGTCCGCGAGATACCAGCTGCGCACGGTCCCCGAGGGCGTGCGCCCCGGACGCCGGATCGCGAGCACGCGCACTCCCTCGCGCCCGGCGCGCGCCTCCAGCTCGGCCGCGACCTCGGCGTCGAAGCGCGACTCGCGCAGGCCGGCCCGTCCCCACGGCCCGGGCTGCTCGACCAGTAGCAGCCGTGCGGCCGGGAACGCCGTCCCGAGCATCGGGTCGCCGCGCAACTGCGCGTGCAGCGCGCACCGGTTCGCCGACTCGCGGGGCTGCGGACCGCGGTGGGCACCGCGATCAGCCAGGGACGATCACACCCTCACGCAAGAGCCGGCGCGCAACCACCAGCTGGTCGTCGCGGTCGAGGCCGGTCAGCTCGGCTGGTGTGAACACCTCGCGCGACAGCACGATCTTCAGCGCATCGGCCGTCTCGATCGGCAGCGTCACGCGGCGGTCCAGCAACCCGAGTGTGACGTGCTCGGCGTCGGTCGTCAGTCGTACCCGCAGCGCACCGCGCAGCCGCAACGGCGAGTCGTGGTCGATCGCCTCGGCGGCAGACAGCTGGGCGAGCGGCGCGACCGGCTCGGGACGGGTCTGCTGGCGCAACCGGTCGCCGACACCGGACGCCACCTCGTCCGCACCCACCGCGTCGAGATGTGCGTGCAATGCGGCAACGGTGACATCGAGTTCGGCAGCGAGGACGGCCGGGTCGTCGAGATCGACCCCCATCGGCAACGACGTGCGCAGTTGCGGGTCACGCTCGGCGAGCTCGAGCAGCCGCTGCACCAGCGTGTAGCGCGTGACCGGGTGGATACCCACCGTCAGATGGATCGACGTCTCGCCCAGCGCCTCCGCGGCATGGATCGTCCCGCGCGGCAGGTACAGCGCGTCACCCGGTTCGAGCACGGTGTCGAGCTGCGGCTCGGTCTCGGCGCGCCCGGCGACCTCGGCGCGCGACTTCTCCCAGTTCTGGTTGTCCAGCGGCGCGGGCACCACCGGCTCGTGCAGCTGCCAGCGCTTGCGTCCGGACACCTGCAGCACGAACACGTCGTGGACGTCGTAGTGCGGTGCGAAACCGCGGTTCTGCGGCGGGGTGATGTATGCGTTGATCTGGACGGGGTGCCCGAGCTCGTCGGCCAGCTGCGACCCGAAGCGGACCAGGGGCGGCCACGTGCGGTGCAAACCCTGCAGGACGAGTGTGGCTCCGTCCGCGAGTTGCGCCAGCACTCGGTCATCGGCGGCCTGGTCGGCGATCCCGGCGCCCGCTCCCCCGCTGCGCGTGAACTGTTTCGCGGCGAGGACGGTGCCGTCCTTGGCCATGCGAAGGAACGGCGTGCGCAGCCCGCGTTCGGAGACGAGTTCGTCGACGGCATCCGGGTCGAGCAGGTCGCCGAACGAGCCGGCCAGTTCGGCGGCGCGGGTCAGCAGCGGCGCACGTCCCCAGAACTGCTCGGCGAACTGTGCCGACGACAAGACGGTGCAGCGCCGAAGCGCCGCACCGTCGTCGTCGTGCGTCGTTCTCATTCAGGCAGAACCGTCGGCTCCGCCGTCGCCGCCGCCGCCGGCGTGGCCGTCCGCAGCACCGTCACCTGCAGCGCCATCGGCGCCACCGTCGCCACCCGGCGAGTCGGCGTTGCCGTCCGCGCTTGCGTCGGCGCCACCGTCGGCGCCGCTGTCCTTGTCGGCCTCGGCGTCAGCACCGCCGTCGGCGCCGCTGTCCTCGTCGAACGTGCCCGAAGTCATGTCGTCGTCGTCCATGTCCGTCTCCTTCGCCTCTCCTTCGCCCCGACGGCCCGGTCCGGCCGTTCGGTTGCCTCCTACCCTGCGGTCACGGCGCGGTAACCGCGCGCTCGCCGACGTGCAGGGCAACGATCCCGCCGGTGAGATTTCGGTAGCGCACCTCGCGCCAGCCGTTGGCCGCGATCATCCGGGCGAGCTCGTCCTGCGGCGGCCACGCCCGGATCGAATCAGCGAGATAGACGTAGGCCTCTGCGTTGGTCGCAACGCGACGGGCGATCCACGGGAGCATGCGCATCAGGTAGTTCAGGTACACGAACCGGAACGGTGCGAACGTGGGCCGACTGAACTCGCACACGACCAACCGCCCGCCCGGACGCACTACGCGCGCCAGTTCGCGCAATGCCTGCTCGGGCTCGGCGACATTGCGCAGCCCGAACGAGATGGTCACCGCGTCGAACACCGCATCCGCGAACGGCAGGTGCATGGCGTCGCCGGCGACGAACCGGACGGCGCGGCGGCGGCGCGAGGCCCGTCCGGCGCGCAGCATGCCGAGCGAGAAGTCGCAGGCGACGGCCGCGGCGCCGCTGCGCAACATCTCGGCGGTCGACACTCCGGTGCCGGCCGCGAGGTCGAGCACGAGGTGGCCCCGGTCGAGCTCGAGGCACTGCCGGGTGCGTTTGCGCCAATGGCGGTCGAGGCCGCCGGACAGGACGGTGTTGGTGAGGTCGTACCGGCGGGCCACGCCGTCGAACATCGCGGCGACCTCGCGTGGAGCCTTGTCCAGCGTCGCCTTCACCACACGGCCATTGTGTCAGCCGCCGGCCGAGGCCGGCTGGCGCGTCGTGTTCACCGCGGTGTTGCGTGCGAGGCGGATCGCGCCGGCGATCACGACCGCGAGGCACAGGGCGTAGCCGATCACGTGCCCGACCGAGAGCGGGATGTGCTCGCGCAGCAGGAGGGCGCCGATGAGCACGGCAACGAACGGATCCGTTGCCGAGTTCGCCGGGAGCGTCGCAGCGAGTTGCCCGACCTGGAACGACACCTGGGTCAACACGATGCCCGATACCCCGAGCAATGCGATGCCGATCAACGGGATGATGCCACGGCCGGTTGTCACCAACCCTGCGTAGCCGCGCCGCACGACCACGTCCGAGAGACCGTCGACGAACACCCCGAGCGTGCCGAAGAACATGCCGGCGACAGCACCGTAGACGGCCCCGCGCACAACCGCACGGCGCGACTGCACCGACAGCGCGACCACCGAGCCGACCGCGAGCACGATCAGCACGGTGAGCGCGAAGTACCGAGCTTTGGGCGCGTGACCCTCACCGGGCCTGCCGATGAGGATGAGGAAGCCACTGAGGCCCGCGACGATCGCGAGGCTGCTCAGATAGTCGATCACCGTCGGACGGGGACCGCCGAGCAGCCAGCCGACGATCAGCGCGACCGGCAACATCAAGACGACAAGGGGCTGGATAACCACCACCGGACCCGCCGCGAGCGCGGCGGCGTTGAGCAGGAAACCCAGGAAGTCGCCCAGCACGGCTGCAACCCAGACCGGGTCGCGGAACAGTCGCAACAGGTGTCGCGCGTCCTCCTGCCCCTCGTTGTGCGAGGCGCGGTGCTGCACGACGATCGTGCTGCCGTAGACGAGCGAGGACGCCACCCCGAGGGGGACGGCGACCGCGAGTGACATTCGGCGAGACTAACCGGCGGGTGTCGTCATGCCGCGGTGCCGCACAGGACGACCATGGCGGCGGTCCACCCGACGAGCAGGACGATCATGAGGATCGACCCCACGATCACGCGGCCCTCGACGTGCCCGACCCAGTTGCCGCTCGGGTCGCGGTCGAGGTCGTACGGGAACGAGCTCACGCACAGCGCGTGGGCCGGCTTGCGCTTGTCCGCGAGGATCACGCCGTCGTCGTAGGCGAGCCCGTGCATGGTCAGGAGGTTGCTCGTCCCACCCAGTTCGTAGGTGACCTTCGTGGTCGTGCCGGGCCCGCTGTACCAGCGCCGCTCGACCTGCCAGCCGTGCGCCTGCGCCATCCGGACGTTCTGGTAGGTCACGCCGCTGTAGTACGTCCCGACATCGGCCACGTCGACGTTGGTCACGGTGGCCGGCTCGCCCCATTTCAACAGCGCGAGTCGCAATCCCTCCCCACGCAGCCGCCAGACGAGGACGGCGACCAGGGTGACCACGGCGGTGATGGCACCGGCGATCGGGACGGTGATCCAGAGCGCGATCGGGGCGATGGCCACCATGAACAGGACCCAGGCAACCCACCAGCTCCAGGGCAGCGCCATCGCCTTGAACGCGAACGGGACCGGGCGCGGAGCCGGCGCGAGCGAGGTGTCGACCACGGGCGGCGCGGGCTTGCGCAGCCACGTCGGCACGGCGGCCGGGGGTGCCGGGGGTGCCGGGGCGTGATTCATCGGCGCGCCGGCATTCATCGGCGCACCGGCCTGCGCCTCGGCAAGCTCGGCCTGCAGCGCCTGGACCTTCGCATCAGCGAGTTCGCGCTGCAGGCGAATCACCCGTTGGTCGGGCGTTTCCTCTGCCACGAAAGCGGAATGTAGTCCGCTCAGCTCGCCGTGACCACGGGCAAAAGGGGCAGAGCTGTGGAGCTGAAGTGCGAGTGCACACGGGCGTCGACCGGATCGTCGGCGGGGTCGCGGTGCACGGCGAGATGGCGGTAGAGGGTGTCGCGCTGTGCGGGGATCCGTCCGGCGCCACGGATGAGCTCGATCAGCTCGGTGCGGTTGCTACGGTGCCGCGCGCCTGCCGACGACACGACGTTCTCTTCGAGCATCACCGAGCCGAGGTCGTCGGCGCCGAAGTGCAGCGTCAGCTGCCCGATGTCCTTGCCGGTCGTGAGCCACGAGCCCTGCAGGTGGTTGATGTTGTCGAAGAACAGCCGGGCGACAGCGACGATGCGGAGATACTCGAGGCTCGTCGCCTGCGTGCGTCCCTTGAGGTGGTTGTTCTCGGGCTGGTAGGTCCACGGGATGAAGCTGCGGAATCCACCGGTGCGGTCTTGCACGTCGCGGATCATGCGCAGGTGCTCGATGCGCTCGGCGTTGGTCTCGCCCGTCCCCATCATGAAGGTGGCGGTCGACTCGAGGCCCTCCTCGTGCGCGGTCTCCATCACCTGCAGCCAGATCTCGCCCTTCTCCTTGAGCGGGGCGATGGCGGTGCGGGGCCGCTCGACGAGGATCTCGGCGCCGGCTCCGGCGAACGAGTCGAGGCCGGCCGCCTTGAGGCGCTGGACGACGCTGCGGTGATCGATGCCGGACGTACGTCCGATGTGCACGACCTCGGACGCGCCGAGGCTGTGCAGCACGAGCTGCGGGTAATCACGCTTGATCGCACTGAACGTCTGTTCGTACCACTCGATGCCGAGTTCGGGCGAGTGCCCGCCCTGCAACATGATCTGGGTGGCGCCGAGGTCGACCGCCTCGCCGCAGCGGCGCAGCAGCTCGTCCAGGCTGTGCGTCCAGCCCTCGGCGTGGTTGGGCGCGCGATAGAACGCGCAGAACTTGCACGCCGTCACGCAGACGTTCGTGTAGTTGATGTTGCGGTCGATGATGTAGGTCGCGATGTTGTCGGGATAGCGCGCGCGGCGCACCGCGTCGGCCGCCCGGCCCAGCGCGTGCAACGGCGCATCGGTGTAGAGCGCGAGCGCTTCCTCAGGCGTGATGCGTCCGCCACCGGCGGCGCGATCGAGTACGTCCTGCACGCGATGAGCGTACTTGCGCAACGTTGCGCGTGACCCAGCGCATCATTTCCGGTGGAGGGCGGATGCAGCTCGACGACGTGATCGCCGACCTGATGCGGGCATCGGGAGATCGGCTGCTTCGCCTTGCCTACCAGCTGTGCCACGACCGAGCCGGAGCGGAGGATCTCGTGCAGGAGGCGTTGACACGCGTGTACGGCAGCTGGCTGCGCCGGGCGCCGTCCGTACCTGCCCTGACCTTGTGTTGCAGTCCCGTCTGACCAAAATTTCGACCGAAATCTGGTCGGACGGGACTGCAACACAATCTTGAGGGACGTGAGGTCAGCCGCGCTCCAGCGTGCGCAACGCGGGACGGACTGATTCGAGCACGTCGTGCGCGCTGGGCGGTCCGTCGGTGGCGGCGAGCTGGCCGGCGACGCCGTGCAGGTACGCACCGCACGCTGCCGCCAGCGGCGCGTCGATGCCCGACGCGAGCAGCGACCCGATCAGCCCGCTCAGCACGTCCCCGCTCCCGGCGGTGCCGAGCCAGGGCGTGCCGGTCGGATTGACGAACGCAGAGCCGTCGGGCTGTGCGACCACCGTCGCGTTGCCCTTGAGCAGCATCGTCACACCGAGGTCAGCCGCAGCGCGGCGAGCCGCCGCCAATCGATCATCCCCGACCGGTCCCGCAATGCGCTCGAACTCTCGGTCGTGCGGCGTCAGCACAGTCGGCGCGGAGCGTTGCAACAGCTCGCGATGCGATGCGAGCACCGTCAACCCGTCCGCATCGACGATCACCGGCACGTCGGTCGACAGCACGTCGCGCAGCAATGCGAGCGCATCATCGTCGGTCCCCATCCCCGGCCCGACCACCCACGCCTGCACCCGCAGTTCGGACGGCCGCTGGTCGGTATGCACGACGACTTCGGGGAACCGCGCTCGGATTCCGTCCGGCGCCGCGCCCGCGTAGCGCACCATGCCCGACCCGCCGTGCAGCGCCGAACCGGTGCACAGCACGCCCGCGCCTTCGTACTGCGGCGAACCGGCGACGACTCCGACGACACCGCGGGTGTACTTGTCGTCGGTCGCTCCGGGGACGTGCAACGCGGACTGCACGTCGTCCGACTCGAGCACATGCGCCGACGCCGACGGCAGGTCGAGACCGATGTCGACGAGCCGCACCTGCCCTGCGCGCTCGGCACCCGCCCCGACGACGAGTCCGGTCTTGAGCGCGCCGAACGTCACTGTCACGTCCGCGCGCACGGCAGCGCCGGACACAACGCCGGTGTCCGCATCGACCCCACTCGGCAGATCGACCGCGACGGTCGGCGAATCGGCCGCAGCCGAAGCGAGTGCAGCCGCATCGTCGCGCAACCCGCCGGAGCCACCGATGCCGAGCATCCCGTCGACGACGAGATCGGCCGCAACGCGAGCAGGCTCGGCCGCGGCGACCCGTCCACCCGCGCTCCGTAACGCCGCGAGTCCACCGGCGTGCGCCCGCGACGGCGCGAGCAGCAACGCGTCGACCTGCGCACCACGCGCCGCCAGTCGCGCACCTGCGTACAGCGCGTCCCCTCCGTTGTTGCCCGCGCCGACGAGCAGCGTGACCCGCGCTCCGTAGACCGAGCCGAGCAGTTGTGCGCACTGCGTTGCGAGCCCGCTCGCCGCGCGCTGCATCAGCGCGCCCTCCGCCAGCCGCGCCATGAGGGCCTCTTCGGCCGCGCGTACCTGGTCGACGGTGTAGATGCCGTGCATGTCCCTAGTCTGCCGACTCGGCGATCACGGTTGCCGAGGCGATCCCGCCGTCGTGCGAGAGCGACACGTGCCAACGCGTCACGCCCAATGACGCGGCGCGCTCGGCAACCGTGCCGCGCACGACTAGCGACGGCCGACCGGCATCGTCGGTGCACACCTCGGCGTCGGTCCAGTGCATTCCCCCGCCGGCCCCGAGCGACTTGGCCAATGCCTCTTTGGCTGCGAAGCGCGCCGCCAAGGATTCGGCAGTGCGCGGTTCGCCGTGCCCGGTCTGCAGTTCGTCAGCGGTGAACAACCGCTCGGCGAGCGCGGGCGAACGCCGCAAGGCTTCGGCGAAGCGGGCCACGGGGACGACGTCGATGCCGACGCCAATGATCATGTCAGTGCGTCGACGTCGGCGTGCTGCCGTCAGCCGGCGCGTAGTCGGACAGGTGGCCCGGGAACGCCGACACCTTCGGGTTCAGATAGGCCGCCGCATTGTTGACTGCCGTCGCCACCTCGCCGAATCCCGTCGCGATCAGCTTCACCTTGCCGTCGTAGTCGACGATGTCGCCCGCGGCATAGATGCCGGGCACGGTGGTGCGTCCCATCGTGTCGACGACGATCTGCCGCTTGCGGATGTCGATGCCCCACTCCATGAGCGGGCCGAGGTTCGCGGTGAAGCCGAGCGCCGCCACCAATCGTGAACACGAGATCGTGTGGATCACGCCGAGCACGTCGACGTCCACCTCGGTCACGTCGGGATCGCCGCGCACCGCGGAAATCTGCGCGTCGGTCAGCATGTTCACCGACGACGCCTTGAGCAGTTCGACCGAGTGCGGGTGCGCGCGGAACTCCGCACGGCGATGCACGATCGTGACGGACTTCGCGATCGGTTCCAGCATCAACGCCCAGTCGAGCGCCGAGTCGCCGCCGCCGACGACAACGACGTCCTCGCCCGTGTACTTCGTCGGATCAGGGACGAAGTGCGCGAGGCCGCGGCCGAGGTAATCACCGCCGGCCGGCAACGGACGCGGCGAGAAGGTGCCGATGCCGCCGGTGATCACGATGGCGCGGCACTCGATGCGCAGTCCCGCGGACGTCGTCACCGCGAACGCGCCCTCGCCTCGTTCCAGCTCCAGCGCCTGGTGTCCCAGCAAGTACTGGGGATTGTGCGGTGCCGCCTGCTTGAGCAACTCATCGACCAGGTCGCGGCCCTTGATCGCGGGGAACCCGGCAACGTCGAAGATCGCCTTCTCGGGATACATCGCCGTGATCTGCCCGCCGGGCTCCTCGAGCGAGTCGAGCACCGCCGTCGAGAGCGTGCGCACGCCGGCGTAGTACGCGCCGAACAGGCCCACCGGCCCCGCCCCGACGATGAGCAGGTCGACCGAGGTCGTTGTTGTTGTGGTCGTAGTCACGCTCACATCGGTGACCCTATGCCAACGTCCCTATTCGACAGTGACCGACTTCGCGAGGTTGCGGGGCTTGTCGATGTCGTTGCCGCGCGCGAGAGCGATCTCGGCAGAGAGGATCTGCAGCGGCACGACCGCGACGAACGGCTCGTGCAGCGTTGGCACCGCAGGAACCTCGATGAGGTGCGCGGCGTACTTGCCCGCCGCCGTGTCGCCCTGCTCAGCGATCACGATCGTGCGCGCACCGCGGGCCTTGATCTCGGCGATGTTGCTGAGCATCTTCTGGTGCAGCAACGCACGGCCGGTCGGCGAGGGCATCACGACGATGACCGGCAGGTTGTCCTCGATGAGCGCGATCGGACCGTGCTTGAGCTCGCCGGCCGGGAACCCCTCCGCGTGCATGTAGGCGAGTTCCTTCAGCTTCAACGCACCCTCGAGCGCGACGGGGTACCCGACGTGCCTGCCCAGGAACAGCACCGCTTTGGAGTGCGCGATCTCGCGAGCGAGCTCGGTGACCTGCGGCATGGTCTCCAACGCCTTGGCGATCGCGGCCGGCACCTCGGTCAGCGCGTCGTACTCGCGCACGATCTCGTCGCCGAATTTGGTGCCGCGCGCCTGTGCCAACGCGAGTCCGACGAGTTCGACCGCCGCGACCTGCGCCATGAACGTCTTCGTCGCCGCGACGCCGATCTCGGGACCGGCGTGCGTGTACAAGACGGCGTCGGACTCGCGCGGGATCTGCGCGCCGTTCGTGTTGCAGATCGCGAGGACGCGCGCACGCTGCGCGCGGGCGTGGCGAACCGCCTCGAGCGTGTCGGCGGTCTCGCCCGACTGGCTGATCGCAACGACGAGCGTCTGCTGGTCGAGCACGGGGTCGCGGTAGCGGAACTCGGAGGCCATCTCGACCTCGACCGGGATGCGCGTCCAGTGCTCGATGGCCTGCTTGCCGATCAGGCCGGCGTGATAGGCCGTCCCGCACGCGACGATGAAGACCTTCTCGACGTCGCGCAGCTCCTGCGTGGTGATGCGCTGCTCGTCCAGGACGATCTCGCCGTCGACGAGGTGACCGCGCAGCGTGTCGGCAACAGCGGCGGGCTGTTCGAGAATCTCCTTCTGCATGAAGTAGTCGTGACCGCCCTTCTCGGCGGCCGAGAGATCCCAGTCGATGTGGAAGTGCTTGCCGTCAACGGGATTGCCGTCGAAGTCGTACACGGCATAGCCCTCGCGGGTGATCTCGACGATCTGGTCCTGGCCGAGTTCGACGGCATCGCGGGTGAACTCGATGAAGGCCGCGACATCGCTGCCGAGGAACATCTCGCCGTCACCCACGCCGACGACCAGCGGCGAGTTGCGCCGCGCCGCGACGATCGACTCCGGATGCTCTGCGTCGACGAACACGAGCGTGAACGCACCCTGCAGGCGTCGGCACACCGTGCGCGCGGCTTCGAGCAGCGGCGTGCCGGCGGCGACGAGCTTGCCGGCAAGGTGCGCGACCGTTTCGGTGTCCGTCGCGCTCGTGAACTCGATGCCGTCGGCTTCGAGTTCGGCCCGCAGTTCGCCGAAGTTCTCGATGATGCCGTTGTGGACGACGGCGACTCGTCCCGCCGCGTCGACATGCGGGTGCGCGTTCCGGTCGTTAGGTGCGCCGTGCGTCGCCCACCGGGTGTGGCCCATGCCGGTCGAGCCGGTGATCGTGCGGGCGGCGAGTTCCTTGTCGAGGTTCTCGATGCGACCGGCCTTCTTCTCGACCTGCAGCTTGTGGTCGGAACCGACGACCGCAACTCCGGCCGAGTCGTAGCCGCGGTACTCGAGGCGGCGCAGCCCTTCGACGACGACGTCGAGAGCCGCGCGAGGACCGACGTAGCCGACGATGCCGCACATGACGGGAAGTTTACGGGCTTACCGTGCCGGACGCGGTCGGACCGGACGACGTCGGCGTGGGCGCCGATGAAGACGTCGGCGAGGAGGTCGGCCCCGCCGTCGGCGTGGCTGTCTTCGTCGGTGTCGCGGTCTTGGTGACAGCCGTGCCCGTCACGGTGACCGTTGGCGTGCGGGTGACCACTTGCGGTGTCACCGTGACGGTCACGCGCGGCGTCGGACTGCTCGAACCCGTCGACTGCCCCACATCGCCCAGCACGGACGTCCCGCTGCCCGACTGTCCGCGCACCACGTCGCTCAACGGGCGTCCGGCGACCATTTCGACGACGGTCACCACGGCGAGCACGCCGACGAACACTCCCGCGCACGCCGCCGCGAAGGTCGTCCACCCGCGCCGTCGCGCCGCGGGAGGCGGGGCCGCTGCACCGGCCCGGGTGGCGAGGCCGGCAACCGTCCCGACCCGGCGCAGGGAGTGGCTGTAGACCGCGTTGCCGACAACGGTGAGGACGCTCGCGACGGCGGCGCCGATCACGGTGCCCGCGATGCCCAGATAGGACGCGCAGACGGTGGCCGTGATCGCGGCAAGGGCGCTTGCGGCGACCTGGACGACAGACAGTTGGATACGAGGACGCTCTGATTCGGCGGGGTTGTTGGTCATCTCGTGGTCCGATTGTTGGTGACCCCGCTGTGTGTTCTCAATGACGACTCGTCCACCTCTCAGTTCGCGTCGGCCTAGGTTGAGGTGATGAGTGACGAGGATCGGCATGCGTGGGAACGACCCGGGGCGCACGAAGTCGCGCCGGGCGTGCACCGAATCCCGCTGCCGCTGCCGGGTGATGCGCTCAAGGCCGTCAACACATATGCGATCTCCGACGGCGACGGCATCGTGATGATCGACGGCGGCTGGGCGATGGCCGAGTCGACCGACCTGCTCGAGCGCGGCCTCGGCGAGATCGGATTCAAGCTCTCGGACGTGCGCGAGTTCCTCGTCACCCACATCCACCGAGATCACTACACGCAGGCGGTCGCGGTGCGCCGGATCACCGGCGCGGAGGTTTCGCTCGGCGAGGGCGAGAAAGCGTCGATGGACGCCGTGCGCACGCTCACGAAGCATCCGGACGTCGCGAGCCTGCATCGCGCCGGCGCCTTCGAGATCTCGAAGATGCTCGAGCACTGGGAGGGCGAACGCGACCTCACCGATTGGGAGTACCCCGACCGCTGGCTCGGCGACGGCATCGACATCGAACTCCAGACCCGCACGCTGCGCGTGATCTCGACGCCCGGACACACGATCGGACACGTCGTGTTCCACGACGCGGGCGCGGGCGCGCTGTTCGCGGGCGACCACGTGCTGCCGCACATCACGCCGTCCATCGGTGTCGAGCTGGTTCGTCCGGCATCGCCGCTGCGCGACTATCTCTCGTCCCTGCGGCTCGTGCTCGCAATGCCGGATGCGCGGCTGCTACCCGCGCACGGTCCGGTGACCGATTCGACGCACGCGCGCATCGAGGCGCTGCTCGCCCACCACGAGGAACGGCTCACCGACACCGCCGAGGCCGTCGCCGGCGGCGCGAGCACCGCGTTCGAGGTCGCCCGCGTCCTCGGTTGGACGCGCCGCAAGCGCCGCTTCGACGAGCTCGACCTGTTCAACCAGATCCTCGCCATCCACGAGACCGCCGCGCACCTCGAGGTGCTCGTCGAACGCGGCTGGGTGACGCGCACCATCACCGACGAGGTCGCGTACTACTCCCGCGGCTGAGCGTCAGGCCGCTGCGACGACGGCGGCGACGCGTTGGGCTACCTCGTCGGCGTGCTGCTGCGTCGAGGCTTCGACCATCACCCGCACCAGCGGCTCGGTTCCGGACGGACGCAGCAGGATGCGGCCGTCGTCGCCGAGTTCACGCTGGGCAGCGGCAACCGCATCGGCGACGGCGGACGAGGACGCGACCGCCGACCGGTCGCCGACCTTGACGTTGATCAGTGTCTGCGGCAACCGCTGCACGATGCTCGCGAGGTCCGCCAGGGACGCACCCGTCCCGGCGATGCGGGCCATCAGATGCAAACCGGTCAGCAGGCCGTCACCGGTGGTAGCGGCATCGGTGAACACGATGTGCCCACTCTGCTCGCCGCCGAGGTTGAGACCTCCCGCGCGCAACGCTTCGAGCACGTAGCGGTCGCCGACCGCGGTCGTCACCAAACCTATGCCGGCGTCGCGCATGGCGTGGTGGAAGCCGAGATTGCTCATCACGGTGGCAACCACCGTGTTCTGGTTCAGCGTTCCGCTCTCGCGCATCGCGATCGCGCAGATCGCGAGAATCTGGTCGCCGTCGACGATCGCGCCGTTCGCGTCGACCGCGAGACAGCGGTCGGCGTCGCCGTCGTGCGCAATGCCGAGCGCGGCGCCGTGTTCACGCACTGCGCCGATCAGCGGTTCCAGGTGCGTGGAGCCGACACCGTCGTTGATGTTGAGCCCGTCCGGCTCGGCAGCAACCGCGATCACCTCGGCTCCGGCCCGCCGGTACAGCTCGGGCGCAACAGTCGATGCCGCGCCGTGTGCGCAGTCGACGACGACGCGAACGCCGGCCAGCGAGTCGGGCACCGCTTTGGCGAGGTGCGTCAGGTACAGCTCGGCGGCGTCGTCGGCGTCGCGCAGCCGCCCGATGGCAGCACCGGTCGGACGGCGAGCCTTGCCCGTCGCGATCGACTGCTCGATCTCGACCTCGATGTCGTCGGGCAGCTTGTGCCCGCCGCGTGCGAACAGCTTGATGCCGTTGTCGGGCATGGGGTTGTGTGAGGCCGAGAGCACCACACCGAGGTCGGCCCCGTAGGCGCCGGTGAGGTACGCGACCGCCGGCGTCGGCAGCACGCCGACGCGCAGCACGTCCGCGCCGGCCGCAGCGAGGCCTGCGGAGACAGCTGCCTCGAGCATCTCGCCGCTTGCGCGCGGGTCACGGCCGACAACGGCGATGGGACGGTGCGAAGCGTCGTGCGCGACAAGCACACGGGCGGCCGCACTGGCCACCGACAACGCCAGCTCCGGCGTCAGATCGCCGTTCGCCAGTCCTCTGACGCCGTCGGTACCGAATAGAGCCACGGACCGTCCCTTCGATCTCCTTTGGGACCACTCGCTTCGCTCGGGTCCGGCGTCGACCGAACCCGCTCCTGCGTCGCGGGCCGTGCCTACTGGCTCGTCGCGCGAGCACTCATCGCTTGGAGTACTGCGGTGCCTTACGGGCCTTCTTCAGGCCGTACTTCTTGCGCTCCTTGACGCGCGCGTCGCGCGTCAGGAAGCCGGCCTTCTTCAGGGCCGGACGGTCGTCGGGCTCGATCTCGATCAGCGCGCGAGCGATCGCGAGGCGCAGCGCACCGGCCTGGCCGGTGACGCCGCCACCGGACAGCGACGCGACGATGTCGTACTGACCGTCCTTCTCGAGGGTCACGAACGGCTCACGGATGAGCTGCTGGTGCACCTTGTTCGGGAAGTAGCTCTCGAGCGAGCGGCCGTTGAGCTTGAACTCACCGGTACCGGGCGCGAGGCGGACACGGACGATGGCTTCCTTGCGGCGTCCGACAACTGGGGCGGTGGTAGTCACTGCGAAACCTGCTTGATCTCGAACGGCTGGGGCTTCTGGGCGGCGTGCGGGTGCTCGGGCCCGGCGTAGACCTTCAGCTTCTTGAGCTGGGCCCGGCCGAGGGTGTTCTTGGGGAGCATGCCGCGCACGGCGAGCTCGACGAGCCGTTCGGGACGGCGCTCGAGCAGATCGCCGACGGTCTGCTGCGACAGGCCACCCGGGTAGCCCGAGTGGCGGTAGCGCAGCTCGCCGCGCTTGCGGGCGGCGACGGCGACCTTCGCGGCGTTGACGATCACGACGAAGTCGCCGGTGTCGACGTGCGGAGCGAACTGGGGCTTGTGCTTGCCGCGCAGGAGCGTGGCGGCCTGGCTGGCCAGACGGCCGAGAACGATGTCGTTCGCGTCGATGACGTGCCAACGGCGCTCGATCTCGCCGGGCTTAGGCGTATAGGTACGCACTGAACTCTCTTTCGGTCTTCACGCCGGAACGGCGCCCTCGCGGTCATCGCCATTGCAATGGACCCCGAGACATGGCCGGGAACGCACGAAAGGCTCGTACGCCAACGGGTAACTGTACCGGGAGGGCCGGAATCGCTCCAAATCCGCATCCAGATGCGGT
Source organism: uncultured Actinomycetota bacterium (assembly GCA_963757455.1). Classification (GTDB taxonomy): domain Bacteria; phylum Actinomycetota; class Actinomycetes; order Mycobacteriales; family Jatrophihabitantaceae; genus RYN-133. Next base: position 78,323 of record CAVWSE010000029.1, read on the forward strand.
CACGATCGTTGATTTCGGTAGGAACAGGACGGGGGAGGCGAGTCAGACGGGACTGCGGACTTTCATGGGCAGGCACAGTGTGAACCGGACCACTGACCCAGCGGCGCCTGCGAGTGCGCCCGCCGCGGCGGCCCAGGGTCGCCGTCCGATGCCGTTCCCGCGCGAACCCGAGGCCGGTGCCGCACCGGTCAAGGCCGCCGAGCGCAAGCCGGCACGCCCACGCGGTCGGGGCCTCGGTCGGCTCAGCATGCTCCTGGTGATCCTGTCGATCGGCTTCGTCGCAGCAGCGGGCATCGCGTTCGTCATCTCGCCGAATTGGGGCGGCTTCGGCGCCACGGCCGACAACGGCCACATCCCGAACGCCGACGGCAAGCGCGTCCCGTACATCGACCCGCACTCCATCGTGATCCCGAAGCTGCACGCGCGCGCGCCGATCGAGCGGGTCGGCACCCAGGATCGCGAACTCGTCATCCCACTCGATCCGAAGGTCGTCGGCTGGTGGGACGGCGGCGCGAAGCCCGGCGCCCATCGCGGCACCGCCATCCTCGCCGGACACATCAACTACTCCGGGGTGTCCGGCGTGCTGGGCAGCATCGGGACCCTGCGCCCGCACGACAAGATCTTCGTCAACGGCATGCACGGCAAGAAGCACATGCGGCTGCGGTTCACGGTTACCGGCGTCCGCACCTATCGCAAGACGTCGTTGCCGTACAAGAAGATCTTCAACCAGCGCAGCGTCGGCCGGCTGGCCATCGTGACCTGCGGCGGCCCGTTCGACTCGAGCACGGGCAACTACGAGGACAACATCGTCGTCTTCGCCGTCCCGTCCTGACGGGTCAGCCGTTGACGTCTCCCTTCGGGAACACATACAGGGTGCGGTGGCCCGGCGTCCCACCGATGCGGATCTTGCGCAGCGAGACGTTGTTCGCGAACGATTGCTCGGTCAGCACGTGGTCCGGGTTGGCCGAGATCTTGACGAAGTAGATCCCGTTCGGCACCCCCTTCAAGTCGAAGGACTGGCCCGCGCGGAACTGCTCGTAGGTGTCGCCCGACCCGGACGGCAGCACCTCACTGACAGCCAGCGCGCTGAAGTCACCGCACGCGGTCGTCAGGTCGGTGTTGTACGGGTGCCACAGCGCGCCAGGCACCGTGAAGTCGATCGCGTCGGTGGCCGCCAGGCAGAACCCGTCCTTGTGGCTTCGCTGCAGGTAGTGGTTGTCGGCGCTGATCAGCTGGTACTGCGCGAAGTCGGTGAAGTGCCAGTGGTGGTGGGTCGGCGCCGGGTCCCAGACCATGTGCCCGGCCGGGACGTAGCCAACCTGGTTGCCCTGCGAGTCGTAGAAGTACTGGTAGGAGTCCATGACGGCCTTGCCCTTTTCCCGGAACCCGTCCACGACCAGGGGGCTGTCACCGGCGTTCCACACCGTGGCCGAGAAGTTCAGGTAGCGCCCGGTCTTCGACAGGCTCATCCCCCAAGCCGGCAGCGCAGCCAGATCGGGACGCGGACCGTTCGACGGCGGCGCGGCCAGCCGGCGACCCGACTGCTGCGGAGCGACTGCGCCGCCATGGGTGCGGGTGACGGGCACCGGCACGGGCCCACCGTGCTTCTGCTTGCGCACGATCAACGTCACTGAACGCGTCGCGTCGGCGGGCTGGATGCCGAACAGCTTGCGGTAGGTCGGGGTGATCGCGAGGTGCATCGAGTAGTGACCCGGCGCGAGGCGCACCGCGTTGTACCCGAACAACGGCCCGTCCGATGCCCACCCCGCGGCGATGCCCTGCACCGACCCCAACGCGAAGATGTTGCTCGGGCAGTCATACGGATACAGCGAGTGCGCGGCGCCATCAGGGACGACGCGATAGGTGCTGTAGCTGTTGAGACACGTCGTCACCTGCCGGTGCAGCACGACGTGACCCTGATCGTTCTGGATCGAGACGTCGATGAACCGGCTCAGCCCGGAGAAGTTGTCCATCAAGCCGGTCGGCAGCTGAGTCACCGTCGAGCCGTGGTGCCATTCGCTGGTGATCGGGCTGTGATAGTCGCTGCGATGCGACCAGATCTCGAACGCCTGACCGACGGCGATGAGCTGGACGCCGTTGTCGAAGAACGCGCGATTGTGGAACGCGTACACGACCTCGCGCGACGGAGCGTGCAACCGCAGCGGCGAGGGCGGCGGTGTCGCTGACGCGGTGTTCGGGACGGCGGCCAGCGTTCCGGCGAGCAACAGCGCAGAGGTGACGGCGATGAGCGCAGCCTTGACGCTGCGACGGGCGGACATGAAGGACTGCCTCCTGCGAGTGGCGGAGCGAGGATGGTGGGCCGCGACGGCTGCTGAGCCCTTCAGCTGGTGAAGACGCCGAGCAGCCGCCCGCCCACCACACAGACGCGCGACGGGGGCAGTTCGGTTGCACCGATCAGCGAACTCGTGAAACCCGGCTCTCATCAAAGACCGGGTCATCCGATTCGTAGACGGTGCCGTCCGACCCGAAGATCAAGAACCGATCGAGCGAACGGGCGAACCATCGATCGTGGGTGACCGCGACGACGGTGCCTTCGTAGGCCTCGAGCGCGTCCTCGAGCGCTTCAGCACTGAGGACGTCGAGGTTGTCGGTCGGTTCGTCGAGCAACAGCAGGGTCGCTCCGGAGACCTCGAGCAGCAAGATCTGGAACCGCGCCTGCTGACCGCCGGACAGCGTGCCGAACGGCTGATCGCTCTGCTTGTCGAGCTCGTAGCGGCGCAGCACCGACATCGCTCGTCCCCGATCGAGGCTCGGCCGGTCGTCAGCGCCGGTCCACAGCAGGTCGACCGGGGTGCGGTCGACCCACTCAGGATGGGCGTGGGTCTGGGCGAACAGACCGGGGACGACACGCGCGCCGAGCTTCCAAGCGCCGGAATGCGCTATCGACGCCCCGGCGAGCAGCCGCAGGAAGTGTGACTTGCCGGCACCGTTCGAGCCCACGACGCCGACCCGCTCGCCGAAGAAGATCTCGGTGTCGAAGGCGCGCATCAGTCCCGTCAGTTCGAGCTGTTCGCAGGTGACTGCACGGACGCCGGTCCGGCCACCGCGCAGCCGCATCGAGACCTTCTGCTCCTCGGGCTTGTCCGGTGGTGCACCGGCGGCCTCGAACTTCTCCAGCCGCGTCTGCATCGCCCGGTACCGCGATGCCATGTCCGGGCTGATCTTGGCCTGCTGCTGCAAGGTGCGCACGAGCTCCTTCAGCCGCGCATGCTCCTCGTCCCAGCGGCGGCGCACCTCGGCCATGCGCTCGTGTTTAGCCGCCCGCGCCTCGTGATAGGACGCGAACCCGCCGCCGTGCACCCACGCCGTCCCTCCTTCGAGCGTCACGATGCGGTCGGCGACCGCGGCGAGCAACTCACGGTCGTGGCTGACGAACAACACCGTCTTGGCCGACGCGCGCAGCCGGTCCTCGAGCCACCGCTTGCCCGGCACGTCGAGATAGTTGTCGGGCTCGTCGAGCAGCAACACCTCGTCGCGACCGCGCAACAGCGCCTCGAGCGCCAGGCGCTTCTGTTCACCGCCCGACAACGTCGACAGCTCGCGGTACTTGCACCGGTCGTAGGCGACGCCGAGGGCGGCAACCGTGACGGTGTCCCACAGCACCTCCATGTCGTAACCGCCCGCGTCGCCCCAGCGCGCCAACGCGTGCGCGTAGGCGAGTTGGGTTCGTTCGTCGTCACGTTCCATCATCGCGAGTTCGCACCGCTGCACGTCGTCCCATGCGGCACGCACGTCCGCCGGCGCGAGCTGCACGAGAAAGTCCTGAACGGACGTGGTGTCGCGCACCGACCCGATGAACTGCCGCATGACGCCCAGGCCGCCGACGCGGGCGATCGAACCCTGTTGCGGAGCAAGATCGCCGGCGACGAGGCGCAGCAGCGTGGTCTTGCCAACGCCGTTGGCACCCACCAGCGCGGTCTTCGTCCCGTCGCCGACGCGCACGTTCACATCGGCGAGCAGCGGCCGGCCGTCGGCCAGCGTGTGCGCGATTTCAGACAGGTCGACATAGCCCACCCGGACAGTCTGCGGTGCCGACCGCCGCAGCGCACTCGTGTTATCACCACAGTTGAGTGCTTGAATCGCAGCTATGGACGACCTGATCGCCGAGTTGCCCGAGGGTGCGGTCCTGACCGATCGCGACGTGATCGAGCGGTACCGCCGCGACTGGGCGCGCGATCCCGATGCGGGCTGGCCGATCGCGGTCGTGCGGGCGACGTGCACCGAGGACGTGCAGGCCGTGCTGCGCTGGGCGAACGCACACAACACACCGGTCGTGCCACGCGGTGCGGGATCCGGGCTGTCGGGCGGGTCGACCGCGGTCGAGGGCGGCATCGTCTTGTCGTTGGAGAAGATGCGCGACATCCACATCGACGCGGTGTCACGCGTTGCGATCGTGCAGCCCGGGCTGCTCAACGTCGAGGTCAAGAAGGCAGCCGGCGAGCACGGCCTGTGGTACCCGCCCGACCCGTCGTCGTTCGAAATGTGCTCGATCGGCGGCAACGCCGCGACCAACGCGGGCGGGCTGTGCTGCGTCAAGTACGGCGTCACCACCGACTACGTGCTCGGCATGCGGGTCGTGCTCGCCGACGGCACCGCGCTCAAGCTCGGCGGCCCGCGGCTGAAGGACGTCGCCGGCCTTTCGCTCACGAAGCTGTTCGTCGGGTCCGAAGGACTGCTCGGCGTCATCACCGAACTCACCCTGCGCCTCGTCCCGGCACAGCCACCGGCGTCGACGCTGGTCGCGGTGTTCCCGTCGATCGAGGCGTCGGCCGACGCCGTCCTCGCGATCACGTCCTCGCTCCGGCCCTGCATGCTCGAGTTGATGGATCGCACCTCGATCAATGCCGTCGAGGACTTCACGTCGATGGGGCTCGACCGCACCGCCGAGGCGATGCTCATCGCGCGCTCCGACGCACCGGGCGCGGCCGCTGCCGACGAGATCGCACAGATGGAACGGCATTGCCAGGCGCACGGCGCTAGCGACGTGTTCACTACGTCGGACGTCGAGGAGGGCGAGGCATTCGCGGCCGCACGGCGGGCAGCGTTCCCCGCCCTCGAACGGCTCGGCTCGCTGCTGCTCGAGGACGTCGGCGTGGCGCTGCCGGCGCTGCCGACGCTCGTCCAGGGCATCGAGAAGATCGCGGCCGACAACGCGGTCACCATCGCCGTGGTCGCGCACGCGGGTGATGGCAACACCCACCCGCTCGTCGTCTACAACGAGCAGGACGAGGACGAGACCCGGCGCGCATACCTCGCGTTCGGGCAGGTGATGGACCTCGCGCTCGAACTCGGCGGGACGATCACCGGCGAGCACGGCGTAGGACGGTTGAAGAAGGCCTGGTTGCCGACCTATCTCGGTGACGATGTCATGGCGCTGACGCACCGCATCAAGGACGCGCTCGACCCGAAGGGCATTTTGAACCCGGGCGCTGTGCTGTAATGCCGCGGCGCGCGACGCGAACCGTTCCCACCGTGGTCGTACCGGGGTGGGGCGGGTCCGGCGACGGACACTGGCAGACCTGGCTCGAGGGCGAACTGGTCGCGGCCGGGCGCGAGACCCGACGGCCGGCGTTCGCCGATCTCGATCATCCGGACCTAGCCGACTGGCTGGCCGCCCTGCGCACGGCGATCGCCGACCTGCCCGCCGACGGCTACGACGTCGTCGCCCATTCGCTGGGGGCGGTGCTCTGGCTGCACCATGTGGCCGAACCGGGTGACAGCCCACGCCCGGCGCGCGTCCTGCTCGTGGCACCGCCCGATCCCGGCACGGCCGAGCCCGACATCGCGGCGTTCTTCCCGCCGCCGCTGGACATCGACACGGTGCGCCGCGGCGCCGACGGCACAGTGCTCGTCGGCGGCGAGGGCGATCCCTACCTGCCCCACGGGATCGCCGAGGCCTACGGACGTCCGCTGATGATCGCGACAACCGTCGTCGAGGGCGGCGGGCACCTCAACGTCGAGTCAGGCCATGGCGCTTGGCCGGCCGTGCTCGACTGGTGCGGTCGCGACAACCTGGCCTTCTACTGACAGGCCTCCAACTGCCCGTCCTGGCGGCCCGAACACGACGCCGAGCCGATCACGCAGGCCGTGCGCGCGGCGCAGGTCGCGCCACATCTGCGCGTACTCGTGGTACTGCAAGCGGAACGGGTTGGCCGTGTCGTAGTTCTTCGTCAGCCCGTACGTCGGACGGTGGGTCTCTTCGGCGTACGTCCCGAACATGCGATCCCAGATAATCAGGATCCCTGCATAGTTCTTGTCGAGGTAGTCCTTGTCACTTGCGTGGTGCACGCGGTGGTGCGACGGGGTGTTGAACACGAACTCGATCGCGGTCGGCAGGCGTCCGATGCGTTCGGTGTGCACGAAGAACTGGAAGATCAGGTTGATCGAGAACGCGAAGAAGATCAGCCACGGTGGCACACCGATGAGCGGCAGCGGCACCCAGAACAGCAGCTCGAACCAGGGATTCCACTTCTGCCGCACGGCGGTCGTCAGGTTGAAGTACTGGCTGTTGTGGTGTGCCTGGTGACCCGCCCACATGATGCGCACCCGGTGCGATGCGCGGTGGTAGAGGTACCAGACCAGGTCGACGAGCAGCAGCACGAACACCCACGTGTACCAGCGGTGCGTGTCGAGCCGCAGCGGTGTGATCGCGAACAGGGCGGCGTAGCCGACGAGCGCGAGGATGCGCGCGCCGCTGTTGACCACCAGCGAACCCAGTCCGGCCAGGATGCTCGCCCTGCTGTCGCGGTATTCGACGCCGCGGTAGCGGTCGGGCTCGACATCGGCGAGGGCGCGCAGCGAAACGATCTCGAGCGCCATGAACGCGACGAAGAACGGGATCGCGTAGGTCAGCGGATCGTGCATCGCATTAGGGATGACCACGAACTGACCTTAGGGTAAGTTCGAGATCGTGTCGAGTGCAGCGATCGGGACCAAGGGTGTCCCCCGTCCCGAGCGCGAGCGCCAGATCGTGGCCGCGGCGGTCGAGGAGTTCGCGGCGAGCAGCTACGCCGCAGCGTCGGTGGCGTCGATCGCCGCCAACGCCGGCATCTCGAAGCCATTGATCTACCAGTACTTCGGGTCGAAAGAGGGCCTGTTCCTCGCCGCCCTGCACGACGTAGCGACGCCGATGCTCGAGCGCCTCGAGATCGCGTGGTCGCAGGAGGACGACTCGGTGCTGTCGCGGGTCGCGACCCTCGGCGCCGTCTTCGAGTCGCTCGAACCGCAGCGGGTCGCCTGGAAGATGCTTTTCGACGAGTCGATGCCCGACAGCGGCCCGATCGCCGACGCGGCCTGGGAGTACCGCGGCCGCACGTTGCAGGTGACTGCCAGCGGCTCGCAGCGTTTCCTGGCCGCTCGCGGAATTCACGACGACCTCGACACGTCCGCCCTCGGAGCGGTGTGGATGGGTCTGGTCAACTCACTGGTGATGTGGTGGCTCGAGCATCCGGAGGTCACCGCGGCGCAGATGACCGAGCGGTGCGCCCGGCTGATGGCCGCCGTGGTCGCGTGAGCGTCACCAGCCCGTGCTGAACCCGCCGCCGATGATGCTGGCGGCGACGTTTCCACTGTCGCGATCGGGGCGATACTCGTACTCATACTGGTCGTCGCCGCAGCGACGGCACCGGTGGTAGACGTCCCGTCCGCGTTGACGCAGCGCACGCGGAAATGCAGGTGCAGCCGGCACGACAGCGGCTTGCGCACCATCGAGAAGTCGCGTTGGGCGACAGGCAGGACGTCGCCGCCCGCAGCCGCGCGCAGTGCGAACGCGTTGATCAAGATGCCGAAAGCGAACGCCAGCCGGGCTCGCCGATCGAATACGTAAAGGTCCGCAAGGAACTCCTGCCGGTAGCGCTCACGCACCGGCCCGGCCGGCAACGTGACGGTGGCGGCGCGGATGACCATCCGGCTCATCGCATGGTTCATGACGTTCGTCCCTCCCTGCACCGTCACCAGGAGTTGCTGGTGATCCCACCGAGAATGTTGCCGCCGATGTTGACGTCACCAGGCTTGCCCTGCGGGTCGTAACGGTCCGCACCGCAGCGCCGGCAGCGCAGGTAGAACTCGCCGTCGGGGTTGTGACACGGGTCGAAGTGGTGCAGGTGCAAGCGGCACAGGAGTGATCGACGCCCGCCGAACGCGGCAGACTCGAGCGCGATCCCCCGGCCCACCGCGATCCGCAGCGGCACCACATGCGTGAGCACCCCGAGCGAGTAACGCAGTCGCGCGGTCCGGCGGCGGTCGTAGAGGTCGGCGAGGAATTCCTGTCGATACCGCTCGCGCAGTTCGCCGGCGGGCAGCACATGCGAAGCGGCCCGCACCAGCCGTCCGCGCGGCGCACGCGTGCTCATGACGGCTCTCCGGCCGGCCGCAGGACTTGCCAGGTCTGGCGCTCGCGTCCCACCCGCACGAGCGCCTCCCTGGCACCTTCGGCGCCGCGTGCGGTCAATCGGTAGTACCGCCGCGCAGGCCGACCCGCTTCGGACGGGTCGATGTCCTCCACCGCGAGGACACCCAGTCGAGGCGCTCGAGCCGGGCGAGCATCGGGTGCACCGTGCCGCTGGGCAGCCCGGCAGCCTCGCCGACCTCGGCGCCGTAGAGCTCGCGCCCCGGCTCGGCCAGCAATGCCCGCAACACCAGTTGCGTCGGGATCGTCATCCGTGGACCAGCCATGGTTTTACTCTACCTAGCCCTACGTAGAAGTCAACCTACGCGTCGCGGCGGGCGCGGGTGGTGACGGCGCGCGCGGCGAGGTCGGCGTCGGGCGGATAGCCCACCTCGACCAGGGTCAGTCCGTGCGCGGGCGCCACGGTGATCCGCGACGAGCGTTCGGACGCGTCGAGCAGCTGCGCGGGCCACTCGACGGGCTGCTTGCCCTCCCCCACGTCGAGCAGGGCGCCGACCAGCGAGCGCACCATCGCCTGGCAGAACGCGTCGGCCCGGATCCCGACGACGACCTCGCCGGTCTGGTCGCGGCTCACCTCGAAGTGCTGCACGGTGCGGATGGTCGTGCCGAACTCGGTGCGCCGGCAGAACGCGGCGTAGTCGTGCAGACCCAGCACGCCCTGGGCGGACGCGTGCATCGCGGCGACGTCGAGCGAACGGCGATGATCGGTCACGAAGCGCCGCCGCAGCGGGGCGACGCCCACTTGATCGTCGCTGATGCGGTACTCGTAGCGCCGCCAGACGGCACTGAACCGGGCGTCGAATCCGGGCGGCGCCGCCTGCACGGACCGCACTCGGATGTCGGGCGGCAGCATGCCCGACAGGCGCCGCACCAATTTCGGATGCGGCAGCGCCGCCAGATCGGCGTGAGCGACCTGTCCCGCAGCGTGCACGCCGGCATCGGTGCGTCCGGCGACCGTCAGCGACACCGACGGCACCCGCAGTGCAGTCGCCAGCACCTGCTCGACCACGCCCTGGACGGTGCGGCGCTCCGGCTGGATCGCCCACCCCGAGAACTCGGTGCCGTCATAAGAAAGGTCGAGGCGGACCCGCACCTGCGGATCCGCCTCGACCATCGAAGTGTTGCTTACTTCGACTCGTCCTCGGACTCGTCCGAGCTTGCCGCCGAGTTCTCGGCGCCCGCCTCGGGCTGGACCCCGGTCTCGTCCGCGGCGTCGGCCGCCTCGGCGGCCTCTTCCTCGGTCAGACCGAGCGCGGCAAGGCCGCCCTCGTCCTCGCCGGCCTCGAGCGAGGCCTCGTCGGCCGCGATCTCAGTCGGCTCGTCCGCCTCGGCAACCGCTGCTGCGGTCGGCGACTCGGCGGCGGCGTCCTCGGCGATCTCCTTCGTGCGGCCGGTCGGCGCCTTCTTGGCCGCCGTCTTGGTGCCGCGAGCCTTCTCGGCCTCGGCGACGACCGACTTGAGCTCCTCGACGAGCTCGATGATCGCCATCGGTGCGTTGTCGCCCTTGCGCGGGTTGGTCTTCACGATGCGCGTGTAGCCACCCGGACGGGTTGCGAACTTCGGCCCGATCTCGGCGAACAGCTTGTGCACCACGTCCTTGTCGCGAATCACGGTCATGACCTGACGACGGGCGTGCAGGTCACCGCGCTTGGCGAACGTGATCAGGCGCTCGGCGAGCGGACGCAGCCGCTTCGCCTTCGCCTCGGTTGTGGTGATGCGGTCGTGCTCGAACAGCGACGTCGCAAGGTTCGCGAGCATCAGCCGCTCGTGCGCCGGACCGGCACCGAGGCGTGGCCCCTTCGTGGGCGTAGGCATGTCTAACTCCTAGAAGGTGGGTTCTCTTAGAGCTGTTCGGTCTCGGCGTAGTCCGAGTCGCCGCTGTCGAACTCGTCGTCACCGTAGGACTCGATCGCCGAATTGCCGGGCAACTCGAATCCGGGCGGGCTGTCCTTGAGCGCGAGGCCCAGACCGGCGAGCTTGATCTTGACCTCGTCGATCGACTTCGACCCGAAGTTGCGGATGTCGAGCAGGTCGGCCTCGCTGCGCCCGACGAGCTCACCCACGGTGTGGATGCCCTCGCGCTTGAGGCAGTTGTACGAGCGAACCGTCAGGTCGAGGTCCTCGATCGGCATCGAGAACGCCGCGATGTCGGCGACCTCGGCCGGCGACGGCCCGACGTCGATGCCCTCGGCCTCGTCGTTGAGCTCACGGAACAGACCGAACAGCTCGACGAGCGTGTGACCGGCCGACGCGACGGCGTCGCGCGGCGTGATGGAGCTCTTGGTCTCGACGTCGACGACCAGACGGTCGAAGTCGGTGCGCTGCTCGACACGGGTCGCTTCGACGGCGTAGGTCACCTTGAGCACCGGCGAGTAGATCGAGTCGACCGGGATCCGGCCGATCTCTTGACCGGGCTGCTTGTTCTGGACCGCGGTGACGTAGCCACGTCCCCGCTCGACGACGAGCTCGATCTCGAGCCGACCCTTCTTGTTGATCGTGGCGATCTTCAGGTCGGGGTTGTGCACGGTGACGCCGGCCGGCGGCGCGATGTCGGCCGCGGTGACCTCGCCGGGGCCCTGCTTGCGCAGGTACATGACCACGGGCTCGTCACTGTCGGAGCTCACCACGAGCTCCTTGAGGTTCAGGATGATGTCGGTGACGTCTTCCTTGACGCCCTCGACGGTCGTGAACTCGTGCAGCACACCGTCGATGCGGATGCTGGTCACTGCGGCTCCCGGGATGGACGAGAGCAGGGTGCGGCGCAGCGAGTTGCCGAGCGTGTAGCCGAAGCCGGGCTCGAGCGGTTCGATGACGAAGCGCGACCGGTTGTCGGCGATCGGCTCCTCGGACAGGGATGGGCGCTGGGAGATCAGCACAGGGTTACTCCTACTTGTCGTGGGCCGCCCGCTATATGACTGGCCCTCGGGTACTGCAGCGAGCTACTACTTCGAGTAGAGCTCGACGATCAGTTGCTCCTGGACCGGGATCTCGATCTGAGCCCGAACCGGGAGGGAGTGCACGAGCACCCGCAGCTTGTCCGGGACGACCTGCAGCCAGGCCGGCACCGGACGCTCGCCGAAGGTCTCGCGTGCGATGAGGAACGGAGTGGTCTCGAGCGACTTCGGCTTCACGTCGATGATGTCGAACTGCGAGACGCGGAAGCTGGGGATGTCGGTCTTGACGCCGTTGACCAGGAAGTGGCCGTGGCTGACCATCTGCCGTGCCTGGCGGCGCGTGCGCGCGATGCCGGAGCGGTAGATGACGTTGTCCAGCCGCGATTCGAGGATCTGCAGCAGGTTGTCACCGGTCTTGCCCTGCATGCTGGTGGCTTCGCGGTAGTAGCGACGGAACTGCTTCTCGAGCACTCCGTAGCTGAACTTCGCCTTCTGCTTCTCCTGCATCTGCAGCAGGTACTCGCTCTGCTTGATGCGCGAACGGCCGTGCTGTCCCGGCGGGTACGGACGACGCTCGAACGAGCTGTCGCCACCGACCAGGTCGACGTTGAGGCGACGCGAGATGCGCGTCGCGGGTCCGGTGTATCTAGCCATTTAGATCAAACCCTCCGGCGCTTGGGGGGACGGCAGCCGTTGTGCGGCTGGGGCGTGACGTCGGAGATCTGACCGACCTCGAGCCCGGTGGCCTGCAGCGAGCGGATCGCGGTCTCGCGTCCCGAGCCGGGGCCCTTGACGAAGACGTCGACCTTCTTCAGCCCGTGCTCCTGCGCCTTGCGCGCCGCGCTCTCGGCCGCCATCTGCGCCGCGAACGGGGTCGACTTACGCGAGCCCTTGAAGCCGACGTGGCCGGCCGAGGCCCAGCTGATCACGTTGCCCTGCGGGTCGGTGATCGAAACGATCGTGTTGTTGAAGGTCGACTTGATGTGGGCCTGGCCCACGACGACGTTCTTCTTCTCCTTGCGGCGGGTCTTCTTCGCGCCGCCGCGTGCGGTGGACTTCCTAGCCGGAGCCGGCATTACTTCTTACCTGCCTTCTTCTTGCCCGCGATGGTCTTCTTCGGGCCCTTGCGCGTCCGGGCGTTGGTCTTGGTGCGCTGGCCGTGGACGGGCAGGCCGCGGCGGTGCCGCACGCCCTGGTAGCAGCCGATCTCGACCTTGCGGCGGATGTCGGCGGCGACCTCGCGGCGCAGGTCGCCCTCGACGCGGAAGTTGGCGTCGATGTAGTCGCGCAGCCGGACGACGTCGTCGTCGGTCAGATCGCGGGCGCGCAGGTCAGGGCTGACGCCGGTGGCCTCGAGGGTCTGCTTGGCGCGGGTGCGTCCCACGCCGTAGATGTAGGTGAGCGCGATCTCCATGCGCTTCTCGCGCGGGAGGTCGACGCCGGAAAGACGTGCCATGCGGATGGTTCTCCGGATCTGTTTCGGCGAAGGTTTCGTGACGCAGCCGTCCCGTCCCCTCGGACGGGCTCCGGCCTTCGCGCCGGAGGTGCTCACCGCGGCGAACCGCGGCCAGGCATGCGCTCGTTGGTAGTTAGGTCAGCCCTGCCGCTGCTTGTGGCGCAGGTTCTCGCAGATGACCATGACCCGACCATGACGACGAATGACCTTGCACTTGTCGCAGATCGGCTTGACGCTCGGCTTGACCTTCACGGTCGATGCCCCTTCAGGTGTTCGGTGACTGGATAGTTCGCTACTTGTAGCGGTAGACGATGCGACCGCGGGTCAGGTCGTAGGGCGAGAGCTCCACGACAACCCGGTCCTCGGGCAGGATGCGGATGTAGTGCTGCCGCATCTTCCCGCTGATGTGGGCGAGCACCTTGTGTCCGTTGCTCAGTTCCACTCGGAACATCGCATTGGGCAGCGGCTCGACCACGCGGCCTTCGACCTCGATGGCCCCATCTTTCTTGGCCATAGCCTCCACAATCTTCGACAGCGAACGACGCCGGAAACCCGGCTGATACCCAGCGCTACCGTGAGGGCTCGTATTCCCTCCCGCGGCCAAAGCGGGCATGAGGAACGAGCGGCAAGCGCCAGCGGTCTACTTTACCTGGCGGGGTTGTGGATCGCCAAAACGCCGTAATCGCACCACCCGCGGGAGCACCAGCGCCAGGGCGCCGGCCAGGCATACGACGATGCGCGGGGCGCCGTGCGCCGCGGCCAGGACCGCGGCCAGGACGAGCGCGGCACAACCGAGGCGGGCGAGGCGGCGGGTGTGGTGCGTGCGCACGCGCGTGGCGCAAGCGATGAAGATCAGCGCGGCCGCGACCAGGAATACGCGGATCGGCGCCTGGCTGACCAGGCTGTGGTACGCCGAGCCCGGGACGTACTGGTCGGGCACGCAGTACTCGTTGTCCGAATACGTGCAATCGCCGTAGATGACCGTGCCTGGTGTGACGCCGCCCGACCACGCGAACCCGAACGGCAGCGCGCACAGCAGCGCCGCCGTCCACAGCCTCAGCGTGGTGGTCACCAGCCGTGCTGGGTGGCGTCGGCATCGTCCGCGCGGCCCGGAGCGATCCAGGCGGCGATGACACCGGCGGCGACTCCGATCGTGGTCAGCAGGGACGTGTTCGATCCGACGCTGGGCAGGGTGAACAGCACCCAGAACAGCACCAGCGCGCCGGCGCCGCACACGGCGACCTGCCACGCCCGCTGCGGACCGAGCCCGATACTGCGACCGAGCGCCGGGGCCAGCACCGCGATGGCACCGGCGACCGCGACCCCGCCCCACGCGTTGACCGACGACCAGGCGTTGGCGCCGTTCTCGTCGATCGACAGACCCAGGATCACGCCGAGCACCGCGACCAGACCGAGCAGCAGGATCGCCGACGAGCCCTTGGCACGCGCCGCCGGTGGGGCCTGCTGCGGGCCGGGCTGCTGTGGCGTCTGCGGGCCGAGCGGGCGCGACATTGCGACGGTCGGGTCGCCGTAGTTCTGCGGACGGCCCTGTTGCGGGGCCTGCTGCTGGGGGCCCTGCGGGCCTTGATAGCCAGGCGGCGGTCCGGCGGGAGGCATCGTCATGGCGATCACTTTATGTGCGAGGCTTCGCACGTGCTGAGCCGGGACGACGCGGTGCTGTGGCTGCAGAAGTGGCGCTACTACCAGCGCTCGCGGCTTCCGTGGCAGCGCATCGCGCTGCATGTCGAACTGGCCCGGCGGCAGGCGTTCGCGCGCGGGACGGTGCACGGCAATCCGCTGCAGATGCTGCGCGAGGGCCGTCTCGACATCGGCGCGCACGCGGTCTTCGAGCCCGGCGTGTGGATCACGTCCGACACCGGCCGGATCTCGATCGGCGCAGGCGCATTGCTGAACCTGGACGTCATGGTCGCAGCGGTGGAACGCACGGAGATCGGCGACCACTGCATGCTCGCGAACGGCTGCCTCGTGACCGACGGAAACCACCGCTTCGACGACCCCGACAAGCCTGTCCCCTGGCAGGGGTTCACCACCAAAGGCCCGACGATCCTCGAGGACAACGTGTGGCTCGGCGCGAACGTCGTCGTGACCAGCGGCGTGCGGATCGGCCGGCGCAGCGTGATCGGCGCGAACTCCGTCGTCACCGAGGACGTCCCGCCGTTCTCGATCGCGGCAGGAGCCCCGGCGAAGGTGCTGAAGCAGATTACGTACTGACGTCCGCGTCAGCGGCCGCCGAGAGTTGGACGCCGCGGGCCTCCAGCTCGGCCCGCCCGCCGTCCTCGGCGGTCAACACCCACGGCCCGTCGGCGAGGATCGCGACGGTGTGCTCCCAATGCGCCGCCCGCGAGCGGTCGACGGTCGCGATGCTCCACCCGTCCTCGAGCTCCTCGGTCGCGCGCGCGCCGAGAGTGATCATCGGTTCGATCGCGAGACACGTGCCCGGGTGCAGGCGCGGGCCCTTGCCGGCCTTGCCGTAGTTGAGCACGTGCGGGTCCATGTGCATGCGGGTGCCGATGCCGTGCCCGCCGTAGCCGGTGACGATGCCGTAGCGCCCCGACTTGGTCACCGAACGCTCGACTGCGTTCGAGATGTCACCGAGGCGGCCGTTCGGACGCGCCGCTGCCAGTCCGTCCCACAGCGAGCGTTCGCAGGCCTCCGAGAGCGCCCGGGACTCCTCGTCGACGTCGCCGACCAGCACCGTGACAGCGGCGTCGCCGTGCCAGCCGTCGACGATGGCGCCGAAGTCGAGCGAGACGATGTCGCCGTCGCGCAGCTTCTCCGTCGGGGACGGGATCGAGTGCACGACCCGCTCGTTGACCGAGGAGCAGATCACTGCGGGGTACGGGCCGTTGCCGACGTCGTAGTGCAGGAAGGACGAGGTCGCGCCGGCGTCGCGCAGTACTTCACGTGCGAGGGCGTCGAGGTCGGCTGTCGAGACGCCCGGGGCTGCCTCGGCCGTCATCGCCGCCAACGCGCGCGCGACCACGAGCCCGGCCGCGCGCATGATCGCGATCTCGTCGGGGCTCTTGAGCTCGATGCGTTCGGGGAACCGGTACATCAGAGTGCTCAGGCGTCGGTGTACGGCGTGAGGACATCGATCGCGCGCTCGGTGACGTCCTCGACGGTGCCGATCGCGTCGATCTCGACGAGCTGCTTGCGACCGCGGTAGAACTCGATCAACGGCGCGGTCTGCTCGCCGTAGACCTCGAGGCGGTGCCGGACCGTCTCCGAATGGTCGTCGTCGCGCTGGTAGAGCTGGCCGCCGCACCGGTCGCAGACGCCGTCCACGGTCGGCTTGTCGTACTCGATGTGCCAGACATGCCCGCACTTCTTGCAGGTGCGACGCCCGGACAGCCGGCGCACGACCTCGTCGTTGTCGACGTTGAGGTCGAGCACCACTCCGAGCGTCGTGCTCAGGTCGCCGAGGATGCCGTCGAGCTCGTAGGCCTGCGACACGTTGCGCGGGAAGCCGTCGAGCAGGAAGCCCCCCTCGGCGTCGGGCTCGGCGAGACGATCGCGCACCATCGCGTTGGTGACTTCGTCGGGGACGAGGTCGCCGGCGTCCATGTACTTCTTCGCGAGCCGGCCGAGGTCGGTCCCGCCGGACACGTTCGCCCGGAAGATGTCGCCGGTCGAGATCTTCGGGATCGAGAAGTGGTCGGCTATGAATTCGGCCTGCGTCCCCTTCCCGGCACCAGGGGGACCCACCAGGACGAGCCTCAACGCAGGAAGCCTTCGTAGTTGCGCTGCATGAGCTGGCTCTCGATCTGCTTCACCGTGTCCAGCCCGACACCGACCATGATCAACACCGCGGTGCCACCGAAGGGGAAGTTCTGGTTGTTGCCGCTGGTGATCGAGAAGAAGAAGTTCGGCAGCACGGCGATGATGCCCAGGTACAGCGAGCCGGGCAGCGTGATGCGCGACAGCACGAACTGCAGGTACTCCGCCGTCGGGCGCCCCGGCCGGATGCCGGGGATGAACCCGCCGTACTTCTTCATGTCGTCGGCGCGCTCGACAGGGTCGAACGTGATGCCGACATAGAAGTACGTGAAGAAGATGATCAGCGCGAAGTAGATCGCGATGTAGCTGAAGTTGTTCTGCTGGATCAGGTTGTTGTTCACCCAGCGCGCGAACGCCGAGTTCCCGTTGTTACCGGTCAGCTGACTGATGAGCTGCGGGATGTACAACAGGGACGAGGCGAAGATGACCGGGATGACGCCGGCCTGGTTCACCTTCAAGGGCAGATAGGTCGACGTACCGCCGTACTGACGCCGGCCGATCATCCGCTTGGCGTACTGCACCGGGATACGGCGCTGCGCCTGTTCGACGAAGATCACCGCGATGATGATCGCCAGGCCCAGGATGCAGATCATCGTGAACACGAACACGCCGCTGTTGTCGAGGATCGTGCGTCCCTCGGACGGGATGCGGGCGGCGATGGACGTGAACATCAGGACGCTCATGCCGTTGCCGACGCCACGGTCGGTCACGAGCTCGCCGAGCCACATGATGACGGCGGTACCGGCCGTCATGCAGATGACCATGGTCGCCAGCGAGAAGATGTCCTGGTGGTAGAGGACCTTGCTGCCGTCGCAAGCGTTACCGAACAGCTGGCCGGACCGCGCCAGCGCGATGAACCCGGTCGACTGCAGGATCGCCAGGCCGATGGTCAGGTACCGGCTGTACTGGGTCAGCTTCTGCTGGCCGGCCTGGCCTTCCTTCTTCAGCTGCTCGAAGCGCGGGATCACGACGACGAGCAACTGGATGATGATGCTCGCCGTGATGTAGGGCATGATGCCGAGCGCGAACGCCGACAGCTTGAGCAAAGCCCCGCCGGAGAACAGGTTGATCAGCGAATAGATGTTCGCGTTGCCGCCGTTGCTGACCGTCTTGATGCACTGGTTGATGCCGACGATGTTCGTGTTCGGCGTCGGAATCGACGCGCCCAGCCGGTAGAGCACCAGCATGGCGAGGGTGAACAGCAGCTTCTTGCGCAGGTCGGGCGTCCGGAACGCCGATGCGAATGCGCTGAGCACGAATCCTCCTGCGAGCGGGGCTTACTACCCCGGGGAAGTGTGGCGGCGGGCCCGCCCGATTTCACATCGGACGGACCCGCACAGGCTAACAGTCCGGTACAAAAGGCCGGACTCGTCAGATCTGAGTGACCGATCCTCCGGCTGCCTCGATCTTCTGCTTAGCGGTGTCGGAGAACTTGTTGGCGGTGACCTGGAGGCTCACGCCGCCGAGCTCGCCCTCACCGAGCACCTTCACCAGCTGTCCCTTGCGTACCGCGCCGGCCCGGACGAGGTCGGCGACGCCGACCGTCCCGCCGTCGGGGAACAGCTCGGCGAGCCGAGCCACGTTCACGACCTGGAACTCGGCCCTGAAGCGGTTCCGGAAGCCCTTCAGCTTCGGCATCCGCATGTGCAGCGGGAGCTGGCCGCCCTCGAAGGACGCCGGCACCTGGTAGCGGGCCTTGGTGCCCTTGGTGCCACGACCGGCGGTCTTACCCTTGGACCCTTCACCGCGACCGACGCGGGTCTTCTGGGTGTGTGCGCCCTTGGCCGGACGCAGGTGGTGCACCTTGAGCGGGGAGTCCCCCATGTCAGTCGACCTCCTCGACCGTCACCAGATGCGTGACGGTGCGGACCATGCCCCGGATCTCCGGGCGGTCCTCCTTGACGACGACGTCGTGCATCCGCTTCAAACCGAGCGAACGCAGCGTCTCGCGCTGATTCTGCTTGTAGCCGATCCCCGACTTCGTCTGGGTGATCTTGAGCTTGGACATGACGGTCAGACTCCCTGGCCGGCGCG
Source organism: uncultured Actinomycetota bacterium (assembly GCA_963757455.1). Taxonomy (GTDB): domain Bacteria; phylum Actinomycetota; class Actinomycetes; order Mycobacteriales; family Jatrophihabitantaceae; genus RYN-133. Next base: position 96,933 of record CAVWSE010000029.1, read on the forward strand.
TGCGCGCAGCATGCCCGCGGGCGCGACGTCCTCCAGCGGCAGGCCGCGGCGGGCCGCGACCTCCTCCGGCCGGACGAGCGCCTTCAGGGCAGCAACGGTCGCGTGCACGATGTTGATCGGGTTGTCGGAGCCGAGCGACTTGGACAGCACGTCATGGATGCCCGCGCACTCGAGCACGGCACGCACCGGGCCACCGGCGATGACACCGGTACCGGGGCTGGCCGGCTTGAGCAGCACGACACCGGCCGCCTTCTCGCCCTGCACCGGGTGCGG
>CAVWSE010000030.1:0-43682 GCA_963757455.1 uncultured Actinomycetota bacterium
TGAGCGAAGCGGCGGACGGATTGCCGAGCGGCTGTTCGAGGTCGACGTACTTCTCACCGAGCAGGCTCGTCTGCTTGACCATGGCGCGTGCGTTCGCGGGCAGCTTCACGTCGGAGTTCACCGACACGGTCACCTTCGCCGTCCAGCCGTTCGTGGCCTTGTCGCCGGAGTTGTCGGTCGGGCTGCTCAGCGTGACGTCCTCGACGCGGCCGACCGGCACGTCGTTGACCTTCACCGCCGACTGCGGGACGAGGTCGAGCACGTTGTCGAAGTAGATCGTCAGGGTCAGCGGGTTGCTGCCCACATCGGCACCGCCGGGCAGGTGCATGCCGTACAGACCGTGGAAGCCACAGCCGGTCAGCAGCATGACGGCAGCCGCCACCCCGGCGACCAGGCGGGCGCGCAGACGGATACCCATCACGAGCCCCCCGTGATGACGCCGCCGGGCAGGCCGGTTCCGACCGGCGGGGTCGGTATACCGCCGCCGCCACCACCGCCGCCGCCACCACCGCCACCGCCGCTGCCACCGCCGGTGACCGTGCCGATGAGGTTGTTGATGGCCTTGCCGAGCTGGCCGCCGACGAGCTTGCCGGGCAGGCCGAGCAGCTTGGTGAGCTGGCCCGGGTCGATCTTGCCGAGCACCTTCTTGCACGTCGACTTGAGCACGCCCGTGATCGGACCGAGCGGGCTCTTGATCGTCTTCGGGACGCCCGGGATCAGCGAGGGGTCGAGCAGCGCGCAGATCGTGGCCGGGTCGGTGAGCGAGGCGAGGTTGCTGCGCGTCCCCAACGCCCCGATGTCGGGCTGATAGGTGTGCACGAGGTTCGCGAGGGTGGCCGGGCCGACAGCGAGCGTCTCGTTCAGCGACGCCTTCTCGTTCACAAGGATGTCGGTGAGCTTCCGCAGGCCGTGGAAGTCGGTTTTGAACTTCGCCGCGTTGGTGTGGACGAAGTCGGCGACAGTGTTGAGCGCGATGCCGAGATTGTGCAGCGCCGAACCCAGGTCGGTGCGTTCGCCGGCCAGGTCGCCGGCGACCAGAGCGAGCTCGCTGTTGAAGTGGCGCACCTGCGAGTCGCTGTCGGCGAGCGCCTTCGTGAATTGCTGCAGGTTGCGGACGGTGCCGAACAGATCACCGCGCCCGGCGGCCAGTGTGCGGGCCGCGGCGGCGAGCTTGGTGATGCTGTTGCCGAAGTTCTGCCCGTTGCCCTTGAGGTTGGCGGCCGACACCTTGACGAGGTCGTTGAGGGCGCCGGTCTTGTTCGCGCCCTTTGGCCCGAGTGCGACGGCGAGCTTGCTGAGCGCCGCGTAGATGTCGTCGAGTTCGGCCGGATAGGCGGTGCGTTTGACGCTGAGGGTGGCGTTGTCCGGCATCACCGGGCCGCCCTTGTAGACGGGCGCGAGCTGCAGGAACCGGTCACTGACGAGCGAGTTCGCGACGATGACCGCGACCGCGTTGTTCGGCACCTTGTACTTGCTGTCGTATTCCATCGTGACGCTGACGGTCGCGCCGTTCGGATGGACGCTGGTCACCTCGCCGACATCGATCCCGAGGATCTTCACCGGGGTGCCCTGGTAGACGCCGACCGCCGACGCGAACTGCGCGGTGATCTTCTTCGTCGAAGCTCCGCTGAGCACGACGTACAGCGTCACGCCGGCGATGATCGCCGCGAGCACCACGACCACAAGCGTGTTCGTGACCTTCTTGGGCATCTTGGCCATCATCAGCTGCACGACCCCGTTCCGCTGGGGCTTTCGGAGCCGGAACCCTGCGACAGCACGCCCGCGACGCTGAAGTTGCAGATGTAGTTGTCGAACCAGCGGCCGTTACCGATCGTGTTCGTGAACACGCGATAGAACGGGCCGAGCAACGCCAGTCCGCGGTCGAGGGTCTCCTGGTTGCGGTTGAGCAGGCCGAGGATGCTCTGCAGCGAGTTCAGCAGCGGTCCGATCGTCTTCTCGTTGTCATGGACGAGTCCTTCGAGCTGCACCGAGAGCGTGGTCGTGTTGACCAGGAGCGAATGGATCGCGTCGCGTCGTTGGTTCAGTTCGTCGAGCAGCAGACCGCCGTCGCTGAACAGCTTCTGCAGCTGCTGGTCGCGCGAGGCCAGCACGCCGGTCACGTCGTTCGCCCGGGCGAGCAGATCGCGCAGCGCCTGGTCGCGTGAGGAGATCGTCTCGGAGATCCGGCTCAGCCCGCGGAGCACTCCGCGCACGGACGGCGGCGTGTTCCGGAACGTGTCCGCCAACGTCGAGAACGACTGCGCCAGCTTCGTCGTGTTGATCGCGTTGATCTTGTTCGTCAGTCCGGTGAACGCCGGGTAGACGTCGAACAGCGACGCCGTGCGTTTGGTCGGGATCGCGTTGTGGGGATCCTGCGGCTTCGTGCCGATCGAGTTGATCGAGAGGTACTTCGACCCGAGCAGAGTCTTCAACTTGATCTGAAGCGTGCTCTCGTTGCCGATGAACGCGTTCTTGATCTTGAAGGTGACCTTGACCAGGCTCCCGTCGAGATCTGTGGTCTCGACGGTCCCCACCTTCACGCCGGCGACCAGCACGACGTCGTCGGGACGCAGGTTGGCGTCCTCGGTGAAGTACGCGGTGTAGGTCGTGCCGCTGCCGATGATGGGCAGGGACGACGCGTTGAACGCCGCCCACAGCAACGCGATGATCATGACCAGGCCGATGGCGCCGATCGGCAGCGGGTTGCGGGCACTGAAGGGCTTGCCGCCCACACTGACCTTGCGGGTCTTCATCTTCGTCCCGCTGTCGTCGCTCATCCGTTACACCTGGCCTTGTTGGCCGGCTTGAGCGGGATGTTCATGGTCTTGCCGCCCGGCAGCGTGATCGTGCCGCTGGTCGAGCACAGGTAGAAGTTGAACCACGAGCCGTAGCTGGCGGTCCGCACGAGCGGGCCGATGGTCGCCGGCAACTCGTTGATCACGAACTGCAGGGTGCTGCTGCTGTTGTTGAGCACTCCGACCAGGCCGGTGATGTCCTTGACGTCACGGGCCAGCGGCGCGCGCGCCTGGGTGAGCAGATTCGCCGTGTTCGTCGTCAGTTTGTTGATGCCGCCGATTGCGTTGCCGATCGTGAACCGGTCGTGCGCGAGCCCGGAGATGAAGCCCTGCAGCTGGACGATCAGGTTCGACAGTTCGGTGTCGCGCTGACCGATGGTGTCGAGCACCGAGCTGAGGTTGTTGATCACGTCGCCGATGAGCTTGTCGCGGTTGGCCAGCGAGTTCGTCAGGTCGGCCACGATGTTGAACAGCGACTGCAGGCTGCCGCCTTCGCCCTGCAACGTCGAGATGATCGCGCCGGACAGCTTGTTGATCTGATCGGCGTCGAGACCCTGGAACAGCGGCTTGAACCCGGCGAACAGCAGCGTCAGGTCGACCGGCGGCGTGGTGCGGCTCGTCGGGATCGGCACGTTCGGGTCCTGGAGTTTCGTACTGTTCCCGGCACCTTGGCTGACGTCGAGATAGCGCTGGCCGACGAGGTTGCGGTAGCGCATCTTGATCTGCGCCGAGTCGGGCAGCGGCCGCGACTTCTCGACCGAGAACGTGACCTCCGCGATGTTGTGCCGCACGATTGCGATGTTGCTGACCGTCCCGACCCGCACGCCCGCGATGCGAACGTCGTCACCGACGTTGAGACCTTGCGCGTCGGTGAAGTCGGCCTTGTACGAGCGGGTGTCGCCGAAGCTGGTGTTCGCGATCGTCACGGCAAGCACGTAGGTGGCTGCTGAGGTGACGAGCAGGAACACGATCAGCTTGATCAGGGGTGAAAGCAGGCCTCTCATCTTTCGACCTTCACCACCTGTCCGCGGAGCAGGGGCGCGGCGAGCATCGTCGCGATGGCGGGCACCTTTTTGGGAGTCGTGCCGTAGCTGTGGGCGATGAGCGAGTTGACGATCGCGTTCTCGACCGGTGAGCCCATGGCGCTCTGCGCGATCGCCGACGAGTTCATGCCTTGCGATTTGCGCTGCGCGCACGGGTCGCTCGTGAGCGCGGCACCGTCGTTGAGACAGCGGTACTTGGGGGGAATCTGGAAGTAGCCGTTCGAGCCGATCGGCTGGGGGTTGTCAGGCAGGCCGAAGCAGTTCGGCCCGTAGCCGGTGATGTACCTGGGCGCCTCGCCGGGCTTGTACCCACCCTGGTTGTTGGCGTCGATGACGACCTGCAGGTTGAACTGGTGGTTGCGCAGGATCGTGTCGGTCAGGTTGCCGAGCTTGTTCAGACCCGCGAACAGGCACGGGAACTCGGGCGAGTACGTGTCGAGCAGTGAGTAGATGCTCGCGCTGGTGTTGACCACGGTGATCATGCGCTGCTCGTTGTCGGCGAGGAAGCTGCGGAGCACGTTGGCGGTGTCGGTCGAGGTCAGGAACAGCTGCGAGATCGCGTCGCGCTTCTCGATGGTGGTGCGTGCGGACGTCTCGAGGTTGCGGAAGGTCTGCAGCAGGTCGGGCGCGACGCCGTTGTACTCGTCGGCGACATTGCCCAGCTTGACGATGTCGCTGACCATCTTCTTGACGTGCGGGTTGATGTGCTGCAGATAGCCGTCGAGTTGAACGAGTGTGTGACCGAGTTCCGCGCCGCGACCTTGCAGGGCCTCGGCGATCGCGGTGAGCGTCGCATTCAGCTCGGCCGGCTGGACGGCGGTGAGCAGGGGCAGCAGGTCTCCGAACACCTTCTGCGCCTCGAGCGCGCCCTTCGTGCGGTCCTGGGCGATCACGTCGCCGGACTTGATCGCCGGCCCTGGATTCGTCGGGGTCTCCAGCGAGACGTACTGCTCACCGAAGATCGTCTTGGGCAGGATCTGCGCCGAGACGTTCTGCGGGATCTCGCTGACCATGCTCGGGTCCAGGGCGAGCGTCACGCTGACGCATTCGCGGTTCGGGTCGGCGCACGCGTTGCCGGAGGCGACATTGATGTCGCGCACCTCGCCGACGATCAGGCCGCGTTCCTTGACGTCGGACGACGCCTGCAGCTCATTGCCGGTGTGATCGGTCTTGAGCGTCACGAGCACTACGGGCGTGAACTTCTTCTGGTAGATCGCGATCGACAGCCAGACCAGCGACGCGATCACCACGAGGTACCCGATGCCGAGCGCACGGCGGCGCACGACGCTCGCTAACGATTCCTTGGCCATCGCTACCCGGCCAACCTGACGCTGACGGTCGAGCCCCAGATCGCGAGGGACAGGAAGAAGTCGATGATGTTGATGATCACGATCGCGCTGCGCACCGCACGTCCGACCGCGACGCCCACGCCGGCCGGACCGCCGGTGGCGTTGTAGCCGTAGAAGCAGTGAATGAGGATCACTGTGATCGCGAAGATCAGCACCTTGAAGAAGGACCAGACGACGTCCAGTGGTGGCAAGAAGAGATGGAAGTAGTGCGAATAGGTGCCCGGTGACTGCCCGAAATAGAAGACTTCGATCGAGTACGTGGCGATGTAGGACGACATCAGCCCGATCACGTACAGGGGGACGACCGCGATCAACCCGGCGAGGATTCGAGTGGTGACGAGGTAGGGCAGGCTCGGCACGGCCATGACCTCGAGCGCGTCGATTTCTTCGCTGATACGCATGGCGCCGAGCTGGGCGGTGAAGCCACAACCGACAGTTGCAGACAGCGCAAGCGCGGCCACCAGCGGCGCGATCTCGCGGGTGTTGAAGTACGCGGACAGGAACCCGGTGTACGGGCCGATGCCGAGTTGGTCGAGGGCCGTGTAGCCCTGCAGCCCGACCTCGGTGCCGGTGAAGAAGCAGAGCGCAACGATGACGCCGATGGTGCCGCCGATGACGGCGAGGGAGCCGCTGCCGAAGACGACCTCGGCGAGCAGCCGCATCGTCTCCTTCTTGTAGCGGCGGATCGTGCGCGGCGTCCAGGCGATTGCCTTGATGTAGAACGCCAACTGTTCGCCAAGGGTGTCGAGCATGCCCACCGGGGCCTTGATCACCCGGCGGGCGGTTGCGACGAAGTCGGTGGCCAAGTTAGGACCCCTTCGCCGGGACGACCTGGAAGTACACGGCCGTGATGACGAAGTTGACGACGAACAGCAGCAGGAAGGTGATGACGACCGACTGGTTCACCGCGTCGCCGACACCCTTGGGCCCGCCGCCGGCATTGAGACCCTTGTAGGACGCGACGACACCGGCGATCAGCCCGAAGATCAAGGCCTTCAGCTCGCCGGTGTAGAGGTCGGGTAGTTGGGCCAGCGCGGAGAAGGACGCGAGGTAGGCGCCCGGCGTACCGCCCTGCAGGATCACGTTGAAGAAGTAGCCGCCGGCCACACCGACCACGCAGACGAGGCCGTTCAGTGCCGTCGAGACGAGCATGCAGCCGAGCACGCGAGGCACCACGAGACGCTGGACGGGCGAGATACCCAGCACCTCCATCGCGTCGATCTCGTCGCGGATCTTGCGGCTACCGAGGTCGGCGCAGATCGCGGACCCGCCCGCGCCGGCGATCAGCAGTGCGCACACGATCGGGCTTGCTTCACGCACGATCGCGAGCACGCTCGCCGCACCGACGAACGACTGCGCACCGATCTGCGACGGACAGGCTGCCGAGTTGCAGCGCGATAACGGCGCCGAACGGGATGGCGACCAGGGACGTGGGGACGATGGTGACGCTCGCGATGAACCAGGCCTGCTCGATGAACTCGCGCACCTGGAACGGGCGCTTGAACGTGAGGCGCCCGACGTCGAGGAACAGCGCGAACAGGCGACCTACCTGCCGCACTCCCCCGACGGGTGAGAGCGAGACCATCCGCTGCTAACCCCGACCGGTCGAGGAGTCGGCGGTCTCGGGGTTGTCCGACGAGCCCGCCGTTGAAGCCGGCGACACCTCGGCCAGTTGCTCGGGGCTGAGCGACTGCGTGATCTCGCCTGCCTTCCGGCGGCGCTCCTCGTCGTCCTCGAGCGCGTTCTGGATCGACCGCTGGGCGTCCTCGGGCAGCGTGTGCAACAGATCCTTGACACCGCTGTTGGCGGCGCAGCGCACCCTGGCGCTCGGGCACACCGGGCGACGGCTGCATCTGCGGCGGGATGCCCTCGACCTCTTCGACGCCGCCCGCGTGATGGCCGGCCTCGAACATGGCCTTCTCGGCGGCCATCGTCGCGGAGTCCTTTTCCTCGCTCATGCCGATCGGGCCGTCCATACGGCCGTTGAGGAACTGCTTGACGACCGGCTCTTCGCTGGTGAGCAGCACCTCGCGCGGGCCGAACATGACCAGCTCGCGACGGAACAACATGCCGAGGTTGTCGGGCACGGTGCGCGCAAGGGTGATGTTGTGCGTGACGATCAGGAACGTCGCGTCGGTCTGTGCGTTGATGTCGAGGAACAGCTGGCTGATGTAGGTCGTGCGGACCGGGTCGAGACCGGAGTCGGGCTCGTCGACGAGGATGATCTCGGGGTCGAGCACGAGCGCGCGGGCGAGTCCGGCGCGCTTGCGCATACCGCCGGAGATCTCGCCGGGCAGCTTCTTCTGCGCCCCCTGGAGACCGACCATCTCCATCTTCTCGTTGACGATGTCCGAGATTTCCTTCTCGGACTTCTTGGTGTGCTCGCGCAGCGGGAAGGCGACGTTGTCGTACAAGGTCATCGAGCCGAACAGCGCGCCGTCCTGGAAGAGGACGCCGAACAGCTTGCGGGTCTCGTACAGCGACCGTTCGGAGCAGTGCGCGATGTCGACGTCGCGGATGAACACCGACCCCTTGTCGGGCTTGAGCAGACCGATCAGCGTTTTCAGGAAGACCGACTTGCCCGTGCCGGACGGACCGAGCAGCGCGGAAACTTCACCCGGCGGCAACGTGAGCGTCACGTCACCCCAAATACGCTGGCTACCGAAGGACTTGGTCAGATCGGTGACGGCGACCTCGACACCCACGATCTGTCTCCTTCCTCGGCCCCGGCGACCGATCGGCCCAAGCGGGCCCCGCGGTGGCGCCGGTCACACCGACGGCGTCGGTGTCCGTACGCTCAACGACTCGACCTACTGAACGGTAACGCCCGCAAATAGTCCAGCCGGGACACACTGTCGCATATTTTCGCCAAGACCGCGCGAGGGCTGTTGAGGGCCTATCAGCGCGGACGTGATACCCCCGGCGTTGTCACGTGTAACGCACTGAGGGTCGGCTGAAGGCCCGCTATGTCGGGGCTGTACCAGCGTGTGCGGTGGCGCGGGTGAGACGCACGTCGCACGCCGTGCCCGCAAGGACCCCTGCGGGTACCGTCACGGCCGTGCCGCTGACCCATCTGTCTGCGATCGAGCTGGCGGCAGACATCCGGGAACGCCGGGTCAGCGCGGCCGAGGTCGTCGCCGAGCACATCGCTGTGCTCGAGCGCATCGCCGACCGCAACGCGCTCGCCCAGCCGCGCTTCGAACTGGCCCGCGAGGAGGCCGCGCGGGCCGACGAGCGCATCGCCGCCGGGGAGACCGATCTGCCGCTGCTGCTCGGCGTCCCGGCGACGATCAAGGAGCTCATCGCAGTCGAGGGGATGCCGCACACGGGCGGCTTCCCACACCGGCGCGGGTTCCGCGAGCCGGCCGACGCGCCGGTGGTGGCGCGGCTTCGGGCCGCGGGCGCGATCGTGCTCGGTGTCGGCAACACGCCTGGCCCGTTCTACTGGCTCGAAACGAACAACCGCATCTACGGACGCACGTCCAACGCCTACGACCCCGAGCGCACCGCCGGCGGCTCGTCCGGCGGGGACGGCGCGATGGTCGGTTCGGGCGCCGCTCCGATCGCGCTGGGCTCGGACATGGGCGGCTCGATCCGCGTGCCCGCGTTCGTCAACGGGATCTTCGGGCACCTGCCCTCGCCCGGTCTCGTCCCGATCACCGGGCACTTCCCGATGCCGTCGGGCCAGATCCGCCGCACCTTGTTCATCGGGCCACTGGCGCGGCGCGCGTGCGATCTCGCGCCGGTGCTGCGGATCATCGCCGGCCCGGACGGGCACGACCCGTACGCGGTGACGATGCCGCTCGGCGACCCGAACACCGTGTCGGTCTCGGGCCTGCGCGTGCTCGTCGCGAGCGAGACCTCGACACTGCCGATGCAACACGTGATCGCGCGGGCCGTCGATCGCGCCGCGCAGCTGCTCGGCGACGCCGGCGCGAAGGTCGAGGAGGTGCCGATGCGCGGGCTGCGCTGGGCGCTCGCGCAGTTCGGTGCGGTCGCCTGGAGCGAGTTCGATCTGTTCGCGTCCTGGTCGGCACTGACCGCGCCGACGAAGCAACCGACCCGGTCGCGTCCGCCGCTGCGGATCGCTGCACCGGCGGCGGTACTGCAACTGGTCGAGTCGGCACCGGCCCAGTTCGTGCGCACGCGTGCCGCCCGTCGACTCGTCGACGCCGCCCGCCGGGCGGCCGACACATTGGCCACGACCATCGGCGACGGCGTGCTGCTGTACCCGCCGTTCCCCCGCGTGGCACCGAAGCACCGCACCACGCTGTGGCAGCCGTGGCTGGCGACGAACACGGCGATCTTCAACATGTTCGGGATGCCGGCGACGCAGGTGCCGCTCGGACTGACCGACGACGGGCTGCCACTCGGCGTCCAGGTCGTCTCGGCGCCCGGGCATGATCACGTGAGCATCGCGGTGGCCCTCGAACTGGAGCGAGCTGCAGGTGGTTGGGTGGATCCCCAGGACGTGAGGCGTAATGACTGAATCTCTTGAGCAGATGTTGGGCGCGGCACCCCCGGCCGGGGTCGCTGCGCTGTCCGAGTCGGAGCGGACGCAGCTGCTGGCGGTGATCAAGAGCGCCCGCCGCAAGCAGGCCGAGGATCTCGAGGCGTCCTTCCACGCCACCCTCAAACACGTCCCGTTCCCGTTGCGCGGGATCGTCAAGAAGGCACTTCTGGGGTGAGTGCCGTGACCGAGACGAATCCGGAGCTGCACAAGCTCGCCCACCAGCTCGGGGTCGAGCCCGAGCAGCTCGACTTCCTCGAAGCGGTGCCGATCGATGACCTGCGCGCGTTGCGGCAGCAGATCGGTGACTACCTGTTCGAGGCCGACAAGCACCACTTCACCAAGGTGGCGGCGATCTCGCGACTCGTCCCCGTCGCGATTGCGGCGAAGGTGACCGAGTTCGCGCTGCCGCCGATGATCGCGGCGCGGACGGCCGAGTTGCTGGATCCGGCGAAGGCGGCGGAGATGGTGGGGCGGTTGTCCGACGGCTATCTCGCGGACGTGAGCGCGGCGATGGACCCGACCCGGGCGCCTGAGGTGATCGCCCGCATCCCGCCGGCGCACGTGTCGAAGGTCGGCGCCGAGTTGGCCCGGCGCGGCGAGTGGGTCGTGATGGGTGGATTCGTGTCGGTCGTGTCGGGGCCGTCGCTGAAGGCGGCGGTCACCGAGCTCAACGGCGAGGAGTTGCTGCGCGTCGGGTTCGTGCTCGATGACCTGAGCCGGATGGACGAGATCGCCGCACTGCTGTCCGACGAGCAGCTCGACGGCATGCTCAGCGCCGCGGTCGAGCACGACCTGTGGCCCGAACTCGACGGCGTCCTGACGAGCCTGACCGGCAAGCAGGCCACTCGCATCGCGGGCCGGTACGCGCTGGCGTCCGAGCCGACGCGGGCGGCGATCGAGGCAGCACCGGTCAGCGCCGAGGCACGGGCGGCGCTGGCTGCGTGATCGAGCTCGTCCACGTCGTCCGGAACGGCTTTCTCGAATCGCAGCACGAGGGCAGCATCGTCGTCCTCGGCGACACGACGGTGTCGGCCGGCGAGGTCGACGCGCCGGTGTTCGCCCGGTCGTCGCTCAAGCCGCTGCAGGCCGTGGCGATGGTCGAGGCGGGCTTTCCCGGCCGCGATGCGTCCCTGGCGCTCGCGTGCGCGAGCCACGACGGTGAGCCGATGCACGTCTCGGGCGCCCGGGCGACGCTGGCCGCAGCCGGGCTGGGCGAGGACGCGCTGCGGTGCCCGCCGGCGCTACCGGACTCCCAGGCGGCGATGCTCGAGTGGGTGCGCGCCGGTGGTGGCCCGGCGTCGATATGCCACAACTGTTCTGGCAAGCACTCGGCGATGGTGTCGACGTGCGCCGCGAACGGCTGGTCGGTCGGCGACTACGTCGATCCCCACCACCCGCTACAGCAGGCGATCCGCGCCCGCATCGAGACGTTGGCGGGACCGATCTCCGCGGTGGCGGTCGACGGGTGCGGGGCGCCGGCGTTCGCGGTGACCCTGCGCGGGCTGGCGCAGGCGTTCGCGACTCTCGCGGGCGCTTCGTCCGGGTCGCCGGCCCTGGCGGCGCAGGCGATGCGCGATCACCCGCAGCTGATCGGCGGCACGCAGCGTGCCGTCTCCGAGCTGATGGCCGCCGTCCCCGGGCTGATCGCGAAGGAAGGCGCCGAGGGAGTGTGGGCGGCCGCGCTGCCCGACGGGCGGGCCTTCGCCGCGAAGCTGTCCGACGGCGGTGCGCGGGCGCTCCCGCCGGTGCTCGCCACCGTCCTGCGGCACTGGGGTTTCGACAACCCGGCGATCGCGAAGTGGGCGGCTGCGCCCGTCCTCGGCGGCGGCCGGCCCGTCGGCGAGGTCGTTGCCGCCCCGTCCCTGCTCGCCTTGCTCGCGGCACCTCAAGACTGAGTTGCAGTCCCGTCTGACCAGAATTCGGGCCGATTCTTGGTCGCACGGAGCTGCAACACAATCTTGAGGAAGCGGAACGGGGCGGGTGGGCGCCGGTTCCGACGTCGCACCCGCCCCGCTCGGGACGTGCTGTGTTGCTTGGGTGTTACTTGACGCTGACCGTGGCGCCGGCGGCCTCGAGGGCCTCCTTGGCCTTGTCGGCAGCTTCCTTGTTGACCTTCTCCAGGAGCGGCTTCGGCGCGCCGTCGACGAGGTCCTTGGCCTCCTTCAGACCGAGGCTCGTGAGCGTGCGCACCTCCTTGATGACCTGGATCTTCTTGTCGCCGGCAGCCTCGAGGATGACGTCGAACTCGTCCTTCTCCTCGGGAGCGTCGGCGGCGGCACCCGGGCCGGCCGGGCCGGCCGCGGCAACCGCGACCGGCGCGGCGGCGGTGACGTCGAAGGTGTCCTCGAACTGCTTCACGAACTCGCTGAGCTCCAGGAGGGTCATCTCCTTGAAAGCGTCGAGCAGCTCGTCGGTGCTGAGCTTCGCCATGAGTGGCGTCCTTTCTTCTTCGCCGGGTGAGCCGGCTTTCGGTTACTTACTCCGCCGGCTCGGCGGGAGTCTCTTCAGGTGTTTCGGGTGCGTCGACAGCGAGCGCTGCGGGCGCGTCGGCCGGTGCTTCTGCGGCTGCTTCTGCGGCTGCTTCTGCGGCCGGCTTCTTCTCCTCGAGGGCCTTGGCAAGGCGGGCCATCTGCGACAGCGGCGCCTGGAACAGCCCGGCTGCGCGGGTCGGCAGCGCCTTGAGCGCACCGGCCAGCTTGGCGAGCAGGACCTCACGGGAATCGAGGTCGGCGATCTTGTTGACCTCGTCGGCAGACAGTGCCTTGCCGTCGAGGATGCCGCCCTTGATCACGAGCAGCGGCGTGGTCTTCGCGAAGTCGCGCAGGCCCTTGGCTGCCTCGACCGGATCGCCCTTGACGAAGGCGATCGCCGTCGGGCCGGTGAGCAGGCTGTCGTCGAGCGGGACGCCTGCGTCGGCTGCGGCGCGCTTGGTCAGGGTGTTCTTGACGACGGAGTAGGTCGTGTCGCGACCCAGTGCGCGGCGCAGCTCGGTGATCTGCTTGACCGACAGGCCGCGGTACTCGGTGATGACCGCCGCGGAGGAGTCGGTGAAGTTCTGCGTGATCTCGGCGACCGCGGAGCTCTTCTCGGCATTCGGCATGTGCTACCTCCTCTCATTTCGTATCGGGCCGGCCGTCACGTCCACGGCGCCGAAATGAGAAACGCCCCGGCGCAGGGCGCACGGGGCGACGCGGCACATGGCTCGCGGCGAACCGTCCAACCTGCGCGGGCCGCTCCGACGCTTCGGAGCCGTTCAGTCACATGTGCGCATGCAACGACCAGCGGTCTTCGGGTGGAACTGACTTCAGCGTACGGGACGCCGCTTCATGCGGCCAAATTGCTTACCCGTTGGTGATGTCGGACGCCGCCGCGATCTGCGGGTTGCGTGTGAGCGAGCCGACCGCGTAGTACAGGGCGGCCCAGCCGTTGGCCGAGGTGTAGGTCGTCGGGGCCAGCGCGTGCTCGGTGAGGGCGCCGGCGAAGCTGAGCTGCCCACCGCCCGTCCTGTCGATGTTCGCCCACTGCGCCGCCATGCTCGGCGAGTACACCTGCGGCGCCGCCTCGATCTGACCGAGATCGTTGTGGGCGAGGTTGTACAGGCCCTGCTGGGTGAATCCCTTCGAGCACGCCGCGCCCGTGTCGCCGAAACCGTCCGGACAGCCGTCCGCCGATCCGTTGAAGATCAGGGTCTTCTTCGTCGCGGCCTTGAGGTAGGCGGTCTCCCAGGTCTGCGCCTGCTTCTGCGTGCTCGCGAAGTCTGGCTCGATGTCGTTTGCGCCCACAAGGGTCACGCCCGTCTCGGAGCCGAGCATGTTGATGACCGAACCCGCCCAATCGGCCCCGCGAGCATTCGGGCTGTACGGATCGGACGGGCTGTAGTCGCCGTCGTTGTTGGTGCCGATAGCCACGGTGGTCGCCTTGCCGTTCGCGCATTGGCTGAAGGCGGCGAGGTAGCTCTGGAGCACTGTCACGAGGTCGCCGTACCGCAGCCGCACGGTGCGCGTGGTCTGCGTAACCGCGACGCCGGGGTGCGCAGGGCTCAACTCGGGCCCGGTTACGGACTGCGCACCGACGTCGAGCAGGACGAACGGGTGCGCCACGGCCCCCATCGCCGTCGCGTCGGCGCAGCCATGTGCGTTCATCACGCTCTCGTCGTGCCCCACCTTCTCGGTGAGGTCGCCGAGATAGCGGCTGATCGACATCGCCGCCGCTACCAGCGTGGCGGCCGGGACGAAGCCGACCACGTCGACCGCGATCGTCACGGCACCGCGCGAGGCGTTGTGCACGACCAGCGCGCCATTCACCAACGGCACTTCGACGAGGTCGGACGGCTTCGTGCCGGGGGCGAAGTCAACGGCGCCCCGAGCACCGGCGGTGCCGGTGTTGCCGACCTGCAGGGAACCGGCGCGCTTCGCCGCCGACGCCGTCACCGAGGCGAGCACGGCGCCGACGTGCGCGAGTGGCACGCCGGCCTGACCGGCAACGCGCACCGATCGGGTCTGGCCCGAGGCGAGTTGCACGCCGGAGGCGACCCGGTCGGGGAAGCGCGGTTGGAAGGCTCCGGCCGTACGTGCGACGCCGGTGTTGGCCCACCCGACGACGTCGAGGAGCACCCCGGTCGCTGCGCGCGAGGTGTTGGCAATGCTGATACTGCCGTCGCTGTGTGTCGGCACCCAGGCGAACGACGTCGTCGTGCGGTGCGCGTCGAACCGCGTCGTGGGGACGGTCGGCTTGTCATTGCCCGCGGCGTAGGCGACCAGCGAGCCGGTGGCGGCAGGATCGTTCGCGGTCAGCATGACCGCTACAGCGCCGACGCCGCGGGTCGGGACGCCGTGCGCGACGCGCATCGTCCGGACCGAACCCGCGCGGAAGAATCCGCCGGGATGCCGGGTGTCCAGCGCGCGAGCGGGCGAGGCGAGCATGTGCAGCAGGCCTGGCGAGGACGTGTCGACCGTCCCACCGGCGATGTAACCGTGGACGTCGACGGCCAGGCGCAGCGAACCGGTGCGCGCCCGGTCGAGGACCGTGAAGGCCCCATGGGCAAGGCGAACCACCGCGGCCTGCGCGGTGCTCTCGCCGCGCGCGAACGTCAGGTTCGTCGTCGCCGGCGCGGCAGTGCCGGCCGGGAACAGCGTCAGCGAACCGGCACCCTGCGGTCTCACTGCGTGGACGGTCACGGCGACTGCGGCCGCGTTGGCCGCAATCCCTCGGCGTCCGCCCACTGTGACGCTCACCTGACGGCCCGCGCGCACCGTGGTCTCGCTGAGCGTGCGGAAGGCGCCGACGGAAACGAATGTCCCGGCGACCGGCGCCGGCGCGGTCTGCGCGTGCGCCGGCTTCGCCTGCTTTGCCGGCGTGGCGCCAGCCGGCGACGCGCCCAGCCCTGCCACCGCAACAACAGCTGCGGTGAGGGATGCAACGACGGCGGTCGAGCGAGACAACGAGGACTCCGCGGGGATCAACAGCAGGAAAATTAAGCCTACGTTGCCTCGCGGTAGATCAATAACTTCTCACGCTGTGAATGCTGAGCCGAAACAGACGAAGGGCAGCCCCGGGTGGGTCTGCATCGTGTCGGCGAGCGCGTGCGCGGAGTCGGCGCCGGAGCGCAGTCGCGCGTGGTAGTCGGACATCGCCGCGGCCGCGAGGTCGTCGCTGACCCGCGCAACCCCTGCCACGACCGACCGTGTGCCGAGGTGCAGCAACACGCTGGTCAGCCCGAGCGCCTCGTCGCCGGGACGCACTGTGGCCAGGCCCAGCTCGCACGCGGAGAGCACCACGTGCTCGGGCGTGCGGGTGCTCTGGTCGAGTTCGTGCGCGAACAGCGGGCCGTCGGCGAGCCGGACGGACGAGAACAGCGGGTTCTCGGTCTGGTGCACCCCATGCGCTGCCACGTGGGCGACCCTCGCCTGTGACATCGCGGCGGTGAACGCCGCCGAGGTGGCCTCGTCCTCGACGACCGCGCGCACGGGCGTCGGCGCCCAGGCGCGCACAACCGACGCAACCTCGTCCGCGCCGCGGTCGACGCCGGGACCGGCAATGGCGACGATCTCCCGAGATCGCGACGGGTCGGCGGTCGCGGCGCCGTGCCACGCGGTGACCGACGGGGTCACGACGGCGGGGACGCCGCGCAGCGAGCCGAGCATTCCCCAGGGCAGCTGGCCGAGCACGCCGGTCGAGACGATGACGAGGCGCCGCGTGACGCCGAGCGGGGCCAGCAACGCCTCGTCCAGGCGCGCGAGCGAGCGGGCGCACGACGCCGAGACGACGCTGCGCAACGGCTCCTGAAGGCGAGGTTGGGCGAGGACGTCGAGGTCGGCGCGCACGCGGCGCACCTGCTCGTCGACGGCAACGGCATCGCCGAGGGCGACCAGCCGCAGGCCCTCGGCATCGACCACCACCGCGTGCAGCACGTTGTCGGCCCGCGAGTACGAGACAAGCGTCGCGTCGCCCAGCACCGCCCGGACCTCGTCGACCTCGACGACATCGCGCACGACGCCACCTCCGGCGCGGCTCCAGCCGCGCGCAGCGATCCGGGCCTCCAGCTCGTGACGCCGCTCGACGAGCGCACCGTCGGGCTGGTGCTGCTGGTCGGCCTGCCGCAGGCCTTCGACCGTCTGCCGCAGGTCGGCGAGCAACTGCGCGGCCTCCGGGTCGTCGGGCGGACGGACCGCCGGCAGCCGGCTCGCCACTGCCCGGGCCCGCTCGGCCGACTCGAGGACGCGCTCGGCGCGTCCGGAATCGAGCGCGACGGACAGATCGAGATCGGCCAGTCGACGGCCGTGCACCGCGGCCGCGGTGGCGAGATCGATGCTGCCGAAGCTCGCCTGGTACGCCGCAAGGTCGGCAAGCGCGCGCCGAGCCCGCCGGCTGGCGGCCGACCGGCGTCCGGTGGCCACCTCGAGACGTGCCCGCACATAGCCCGCATGCAGCCGGGTCGTGATCGGGTCGCGACGCGTCGATGCCGGGACGCTCCGCAGCGTGCGTGTCGCCGATTCGAGCTCGCCCGCGGACAGGTGCGCCTCGGCCGCGATGAGTGCGGCGGTCTGCGCCGGCAGCCGCGCGCCCTCGAGCTCGAACTCGTGGCGAAGCCGCAACGCCGGACCGGTCAGGCGGCGCCCAGGGCGCCCTGCAGCCAGGTCGCCCTGCAGCAGGACCAATTCGGCGTCGCGGCGCCAGCGGTCGCTGCCACGGCGCCGGAACCGATCACGAGCGCGCATCGCGAAACGGCGCGACGACTGCACCTGACCGGCGATGAGGGCGCAGCGGGCCCGTTCGAGTTCGGTCTCGCCGAGGTCCTGGGCGAGGCGGTCGGCGCTGAAGATCTCGGCGGCTGCGGCCAGCGAGCCGTCGGCTGCTTGCACGAGCCCGGCCTCGCCGAGGACGCGGGCGCGGTCGAGCAGCCACACCCCCCGCGAGATCTCGACGGTGAGCTCGCCCGCCTCGTCCATGGCCCGGATAGCGTCGGGCAGCCGGCCGGCGAGGAACTCGGCGTAGCCGAGGTTGTGCAACGCCGTGAACACCTCGCTCGGGTGGTCCTGTTCGCGGGCGTAGTCGATCGCCCGGACGAACTGGCGTCGCGCCACCGCGAGTTCGCCGCGCAGCATGCGCAGGTTGCCGCCGTTGAGCAGGATGCCGAACCGTTCGTGCGGCTCGGCATATTCGAGCAACTGCTCTGCGGCGTCGAGCTCGCGGGCCGCGTCGCCGAACATCCCGGTGCGGGCGGCGATGAACGCGGCCTGGCAGTGCACCTTGACCATCAACGCGGGGTCGTCGACTTCCTCGGCCAGTGCGCGGGCCTCACGCAGCGCGGCTTCGCCCGGTTGCACGCCGCGGGTTTCGGCGACGGTCGCGGCGATGCTGATCGAGATGGCGGCGAGGGTGCGGCGCTGTGCGGACGACTCGGGCAGGCGCTGTCCGAGTGCTGCTGCGCGGTGCAGCGTGCGCAACGCCTGCCGCGGGTGGCCACGCTGATGTGCGTCCAGCCCGGCCTGCAGCAACTCATTGACAGCGGACAGCGCGGGACCGGATTGCCGAGCCATGGTCCGGGACGGTTAGAGCTCGATCGACGGGGTGACGACCGGACGGGCGTCGCTTCCGGGAACGCGCATCACGAATCCGACGAGACCGTGCGGGACGTCGTCGAAGACGAACCGTCCGTCGGCGTCGGCGACGGTGTGCCGAGACGTTTCGTTGTGGCGCAGCTCGACCTCGACCCCGCCTCCCGGCGCGATCCAGCCGTCGATGCGGACGTCGTCGGGGCCGGCCGGCGAGATCGTCACCATCGTGGTGAGCGTCGAACTGGTGAACGTGATCGTCTGCGCCTCGGAGACGCCTTCGGAGCGAACCCCGACGAGGCCGTCGACGCGTTGGATCTCGGCGATCTCCGCGTGCAGTGCCTCGAGGGTGATCCCGAAGCTGATGCGGTCGACGAGTCCACTCGGGGGCGGGTCGAGCCGCTCGTACATCTGCTGCATCCGCTGCAGGTTGGCAATGTCGATGTCGTCGATCTCGCCTGCGGCCAGTTCGTCGATGGACGGGTGCGATGAGGGGGTCATCAGTGCTCCCAGGCAATGTCGGTGTCGAGAAGGCTGCGCAGCTT
Organism: uncultured Actinomycetota bacterium; assembly: GCA_963757455.1. Taxonomy (GTDB): domain Bacteria; phylum Actinomycetota; class Actinomycetes; order Mycobacteriales; family Jatrophihabitantaceae; genus RYN-133. The sequence continues at coordinate 18,300 of CAVWSE010000030.1, forward strand.
GGCCAGGCACCGACCCGGGTGGGGCCGATGCTGCCAACAGGCATGCCGAGGGATTTCGCCACGGCGGCGTAGTCGGGCCGGTCGGCGAAGGCGATCACGCGCAGCAGGGCCTGGCAACGTTCGGGCAGTTGCGCGACGTGCTGCCACAGCCGCGCTTCGGTGTCGGACTGGAGCACTCGCTCTTCGGGCAGTTCGCGGGCGGGCGTGACGACCTCGTCGTCGTCGAAGTCCTTCGGCTCGACACGATCGGTGCGCTTGGCCACCCGCCACGACTCGCGCTTGGCGGTGACGATCAGCCAGGCGAGCAGGGCCTGGGGGTCGGCGATCGAATCACTGTTGCGGACGAGGGCGAGCCAGGTCGTCTGGACGACGTCCTCGGCGCTCTCACGGTCGAGCCGCTGGGCCCGGACGGTGTGCCACAGGATCGGTGTCAACAGGCCGACCAGTTCGGCCATCGCCGGTTCGTCGCCTGCGCGGAAGCTACGGAACAGCGCGGCCGCCCGTCCGGACAGCGTCTCTTGACCCGACTCGGCGCCGATCATGTCGGCGTCACCGGCTCCCGGACACAGTTGTTGACGGCGTCGACGCAGCGCGTGACCGCCTTGCCCTGCGCAACCCGCTCGGTGCCGTTCTCGAACAGGTACTGGGCCACTTCGCCGGCGAACAGCGGCGCCGCGAAGGACGTCCCGCTCCAGACCGCGAAGCCACTGGAGAAGTCGTCCATGTCGAGCGTCTCGCGCCAACCCTCGTCCGGCACCCAAAGCTTGTAGGACGACTGACCGGAGCCGTTGACCACCGGGTAGCAGCTCATCAAGGCCGCGCCCGGACGGTGGCACATGATCCACTTGCCGGCGTTGCTGAACATCGCGACCGTGTGATTCGGATTGAGCGCGCCGACGCTGGTGACCGGCACGCCCTTCCAGGCCGGCCGCCCGACCACGGGGCGAACGCCGCGGGATACATCGGTCGGTCGGTCGAGTCGTTGCCGGCCGAGACCACGGTGGCGACGCCCCATTCGGCGAGCCGCTCGAGCACTGCCTTGAGCCCCGAGTCGAACTGCACGTCGGTGTCGAACTCGTGGTAGTAGCCGAGCGAGAGCGAAACGACGTCGATCAGGTCGGCGTCCGGCCCGTTCAGGACGGCGTTCTCCTGGCGGTCGGCGAGGAGGGTCAGCGCCTCGACGAGGTCGCCCTCGTTGACAGTGCCGTCACCGCTCATCACCCGCACGGAGAGGATGAGCGCGTCGGGGCACTTCTGCCGGATCAGCCCGCAGATGAACGTCCCGTGGCCCACGTCGCTGTCGATCAGGCCCTCGTACGGGTCGTCCTGCTCGGCAGTCGCGTCGCGGTCGGCGTCCGCATCGGGCAGGCCGACGAGCTGGTCGTTCACCACGACATCGCGGGTGACGAGGCCCTTGAGCCAGTCGTGGTCCCAGACGCCCGTGTCGAGCACGGCGACGACCGGACGGCGGCCGGTGAAAGCCTCATCTCGTTGCGGGGCCTGGCCCTGGTAGTCGATGGGCTGGCGTCCGCCGGTGCCGATGGACGCGTACTCGGCCGAGGCCGAACCGGTTTCCGAGGACGGATGCCAGTACGGCGAAGGGTGCCAGTACGGCGAAGGGTGCCAGTAGGGCGAGGCGACCATCAGGTGCTCGAGACCGACAGTGGTGTCCAGCGGCACGTTGCGGATGCGGCGGTAGTACTGGACGACCTTCCAGGCATCGGGCCCCTCCTTGGCATCGGGCGCGGCAACTAGGCGGTAGCGCAGCGGCCCGTTCGACACCGTGGACGCGTCGTCGCGGCGCTTGGGGTCAGGTAGCTCCTGCAGCACGAGGGTCACGCCGGCCTCGTCCGCCGCCTGGCCGAGCGCCTGGGAATCAGGCAGCACGCGTGACACGAGCAGGCGATCGGCGACGTAGGTCGTCGTGCGCAGCCGCGGCTGACCGGGCAGCGTGATCGCGGTGGACGGATCGAGCACGCGGGCGTTGTACCGATAGAGGATCTCGGGCAACGGCGTGAGCAGCGGCTCGGCCGGCAACGGCGACCGGCGGGGTTTAGCGGCCATCACGGTTCCGCATTCGCATCGCTGCCTCCCTGGTCTGTCGGCGCCGAGCGTAGTGGCCGCTGACGTCCGTTTGCACCTATCAAGAGCACTGTTCATTGCCGCTGATACGTCCGGTCAGGAGATCGGTCCAGGGATTTCCCCAGTCGATGTATCTGCGCCCGGCCGGGGTGCTCCTACCGGATGTGACGCACGATCGCTGGCCCGGCTGGGCACGTCCGCAGCTCCTGGCAGCGGTCGAGCTCGCAGGTGCGCCGGCCACGTGCTCCGGACGAGCGCTCGCCACAGAGTTGTACGACCGGTGGTTCTCCGGAGCCGTGGTGGGCGAATCCGTCCCCACCCGACCGCTCGCCGGCGCCTATCGCGACGCGCACGCGGCGAGCGCGATCGCACGACACGACGGTCTGGACGTGCTCGAGCGTCACGACCGCATCGGCGCCGACGGCTGGTGGCGCACGTGGAACACGCTGTGGCAGCCGCGCCATGACGACGCGCGGGTGCTGCTTTCGCCGCGGGCACGGTCGACGCCCGAGCTAGTGGCCTTGTTGACCTCGCGGCTGAGCGGGATTCCGTACGTGTTGGCATGCCCGACGGTGGCGCTGCACCTGTCGCGCAGCGGCTCGGTCGTGCTGCACCTGTCGCGGCTCTCGTCGCTCACGCCCGAACTGGTTGCCGAACTGCGTCCACTGCTGCGTCCGGACACCCCGCCGTTGTGTCTGCCGCTCGGCCCGGGCATCGCCGTGGCCCAGTACCCGGACAACGGGATGACCTTCGGTGAGCATCGGTGTCACCTACTCGCACTGGCCCTTGCCGATGCGCGGTCGATCGAGCCCGCGGGCGCGTTGGTGCTCGACGTCATCGCCCAGGTGTTCGCGGCGCACGGGGTCGACCCGTCCACGCCGTACCGGAACTGAATCCACCAGAGCTGCGGACGGCCCGGCGATCGGGGTGGGAGGTCGCCGGGCCGTACGCGCAGATGGTGGTGGTTAGGCCGGCGTCTCTTCGAGCAGGCCGCGCGTGCGGTTCGGGTCGACCGGGATGCCGGGGCCCATGGTGGTCGAGAAGGTGACCTTGCGCAGGTACCGGCCCTTGGCGGCCGACGGCTTGGAACGAAGGATCTCGTCCAGCGCCGCGGCGTAGTTCTCGACGAGCTGCTGCGCGCTGAACGACGCCTTGCCGATGATCATGTGCAGGTTGGCCTGCTTGTCGACGCGGAAGCTGATCTTGCCGCCCTTGATGTCGGAGACCGCCTTGGCGACGTCCGGGGTGACCGTGCCCGTCTTCGGGTTGGGCATCAGGCCGCGGGGGCCGAGCACACGCGCGATGCGGCCGACCTTGGCCATTTGGTCGGGCGTCGCGATGGCGGCGTCGAAGTCGAGGTAGCCGTCGGTGATCTCTTGGATCAGGTCGTCGCTGCCGACCTTGTCGGCGCCGGCCGCGATGGCCGCTTCGGCCTTGTCGCCGGTCGCGAAGACGATCACGCGCACGGTCTTGCCGGTGCCGTTGGGCAGGCTGACGGTGCCGCGGACCATCTGGTCGGCCTTGCGCGGGTCGACGCCGAGGCGCATCGCGACCTCGACTGTCCCGTCGAACTTGGAGGGGCTGGCTTCGCGCGCGATGTTCGCGGCCTCGAGCGGGGTGTAGAGCTTGCCCTCTTCGATCAGTTCGGCGGCCTTGCGGTAGCCCTTGCTGCGTGGCATTGGTGTTCTTCTTTCTCTAGTGGTCAGGCGGACGGGCTGGTCCCGTCCTCCCACGACTTCTTGACAGTTGAGTATCACGCGATGAGCCCTCGCGCGAAGAGCCGGCCGCCGCTACGCGGCCCGAGCCAAGCGAGACGAGTCGCCGACGAGCCCGAGCTTGCGAGGGTTCCGAGGCGGCGAGCCAGGCCGGATGAACTCAGCCTTCGACGGTGATGCCCATGGAGCGGGCGGTGCCGGCGATGATCTTCGCGGCCTGATCGATGTCGTTGGCGTTGAGGTCTTCCATCTTGGTCTCGGCGATCTCGCGCACCTGCGCCATGGTCACCTTGGCGACCTTCTTGGTGTGCGGCTCGCCGCTGCCCTTGTCGACGCCGGCAGCCTTGAGCAGCAGCCGGGCGGCCGGCGGGGTCTTCGTGACGAAGGTGAACGAGCGGTCCTCGTACACCGAGATCTCGACCGGCACGATCTGGCCGCGCTGGCTCTCGGTGGCGGCGTTGTACGCCTTGCAGAACTCCATGATGTTGACGCCGTGCTGGCCCAGCGCGGGGCCGACCGGCGGCGCCGGGTTCGCGGCGCCGGCCTGGATCTGCAGCTTGATGACCGCGGCGAGCTTCTTCTTCGGAGGCATGTCCTTGTTCTTCTTTCCTTAGATCTTTGCTACCTGGCTGAAGGCCAGTTCGACGGGCGTCTCGCGGCCGAAGATCGACACGAGCACGTGCAACTTCTGGTGGACGGCGTCGATCTCGCTGATCGTCGCGGGCAGGGTGGCGAACGGTCCGTCCATGACCGTGACCGACTCGCCGACCGAGTACTCGACGGTGACCGCAGGCTTCGCGGCAGCGGCGCCGCCGGCGCTCTTGCCGCCGGTGGCGACAGCGGCGGCCTTCTGTGTGGCCGGGGCAAGGATGCCGACGACCTCGTCCAGGGTCAGGGGCGAGGGCCGCGAGGTGGCGCCGACGAAACCGGTGACGCCGGGCGTGTTCCGCACCGCGCCCCACGACTCGTCCGTGAGGTCCATCCGGACGAGGATGTAGCCCGGGTAGATCTTGCGCTGGACCTGCTGGCGCTTGCCGTTCTTGATCTCGACGACGTCCTCGGTCGGGACCTCGACCTGGAAGATGAAGTCCTCCATGTCGAGTGAGGAGATGCGGCTCTCGAGGTTGGCCTTCACCTTGTTCTCGTAGCCGGCGTAGGAGTGCACGACGTACCAGTCGCCGAAGGCCGCGCGCAGCTCACGCCGCAGCGCCTCGACGGGATCTTCGTCCTCGTCGACGACCTCGGGGGCACCCTCTTCCGCGGCGACCTCTTCGACCGCGACCTCGGCTGTTGCCGCTGCTTCGGCGCTCTCAGCGGCATCCTCGTCGCTGGCGGGTTCGCCGAGTTCGGCGACCTCGGAATCGGCGGTGTCACCGATCGTCGTGCCCTCGTCGGCGCCCAACAGGCGCGCGGCGGACGCGTAATCGGTCGGGCCGTTCTCGGCCGACTCCTCGGATTCGCTCAGTGCGTGCTCGGCTTCCGGTGCCGATTCCGTCCCGTCTTCGGGCGCGCGCGAGTCTTCGTGCTCTGGGTACTCCGACACTTTCTCTTCTCTCGTAGCTTGCGGGTGCTGACCTAACCGGGTTCGGATCAGCCGAACACCTGCAGCACCAGCTTCGCGAACCCGATGTCCAGGCCCGCCACGATCGCGACCATGATCACGACGAAGATGATCACGACTATCGAATAGGTGACCAGCTCGTTGCGCGAGGGCCACAGCACCTTGCGCAGCTCGGAGATGCTCTCGCGGACGAACCGCGTCGGCTTGCCGCCCCGTCCGCCCGACGAGCGGGGGGTGGGGGACTCCGTGCGTGTCGTCGTCACGAGCGCTCCTCCGTCATTGGTCGTGATTGGTCCATGTGTACGTTCTCGGTTCTCAGTGCTGCGCAGGGGCGACAGGACTTGAACCTGCAACCGCCGGTTTTGGAGACCGGTGCTCTACCAATTGAGCCACGCCCCTGTGAGTCCGAAACGTCTCCTTGCTGACGTGCCGGACGGCACGCTTGCGCAGAGCCAAGTTCTGACCCGAGCCGCCAGTCTACGCAGGACGCCCCAGCAGCTCCAACTTGCGCTCACGAGCCCGCCGCTGCCCCGGCGCAGTCGTTTTCGGGCACGAATCGTGAGTGTCCCGGAGGGGAAGCCTGCGATGAAAACGGTCTCGGCGGGGTCTGGGACGATGTAGCCATGGGTGCTCGCATCTCCGACCGCATCGCCGCCATCGCCGAATCCGCGACCCTCGCGGTCGACGCCAAGGCAAAGGCGCTCAAGGCCGCCGGCCGTCCCGTGATCGGCTTCGGCGCCGGCGAACCGGACTTCCCGACGCCCGACTACATCGTCGAGGCCGCGGTCGCCGCGGCCCGCGATCCGAAGAACCACAAGTACTCGCCGGTCCCCGGGCTGCCCGAGCTGCGCGCGGCCATCGCCGGCAAGACCAAGCGCGACACCGGCCTGGACGTCGAGGCGGCGCAGGTGCTGGTCACCAACGGCGGCAAGCAGGCCGTCTACAACTCGTTCGCGGCGCTGCTCGACCCGGGTGACGAGGTGCTGCTCATAGCGCCGTATTGGACGACCTACCCGGAGTGCATCAAGCTCGCCGGCGGCGTTCCGGTCGAGGTGCTGACCGACGAGACGACCGGATACCTCGCCACGCTCGAGCAGCTCGAGGCCGCGCGCACCGACCGCACCAAGGTGCTGCTGTTCGTGTCGCCGTCCAACCCGACCGGTGCCGTCTACCCGCGCGAGCAGGTCGAGGCGATCGGCGAGTGGGCGCGCTCGCACGATCTGTGGGTCATCACCGACGAGATCTACGAGCACCTGGTCTACGGCGACGCAGAGATGGTGTCGATCGCGCACAGCGCCGGCGAGAAGGTCGTCGTCCTCAACGGGGTGGCCAAGACCTACGCGATGACCGGCTGGCGGGTGGGCTGGCTGATCGGGCCGACCGACGTCGTGAAGGCCGCGTCCAACCTGCAGTCGCACTCGACGTCCAACGTCGCGAACGTGTCGCAGGTGGCAGCACTTGCCGCGGTGACCGGCGACCTGTCGGCGGTTGCCGAGATGCGCGCGGTCTACGACCGGCGGCGCAAGGCGATCGTTGCCGCGCTGTCGGACATACCGGGCGTGGTCTGCCCCGAACCGCTCGGCGCGTTCTACGCGTACCCATCGGTGAAGGGTCTGCTGGGCAAGTCGCTGCGCGGTCGCACGTCACACAGCTCGGCCGAACTGGCGACCGTGATCCTCGAAGAGGCCGAGGTGGCCGTCGTCCCGGGTGAAGCGTTCGGGACGCCGGGCTACCTGCGGATGTCGTACGCGCTCGGCGACGACGATCTCGCCGAAGGCGTCGCCCGCATCGCCAAGCTGGTCGCCGACAGCTGACTTGATCCGCCGATTGGTCAGTCGGGCGCCGAGTCGTGACTTGTTAGGTGACCACTCGCGGGACCGTCGTGCCGCGCGCGCTTTGCCCCGCGTATGCACGCGATTTCGCCGTGACAGCGTGTCGCCGCGGGGCAAAGCCAGGCCCACGCGGGGCAAAGCCAGGCCCACGCGGGGCAAAGCCAGGCCCACGCGGGGCAAAGCCGGCGGCGCCCTGGCCAGAGAATCAGGCCGGTGGTTTGGCGACGACCTTGGCCTTGGCGAGGACGGTCTGACCGTTGACGGTCGCGGTGAGGTCGATGTCGACGAGGCCGTCGTCGCGGACGCCCCGTACTTCACCCTCGACGTGCAGCGTCGCGCCTTCGGGATCCGGGACGGCGATGGGACGGGTGAAGCGCACGCCGTACTCGACGACGGCGGCGGGATCGCCGGCCCAGTCGGTCACTACGCGCACGGCCTCGGCCATCGTGAACATCCCGTGCGCGATCACGTTCGGCAGCCCGACCGAGGTCGCAACGCGCTCGTTCCAATGAATGACGTTGAAGTCGCCGGACGCGCCCGCGTAGCGGATCAGGTCGAAGCGGTTGATCGGGAAGTCCTGCGCGGGGATCTTGTCGCCAACGGTTGCCATCAGTTCCCCCGAACCACGATCACGCCGTAGGCGGTGGTGACGAGCTCGCCGTCGACCGTCTTGACCTCGGACTTGTTGGTGATCAGTTCATTGCCCGCAGCGACGCGGATGTTCTCGACCGTCAGCGTCACCTGCAGCTCGTCGCCGGCGACGATCGGACGCGTGTGCACGAAGCGCTGCTCGCCGTGCACCACCCGGCTGTAGTCGACACCGGCCTCGGGATCGGCGATGAACTGCGCGCCGGCCGGCAGCGACAGCACGATCGCGAAGGTCGGCGGTGCGACGACGTCGGCATGGCCGAGGGCTCGGGCGGCCTCGACGTCGTGGTACGCGGGATTCTGGTCGTTGATCGCGTTGGCGAACTCGCGGATCTTCTCGCGGCTGACCCGGTACGTCGGCGTCGGCGGGTACGAGCGACCGATGAACGACTCGTTGACTGGCATACCGCCAACCTAGGGCAGCGAGGTCGCCACTTCGAAGGGCGCTGTGCCGAATCCCTCGACCCGCGCACGTCCCCACGGGTCGAGATCGGCCAGGGTGGTGTCGACAACACCGTGCGGCGTGCGTAGAGACACCCGCTTGCCGGCCAGCGATGTGAGGTCGCGCTCGGCCGACACCCGCCCGTACCAGTGGTACTTCCCGGCGATCGGGTCGAACGCGCCGGCCAATCGTGCGGACACGTCGAACGATTCGCCGTCGAGCAGGACGGCGGCCGGTCCGTCGTAGCCTTCGTCGTCGTTCGCGTGGTCGCTCACTGAGCACCTCCGGTCAGTGCCGCGAACGGCAACGGGTCGTCGTAGCCGATCGCGATGCCGCTCGTGCGGGCGAACCCGTCGAGCATGTACCAGATCGCCTGGCACACGCTCTCGGTGAAGCGGTCGCGCGACATCGTCTCGGGTTGGCCGCGGCGCGCGAGCCACCAGGCGCAACTTGATTCGACGAAACCGACGAGCCCGTACGCGCCGGGTTCGGCCTGGTCGGAGTCGATGCCGAAGAACAACATCAGCCCCTGCAGCAAGTACGCGACGCGATCGGCCAGCGTCGTCTCGACCGCGCCGAGCGACTGCCGTTCGCGCAGGAACGCGTAGAAGTTGGGGTGCTCGTCGAACCAGCCGATGATCGTGGACGTCGTGCTGGTGATCACGTCGCGAGGCGTCGACTCCGCATCGAGGACGAGATGCGGCATCACGCTCGCGATGACCCGTCCGACGATGTCGTCGGCGATGGCCTGGCGCAGGTCGTCCTTGTCGCGGAAGTAGCGGTAGAGCACGGTGCGGCTCACTGCGGCGGCGTCGGCGATCTGCTCGGCACTGGTCGCCGGGCCGAACTCGTCGACCGCGGCGACCCCCGCAGCCACGAACGCGGCGCGGCGCTGGGTGCGGTGTTCTGCCCACCGCAGCCGCCGTCCGTCGCTCTCGTTCACTGCGACATCATGTCACGCGTTCACCGGCCGGCAGGGACGCCAAAAGGCCCCGCCAAGCGTTGTTGGCGGGGCCTGTGAAACGAAAGATCAGCGAGTTTCGCGGTGCTCGGTGTGCTTGCCGCAGTTCGGGCAGAACTTGTTCATCGAGAGCCGGTCGGGGTCGTTACGCCGGTTCTTGACCGTGATGTAGTTGCGGTGCTTGCACACCTGACACGCCAAGGTGATCTTCGGACGTACGTCGGTGGCTGCCACTGGTCTTGCCTTTCGCAGATTGTCTTTGGATCGCAGAGCGTCCGCTCAAGCGTAGCGAGGGCCGGACTTGAACCGGCGACACAGCGATTATGAGCCGCTTGCTCTACCTGACTGAGCTACCCCGCCCGGGTGCCCCGGCGGGGCACCAGAGCCCCTTTACGGAATCGAACCGTAGACCTTCTCCTTACCATGGAGACGCTCTGCCGACTGAGCTAAAGGGGCAGTCGCTCGTTCCGATACGGAGCGAGCGCCAGCCGAGAAGTCTACATGAGCGCCGCACAACTTCTGCCGCCTCCGGGCGCTTGCCCGACCCCCGTGCGCAGGCGCACGCGAGATGTTGGCAACATCTACTGGTTGGGCGACACTCAGGCTGGTTTCGTCCGAGTAGAACGGTGTTGCACAACGTCTCTGGTCGAGAGGATCTACATGACGCGCGCGGGAAGCATGCCAACGAAGAGCATGCAGAGCGGAACCGCCGCCCCAGGGCGAGCGTCGATCGCGGCCCGGACGCTGCGCACCGACAACTGGCGCAAGGCCCCGCTGCTCACCTTCACCCTGCTGACGATCTGGGTGCTGTACGCCCTGGTACGCACAGTCAGTCAGCGCGCGTACTTCGTGCAGCAGTACCACTACTTGTCGCCGTTCTCGTCGCCGTGCGTGAGCGCCTCGTGCCCGTCCGACGCTCGTGACTTCGGCACCTGGTTCGGCCACTTCCCGCCGTTCATCCCGCTCGCGCTGCTCGTCCTGCCGTTCCTGCTCGGCTTCCGCCTGACCTGCTACTACTACCGCCGCGCCTACTACCGCGCGTTCTGGCAGTCGCCGCCGGCGTGCGCCGTCGCCGAGCCGCACAAGTCGTACTCGGGCGAGACGAAGTTCCCGCTGATCTTCCAGAACCTGCATCGGTACTTCTTCGCCGCGGCCGTCGTGATCTCACTGATCAACACCTACGACGCGGTGCGTTCGTTCCAAGGCGCCGACGGCGGGTTCGGTATCGGCCTGGGAACGTTGATCATGGTGGCCAACGTCGCGTTGCTCTGGGCGTACACGCTCTCGTGCCACTCGTGCCGGCACATCATCGGCGGCCGGGTGCGCAGCTTCTCGCGCTATCCGCTCCGGTACAAGGCGTGGACGTTCGTCTCCAAGCTCAATGCCAAGCACATGCAGCTGGCCTGGACGACGCTCGCGACGCTCATGCTCACGGACGGCTACATCGCGCTTGTCTCTTCAGGAGCATTTTCCGATCTCAGAATTATCAACTGACGTGGCACGCGATGAGCGCCTGCGCGAAGAGGTTTCGGTCCCCTGCGACGGAGGAGCATTCCCTCTGACGCCCGGCCCGAGCCGAGCGAGCGGTCGGAAGGAAGAGGGATGACCGAAACAAAGGAAATCGAGAAGTTCTCCTACGACGTGCTGATCATCGGCGCGGGCGGCTCGGGACTGCGCGCGGCGATCGCGGCGCACGAAGCCGGCCTGAAGGTCGCCGTGATCTGCAAGTCGCTGTTCGGCAAGGCACACACCGTCATGGCCGAGGGCGGTTGCGCGGCCGCGATGGGCAACGCGAACGCGAACGACAACTGGCAGGTGCACTATCGCGACACGATGCGCGGCGGGAAGTTCCTGAACAACTGGCGCATGGCCGAGCTGCACGCCAAAGAGGCGCCCGACCGCGTGTGGGAGCTCGAGACCTACGGTGCGCTGTTCGACCGCACCAAGGACGGCCGGATCAGCCAGCGCAACTTCGGCGGGCACGAATACCCGCGCCTGGCGCACGTCGGTGACCGCACCGGTCTCGAACTCATCCGCACGATGCAGCAGAAGATCGTCTCGCTGCAGCAAGGTGATGCCCGCAAGAAGGGCGAGGACACCGGCGCCGACGAGTCGAACCTGCGGGTGTTCGCCGAGCTGACGATCACCGACCTCATCCAGACCGAGGACGGCGCGGTTTCCGGCGCTTTCGGTTATTGGCGCGAGACCGGCAAGTTCGTCGTGTTCAAGGCGCCGGCGATCGTGCTCGCGACCGGCGGCATCGGCAAGTCGTTCAAGGTCACGTCCAACTCGTGGGAGTGCACCGGCGACGGCATGGGTCTCGCACTGCGGGCCGGCTCGACGCTGCTCAACATGGAGTTCGTGCAGTTCCACCCGACCGGCATGGTCTGGCCCCCGTCGGTGAAGGGCATTCTCGTCACCGAGGGCGTGCGCGGCGACGGTGGCGTGCTGAAGAACTCCGACGGCAAGCGGTTCATGTTCGACTACGTGCCGGACGTGTTCCGCGCGCAGTACGCCGACAACGAGGCCGAGGCCGACGCCTGGTACAAGGACCCTGACCACAACAAGCGCACTCCCGACCTGCTCCCCCGCGACGAGGTGGCCCGCGCCATCAACTCCGAGGTGAAGGCCGGACGAGGATCGCCGCACGGTGGCGTGTTCCTCGACATCGCCTCGCGCCTGCCGAAGGACGAGATCCTGCGGCGCCTGCCGTCGATGCATCACCAGTTCAAGGAACTGGCCGACGTCGACATCACGGCAGAGCCGATGGAGGTCGGCCCGACCTGTCACTACGTGATGGGCGGCATCGAGGTCGAGGCCGACACCGCGGCGGCCGAGCGTGTGCCCGGTCTGTTCGCGTCCGGCGAGGTGGCCGGCGGCATGCACGGTTCGAACCGGCTCGGCGGCAACTCGCTGTCCGACCTGCTGGTGTTCGGACGGCGTTCCGGTGAAGGCGCTGCGGCCTACGTCAAGGCGCTCAAGGGCAAGTACCCGACGATCACCGACGAGCAGATCGCCACGTGCCAGCAGACCGCACTGGCCCCGCTCGAGAAGGACGACGGCGAGAACCCGTACGACCTGCACGCCGAGATGCAGCAGGTGATGAACGACCTCGTGGGCATCATCCGCAAGCGCAGCGAGATCGAGGACGCGCTGCAGCGCCTCGAGAAGCTGAAGGAGCGCGCGCAGCACATGAAGGCGACCGGCGGCCGCGAGTTCAACCCGGGCTGGCACCTCGCGCTCGACCTGCGCAACATGCTCTCGATCGCCGAGTGCGTCGCGCGGGCTGCGCTCATTCGCGAAGAGTCACGCGGCGGGCACACCCGTGACGACTTCCCGAAGATGAGCTCGAAGTGGCGCCAGGTGAACCTGATCTGCACGCTCAACGACGCCGGCGACATCGACGTGGTGGAACAGCCGATGCCGCCGATGCGTCAAGACCTGCTCGAGCTGTTCACCAAGGACGAACTCAAGAAGTACTACACGGACGAGGAGATCGCCTCGATCCCGGACGACAATCCTGACATCGTCGAGAAGGTCGAAGCAGAAGCAGGAGCCAACGCGTAATGGCGTACGACGCACACTTCCGGGTCTGGCGCGGCAATGCCGATGGCGGCGATCTGCAGGACTTCACCGTCGAGGTGAACGAGGGCGAGGTCGTGCTCGACATCATCCATCGCCTGCAGGCCACCCAGGCCGGTGACCTTGCGGTGCGGTGGAACTGCAAGGCCGGCAAGTGCGGTTCGTGCAGTGCCGAGGTCAACGGTCGGCCCCGGCTGATGTGCATGACTCGCATGTCGACCTTCAGCCAGGACGAGACGATCACCGTTACGCCGATGCGCACCTTCCCCGTGATGAAGGACCTCGTCACGGACGTGTCCTACAACTACAAGAAGGCCCAGCAGATCCCGGCGTTCGCACCGCCGGACATGAAGCCCGGCGAGTACCGCATGGCGCAGTCCGACGTCGAGCGCTCGCAGGAGTTCCGCAAGTGCATCGAATGCTTCCTGTGCCAGGACGTGTGTCACGTGATCCGTGATCACGAGGACAACAAAGAGGCCTACGCCGGGCCGCGCTTCCTGATGCGCACGGCCGAACTCGACATGCACCCGCTCGACACGCTCGACCGCAAGCAAGCGGCGCAGGACGAGTACGGGCTCGGCATGTGCAACATCACCAAGTGCTGCACCGAGGTGTGCCCTGAGCACATCAAGATCACCGACAACGCCCTCATCCCGCTCAAGGAGCGCGTGGTCGACAAGAAGTACGACCCGATCGCCTTCATCGCGAACACCATCCGGCGTCGCAAGAGCTGACACACCCTCGCCAATCGCGGGTGATCTGTCCCGTTTCGGGACATTCAAGTTCACGAGTTGCCGGCCGATCACTAAAAATGTGATCAACTTTCAGTGCGTGCTCAATTCGCGGTCCTATGCTCGCTTGGTTGTCCAGGAAGCAGTTCAGGAGATCTCGCGATGACCAGCGTGCAGCGCCATTCGGCGATCACGCGACGGCCGGCCACTCCCGCTGACAAGCCGCTGCTGCGCTCACTGTTCGCCGACTCGCACCTCGAGTTGGCCGTGCTCCCGACCGACACCCGCTTCGTCCTGATCGACATGCAGTTCCGCGCGCAGCGACGCATGTACGCGACCTCGCACCCGAACGCCGTCAACGAGATTCTCGTCGTCGACGACAAGCCGGTCGGCCGCCTGCTCGTCGATGGCAGCGGCCCGGTGACCACCATCGTCGACATCACCATCTCGTTGGGCCACCGCCGGCTCGGCCTCGCGGGTGCGTTGCTGGCCGACGTCGTTGCCGCCGCCGACGCCGAGCAGCGCCACTGCCAGCTCACCGTGTGGGTCGGAAACACCGCCGCCGTCACGCTTGTCGAGAACGCCGGATTCACGCCGGTCGCCGATCACGGCGGCTACGTCACCTACGAGCGGGCACCACTGGCCGGCTGAGTCTGCGCGTCAGCACGCGTAACGACTCTGCAAGAACTCGGTGTGAAACGCCGGACGTCCCTGCCGAGACTGACATGGCATGCCTGACGTGTCGTTCGACAATCTGCTGATCATCTGCGTGATCGCGGTGCTCGCGCCGCTGTCGGTGGCCGCCGTTCCACGGCTCCGGATCCCGGCCGTCGTGGTCGAGATCGTCGCGGGGATCATCGTCGGCCCGACCGGCTTCGGATGGGTCACCATCGACGCACCGGTGCAGATCCTTTCGCTGATCGGCCTCGCCTTCCTGCTGTTCCTCGCCGGGCTCGAGATCGACCTGATGCGGCTCCGCGGCCGCGCTCTCGCCGTCGCATGCGGCGGCTACGCCGTGACGCTCGTGCTCGGACTGGCCGGTGGAGCAGCCGCCCAGTCGATCGGCTGGACGAGTGAACCGCTTCTCATCGCGATCGCGCTCTCGGCAACATCGCTCGGCCTCGTCGTGCCCGTGCTCAAGGACGCCGGGCAGGGGCACAGCGCGGTTGGCCAGCTCGCGATCGCGTCTGCGAGCGTGGCGGACTTCGCCGCCATCGTCCTGCTGTCGTTCTTCTTCTCCACTTCGGGCGGCGGTACGGGCGCGAAGGTCGTCCTGCTCGGCGCGTTCGCGGCCGTCATCGGCGTGACCGCAGTGGCGATCCTTCGCGCCGGACGCTCGATGCGGTTGGGCGACCTGCTGGTCAAGTTGCAGGACACGACTGCAGAGATCCGGGTTCGTCTCGCGGTCGTCCTGCTCATCACGTTTGTCGCGCTGGCCACGAGGTTCGGTCTGGAAAGCATTCTCGGCGCCTTCCTCGCGGGCGCAGTCGTCGGATTGGTTGATCGCGACTCGAGCTCGCACCCGTACCTGCGCACGAAGCTCGACGCGATCGGATTCGGCTTCGTCGTCCCGGTCTTCTTCGTCAGCAGCGGGGTTCGCCTCGATCTCACCGGGCTGATGCACTCGCCGGGCGCGCTCGTGCGCGTTCCGGTGTTCCTGGTGCTTCTGCTGGTGGTGCGCGGGACGCCGGCGCTGCTGGTCGCCCGCACGATCGGTGTGCGCGCCGCGAGCGCCGTCGGCCTGCTGCAGGCGACATCGCTGCCCTTCCTGGTCACCGCGACACAACTCGGCGTGGCGCTCGGCAAGCTGTCGCCGGTGACCGCAGCCGCCATCGTGTGTGCCGGCCTGCTCTCGGTGCTGATCTTCCCCCCGACGGCGCTCGCGTTGCTGCGCGGCGCTCAGCCGGTGCCCGAACCCCCGGAACGGCGTGAGCGCCACGATCGGAACGTGGTCAGCAGTTGATCACGGGCCTCATCGGACAGTGCGTCCATGTCGATCCTGCCCAGGGCACGTCGCGTAGCACGGATCTGGTCGAGGTAGTCGGCGCAGCCCGGACATTCGGCCAGGTGCCGTTCGAACCGTGATCGCACCTCGGGCGCCATCGCGTCGTCGAGGTATTCGGTGACCAGTTCGACGAACTGCTGGCAGGCGAGATCGTCATCGATCACGACGCCACCTCGAAGTATCCGGCCAGCGCCTCACGCACGCGGGCGCGGCCGCGATGCAGCAACACCCGCTGGTTCGCGGCGGTGAGGTCGAGCAAGTCGCACACCTCGACCGAGGTGTAACCCTCGACGTCTCGCAGGGCCACGACCAGGCGCTGGAACTCGGGCAGCGCCGCCAAGGCCGTGCGGACGACGTCGAGCGTCTCGCTCGCTTCGAGACGGCGTTCCGGCGAGTCGACCCATGGCTCGGGGAATTGCACCCAGTGACCCGGCCAGCGATCCTCAGCAGGACGGAAGCGGTCCGCGCGCACCGTGGGCTCGGCGTCTGCCGCGGAGCCCACGGGCAGAAGTCGCTTGTCGCGGATCCCGCGCGTCTTCGCGATGTTGATCAGCACCCGGAACAGCCATGTGCGCAGGCTTGCCCGTCCCTCGAACCCGTCGATGCCCTTCAGCACCGCGACCCACGTGTCTTGGACGACGTCTTCGGCGACGTCGGGTGACGCTACGTAGCGGCGCGCGACAGCAAGCATTGCCGCGCTGTGCCGGTCGACGAGTTCGATGAACGCACGCTCGTCCCCTGCACGCAGCGCGTCGACGATCTCGCCGTCACTGGTGTCCATCCAAGGCTCCGGTGCACACCCTAGTGAGGCGCACCGCGCCGGGATAAGGACCGAAGTCAGCGATACTCCGGGTTCTCGTAGTCGAACCGGCATCCGGCCTCCCATTCGGAGCGCTGGTTGCCGTGGGCGGGGATTCCACCCGCGTCTTTGAGCATGCGCGCGAGGTGAATCAGGTTCCACGTCATGAACGTGGTGTTGCGGTTGGTGAAGTCGTTCTCCGGTCCGCCCGAACCAGGATCGAGATAGGACGGTCCCGGCCCCGCCTCGCCGATCCAACCGGCGTCCGCCTGCGGCGGGATCGTGTAGCCGATGTGTTGCAGCGTGTAGAGCACGTTCATCGCGCAGTGCTTGATGCCGTCCTCGTTGCCGGTGATGAAGCAGCCGCCGACCCGGCCGTAATACAGATACTGGCCGCGATCATTGAGCAGGTGCGATCCGCCGTAGAGCCGTTCGTGGACGCGTTTCATCACCGAGCTGTTGTCGCCGAGCCAGATCGGTCCGGCGAGTACGAGGATGTCGGCTGCCAACACGGTCTCGAAGATGGCGGGCCAGTCGTCGGTGGCGGCGCCGTGTTCGCGCATGTCGGGCCACACGCCTGTGGCGATGTCGTGGTCGACCGCACGCACGATGTCGACGTGCACGCCGTTCGTCCGCATGATGTGCGCGCTCGCGTCGATCAGGCCCTGGGTGTTGCTGGTTTCGGGTGACGGCTTCAGCGTGCAGTTGATGAACAGTGCGCGCAGGTCGTCATAGCTCGGTGTCATGAACACGTCCTTCGGTGTGGTCGTCAGATGAGTTGCGGATCCTGTTGCACGCACAGCAGCGCCGGACCGTCCGCTGCAAAGAGCTGTTCGAACGCAGCATCGAGTTGGTCGCGGCGCTCGACCCGGATGCCGGTCGCACCACACAGTTCGGCATAGGCCGCCCAGTCGGGGTTGTGCAACGTCGTGTGCCAAACCGGCAGACCAGCAGCGAGCTGTTCCTTGCTGATCTTGCCGAGTGACCCGTTGTCCAGCAGTAGGTGCTTGATGGGGACGCCGTACTTGACCGCGGTGAGCAGTTCCGCGCTGTACTGGCCGAATCCACCGTCACCGGTTACGGCGAGAACCGGACGCCCTGGCGCGCCTGCCCATGCGCCGAGCGCGGCGGGATAGCCGAAGCCGATCGAGCCGAGGTAACCGGACATCAGCACCGGCTGCCCTGCCGACTCGAGATAGCGCCCGAGCGAGTAGGCGTGGTTGCCGACGTCGACTGCTACGACCGCATCGTGCGGCAAGTGCCGTGCGAGCGCGTCGAACACCGCTGCGGCCGACACACCGGCGCCGCGGTCGTCCGCCACGCGACGCGCCTTCTCGGCACGCCAGATTGCCCACCGCCCTGCGACGTCGGCACGTTGATCAGTCGCCGCTGCCGCGCCGACGCGGTCGTCGAGCGCGGTCACGGTCAGGGCGGCGTCGCCGAGCAGGTGTTCGGTCACCGCGTTGAATCGCCCGATCGCCGTGTGCGCGTCGTCGATCTGCACGATCGGCTTGTAGGTGGCGATGCCGGTGTGGTTCGAGAACGACGCGCCGACGACCACGATGAGGTCGGACTCGTTCATCAACCAACTCGCCACTGGTGTGCCACTGCGGCCGAGCACGCCGGCACCGAGCGGATGGCTGTCAGGAATCAGTCCCTTGGCCTTGAAGGTGGTGAGCACGGGTGCGCCGAGTCGTTCGGCGAAGCGACGCACTTCGGCGCGGGCTTCGCGGGCGCCGTGCCCGACGATGAACACCGGGCGCTGTGCGTCTCGAACGAGAGCCGCGGCCCGGTTGAGCGCATCGTCGTCCGGCAGGATGCGACGCTCGGTGAACCGTCCGGTCGGGGCGGCATGTACTTGTTGGGACGCCAGGACCTGAACCTCGTCGGGGAGCACGAGGTGTGCGACGCCGCGGCCGTCGATCGCGCGCTTGACGGCAAGCGCGGCCAGCTCGGCGTAGTCGCTTCCCGCTTGGACGACCTCGGTCGATACCGCGACGTCGGAGAACACTGCCGTCAGGTCGAGGTCCTGGAACGCGCCACGCCCACGCACCGACGACGGCACCTGTCCGGAAATGGCGACCACGGGAGCGCCGTCGAGCTTGGCGTCATAAAGACCGGTCAGCAGGTTGGTCGAGCCGGGACCGGCGATCGCGAAGCACGCGGCCGGCCGGCCGGTCAGCTTGCCGTACGCGCTCGCGGCGAACGCCGCCGCGCCTTCATGGCGAATGCCGACGTAGGTAATCTCGCCACGTTGCTCAGCACGGCGCAGCGCGTCGGCGAAGCCGAGGTTGGAGTGACCGACCATCCCGAACACGTGGGTGATGCCGAACGCAACCAACGTCTCTACGAGGACGTCGCCGACAGTGCGCACCTGTGGCGGCACGTCGGGCAACTCGACGAAAACGCCGTCCGGGCGCTCTTCGACCGGGTAGCTCGGGACGCCGTCGCTGAAGCCGGCGGGCGGCAGGCCGGTGATCGGGTCATAGTCGTAGCCGTGCCACGGGCAGCGCAGCAGGCCCTTCTCGATCGAGCCCTCGCCCAACGGGCCGCCCTGGTGCGGGCAATGATTGTTGAGCGCACCGAGCCGCTCGCCGCAGCGGGCGAGCGCGACGGTGCGCCCGTCCACCTCGACGCTGCTGACCCGCCCGTCGGCCGGGACGTCGCGCTCGTCCACTCGGTGCCATCGTGACGCCGTCCCGCTCATCGTCGCCGCTCCTCGCCTCGTCTGCAGGTGCAGTGTCGAGGGGCGGCGCGAGCGTTACAAGAACGAAGTCCTTACGAACCCGGCCGGCGCGACGGCGTCGACTTGATCACCTGTGCGGCATCGCGGTTGACGGCGTCGCCGAGCGCCTCGTCGATACGCTTGAGCGTCTCGGCATCGAGCTTCACGCCCGCCGCCTTCACGTTCTCGGCCACCTGTTCCGGACGGGACGCGCCGATGATCGCCGCGGCCACGTTGTCGTTCTGGAGCACCCAGGCCACGGCCAGCGCGGCCATCGACATCCCGAGTCCGTCGGCGATCGGGACGAGCTGCTGCACGCTGGTGAGCACGTCGTCGTCCAGCCAGCGCGAGATCATGTTCGCGCCGCCCTTGGTGTCGGTCGCGCGAGAACCCGCTGGCGCGTCCTGACCGGGCAGGTACTTGCCGGTCAACACACCCTGCGCGATCGGCGAGAACACGATCTGGCTCATGCCGAGGTCGGAGCTGGTCGGCACGACCTCGTCCTCGATGATGCGCCACAGCATGTTGTACTGCGGCTGGTTCGAGATGAGCCGGATGCCCAGCTGCTGCGCGAGCTCGTGGCCCGCGGCGATCTGCTCGGGAGCCCACTCGCTGACGCCGATGTAGAGCGCCTTGCCGGCGTGCACTACATCGGCGAACGCCTGCATCGTCTCTTCGAGCGGGGTGAACTTGTCGTAGCGGTGCGCCTGGTACAGGTCGACGTAGTCGGTCTGAAGCCGGCGCAGCGAGTTGTCGATCGCTTCCATGATGTGCTTGCGCGACAGGCCGACGTCGTTCTTGCCGCCCTCACCGACCGGCCAGAACACCTTCGTGAAGATCTCGAGCGACTCGCGTCGCTCGCCCTTCAGTGCGTCGCCGAGCACCTGCTCGGCGGCACCGTTCGCGTATACGTCGGCGGTGTCGAAGCTGCTGATGCCGGCCTCGAGCGCCGCGCGCACGCACGCAGTCGCAACATCGTTCTCGACCTGCGAGCCGTGCGTGAGCCAGTTGCCGTACACGATCTCGGAGATCTGCATTCCGGAATTGCCCAGGTAGCGAAAGTCCATGCCTACATCCTGCTCGGCCACCGGATCGCGGCGGCGGACGGGGTTGGTCAACGCAGCAACGACACCGGGTTCTCAAGCAACGTGATCAGCTCGCGCAGCCAACGCGCTGCAATGACGCCGTCGATCGGGCGGTGATCGACCGAGACGGTGACGGTGAGCACCGATGCCGCGCGCACCTGACCGTCGCGCACCACCGCGTCTTGTCGCACAGCACCGACCGCGACGATCGAGCTCTGCGGCGGGTTGATGATTGCAGCGAACTCGTCGGTGCCGAACATGCCCAGGTTCGTCAATGTGCTCGTGCCGCCCTCGAGCTCGTGCTGGCGCAATGTGCCTGCGCGGGCGCGTTCAGCCAGGTCGGCGGTCGTCTCGGCCAACGCGCCGATGCGCAGCGTCTCGACCGCGCGCACGACCGGGACGACGAGGCCGCCCTCGGTGGCGATCGCGAGCGATATGTCGGCCGTGTCGAAGGTGCGCACTGCGGTGTCGGTCCAGATCACGTTCATCGCCGGCTCACGTACGTGCGCGAGCCCCACGGCCTTGAGGACGAGGTCGTTGACCGAGATCCGCGGGCCTGCTGCGCTGTTCAGATCGGCGCGCAGCTCAAGCAGCTTGTCGACGTCGGCGGTGCCGCGCACGTAGAAGTGCGGGACGTCGCGCTTGCTCGCGACGAGGTTGGCGGCGATCGCCGCGCGCATCCGGGTGTGCGGCACGCCCCCGTCCTCGACGGCCGATGGCGCGCCGTGCTCAGCGGCGATCGCCGCCTCGACGTCACGTCGGACGATGCGGTTGTTCGGACCCGTCCCGCGCAGCCGCGCGCCGTCGACACCGGCGTCGCGCGCGAGCCTTCGTGCGAGCGGGCTCATGAACAGCCGCGCCGGTGTCGCTGCCGGGTCGGGCGGCGGCTGTTGCGCTGCGCCCGGTTCGCCGAGCAGGGCTTCGAGCTCGGCATCGGCGTCGACGAGCGGCTCGTCCCGACCGGCGAGCAGCGCGATCGCGTCGCCGACGGCGACCTCGCTGCCGGCGGCGACGAGAGCGCGCACGAGCACGCCGTCGTGCTCGGCTTCGATGTCGACGGCGGCTTTCGCCGTCTCGACCGTCGCGAGCACACTGCCGGCGGCGAACGATGCGCCCTCGCCGATCTGCCATGATCCGAGCACGGCCTCGTTCGTGTTCGCGGCGACCTCCGGCATCCGCAGCAGTTGCGCCATCGGTCAGTGCCCTCCGAGCGTGCGTAGCGCGCTTTCGATCTCGGCCTGCTCGGCCATCGCCGCACGCTCGAGCACCTTGCTGATGCTCGGCGAGGCCTCACCGCCGGTCACTCGCTCGACCGGGTGATCGAGCCAATCGAAGTAGCGCCGCTGGATCTCGTCGGCGAGCCAACTGCCGTAGGACGTACCAAGTGGTCCCTGTTCGGCGATGAGCACCCGGTTCGTCTTGCGGATGCTCGCGCCGATGGTGTCCCAGTCGAGCGACGCACGGTCGAGCCACCGCAGGTCGATGACCTCCGCAGCCACGTCCGGCACGGCGTCGGCCGCAGCAAGCGCGTACTGCGTCATCGCGAGGTAGGTGAGCACGGTGACGTCGCTTCCCTCGCGGCGCACGGCAGCCGAGCCGACGGGGATGCAGAAGTCGAGGTCGTCGACCGGACCGGGGCCGGTGCTGCCGTACAGGTCGACGTGTTCGAGTACGACGACCGGGTCGGCGCACTGTAGGGCCGAGTTCATCAGCCCGACGTAGTCGTAGGGCGTCGTGGGTGCGACGATGCGCCAGCCGGGTGCGGTCGCGAAGATGCCGGCCGGATCCATCGAGTGCTGCGAGCCGTAGCCCGTCCCCATCGCGACCTTGCTACGGAGCACGAACGGCACCGCGCCGTCACCGCCGTACATGTGCCGGGCCTTGCCGATCTGGTTGAACAGCTGGTCGGCTGCGACCCACATGAAGTCGGCGTACATGAGCTCGACGACGGGACGGAACCGTCCGTCCAGCGCGATGCCGCCGCCGAGTCCGGTGAAGGCGTTCTCGCTGATCGGCGTCCCGAGGACGCGGTCGGGATAGGCCTCGCCCAGGCCACGCGTCGCGCCGTTCGTGCCGCCGTTGAGGCGGTGCACGTCCTCGCCGAGGACGACGATCCGGTCGTCGGTGTCCATCCGGCGGCGCATCACAGCGGCGACCGCGTCGATGAATTTCATGTCGGCGATCTCGCCGGTGAAATCGGTGCGCGCAGTGGCGAACTCGCTGAGGTCTCCGCGCACGCCATAGTGCGCGTAGCCGGGATCGGGCCACAACGATGCCTTGATGCGTCGCGCGCCGGGCTTGCCGGTCGGGTCGGCCTCGACCAGCTCGGCGCCGATGTCGGCCATCGCCTGGCCGGCCGCTTCTCGGCGGCGTGGGTTTCCCCCTCGGTCAGGATCTCCCGTCGGGCGAGATGGTGCACGAGCTGATCGATCGGGTCGCGGGAGCGCCAGGATGCTTCCTCGTCCTTGCTGCGGTAGCGGAACGCGCTGCCCGGGAAGGCGCCGTTCTGGTGGAAGTACCGATAGAGATCAGCTTCGACGAGAACGGGACCGTCGCCGGCCCGTAGGTGTGCCAGCGCGTCCTGCATGCACAGATGGACGGCCAGCGGATTCATGCCGTCGACACGCCAGCTCGCGATACCGAAACCGGGGCCCCGTCCGGACAGCCGCGGCTCGCCCGTCGCCTCACGCACCGATGTCGATACCGCGTACTGGTTGTTCTCGACAAACAGGCAAAGCGGAAGGTCCCACGCTGCGGCGAGGTTGAACGTCTCCAACGTCGAACCGATGTTGATGGCGCCGTCGCCGAAGTAGGTGACCGCGACGGCATCGGTCCCGGCCTGGCGATGCGCCCACGCAGACCCGGCCGCGAGCGGAACTCCGCCGCCGACGATCGCGTTCGTGCCGATCGCACCAGCCGCCTTCCACTGCAGGTGCATCGATCCGCCGCGGCCGTGGCTCCAACCCTGATCGAGGCCGCAGATCTCGGCCAGCGTGCGTGTGAGCACCATGCGGACGTCGTCGGAGTACGGCTGCAACGCGTCGATGCCCTTCGGCTCGACGTGGGCCAACGCCTTGGCGAGGAACTGGTGATGACCACGGTGTGAGCCGTTGACCGTGTCTCCGGCGGAGAGCGCGAGCACCGAGCCGACCGCGCCACCCTCCTGTCCGATGCTCGAGTGCGCCGGGCCGTGCATGAGACCGTCGGTGCTGAGCTCGAGCACGTACTGCTCGAACGCGCGGATGAGCGCCAGTTGCGCGAACATCGCGAGCAGCAGTTGCGGGTCGGCGGCGTCCCAGTCGGCGTCGGTGACCGTGAAGTCGGTCCAACCGACGTCGGGGCGAAGCTCGTTGCGTTCAGGCATCGATGCCACCTCCGTATCGTCGCGATGCCGTGCCGCCGCGCGCGATCGAACGCCTTGCCGCCGGGATAGGACACCAGCTCGAACTGCATGCCCCAGGGCGCGCGGAAGTAGATCCAGCGTTGGCCCTCGCTCGGGCCGCGGCTCGCGGTGGGTTCGGCCATCACGTCGACGTCGTGTTCCCGCAGGTGCGCAAGCGCGGCGTCCAGGTCGTCGACGTACAGCGCGACGTGATGCCCGCCGACGTCGCTGTTGCGCGGCGGGACGCGCGCCTGCTCGGGTGCCGCGTACTGGAACACCTCGAAGATCGCCTGTCCGCCGCAGCGGTAGAAATGCAGCCGCTGCATGACCGCGCGGGCGTCGACGCCGAGATGGTCGGCCATCCAATCGGTGTCGTCGTGCCGGTACGGGCCGAGCGAGTAGAGGTACTCGCATCCGATCACGTCGACGAGGAACCGGTCGGCCTCGCCGAGGTCGGGGACGGTGATGCCGATGTGGTCGACGCCGCGCAGTCCCGGCAGCCCGTTCACCATTGCACCGCCACGTACTTCGACTCGGTGTAGTCGAGCACGCCTTCGTGGCCGCCCTCGCGGCCGATGCCGCTCTGCTTCACGCCGCCGAACGGTGCCGCCGGGTCGGACACGAGGCCGCGGTTGAGGCCGACCATGCCCGCTTCGAGCCTGCGGCTGACCCGCATGCCGCGGGCGAGGTCGCCGGTGTAGACGTAGCGACGAGGCCGAACTCGGTGTCGTTGGCCAGCGCGATCGCCTCGTCCTCGCTCGTGAACGTGACGATCGGCGCGACCGGGCCGAAGATCTCCTCGCGCAGGATCTGGGCGTCCGGCGGGACGTCGACGAGCACGGTCGGGTGCGTAGAAACAGCCGGGCCGCTCGGGCCGCGTCGCCGCCGACGACGGCGCGGGCGCCGCGCTGCGACCGCGTCGGTGACCAACTCGTCGACCTTGGCGACGGCGTCGGCGTTGATCAGCGGTCCGACCTGGCTCGCCTCGTCCGTGCCCGGGCCGACGATCAGCGCCGCCATGCGCTCGGCCAGGCGGCGCGGCGAACTCGTCGGCGACCGACGCTTCGACGTAGAACCGGTTGGCCGCGGTGCAGGCCTCGCCGGCGTTGCGCATCTTGGCGATCATCGCGCCGTCGACGGCGGCGTCGAGGTCGGCGTCGGCGAAGACCAGGAACGGCGCGTTGCCGCCGAGTTCCATCGAGGAGTTGACGACGCGGTCGGCGGCTTCGCGCAGCAGCACCCGGCCGACCTCGGTCGAGCCGGTGAACGACAGCTTGCGCACGCGCGGGTCGTGCAGCATCGCCGACACGACCGGGCCCGGACCGCCGGCTGGTGACGACATTGACGACGCCGGGCGGAACGCCGGCGTCCTCGAGGATCGCGACCATCGCGAGTGCGGTGAGCGGCGTGTCGCTCGCGGGCTTGAGCACCATGGTGCAGCCCGCGGCGAGCGCCGGAGCGATCTTGCGGGTGGCCATCGCGGCCGGGAAGTTCCACGGCGTGACGAGGACGCAGATGCCGACCGGCTCGTGCGTGACGATGATCTGGTTGGCTCCGGACGGCGCGGTCCGAACGCGCCGTTGATACGGACGGCTTCCTCGCTGTACCAGCGGAAGAACTCGGCGGCGTATGCGAACTCGCCACGCGCGTCGGGAAGCGCCTTGCCGTTCTCGCGCGAGATCAGCGCGGCGAGTTCATCAGCGGACGCGGACATCAGGTCGAACGCACGGCGCAGGATCTCGGCGCGCGTTCGCGGTGCGGTCGCGGCCCAGGCTGAGGCGGCGAGTTCCGCAGCGTCGACGGCCGCCATCGCGTCGACGACGTCGCCGTCTG
>CAVWSE010000031.1:0-27374 GCA_963757455.1 uncultured Actinomycetota bacterium
CACGGTGCGGTTGCAGCACCACTGACTTTCACGGCGCGCGAGCCGTACTGACTGGCTCGGCCACCCAGTCGAACCGAGCCAGATGATGCGCGGTGTTTCGTCGCGGCTCTTGCAACGGATCCAGCCACGGCGGCGGGATCCATTCCGGCACACCTTCGACCATGCGCACGAGCCAGCCGCGTGCGTTCGAACTCGCGGTGATGGAGTCGGCACAGCAGGCAGAGATTGTCGAGGTCGGTCAGCCCGCCCTCTAGCCACGGGATTACGTGGTGCGCCTCGCACCAGGACGCGGGCCGCGTGCAGCCGGGGAAGCAGCAGCCGTGGCCGCGCCAATTGGGAGAGGTGGTGGTGAAGAAAGAGCCGTGGCCGCGCGCACGGCCGTGATCAGCTCGCATCCGTCCACCAAACGCAGTAGCGCAGGCATGCCGATCGAGTTGCCCGACTCGGTGATCGCGACGCGCTCGCCGGTCTCAAGTAGTCGTTGTTGACGCGCCCCAGCAGCATGACCGTCGTCGGACGGTTGCGGCGACATGTACTCGCTTCCCACTCCCACGCAGCCGTCTCGCCGACCAAATCTTGCCGGCGCCGGGGAGGAAGCGAGTCGCGCGCAACCAATGACCAGCCTCACAACCAACCCGGACATTCGCCGCGATGGGCCCAAAACCGAGCCCGGATAACCCCGGATCGTCCTATTTCGTAGGCAGATCGCCCGAACTCGAGGGTGCGCCGACAACGCTTGACGACTACTTCGACATCTCCTATGTTTCCGCTAATCCTTATAGGAATTAAGACAAGGCTTCACGACGGAAGGCGTAATCAGTGAAGAAGATGGTCAGGGCGGGGCTGACGATCACAGCAGCCACCGCATTGGTCGCCGGCATGGCGGCCGCGTCGAACGCCTACGGCGACTACGCGCCGATCGCGCAGGACGTCGTCGGCGTCGGTGGCGACACGCCCCAGTACGACCTGCAGTTCATCGCGGACGGAAGCTCGATCTCGGGCACCCAGGGCTACAACTCCACCGGCAACCGCTACAAGCTGGTGACCTTCAACGCGACTCCCGACGGCAACGCCCGCGCGGCGTACGCGAATGGCAGCACGCAGACGACGCCGATCCAGTTGAACGCGACCGACGTCCTGCGTGAAGGCACGTCACCCGTGCAGCGCGTGCAGAGCAGCGGCGCGGCGATCACCGCGCTGCTCGCCGACACCGGGACGCCCGAGACGATCAACTTCGTCTTCTCGGCCAGCCTGCCGACCTCGGCGCAGCAGTCCGCGGCGGGCAACCTGGGCTGGGGCTACCTGCACGTCGTGCGGCTAGGCACGGACGCAGTGCAGATCGCAGCGGACAACACGACCAACGCGCCCGCCGGCCTGTCCATCAGCCAGCTCCTTGCGATCTACACCGGCGCGGCCACCAAGTGGAGCGACGTCGGCGGTTCGTCAGGCGCCACGATCATCCCGCTGCTCCCGCCCAGCAGCTCGTCGATCACCAAGACGTTCCTCGCCGACCTGAAGACCGCGAACGGCGGCACCGCTCCGACCCTGAGCGCGAGCGTCAAGACGGTCGAGCAGAACGATCCGACTGCGATCACCGGCGCGAGCGTGCCGGCCAACGCGATCGTGCCGTTCTCGAGCGCCCGCCTGAACCTGTTCGACAGCGGGTACTTCCACGACCCGACCGTCCCGTACCCCGGCGGCGGCGCCATCTCGCCGGGAGTCAGCGCACTCACCGGGACGCCGAGCAGCGGCACCGCGTACAGCTCGCAGGTCAACCACTACGTGATCTTCCGGCAGTCCGACCTCACCTCGTCGACCGTCTGGCAGCCGGGATCGGGCAAGAACTGGGCGGCCGCGCTGTTCAGCGGTGGGACGGCCTTCGTGAAGGGGACCGCCGGACTCGCCGATATCGCGGCAGCCGGGACCACTCCGTCCTACGCCGACCTCGGCAACGCCAGTTCGGGCTGACGCGTGGTCAACCGTTTGCTCGGAGCCGGTGTCTCGGTGATCGCGCTGCTCGTGATGGGCGCGATCGCCGGGCCGGCCCAGGCGTCGAGTTCGGTGCCGTACACCGATCCGGCCGTCACCGGTGCCTTGGGACTTTGTGACAGCCAGGGCCATCAGATCACCAGTGGCAGCACCGCCACACAGCCGTTCGCGGCGCTCGCGGTGGGCTCGGTCGCGGCACCTACCGACTACACCGGGACGGGACGGGGCGCGGTCCTCTACGCCTACCAGCCCATCGAGAACGTGCCGGCCAACGCGTGGAGCGGTGAAGAACTCACCGACAACTCCAGCTACACGAACGCGGCACATCCGATGAGCGCGGCCACCGGCGGCGACCCGGCGTTGCAGCACGTCGTCACCGACTTCCCACCCAAGTGGGACGGCCTGATCCAGCTCCGGCTGTACGCCACCGCACCGGGACGTCCGATGGACTCGACCAGCTACCAGGCACTCGACATCAAGGTCAGTGGGACGAGCTGGCAGGCCGTCGACGGCACCACCGTCGACTGCACCGCCGGGACGGCCGTCTCCGTCGAAACGACGCTGCTGCCGAAGTCCGCACTGCGGACTCCGGCGGCCGCACCTGTACCCGCTGCGACGCACGAGTCGAACGGGTCGACCTACACCGTCTTGGCGCTCTGCGCTCTCGGCGTCCTGCTCGCCGTTGCAGCCGGCGTGCTCCGGTACGTGCGCCGGAGCAGCCCGGCCGCGGGCCGCCATGCGAGGACGCCGACCGATCACGAACTACTACCTGCGCTTCAAGGCACCTCCGAGAAAGGCCGTTGACCATGACCTCCACCCTTCGCCGCAGCGTCACCGCTGGGGTCGTCGGATTGCTGACCGCCGCCGCCGTCATGGTGCTCGGCGCCGCGACCGCCACCGCGACGACGACGCCGCCCTGGGAGCCGGACGCGAGCTCGGTCGGCGGCCTGCTGTTCTTCAACGCGCAGGGCAACCAGATCACCGGCGGATCGATCAACGACCAGCCGCTGGCGGCATTCGTCGAAGGAACGACCGCGGTTCGGCACGGCGACACGAATGCGGTGTTGTCCGGATATCTGCCCGTCAGCGGTCAAGCGCCCACGCTGTGGAACGGCGATGTGCTGTCCGGCTCGACCAAATATCCGAACTCGGCCGCACCGAGCCCGCTCGCATCGAGTGCGCTGCCGGTCGTCACCGGCGCGGGCACCGACTTCACCATCGCCGACCTGGAGTCGGACTTCCCGACCACCACCGCGGCGGGCTACCAGAACGTCTACCAGCTGCGGCTGACCACCAGTGCTGCCAACACATCACCGAACACGACCTACGACTCGGCCGACATCCTGATCGACACGGTGCACAGCACCTGGTCGGTCGAGTACACGAAGTTGCCGCTCACGGCGACCGCGACGTCGCTGACGCTGCCGGCAAACGCCGTCCACGGTGCCAAGGTCACCCTGACCGCGAATGTGTCGCCGGCCGTTGCCGGCCAGGTCAAGTTCCTCGACGGCACCAAGGTGCTCAGCACGGTCACCGCGTCGGCGGGCAAGGCGAGCTACTCGACCACGACGCTCGCCGGCGGCGCGCACAGGCTCAAGGCGACCTTCGTACCGACGGCGACGCAGACCTACGCGGGCTCCTCGTCGAACGTGAAAACTCTGACGATCAGTGCGCAGGGGACGACCACATCGCTGAAGGCGTCCAGGACGACCATCGGGCACGGCGCGAAGCTGACGCTCACGGCGACCGAGAGGCCGGCGACCACAGGCAGCGTCGCGTTCTTCGATGGCAGCAAGAAGCTCGGCTCGGCAGCGGTCAAGTCGGGTGTCGCGACCTTCTCGACGACGAAGCTGGCGGTCGGCTCGCACCGGCTCAAGGCGACGTTCACGCCGTCGGACAAGGCGAGCTACAAGGCGTCCACGTCGGCGATCGTGACAGTGAAGGTCACCCGGTGACGGTGACGATCGACAACCCCAACGGGACGGGCCGACCCCAACGGCCCGTCCCGCCGCTTGATAACCCCACGGCAGTCATCGCGCCCCCGATGACTGCCGTGGGTGGTGGCGATGGTGGTGGTGCGCAACTCGACGCGGTCGACGTGTCGGCCTGGTTCGGCTCGACCCAGGTTCTCGACGGCGTCACGTTGTCGATGCCGCGCGCGACAGTCACGGCGCTGATCGGACCGTCCGGCTGCGGCAAGTCGACCTTTCTGCGCATCCTCAACCGGATGCACGAGGCGGTGCCCTCGGCGCAAGCTCGCCGGCGAGGTACTGCTGGACGGCGAGGACATCTACTCGCCGGGCTACCGCGTCACCCAGGCCCGGCGGCGCATCGGCATGGTGTTCCAGAAGCCGAACCCGTTCCCGACGATGTCGATCGCCGACAACGTGACGGCCGGTCTGGAGTTCACCGGGACGAAGGTCTCCCGCGCGGCGCGTCGCGATCTCGTCGAGCAGAGCCTCGTCCGTGCCGGGCTGTGGAACGAGGTCAAGGACCGGCTCAGCCGTCCGGGTTCGGCGCTGTCGGGCGGCCAGCAGCAGCGGCTGTGCATCGCTCGCGCGCTTGCGGTGTCGACCCGAAGTCCTGCTGATGGACGAGCCGTGCTCGGCGCTCGACCCGACCTCGACCCGGCGAGTCGAAGAGACGATCCACGACCTGCGCGAGCAGTTGACGATCGTCATCGTCACGCACAACATGCAGCAGGCCGCCCGCGTCTCGCAGCAGGCCGCGTTCTTCCTCGCCGAGCAGGGCACACCCGGCAACATCGTCGAAGCCGGCGCGACCGGCCAGCTGTTCAACTCTCCGCGCGACCCGCGCACGGCCGACTACGTCAACGGGCGTTTCGGCTGATGGTCACGCAACTGCTGTTCTCCGACGGCCCCGAGGTCGACGAGCCCGACACGGCGGCGCCGCCCGCGCAAGATCACCGCCGCGCTCGACCGTTCCGACCACGTCTTCAACGCGACGGCGCGCACCATCGGCTTCTCGGTGCTGTTGATGACGGGCGCCATCGGCGTCTTCCTCGGCTACCAGTCGATCCCGACCCTGCACCACTACGGGTGGAGCTTCTTCACCGAGAGCCAGTGGATCCCGAGCCTGAACAAGATCGGCATCTCGGCGGTGCTGGTCGGGACGGTCGAGGTCGCGCTGGTCGCGATGGTGGTCGAGCGTTCCGCTGGCCATCATGTTCGCGCTGTTCACCACCGACTACGCGCCGCGCTGGCTCAAGAGCTATCTCGTGTCGGCCATCGACCTGATGGCCGCGGTGCCGAGCATCATCTACGGGCTATGGGGTTTCTACCTGCTCCAGCCGCACGCGATCGAGTTCTCGCGCTGGTTGAGCCAGCACTTCGGCTGGTTCCCGATCTTCCACGTCGACACCGATCCGAACGCGCCGGTCTGGCAGCAGTCGCGCTACACCAGCTCGGCGTTCATCGCCGGGCTCGCTGTCGCGATGATGGCGATTCCGCTGGCGTGCTCGGTCATGCGGACGGTCTTCGACCAGGCACCGATCGGTGAGCGCGAGGCCGTGATGGCGCTCGGCGGCACGCGCTGGCATGTCGCCCGCCGGGTCGTGCTGCCGTTCGGCAAGGGCGCGATCATCGGCGGGTCGATGCTTGCACTGGGCCGCGCGCTCGGCGAGACCGCGGCCGTGCTGATCATCATCTCGCCCGCCTACGACATCAAGCTCGCGGATCCTCGAGGCCGGCACGCAGACGATCTCCGCGCTGATCGCCGGCAACTTCGGTGAGGCCACCAAGGCGCAGCTGTCCGCGCTGCTCACGGCCGGTTTCGTGCTGTTCCTCATCACGATCGTCGTCAACACCGTCGCCGCCGTGATCATCGGGCGCAGCCGCAGCGGCGCGAGCACGGAGATCTGAGCTGACGATGACCGCTGTACGAAGAGCCGAACCGAGCAGACGACCACAGCGCCGGCGCGCCGCCGTTCCGCGCACGGTGCGCGGGATGCACCTTCGACCAGGCGGCGTCGCTCGTCGGTGCGTTGCTCGCGTCGCTGGCGTTGGTGACGATCCTCTACGAGCACCTGTGCCGTTCAGCGGGACGCTCGGTTTCCTCGCCTGCTGGTTCGTCGTGTTCCTGGGCTGCTACGCCGGCGCTGGTCGCGCATGTCCAACCCGCGTCCCGTCGTGGTCGACCGATGTCGTCACGGCAACGCTGTGGGCCGCGCGCCGGCGTCGTCGCTGCTCGCGATCGGGAGCACGCTGTACTACACCGTGCATCGCGGCTGGTCCGCGCTCGTGCACACGAACTTCTACACCCAGACGATGGCGGGTGTCTCGCCCACCGCGCCGCTGACGCAGGGCGGCATCCTGCACGCGATCGTCGGCACGGGGATCGAGATCGCCGTCGCCGTCGTGGTCTCCGTCCCGCTCGGGATCGGCACCGCGGTCTACCTGGCCGAGGTGCGCGGGCCGGGCACGCGCATCGTCCGCACCGTCGTCGAGGCGATGACCGCGCTGCCCGAGATCCTCGCCGCGCTGTTCATCTACGTGGTGCTCATCGTCGAGTTCGGCTGGCCCAAATCGGGCATGGCGGTGTCCGCCGCGATGACGGTGACGATGGTGCCGATCATCGCCCGCGCGTCCGAGATCTCCTTGAAGATCGTGCCCAACGGCCTGCGCGAGGCGAGCATGGCGCTCGGCTCGACGCGCTGGACGACCGTGCGCAAGGTCGTCCTGCCCAGCGCCCTGCCCGCCCTGGTCAACTCGACCATCCTCGGCGTCGCGCGCGCCATCGGCGAGACGGCGGTCCCGCTGATCCTGTCCGGCTCGTCGAGCTTCATGAACTACGACCCGCACCGAGAACGAGATGAACTCGCTACCGCTCTACACCTTCACCGTCCGTCAAAACCGGCCTCGATCTCGCAGATCACGAGAGCGTTCGGCGCGGCCAGCGTGCTGCTGGCCGCCGTGCTCATCCTGTTCGGCATCGCCCGATGGCTGACGCGCAAAGAGGTGGGGCAGCGATGACCCGGCAGCTCTTCGCGCGCGGGCCACGCTGCTCACGACCGCCGCTGCTGGTCGACGGCCGATCCCGCTGCTCGTCCGACGCCGCGCCGGCGGCCGCGACGAGCTACGCGCTCATCGAGGGCTCCGGGTCGAGCTGGGCGGCGAACGCGGTGAACCAGTGGGTGGCCGACGTGCACTCGCAGGGCATGGAGGTCGACTACACGCCCAGCGGCGACGCGCAGGGACGCCAGGACTACGCGAACAAGACGTCCGACTTCGCCGTCACGTCGCTCGGCTACCAGGGACGCGATCCGGTGACCGGCGTCGACGACACCTCGCAGGGCCGCCCGTACGCGTACCTGCCGATCGCGGCCGGCGGCACAGCGTTCCCGTACCAGATCAAGGTGCAGGGGACGCAGGTCCGCAACCTGCGCCTGTCCGGCGAGACGCTGACGAAGATCTTCACCAACCAGATCACGAACTGGGACGACCCGGCGATCACGAAGGACAACAACGGGCATGCGCTGCCGTCGCTGCCGATCACGCCGGTCGTGCAGTCCGAGGGCTCGGGTGCGACGGCGCAGCTCACGCGGTACTTCGACACCGAGTACACGAGCATCTGGGAGTCGTTCAGCCACGGCGTCGGCATGACCGAGTACTTCCCGCGCGGCCGGCAACGAGATCGCGCAGAACGGTTCGGACGGCGCGATGAACTACGTGTCGTCGTCGTCGGCGAACGGCTCGATCGGCTACGTCGAATACTCCTACGCGCTCGGGCAGAACTACCCGGTGGCGAAGCTGCTGAACTCCGCCGGCTACTACACGCTGCCGACGCAGTACAACGTCGCGGTCGCGCTCGAGCAGGCGCAGATCAACATGGACAAGAGCTCGCCGAACTACCTGCTGCAGAACCTCGACCACGTCTACACCGACCGCGACGCGCGCACCTATCCGCTGTCGTCCTACGTCGTACATGATCATCCCGACCGGGAAGTACCCGTCGCCGGAAACGAAGATCACCACGGCGAAGCGGCAGACGCATCGCCGACTTCGTCTACTACTCGATCTGCCAGGGGCAGAAGGAGATCGGACCGATCGGTTACTCGCCGCTGCCGGTCAACCTCGTGCAGGCCGGCTTCGGTCAGCTGCAGAAGCTGAAGGCGGCCGACTCCGGGTGTCGACCTCACCGAGCGCAGCGTCACGACCTGCAACAACCCGACGTTCGTGCCAGGACACCCGTCCACGAACTACCTTGCGCAGATCGCGCCGATGCCGCCGTCGTGCGACAAGACGGGCGCCGGCCCGTGCGCCGACGGCGTGACACCGAACGGGACGGGCCCGGTTCCGAACGGCTCGGGTTCGGGCCACGGGAAGACCGGGCAACGGCAACCCGTCGCACAGGCGGCAAGGGCGGCAAGAAGGCGCGCAACGGCAGCCCGGCACGGGTCGGGCGGGCTCGCCCGGCTCCGGATCGCCCGGCGCCGGTACCGGCTCCGAGCAGTTCCTCGGGCGCGCCGGGCTCGACGAGCGGGACGCACGTCGACCCGCAGACCGGCCAGATCGTGGGCGGGCGGCGACCAGAGCCGGCCGCGAACGGAGCGGCGCCGGTCGTCGTCTCGGCGGAGGAAGCCGGGTATCGGTCGCAGACACAACTCCGACCTGCTCGCCGTGCTCGCGGCAGTGCTGCTCGTCGCTGCTGTTCGCATTGCCTCCCGCTGATCGCACTTCGCGGTCTCGCGACGACGGGGCAAGCCATGATGCGCCGCGCGCTCGGCCTGGCCGGCGTGCTCGCGCTCGCCGGCGTCGAGCGCTGGTCGCAGTGACGCCACCGTCGGCGTGCGGCGCGTGACGTCCGGCGGCGGCGGGTTCGCGCAGACCAGGACGGTCACCCGCGTGCACCTGATCAACGGCAAGAACCAGACGTCGTCGACACCCGGCACGTCACGCTGCGGGTCAACCAGACGCAGAATCTGCGCAGCCGCCAGGAGATCACCGTCTCGTGGCGCGGCGCGCACCCGACGGGCGGCATCGTCGCCGACCAGAACTCGATCGACGCGCAGCAGGAGGAGTACCCGGTCGTCCTGCTCGAGTGCCGCGGCGCGGATTCGGCGCAGGTCAGCCCGCAGACGTGCTGGACGCAGGACTGGAGCGAGCGCTACCAGGAGAGTTACCAGACCGACTTTCCCGGCGTACCGCCTCGATCGCTACGCCACCGGGCGCGACCGCGCCGCGGTCGCGGACGCGCCGAAGAACCTGCCGTCCGGGTGCTTCCCGGCGACCGTGCAGCACTGGGTGCCGTTCATCGCGGCGAACGGGCACGTGTACGAGGACGGGCCGGCCGGATGTGCCGGCCAGCCGCCGGAGTCGCAGTCGGTCGGCGGCTCGGCCATGCCGAGCAACGAGACGTTCGGCGTCACCGCGCGCAACGGCGAGGGCAGCGCGAAGTTCGACGTCTGGACCGACGCCGAGAACGCCTCGCTCGGTTGCAGCCAGCACCGTGGCGTGCTCGCTCGTCGCCGATCCCGATCATGGGCATCAGCTGCGACCCGGCAGCCGCAGTCGCTGCCCGCTGATGACCGGCCGCCGGCCGGCGACGACCAGGACGCCACCGCCACTGCGAGTCGAAGGGCAACTTCGCTCCCGGCCAGCTCGTGACGCCGCAGAGCGGCGACGCGCTGACCGTGAGCGGCAGCCTGTGGTGGTCGGCGTCGAACTGGCGCAACCGCATCGTCGTTCCGCTCACCTTCGCCGTCCCCGACAACGCCTGCTCGGTCGTCCACCGCAGCAACGACGTCGACGTCTACGGCTCGGAACTGCTGGTGCAGGCGACCGGGCAGTGGGCGCCGCACTTCTGCCTGAACGACAAGCTGTTCAACTTCACGCACGTGCAGACCGGCGAACCCGAGGCGCGCAACCTGGTCGCGACCGGCGGTGCCGAAGCGGCGTTCACGAGCGAGCCGCAACCGAACGGTTACGGCAAACCGGTGGTGCAGGCGCCCGGTCGCGGTCAGCGGATTCGCCATCACGTACGTGATCGACGACAGCGAACGGTCAGGCGTACACCAGAGCTGCGGCTCACGCCGCGGCTGCTGGCGAAGCTGCTGACCGAGTCGTATCCGGCCGCGCTCGCCGATCAAGCAGGAGTACGCCGCGCTCAGCAACAACCCGCTCAACGTCACCGCTCGATCCCGGAGTTCATCAAGCTGAATCCCGGGCATCGTCCAGGGAGTCTCGGCCAGTGACGCCGCGAGCACGTTGCTCGCGCTGTCGAGCGACTCGGACGTGATCCGCGCGCTGACCACCTACATCAACGACGACCCGGCCGCGCGCGCCTGGCTCAACGGCAAGCCCGATCCGTGGGGCATGGTCGTCAATCCCGCCTACAGGCACATCGACGCTGCCGGTCGACAAGTGGCCGCTGCTGAGCAAGTTCGAGCCGAAGGCCTACTACGCCTCCGATCTGAACGACTGCCTGTTCCACAACCCGGTCCCGTACCTGCCGCTGGTCGCGGCACCGGCGGCGTCGATGGCCGACATCAGCGAGGCAATGCAGTTCGCGATCGCTCAGTCGACGACGGTGTGTTCGCAGATCGACGGCACGACGGTCGGCGAGAAACTCGTGAAGGCCGGCCGGCAGACCGTCGGGTACCGCTTCATGATCGGCGTGACGTCCCTGGCCGATGCGCATCGCTACGAGCTGTCGAGCGGCCGCACTGCAAACGACGAGCGGACGCTTCGTCGCGCCCGACGACGCATCGCTGCGTGCGGCGGCTGCACCTGCTGCAGACCCGACACGTCGACAGGGACGTGGCCCGTGCCGACCAAGGCGATCGCTACCAACACGTCGGACGCCTCGGCCTATCCCGGCACGATGGTGGTGTACGCGGCCATTCCGACCACCGGTCTGTCGAGCACGGACGCGAGCGACTACGCGGCATTGCTGCGCTTCGCGGCCGGGCCGGGCCAGCAGCCCGGCCTCGGCGTCGGTGAACTGCCGCCCGGGTACTTGCCGATGACCGCCGCGAACGGGCTCGGTCAGCTCGCGTCGTACACGGTGGCTGCTGCGGGTGCGGTGGCTGCGCAGAAGGGCGCGCTGCCGGCGTTGACCGGCCGGCGATCGCAGCATCATCACACCGGTCCGGGCGGCGGTTCGCCCTCGTCCGGCGGACACGGCGCGCGGGCGGGACCGGCGGCACCGGTCCCGGCGGCGGGACCGGCGCGATCCCACCGCTCGGTGGCGGGACGCAGCCCACGTCCGGCTCGTCTGCAACGCCGTCGACCGGCGCTGCCGCGTCGGCACGGCTCGACACCGACGCCGCTCAGCTCGGCGGCCGCGAAGTCGGTGCCGCTGGGCACAGACGCCGAGCGTCCCGCTCAGCGGTGCCGCGCTCGCTGTCGTGATCGCGCTGCTGCTCGCTGCGTTCGGCCTCGTGGCGACGCCGGCCAGCTACCTGGTGGCCCGGTGGCGGGGCAAGCGATGACCGACGCTGCGGTCGCCGTCCGACACGCGAAGGCGAAGACTCCTCGTCCGAAACCCGTCCTGCCGCACGGGTTCGTCGCCGTAATCATCACGCTCGCCGCATTCACCGTCACCGCGCTGTACGTGTTCGTCTACGCGGTGGAATTCAGCGCGCTGCAGGAACAGCGCAGCCAGCACCAGCTCTACAGCCAGTTCCGCGGCACGCTCGATCCGTCGAGCCAGGTCGCCCCGGCGATCGGCGGGTCGATCACGCCCGGCACGCCCGTCGCGATGATCGAGGCTCCGTCGGTCGGCATCCACGACCTGATGGTGGTCGAGGGCACGTCCGCGTCCGATCTGCTCACCGGTCCCGGGCACCTGCGCGACTCGCCGCTGCCCGGTCAGCCGGGTCAGACGATCCTGATGGGACGCAGCGTCACGGCCGGCGCTCCGTTCGGTCCGATCGGGCAGCTGCAGGCCGGCGATCCGATCACCGTGCGAACGGGTCAGGGGCTGTTCCGCTACACCGTCCTCGACGTGCGCGAAGCCGGGTCGCCGCTGCCCGACTTCCCGGCGAGCGGGTCGATGCTCACGATGGTCACCTCGGTCGGTTCCGGCTGGCTCGGGCGCGCTGCGCGCGAGCACCGTCGAATACGTCGACGCGGCGCTGCAAGGACGGCCGGTCGCCGCTCCGGCCGGACGTCCGGAAGCCGTGCCGACGTCCGAGATCCAGGGTCGCAGCGACCCGGCTGCGTGGCCGTACATCGTGTTCTGGATCCAGGCGCTGCTCATCGCCGCGTGCCTGATCGCGTGGCTGTGGGTGCGGTGGGGCCGCTGGCAGGTGTGGCTCGCCGGCGCGCCGGTGATCTTCTGCCTGCTGTGGGGCCTGAGCACCGAAGCGATGCGGCTGCTGCCGAACGTGTTCTGATTCGTCGGTCTGATCGATCCGCAAGGTTCCTGATCGAACCTTTCGCCCACGAAGACGTGTCGCCGGATAGCATCCGCGCCCACAGAGCCAAATCTGGGAGGACGCTATGAAGGCTCGACACCTGCGGAGTCGCTTCCTTGCAGTGGCACTCACCGCCATCGTCGTGGCCGGGCTCGCAACCGCCAGCCAAGCGCGCGCGCTGGTGCAGGTAGTGACGACGCTCTACAGCGGGGCGCTCACCGTCCACACCGCCAACGGCAAGAGCTGGCAGCTCAGTCTGGGCGTCAACCCGAGCGGGGACGGATCGACGAGCCAGCTGGGCGAAACGATCCTGCACTCGTTCCCGAGGGGCGAAGAGGATCACACGTGGCGCGCCACGATCCCGCAGTCGTCCCTGACCTTCGACACCACCTCCGGCGACGGCACGCTCAAGACGCCGCAGTCCGTCGCGGCGCTGTCCGTCCTCAACCTGAAGTTCGCGACGACCGGCAGGCGCAACGTCACCTGCTCGAGCGGATCCGAGACCCGCTACTTCGGCAACTTGACCGGGACGGCGATCCTCCACACGCAGCTGCGTGCCGGGGGGACGGTCGGCGCCCAGCACGTGTCCTTCGCGAAGGGCAAGACCGAAGTGATCGCCGACAGCAACTGCACGACGCAGCCGTCCACGCAACGGTGCTACAAGAGCGAGTCGTTCCAGGCCAACGGCAACAACCTGCACACGATGTGGGGCGCCGGGCCGCCGGGCCCCTCGTTCGTCTACCTCATCCATGGCGTTGCGGTGAACAATCCCGCGGGTTCGAGCCGTCAGGACGGCTTCTCGATCGACAGCTCCCGGGCGCCGGCGTACAACGCCAAGGCACACACGCTGCAGGTATGGGCCGCATCGGCCGGAGCGTTCACCGGCACCGGGAAGTTCACCGGCGGGAAGCTGTCGAAGAGCGCGGGCGCCTGTGTGGTGAAGGGCGTTACCCATACCGAGCACCTCCGTTTCTACGACGGCGCGACCTTCCGTAACGGTGCCAACCACCCGCTGGTGGCGCACACGAGCTTGGTCGGAAAGCTGACCGTCCCGAGGACGAACCACACCGCCTACGAGTTCGACACCTGGAGCTGACCGGTCGGCTCCCACCAGGCACGGTTGGCGCGGTACCACTGCACCGTTCGGGCCAGCCCGTCCGCGAACGACGTGCCTGGTCGGTAGCCGAGCGCCGCGAGCTTGCTGTCGTCGACGGAGTACCGCTGGTCGTGCCCCCGCCCGCGCGGGTCGTAGACGTGCTCGACGAAACTGTCGTCGCGGCCGGTGGCCTCGAGCAGCAGCGCGGTGAGTTCTTGGTTGCTCAGCTCGCGTCCGCCACCGACGTTGTAGATCTCTCCGGCGCGCCCGTGCTGCAGCACAAGGGCGAGCGCCGCACAATGGTCGCCGACCCAGAGCCACTCGCGCCGCTGCGAGCCGTCGCCGTACAGCGGGACGGGCTTGCCGTCGAGCAGGTTGGTGATGAACCGAGGGATGAGCTTCTCGAGATGCTGGTACGGGCCGAAGTTGTTCGAGCAGCGCGTGACACGCACGTCGAGCCCGTAGGTGACGGCGTATGCACGGGCGACGAGGTCGCCGCCTGCTTTGGCTGCTGAGTACGGCGTGTTCGGCTCGAGCACCGCGCGCTCGTCCCACGATCCCGCTTCGATCGACCCGTAGACCTCTTCGGTCGATGCGTGCAGCACGGTCGCCACCTCGTGCCGCAGCGCTGCCGCGAACACCTGTTGGGCCCCGAGCACGTTGGTCGTGACGAAGCCGGCGGCCTCACCGCCGATCGCGCGGTCCACATGCGACTCCGCTGCGAAGTTGACGACGACGTCGTGGCCCGGCAGTGCTGCGTCGAGGTCGTCGGCCGAGCAGATGTCGCCGGCGACGAACCGGTAGCGCGGATCCTCCGCCACCACAGCAAGATTCGTCGGGTTTCCCGCATAGGTGAGCTTGTCGAAAACCGTGACGTGCGCGCCGGCAAGGCCCGGATACCAGTCGGCGAGCACCGCGCGCACGAACCACGACCCGATGAACCCGGCGCCGCCGGTGACAAAGACCCGCGTCACGCGGCCAGCGTAGGGGATCGGTCAGCCACGTCGGGCGGCGTGTGTGTGCGCCGGCTTGGGGTGAAAGCGCGGATGCGGGTCGTTCCACGGCGAGGTGATGATCAGGAAGATCGTAGCGATGATCGCCATCGCGACGATCGTCAGCGCGCCGATGAGGATCGTCGTGCGATCGCGCGGTCTCTCTGCCACACCGCAGACGTTACGTGGCGAGCGCGTCAGCGCAGGCGCCAGAATTGCCAGGCTGCCAGGATCAGGCCCGCGAGGCCGAGCAGATCGGCCGTGGTGAGCCCATGGTCGCGGGCAACTGTCAGCAGTACCGGGCCCTCGAAGTCTTTGTTGACGAGCAGCCATAGCCCCGAGAGCAGCACAAGCATGACCGGGCCGAGGCGCTGACGCCGTCCGATCACGATTGCGCACGCCATGCAGCCGAGTAACACGACGATGACCAGCGCAATACGCAGATGCGACACGCGGCGGAACTTTAGCGAGTGTCAGGGTGTGTCACCGAGCGATCCTCGGTGCACGCACATATCAACGACGGCGTAGGTACACGACCAACAACACACCGATCGCGACGCCGATCAGGATGTAGAAGATGTGCCGGAAGATCGCGTACAGAAGAAATCCGATGACGACACCCGCCACCAGCGTGCTGGTCTGGATCTGACGTCCGGCCATGAGCCGAGGCTACGGGAGGAGTCGTGCGAATAGCCGTGATCGGTACCGGATATCTCGGCGCGACGCACGCGGCCGCGATGGCCGAGTTCGGACACGAAGTCGTCGGTGTTGACACCGACGTGGCCAAGGTCGAGCGCCTGTCACGCGGTGAGGTTCCGTTCTTCGAGCCCGAGTTGCCCGGGTTGCTGTCAAGACACGTCTCGTCCGGCCGGCTCCGTTTCACCACAAAGGTGCGGGACGCGACGGACTTCGCGGACCTCCATTTCGTGTGCGTGGGTACACCACAGAAGAAGGGTGAGTTCGCGGCTGATGTTTCATTCGTCGATGCGGCGTTCTCCGAACTCGCCGACACCCTGCGTGAGGGAGCGGTCGTCGTCGGCAAGTCGACCGTCCCCGCCGGGACGGCCTCTCGCTTGGCGCCGCGGATCGCCGAGGCAGGCGGCGAACTGGTGTGGAACCCGGAGTTCCTGCGCGAAGGCCTCGCCGTCGGCGACACACTGCGTCCGGACCGCGTCGTTCTCGGTGTCGAAGGCTCGAACGGTCTGGCGGCGATGCAGGAGGCTTACGCGCCGATCTTCGCGGCCGAGACGCCGCTGATCGTCACTGATTACGCCACTGCTGAACTGGTGAAGGTTGCCGCGAACTCGTTCCTCGCCACGAAGATCTCCTTCATCAACGCGATGGCCGAGATTTGCGAGGTGACCGGCGCCGACGTTGTGAAGCTTTCGGAGGCGATCGGCAAAGACGCGCGTATCGGCCACCGATTTCTCCATGCCGGTCTTGGATTCGGCGGTGGCTGTTTGCCGAAGGACATCCGCGCTTTCATGGCCCGTGCCGGTGAACTCGGTGTCGATCAGGCCCTTACCTTCTTGAAGAATGTCGACGAGATCAACATGCGCCGCCGCGCGCGCATGGTGGACCTCGCCCGCGAAGTTTGCGGCGGCAACTTAGCCGGGCAGCGTATCGGCGTCCTCGGAGCGGCGTTCAAGCCGAACAGCGACGACATTCGCGATTCTCCCGCTCTTGACGTCGCCCTGAGCTGTCAGCGGGCGGGCGCAGCAGTGCGCGTGTACGACCCACAGGCGATGGACAATGCCCGAATCGACTACCCGACGCTCGCCTACAGCGACTCGGCACGCGAAGCGTGTCGCGACGCCGACGCGGTCCTGCACCTCACCGAGTGGCAGGAGTTCCGGGACCTCGGCCCGGATGAGCTCGGCAAGGTCGTGAACCAGAAGAACATTCTGGATGGACGAAACGCCCTTGATCCGATTCAGTGGCGCGCGGTGGGCTGGAACTTCAGGGCCCTCGGCCGGCGATGACTGTCGCGTGGTTGCAAATCATGCAGAGATCGGCTCGGCCGCAGCTGCGCTCTTGATGGTGACGCTTCGGTGACGAAGGCCGTCAAGGGATAGAACGATCAAGGCCAGCCACACCAGGCAGAACCCGATGAACTCGGCGAACGGCACGTGTTCGTGCCTGATCCCCACGCCGACGAGGAACTGCAGTACCGGGGTCAGGTACTGCAGCAGGCCCACCACAGACAGCGGCAGGCGTTGAGTGGCGGCGGCGAAGAAGAGCAGCGGGACGGCGGTGACCACGCCGCTGCCGGCGAGGAGCAGGGTATTGCCGATGCTGTGGTGGCCGAAGGCCAGGTCGCCCTGGCCGGCGACGACAGCGAGCGCGATGGCGGAGGGGATTGCGAGCACGCTCGTCTCGATGACGAGGGAGTCGGCGGCGCCGACGGCGGCCTGCTTCTTCAGGAAGCCGTAGAGGCCGAACGACGCGGCGAGGGTAAGGGCAATCCAGGGCGGGCGTCCGTAGTCGACGGCGATCACCACGACGGCGGCGGTGCCGATGCCTACGGCGACCCACTGCGCGGGGCGCAGCCTCTCCTTCAGGATCACGACGCCGAGCAGGATCGTGAACAGCGGGTTGATGAAGTAGCCGAGGCTG
Source organism: uncultured Actinomycetota bacterium (assembly GCA_963757455.1). GTDB lineage: Bacteria > Actinomycetota > Actinomycetes > Mycobacteriales > Jatrophihabitantaceae > RYN-133. Next base: position 17,072 of record CAVWSE010000031.1, read on the forward strand.
CACTCGACCACGTGGCCGCTGTTCACTCCCCAGATGTAGACGGCCCAGTTGACGGTGATCAGGCACGCCGCGGTGGCGAGGCGGGTGAACTGGTAGCGGTTGCGCAGCACCCGGCGCACGCCGGCGAAGCCGCGGGTGATGGCGAGCAGCGCCGCCACGAACACGAGCGACCAGAGGATGCGGTCGGCCAGGATCTCTACCCAGCCCGCCGGCTCGAGCAGCGGGAAGAGAGCGGGAACAGGCCCCAGAGCAGGTAGGCGCCGAGTCCGTAGCCGAGACCGGCGCGGGTGTCGCTCGCGTCGGTCACGCCCTCGAATCTACGATCCGGCCGCCCGTTTTCCCCGGCCAATACGAGGCGCGTGGTCAGCGCCGCGGCAAACGGATCGCTGTACGCCCCGCCGAACGGGCTCGCGGCCGGGGACGCGAGCCGGGACGCGAACTGGGGAGCGAACGGCGAACCGAACGGACCGACGAACGGAACTGGGCCCGCCGAGGCCGGCCGGCGCTCGATCACGCGCGCGCCGATCACGAGCTCGTTCCAATCCGGACGGCGCGCGAGCGGCCGTGCCGGCGGCGTCGCCGCCGTGCGCACCTGCGCCGGCAGCGTGAGGTCGGGTGCGGTGGTGGTCGATCCGCTCGACAGGCCCAGCTCGCTGCTCAGGCAGCCGTTCTCGTAGCCCTTCGCGTTGCGGGCGCACACCTCGCGCCTGGCCCGCGCGGACCGAGTGGATCGCGTACCGCCCGCTCGGGTCGGTCAGGTTGTCGAGGAACGGCGACGGCTCGGGGCCGTCGAACGGATCGCTGATGACGAACGAGGACGAGGAGATGTCGTCGACCGCGGACCCGGTGATGTGCATCTCGGCGTTGCGGATGCCGTGGCCGGCTCGTTCATCACCCGTCCGGTGACCGTTGCGCCACGGTCGAGCGCGAGCGACGCCGAACCCGGGTGGTGCGGTGCGGTCGCGATCGAGTACGTCGAGCCGGTGCACTTGTCGGCGTAGCCGGTCGGCGACGTGCCGGACACGCGCGCGGCGTAGTAGCCCAGCGCGCACACGGCGTAGCTGGTTGAGCGGGTCACCGCGATGGTCGCGTGGCCGCGCTCGTTGGTCATGTTGACCGAGTCGACACTGACGCGATGCGATCCGAAGATCGGCTGCGGCGGGCATGCGAACCGGTTCGTGCAGCTGCGCAGGGCGGCGACCTCGACGCCGGCCAGCGGGTGTCCGGATGCGTCGGTCACCCGGACGTGGATGAGCGCGGGGCTCTGCAGTCGGAAGTCGAGGCCGCGCACCGTGTGCGCGGCGGTGATCGTGACGGGGCGCGCAAGGCACCGCGTCTCGTCGTTGGCGTAAACCCCGACGGTGCGGTCCGCACACGCCTGGTAGCGGCCGGGAACGAGGTCGGTGATGCGGTATCGCCCGTCAGGGCCGGTCGTCACGTCGGCATAGCTGCCGCTGGGTGTGTTGCCCACCGGCTCGAGGTACACGTCGACCCGGCTCAGCGGGTGCCCGGCGCCGTCGGTGATCTGTCCGGTTGCGGCGCCGCCGGCCGGCATCGTGCGATCGACGCCGATGCGGTCGCGTCCTGCCTCCGCGGCGACGCGACCGTTCGGGCACCCTCCCGCGACGCCGGTCGGGTCGCCACGCACGGCCGAGTCGTGCCCGATGAAGCACAGGCGGTAGTTGCCGCTCGGGAGACCGGCCAACGAGAAGTAGCCGTGTTGGTCTGTCGGCACCTGCTCACTGAACTGACGACCGACCGACACGCCGACGAGGGCGTTCGGCACACCGATTCCGGACGGGCCGACCGCACGGCCGCTCAGCGCGCCGCCGGTCTTCAGTTTCATCGACGCCTTGGTGCGCCGGCCCGCGGTGACCGTGCGCAGCACGCACGCCGGCTGCAGACCGAGCGGGCCGCCGGTGTTGGCAACGGCGCACACGTGCCAGCGTCCCGGCGCAAGACCGGATGCCGTGAACCGCCCGCCGCGGAAGATCGGCAGGAACGCACCTTCCCCGCCGCGCGTCGAGACACGTCCACGAAACCGATTCCGCGCAGCGGCCGTCCCGACGCGGCGCTGATGCGGCCGAAGATCGTCCCGGCCCGGCTGGTGAGTTTCGTGAGTGCGACCGTCGCGGCGCTCGTCGTGTGGCCGGGCGAGGTGGCCAGGGACGTTGTCGAGCAGTGGGAGCGGTAGCTGCCGCCGGAGAAGCACGGCACGACGGCGTTCGAGTCGAGACCCGTCAGGGTGTACGACCCGTTGCGGTCTGTGTCGACGGAACTTCCGCCGCCGAAGATGGAGCCGAACCCGAAGCTGGGCTGGAGATATGGCTGCGGGATCTGCGCGGTGACCACGACTCCGCGGGCCGGGTGTCCCGCGCCGTCGGTCACCGTCCCGGTCACGGCACCGGCGGCGGAGAGGGCGAAGCGCACCGGCTTGGTACGCCCTGCCGATTGGACCGTGTGGATCGCGGACAGGTAGCCGGTGGCGTCGCTGTCGCCGCCGGTTGAGAACAGACCGTCGGCGTCGACCGTGTAAGTGCCCGCCGGGACGTGGAGCCGGAATCGGCCGTCAGCTCCCGTCGTCGCGCCGTGGTCGTCACCATCGTTCGCTACCGCGTCTATGAACGCGAACCGCAACGGATGCCCGGCGGTGTCGGTGACGAGTCCGCTGATCGTGCCCCCCGCAGGACGTGCCCGGTGGGTCGGCTTCGTGGCGAAGGAGATCTTCGTCGGTCTGGACAGCACGCCGGCGCGGCGTGTCCAGACGGTCACCGAGTACTCGGTGCCCGGCTTGAGACTCTTCAGCGTGGCGGTGCGCGCTGTCCGGGCCAGGTCGATCTTGCGGCCCTGGTCGGGCGTCGACGGCGCGGTGCCCCCGCGCGTGATCCGGCCGACGACACGGTCGATGCCTTTCGGCGTGGTCCATTGCAGGTGGACGGGACCGCTCAGCTCGTACGGCGTCAGGCCGGTGATCGGTGGTGGTGCTTTCGGACCTGCCGCGGTTGCCGCCTGCGCAGGGAGGACGAGGACGAGCGCGGTGCAGGCGGCGAGAAGGCGACGCATCGGAACTCCGGGGGGTTATCGCTGGGTGGGACGGATGACGAGGTGTCCGTCGACGACGGCGAACCGTCGGACGGTTCGCTGCTTGGTCGGCGCCGGAACGCGTCGTCGGACGGTTGCCCGGCGTGCTGGCAGCCAATTGAAGGTCCGGCGCTGTCGTCGTCGAGCCGCCGGTCAGTGTCAGGTCGTTGGACAGGCAGCCGTCTTGATAGCCGGCTGCGTTGCGGGCGCACAGTTTCGCCTGGCCAGGACGCACCGAGTGAATCGTGTAGCGACCGTGCGCGTCGGTCACGCTGTCGATGTCCGGTCCGGGTTGTAGCTGTCGGTGAAATACGACCAGGTGTCGGCCGACAGATCGTCGACCGGCGAGCCGGGCAGGTGCATCTGTGCGCCGGCGACCGGGTCGCCATGGGCGTTGACGACCTGTCCGGTCACGATCGCGCCTGCAGAGAGGACAAGGTGCACCGTGGTGACGGCGCCGCGCGGTGCGGTGATCGAGAAGGTCGAGCCGGTGCACTTGTCGGCATAGCCGGTCGGCGAGTGGCCGACGGCATCGTTGCGTAGTAGGCAAGGGCGCACACGGCGAAGTGCCCGCCGCGTGTCGGCGTGATGGTGCCGATCCCGCGCGCGTTCGTCATGTTCACGCCGTTCACAGTGACCGGCGTGATCCGAACACCGGATGCCGCGGGCACCACTGGCCTCGGCAAGCCAGCAGCGCGGCGACCTCGACCCCGCTGAGCCTGTGCCCGGCCGTATCGGTGACCGTCACCCGCAGCTGCGTCACGGCGGGGAAGTGCAGATCGATCCCGTGCACGTGCCACCACGCTTGGCGATGACCTGCTTCGGGCGGCACACCTGCCGGTCGTTGTAGAGGTCGAGCGTCTCGGCACACACGCGGTACGCGACGCCCGGAGTGAGGTCGGTGACGCGAAACCCGCCGTCCTGGCCGACTAGCGCTGAGTGCCCGAGTTCTCGCGCGGACTGTCGACAAACACGTACGTCTGTTGGTGCCCGATTCCGCTGATCCGACCGGCGATCGCGCCGCCGCGCGCGAGCGTGGCGTTGACCCCGTGCCGGATCCGGCCAACGACCACGTGGACGGTGTGCGGGAGGCACCCGGCTTGCACACCCGTCGGGTCGCCCGCGGAGACCGACTGGTTGGCATCCCAACACACCTTGTAATTACCCGTGGTCAGCCCGCCCACAGTGAAATTGCCCCGACGATTCGTCGTGCTGTAGCCGTCGGCGGAGAGCCGGTTCGAACCTGTCTCCAGACTCACGTCGAGCCGCGGCACACCGCGTCCGGACGGCCCGATGATCCGCCCGCGGCCGCGCCGCCGGGGCGAAGGCGCACGTCGGCGTCCGTGCTCCGGCCCGCGACCAGCGTCACAGTTCGGCAGGTGCGCAACAGGCCGAGGCCGGCGCGAGGTAATGCGACTCGCCGCAGACTCGATAGCGACCGGCCGGCTCGCCCGTGGCGACGAAGCGTCCCCGCCGGTCGGTGTAGGCGAAGTCCTGGTAGGAGGATCGGAGCTTGATCAGATCGATCGACGCATCCGGCACCGGCCGGCCCGCGCGATCGGTAACCGAGCCACGCAGCGTCGCGCCGTCGGCCGAGGTCAACGCGATGGTCGGAACCGTGGCGAACTTGCCCCGTGCCGGGGCGGCCGCGGCGGTCGCGCACCGGCGAGTAGCCGACAGCGTCATGGTCACCGCCGCTCGCATGCGACGGGTCGAAGCACGGGATGATCCCGAATTGGCCCATGCCCTTGAACGTGTACGTCCCGTTCGCGTCCGTGCGGACGGTCTTGGTGTCATATACGACGACGAAGAACGGCCCGAAGTCGGACGGCAGGTACGCCGACGGTGGCTGCCAGCAGACGACGACGTTGCGCAACGGGTGTCCGTCGGCGTCGGTCACGACCCGCGAATCGCGCCTGCCATCGGGAGGGCGAACGTGCCGGCGTTGCGGTGTGCGCCGGCGCTGATCGTCACCGGATGCCGGACGAGGCCGTAACCGGTCGCGTCGGAGTTGCCGCCGGATGCCTTGGCTCCGCTGACGTCGAGGTCGTAACTGCCGGCGCCCACGTGCAGGGTGAATCGACCGTCCGCGGCGCTGTGCGTCCAGATGAAGCGGAAGTCGCGGTAGGCGCCGACGCTGGCGTAGCGCAACGGGTGCCCGGCGTTGTCGGTGACCGTCCGGGATCGTCGTCGGGCGAGGCGTGTGCCGGACGTCGCGTGCGCCGGATCCATCACCGCGAACTGCGCCGGCAGCCGACAACTACGGCGGCGCAGGCCGCCAGAACACGACGCATCGACGAACCCTCCCGGCGCGGCAGTCGATCCGCCGCGCAGGGATCGTAAGCGACAAGATCGTCTCTAGCTAGCGCTGCCGCTTCCGTGTTCGGTTTCCCACTGACCCAGCTGCTCGTTGAGCGCGCGCATGAGTTCCCACGCCTGGCTGGTCGGGATGCGCACCCGGCTCACGATGCGGGCGTTGATCTCGGTCATGCCGTCGCCCGGTGCCGGGGGATGGGTGACTACGGCGAAGTCGAGCACGAACCCGTCCTCGCCGTGCCACACGCCCGCGAAGTTCGCGTAAGTGCCCGCTTCCTGCTCGGGCGGCAGGTTCATGTTGATCTGGGCGGGAGTCGGCTCGACCATGACCTCGACGGTACCGGCGGAGGAACGGTGCAGGCTTACCCGACCTGCCACGTGTCCGATCCGCTGAGCAGCGTCTGCAGTGCATCGTCATCGCCGGGCGCCTTGGCCGCCGCGGCGTCGAGCTGATCGGACATCAGCGAGTCGTAGGTCGCGCGTTCGACCGACCGGAACACACCCATCGGCGCGTACCGGGAATCGAGCGACTGGATGCGCGACAGAGCGAACGCGTAGGACGGGTCCTGGCGATGGGCGTCGTGAACGACCACGCGCGGGTCGTCGTCGGCGACATCCTCCTCGACCGCGAGCGAACCATCAGCAAGCCTGACGACCGCCTTGGACGCACCGAATCGGAGCGGTTCACCGTCGATCAGCGGGATCGTCCAGTCGTCGCGTGTCGCGTTGTCCTTCAGCACGTCGAACGCGCCGTCGTTGAAGATGTTGCAGTTCTGGTAGATCTCGATCAGCGCGGTGCCCTGGTGCGACGCGGCCGCGCGCAGCACCGACTGCAGGTGCTTGCGATCGGAGTCGAGAGTGCGCGCGACGAAGGTGGCTTCGGCACCGAGCGCGACCGAGATCGGGTTGAACGGGTTGTCGATCGACCCCATCGGCGACGACTTCGTGATCTTGCCGATCTCGGACGCCGGCGAGTACTGGCCCTTGGTCAGCCCGTAGATGCGGTTGTTGAACAGCAGGATCGTCAGGTTCACGTTGCGGCGCAGCGCGTGGATGAGGTGGTTGCCGCCGATCGACAGCGCGTCGCCGTCGCCGGTCACCACCCACACCGACAGGTCGGGACGCGAGGACGACAGCCCCGTCGCGATCGCCGGCGCACGCCCGTGGATGGAGTGCATGCCGTAGGTGTTCATGTAATACGGGAAGCGCGACGAGCAGCCGATGCCCGACACGAACACGATGTTCTCGCGCGGGATCCCGAGTTCGGGCATGAAGCCCTGCACCGCGGCGAGGATCGCGTAGTCACCGCACCCCGGGCACCAGCGCACCTCTTGGTCGGTCTTGAAGTCCTTGGCCTTCAGGCCCAATTCAGTCATGGTTCGGACTTCCTGCAGCGTCTCGGCGAGGTCGTCGGCCTTGAACGGCAGGCCGCGCACCTGCGTCACCGAAATTGCGTCGATCAGATAGCGAGCGCGGATCAGCTGTGCCAGCTGGCCCATGTCATCTCGGGGATCACGACGCGCTGGTAGCGCGCCAGGATCGACCCGAGATCGGACGGGAACGGGTTGAGGTGTCGTAGATGCGCTTGCGCCACGGACAGCCCGGCGGCACGCACCTGGCGGCACGCAGCACCGATCGGCCCGTACGTCGAACCCCAACCGAGGACGAGCACCCGCGCGTCCCCGTCGGGGTCGTCGACCTGCATGGCGCGAGCGACCGAGCGATACCGTCGACCTTGTTCTGGCGCGTGCGCACCATGAAGTCGTGGTTGTCGGGTCGTAGCTGATGTTGCCGGTCTTGTCAGCCTTCTCGATGCCGCCGACCCGGTGCTCGAGTCCGGGCGTTCCCGGCACCGCCCACGGTCGTGCAAGCGTCTCGGCATCACGCAGGTAGGGGAGGTACTCGCCGTTCTCGCCGTTCGGTTCGGCCGCGAACTCGACGGACAGATCCGGGAGGGCATCGACCGACGGCACCTGCCACGGTTCGGATCCGTTGGCCAGGTAGCCGTCCGAGAGCAGGAACACCGGCGTGCGGTAGGTGATCGCAATCCGCGCCGCCTCGACCGCGGCATCGAAGCAGTCGCCGGGTGATTGCGGGGCGACGATCGGGACCGGTGCCTCGCCGTTACGTCCGTACATCGCCTGCAGCAGGTCGCTCTGCTCGGTCTTGGTCGGCAATCCGGTCGACGGGCCGCCACGCTGGATGTCACAGATGATCAGCGGCAGTTCGAGCGATACCGCCAGCCCGATCGTCTCGCCCTTGAGCGCGATGCCGGGGCGGAGAGGTCGTCACTGCGAGCCTCCGCCGAAGGCCGCGCCGAGCGCCGCGCCGATACCGGCGATCTCGTCCTCGGCCTGGAACATCCGCACGCCGAACCGCTTGTGTTGGACAGCTCGTGCAGGTGTCGCTGGCCGGAGTGATCGGGTACGCGCCGAGGAACAGCGGCAGTCCGCTGCGCCGCGACGCCGCGATCAGCCCGTACGACAGCGCCAGGTTGCCGGTGATGTTGCGGTACTTGCCGCTCGGCAGCGCCGCGGGCTTGATCCAGACGAGACGGCGAATGCCTCGGTCGTCTCGCCGAAGTGGTAGCCCGCCTTGAAAGCAGTGGTGTTGGCGGTGGCGATGTCCGGTTTGTTCGCGAATTTCTTCGCGATGAATTCGAGCGTTCCCTCCGTCGGTCGCGAATACATCCACGACAGCGATCCAACGCGAACACCGTCTTCGACCGGCCGGCGTCTTTACGTGAAAGCTCAAGTTCCTTGAGGGCTTCGAGGGTGAGCTCGGTCAGGTCGAGCGCGTGAACGTGGTAGCCCTCGAGGGTGCCGTCGTCGAGCGGGTTGGACGTCCAGCCGATGCGCGCCAGCGCTCGCTCGGTGAAGTCGTGCGTGTCGATGATCAGCGACGCGCCCTTGGGGACGTCGGACAGGTTCGCCTTGAGGGCGGCCGGGTTCATCGCGACGAGCACGTCGGGACGATCGCCGGGCGTCAGGATGCCGTGATCGGCGAAGTGCAGCTGGAAGGACGACGCCGGCAAGAGTTCCGGCGGGGGCGCGGATCTCGGCCGGAAAGTTCGGGAAGGTCGCGAGATCGTTGCCGAACATCGCTGTTCCTGGGTGAATCTGTCGCCCGTGAGCTGCATTCCGTCTCCGGAGTCGCCGCGATCCTGATCACGACGCGGTCGAGCTGCTCGACGTTCTTCGACATCCCTGCGGTTCGCCTCCCGGCGATGGTTGCGGCACTGCTCACTGCAACCATTCGTCCTAGGCGAGGTGGTGCGGCGAGGTGTCGCGCAGTGATGCAGGACGCCCTGGCGCCGGGCGAACCTCGCACCGTCGGGCAATTCGGACTTGGCCTAAACCTGCCCCAAGAACCTGCCAGTCGAAGGCCGTCACTTCGCAGCGGAATTCGCCGTTACTTTCATCGACGGGTGCTTGAGTGGCCCCTGTCGCGGGTAGAACCTCAATAGATCTTGAGCAATTCTTGAGTTGTAACTCGGGGGAGTTCGCCACTGAATCACCAGCCGAGCTTCGAGGGAGACAGCAATGCAGGACCTCACACTTCCGTCCTTCGAGATGGACTGTCGCGACTGGGTCGTCGTGACACCTGACGACGCCGACATTCCGGACGAGGTCGCGGGCACGCCCCTGCTGGCGATGCTCAGCACCGTCGTCCTCGGCGCCGACCGGTTCACCCCGGCCAGTGGCGTGCTCACGATCGGCCTGCTCGATGAACAGAGTCCTGCCTCGGTCCCGATCAAGGTGGTGACGTCGCGGCCGAGTTGGTCGACGCCGAGCCGGACGAGTTCGGCATGCGCTTCGTGCTCCCGACGCCGAGCGGCCGGCTGGCCCTGCTCGCCGAATTAGCGATGCCCGAGGGCCGCGACCCCGAGATTGTCGAGCGGGTCGAGGACCTCATGCGTTCGTTCGAGTGGGCGGCGTGATCCGCACGTCCTGAGAGTTCTCTAGCTAGTCGGTAGACAGAACAGGTTTTGCGCGGCAGACTTGCCTGCGTGAGTCACCGCCACCTCCAGAGCATCGATCGCCCGGTCGGTCCCGGGCACTTGATTGAGTTCGCCCGCTTCTACGCGGACGAGGTACGCGCCAGCGCATACCCCTTCGTCGACTTCGACGAGAACGAGCGGTGGCACCAGCGCATCTATCGCGACAAGCGCATCGACATCTGGCTGATCAGCTGGCTGCCGTCGCAGGGAACCGAGCTGCATGATCACGGCGGCTCGTCCGGCGCGTTCACGGTGTTGACCGGCGCCCTCACCGAGTCTGTCCCGTCCGGGTACGCAGACGGGCGGGTACAGATCCGGACACGTGCGCGCGGCGGGCGACGCGGTGAAGTTCGGCCGCCACTACATCCACGACGTCCGCAACACCGGCGAGCAGGCCGCGATCAGCGTGCACGCGTACTCGCCGCCGTTGTCGTCGATGACCTACTACGACCTGGCGGCCGGCGATCTCGTCGCGGCGAAGACCGTTCTGACGGACGACCCGGAGCCGACGGTTCCGGTGCGGGTGGCGTCGTGATTGACGCTAGCGAAGCGAGTGGTCACGAGGAGACGACATCGTGAGGTTCACGACGGTCGACGAGATGCTGGACGACGCCCGCTCGCGGCTGACCCGGGTCGGTCCGCGCGAAGCGGCGCGGCTGATGGACGAGGGCGCCAAGCTGGTCGACATCCGTCCGGCGTGGCAGCGTGCCGGGACGGGCGAGATCCAGGGCTCGATCGTCATCGAACGAATCACCTCGAGTGGCGGCTGCACCCGTCCTCGTCGGCGCGACTGCCGCAGGCACGCGCCGGGCAGCAATGGATCATCGTCTGCACCGAGGGCTACACGTCCTCACTGGCTGCCGACTCGCTCAACGCGCTCGGCATCGTCGCGACCGACATCGTCGG
>CAVWSE010000032.1:0-138994 GCA_963757455.1 uncultured Actinomycetota bacterium
AGAACTCGGCTTCACTGCACCGTTGTGGGTGAAGGACGACTCGGCCAACCCGACGCACTCGTTCAAGGACCGCGTCGTTTCGGTTGCTGTCACGGCCGCCCGCGAGTTGGGCTTCGAACGCATCGCGTGCGCATCGACAGGAAACCTGGGTAATTCGGTGGCGGCGCACGCGGCCCGGATCGGTATGCCCTCGATCGTGTTCGTGCCCGCCGATCTCGAGGCACCGAAGATCGTGCAGAGCGCGATTTACGGCGGCACGCTCGTCGGCATCGAGGGTTCCTACGACGACGTGAACCGGCTGTGCTCGGAGTTGTCCGAGACCGACGAGTTCGAGAAGACCGGCTTTGTGAACGTCAACGTACGGCCGTACTACGCGGAAGGGTCGAAGACCCTCGGGTACGAGGTCGCCGAACAGCTCGGCTGGCGGCTGCCGGGGCAGTACCTGGCGCCGATGGCGTCCGGGTCGATGCTCACCAAGATCCACAAGGCGTTCAAGGAGCTGGCCGCGATCGGGCTCGTACCGTCCGCGTCGTGGAAGGTGTTCGGTGCGCAGTCGGCAGGCTGCTCACCGATCGCGACCGCGTTCGGATCGGGGACGGACGAAGTCATCCCCGTCCGTCCGACCGGCATCGCGAAGTCGCTCAACATCGGCAACCCGGCCGACGGCAGGTACGCACTCGACGCCGTGCGCTCGACCGGTGGTGCGATGGCTGCCGTCGACGACGAGGAGATCCGCGAAGGCATCCGCTTGCTGGCTCGCACGACCGGCGTGTTCGCCGAGACCGCCGGCGGCGTCACGACGGCGGTGTTGAAGAAGCTCGTCGAGTCCGGCGACCTCGACACGTCCGTCGAGACGGTCATCTACAACACCGGCGACGGACTCAAGACGATCGACGCCGTGAGCGAGAACGCCGCCCCGACCGCAATCATCGCGCCGACGCTGAAGGGCATGCGCGCCGCCGGCCTCCTCTGACACAGAACCGCCTTGCTGCTCGCTGCGACGGAGATTCCGGGGAGTGTTCTCGTCGGGCGGAGCAGCAAGGCGGCTCGGAAAGCGCGGCTGGGGTCAGCTTGTGGCCACCGCGCTGTAGTGCGACGCATCGCCGGTCAGCGTGTAGCTGCGGCGTCCGTCGACACCGACCGGCACCGTGCCGTCGATGGTGACCCGGTGCAGCAAGCGGGGCAGGTCGTCGTAGTCGTCAGGCGCGTAGTGCTGGGTGGTTCGGTTGTCCCAGATCACGACGTCGCCCGGCGCCCACTGCCAGCGGATCGTGTTCTCCGGACGCGTCACGTACGCCTGCAGCAGGCGCAGGATGTCACGCGACTCGGTGTTCGACAGTCCGACGATGCGCTGGGCGAACCCGCCGATGAACAGGTTGTGGTGACCCGTGTCGGGATGCACGCGCACGACCGGGTGCACGGTCTCGAACTTGCGTGAGATGAAGCGCTGCCGCCGCTCCTCGTGACCGTCCTTGTGCAGGTGCGGGACGGCGTAGTCGTAGTCGTTCGTGTGCACGGCGTCGAGGGTGTCGGCGAAGTTTCGCAGCGGTGTCGGCAGGTCGCGATACGCACCGGCGGTGTCGGCGAACAGCGTGTTTCCGCCGTAGGGCGGGATGGTGATGCCGCGCAGGCTCGTCGCCTTCGGCGGCGCCGGGACGAACGTGACGTCGGTGTGCCAGTTGTTCGCGCGTGCACCGTCGCCACTGTCGACGGGCAACACGTTCGGCTGGCCCTCGACCGACTCGACGGTCGGATGCGCAGTGGTGAGCGGGCCGAAGTGCGCGGCGAAGGTCTGGTGCGCGTCGTCGTCGAGGTTCTGGCCGCGGAAGCCGAGCACCTTGTGCTCGAGCAACGCCTGGTTGATGAAGCGCACGGTGTCCGCGTCGAGCGGACGGTTCAGATCGACGCCGATGATCTCGGCGCCGAGGCGGCCGGACAGCTTGCGGGCGTCGCGGGTGGTGGTAGCGGTCATGCTGCGTGCTCCTTACTTGCGTCGTGAACGGTGTTTGCCGGACGCGCGAGGCCGTAGTGCTCGCGCAAGGTCGTGCCGGTGTATTCGGTGCGGAACAATCCGCGCCGCTGCAGTTCGGGGACGACCTGCTCGACGAAGTCCTCGAGACTGCCGGGCAGGCTCGGCGGCATGATGTTGAAGCCGTCCGCCGCGCCCGAGTGGAACCACAGGTCGAGCTGATCGGCGACCTGCTCGGGGGTACCCGCGAACACGCGATGGCCGCGGCCGCCGGCGAGGCGCTCGATCAACTGCCGGATCGTGAGGTTGTCACGCCGGGCGATCTCGGTGACCAGCGTCGAGCGGCTCTTCATGCCCTCGATCGAGTCCTCACCGGGCAGCACCGGCAGTGGCCCGTCGAGGGAGTAGCCCGACAGGTCGTGTTCGAGCATGCGCGAGAGTTGCTCGACGCCGTACTCGGGCGAGATCAACGCGTTGAGCTCGGCTTCCTTCTGCTTCGCCTCGGCCTCCGTGCCGCCCAGCACGGCGCAGATGCCGGGCAGGATCAGGATCTCGTCGGGACGTCGTCCGTACTTCGCGGCCCGGGCCTTGAGATCGCTGTAGAACGCCTGCCCGTCGGCCAGCGTCTGCTGCGCGGTGAAGACGGCCTCGGCGAACTGTGCCGCGTACTCGCGACCCGCCTCGGACGAGCCCGCCTGCACCAGCAACGGATGGCCCTGCACCGGTCGCGGGATGTTGAGCGGACCCCGCACCTGGAAGTGCCTGCCGATGTGGTCGATCGTGCTGACGAGGTCCGGGTCTGCGAAGTGCCCGCTGGGCTTGTCGAGCAAGCGTGCGTCGTCGGCCCAGCTGTCCCAGAGCTTCTGCACGACCTCGACGAACTCGGTCGCGCGGGCGTAGCGCTCCTCGTGCAAGGGACGCTTGTCGAGGTTGAAGTTCTGCGCCTCGTCCTCGCCCGCCGACGTCACGATGTTCCACCCTGCGCGTCCGTTGCTGATGTGATCGAGCGAGGCGAACTTGCGGGCGAGCTGGAACGGCTCGTGATACGTGGTGGACGCCGTCGCTATCAGCCCGATGCGCTCGGTGAGCATCGCGACGGCGGACAGCAACGTCACGGGCTCGAGGTGGTTACCGGTTCCGTAGCGCACGTTGCGGCCGAGTGCGAGGTTGTCCGCGAAGAAGATCGAGTCGAGCTTCCCGCGCTCGGCAACCTGCGCGAGCCGTGCGTAGTGGCGCGCGTCGAGCGTGTCCTGCGGGCGGCTGTCCGGGTGGCGCCAGGCCGCTTCATGGTGGCCGGTGCCCATCAGAAATGCGTTGAGGTGAAGCTGTCGGGTCATGCGGATCTCCAGGTCGAGAAGCGGCGTTCGAGGGAGAGCAGCAGGTAGTTGAACGCCACGCCGATCGCGGAGACGGTCAGGATTCCTGCGTACATGTCGGGGATCTGGAAGTTGTATTGCGAGTTGAGGATCAAGTAGCCGAGCCCTGCCTTCGCACCGACCATCTCGGTCGTGATCAGGACGAGGATCGACGCGGCGCCGCCGAGCCGGACGCCGGTGAAGATCGTGGGTACGGACGCCGGAAGGATCACCTTCTGGAACAGCCGGATGTGCGACAACCCGAGCGATCGTGCTGACTTGATGAACAACGGATCGACGTTTCGGACGCCGCTGATCGTGTTGTAGAGGATCGGCCAGATGCTCGCGTAGAGAATGATCGCTACCTTCGAGGTCTCCCCGATCCCCATGATCAGCGTGAAGACCGGCAGCAACGCGATCGCCGCGGTGTTCAGGAAGATCGCGAGCACCGGGCTGAGCAGCTCGGCCGCCAGCGGGTACCAGCCGATCAGCAGACCAAGCGGGATGCCCGCCAACAGCGCGACGCCGAACCCGGTCAGCGAGCGCTGCAGGCTGGCCTGGACGTCGATCCACAGGTCGCCGCTCTGAGCGAGCTGCCACCATGCGTGCAGCACGCTGCTCAGCGGCGGCAGGAAGGTCTTGTCGATCCAGCCGGCGTGCGGCGCGATCTGCCACAGAGCGAGCAGGGCCGCGACCGCGATCCAGCTGGTGACGAACTTGCGGTTGAACTTCCGCCGGCGCTTGGCCACCGGCGCGGTCGTCGGCGCGGCAGGCGCCGACTTCGGCTTCTCGAGCGTGCTCGTCATCAGGCCACCTCGTTCAATCGTTCGCGGGTGTCGATCTCATGCGCCTTCTGCACTTCGTCGTGCAGCAGCTGCCAGATCTCGCGTCGCTTCGCCGTGAATTGCGCCGTTGACCTGGCGTCCTCGTCAGCAGCCGGCGCATCGAGCGACACATCGACGGTCGCCTTGATGCGGCCGGGGCGCGATGTCATCACCGATACGCGCTCGCCGAGGTAGACCGCCTCGTCGATGCTGTGCGTGATGAACACGATCGTCGTGCCGGTGCGGCGCCAGATGGCGAGCAATTCGTCCTGCAACGACTCTCGGGTCTGCGCGTCGAGCGCTGCATAGGGCTCGTCCATCAGCAACACGTCGGGTTCGTAGGCGAGGCTGCGGGCGATCGCCACCCGCTGCTTCATGCCGCCGGACAGTTCGTGCGGGTAGCGATCGGCGAAACCGTCCAGGCCGACCAGGTCGAGCACCTCGCGGGCGCGCGCCGCGCGACGTCGACGCGAGACGCCCTTGACCTCGAGGCCGAATTCCACGTTCGCCTGCGCGGTGCGCCAGGGGAACAGCGCGTACTGCTGGAACACGACGCCGCGGTCGAGGCCTGGCCCGGTGACCGGCTTGCCGTCGAGCAGGATCTGCCCGCCGGCAGGTTCGGTCAGGCCGGCGATCAGGTCGAGCAGCGTCGACTTGCCGCAGCCGCTCGGGCCCACGAGCACGAGGAACTCGCCGGCGTGCACGTCGAAGCTGATGCCGTCGATCGCGGCGAGCCGTTCGGGTGCGGTGCGCAGCGGGAACGTCTTCGTGACGTTCTGGACGCTGATCTTCGGGGCGCTCAACTCGAACTGCCGTTCGCGTACGGGTTGAACTCGTTGGTGTAGAGGTTGTGCGCGTCAAGCGACCCGTTGAGTGCGCCGGTGTCCTTCATCCAGCTCTCCCAGCGGGTGAAGTCCTTGTCCGAGATGACTCCGCCCTTGGCCGGGATGCCGACGCTGAGCCAGTACTTCACCGTCGAGGTGTTCTCGTTCGGGCGGTGCCGCTCGTTGATGATCTTTGTCATCTCGGCGATCACCTGCGACCGCGGCGTGTCCCGCTCCCATTCGATGGCCTTGGCGACCCCCGAAACGAAGGTCCGGACGGCGCCCGGGTTCGACTTGATGAAGTCGTTGCGGAACACGTATTGACCGCCGTTGAACGGGCCGAACGCCCCGCTGTCGGTGAAGATCGGCCGCACACCTCCGATGGCGACGGCATGCTGCTGGAACTGCCCGCCCAACGCGGCGACGTCGATCTGGCCCTGCCGCAGAGCCTCCTCGATGTTCGGCGGCGGCAGCGCCACGAGCTGGACCTTCTTCACGTCCGCCTCGCTCAGGCCCTGCTGACGCAGGTAGTCGTGGATGTCGGCCTCGTTCTGCCCGCCCAGCGTGTTGACGCCGACCTTCTTGCCGATCAGGTCGCGCGCGCTGTGGATCGAGCTGTTCTTGAGGACGTAGTAGCCCGTGAACGTCTTCTGGTCGTAGCCGTAGTAGTTGATGACCGCCTTGATCGGCGCGCCGGCGACCTCGAGCTTGGCGACCGCGCCCGAGAACGCTCCGCCGAAGTCGGTCTGGCCGGTTGCTGCCGACTGGATGTCCTGCGGGCCGCTGGCAGTGTCGCCCACCCAGTCGAGCTTGACCTTGCCCTTGAAGTAGCCGAGAGCCTGAGCCAGTTCCGGCAGGATGACGGTGTCCGTCCAGCCCTGGTAGTGCAGCGACGTCACACCGTTGGTGGTGCGGGCTGCATCCGCGGATTTGCACGCCGCCGTTGCGCTGGCGGCAACGATCGACACAGCGGCGATCGCGATGAGTTTCTTGGTTCGCACAGGGTTCCTCACTGGTCGGGGAAGGGTCAGTGGTTCGAGGGACGCTGCCAGACGGAACGCTCTCTTGTCAAAGTCTATCGACAAACTAGAGAAACACGTCACGTTGCGACCCAACCTTGTCTGCGTGTCGTGACGTAGACAGGGTGTGAAGGTGGACGCTGACGCCGAACCCGGCCTGGACGCCGGGGCGTTCGCCGCGTGGGCGGCGCCGGCGGTCGTGCCGATGCGTCGCCTCGCTCGTCGACTGGCACCACATGCGGACCCCGACGACCTCGTGCAGGATGCGCTCACGCGCGGCTGGCAGAAGCGCGCGCTCTTCGACCCGGGAAAAGGAACTGCCACCACCTGGCTGCTCGCTATCGTCGCCGACGCGGCACGCGCGTCGCGGCGCACTCGTGCTCGCTGGCTGAAGGTCGTCGACGACACCGCCGACGTACCGGAAACGCCTGCTGTGCAAAGGGATCCGGACGTAGACCTCGAACGCGCCATCGCGAAATTGGCAGAGCGACAGCAGCTCGCCGTGCACCTGCACTACTTCCTCGGACTGAGCGTCGACGAGTCCGCGGCGGTGATGGCGTGCTCAGTCAGGAACGGTCAAGTCAACGCTGTTCGATGCCCGCGCCCGACTGCGCACCCTGTTGGGAGACAACGATGAGTGACGAGCAGATGGACGCGACGCTGCGCGCAGCCGGCGAGCGGTGGCGCGAGCGCACTGACGGCGACACGCTCGACGACAGAGGCCGACCGACGAGGTCCTCGCGCACGCCGGCACCTCGCCGTCGCCGAACCTGGTTCGTCGCGGTGGCTGCCGCTGCCGTGGTGGCGCTGATCGCCGGGCTCACCTTCGCATTGCGTGGTGACCCGCGGCACGCACCGCCGAACGCCGAGGCGCCGGACTCGAGGATGTCGTCTGGCTGCTGCAGGGCACGCAGGGCGCGCGTTAACGGACTGCGACCTCTACATCGACGCAAGGGTGACCTCGTTGCCGACGACGAATGCCGCCTGATCGGCGGGCACGCGAGCGTGTCCGGCAACCGGCTCGACGGTAACCGGCCTGTCGGTGCGTTACAAGGGATGCACCGACCAGTACGGTGCGGGCTTCTACACAAGGGGACCAACGTGTTGCGCGGCCCGGCGACCTTCGGCATCGACTCGGTCGGGCTGACGATTACCCGCAAGCACGTCGGGACCTTGCGGTTCGTGCCGGCGCCGAGCGCCGTGTCCGGCGCCGTCGCTGGACGTGCCGACGCTGACCGACACGACGTGGCGCGCGCCGGACGGCAAGACGTTGCGCATCGACGCGGCAACCGGCGAGATCGGCGGAACGCTCTGCTCCGGATCAGGCGACGGGTCCGGGCGGACAGTGACGTTCGAGGTGCGGACTCCGCGGCAAGGGAGCCTACCGGCGGCGATTTCTGGCGCCGACGCTCACCTTGACGGCGCAATCGAGCCACCGGCTTCTCCGGCATGTCGTCGCACGCTGACCTTCATCTGGCAGCCGGCAGATCCGCGATCCATCGATCCGGCGTCGCTTACCGGACGCGCCTGGGACCTCGCGTCGGTTGCCGGTCAACCCACTTCGACAGGAAGTCCCTGAGGATCGACAACGGCGTCGCGCAGATCGACTTCGGATGCGTGCATACGTTCCGCGTGTCGGTGCGCGTCGAGCAAGGTTCGTTCAGCCTTCACGGTGGATCACTTCGCGCCACCGTGAACAGTTGCGCTGCGAACGCTTCGACCGGCGGCGAGATGCGTTTCGCAGCTACCAGCTCGCCTGGGTCGTGCGCGGCGGCAAGCTCATCGTCTACGGCGGCGGTAGCCAGACGTTTTCATTGGTCTATGCCGCGGAGCCACAATCGTCGGCGCTGCAAGGGGATTGGACGCTCGCCAATGTCTTCAACGGCTCTGGCGCACCGAGTCCGAGATACGCGACGGCGACGCTGACGATCGCGGCGAACGGGACGGTGACCGGAACCGATGGCTGCCGGACCTTCACCGGCACAGTGTCGACCAGCGGCAGCACGGCCACCTTCTCGCTCACGATGCCCGAGCCGGCGTGTTCGCCGAATGTCGAGCAGACCGCAGGCTTCGTCGACCGCGTGCTGAGCGCACCGGTGTCCTTCACCGTCGGTTCCGGAGTGCTCGTGCTCAGCAACAACGAGATCGGCCGGCTGTCGTTCGCCGACAGACCGACCAGCGGACAGAGCCCGACACTGCTCACCGAACACTCGTGGCAGATCGACACGATCACCTATGGCACCGGGCACTTCCGCAACGGTGCGCCGTCCCAGGACAACGGCCTGTTGAGCTTCACCGATCACAGCTACGAGGTGCAGCACCGGTGCTCGATGGTGCACGGCGTCGCGCACTTCACGCCGGGCAGCATGTCCCTGTCGAAGCAGGCCTACGACGCGCACAGCTGCCCGCCGCCGGCGCCCGGCGAGAACTACACAGGCGAATCTGAACAGGCGATCGACAAGATCCTGTCGGGGACGGTTCGTTGGAGCATCGACGGCAGCGTGCTGACGCTGACGTCCGGCCAGGGCTCGCTCCGTGCGATCGGCGGCATCCCCGCTGACCTCACCTCCGCCACGTGGCGCCTGACCGGTACCGCGCAGGGTGCCACCGAAACGACTGCCGTCGGCAGCGTTGTCCTGACCTTCCCCAAGGGCACGCAAATTCAGCTCGTGCGCTGTTACACCAGTGCCGGCAGGCTCTACCTCGGCGACAGCTCCTTCAGCGTGGCGAACTTCCGCACGACCGTCGCGCTGCCGTGCCCGTCCGGTCCGCCGGGAACCCAACAGCAGAACGACTTCCTGGACCAATTGCTTTCCGGGGGCGAGGTCACCTGGTCGATCGTCGGCGACACGCTGACGCTGAACCGGGACGGCGCCGGACAGGCGATCTTCGTCCGGACGCACTGATCGTCCGGCTTGCCTGGCGTTAATCTCGAGTGAGGCGAATCTGGCGTTCATGTGGGCGATTCGGTAGCGTCTCGCGGCGGTCGTAGTGACGAGTTTTCACGCGTGCACTTATGCAGTACGCGGGACCTGATCGAAGACCCCGGTCCGCACGAAGTGTGCGGGCCGGATAGGCCCCTAGCAAGGAGTGCACGTGGCACAGGGCACCGTTAAGTGGTTCAACAACGAGAAGGGCTACGGCTTCATCGCCGTGGACGGCGGGCAGGACGTTTTCGTCCACTACTCCGCCATCCAGGCCGACGGCTACCGCTCGCTGGACGAAGGCCAGCGCGTGGAGTTCGAGGTCGCCCAGGGTCCGAAGGGCCCGCAGGCAGACGCGGTTCGCCTCGTCTGAGTAGACCCACAACGCCTGACGGCCCGGTTTCGCTGACGCGAGACCGGGCCGTCGCCGGTTAACCCGCACCAACCCGCACCGTCCCGCATCCGTCGAGTGGCGCGTTCGGGGCGCAGTGGCGCGAAATTTCGCGCCACCCATGGGCATATCGCGCCACTCGGCGGCGTTGGATGTAGTTATGAGTGCAGGTTTCGGAGCGCTGTTGCAACTGACCAGCAAGGACGGACAGCGCGATGACCTGTTGCGCATGCTCGGCAACTACCTGCGCACGCTGGGGGCCGGCGAACCCGGCACGACCCTGATTTCGGTGGCCGCCGACCCCAACGACGAGCAGCTCGTGTGGGTCTGGGAGGAGTTCGCCGACGCCGAGGCCGTCCAGGCCCATTTCGAGCACGACTTCTTCCGCGCGCTGCAGCTGGAACTGGCTGATCTGCTCGCCGAACCCGTGGCGGTGCGGCCGCTCGCACCCATCGCCCGGCACGTCGCCGACGGCGTCAGCGCCGAGTAGGGACCTTTCTTGCACTCGCCGGGGGCGAGTGCTAAACCTGGACTGGCACTCGCGTACTGTGAGTGCCAACCGGTCGTGGTGAGGCGCCCCCATGGGCGCCGTCCGTCGCGGGCACCAGGCGCCGGTATTCCTTACTTTCCATGTGAAGGGAACGAAACCGCATGGCCAAGTTGATCGCGTTCGACGAAGAGGCCCGTCGCGGCCTCGAGCGCGGCATGAACACCCTCGCGGATGCCGTGAAGGTGACGCTCGGTCCCAAGGGCCGCAACGTCGTGCTGGAGAAGAAGTGGGGTGCCCCCACGATCACCAACGATGGTGTTTCCATCGCCAAGGAGATCGAGCTGGAAGACCCCTACGAGAAGATCGGCGCCGAGCTGGTCAAGGAGGTCGCGAAGAAGACCGACGACGTCGCCGGTGACGGCACGACGACGGCGACCGTCCTGGCCCAGGCCCTCGTACGCGAGGGGCTGCGCAACGTCGCCGCGGGTGCGAACCCGATGGCACTCAAGCGCGGCATCGAGGCAGCCACCGCATCGGTGTCGGAGGTCCTGAGCAACCAGGCCAAGGACGTCGAGACCAAGGAGCAGATCGCGGCCACCGCGACCATCTCCGCGGCTGACGCCACCGTCGGCGAGCTCATCGCCGAGGCGATGGACAAGGTCGGCAAGGAAGGCGTCATCACCGTCGAGGAGAGCAACACCTTCGGCCTCGAGCTCGAGCTCACCGAGGGCATGCGCTTCGACAAGGGCCACATCAGCCCGTACTTCGTCACCGACGCCGAGCGCATGGAGGCCGTCCTCGACGACCCGTACGTGCTCATCGTCGAGTCGAAGATCTCGAACGTGAAGGACCTGCTCCCGCTGCTCGAGAAGATCATGCAGTCGGGCAAGCCGCTCGCGATCATCGCCGAGGACGTCGAGGGCGAAGCCCTGGCGACCCTCGTCGTGAACAAGATCCGTGGCACGTTCAAGTCCGTTGCCGTCAAGGCTCCGGGCTTCGGCGACCGCCGCAAGGCCATGCTGCAGGACATCGCGATCCTGACCGGTGGCCAGGTCATCAGCGAGACGGTCGGCCTCAAGCTCGAGAACGCCGGCGTCGAACTGCTCGGCAAGGCCCGCAAGGTCGTCGTCACCAAGGACGAGACGACGATCGTCGAGGGCTCGGGTGACGCCGACCAGATCCAGGGTCGCGTCAACCAGATCCGCGCCGAGATCGAGAACAGCGACAGCGACTACGACCGTGAGAAGCTGCAGGAGCGCCTGGCGAAGCTCGCCGGCGGTGTTGCGGTCATCAAGGTCGGTGCCGCGACCGAGGTCGAGCTCAAGGAGCGCAAGCACCGCATCGAGGACGCCGTTCGCAACGCGAAGGCGGCCGTCGAGGAGGGCTTGCTCGCCGGTGGTGGCGTGGCTCTGGCCAACGCGACCGTGACGGCATTCGACAAGCTCGACCTGGTCGGTGACGAGGCCACGGGTGCGAACATCGTGCGCGTCGCGCTCACCGCCCCGCTCAAGCAGATCGCGATCAACGCCGGTCTCGAGGGTGGCGTTGTGTCGGAGAAGGTGCTCGGCCTGCAGCCGGGTTGGGGCCTCAACGCCGCGACCGGCGAGTACGTCGACATGTTCAAGGAGGGCATCGTGGAGCCGGCGAAGGTGACGCGCTCTGCCCTGCAGAACGCGGCGTCCATCGCGGCGCTGTTCCTCACCACCGAGGTTGTCGTCGCCGACAAGCCGGAGAAGGCTGCTGCGCCTGCGGGTGGCGGCATGCCGGGCGGGGACATGGACTTCTGAGTCCACCTGCTTCACGCGAAGGGCCGGCCCGTTGGGCCGGCCCTTCGTGTCGTACCGGGGTCCTAGCCGCGACCGCGGGGATGCGGCTGCGCGACCTCTACTTGGTCGATGATCGCGCGCAGAACCGCGACGTGAGCGGCCAATGCTCGCCGGCCGGTGGGCGTCAGCCGGACCCAAGTCGTGCGCTTGCCGAGGTGACTGCCTTTGCGGCTGGTTACGTAACGAACCGATGCGAGTGCGCTGATGTGCTTGGACAGCACCGAATCGGCCACTTCGAGCTGCTCTCGCAACGCGGAGAACTCTGCTTCGGACACGGCGGTCAGCATCGTCATCAGGCGCAGGCGTGCCGGGTGTTGAAGGTTCGGGTCGAGTTCGTGCGTCACCGTGCGATTGCCACCACGATCAAACCCGCCGCCGCTGCCACGACCAGCAGGACGAGCCATGCCATCGACTCGCCGCCGCCGTTGCCCACGGGGTCGAGGCGATAGCGGCGCCACCAGTACCGCCCGGCCAGTGCATACGCGATACCGCCGATCGCTGCGCTCACGAGCACCAGCCACCACTGCGCGGCCAGCGCCGCCCACGTCGCGCACGCGAACGTGGCCGCGTAGGGAATCGAGGCCGCGTTAGCGGTTCCGAAAACTACCCGCGAGGCCAGCCCGTTCACCCACACGCCGTTGGCCCGCCGGAACCGCAGCAACTGGACGATCTCGACGGCGGCCAGGATCGCAAGCCCGACCGGAAGGCCAACCGCCAGCCACGCGCCGCCACGGGCGACCCCGACCGCCGAAGTGGCTATCTGCACGGCGATCGCGATGCCGAGCGATGTGCAGAACAGCGCCGGCAACGTGATGTGTTGGATGAGTCGGCGCCGACCGTCCTCGGCGTCGGCGAGCGCCGCTGATGCTTCTCGCGCTGTTGTCGCGCTGGGATCGCTACTTTCCATGTTGGAAAACGTAACTGCTACTTTCCAACTTGGCAAGTAGAGGGATCTCTCTAGCCGAGAAGGTCGTCCACATAGCACCAGCGCCAGGCCTCGCCGGGTTCGATACTGCGCATGACCGGGTGCTCGGTCTCGTGGAAGTGCGCGGTCGCGTGCTTGCGGACGGACGAGTCGCAACAGCCGACCTTGCCGCAGGTCAGGCACAGCCGCAGATGCACCCAGCGCGAGCCTTCGCGCACGCAGTCCTCGCACACGCCGGGGGTGTTCGCACGAATCACGCGGGGCGCCTCGTCGAGGTGCTTGCAGTCCCCGGCGCGCTTGTCGGGGGTGACCAGCTCGTCGTCGATGCGTGCGGCGGCGTCCTCGACGCGGTCGAGCAACGACTCCTCGAGATCGATGGCCGTGAGGGCGATACGCAGCACCTCGTCGTCGTAGGTGCCGCTGTCGCGCGCCTCGAGAATAGAGCTGCGCTCGGCCGAGATCATCTGCAGCCGTAGCCGCCGGTACGCGGCGGCGGGCGGTTCGAGCTCGGCCTGCGACCGGCCCAACTGTTCCCAGATCTGGTTCGAGCGCCGCATCGATCGCTCCTGCAGCTGCTCGATGACTTCCGGCGGATCGTCTGCAGACTTCACCTCGTCGAGGACGGCGAGTCCGGCCCGTGCGGCGCGATCGACCAGGCCGGCCGACTGCAGCGCGTCCTCGGCGATGTCGGGACGAGGCAGGCGCAGCAGCCGGACGAGCCACGGCAGGCTGAGCCCTTGCAGCAGCAGCGTCCCCGCCACGACTGTGAACGCCGCGAGCGTGAGCAAGCCGCGCTGGGGCGTGTCGGCGGGAAGCAGGAACGCCGCTGCCAGGGTGACGACGCCGCGCATGCCGGCCCAGCTGACGACAAGGCTGACGCGCCAGCCCCAGGTCTGCATCCGGAACAACCGCATGATGCCAGTGACAGCGAACATCCACACGAAGCGCGCGAGGATCGTGGCTGCGAGGATCGCCGCGCAGGGCCAGACGATCTGCGACCACGGCAGGTGCGCGGCGCCGACCGACTTCAGGATGCTGCGCACCTGCAGGCCGATGAGCAGGAACACCACGTTCTCGAGCAGGAACTGCACCGTGCGCCAGTTGATGTTCTCGGCGATCCGCGAGCGGGCCGTCTGCAGGGTCGGTGCCTTGTGGCCGAGGAACAGCCCCGTGATCACGACGGCAAGCACGCCGGACGTGTGGATCTGTTGCGCCGGCAGGAACGCGACGTACGGCGCAGCGAAGGACAGGGTCGTGTCGAGCAGCGGGTCGTCGATGCGCTTGCGGATGAACGCGAGCACGACGGCCGCGATGGCGCCGATGAGAAGGCCGCCGCCCGCCTCGCGGATGAAGTCCCACCCGATGTGCCACGCGGACACCGAGCCGACCATCGCCACGAGGGCGGTGTTCAGCGCGACCAGTGCGGACGCGTCGTTGAACAGGCTCTCGCCCTCGAGGATCGAGACGATGCGCCGCGGCATGCCCACTCGGCGGGCAACGGTCGTCGCGGCAACGGCGTCCGGCGGCGCGACGACGGCGCCGATCGCAAAACCTGCAGCGAGCGTGACGGCAGGGATGGCCCAGTACGAGACGTAGCCGACCACGACCGTCGAGAACGCGACCAGACCGACCGACAGCAGCAGGATCGGGCGGCGGTTGGCCTTGAAGTCGACGAGGGACGTGCGGATCGCGGCCGAGTAGAGCAACGGTGGCAGCAGCCCGATGAGGACGATGTCGGGCGTGAGCCGGATGTCCGGGAAGTGTGGGACGAACGACAAGACGATGCCGACGACGACGAGGACGAGGGGCGCGGACCAGCCGAAGCGGCGCGCGATGCCGGCCACGAAACCGACGACGGCGACTAACGCGAGAATTTGCAGCGCGGCGTGCACTCAGCCATTGTCCTGATCGGCGCCAACCTCAGGCGGCGGCGACGTCATGCACGTGGTGGACGACGTCGTGCAGAAGGTAATGCGCCAGCGTGTCGACCGTGAAGGCCGAGCCGTTCGACCTGCGGCCCGGACGCTGCCAATCGTCCGATCCGACGCTGTCGAGCAGGTTGGTGATTAGCTCGGTCTCGACCGCGAGCTCGGCCGCGACCTTGCCCGGGTCCTGCTCCCAGTAGCGCTCCGCGAGCGCGGTGTCGTCCTGGTTCCAGTCGGGGAACAGCGGGTCGTCGGTCTGCAGCATCGACGCGAATCGCGTGCCGTAGACGATGAACGCGTCGCGCACGTGGCAGCCGTACTCGAGTGCCGACCAGACCGCGGGCTGAGGCCGGATGTCGGAGCCCGGCGCCACGACTGCCTCACCCAGCGCAGTGCTCGCCGTGCGCAACTGCCCGGCCACCTCGCTCGCGCCGACTGAGGACGTGTCGAAGCCGCAGTCCGGGCACGGCCGATCGAGCACCCACGTCCAGTCCTTGGCGTCGGGATCGGGCTGCTGCGGCGTGCTCACTGCGCGACCTGGTCGGCCGGGGGAGCCGTGATCGTCAACGGTGCATTGAATTTGCTCACGTCGATCACGATCGGGAACGACGACGTCCCCAGCTTGACGAGAATCTTGATCTGGGCCGGACGGGCGGACTTGTCGAGGACAAGCGTGACAGGCACCGGGTTCTCGCCGAGATCACGCAGCACGCCGCCGAGATTCTGGTCGCTGATCTTCGCTGGGTCGAGCTGCAGCGCGTAATCGTGTCCTTGTGACGTCATGCCCTTGTCGGAGATCGATGTCGCCGTACCGACAGCGTCGGCGATCGCCGGCAGCGACGTGGCTGCCTTGACGAGGCCGACCTGCGAGCTGAGCGCGCGGACGAACTCGTTGTTCGAATCGTTGCTGACCACGACCCATGGCTTGCCCGTGGTGTTGCGGCCCGGCGGCAATTTCGCGTACGTCGTGTCGCCGACGGTGACGATGTGTGCCGCGCCGCCCGCGTTGATCGTCAGCTGCGACGCTGTCGCCTGGCCGTTGCTGTACTTCACGTCGCCGACCGACTTGCCGCCGAGGCCGCCGGCGTCGATGACAAGGTGCGCGCTGGTGACGGCGGCCAAGCCCTTGCGCATCGCATCCGCGACCGTCGTGGCGAGTTTCGAACTGCCTGACGTGGTCGGCGGCGCCGAGCTCGTCCCGCTGCCGCCGGAGGACGTGCACCCGGCGACAAGCAGGGCAGTCGCGGCGATCAGGGCGCGCAGTCGCATCACGGCCACGACGCTACCTCGGGACCGAGGACGGACCGGATCGAGACTGTCGGGTTATCAGTTCGAGTCCGGCGCACTGAAGGATCGCGGCATGACGTTCGGGCGTGTCGGGCTCACCGGGTATCTCGTGGCCGCGTCGCTGATCATCGGTGCGTGCTCGTCGTCGCCCAGTGCGCCGTCGCCGTCACCGTCGCCGTCGACCAGCGCGACGACAAGCTCGGGCACCTCGCCGGTGCAGACCTACCTCGATGCGGTGAATCGGCTGTGCGCTGCCCTGCTGCCGAAGGTGCTCGCGGTGACCCACGGCGGCAGCCTCGACGTCCCCGTCAAGAAATACTTCGCGCAGCAGCCTGCGCACGCCAAGCTGCTCGCGAGCTTCGATCGGCAGCTCGCGCAAGTGTCCGTACCTGCGGCAGCGAAGGGCGAGGCTGCGGTGTTCGCCGCGTACGTCCGGTTCGCGAATCACCTGGACGCGAAACGCTATGCCGCCGCGAAGCGTGGCCAGGCCGCGTACGCCGAAGAGGTCAAGTCCGAAGCGTCGATCGAGTCCGCCCCGGCGATCAGGGCACTCCTCGCTGCGGGCTTCGACCAGTCGTGCGAAGCCAGGTAGCTACAGCGGCCTCAGCAGATCGTCGGCGTCGACGATCGTGTACGCGTAGCCCTGTTCGGCCAGGAACCGCTGGCGGTGCGCGGCGTATTCGGAATCGAGTGTGTCGCGGGAGACGACGGTGTAGAAGTGCGCCTGCCGACCGTCCTTCTTCGGACGCAGCACGCGGCCGAGGCGTTGCGCTTCCTCCTGCCGTGAACCGAAAGTGCCGCTGATCTGCACCGCGACCGCGGCCTCCGGCAGGTCGATCGAGAAGTTGGCGACCTTGCTGACGACCAGCACGCGCTCCTCGCCGCGGCGGAACGCGTCGTACAACTTCTCGCGCTCCTTGTTCGGCGTCGAACCCTGGATTATCGGCGCGCCGTCGAGTTCGGCGGCGACGTCGTCGAGCTGGTCGAGGTAGGCGCCGATCACGAGCACCTGATCATCAGGATGCCTGTCGACAATCGTCTTGATCACCGGCAGCTTCGTGCGTGCCGTCGCCGCCAGCTTGTAGCGGTCTTCGGCCTCGGCGGTCGCGTAGTTCATCCGTTCGGCGTCAGTCAGCGTCACCCGCACCTCTGTGCAGTCGGCGGGCGCGATCCAACCCTGGTTCTCGATGTCCTTCCACGGCGCGTCGTAGCGCTTCGGTCCGATCAGCGAGAACACGTCGCCCTCCCGGCCGTCCTCGCGGATCAGCGTGGCGGTCAGCCCGAGCCGGCGACGCGACTGGAGGTCGGCCGTGAGCCGGAAGATCGGCGCGGGCAACAGGTGCACCTCGTCGTAGACGATCAGGCCCCAGTCGCGGCTGTCGAACAGTTCGAGATGGCGGTATTCGCCCTTCCGCCGCGTGGTCATCACCTGGTAAGTGGCGATCGTGACGGGACGGATCTCTTTCTTCTCGCCGCTGTACTCGCCGATCTCTTCCTCGGTCAGCGATGTGCGCGCCAGCAGTTCGCGCTTCCACTGCCGTCCGGCGACGGTGTTGGTGACCAGGATGAGCGTGGTCGCCTTCGCCTCGGCCATCGCGGCCGCGCCGACGAGCGTCTTGCCGGCACCGCACGGGAGCACAACGACGCCCGATCCGCCCTGCCAGAACATGTCGACCGCTTGCTGCTGGTAGGTGCGCAGCTCCCAGTCGTCCTGCTTGAGCTCGATCGGGTGCGCCTCGCCGTCGACGTAACCGGCGAGGTCCTCGGCCGGCCAGCCGACCTTGAGCAGCGCCTGCTTGAGCCGGCCGCGCTCGGACGGGTGCACGGCGATCATGTCGTTGTCGATGCGCTCGCCGAGCATCGGCGCGATCTTCTTCTGCCGCACCACCTCTTCGAGGACGGCGCGGTCGAGCGAGATCAGGACGAGGCCATGGGTGGGGTGCTTGGCCAGCTGCAGGCGACCGTAGCGGTCCATCGTGTCGGCGACGTCGACGAGCAGCGCGTGCGGCACGGCGTAGCGGCTGTACCGGACGAGGGCATCGACGACCTGCTCGGCATCGTGGCCCGCGGCCCGCGCGTTCCACAGCCCGAGCGGGGTCAACCGATAGGTGTGCACGTGTTCCGGGCTGCGTTCGAGTTCGGCGAACGGGGCGATCGCGGCGCGGGCCTCTCCCGCGAGCGGATGGTCAACTTCGAGCAACAAGGTCTTGTCGGACTGGACGATCAATGGTCCGTCGGTCACGTGTCTCCCCTGGTAGAACGGCGACCGTTCATTATCTCAAATCCCGCGCGACGGCGCAGATATCAACCCCGTCTCCACCCCCGGGTTGATTCGCAGGAGCCCCGAAATCGCGAGTCTTGAGCCATGACCTTCAGCGATTACCTCCTCGACACCGTCCTCGTCCTGCTCGTCGTCCGCCAGATCCGCGAGAGCCGCCTCGACCTGCGCGCGACCCTGCTGCCCATCGGCCTCGTCGTCATCATCGGTGGCAGCTACCTGCACGGCATCCCGACCAGCGGCAACGACCTCGTCCTGGTGGCCGCGCTGACCGCGATCGGCGTCTCGCTCGGCCTGATCAGCGCGCTGACCACCCGGGTGCGCTCGGACGGCGGGCGCTACCCGCTCGTCAAGGCCGGTTGGGTCGCGGCTGCAGCCTGGGTCGCCGGCATGGGCTCACGATTCGCGTTCGCGTTCTGGGCGTCGCACGGCGGCGCGCCGGAGCTCGCCCGGTTCAGCGTCGAGCACCACATCACCAGCGGCGAGGCCTGGACGGCCGCGCTCGTCCTGATGGCCCTCGGCGAGGTGCTGACCCGGACGTTGATCCTCATGGTTCGTGGCCAGCGCGTGCAGCAGGCCCAGCACATGCGGGAGCTGGTCGCAGCCTGACCCACCGGGCTAGGACGAACCGGCCAGGCCTTGTCGCCACGCCCAGGCGACAAGGCCTGGCCGTCCGTCGACGTCAAGCTTCGACAGCACGTGGTTGAGGTGGGTCTTCACCGTCGCCTCGCTCAGCACGAGGCGGCGGGCGATCTGCTGATTGGTCAGGCCCTCGGCGACCAGCCGGACGACATCGACCTCGCGGCGGGTCAGGCCGCCGAGGTCGGATTCGGGAGCAGCAGGCGGGGCGGGAGCTGCGACGAGTTCGACGAGCCGCCGCTGGACGGACGCGTCGAGCACCGTCCGTCCCGCTGCGACATCGCGGATCGCGCCGACCAGCTGTTCGCTGGTCGCGTCCTTGGTCAGGTAGCCGAGGGCACCGGCACGCAACGCGGGCAGGATCGCGTCGTCGTCGGCGAAGGTCGTCAGCACGAGCACGCGCACTTCCGGCGCCTCGCGGGCGAGCACCGCGGTGACCTGGTCGCCGGTGCGCTTGGGCATCCGCAGATCGAGCAGGGCGACGTCGGGACGGGTGGTGAGCACGACCTGCACGGCGTCCTCACCGTCCGCCGCAGCGCCGACCACTTCGATGTCGTCACTGGCCGACAGCAACAGCACCAGCCCGTCGCGCACGACGGCCTGATCGTCGGCGACCACGACCCGAACACTCATGTCGGCACCTCGACGTGGACCTGCCAGCCGCCCGACGGGCGCGGGCCGGTGGTGACGCTGCCACCGACCGCGGCCAGGCGCTCGGACATCCCGGCCAGCCCGAGTCCCGAGCCCTGCGAGGCGACCGGCTCGCGTCCGGCGGGCAGGCCGGTGTCGTCGACGCAGATCACCAACGCCGTGTCGGAGTAGTCGAGCGTGACCGCCACGTCGGCGCCGGGTGCGTAGCGGGCCGCGTTGGTCAGCGCCTCCTGCACGGCGCGATAGGCGGCGTGGCCCGCCGCCGGATCGACCGGGACGGGCGTGCCGTTCGTGGTCAGCCGGGCTCCGCCGGGTTGCCGCTCGACCAGCGAGGCGATCTCGGCGATCCCTAGCCCGGCCGGGTCGCGCAGCGCGCCGACGACCGCGCGGGCCTCGCCAAGCCCCTCGCGAGCCAGCTCGGCGGCGCGGTCGAGCGGGTCGAGCACCGCCGCGCTCACGCCCTCGCGTGCCGCGACCGTCCGGGTGGCCTGCAGCTGCACCGACAGCCCGGCGAGGCTGTGCGCAAGCACGTCGTGCAGGTCGCGGGCGATGCGGCCGCGCTCCTGCAGCGCGGCCGCCTGTGACTCGGCGTCGCGGCCGGCCTGCACCTCGACGAGCAGCGCTTGTGCCTCGTCGCGCGAGGCGATCAGCTGGCGACGTTCGGCCGCGCGCTGTGCGAGCAGCGGGATGCCAAGGCCGGCGAGCGCGCCGACCGCGCTGCGCGAGACGTAGCCGACGACACCGCCCACGAGCAGCGTGGTCACGGCGACGAACCAGCGTCCGGCCGGCCGGTCGATCGCGAACGGGATCTTGCCGGCGACGACGAATGCGGGAATCTCGCCGAGGCCCTTCGGGGCGATCAGCACGCAGGCCAGCCCGGCGACCGTGGCGATGACGATCGCGGCGGAAGTGCGCGCCACCGCGTGCACATCGTCGGTGAACTGCGTGGCGACGGCGGCGATCGTCATGGTCACTGCGGCCCACACCCGCTCTTGGACGCCGTTCACCGCCAGCGTCGTCGCGACGATGACAGCAACCCACGCGGGCACGCGCCACAGCAGCGGGCGAGGGAACAGGCTCATCCCTCGTCCGGGTCGTCGCGGTCGAGGACCGTCGCGGCGGTGATGCGGTGCAGCGGATAGGAGGCGAGGCCCTCGCGGCCGTCCTGATGCCCGCGGACGGTGCCGCCGGCCATCGAGATCGGCGTGAGCACGTGTCGGCTCTGCGTGCCGTCGGACTCGGCGACGCCGATCAGGACCGTCTGCTCGGTACGGATCGCTTCGCGCAGCAGGCCCATCGTCGCCGCCGAGGTCACGCCGGGCACCTGTTGCGCGATCGTCGGGACGCGGCGGGCGCTGATCTCGGTGAGCGCGTCTCCCGACCGCACCCGCTTGACGACTTCGGCGAGGTTCGAGACCGCGTCGGTGCGCGACCGGACGACCCGCACGGGGGTTCGCGACGGCGCGCGCGGCAGCTCGGCGCCGATCGCGATGACGTCACCGTCGGGCGACTCGGCCGCGGGCGCGTAGCCGGCCGCGCGCAGCCGGTCTAGGACGTCGGTCACCGGCGCGGACGAGATGACTACCGTCGGGGCGATGCGGCGCAGCTGTAACGAGCTGACGTTGCGGTCGGAGAGCACGCGGGTGAGCAGCGCTTCGTCCTCGCAGCGCAGGTAGGCAGACGCGGTGCCGGTGCGCAGCGCTCCGTGACGCCGGGCGAGGTCGTCGATGAGGTAGCTCAACGACTGCGGGACGGGGGTGCGCGAGCGCTGCGCGATCATGGCTGCGATCTCGCGCGCGCTGCGTCCGGCGTCGAGGGCGCGCCGTACCGACGACTCGGTGATGCGGTAGACGCTCGCGCCGCCGGTCGACTCGAGCTCGGCGGTGAGCGCGAGTTCGACGGCGAGGTCGGTGGTGGGCGGGCCGGGGACGACGACCGTCAGATCGGGCTGGACCAGGAAGTGGTCGACCGGCGTCGGCAGTGCGCCCGTCAGCACCTGTTCGGCGACGGTGCGGCTGCCGCCGCGCAGAGTGCGGGTGTAGCCGGTCAATCCACCCGCGGCGGTGACGCCGAGCAGATCGGCCTCGGCGAGGATCGCTTCGAGCACCGGCCGGTAGCCACTCGCACGCCGGGGTTCGCGCCAGGCCAGATGCGCGAGGACGCTGTCGCGATCGGCGGGCGCACTGCCGGGCGGGAGCTCGGTCAGGGTGTCGAGGACTCGCGCGCGCAGCGCGGGGACGGTGCCTCGTTCGCCGTCCGGGCTGAGCAGGGTGATGAGCCGGTCACGCTCGCCGCGCTGGCCGACCAGGCTGGGCTGGCGGGTCATCGCGAGCCACGCCTGCGCGAGATCGGCCCACCGCGACGCGGTGTCGTGGCGGCGCCAGCCGTCGAACTCGGCGGTCGGCAGGTACACCGGCTCGATGCTGTGGGTGGAGTTGAGCAGGCCCGCGGACGCGGCGACCTCGGCGATGAGCGCGACAGCGCTCTCGTCGACGCCGAGGTCGCGGGCGGTGCGCCGCAGATCGCGCACGCCCACGCCGCCGGAGCGCAGCTGCGCGGGCGGATGCGCCGTCCAGTTGTCGGCCAGCGCGTCGACGAGGCGCACGGCCTCGAGCACCGCGGTCGTCCCGACCCGGTCGAGCTCGGCCGGATCGCGCTCGATCAAGCGCAGCTGCGGCGGCTGCGGGTCGACGGGGCCGAGCGGTAGCTCGCGCAGTGCCAGACCGACCTCGCGGGGGAGCTCGACGGTCTGTCCCTCGATCGGGACGAGAAGTCCGCGCATCGTGAGCAGTACGGCGGGCGGGGTCTCGCCCGGCCTGGCCCGCAGCACGCCCACCGGCGGCCCGGCGGCGAGCCGGTCGAGGATGTCGCGCTGCGGCTGGTCGCTGTCGGCGATCAGCGCGGCGACGCGGTCGGGGTCGGCGAGCACTTCCGCGACTGCCGCCCCGGCCTTCGGTTGCGACGCCGGCGGCAGCCCGAGCGAGCGCAACACCGGTGCGAGCTGGGCGTCGGTCACCTGGCGCAGCAGGACGGCGGCGGGACGACCGAGCCCGGCCGGATAGGCGCCGATCGATTCACGGACCGATCCGGTCAGGTGCAGGTGGTCGTCGGCGCCCCAGACCAGCGCCAGGTTGCGCAGCTCGGCCAGCGCATCGGTGACCTCGCCCGTCCCGAGCAGCGCGACCGCGTCGCCGAGCGGCACCCGCCCTTCCGGCCCGGCGCACAGCACCAGCGCTTCCAGCACGCGTAGGCCGAAGGCGTCGAGCCCGTCAACCGCTCGCTGGACGGACGTGCGCACCGACAGCCGGCCGGCCAGCGTCGGCAGATCGGCCGGCGCCGGCAACGCGAGATCGGGCCGGCGACGCAGCAGCTCGGCGAGCTCGGCGTCGCTGCGGCCGCGCAGCCACTCGGTCAGCGACGCGGGTGGCCGCGCCGGCGACTCGAGCGGGCTGGCTGTCACCGGTGTGGGTCAGCGCCCGTCGGCAAGGTACGGGCGATCGCCCGGGCCGGGGTGGGTGTAGCGGATCTTGTCGATCGGGAGCGGGAACTCCCGGTCGGGCCCGAACGGCGACAAGCCGCCCGCCTGGTCGGCGGCCAGCTCGTTGACCCGGAAGTCGACGATCTCGAGTTCCGCGTTGGGCTCCCGGTGGTAGTACTGCTCCGGTGGTCGGGGCGAAGTGCCTGCCATGGTGCCTTCTCGCTTTCGTCGATCGCCAAGGACAGTCCAGCTTATCTGCGAACCCGGTCGCTCAGCATCCGCGGGCTGAGTAATCTGAGTGTCGAAGGCGCCGCGGCGTGCGGTGCCTTCAGTTCTGTACCGATCAGACAGGAGTCCCGGTGCCCACGGGCAAGGTGAAGTTCTTCAGTGCGGAGAAGGGGTTCGGCTTCCTCTCCTACGACGACGGCGACGACGTGTTCGTCCATCGTGATGCCCTGCCCGAGGGCGTGACCGAGCTGAAGAAGGGGCAGCGCGTCGAATTCGGGGTCGTGTCCGGACGCAAGGGCAACCAGGCCATGCAGGTGCGCCTGCTCGACCCCGTCCCGTCGGTCGCCCGTGCCACGCGCAAGCCCGCCGAGGAACTGGCCCCGCTCGTCGAGGACCTGATCAAGCTGCTGGACAGCACGTCCAACTCGCTGCGCCGCGGCCGCTACCCCGACCGCGCCGAGGCCCGCAAGGTTGCCGGGCTGCTGCGGGCCTTCGCTGACAATCTAGAGGCCTAGGCGGGCTCCCCGCCTCATCCCCGCTCGCTCCGCTCGGGGGATATCGTCGGGTCGCTGCTCGCTCGCGCTCGCGTGGCCTAGGCGGGTCGGACCCAAGCTCGTCGTCGCTGTCGCTCCGTGGGGCTTGATCCGACCGTTGGGTCGGCTTCGGTGGTTGCGTACCAGCGTTGGTCGGTGCGCTTTGCCCCGCGTATGCACGTGATTCTGGCGTTCCAGCGTGCGTTGGCGGGGCAAAGCGGGACGGGCGCGGGGCGAGGCGGGCGGCGCGGGGCAAGCCGCGGGACGGGCGCGGGGCAAGGCGGGTCGGGCGCGGGGCAAGGCGGGACGGGCGCGGGGCGAATTTCCTCTCCTGTGCCCGGTCCGGCGCGGACCGAGTGGGCGGAACGAAGGAAATTCGCTGGCCTGTGCGCATCCGTGGCGCGCTGAGTCCGCACGCGCGCGACTTTGCCCCGCGTATGCACGTGATTCTGGCGTTCCAGCGTGCGTTGGCGGGGCAAAGCGGGGCGGACGCGGCGCGGGGCAAGGCGGGACGGGCGCGGGGCAAGGCGGGACGCGCGGGGGCAAGGCGGGACGCGCGCGGGGCAAAGCCGGTCAGCGGAGCGGGGGAGTGCGCGGGATCAGGGCTTCGGCGTGGGCTCGGGTGAGCAGGGCGCTCGATGGCGGCGTAGCCCTCGTCGCCGAGGTCGCGGGTGAACTCGTTGACGTAGAGATCGATGTGGCGCTGCTGGACGTCGGGCGCCATCTCGGCGGCGTGCTCGGCGACGTAGGCGCGCGAGGCGTCCGGGTGCGCCCAGGCGTACTCGACCGACTCGCGCACGACCGAGGTCAGCCGGGCCACGTCGAGCCGACGGGCGGCGAGGATCGCGCCGAGGGGGATGGGCAGGCCGGTGTCGCCCTCCCACCATTCGCCGAGGTCGACCAGCGACTCGAGCCCGTACTGCGGGTAGACGAAGCGGGCCTCGTGGATCACCAGCCCTGCATCGAACAAGCCGTCACGCACCGCCGGCATGATCTGCGCGAACGGCACGACCTCGATCTTCGCCGGACGCTGGCCGCTGGCCCACAGGCGGAACAGCAGGTAGGCGGTCGAGCGCTCGGAGGGCACGGCGACCGTGCGTCCGTCGACCGAGTCGACGCCGCCGCGCGTGAGCACGAGCGGGCCGCAACCGCGTCCCAGTGCGCCGCCGGACGGCAGCAACGCGTACTTGTCCAGCAGCCACGGCAGCGCGGCGTAGGACACCTTGACCACATCGAACTCGCCCCGCTCGGCAGCGGTGTTCGTGATGTCGATGTCGGCGTAGGTCACCTCGACCGGCGGCGCGTCGGCGATCAGTCCGTGCGTCCACGCGTGGAACACGAACGTGTCGTTCGGGCAGGGCGAGAAGGCGAGTCTCACGCCGTCCATCCTTGCGCGGCCGACCGCACCGCGGGACCGAGGGCTGCCAATGCCTGCGCCACGCGCCAGGACGCGCGGTCGCGGGGGCCGACCACGTTGCTGATCGCCCTCACTTCGGCGAAGGCGACCCCGTGGCGCACGGCAGCCGCAGCGACACCCGCGCCCTCCATGCCCTCGGCGACGACGTCCGGGTAGCGCGCAAGCAGCGCGTCGGCGTCGGCGGCGGTGCCGGTGACAGTCGAGACGGTGACGATCGTCCCGAGGTGCCCGCCCGTGCGGTCGGCCAACTCGATGGCCAGCTTCGGCGCCACCTCGTACTGCGCAACAGCTGACGGCAACGGCGCGAAACCCGTCTCGGACTGAGTGCCGAGGTCGGCGAACGCGATCGTGCTGGCAACGGCGATGGCGCCGATTGGTAGCGGTGCGAAACCGCCGGCGATCCCGGCGTTGATCACCAGGTCGTACGACCCGCTCGCCAACGCGGCGGACGTCGCGGCCGCGCTCTCGGCCGGCCCGATCCCCCCGGCCACGACGTCAGGCAGGTCGATGGCGTCTCGCTCGGCGTCGACCGCCGTCACCACGAGCACGCGCATCAGTACGGACGGGTCTTGCGCAGGTCGAGCTTGCCCGGGTGGATGCGCTCGCTCGTCGGCTCGTCACGCGCTGCGACAGTGCGGTTCACCAACCGCAGCCGCAGCACGACGATCACCGCCACCGCGCCCATCACGATCGCAGCGATCCAGAAGCCGATCGCGCCGCCGTTTGCCGCGCTGCTCGGCAGCACCACGCCGATCGCGGCACCAACGACCCACGCGAGCTGCAGGAACGTCTCGGATCGAGCAAAGGCGCTCGATCGGAGCGTCTCGACGACATCACGCTGGATCAGCGCGTCGAGCGCGATCTTGCACAGCGAGTTGCCGACCGCGCTGAGGTACATGCCGATGACGGCGAACAGGATGCTGAAGGTGAGCGCGACGATCACGCACACGCCGGCGGTGATCGCGACCGACGTCACGATGACCGCCTCGGGTCGGGCCATCTTGAGCTTGGTGCCGATTGCGGTGCCGCTGAAGTTGCCGAACCCGGCTGCTCCGATAACTGCGCCGAGGTCGAGGGCGGCCTCGAGCCCGTGCGCGGTGCTCTCGACGTAGAAGGCGAGGTAGATCGTCAGCAGCCCGGAGAGCAACCGCAGCGCCGACTCGCCCTGCAGCGCGATCACCACGTGCTGGTCGAATCCGCGGCGCGCCCAGCCGCGGATGCGTGACAGCGGTGGCACCCGCTGCTGCGAGCGCGGCCGCGGCGGTTCCTGCGGATGCCGGCTCGCCTCGACCGCGGAGTCGACCTGCGACGGCAGCCGGAACGCGAAGAATGCGCACACCGCGTAACCGATCGCGGTGAGCCACAGCCCGAGGCTGTACGACCCGGTCACCTTGATCACGATGCCGACGAGGCCGCCGAGCACCAGGGTCGAAGCAAGTCCGAAGATCGACAACCGCGCGTTGGCCTCGGTCAGCGTCATGCCCGGCGGGACGAGCCGTGGGGCGGCCGCCGCGCGCACCACCGTGTACGCCTTCGACAGCACCAACGAACCGAGGGCGCACGGGTAGAGCACGAGCAGCTCGCTCGGGTGCCCGGCCATGATCAACGCCAGCACGGCGCGTCCGATCGCGGTGCCGGCCATCGTCCACCGACGGCCGTGCTGCAACCGGTCGAGAGCCGGCCCGATGATCGGCGCGACGATCGCGAACGGCGCCATCGTGATCAGCAGATACAGCAGGACGTTGCCGCGCTGTGCGTGCGTGGAAGCGCCGAAGAACACGGTGCCGGCGAGGGCGACCGTGATCATTGCGTCGGTGCCGTAGCTGAGCACCTGGTTCCAGACCAGCGCGGTCAGCCCCGACTCATGCGCGCCGTCGGCCTTGCTCGCGCTGATCACCTTGCGGGTCACGACGCGTGCGGCCTTGTTCGTGCGCGTGAGCGCAGCGCGTCCGAGCCCGGCAGCCGGACGTTGCGAACTCGGCGAGTCGGCTGCCTCGCCGTAGTAGGCCGGCCGGCTGAAATCGTCGGGCGGGCCCGGGTCGTACGACGGCGGTGGCGCGCGCGGTGGTGGCGGCGGTGGCGGAGGTGGCGACCGGTAGGTGTCTTGGTAGCTGTCGTGATGCGGCTGATGGGTGACGCGAGGTGCGTGCGAGGTGTGTCCGGACTTGGCGAAGCGCCCCTTGCGGGGTGCCGCGCCCGGGTCCTTCGCCATGGTGACCATCCTGCCCCACTACGGCGACGAAACGGCCCCGCCGATGCGCGCCGCGGTGCCGATCAGCCACAATGGGAGCGCCATGACCGGAACCGGAGTAAAGACCGACACGCTGCTCGCGCGTGCGATCGACCTTGCCCGCGAGGCGGCCGTCGACGTCGGTGGTGACTCGGTCGGTGAGCATCTGGCCGTCCACGCCGAGGACGAGCGGTTGGTGACGCACGCGTTCGCGTCGTCGCTGCCCGGTTACAGCGGCTGGTACTGGGCCGTCACGCTGACCCGCGCACCGCGTGGCAAGTCGCCGACAGTCGACGAGGTCGTGCTGCTCCCCGGCTCCGATGCGCTGCTCGCGCCGGCGTGGGTGCCCTGGGACAAGCGCATCGCTCCGGGCGATCTTGGTCCGGGCGATCTGTTGCCTGCAGACGATGAAGACGCACGGCTCGTCCCTGCCTACGTCCATTCCGACGACCCCGCGGTCGAGCAGGTCGCGTTCGAGCTCGGCCTCGGACGCAAGCGGGTGCTCTCGCGCGATGCGCGCCTCGACGTCGCCGACCGGTGGCAGGGCGGCGACGGCGGGCCCGAGACCCCCATGGCGCGGCAGGCACCCGCGCACTGCGGCACCTGCGGCTTCCTGCTCCCCCTGGCCGGTGTGCTGGCGGCGAAGTTCGGGGTCTGCGGCAACGACATGACTCCGCGCGACGGCCAGGTCGTCAGCGTCGAGTACGGCTGCGGCGCACACAGCGAGGCCAAGGTGTACGTCCCACGCCTGGCCGAGTCGGGCGAGATCGTCTACGACGACGGCGACGAGATAACGCCGAACAGCTAGCTCGACGCTCTCAGCCGGCGAGGATCTGCTCGCGCAGGATGTCGGCGTGGCCGCAGTGCTGTGCCAGCTCGCGCAGTACTTGCAGGTACACCCAGCGCACCGTGCGTGGCCCGGCGCGATGACCGGTCACGACGGCGTCCAGCGCGACGCCGGCTGCGATCGTCCGGGCAGTCGCGCACGCCCGACGATGGGCCGCCGTGACGGTGGCGATCGTGTCGTCGTCAGCGAGCTGGAACGACTCTTCGGGACTGCGGACCAGCCCGAGTTCCTGACGCGACGTACCGCCGATGCACTCCTCGAACCACACCCGCTGCATCCACGTGACGTGTTTGACCAGCCCGAGCAGCGTCGTTGCCGACGGCACGAGGCGTCGCCGGCCTTGCTCCTCGGTCAGATCGGCAACCGTGCCTTCGATGGCGGCGCGGTAGTCGTCGACGAATGCGTCGAGCTGGGTGCGCTCGTCATCGAGCAGGACGTCGAACGAGCCCATTCAGACAGTGCGTCCCACTCGGCGGTGGCGTCGCGTCAGTGCCCAACCGACGAGGCCGAGCAGCCAGCCGGCCAGCGCGGTCCACAACCAGTCGCGGTGATGGTGCTCACCGAGCCACGTCCAGAACGGCAGCAGGGCGAGGAATGCGACGAAGAACAGGGCAATGCCGACGGCGACGACCGGGCGCGGATTGACCTCGAGCGCATCGGGACGAGTCGCCACGATTCTGAGCGTACGGGAAAGACCGTGGCGATCCGATCGATAGTTAGCTAGACTAAGGATATGACGGCAGCCACGAGCAAGCACAACAGTGCCGAGCTCGCCTCCCTGCTCCGTCCGTCCCTGTTGCGGCTGACGCGGCTCATCCGCAACCAGCGCGTCGACATGTCCGTGACGCTGACGCAGATCGCGGCGATGGGGACGTTGCACAAACGCGGCCCGATGAGCGCCGGCGAGCTGGCCGCGTGCGAGAAGGTGCAGCCCCCGTCGATGACGAAGGTGCTGGCCAACCTCGAAGAGCGCGGCCTCGTGCGCCGCGATGCACATCCGACCGACAAGCGTCAGGCGATCATCTCGGTCACCGACGCCGGTCGCGACCTGCTCGACTCCGAACGCCGATCGCGCGATGCGTGGCTCTCGAAGCAGCTCGACCTGTTGACCCCTGACGAGCGCGCGATCCTGCGCGATGTCGTCCCCGTCCTCGACAAACTTGCGGAGCAGTGACACACCAGCAGTGACAGCAATCGCCTCCCCCAGCCGCGAATCCGCCTCCGCCGCCCGCAAACGCATGTTCCGCTCGTTGCACGTACGCAACTACCGCCTGTACGCGTCCGGGCAGCTCGTCTCGCTGACGGGCACCTGGATGCAGCGCGTCGCGCAGGACTGGCTCGTGCTGGAGCTGACGAACTCTGGCACGGCGCTGGGGATCGTGACGGCCCTGCAGTTCGGGCCCGCGCTCGTGCTCGGGCTGTGGGGTGGCATGCTCGCCGACCGCGGCGACAAGCGCCGGTTGTTGCTGGCGACGCAGACCGGGATGGCGCTGGTCGCGCTCGTGCTCGGCCTGCTGGCGGTGACCGGCACCGTGCAGTACTGGCACGTCCTTGTGCTCGCCACCGTGCTCGGGTTGATCGCCGCGGTCGACAGTCCGATCCGGCAGTCGTTCGTCGTCGAGATGGTCGGCAAGGACGATCTGGTCAACGCGGTCGGTATCAACTCCACGATCTTCAACACCGGTCGCATCCTCGGCCCGGCGGTCGCCGGCGTGATGATCAGTGCGGTGGGCACCGGCTGGGCGTTCCTCGTGAACGCGGCGTCGAGCATTGCGGTCCTGGCCGCGCTGATGGCCATGCGCACGGACGAGTTGCACCCGGCGCCTCAGGTGGCGCGTGGCCGCGGCCAGTTGCGCGAGGGCCTGCGCTACGTGCGCAGCCGCGCCGATCTCGTCCTGACCATGGTGCTGATCTTCGTCATCGGCACGTTCGGACTGAACTTCGCGATCACCACGGCGTTGCTGGCCAAGCAGGTCTTCAACCGCGGAGCGACCGGCTACGGCCTGCTCTCGACGATGCTCGCCGTAGGCGCCTGCGTCGGCGCGGTCGTGGCCACGATGCGCACCCGTCGACCGTCGCAGGTATTCCTGGTGATGGCGTCGGTCGTATTCAGCCTGCTCGAGATCGTGTCCGGCCTGATGCCGAACTACCTGCTCACGGCGATCGTGCTCGTGCCGACCGGCCTGTCGATGCTCACGCTCACGACGGCATGCAACTCCTCCGTCCAGCTCGGAGTCGACCCGACGATGCGCGGTCGCGTTATGGCGCTGTACTTGATCTGCTTCATGGGGGGCACCCCGCTCGGCGCGCCGATCGTCGGCTGGCTGGCGGGATTCGCAGGTCCGCGCTGGGGCTTGATCGGTGGCGGCCTGGTCTGCCTCCTCGCGACGGCCGCACTTGCGACGGCGGTCGCGCGGCGGCGGGGGATGTCGCCGGCGGACGTCGCCGGGCGCCTGCACGCCCTGCCCGCGCTCGCGCATCGCTGACACGCCACAATCGGCGTTTGTGGAGGTCATCGAGGTCGACGACCCGGCCGATCCGCGGCTGGCCGACTTCCGTGACCTGACCGACGCCGACGTCCGTCCCGACCGGCGTGGCTTGATCATCGCCGAGGGCGTCAACGCGGTGGCCCGACTCGCGCGGTCGGCGTATCCGATGCGATCGGTGATCGGCGTCCCGAAACGAATCGAGTCGCTGCGCGCCGACCTCGCTGACCGCGACATCCCCGCTTACGCGTGCGACAAGTGGGTGCTGTCGGACGTCGTCGGTTTCCGCGTCACTCGTGGCGTGCTGGCGGCGGCGTCTCGTCCCGCGTCACCCGACCCTGACAAGCTGCTCGCCACCGCGCGGCGCATCGCGGTGCTCGAAGGCCTGAATGACTTCGAGAATCTCGGTGCGCTGTTCCGCAACGCCGCCGCGTTCGGTGTCGAGGCCGTGTTGCTCGATCCCACATGCGCCGACCCGCTGTACCGGCGCAGCGTGCGAGTGTCGATCGGCCACGTGCTGCGCGTCCCGTTCGCTGTGCTGCCCGGATCGTGGCCGGACGAACTCGAGCGCATCAAAGAGCACGGCCTGCGGTTGTTGGCGATGACGCCGCGCGAATCCGCCGCCGACCTGCGCGCGATCGCCGCACCGCCGCGGTGGGCGGTGCTGCTCGGAGCAGAAGGACCCGGCCTGAGCGACGCGGCCCTGGCCGCAGCCGATCAGCACGTGCGCATCCCCATGGCCGGCGACGTCGATTCGCTCAACGTCGCCACCGCCGCCGCGCTGGCCTTCGCACTGCTTACGTAGGCGCGCCGAACTGTTCACGAAGTACGCCCTTGACGACCTTCCCGCTCGCGTTGCGCGGTAGTTCTTCGACGACGGCGAGATCGGACGGCAGCTTGTAGCGCGCCAAGCGCTGGGCCGCCCACTCGCGCAACTGCGCGAGGTCGAGCGACGCATCAGGCGCCAGCACCACGATGGCGACCGCGGTCTCACCCCAGCGATCGTCGGGACGGCCGATGACACTGATCTCGACGATCGCCGGATGATCGGACAGCACGTTCTCCACCTCGGCGCAGTAG
Source organism: uncultured Actinomycetota bacterium (assembly GCA_963757455.1). Lineage (GTDB taxonomy): Bacteria > Actinomycetota > Actinomycetes > Mycobacteriales > Jatrophihabitantaceae > RYN-133. The sequence goes on from CAVWSE010000032.1 coordinate 31,627, forward strand.
ACGTTCTCGCCGCCGGTGATGATCATGTCCTTCTTGCGGTCGACGACGTACACGAAGCCCTCGTCGTCGACCCGCACGAGATCGCCGGAGTGGAACCACCCGCCGGCAAAGGCCGCGGCGGTCTCATCGGGCTTGTTCCAGTAGCCGAGCATCTGGGTCGGGCCGCGGTAGACGATCTCGCCGACCTCGCCCTGCGGCACGTCGTTCATGTCGTCGTCGACGACCCGCCACGCGATCGTGGGGATCGGCCTGCCGACCGAGCCGAGCTTGCGCAGCGCGTCCTCTCCGGGCAACTGGCAGGTCACCGGCGACATCTCGGTCTGGCCGAACACTGCGGTCACGTTCGCCTGCGGGAAAGTCTGCGACATCTGGCGCAGCAACGCGTCGGTCGCGGGCGCCGCGCCCCAGCAGACGTTGCGCAACGACGACAGATCGCGCGTGGCAACCGACGGTTCGTTGCACAGCAACTGCCATTGCGCGGGCACGAGGAAGGTGCCGGTGACCCGTTCGGTCTCCATCAGTTCGAGCGTCCGCGCCGCGTCGAACAGGCCGGTCGGGACGATCACTGTCACGCCGCCGAGCAACACCGTGCTGATGATCGATCCGATGCCGCCGATGTGGAACAGCGGCGTCCCGAGCAGGTACACCTCGTCGTCGCCGAACATGCGCCAGAACCTGATGGACGTGAGCGCCTGGCCCTGCAGATTCACGTGCGTGAGCACGGCGCCCTTCGGCCGTCCGGTGGTGCCGGACGTGTACATGATCAGCGCGGGGGAGTCCTCGGGGACGTCCGCGTCAGCGTGTTCGGCGCCGCCGTCGAGCGCTTCCCATGCCTCGGCGCCGGGCGGGACGCTGCCGTCGGAGGCGGTCACCACGACCGTGGCGGCGATGTCATCGGGCAAGGCCGGCACGAGGTGCGCGTCGACAACGAGGATCGACGGCGTCGCGTCTTGGAGTACGTAGTCGATCTCGCCGGGCGCGAGCCGGAAGTTGATCGGGACGACGATCGCGCCGAGCCGCGTGGCCGCGAAAGTCGCGATCAGGAACTCGGGACGGTTGAAGGTGAGCAGAGCGAGCCGGTCACCGAAACCGAGCCCGCGGGCGGCGAACGCATCGGCGGTGCGGCGCACCTGTTCGGCGAGTGCGCCCCACGTGATGGTCGTGCCCTGCCAGCGCAGGGCAGGCTCGTCCGGCTTCTGGAAGCCGTGGCGCATCACGTGGTTGGCCCAGTGGTTCCGGGCCGCGATCATCGCGCCATCCTGACAGACGGCGCCTGCTCAGAACCCGTGGTGCTCGAGGGTCTCGGCGCCGAAGAAGTCGCGCGTGAACGCCACGGCCTCGCTGTTGTCGAACGCCTTGCACGTGTAAATGTCGACCGAGAAGAACAGCAGCGGGGTTTCCCAGGCGTAGAAGTGCGCCCCGGAAGTCTCCCAGTGGGTCCAGCCCGCCCAGCCGAACTTCGGCGACCGGTGCGTGACCGGGTCCATCAACGGGCTCATGTCGAGCACCTTGGAGAGCAACTTCAGGTATTCGACGATGTCGACGTCGCTGATCGACCGGTCCGGGATGCCTTCGATGACCAGGCGCTGCCGGTGGATCGCGGGGGCGAGGTTGTACACACAACTGATTATTCCCCATGAAACCGGTGCTCTCCCGTGTACAAAAGTGGACGTATCGAAATCTGTCCAGGAAATCACTAACTTCACGAACGGCTGTGCCGATGTGGGAGGGGTGGACTCCGTCGGGACGAGAAGGCTCGGGGTGACGCGCGGGCTCAGCGTCGCCCCGTGGTTGCTGCTCGTCTTCTGCCCGGCTGTGATGCTGCTGATCCACGCCGGCGCTCCTGGCTTCGCCCAGGACTGGATATCGATCTCGCTCGCCGCGTTCTTCATCGTCGTATTGCTGCGCCTCGGCGTGGCCGCCGTGTCCACCCGCAGGTTGTCGATCGCGCTGCTGCTACTGGCGGTCGTCCTGTTCGCGGCGGGGTCGACCGTGCTCAACGGGTCGGGGCAACCCGACCTCACCAAGTTCCCGGCTCCGGGCGAGTGGCTGTTCCTTGCGTCCTACGTGGCGATGGCCGGCTATCTGCTCAGCGACACCGACCGGCGCAGAGCCGCTGGAGCCGTGACCTGGCTGGAGACAGCCGTCGTGTGCGGCGGCACCGCGTGCCTGGCGGGGGGCCTGCTCGTCACAGCTGCTGCCACCGAGCTGCGCAACGACGGTATTTCGGCGCTGCTGGCTGTCCTGTACCCGCTCGTCGACGTCATCCTGGGGCTGGTCGTGGCGGGGCAGATCGTACTCGGCAGCCGAGGCCGGGTACGCGAGTCGCTGCCGCTGCTGCTCGGATTCGCCCTGTTCGCGATCGCCGACTCGACCTTCTTGCTGCACCTGTCGAGCGGGACCTACGACTACAGCTCGGTCAGCATCGTCTTGTGGGGCGTCGCGTTCGCGCTCATCACGACACACGCGTGCCGTGCCCGTATCGAAGACATCGGTGAGCCCTCTGCACGCGGGCTCACCGTCTGGGTCGTCATCGCCGGCATGTCGGCCGCGTTCGTCCTTGCCTTCGTCCCCGTCGGGTCGGTTCGGACGTACTTGCTCATCCCGGCCCTGGCCACGCTCACCGCGGCCGGTGCGCGACTCGTCGTGGCGGTGCGGGCCGCCAACCGCACTGCGGAGGCGTTCGCCCTGGCCCGCAGCGACGATCTGACCGGGCTGCCGAACCGGCGCGCGGTGCATGTGCGCCTCGATGAGGCCCTCGAGCGTCGCGAACCGCTCGGCCTGATGATCCTCGACCTGAACGGGTTCAAGGACATCAACGACACCCTCGGCCACGCCGCCGGCGACTCGGTGCTACGCCAGGTCGCCACGCGAACTCGCGCAGCGATGGATCCGAAGATCATGCTCGCCCGGCTCGGGGGCGACGAATTCGCCGTGGTTGTCGAGTGCGATGACGAGATCGAGTTGATGGAGACGGCGCAGCAGGTACTCGGCGCGGTGCGCTCGCAGCTGGTGGTCGACGGCATCTCATTGGTCGTCGACGCCTCGATCGGGATCACGACGCGGCAAGAACACGACTGCGAGAGCAGCGAGTTGCTCCGTCGCGCCGATGTCGCGATGTACGCGGCCAAGGAGCAGCAGCTCGGCGCGGTGGTCTACGACCCCGTCAGTGACGACTTCTCGCGCGACCGCCTGGCGCTCGGCGACGAGCTGCGGCGGGCGATGACCGACGGCCAGCTGGAGCTCTGGTACCAGCCGCAGATCGAATCGGCCACCGGTCACGTCTGTGGCCTCGAGGCGCTGGTCCGCTGGCGTCACCCGGAGCACGGCATCATCGGGCCGGTCGAGTTCCTGCCGGCGGCGCGTCGCGTGGGACTCATGCAGGCGCTGTCGGAGGAGGTGGGCCGCCTCGCCGTCGCCGACCTCGTCCAGTGGCGCCAGGAAGGCCTGCACCCGCGGCTCGCGATCAACTGCGCACCGCCCGAGGTCATGAGCCACATCTTCTTGCCGCGGTTGTGCGGCATGCTGCGCGACGCGGGCCTGGACCCGACGCGGATCGTCGTCGAGGTCACCGAGGACTGCTTCCTCGCCGAGCCCGAGCGGGCCCGGGCGGCGCTGCTCGAGTTGCGCACCGAAGGTTTGCAGGTCTCGATCGACGACTACGGGACCGGTTTCTCCTCGCTGTCCTACCTGCGCGACCTGCCGGTGCAAGAGCTCAAGATCGACCGGTCGTTCGTCGCAGTCATGACCCGTGACGAACGCAGCCGGATGATCGTGGCTTCCACGCTGCAGATGGCCTCGGCGCTCGGCTTGCGCACGGTCGCCGAGGGCGTCGAGGACGCGCCGACCGCGGCCATGCTGGTCGACCTCGGTGTGGACGTCCTGCAGGGCTATCACCTGAGCCGACCGCTCCCAGCGAGCGAGGTCAGCGCCGCCCTTGGGATGACCTACGCCGTTGCCAGGCCGATCCTGCGCATCGCGGGCACGGCAGGCTGAACCGGCCCGAGCGGGGTCCGGACGTGCAGGAACCCGGCCGGCTCCGGGATCCGGATGCCGTCCAGACCGATGCCCAGGTTGATCAGGCGGTGCGCCTCGGGGTTGCTGACCCGCTGATGGTCGGCCATCTTCGCCATGTCGCCCCAGACGGGCACGCTCAGCTCGGAACCGAGGTAGGGCCCTGGGCGGGTGCCCGGCAGCGGCTGGGTGTGGATGTGCGAGGCGTTGAGCAACCGCCGCGCCCGCACGTCCATGATCATCACGATCCAGCGGATGTTGTTCGTGCGGGTCGCCCGGAACAGTGCGTGGTACATGGCGGCCGAGAGCAGCGTATGGCGCGTGGCGCGCTTGCGGATGGCGATCGTCGCGACGTCCCAGGTCTGGGCCAGGGCCATGCCGGCGGCGCGGGCGGCGCGCACGCCGTCGATCGACCACGGCGCGTGGGCTACGTCGGCGAGGGACTTCAGGCCGACCTCGCTCGGGACGATCACGCGCATCGCCGCCAGGGCGTCGCCGCCGCGTTCGGTAACCGCGATGAAAGTCGATGACGGTTCGTACGGTCCGTACTCTTCAGCCCATTGCGTGGCGGTATTGCCGTATTCGTAGAGGAATACCGAAGCCTCGCACTCCCGAGCCGCCGCCAGGATGTCGCCCTGCGGGTCGAAGTGCAGGTCAAGCTCAACAGACATCGGCCCCCGCCTTCGCGCCCCTTGATGCGTCATTGAGAGTGCCCAATACACAGGCACGTTGAACATGCCGCATAACGGTCAGCGGTCGGGTCAGACTAGCGAATCACGCCACGATTCGTGAAGGGCTGCAAAGCTGCCGGTACCCTCGGCGAGCAATTCACTCGGGGTGCCGTCTTCGACAACACGCCCATCGGCGAGGACGAGCACGCGGTCGGCGATCTCGACGGTCGACAGGCGGTGGGCGATGATCAGGGCGGTGCGCTCGGCGAGCACGGTGCGCAGCGCATGCTGAACCGCGCGTTCGGTGGGCACGTCGAGTGAGGACGTGGCCTCGTCGAGGATGAGCACCGCCGGGTCGGCCAGGAACGCCCTGGCGAACGCGACGAGCTGGCGCTGGCCGGCCGACAGGCGGCCGCCGCGCTTGCGGACGTCAGTGTCGTAGCCGTCGGGCAACGCCGCGATGAACTCGTGCGCGCCGACCTCGCGAGCCGCCCGAATGATGTCGGCGCGGGCGGCGTCGAGGCGTCCGAAGCCGATGTTGTCGGCGACCGAACCCGAGAACAGGAAGCCGTCCTGGGTCACCATCACGACCGCGCGCCGCAGCTCGGTCTCGGCCACGGAACGCAGGTCGACGCCGTCGAGGCGGACCTCACCATTGGTCGGGTCGTAGAAGCGCGAGATGAGCTTGGCGATCGTCGTCTTGCCGGCGCCGGTGGCGCCGACAAGCGCAACGGTCTGGCCGGCCGGGATGTCGAGGGACAGCTCGTGCAGCACCGGACGGTCGGCCAGATAGCCGAACTCCAGGCGGTCGAGGCTGACCCGCCCGCGCGCGGACTGCGGCAGCGGCGTCGGCGCGTCGGGTTCGGGCACGCTCGGTGCCTCGGACAGCACCGACGAGATCTTCTCCAGGGCCGCGGTCGCCGATTGCAGCGAGTTGTAGAACATCGCGACGTCTTCCATGGGACCGAAGAACTGGCGCAGATACAGCAGAAACGACGTCAGCACGCCAATCTCCATGCCGCCGTGCAGCACACGCCACGCGCCGACGAGCAGCACGGCCACCGTCGACACGTTGCTGATCAGCGTGGTGCCCGGGATGAACACCGCGTGCAGCCGGAAGGCCTCGCGGTTCGCATCGGCGTACGACCCGTTGAGGCCGGCGAAGATCGCATCGTTGCGCTTCTCGCGCCGGAACGCCTGCACCGCGCGGATGCCGTTGAACGTCTCGACAATGTTGACGATCATCGTCGCGACCCGGCCACGGGTACGTCGGAACGCGTCGGTCGCCCGCGCGGAGAACCAGCGGAACAGGAAGAACAGCGGCACGAACGAGACGAGGACGAGAGCCGCGAGCGGCACGTCGAGGAAGAACAGCAGCACCGAGATCGCGCTGATGTTCAAGAACGCGACGAGCAGGCCGTCGAGGCCGGCATCGAGCAGCTCGTTGAGCGTGTCGACGTCGGAGGTGAGCCGCGAGATCACCCGACCGGAGGTGTAGCGCTCGTGGAAGGACACCGACAACGCTTGCGCGTGGTCGAACCCGCGGCGGCGCAGATCGAACAGGATGGCCTGGCCGATGACGCCGCTGCGGATCACGAACACCGAGCGCAGCCACCCCGAGAGCAGCGCTGCGACGGCGAGCACGACGCTGACCACGGTCAATGACATGTAGTCGCCGCGCACCGCATCGGGGAGCGAGGAGTCGATCGCGATGCCGACCAGCCACGGGCCGGCCATCGTCGCTGCGACCTGGACGAGCACCACCAACAACACGAGCACGATGCCGCGGCGGTGCGGGCGCACGAGTTCGCCGAGCAGCTGCCGTGCGTTCGACCGCAGCCGCGGACGCCCGGTGAGGACGAGGTCGTCCTGTTCGTCGGCAGTCCTGCGGGCGTCCTCGGTCAGCTGCCCTTGCCAATCCGCTGCAAGATCGCGGCTCGACGGCTCGGTCGACCGCTCGCTCGGCTCGGGTGACACCTGGCCATCTCGTGCGACTTCGTCGCCTGCGATCTGCGTCTTCGTGCGAGCGCTCATCGCGTCGTGGTCATTCATGAGGAGACTTCCAGCTCGCTGGCTTGAGAGAGCAGCAGTCGGTAGGCGGGGACGGTGGCGAGCAGGTCGCTGTGCGTCCCGACGGCGGTGATGCGGCCGTCCTGGAGCAGCGCGACCCGGTCGGCGAGCAGCACGGTGGACGGGCGGTGGGCGACCACGAGCGCGGTCGTCGCGGAGAGCACCCGGCGCAACGCCGCCTCGACCTGCGCCTCGGTGTGCACGTCCAGCGCCGACAGCGGGTCATCGAGCACCAGTACCCGCGGACGGCCCAGCACGGCACGCGCGAGCGCGAGCCGCTGCCGCTGACCGCCGGACAGCGACAGGCCCTGCTCGCCGATACGGGTGTCGAGCCCGAACGGCAGGTCGTAGACGAATTCGGCCTGCGCAACCTCCAGCGCCTCGACCACGTCGCTTTCGGCGATCCCGGCCCGGCCGAGGGTGAGGTTCTCGCGCACGCTTGCCGAGAACAGCGTGGCGTCCTCGAACGCGGTCGTCACGGTGTGGCGCAGCTGATCGAGCGGGAGGTCGCGCACGTCGACACCGCCGATGAGGATGCGACCGCCGGTGACGTCGTACAGCCGCGGGACCAGCGCGGTCAGCGTGGTCTTGCCGCAGCCGACCGCGCCGACCAGCGCCATCGTCTCGCCCGGTTCGATGTGCAGATCGATGCCGCGCAACACCTCGCTGGACGCGTCGTCGTAGCGGAACCGGACGTCGTCGAACACCACCGACGTCCCGCTCTCGGCGGGCACCGGATGCTCGGGGTCGAGAATGGTCGGTTTCGCATCGAGCACCTCGAAGATGCGGACGGCGGCCGTCCCCGACTCCTGGGCGAGGGCAAGCAGCCAGCCGAGGCTGATGATCGGCCAGATCAGCTGCAGGTACAGCGTCAGGAACGCGACCAGCTGACCCAGCGTCATCGAGCCGTGCGAGACCGCCAGCACGCCGCCCCACACCACGCCGGCGAGGATCAGCTGCGGCGTGCCCTCGAGTACCGCCCAGAACCAGCCGAGCGTGCGGATCTTGCTCAGCTCGGCGCCGCGCAGCCGCTGCGCGTCGCTCGTGAACATCGCGAGCATGTGCGGACGGCGACCGTAGGACTTGATCACCCGGATGCCGAGTGCGGACTCTTCGACGGAGGTCGCCAGGTCACCTGTCAGGTCTTGTGCCCGTCGCGCCTCGCGGCTGTAGCGCAGCTCGAAACGGCGTGTGGTCAGCACCAGCGGCGTCATCGCGAGGAGGACGAACAAGCCGAGCGGGACGTTGATGTTGATCAGCAGGCCGAGGACGACGAGCGTGATCGCCGTGTTCACGATCAAGAACACGAAGGCGAAGCCGACGAAGCGGCGCAGCGTCGACAGGTCGGTCGTCAGGCGCGACAGCAACTGGCCCGACGGCCAGCGGTCGTGGAACGCGACCGGCAACCGCTGCAAGTGGGCGAACAGGTCGCGCCGGATGTCGGACTCGATGTCGATCGCGGCGCGTGCCATGGCGAGTCGGCGCAGCAGGAAGCAACCCGCCTCGGCGATGCCGAGTGCCAAGGTCAGCCCGACCAGCGGCCACAGCCCGGCGGTGTCGTGGTGGCGAATAGGCCCGTCGACCACGGCGCCGACCACGAGCGGGACGACTGACTGGCACAGCATCCCGATCAGGGAAAAGACGAACATCGCCGTGAGCGGTCGGCGGTAGGGCCGCGTCCACCGGCGCAGCCGCAGCAGCGACTGGATCGGGTGCTCGGAATCGTTCTGCTCGCCGGGTGCGGCAGTCTCGGCGAGGTCGGTCACGTCGATCTACGCTACGACGAGCCTCCGACAGGAGCGACCGAGTTTTGCGATTTGTGCTGCTCAGTCGCGCTTGCGGCGCACCCCGAGCAGGATGTCGTCCCACGACGGGATCGACGCCCGCGCGGCTTTGTCGTCGTCGGACTCGTCGTCGCGGCGGGTCACGCCCAGGTCGGTGACCTTGCGCTCGCGGTGCTTCGGCGCGTCCGGGACGTGGAGCGGCAGGTGTGGCTCTTCGAAGGCCGAGCGGTCGAACGCGGCCTGGTCGAAGGTCTGCTCGAGGGCCCGATCGAGGGCGCCGCGTTCGAACTGCGCGGTCTCAGCCGTCGGGTCGAACTGGGCCTGGTCGAAGACCTCTTCGTTCGCCGGTAGCTGACCGGTGAGCGCATCCGACATCGCCGGGAACGCGACGAGCCCGGGAGCCAGCGGCGGCGCGAGCGTGAGGTTCGGTGAGGTCGTCTCGAGGTCGCTCGGTTCCGGCGCGAGGATCGCGCGGATCGGACGGTCGCTGAGCAGATCGGCGGCGGTGTCGTCCATCGGCGCGACGGTGCGTCCGGACAGGTGGAAGCTCCAGTCGGCGCGTCGATCGGCCTGCCCGCCGACCCAGTGTGCCGACAGCACCCACTGCCCGTCCTCGCGGCGGTGGGCGTCCCACCGCACGCTGTGCGGGTCGATGCCGTGCTGGGCGAACCGCTCGTCGACGGCTTCGCCGAACACGACGGTCTGGCCCTCGGTGGTGGAGCGGCGTGCCTTCGCGCGGCGTCCCTCGTCCGCCATGCGCAACCGCTCTGCGACCACGGGGCCGGCAAAGCGCAGCACCCAGTCGGGATCGGCACCGTAGGCCTCGGCGATGGCCTCGGGTGAGTCGCCGCCGCGCACCTTCATCTGGATCTCGCGTGGCGTGATCTTCGGCTCGGACGGCTTGGTCACGCGCGGTGTCGGCGGGGCCGGATCTGCCGGGGCGTCGGTCAGCGCCGCGCGCAGAGCCTGGTCGATGGGCAGTTCGAACTTCTCCTGCCCGTCGGTCGTCTCGAGGACGACGTGACCGGCTTCGGCGTCGCTCTCGACGAGGTGCAGCGTTCGCATGGCCAGACGATATGTGCGGGCCCGGGCATTCGCCGGGAGCACACGCCGTCGCCGCGTTAGAGCCGCTCCACGACGTAGTCGACGCAGGCCGTCAGCGCGCTGACATCGTCGGGATCGACGGCCGGGTACATGCCGATGCGCAGCTGGTTCCGGCCGAGCGCGCGGTAGGGCTCGGTGTCGACGATGCCGTTGGCGCGCAATGTTGCGGCGACTGCTTTCGCGTCGACCCGGTCGTCAAGATCGATCGTCCCGACAACCGGGCTGCGCAGCGCGGGGTCGGCCACGAACGGCGTCGCGAAGTCGGCCTTCTCGGCCCACGAGTAGAGCCGTTCGGACGAGTCGGCGGTGCGCGCCGTGGCCCACGCCAACCCGCCCTCGCCGACCAGCCACTCGACCTGGTGTGCGAGCAGCCACAGCGACGCGATGGCGGGGGTGTTGTAGGTCTGGTCCTTCGCGCTGTTGTCGATGGCGATGCTGAGGTCGAGCGACGGTGGAGCCCAGCGGCTCGCGCGCAACTGTGCGGCCCGCTCGAGCGCGGCCGGCGACAGGATCGCCAGCCACAGACCGCCTTCGGCCGCGAAGGCCTTCTGGGGTGCGAAGTAGTAGCAGTCGCTCTGGGTGATGTCGACCGCGACGCCGCCGGCAGCACTGGTCGCGTCGACGAGCATCAGGGCGTCGTCGGTGACCCGTTCTACCGGCAGCACAACCCCGGTGGACGTCTCGTTGTGCGGCCACGCGTACGCGTCGATGCCGCTCTCGGGCTCGGCGTGCGGCGCGGTGCCGTATTCGGCGCGGCGCACGGACGGCTCGGCCAGGAACGGCGCGCCGGCGTGGACGGCCGCGAATTTCGCGGAGAACTCGCCGCACACGAGCAGTTGGGCGCGAGCACGGATCAGGCCGAACGCGGCGACGTCCCAGAACGCGGTCGACACCGCCGTTGCCGAGCACGACCTGCCAGCCGTCCGGGATCGCGAACAACTCGCGCATGCCCGCGCGGATGCGAGCGACAAGGTCCTTGACGGGCGCCTGGCGATGGCTCGTCCCGAGCGGCGCGGAACCGAGGAGGTCGGCGACCGCGACCGGGATCTTCGACGGCCCCGAGCCGAACCGTCCGTCCGCCGGTCTGAGGCCCGCGGGGATCTCGATCGTCACGCCCGCGATCCTCCCATTCAGCCGAGCACGGTTTCGAGGTACGCGTTGCCGAACTTGCGGGTGGGGTCGAGGCGGTCGCGCAGCGCGACGAAATCGGTGAAGCGCGGGTAGGTCGCGGCGAGCGAGGCGGCGTCGCGGTAGTGCAGCTTGCCCCAGTGCGGACGGCCGTCGACCTCGCGTGCGATGGCCTCGACGGCCCGGAAGTACGCGTCGTGGTCGCGGCGGTGGTACTGGTGCACCGCGAGGTAGCCGGTGTCGCGGCCGTAGGCGGTCGACAACCAGCAACCGTCGGCTGCTGCGAAGCGCACCTCGACCGGGAAGCCGATGTGTTCGCGCGACTTGGCCAGCCACGCCTCGATCTCGCTCAACATGTAGGGCACGGCGTCGGCGGGGACGGCGTACTCCATCTCGCGGAAGACGACCCGACGCGGCGAGGCGAACACGCGGTAGGAGCGATCGATGTAGTCGCGTGCCGAGAGCGCGCGCGCAGCGATCGCGTTGGCCCGCGGGATGAGAGCAGGGCGTCGGGACGTGACCCGGTTGATCGCGTCGAACACCGTGTTGGACAGGAACTCGTCGTCGACGTACGCACGCAGGCGGCGGATCGGCTTGAGCTCAGTGCCGGGCAGCACGCGATTGTTGCGTTTGGTCAGCACCCGCCGGGTGTGCGGGAACCAGTAGAACTCGAAGTGGTCGTTCACCTTCGTCGTCGTGTCGAGATCGGCCAGGACGTCGTCCAGGCTCGCCGGGCTCTCGCTGGCGGCGAGTGCGAACGCGGGCACGCACTGCAACGTCACCGTCGCGACGACACCCAGCGCGCCGAGCCCGATCGCGGCCTGTTCCGGCGACGCGTCCCACAGCGTGCCGTCGGCAAGCACCAACTGCAGGCCGCGCACCTGTGTCGCGAGCCCGCCGAGCTGCGCACCGGTCCCGTGCGTGCCGGTCGAGATGGCGCCGGCGACCGTCTGCACGTCGATGTCGCCGAGGTTCTCGAGCGCCAGACCGAGATGCCACAGCGTCTCGTTCAGCTCGTGCAGCCGCGTGCCGGCGAGCACGGTGACCAGCCCTGATTCGACGTCGGCACGCACGACGCCGGACAGTCCGTCGGGCGCGATCTGGACGCCGTCGGTGGCGCCGATCGCCGTGAACGAGTGCCCGGCTCCGATCGGCTTCACGTGTCCGGTGGCGTCGGCGACCACGCTCTGCAACGCGGCGATGCTGCCGGGGCGGGCGACCTGTACCTCGGCGCGCACCGTCCCCGCCCAGTTGGTCCACGTCGTCACGCAGACATCCTCTCATTCTGCTATGTCTATCGAATTGATAGGATTTGCGAATGGCCCAGCGGATCGAGAACGACGAGCACGCGCTCGCCGCTGCGCGCGACTTCGCTGCGAAGCTCGCGATCGAGGCCGCCGACCGCGATCGCGAACGACGTTTCGCCGCCGACGAACTCGCGCAGCTGTCCGAGACCGGCCTGCTCGCGATCACCGTTCCCAGGCGGCACGGCGGGGCAGATGTCTCGACGGCGACGGTGACCGAGGTGTTCCGGCTGCTCGCCACCGCTGATGCCAGCGTCGCGCAGATTCCGCAGAGCCACGTCGTGTTTCTCGAGGTGCTGCGGCTGCAGGGCACCGACGAGCAGCAGCGCCGCTACTTCGCCGAAGCATTGGGCGGTGCGCGGTTCGCCAACGCCCAATCAGAGCGTGCGACGCGCACGATCGCCGAGGACGCCACCACACTGACCCGCGGCGGCGACGCGTACGTACTCGAGGGCGAGAAGTTCTACTCGACGGGTGCGCTGTTCGCTGACTGGCTCGCGGTGCGCGCGTCGTTGCCGGACGAGCCGGTGCTGCCGAATGGCTTGCCACGTAAGGCGATTGCCTATATCCGCCATGACGCACCCGGCGTCGAGATCGTCGACGACTGGACGGGCATGGGGCAACGCACCACGGCCAGCGGCACGGTCCGACTCGACCGTGTCGCGGTGCGCGCTGACGAGGTCGTGCCGTTCACGCCGATCTTCGACCATCCGACCACCTACGGCGCGCAGGCGCAGATCCTGCACGCCGCGATCGACGCCGGCATCGCGCGCGCAGCCGTGACCGAGGCTGCGGCCCAGATCGGTCGCGCACGCGCCTGGTTCGAAGCAGGCGTCGACACCGCCGCAGAGGACCCGCTGCTGATCCAGCAAGCGGGCGAGCTCGAGATCGAGGTGCGCGGGGCGGAGGCGTTGCTGGCAGCGGCTGCCCGTGAGATCGACACGGCGCGTGCCCGCACGAGCGCCGATTCCGTCGCCGAGGCTTCGATAGCAACCGCTGCGGCGAAGGTTGCCTGCGCGCGTGCCGCAGTGACGGCGTCGTCCGCACTGTTCGAACTGAGCGGTACTCGCTCGGCCGCGGAGGGCCTGAACCTGTCGCGGCTGTGGCGCGACGCTCGCACGCACACCTTGCACGACCCCTCGCGCTGGAAGGTCCAGCACATCGGGCGGTGGACGGTGTCGCGCACGGCACCGCCGCGGCACGGCCTGCTCTGAAAGGATGAAATGAGTTCCGATCTCACATTCCACTGGTTCCTGCCGACCTACGGCGACTCACGGTTCATCGTCGGCGGCGGGCACGGCCTGCCGCGTGGTGTCGCGGGTGGTGATCGCCGCGCGAGCGTCGGCTACCTCGCCTCGATCGCCCGCGCCGCCGAGGATTTCGGCTTCCGCGGAGCGCTCACTCCGACCGGCGCGTGGTGCGAGGACGCCTGGCTCACGACGGCGATGCTTGCGCGCGAATCCGAGCGGTTGGCGTTCCTCATCGCGTTCCGTCCGGGTCTGGTCAGTCCGACGCTCGCCGCTCAGATGGCTGCGACCTTCAGCGCGCATGCGCCGGGACGACTGTTGCTCAACGTGGTGACCGGCGGCGAGGCGCACGAGCAGCGGTCCTACGGTGATCATCTCGACAAGGAGGCGCGCTACGCCCGCTGCGACGAGTTCCTCTCGGTCGTGCGGCGCCTGTGGGCAGGGGAGCGGGTCACCCATCACGGCGAGCACCTGCAGATCGAGGACGCGGCCCTGCCGACGCTGCCCGACCCCGTCCCGGAGCTGTACTTCGGCGGATCGTCACCGGCGGCCGGGCCGGTCGCGGCGACGCACAGCGATGTCTACCTGACGTGGGGCGAGCCGCCGGACGCCGTGGCGAAGAAGATCGAATGGATCCGTGGGCTCGCGGCCGAGCGTGGCCGCACGGTGCGCTTCGGCATCCGCCTGCACGTGATCACCCGCGACCGGTCCGAGGCGGCCTGGGGCACGGCGGAACGGCTGGTCGACGCACTCGGCGAGGACGTCGTCGTCGCCGCGCAGGAAGGACTGGCGCGCAGCGAGTCGACGGGGCAATCGCGCATGCGAGACCTGCACGCGAGGCATCGCGCGAACGGGTCGTGGCGCGACGCACGCTCCCTCGAGATCGCCCCGAATCTGTGGGCCGGCGTCGGCCTCGTGCGCGGCGGTGCCGGGACGGCACTGGTCGGCAGCCATCGCGAGGTGGCCGATCGGATCGCCGAGTACGCCGCGATCGGCATCGACGAGTTCGTGCTGTCCGGCTACCCGCACCTGGAGGAGCTGTACTGGTTCGGCGAGGGCGTGCTCCCGGAGCTGCGCCGCCGTGGACTGTTCGGCACCGCAGACGCCCGCGCGACGGTCAACGGCAGCACGCCGTTCCTACCGGCGATGGCCGGCCGTTAGGTCGCGCCGAACGAGGTCGGCTTCTTCTGGTCCCACAACCAGGTGCGGAAGAACGCATCGAGGTGCTGACCGGAGACCTTCTCGGCGAGCGCGGTGAACTCACTCGTGGTCGCGTTGCCGTAGCGATGCGCGGCGACCCAGCTGCGTAGGAGTTCGAAGAAGTGCGTGTCGCCGATGCGATCGCGCAACGCGGCCAGGGTCATGCCCCCGCGCACGTACACGGCCGCGGAGAACATCCGGTCGCGTCCGGGGTCGGCGATCGACTGCTTCCAGAACTGCGAGCTCGCTCTGAAGTGGCGGAATTCCGATCGCGCCGCACGGTCGGTGTTGCCGTCCCAGAGCCATTCGGCGAACGTGGCGAAGCCTTCGTTGAGCCAGATGTCGCGCCAGGAACGGACCGACACCGCGTCGCCGAACCACTGGTGTGCGAGCTCGTGCGCCATCAGCTCGGAGTACGGCGCGAATCCGTAGAGCGGACGGGTCTGTACCTCCAGCGAGAACCCCACGTGCCGAAGATTGTCGACGATCGCGCCGGTCGAGGTGAACGAGTAGCGGCCGAACACCTTTGACCATTCGTCGGTGATCTCAGCCGTCATCCCGAACACGTCCTCGCCTTGTGCGTCGCGCGCAACGCTCGGGTCGACAGCCATGAACTCGGGGATGCCGTGCGGCGTGCGTCCGGACTGGAAGGTCCACCGCCCGATGTCGATCGACGCGAGGTAGCTCGCCATCGGCCGGGTTTCGTTCCAGACGAACGTGCTGTGCCCGCTCGCCGACGAGCGCCGGACCAGCTCACCGTTCGCGACGACCTGCGTGCCGGCCGGGACGGTGATCGTGAAGGTGTAGGACGCCTTGTCCGTCGGATAGTCGTTGACCGGGAACCACGTGTGCGCCGCATTCGGCTCGTCGCCGACGAAGGCGCCGTCCGGCGTGTAGATCCAGCCGTACGGCGACCCGAACACGATCGGTGAGTGCAGGATCGTTTTCGGGCTGCCGGCGTACGTGACGGCAGTGGTGAAGGTCGAGCCGGTGCCGATGCCGTGCGGTGGAGTTACCTGCAGCTCCGCACCGGCCTGCGACCACCGTGCGACGGACCCGTCGATGCGGACGGCGGACACCTGCATGCCGGACAGGTCGAGATCGAAGCGCGACAGGTTCTGCACGGCGCGGGCGGTCATCGTGACCGTGCCGCTGAGCCGGTGCGTGCTCGGGACATAGCTCAGCCGTAGCGCGTAATGCCCGGCGTCGTACCCGCCGTTACCCAGGTTGGGGAAGTAGGGGTCGCCGAGCCCGGCCGAGCCGGCGCCGAAGGCTGCGGTATGCGCTGGTAGCGGAGCGAACACCGCGCCCGCCGCGAGCGCGACGAGCGCGAATCGCGCGACGAGCGTGGTTGGCGAACGCCGGCCGGCCACCGCGCTAGTGTCCCATGCCACGTCCGGTTTGCACCGGATCGCGACTCGACCCGGCCACCCCCGCGGCGGCCGGGTCGAGTCGTATCAGGAAGCCGTGGCGACGAGTTCGCCACGCGCAATGGCGTCGGCTTCGAGATCGCGGACGATCGGCAGGACGTTCTTGCCGAAGTACTCGACCTCTTCGAGGTAGTGCAGGAAGCCGAGCAGCATGAGGTTCACGCCGCGCTTCTTGTACTCGACGATCCGCGCGGCGACCTGCTCGGGCGTGCCGATGAGCTGGGTGCGGAAGCCGTCGTTGTACTGGACGAGATCTTCGAACTTCGAGTCCTGCCACATGCCGGTCTTGTTGCCGGTCGACTGGCCGGCCTGCTTGACGGCCGAGCCGAAGCCTTCGACCGCCTCGCGGTCGGCCTTGGCCACGATCTCGCGCAATGTCTCGCGGGCTTCCTTCTCGGTGTCGCGGGCGATCATGAAGCCGTTCAGGCCGAACCGCACGGTGCGCGCGTGCTTGGCCGCCTCGCTTGCGACGTTCGCGATCTGTTCGCTGACGCCGTCGAAGTCCTTGCCGTTGCTGAAGTACCAGTCGGACACCCGGCCGGCCATGAGCTGCGCGCTGGTCGAGTTGCCGCCCTGGAAGATCTCGGGATGGCGCGCCGGCGCGTCGATCGGCTTCGGCTTGAGGTCGAAATCGTGCAGTCGGTAGAAGTCGCCGTTGAACTCGGCGTGCTCGCTCGTCCAGATCTCGCGAAGAACCCGGATGAACTCCTCCGAGCGGCGGTAGCGCTCGTCGTGCTCGAGCCACGGCTCGCCGAGCTTGGTGAACTCGTCCTTGAACCAGCCGCTCACCACGTTCACCGCGGCGCGGCCACCGGAGATCTGGTCAGCGGTGGCGATGAACTTCGCCAGCACGCCCGGGTGCCACAGTCCAGGATGGATCGCCGCGATGACCTTGAGCCGCTCGGTCGCCAGCAGCAACGCGAGGCTGAAGCCCGTCGACTCGTGCTGGTACGCGGCGCCGTAGCTGGCGATGTAGCGCACCTGGGACAGCGCGTATTCGAAGCCGTTGTTCTCGGCCAGGACGGCGAGTTGCCTGTTGTAGTCGTAGCCCCAGTCAGTGCGTTGCTCGATCTTGCTCACGACGAGGCCGCCGCTGACGTTCGGGACCCAGTACGCGAATTTGACCGGATCGGCGGAGGGGTGCGCCATCTCAAGGTCTCCTCGGGATAGTATGTCTACTTTCCCTGTCAACATAGCAGGAATCTTGAGGAGACAACCTGTGGGTCACCTGCAGTTCGTGGCGGTCGCGGCGACGCACGAGTCGTCGGAGGTGCGGCCGGCGCTGGCCACGACAGTCGACCCGGCCTTCGTGTCGGCTCTGGCCCGCGCTCAGGACGCGGCCGGCTTCGACGCCGTGCTTGCGCACGATTCGGCGTCCTCGCTCGATGCGGGGGTGCTCGGTGCGCAGGTGCTGGCCGCCACGCAACGCGTGACGGTTTTGGTCACGCATCGTCCCGGCGTGACGGCTCCGACGGCTGTCGCGCGGCAGTTGGCAGCGCTCGACGCGTTCCATCCGGGACGGGTCGGCGTGCACGTCCCCGCCGTCGACAGTGACCGCGAGGCACAGCGCGACGGCGACTGGCTCGAGCGGGCCGGTCGACAGCGGCGCCGTGCCGAGTTCGCCGAGATCCTGCGGCGCATCTGGACCAGCGACCGCCCGATCGACTTCGCCGGCGAGTTCTACACGATCGCGCCGAACTGGACGCCGATCCGCCCGAACGCTCCGATCACCGTGCACGCGAGCGGCGCCAGCGGGGTCGCAGACGAGTTCGGCGCAACCTACGCCGACACGTACTTCCTGCCGAGCCTGCCCGCGCACGAGCTGGCCACCCGCGTTGCCGCCGCGTCGGCGCATGCAGCACGGGCCGGGCGCGACGTACGGTTCGGGCTCCGGCTGCGGCCCGTCCTCGCCGCGACGCGGTTGCAGGCACAGGAGTACGCGCAGCGCGTCGCACGCGTGCACCGGACGTCCTTCGATTCGCCCACGCGTGGGTTGCGCGCGGTGACGGGCGAGGTCGCCGGTGCCGGCTCCCTCGTCGGCACCCCTGCGGACGTGGCGGCGGCGCTGGATTCATACCGTGCCCTCGGCATCAGCGCGGTGCGGCTGGCCGGCTGGGACCTGCTCTGCGACGTTGCGCTGCACGCCGAGCTGATCGAGCGGTGCGCCGGACGGGCGGTACGCGCAGCCGGATGACGGCAGCGAGTATCAGTACCCTCCTGTCGTGACCGATCTCGCCGCACTCACTCACGCGACGTCGGCACTCGACCCGCCGCTCGCTGCGCTCGACCTGGCCGCTGCGCGGGCGAACATCGCGTCCCTCGTCCGTCGCGCAGGCGGCACCCCGGTGCGCGTCGCCTCGAAGTCGGTGCGCTGCCGGTGGGTGCTCGATCTTGCCCTGTCGACGCCGGGCGTCTCGGGGGTGATGGCGTACGCCCTGCGCGAGGCGCTGTGGCTGGCATCGAACGGCGTGCCCGACGTGCTGATGGGCTACCCCAGCGCTGATCGGAGCGCGTTGGGACAGCTTGCCGACACGCCCGATGCGCTCGCGACGATCACGCTGATGGTCGACGACGTCCAACAGCTCGAACTTCTGCCACGCGACGTCCCGTACCGCGTGTGCATCGACGTTGATGCTTCGTTGCGGATCGGGCGGGCGCACCTCGGCGTGCGGCGCTCGCCACTGCGCGCACCCGCCGACGCCGTCGCAGTCGCGCGTGCTGCCGCGCAGCGCGGCTGCCGCGTCGCGGGGGTCATGTTCTACGAGGCGCAGATCGCGGGGCTGCCCGACACCTCGCCTGCCGTGCGGTGGGTCAAGCGCCGGTCTGCCGCCGAGCTCGCGTCCCGTCGCGGCGCGGTCGTGCGCGCGGTCGCCGCGGAGGTGGGCGACCTGGAGCTGGTGAACTCCGGTGGCACCGGCAGCCTCGAAGTGAGCTCGGCCGACAAGGTTGTCACCGAGGTGACCGCGGGGTCCGGCATCTACACGCCGACCCTGTTCGACCGGTACCGCGCGTTCGCGCCGCGTCCCGCGTTGTACTTCGCGTTGCCGGTCGTGCGGCGTCCCGCCGCCGACATCGCGACGTTGTTCGGCGGCGGCTACGTCGCCTCGGGTCAGGCCGGCAAGAACCGACTGCCGCGCCCGGCCGGGGCCGGCTTGACGCTGATCGACACGGAGGGTGCGGGCGAGGTGCAGACCCCGGTGCGCGGTGCCGGTGCGCGCTCGTTGCGCGTCGGCGACCGGGTGTGGCTGCGTCCGGCCAAGGCCGGTGAGCAACTGGAACGGTTCGACACCGTCCACATCGTGGACGCCGATCGGATCGTGGAGTCCGTCCCGACCTACCGCGGCGAGGGCAAGAACTTCGGGTGAGAAATGCAGCGGCGACGCGACCGGGGGCGGGGTTGCCCGGTCGCGCCGCCTTCAAACCGCAGCCGTCGTAGCGGGGAGCGGATGCGTCGGCACGGAGTGCGGGGAATGCCGGCGCACCGCAATAGTTAGCTGGACGACGCTGCGGCGTTCGCTGCACCGATGATGAACTCGGTGCCCTTCTTGAAGCCGTTCTTGGTCACGGTGAGAATCAGATCGAGACCGCGGACGGTGACCCCACTCGGTGTGTTGATCACGCGGTGCACCCACAGCGTGCCGAGGTTCGGGATCGCGATCTTCGTGTTGGCCGGTGCAGTGCCCGACTGGCTCTTGCCGTTGACGGTCAGTCCGCCGACGGTCGCGGTGGCCTTGCGGGTCAACACGCCGGCGCTGTTGCGTGCGGCGCTGGCAACGACGTGGACGGCACCCGACTTGATCATGCCGCCGAACAGGTTGGCGTTCGCGATCCTGTTGCTCGTCTGGGCGAGGGTGCTCGTCGCGGTGTCGACCGAGCGGGTGGTCGATGTCGCCTCGCCCGTTCGGAGGGCGCTCGGCACCCGCGCCGCGCTGATCACGGCGCCGACGGTTCCGCCGCCGTTCGGGATCGTCGATGCCGAGGAATGGTTGGTGTGCGTGACGCCGGGCCGCGACGTGCACAGGGTGGTGACTGCGCTGCGTCCGGTGTTCGCGGTCGATCCGATGTGCGTGTTCGTGTCGTAGGCGTACCCGCCGAACATCGTCAGCTTCGTCACGGCGCCGGCAACGACGGACGTTCGGTACGGGCGCCAGGAGTCGTGAGACATGCGGGGGTCCTCCCAATGCGGGGTGCGGCCTCAGCGTTTCGATGGCCGCTAAACAAACCGTGCGCTAGCCCCAAGTAACTGTCAAATCGACAAATTCGGAATTGCGAATTCATGAGCGCAGAGCTAAACGGACCGTTTATCTCCTGGAAATACTTCCCGCGACGGCAGAGCCCGGCCGCAGGTGCGGCCGGGCTCGGGCGGTCGTCGTTCGTGCGGCTGGTCAGCTCACTCGTGGGCGATGTCGGCCCAGCCCTCGACCTCGTCCGGACGGCGCGGTGCCGGTCCGATGTAACGGGCGGAGGGACGCACGAGGCGTCCGGTCTTCTTCTGCTCCATGATGTGTGCCGACCAGCCGCCCGTGCGCGCGCAGGTGAACATGGCGGGCATCATGTGCGGCGGTACCTCGGCGAAGTCGAGGATCACGGCCGCCCAGAACTCGACGTTGGTCTCGATCGGGCGGTCCGGCCGGCGCTCGCGCAGCTCGGCCAGCGCGGCCTGCTCGAGTGCGTTGGCGGCGTCGTACTTCGCCGCGTTGAGCTCCTTGCAGGTACGGCGCAGCACCCGGGCGCGCGGGTCTTCGGCGCGGTAGACGCGGTGGCCGAAGCCCATGAGGCGCTCGTGGCGGTCGAGGATGCCGCGCACGACCTTGCCGGCGTCGCCGACCTTCTCGACCTCTTCGATCATCGGCAGGACGCGCGCCGGCGCACCACCGTGCAGCGGGCCGCTCATCGCGCCGATCGCGCCGGACATCGCCGCGGCCACGTCCGCACCGGTCGAAGCGATCACGCGCGCGGTAAATGTCGATGCGTTCATGCCGTGCTCGGCTGCCGAGACGAAGTACGCGTCGATCGCCCTGATGTGGTCGGGGTCGGGCTCGCCGCGCCAGCGGGTCATGAACCGCTCGATGATCGTGTCGCACTGATCGATGCGCGACTGCGGGACGGCGGGGGTGGACAGGCCGCGGGCCGACTGAGCCGCGTAGGACAGCGCCATGACGGCTGCGCGGGCGAGCTGGTCGCGGGCCTCGTCGTCGCTGATGTCGAGCAGCGCGCGATATCCCCAGACAGGCGCGAGCATGGCCAGCGCAGCCTGGACGTCCACTCGGACGTCGCCGGTGTGGACCGGGATCGGGAACGGCTCGGCGGGCGGCAGGCCCGGGCCGAACTTGCCGTCGACCAGCAGCGCCCAGACGTTGCCGAAGGTCACGTGCCCGACGAGGTCCTCGATGTCGACGCCGCGGTAGCGCAGCGCGCCGCCGTCCTTGTCCGGCTCGGCGATCTCGGTCTCGAACGCGATGACGCCTTCGAGGCCGGGGCTGTAGTCGTCTGCCATGGACCTGCTCCGCTCCGTGGTTCGGAAAATGACGCTTGGCTTCCATTCTGCTCACACGCCCCGCGCGGTGGGACAACCCGGGGTGTCAGGATGGAGATCCTGATGACGAACCCCGCCGACCTGCGCCGCACCTACGAGCGCGCCGTCCTCGACGAGACGACGATCGCGCCGACGTGGCTCGAGCAGCTGCGCGCCTGGTTCGACGACGCGGTGTCGCTGGCCGGGTCGCCGGAACCGAACGCGATGCAGGTGGCGAGCGTCGACGACGCAGGCCGCCCGTCGCTGCGCACCGTCCTGGCCAAGGGGATCGACGAGCGCGGCGTCACCTTCTACACGAACTACGGGTCGGTCAAGGGCCGCGATCTCGACGCCCGTCCGTACGCTGCGGCGCAGTTCCTCTGGCTGGCGCACGAGCGGCAGGTGCGCCTGACCGGCCCGGTGCAGCGAGTGTCGGCCGAAGAGACCGAGGCCTACTTCCACAGCCGCCCGCACGGTTCGCAGATCGGGGCGTGGGCCTCGCCGCAGTCGCAGGTGATCGCCTCGCGCGCGGTGCTCGAACGCGCCTACGCCGACGTGGAAGCGCGCTTCGCCGACGGCGTGGTTCCGGTGCCCGAGCACTGGGGTGGGTACCTACTCACTCCGGACGCGGTGGAGTTCTGGCAGGGTCGTCCCGATCGCCTGCACGACCGGCTGCGCTTGCGTCGTCACGGCGAGGACTGGACATTGGAGAGGTTGGCACCATAGGTGACGCTCGATGACTGAGCTGACGACAACGGACGTGATCGAGATCCGGCGTCGGCTGCACGCCCACCCGGAACTCGCCTACGCCGAGAAACGCACCACCGGGCTGATCGTCGACACGCTCGAGCGGATCGGGCTCGAGGCGCAGGTGCTGCCTGCAGGCACCGGCGCGATCTGCGACATCGGGACCGGAACCGGCCCGCTCGTCGCACTGCGCGCGGACATCGACGCATTGCCGATCTCCGATCAGAAGCACGTGCCGTACCGCTCGACCGTCGAGGGCTGCTGCCACGGCTGCGGGCACGACGCGCACACCGCGATCCTGCTCGGCGTCGCGTCCGAGCTTGCCACCCGCACGCTGCCCGGGCGGGTGCGGTTGGTCTTCCAACCCGCCGAGGAGACCGTGCCGGGCGGCGCAGTGTCGGTGATGTCGACCGGCTTGCTCGACGGCGTGGACCAGATCTTCGCGCTGCACTGCGACCCGCGCATCGACACCGGCACGATCGGCCTGCGCGTCGGCCCGATCACGGCGGCCTGCGACCAGGTCGACATCGCGTTCTCGGGACCGGGCGGTCACACCGCCCGTCCGCACATGACGGCGGACCTCGTCTACGCGCTCGGCCTCGTCGTCACCGAACTGCCCGGGCTGCTCTCGCGCCGAGTCGATCCGCGCGGCGGCGTGTCGGTCGTGTGGGGCTCGGTCGACGCGGGTCGTGCCGCGAATGCGATTCCGATGAAGGGCACCCTGCGCGGGACGGTGCGGGTGCTCGAGCGCGAGGCGTGGGAGCACGTCGAGCCGCTGGTCAACGAACTCGTCGAGCAGATCGTCGCGCCGACCGGTGTCCGGGTCGACGTCGCGTACGGGCGCGGAGTGCCGCCGGTCGTCAACGACGCCGACGCGGTCGACGTGCAGCGCGAAGCGGTGATCGCGGCGCTCGGTGCGGCCGCGCTCGCCGACACCGAGCAGAGCATGGGCGGCGAGGACTTCGCCTGGTACCTCGAGAAGACACCCGGCGCGCTGGCCCGCCTCGGCGTGCACAACCCCGGCACGCCGTCCTTCGATCTGCACCAGGGCACGTTCGACATCGACGAAGCTGCGCTCGAGGTCGGCGTCCGGTACACGGTCGCGCTCGCCGAGCGGGCGCTGACCCGCCGCTTGCTGCCGACCGACTAGATGCCCAGCGACCGGCACGGGCGGCTGCGCAACTCCTCGACGTACTCGTCCGGGGCGCCGGCGGCTTGAGCCGCTTCGGCGATCATCCCGAGATAGCGCGCGGACGGTAGCCCACCTTCGTAGGCGTCGAGGATGTAGACCCAGGCGAGCACGTCGCCGTCCAGGGTCGAGACGCGCAGCTTGATCGTGTTGTAGAGCCCCTCGGCGACGCCCTCCCAGTAGTCGAGCTTCGCGTGGTCCTGGGGCGAGACGTCGTAGAGCGCGACGAACACCTGGCTCGACGCGTCCGGGACGACCATCGCGAGCGCGCCGTCCCAGCCGAGATCTTCTCCGCCGAACGTGAGCCGCCAGCCGTTGAGCCAACCGGTACCGGCGGCCGGGGAGTGGGGGCAGCGTTCCAGCATCTGCTCCGGGTCCATGTTGGACCCGTACGCCGCGTAGAGCCCGCCTGTCGTGGACATCGACGGCAGACTACCGAGGTAGCCCTGCAGACGGGACGGGTGAATCTGGACAATGGTCACGTGACGCGCATCGTGATCGTCGGCGGCGGCCCCGCCGGGTACGAATCGGCGCTGGTCGCCGCCCAACTGGGCGCGACCGTGACCGTCGTCGACCGCGATGGCATCGGCGGTGCGTGCGTGCTCACCGACTGCGTACCGAGCAAGACGCTGATCGCGACGAGCGACCGCGTCACTGCCTTCCGGGACGCACCGCGGGTCGGTGTCGGCACCGTCGCCGGCGACGTGGCAGTCGACGTGCGCTCGGTCAATGGCCGCATCAAGGCGCTGGCGCAGCAACAGTCCGAGGACATCGCGCGGCGGCTCGTCCACGAAGGCGTCACCGTGCTGGCGGGCGCCGGGCGATTCGCGGCTACCCAACCGGCCCGCGCGCACCGCATCGAGGTGATCGATGCCTCCGGCGAGGTTGTGGACACCGTCGAGGCCGACGTCGTGCTGCTGGCCACGGGCGGCACACCGCGCGTACTCGAGACCGCCGAGCCCGACGGCGAGCGCATCCTGTCCTGGCGCGAGCTCTACGACCTCGACGAGCTTCCCGAGCACCTGGTCGTCGTCGGGTCGGGAGTCACGGGCGCAGAGTTCGCCAGCGGCTACTGCGAGCTCGGGGTTCCGGTCACGCTGGTGTCCTCGCGCGATCGCGTACTGCCGGGTGAGGACGCCGACGCGGCCGAGGTGATTGAGCAGGTCTTCACCAGCCGGGGCGGGACGCTCGTCAAGCGTGCCCGCGCGTCCGCGGTCAAGCGGGTCGGCGACGGAGTGGTCGTCGAACTGCAGGACGGGCGGACGGTCGAGGGCTCGCACGCGCTGATGTGCCTCGGGTCGGTGCCGAACTCGTCCGGGCTCGGTCTCGAGCACGTGGGCATCGAACTGGACGAGCGCGGCTACATCCCGGTCGACCGGGTCTCGCGCACCGTCGTCCCGTCGATCTATGCCGCCGGTGACTGCACCGGCGTGCTGCTGCTCGCGTCCGTCGCGGGAATGCAGGGCCGCATCGCCATGTGGCACGCCCTCGGCGAGGCGGTCACGCCGCTGCGGCTGAAGACCGTCGCCGCGAACGTCTTCACCCATCCCGAGATCGCGACCGTGGGACTGACTGCCGGACAGGTGCCTGCGCGCAGCGTGACGCTCCCGCTCGCGACGAACGCGCGCGCGAAGATGCAGGGCCAGCGCGAGGGATTCGTCAAGTTCTACTGCCGTCCCGCGACCGGTGTTGTCATCGGTGGCGTCGTCGTCGCGCCGGACGCGTCCGAGCTGATCTTCCCGATCACGATGGCCGTGCAGCGGGGGCTGACCGTCGCCGACGTGGCCGGAACAATCGGGGTGTACCCGTCGTTGTCGGGTTCGGTTGCCGAGGCCGCGCGGCGCCTCATGCTCCACGACGATCTGGATTGAGAACAAGATGGCTAATCACGGAGACTTCTCACCCGAGGCGCGCGAGCGCGCGCACCGCACGATCCTCGTCGCCGACGTGTTCGCCGACAACGCCGAGGTGATCGTCGCGGAACTGACCGGCGTCGCCGACGATGCGGTCCTCGTCGCGGTCGTCGACGGCTCGCACAAGTTCAACGGCACGCACCACGTCGAGCGCGCCAACCTCGTCCAGCGCGTCCCCGAACTCGAAGACGGCGGCGGGTGGGCCATGGTGTTCTCACCCGGCGTCAGCGCCGCCGACATCCGCAAGCGCACCGACGAGATGGCCTCGATAGCTTCGCAACGAGCCGCCGCCATCGACCGCATCATCGCGAAGCGATCAAGCCCGCCGAGCTGACCTGGTCTCCCCGCTCGCTCTGCTCGGGGGATCCTGCGGCCAGCACGCAAGCTCGCTGCGCTCGCGCGGGGCGGGGTCGGACCGAAGCCTCCTCGCCCCTTGGGGCTCGTCGGCTTGATCCTCCCCGCTATTTCAATCCTTGATTTCGCAGATGACGGTGCCGGACGTGACGACGGCGCCGACCTCGGCGGACAGGCCGCTGATGGTGCCGGCCTTGTGCGCGGTGAGCGGCTGTTCCATCTTCATCGCCTCGAGCACGACGATCGTGGCGCCTTGCTCGACGGTGTCGCCGTCGGAGACCGAGACCTTCACGATGGTGCCCTGCATCGGCGCGGTGAGTGAGTCACCGGACGCGGCTGCGCCGGACTTCTTGGCCGCCGAACGCTTCGGCGCCGCTTTCTTCGCACCGCTTGCGCCGCCCGCGCCGAATCCGGCGGGCAACGACACCTCGAGGCGCTTGCCGCCGACCTCGACGACGATCGTCTCGCGCGGGCCGGTGTCGTCCTCGGCTTCCGCGCCGCCGCCGAACGGTTCGATCTGGTTGTCGAACTCGGTCTCGATCCAGCGGGTGAACACCGTGAACGGTTCTGCGGTGAACGCTTCATCGCGCACGACTGCACGGTGGAACGGCAACGCCGTCGCCATGCCCTCGACGATGTACTCGTCGAGCGCACGCCGCGCGCGTTCCAGCGCCTCCTGGCGCGTCTCGCCGGTGATGATCAGCTTTGCCAGCAACGAGTCGAACGCCCCGCCGATGACCGAGCGGCCCTCGATGCCCGAGTCGACCCGCACGCCCGGTCCGGCCGGCTCGCGGTACTCGGTGACCGTTCCCGGAGCGGGCAGGAAGTTCCGTCCCGGATCCTCGCCGTTGATGCGGAACTCGAAGGCGTGTCCGCGCGGCGTCGGGTCTTCGTCGAAGCGCAACTTCTCGCCCTCGGCGATGCGGAACTGCTCGCGGACGAGGTCGATGCCGCTGGTCTGTTCGGTGACCGGGTGCTCGACCTGCAAGCGCGTGTTGACCTCCAGGAAGCTGATCACGCCGTCGTTGCCGACGAGGTACTCGACCGTGCCGGCGCCGTAGTAGTCGGCCTCGCGGCAGATCGCCTTGGCCGATTCGTGGATCGTGGCGCGCTGCTCGTCGGTGAGGAACGGCGCGGGCGCCTCCTCGACGAGCTTCTGGTTGCGGCGCTGCAGCGAGCAGTCGCGCGTACCGACGACGATGACGTTGCCGTGCTGGTCGGCGAGCACCTGCGCCTCGACGTGCCGCGACTTGTCGAGGTAGCGCTCGACGAAGCACTCGCCACGTCCGAAGGCCGACGTCGCCTCGCGCACCGCGCTCTCGTACAGGTCGGCGACCTCGCCCATCTCGCGGGCGATCTTCATGCCGCGCCCGCCGCCGCCGTAGACGGCCTTGATCGCGATCGGCAGGCCGTGCTCCTCGGCGAACGCGACGACCTCGTCGGCGTCCTTGACCGGGTCCTTGGTGCCGGCGACGAGGGGAGCACCGGCGCGTTCGGCGATGTGCCTGGCGACCGCCTTGTCGCCGAGGTCGGCGATCGACTTCGGCGACGGGCCGATCCAGGTCAGCCCGGCGTCGATGACGGCTTGCGCGAAGTCGGCGTTCTCGGAGAGGAATCCGTAGCCCGGGTGGACGGCGTCAGCGCCGGACTTCTTGCAGGCGTCGATGACCTTCTCGATGTCGAGGTACGAGTCGCCCGGGGTCGTGCCGCCGAGTGAAAACGCCTCATCGGCGACGCGGACGTGCAGTGCATCGCGGTCGGGATCGGCGTAGATCGCGACCGACGCGTAGCCCGCGTCGCGACACGCTCGGATCACCCGCACGGCGATTTCGCCGCGGTTCGCGATGAGCACTTTCTGCACTTGCTACCTCCGAGTAATCGCCCGTTCGCAGGCTACTCGGCCCGCGAGATCGTGCAGATCCGTGTGGTCAGCGCAACTCGCGCGAGCCGCGCGCGGCACTGCTCGGCGACGTCGCCGACCTCGCTGAGCGTGCGCCGCAGGTCGGCCTGCCGCTCGCGCAGGTCGGCGGCGATCACGTCGAGGCGGCTCAGCAGCAGTTCCAGCTGCCGGCGCTCGGACGAGGCGGCGCCGTCGTACATGTCCACGATCTCGCGGCACTCGGACACGCTCATTCCGAACCGGCGTCCGCGCAGGATCAGGCGCAGCCGCGCCCGGTCGCGCTGGTCGTACACGCGGTTCGTGCCGTCGCGACGCGGGCTGACCAGCCCCTCGGCCTCGTAGAAGCGCAGCGTCCGGGTGGTCACGCCGAGTTCGTCGGCGAGCTCGCGGACCGTGTAGGTCCGCCCCTCTTCCGTCCGGCTCGGCACCCGACTAGCATTGCTTGACGTTGACGTAAACGTCAACTACCAAACTCGAGAGGCAGAGATGTTCGAGCTCTCGCAGGACCACGAGTCCTTCCGCAAGGTCGTCCGCGACTTCGCCGAGAAAGAGATCGCGCCGCACGTCGCGCAGTGGGATCGCGAGCACCACTTCCCGGTCGACGTGGTGCACGCGATGGGTGAGCTCGGCCTGTTCGGGCTCGTCGTCCCTGAGGAGTACGGCGGCGCCGGCGCCGACTTCACCACCCTGTGCGTCGCGATCGAGGAACTCGGCCGCGTCGACCAGTCGATCGGCATCACGCTCGAAGCCGGCGTCGGGCTCGGCATCAACCCGATCCTGACCTACGGCACGGACGAGCAGAAGCAGCAGTGGCTGCCCGACCTCGTCGCCGGGCGCGCGCTCGCCGGGTTCGGACTGACCGAGCCGGAGGCCGGATCGGACGCGGGCGCGACGAAGACCCGCGCGGTGCTCGACGGCGGCGACTGGGTGCTCAACGGCGCGAAGGCGTTCATCACCAACTCGGGCACCGAGATCACGTCCGTCGTGACGGTGACGGCCAAGACGGGTGACGGCGAGATCTCGACGATCATGGTGCCGTCGGGCACGCCGGGATTCACGGTCGAACCGGCCTACGACAAGCTCGGCTGGCACATCAGCGACACGCACGGGCTGACCTTCGACGACTGCCGCGTTCCTGAGGCGAACCTGCTCGGCACGCGCGGGCACGGCTTCAAGCAGTTCCTCGCGGTGCTCGACGACGGCCGCATCGCGATCTCGGCGCTGGCCGTCGGGCTCGCGCAGGCCTGCCTCGAGCAGTCCGTCCGCTACGCGAACGAACGCACGACGTTCGGGACGCCGATCGGCGCGAAGCAGGGCGTCGCGTTCCAGCTCGCCGACCTCGCCGTCTCGGTCGAGGCCGCCCGGCTGCTCACCTACAAGGCGGCAGCGCTCAAGGACGCCGGCCGTTCGGCGAAGGAGGTCAAGCAGGCCGCTGCGATCGCCAAGCTCTACTCGACCGAGGCCGCGGTCACCGCGACCCGCACCGCCACCCAGGTCTTCGGCGGCAACGGCTTCATGGAGGAGTTCCCGGTCGCGCGCTTCTACCGCGACGCCAAGATCCTCGAGATCGGCGAGGGCACGAGCGAGGTGCAGCGCATGCTCATCGCCCGCGGCTTGGGTCTGCCGGTCTCGTGAAGGACAAGGAACTGCGCGCGGCGCGCGAGGCGACGCTCGCGCCGCCGGAGAAGGCGGCGGCCAAGCTCGCGGCGCAGCACAAGCTGTACGTCCGCGAGCGCATCGACGCTGCTCTTCGACGAGGGCAGCTTCGTCGAGGACGGCCAGCTCGCCAACGCGCTCGCGACCGGGCTGCCCGCCGACGGCGTGGTCACCGGGCAGGGCCTGGTCGACGGACGTCCCGCGCTGGTCGTCGCGAACGACCCCACCGTCAAGGCCGGCTCGTGGGGAGCGCGCACGGTCGAGAAGATCATCCGCGTCACCGAACGCGCGCTTAGCCGAGGAACTGCCGATCTTCTGGCTGATCGACTCCGCCGGCGCGCGGATCACCGATCAGGTCGCGCTGTTCCCGGGCCGGCGCGGCGCCGGGCGGATCTTCCACAACCAGGTCGCGCTGTCGGGCAAGGTGCCGCAGATCTGCTGCCTGTTCGGCCCGTCGGCCGCCGGCGGTGCGTACATCCCGTCGTTCTGCGACATCGTGATCATGGTCGAGGGCAACGCGTCGATGTACCTCGGTTCGCCGCGCATGGCCGAGATGGTCGTCGGCGAGAAGGTCACGCTCGAGGAGATGGGCGGCGCGCGCATGCACGCGAGCGTGTCCGGCTGCGGCGACAACCTCGCGGTCGACGACGAGGACGCGATCGAGCAGGCGAAGCTGTTCTTCTCCTACCTGCCGACCTGCTGGCGCGAACAGCCGCCGGACCTCGCCGCCGAACCCGCCGCGATCGACCTCGTCGACGATTGCGTGCCCGCCGAGGAGTCGGTGCCCTTCGACGTGCACGAACTCATCGACGGCCTCGTCGACGCCGACTCGTTCTTCGAGATCAAGCCGCTGTTCGCCGCCGAACTCGTCGTCGGGTTCGGACGCATCGACGGCCGTCCGGTCGGCATCGTCGCGAACAACTCCGCGGTGCAAGGGCGGCGTGCTGTTCGTCGACTCCGCCGACAAGGCCGCGCGCTTCATCTGGCTGTGCGACGCGTTCAACGTCCCGCTGCTGTATCTCGCGGACGTGCCCGGCTTCATGATCGGCAGCGAGGTCGAGCGGCAGGGGATCATCCGCCACGGCGCCAAGATGATCACCGCGGTGTCCGAGGCGACCGTGCCGCAGGTGTCGGTCATCGTCCGCAAGGCGTACGGCGCCGGCCTCTACGCGATGGACGGCCCCGGCTTCATGCCCGACGCGTGCATCGCGCTGCCCACCGCGAAGATCGCCGTCATGGGACCGCAGGCGGCCGTCAACGCGGTGTACGCGAACAAGATCGAGGCGATCGAGGATGCCGACGAGCGCGCCGCCTACGTCGCCGAGCGACGCGCCGAGTACGAGCAGGACGTCGATCTGCTGCGCCTGGCGTCCGACCTCGTCCTCGACGCGATCATCGAGCCGAGCGAACTGCGCGCCGAACTGATCCGACGCTATGCAGTGCTCGTCGGCAAGCCGCGCGACACCACGCCGAAGCGGCACGGAGTGCCACCGACATGAGCGATGTCAGTGCGCGTCACGCGGGACGACCGAGCCGAGCGAGATCGCCGCCGTGCTCGCGGCACTCGCCGCGCGGCGCGCGCGACACGCCGGAGCAGTCGGGCTACGAGCGCTGGCGACGCACTCGCACCGCAGCGTTACGCGCGTCACGCGCCAGATGAATCACCATACGGAATAGGGCAAAACGGGCCTCTCAAGCTGCATGATCTGCTACCTGGTGTTGGACACTGGGACGGTGAGTTGGCTCAGCCGTGGACGCGCCGTGCGCGCAGAGGTGGCCGAGGGCGAGCGTCCCCGGTCTGCCGCTCGTGTGGCGCACCTTCGGCGGCATCACCGGGCTGGTCGTGCTCGCGAACGTCGCCGGCGGCGTCGTCGTCGCGCTGCTGCTCGTCGCGTTGAACTCCAACGCGACGCACCACCAGCGCGTCGTGGTCGGTCTGGTCGGCGCGATCTACGGAGTGTCCGCGATCGCCGTCGGCGCCGTGATCGGCTTCGTGCTGCAAGGACGCACACTGCGCTGGCTCGCGCGCGGCCGAACCCCGACCCGGCACGAGGCCCGCCGCGCGCTGCGCAACCCGCTCGATCTGGCGGTGCTCACCGGCGCGCTGTGGATCCTCGGCGCGATCGTCATGGCGATCCTGGCGGCGGCGCTCGACGCCGACGGCGGCAAGGTCGTCGGGCTCAGCGGCGGGCTGGTGCTGGCCGGCCTGACGACCGCCGGCGTCACGTACACGATCGCGGCCGCGTTCGGCCGTCCGGTCTCGTCGATCGCGCTGCGGGTCTACCCGCCGACCGAGTCGGTGTTCTTCACGCTGCGGATGCGGATGCTGGTCAGCTGGTTGCTCGCCACCGGGATCCCGCTGCTCGGCATCATCCTGATCCTCGCGTCGCCGCCGGGACGCAGCCACATCGTCGGCGCCGGCCTGTTCGCCTCGGTCGTCGCGCTCGTCGTCGGCGTCGCTGCGGCCAGCGCACTTGTCGCGGTCGATCGGCGAGCCGCTGCGCACGATGGTCACCGCGCTGCGAACGGGTCGGCCGCGGCGATCTGACGATCTCGGTCGAGGTCGACGACGTCGGCGAGATCGGCATGCTGCAGCGCGGCGTCAACGACATGGTCGCGGGCCTGCGCGAGCGCGAGCGCATCCAGGACCTGTTCGGCCAGCACGTCGGCCCGGCGGTCGCCGAGGAGGCGATCCGTCGGCGGCTCACGCTCGGCGGCGGCGAGCACCGCACGTCGTCGCGCTGTTCGTCGACATCACCGGCTCGACCGAGCTGACGCGCCGCACCGACCCGGCCGAGTTCGTCGCGATCCTCAACCGGTTCTTCGGATGCGTCGTCGAGGCGGTCGAAGTCGAACGGCGGGCTGGTGAACAAGTTCGAGGGCGACGCCGCGCTGTGCATCTTCGGCGCACCGGTCGAACTCGACGACCCGGCCACGGCGGCGCTGCGCGCGGCCCGCGCGGATCCGCGACGACGTCCACGCCGCGGCGAGGTGCAGGTCGGCATCGGCGTCGCCGTCGGCAACGTGATCGCCGGCCAGATCGGCGCGCCGAGCCGGCTCGAGTACACCGTCATCGGCGACGCGGTGAACGAGGCGGCGCGGCTGACCGAACTCGCCAAGCGCGTGGACGGGCACATCCTCGCCAGCGAGGAGACCGTCGAGGCGAGCACCGCAGGACGAGCGGGAGCACTGGTCGAAGGGCCGGGTGCTGCGCCTGCGCGGCCGCGACGCCCCGACGCACACCTACCGCAGTCGAACTCATCGCCGTCGTCGACTGACGGCTGCGCCGCGATAACACGACACGCGCGTGGGTGAAACCGTACGGACACACGACTGCGCTCACCGTGGAGCCCATGGACGGAGGACGTACGTGACCAATTCCGCGTGGCTCGCGACCAGATCGCGCGCCGGACACCATCGACGAGATCGCCGAC
The DNA here is from genome assembly GCA_963757455.1 of uncultured Actinomycetota bacterium. Lineage (GTDB taxonomy): Bacteria > Actinomycetota > Actinomycetes > Mycobacteriales > Jatrophihabitantaceae > RYN-133. Next base: position 64,287 of record CAVWSE010000032.1, read on the forward strand.
CAGTTCGAGCGCGGCTCGTCGCTGGAGCCGAAGCGTTCTGGGCCGACGCGTCGAGCGTCGCGATCCGATGATCGCTACTCCGCGCGGCGTCAGGCCGGGTAGCCGAGGTCGGCAAGGTCGTAGCCCTGCGCGCGGACCATCGAGCGCAGCGCCGGCAGCGACACGCCGACGACGTTGTGGTGGTCGCCGTCGATGCCGCTCGACGAACCAGCCGCCCAGGCCGTCGATCGTGAACCCGCCGGCGACGTGCAGCGGCTCGCCGGTGGCGACAGTAGCGCTCGATCTCGCTCGTCGGTGACGTCGGCGAAGTGAACGGTCGTCGAGACGGTGCCACCGACCGACCTCGGCTCGGCCCGCGCAAGCGCGTGCCCGGTGTGCAGGACGCCGGATCGTCCGCGCATGCGCCGCCAGCGCTCGACCGCGACCTCGACCGCTCCGGCTTGCCGAGGCGCGCGCCGTCGAACTCGAGCATCGAGTCGCAGCCGAGCACGAGCGCCGGTCGCGCGACGCGAGCGGCGACCGCGGCGCAGCTTCGCGTCGGCGAGCGCCTGGACGAGTTCGCGCGGGCTGTGTCGGCGTCGATGCGTCGACTCGTCGACGCCGCTGACGATGACCTCGGGGTCGAGGCCGGCGCTGCGCAGCGTTGCCAGCCGCGCCGGCGACGCGGACGCGAGGACGAACCTCATGCAGCGACGGTCACAGACCGAGGGACTTCGACACGACGCTCTTCATGATCTCGGTCGTGCCGCCGTAGATGCGGGTGACGCGCGCGTCGGCGTAGCGCCGCGAGATCGGGTACTCGGTCATGTAGCCGTAGCCGCCGTGCAGCTGCAGGCACTTGTCGATCACGCGGCCCTGCAGCTCGGTGCACCACCACTTCGCCTTCGCCGCGTCGGCCGCGCTGAGCTCGCCGGCGTTGAGCCGGTCGACGCACCGGTCGACGAACGCCTGCGCGATGTCGATCTCGGTGATCGATCTCGGCGAGCACGAACTTGGTGTTCTGGAACGACGCCGATCGTCGTGCCGAACGCCTTGCGGTCGTTGACGTAGCGCACGCGTCTCGTCGAACGCGGCGCGCGCCTCGGCGACGCCGCTGACCGCGATCGACATCCGTTCCTGCGGCAGCTTCTCGGTCAGCTGGGCGAAGCCCGCGCCCTCCTCGCCGAGCAGGTTCTCGACCGGGACGCGCACGTCGGTGAACGAGAGCTCGGCGGTGTCCTGCGAGTGCAGGCCGAGCTTGTCGAGATTGCGGCCGCGCTCGAAGCCGGCCATGCCGCGTTCGAGGATCGAGCAGCGACATGCCCTTGTGCCGGTCCTCGCCGGTGCGCACCGCGGTGATCACGAGGTCGGCGTTGATGCCGTTGGTGATGAACGTCTTGCTGCCGTTGACGACGTAGTGCGTCGCCGTCGCGCTTCGCGCTGGTGCGGATGCCGGCCAGGTCGGAGCCCGCGCCGGGCTCGGTCATCGCCACCGCGGTGATCAGTTCGCCGGACGCGATGCCGGGCAGCCAGCGCTGCTTCTGCTCGTCGGTGGAGAAGCGAGGAAGTAGGGCAGGCAGGTGTCGTTGTGCAGGCTGAGCCCGAGCCCGGTGCCGCTGATGCCGGCCGCGCGCGATCTGCTCGTCCAGGATCTGGTTGAACCGGAAGTCGTCGACCCCGCCGCCGCCGTACTGCTCCGGCACGGCCATGCCGAGGAAGCCGCTGCGGCCGGCCTCGGCGAAGACCTCGCGCGGGCTGATGCCGGCCCGCTCCCAGTCGAGGAAGTGCGGCACGATCTCCTTCTCGGCGAACGCGCGGAACGCCTCGCCGAAGGCGAGGTGGTCGTCGTCGTAGTGCTTGCGGTCCATGTCCGCAAGTTCTACCAGCGCTCGCCGGATACGGTGTGCCCGTGGCAGATGAAGTGGTCGCGATCATCGGCGGATCCGGGTTCTACTCACTGCTGGACGAGGCCGACGAGCACGAGCCGGACACGCCGTACGGCGCGCCGAGCGGGCCGATCACCGTCGGCACGCTCGCCGGACGGCCGGTCGCGTTCGTCCCGCGGCACGGCGCCGACCACCGGTACGCGCCGCACCTCGTCCCGTACCGCGCGAACCTGTGGGCGCTGCGCTCGCTCGGCGCGACGCCAGGTCGTGTCGCTGTCGGCGGTCGGGTCGCTGCGTGCCGATCGGCCGACCGGCACGCTCGTCGTGCCCGACCAGATCGTCGACCGCACGCACGGACGCGCGCACACCTTCTACGACGGCGCGACGGGTGTCGGGCACATGTCCTTCGCCGACCCGTACTGCCCGCGCGGACGGGCTGCTGCGCGTTGGCCGGCGGCGAGCGTCGTCGACGGCGGCACCCTGGTCGTCGTCAACGGACCGCGGTTCTCCACGCGCGCCGAGTCGCTGGAGTTCCAGTCGCACGGCTGGTCGATCATCGGCATGACCGCGATGCCGGAGGCGGCGCTCGCTCGCGAACTCGGGCTCTGCTACACGACGCTGGCGCTCGTCACCGATCTCGACGCCGGCGTCGAGGCGGGCGCAGGGCGTGACGCACGCCGAGGTGCTCGCGGCGTTCGCCGCGAATCTGCCGCGGCTGCGCGACCTGCTGGTCGCCACGCTGGGACGGCTGCCCGCCGAGCAGGGCGACTGCCCGTGCGGCGATCGAGAAGGACTGCCGCAGAAGTAAGGGTTCGGAGGTAACGGCGGTCACGGTGACCGCCGTCGCTTCGGCTCGCATTCGCGTGAGCGGCGCGCCTAGCGTGGGAATCACGTAACCGGGACACGTTGTCGCAGGCAGTGCGCCGCGACCCACACCACGTCCCGCAACCCGATCCTGATGTTCGTGAGGTCTGTTTCGCCATGCCTGGATTCGCCCGTCCCAACGCTCGCATCGCCGCTGGTATCGCCGCTCTCGGCATCGCCGGTGCCGTCCTCGCGCCCGCCGCGCCGGCCGCCGCCGCGCCACATTGCACCGGCTGGGGTGCGATGCCTGCACACGTCGCGCTGCACGACAACCGCACCGTCGTGCGCCTCACGCTGACCGGCTCGTCGGGGTGCCACAACCAGCGCACCGACAACGGCGCCACCGCAACGCTCGCCGAACCGAACAACAAGCGCGAGGACATGCGCTGGCGGCACTTCGGTGGCGTGCAGACGGTGACGATGTACATCAACCTCGTGCATTCGGGGCGCTACGAGCTCCGCAACGGCAACGTCCAGGTGTACGACCAGCGCTACGAGCGCGTGCCGTGGTCGTGGAATCGCACGTCCATGATCGTCAAGCGGGCCGCTCACATAAGCAACGCGGCTGCGTCCGGCGATGTCGTGTCCGGACGTGCGTTCGTCTTCACGAAGTACGGCTGGAGCGGTTACCGCGGAAAGCGCGTCTACGTGCAACGGCGCCCGGTCAATTCGTCGAGCTGGCGCACGCTCGGTTCGACCCGCGCCGCGGGCCACGGCGTCGTGCGGTACGCAACCGCGACCTCATCGCGCTACGTCTACCGGATGGTGCTGAATGCGACCCCGGCCGTGTGGAACGCCCGCTCGGCCCAGGTGCGCGGCTGACACAGCGCCGTCGGCGATGGGTTTCAGCCGGCGCGACGCTGGATTCGCTTGAGTCCGGACGTCCCCGCGGTGGCCCAGACACTCGCGTGCGCGAACGCATCCCGAAACGCTGTTTCGGAAATGCCGCTGCGCCGCCGCCCGCGTTTGCCCAACTGATAGTCAATGGCGTCGAGCACGATCGGGCCGACCGTGCCGGTGCCGCCGAAGGCAGCGCCGCGCAGTTCGTCGGACAGCGGCAGGGATCCCGCCAATGACGTTGCAGGGACCTCGAGCAGTGCGTCGAGTGAGGACAGCAGGCCCGCCGCGAAGCCGATCTGCGCAAGCCGCGAACTGACCCGACCGGCCAGCAGTTCGCACGCACGGGCGCGGACGAGCGCGCCCGTGTACCCGGCGCGGTTGTGCGCACTGGACGGCCGGGACAACAGCTGAGTGAGCCATCGCTTGACCTGGCTTGTGCCGGAGAGCACGAGGGCCTGCCGGAGGCTGTCCACAGCGCGGCGGGTTTCTCCGAGCCTGCCGACCGCGGCCAGCCGGAACACCTGCAGGGCAAGTGCCGGGTCACTGCGGACAACCGCTTCGAGTTCCTCCAGATCGAGGTCCTCCGCGAGCAAGCGGGTCAGCTCGAGTCGATGAGCGCCGTCCGGCTCCAGCACCGATGCCGACACCACACTCGGTCGCTCGTAGGCATATCCCTGGAACAGTTCGAAGCCGTGCGCGCTCAGCCGCTCGACTCGGGCTAGCTCCTCGACCCGTTCGGCAAGGAGTACGGCGTCGTACGGGCGGCACCTCTCTACGAGTTCTGCGAGCGCGGCGTCCGTGCGGTGCAGCACGTCAATCTTGATGACGGACACCAGTGGCAGCAGCCGCTCGATGCCGGGGCGCCAGGTGAAGTCGTCCACGGCGAGCGTGTAGCCGGCCGCGATGAGCTCGTGGCAGCCGGCGAGCACCTCGTCGTCGAGCTCAACCGAAGCGAGCACCTCGACGACGGTGCTGTCGGCAGGCAACGTGAGCGGCACCTCGCGCAGCAGCACGCCACGGTCGGCGTTACAGAAGATCCGTTTGTCACCGACCAGTTGCTCGAGCCCGATCGTCAGCGCGCCATAGACAACCTCGGCGGTCTTCTGGTCGCCGTCGGGTTCGCCGTCGGGTTCCGTGCTGAACTGCGGGCCGCCGCGAAAGAGAAGTTCGTAGCCGACGACCGAACCCGCGTGGTCGTAGATTCCTTGCCGGCCCACGAGCACGCCGGGTCGGCGGCTGTGCGGCTCGTCGGTCATCTGGCTCGTTCCGTTCGGTTTGCGGTAGCGACTCTTCGATCGGCCGTTATGTCGCAATCGTGAGAGGTCGCAGACGTCCGATCTATCGCGTTCGGGCGAGGGAACGGGATCAAGGTGCCTTCCGCGGCATCCGGCAACGGGCCTGCCGACGCGAGCTACCAGCCGCTCGAGCGCCACGCTCCCGGTCCGTGCAACAGCATCCGCCGCTGGGTGCGGGCGGGGTCGTTCCACCCGCCGCGCACCGGTGCGGTCGGCTCGTCGCCACCGCTGCCCACCACTGTTACGAGCGCGGTGAGCACGGCGAGTTCCTCCTCGGACGGCTCGCCCCGGACGATCCGCAACAATGGTGCGTCGCTCGCTGGGGCCGCCGTCCCGCTCTGCTCGTCGCTCACAGCGGAATGTTGCCGTGCTTCTTCGGCGGCAGGCTTTCGCGCTTGTTGCGCAGCAGTCGCAGCGCGCGGATCACGTACGAACGCGTCTGCGACGGCATGATCACCGAGTCGACATAGCCACGCTCGGCGGCGATGTACGGCGTGAGCAGGGTGTCTTCGTACTCGGTGACGAGTCGAGCGCGTGCTTCCTCGGCATCGTCGGCCTTCGCGATCTCCTTACGGTGCAGGATGTTCACGGCACCCTGCGCGCCCATCACTGCGATTTGCGCGGTCGGCCAGGCAACGTTGATGTCGGCGCCGAGATGCTTCGAGCCCATGACGTCGTAGGCACCACCGAAGGCCTTGCGGGTGATCACCGTGACCTTCGGAACCGTTGCCTCCGCGTAGGCGTAGATGAGCTTCGCGCCGCGGCGGATGATCCCGTTGTGCTCTTGATCGACACCGGGCAGGAAGCCTGGCACGTCGACCAGCGTCAGGATCGGGACGTTGAACGCATCGCACGTGCGGACGAAGCGCGCGGCCTTCTCGGACGCGTCGATGTCAAGACAGCCGGCGAACTGCGTCGGCTGGTTCGCGACGATGCCGACGGGATGTCCCTCGATGCGGCCGAAGCCGACGATGATGTTCGGCGCGAACAGCGCGTGCACCTCGCAGAACTCGCCGTCGTCGAGCAGGCGCGCAATCACTTCGTGCATGTCGTACGGCTGGTTCGCCGAGTCGGGGATGAACGTGTCGAGGAACGCGTCGTGCTCGTCGACCTCGTCGGACACCTCGGTGGCATACACCGGTAACGGGTCGAGGTTGTTCGACGGCAGGTACGACAGCAACGTCTTCACGTACTCGATCGCGTCGTCCTCGTCCGAGGCGAGGTAGTGCGCGTTGCCGCTCTTGGTGTTGTGCGTGCGGGCGCCGCCGAGCTCTTCGAGCGACACGTCCTCGCCCGTGACGGTGCGCACGACGTCCGGGCCGGTGATGAACATCTGCGACGTCTTGTCGACCATCACGACGAAGTCGGTGAGCGCGGGGGAGTACACGTGCCCGCCGGCGGCCGCGCCCATGATCAACGAGATCTGCGGGATGACGCCGGATGCGTGGACGGTGCGCAGGAAGATGTCGCCGTAGAGCCCGAGACTCACGACGCCCTCCTGGATGCGCGCGCCACCGCCTTCGTTGATACCGACCACGGGGCAGCCGGTCTTCATCGCGACGTCGAGCACCTTGACGATCTTCTCGCCGTACACCTCGCCGAGCGCGCCGCCGAAGACGGTGACGTCCTGGCTGAACACACACACCGGACGACCGTCGATCGTGCCGTAGCCGGTGACGACGCCGTCGCCGAACGGCCGGTTCTTCTGCATTCCGAAGTTCGTCGACCGGTGCCGGGCGAGCTCGTCGAGCTCGGTGAAGCTGCCCTCGTCGAGCAGCGCCTCGACCCGCTCGCGGGCGGTCTTCTTGCCCTTCGAGTGCTGCTTCTCGACCGCGCGCTCCGAGCCGGCGTGCACGGCCTCGTCGTAGCGCCGCTCCAGGTCGGCCAGTTTGCCGGCGGTGCTGTGCGGGTCCGGTCCGTTGTCGGCGCTCTCGTCCTCGGGCTGGATGGCCATTTAGCGAACTCTAGTTCGCAGAGCCGGTATGTCCGACGTCGAGGTGACCGACGTCGCCGTAGCGTGGAAGCGTGGACCGCCCGCCGATCGACGTCGACGCGCTGCATCGCCGGCTCGGCGACCGCTGGACCCGGATCACGGTCGTCGACGAGGACGAATCGACGAACGCCACGTTGCTGCGCGACGAAGCGGCGCCCGATCGAGCCGTTCTCGTTGCCGAGCATCAGCGCTCGGGGCGGGGCCGGCTCGACCGCACGTGGACCTCGCCACCTCGGGCCGGGCTCACCTACTCGGTGGTCGTCCGCCCGGACGCACCGATCCGCACGTGGGGCTGGTTGCCCCTGCTCACGGGTGTCGCCGTGCGCGAGGCGTTGGCCGAGGCCACCGGTTGCGATCTCGCGTTGAAATGGCCGAACGACGTGCTGCACGCCCCGTCCGAAGGAAAGTTGGCCGGCATCCTGGCCCAGACGAGCGGCGAAGCGGTGGTCATCGGCGTCGGACTGAACGTGACGACCACGCGCGAGGAACTACCGGTCGACACTGCGACGTCCCTGCAGCTGTGCGATGCGCACAGTGTCGACCGCACGGAGCTGCTGATCGCGATCTTGCAACGGATGGACGCGCGATTGGCGCAATGGGCCGACGTGGCAGGCGACGCCGAAGCGTGCGGGCTGGCAGCCGACTATCGGCAGACCTGCGCCACGCTCGGTCGCAGCGTGTCGGTGGCGACGACCATCGGCACAATCGTGCCCGGACGTGCCGTCGGGATCGACAGCGACGGGCGCCTGCAGGTCGAGCACGACGGCCGCGTCGATGCCATCGGTGCAGGCGACGTCCAGCACCTGCGGTCGGCGCGATAAAGCGGGTAACGCACCTCTCAACACGTGGCGCAACCTGCCGATGTTGATCGGTATGGAACTGTCCGCGCCGCGGCGGCGCGCAGCCTTGGTGCTGTGCGTCGCGCTCGTCGTGGGCTTCGCCGTGGTGCTGCGGCTCAAGCCGGGCGGCTCGTGGGCGACGCAGGCCTTCGACGACATCGGCGAGGCGGTCGCGGCCGCGCTCGGCGCGATCCCGTGCTTCTGGCGCGCGGTTCGTTCCTCGGGGCGCTGGCGTCTGTCCTGGGCGTTCCTCGGGGCCGGTTTGGCCGCCTGGAGCATCGGCGAGTGCTTCTGGTCGTACTACGAGGTGATCGCCGGCAGCGAGGTGCCGTTCCCGTCGCTGGCCGACGCCGGTTACCTGCTCTTTCCCGTCTTCTGCCTGGCTGGGTTGTTCTCGCGCCCTTCGGCGGCGTTCGTCGGACGCGCCCGATTGCGCGTACTTCTGGACGGGACGATGGTTGTCGCCTCGTTGTTCATCCTCAGCTGGGCGACTGCACTCGGCGCCGTCTATCACGCAGGTGCTCAGAACACCTTCGGCTTCGTCGTCAGCCTTGCCTATCCGGCCAGTGACCTCGTCCTGATCACCGTCGCCGTGCTCGTGGCGAGCCGGGCACGACTCGATGCCGGCCTGCTGCTGCTCGTCGGCGGACTCGTGTCGATGGCCGTCGCGGACAGCGCGTTCGCCTACCTCGTCGCGGCCGGCACGTACGGCACCGGCGCCTTCACCGACGTCGCCTGGGTTGCGGCCTTCCTGGCGATCGGGGTGTCCGCCTTGTACCCCGCTGCCGAGCACGCGAACAGCGGTGAGCGGGTCGACGGATCGCCGGTCATCGTCTTGCCGTATCTGCTGCTCATTGCGGGAATTGTCGCGATGTTCATCGCGATCGTTCACAACGTCGGCACTCCGATGACCTTCGGCGTGGAGACGACCGCGATCCTCGCGCTGCTGCTGCGCCAACTGATCGTCGTGCTCGACAACCGCCGGCTCACCCTTGATGTCATGGCGCAGAAGGCCGAGCTGACGCATCGCGCGTTCCACGATCCGTTGACCGGCTTGGCCAATCGTGCGCTGTTCTACGACCGGCTCGCGCACGCGCTCGATCTGCACCAGCGTGACCTGCGGCCCGTGTCGGTCGTGTTCGTCGATCTCGACGACTTCAAGTCCGTCAATGACGCGTTCGGCCACGACGCCGGCGACATCGTCCTCACCGAGGTCGCGCGCCGCCTGCTCGATGTCGTCCGCACCGGCGACACCGTCGCTCGCCTAGGCGGGGACGAATTCGCAGTGCTGGTGGAAGACGACGGCGACCCGACCGGTGTCGCCGAGCGGATTCTCGAGGCGTTGTCGACGCCGGTGCGCATCGGTGACCGGCTCGCGCCCGCGCGAGCAAGCATCGGCACGACGACACTCGATCCCGGTCGCGACTCGTGTGACATACAGGAGTTGCTGCGTCAGGCCGACGTCGCCATGTACTCGGCCAAGCGGGCCGGCAAGGGAACGTCCGTGAGCTACGTCCCGGGCCTTGGCGGGATCGGCGAGGCAGAGCTCGCGCGCCATGCGGCACTGCGCGACGACATCGCAGCGGGCCGTGTCGAGGCAGACCTCGTCCCGATCGCCGCACCGACAAACGGCAAGCTGTTCGCGCTGTACGCCGTTCCGCGGTGGTCGTACTCGGACGCGGACCTCGCGCTCGCCGATGTCGTTGCGCTCGCCGACGCAAGTGGGCAGCTCGGCGAACTCGACCTCTGTGTCATCGAGCGTGCGATCGTGAACGCCCTTTCCCTCGACGACAGCGTGCCGATCATGGTCACCACGCGGGTCGGGCTTGCCGGGATGGCCGATCTCGATCTGCCGCAGCGGGTCGGCGAGCTCATCGCCCGCTTCGACCTGCGGCCCGGTCAGCTCGTGATCGGTATCGACGAGCCGGACACACCTGACGAAGCCGACGTGCTGAGCGTGCTGGACGCGCTGCGTGGCGTCGGCGCGGGTCTTGCGATCGACCACTTCGGTGTCGGCTACTCGAATCTCGCCCGACTCGAAACGTTGCAGCCGAACATCGTCCGCCTCGACAGCGCGCTGGTAGCTCCGCTCGCAAGCGCACCACAACGAACGATGTTGCTGCGCCGCGTCATTGAACTCGCCCACGATCTCGGCGCCGCGGTCATAGCGGACGGCGTCGACACCGAGTCCGTACGCGCCGCGCTGGCCGATGTCGGCTGCGATGCCGCCCAGGGCGCAGTCGTCGCGCAAAACGCAATGCACGCAGCACATGCGGCAGAGGTCGCCTGAGCGCTAACGTATGCCGCACCGAACGTCGCTTCACACCGTGAAGCACTCGAGGAGGCAGGCGTGGCGTACCCCGAGAAGGTCTTGGCCAACGACGAGCAGCTCGTCGAGCATCTTCACCCTCATTGGATAACGCTGGTTCCGGCCACGCTGTGGTTCATCCTGATCTGTGGCCTGGCCGGGGTGGGCATCGCCTTTGCCCCCGACAGCGGTACCGGGCGCACGGTCGTGCTGATTGCCATCATCGTCGTCGGCCTCGGCCTGCTGAGCTGGCTCAGCTTCAAGCCATGGCTTGCAGTGCGCACCTCGCACTACGTGTTCACGACACATCGGGTGCTGATCCGCACTGGCGTGCTACGGCACACCGGTCGTGACATCGGGCTCCAGCGCATCACCGACGTCGGATTCACGCAGTCACTGCTCGACCGCATGGTCGGCGCCGGCACGCTCACGATCGAGTCGGCAAGTGAGCACGGTCAAGAGTCGTTGGCCAACGTCCCGCACTCCGATCGTCAGCAGCAGCTGCTCAACCGGCTCATCGAGGAAGACGGTGAGCGTCGCTCGCGCGGTGCATACGGCGGGCAGGGTTACCCGCAGCAGGGGCCGCCGCAGGGACAGCCACAGCAGGGGCCGCCGCAGGGTCAGCCCCCACAGGGCCCGCAGCAGGGGCCGGAGCAGGGTTACTCCACCCAGCAGTACCCGCCCCAGCGATGAATCGCTGCGCCCGGGGATAGCTCTTGCACGGACGGCAGGTCCGGGTTCGCGTCACTTCTCCTGGGTGTTGGTGAGGCGCGACGCGTCCAGGCTCGGGTTGGCGTTCCACTTCTGCCCGGTCGATCCGTCGCACTGCACCGTCACGACCTTCAGGTACACCCGAGTTGTACATATCCGAGTTCGGGCCGGGTGCCAGGCAGCGACCGGCGGAGTCGACGATCTGGTACTTCTGCTTGTACGGGAGGTCGTTGCCGTTCTGGTCCTGCACCGTGTACACGGTCCAGTCGAAGACTCCGGTGGGAGATGACGGGCAGGGCGTCGACAGGGTGACGTAGCCGCCCTCGGCGGCGGGGCTCTTCAGGCAGTACGTCCCGCCGGGGGCGTTTGTCTTGAGCAGCACATGGGTGGGCGCCGTGCCCAGTGCCGGCGACGGTGTGAACACCTGGTTCCACGTCACCTGCGTCGGGTTCGGGTCCTGCTTGCAGGTGTAGAGGATCATGTAAGGCGCGTTGGGGTCCTGGCCAGTCGCATCCAGGCAGGTGCCGAACATTCCGTAGTTCACCTCTTGCCCGTAGGTGGCGCCCGACATGCCGGCGCCGGTCGTGGGGGAGGGGACCCACGTCTGTCGCGGGTCCGGGTGCCGCCGGCGCAGGTCTGAAGGGTGAGCGGGATGCCGTCGCCCTGACCCGCCACGTCGATGCAGTAGCCGTCCTTGAACGTGTGCGTCGGGTCGGAACGGTCGCTCTTGGCGCCTTCGAGGTGCGCGTTGTCGTCGACGCTCCATTGCTGGTACCACGGCGAGCAGGCGGTGATGTCCGTGCATCGCGAGGTGTCGGCGATCGCGCACGTCTTGAGCACGATGGCGACACCGATCGCGTGGGGAGTGGTCGAAGTGTCCAGGCACATGCCTGCCGGATTCGCGTCGGTCACCGACGACACGAGCTGGATGCTCAGGTCCTTGCGGTAGGCGAAGACCTGTTGCGCAATCGCGGGGATCGCGGTGCTGCATGCGCGCAGGACTACCGCGGTGTTGGCTGCCGGGGTGGCGGATCCGGCGTCCATGCACCATTTCCCGCCGGTGCTGTCAGGGAAGATCCGGATGACGCCGCCGGGGATATTGGCGTCGTCGGTCTGGAACACGTACGTCGTGACAATGGTGCGGCCCGGGCTTCCGCCGTTACCGGGCGCGCCGTCGGTTCCGGTCGAGGTGATCTGCGCGTATCGGGGCGTCCGGCTCCGCGTCGCGGGGTCGTACGGACCGTAGCCCGAGACGCAGAGCATCTTGGTCGCGCCGGACTGCGCGGGGTCGCTGGTGTAGTAGCCGATGTTGACCGAATAGGTCCCGACCGAGGCCGGGCCCGCGCCGCCGGTGACCCCGTTGGCGCTGCCCGAGATCGGTCCGCACGGCAGCGCTCCGGCGTCGCCCCAGACGTTGCCGTCACGGTCGGTCCGGGTTGCGGCCCGGATCTGGCCGAGCACTGCGTCGATGCCGGTCTGCGCCGCATGCAGCGAATGCACCCGGGTGATGTCGAAGCGGCTCGAGCGATCTTGGGTGATCAGCATCGGCAGGATGAGTGCGCCGATGAGCATGCTGATGACCACGGCGAGGATGGCCATCGCCATCGTGCCCTGGTCATCGCGGCGGGATGCGAGTCGGCTGCGGAGCGTCGTGGACAAGGTGCGCATCATGGCCTGCCTGCCTGCTGGCACTTGGAGCTGTTGGCGGTCGCCGACGCCGAACTGTTCAGCGCGGTGAACGACACACTCGAGCGGGTTGTCGAGGCGGTCGAGGTACCCGATCCGATCACCAGCGTGACGGTCAGTTGCTGGAAGGTGCTGCTCGCGCCGGTGACACCGGAGGGCACGGCAAAAGGCTGGTCCGGGCCGGCGGCCGCCCCGCCGTTGGTGACGTTGCTGGCGAGCGGCTTCCAACTCGTGGGCGTCGTGTACCCCGTGGTGGTGACCGTCCAGGTGCGCTGCTGCAATTGCTGGGCGGCTTTGTCGATGCGCAGTTGCGTGCAGACCTCCGCGCCGGTGTAGGTGCTGTCGAGCTCGACGTACCAGTCGCCGGATGCGTCGCGACACACGCGCCGGTCGTGCTCTGGCAAGCCGATCCCGGCGTGATCGCGGACGCGTAGCGCACGGTTCGGTCGAGGGTCGAGAACGCCTGCTCGCTCTGACTGGACGAGATTGTTGTCGCCTCGACCTTGTTGACGGTCTGTGACATCGAATACGTGGCGCCGGTGAAGATGGCCATGAACACCGTCATCACGCTCATCCCGACGACCAGCTCCATCAGCGACGTTCCGGCGTCCCCGGACAGCCGGCGCCTGAACCACGCCACCACTCCGGACATCGATGCGGCTCATCAGTTCACCGTCCAGATGCCGACGCTGGCCACAGCGATGCCGCTGTCGGTAACGGTGACCGTCACGGGGTAGGTCGTCTGCGGGGCGGTGGCCGAGACCTTCCCACTGAGGTACACGGTCGCGCTGCCCGAGAGCGTGACGCTCGTGGTCGAGTTCGTGGACGTCGTCGCCGACGTGCCGATCCCGACGCCGGCCGGCAGACCGGTGACAGCCACCGTGCAACTGGTGGTCTTGCACGTCACGGCGAGCGACTTGCTCGGGGTGGCGCTGCGGGTCGTGGTGAGGGGGCCCGGCGAGGGGATCGTCGGCTTGACGTACGCCGTCCAGGTCTCGGTGTCCGAGCCGGTGATGTTCGAGGCGTCGGTGATCGTCATGGTCGGCGTGTAGGCCTTGCCGGTCGTGGTTCCGGCGGAGGCGCTGATCAGCCCGTTCAGGTAGACCGTGCCGGAGCCGGAGGCCACGGTGAGCGAGGTCGCGTTGTTCGCGACTGTGGCGGCGACGGTATTGCTCAGCCCGAGCCCCGGCACGGTGCCGGCGAGAGTGATCGTGCACGTGCCGCGCGGGCAGGTGTACGTGATGGGCTCGCTCGGCGTCGCGCCGTTGGCGGTGGCCTTCGTGGCCGGCGCTGAGACGGTCGGCGGGGTGTACATCGTCCACGTCACCGCCCCCGTCGAGACTGAAGTGGGCGTCGGGTTGGTGATCGTCAGCACCGGGTTGTACGTCTTCGACGTGCCGGTGGTGACGGCGCTCGACTGCACGGTGCCGGCGATGTGCACGGTTCCGTTGCCCGTGACCTGCAGCGAGGTCGTCGTGTTGTTCCCCGTGACCGTGGTCGTCGACAGGCCGAGGCCGGGGACGGTCGCCGACAGCGACAACGTGCACGTCATCGCGGGGCACGTGTAGGTGTCGGTGGCGTCGACGGCGGCGCCCTCGGTGGAGGACAGCGCGCTAAGCGACGAGACGGTCGGCGCCGAATAGACGGTCCACACGAAGCTCACCGTCGTCGTGTGGCCGGTCGAGTCGGTGACCGTGAGCGTGACCGGGAAGGTTCCCGTGGCGGTGGGGGTGCCGGTCACCTGGCTACCGCTGACCGAGAGCCCCGGGGGCAGCGTCCGCGATGACGCGTCGGTCCAGGTGTAACCGCCCGTGCCGCCGGCCGCGCTGAGGGTGAGCGCATTCGCCGCGGTATTGGCCGTGCTCTGCTGTGCGGGCGGAGTGGTCGCGGTGACCGGCGGCTTCACCGTCCAGGTGAATGTGGCGGTATCGGAACGCAGGAACGCGTCGGTCACGGTGACGGTGATGGGGTAGGTACCCGCCGATCCGCCGACCGTGCCGCTGAACAACCCGGTCGGGCTCAACTGCACGCCGGTCGGTAGCGAGCCCGTCGTCAGCGCCCAGGTGAAGGGCGGGACGCCGGTGCCGTTCTGCGCATTGAGCTGCAGGCTGACGGAGTCGCCCACTACGACGGTCTGGTCGGCCGGCGCGGTCGCCATCGGGGCGGGCGGCAGCGCCTGGTTCACCTGGAACGTCGGATCGCTGGCGGTGCTGAACAGGCTGGCCGTGATGTAGCTGCACGTCAACGGAGCGCACTGGGGTCCCGTCCACGCCACCGCGACGACGGCGCGCAGGTAGCGCACGCCGGTGCGCGTGGTCGTGCAGTCACCGGTGCCGTTGGCGAGCCAGCACCAGCCGAGGTAGTCGGTGACCGTGTAGGCGATCTTGCCCGGCTGCTGCGTCACGGCCGTCGTGGGGATGGTTGGCGTGGCGGAGCCGCTCGGCGGGAGCGGCGGGTTGCACGGGTTGACCGGGTCGGTGCCGGCGAAACTCGGGTCGACGGCGATCGTCATGTTCGCCAGCCACGGAGCGACCGCAGTGGAGGCGGCGGCCAGTTGTGCCGATACGGCCGGGCACGTCCGCCCGCCCAGCAGGTCGGAGGCATGCAGCGAGTTCAGCTGCTCGACGGCGGTGTCGGCGACACGCACCGCGCCCTGCTTCGTCTGCTGCTGGCTGCTCGAGATCATCCCGCTGACGAACTCGGCGCCGACGGCACCCATGACGATCGTGATGACCGTGATCGCGATGATGGACTCGAGCAGGATGAAGCCGCCGTCGCCCCGGCCGAGTCGACGCACGAGCCAGCTCCGGGCGCGGCGGATCGTCCGCGCGCCCGGCGCGCCGGCCGGTCGGTTCATGTCGGAGTCAGTTCCCCGTCTTGCCGCTGAGCAGCTTGTTGAGCTGGGCGACCTGATCCGGCGACTGCGGTGCGGAGAACACGGTCAGCTGCGTAGTCACGTTGGTCGATGCGTCGATCGACGAGACCTTGGATCCGGTGCCCGGGCCGAGCTGGGTCGAGGTGATCAACGCCCGGCGGGGGCCGGCGACCTGCACTGCGTGCAGGAACGCCACCTGGTGCGCGAGCGAACCGTTCGACTGGATCGTGACCTGCACCGAGTAGAGGCCACCGGCGGCCGTCACCGGCGCGACGCTCGTCGCGGGCGTGGCCGTGCTCGTCGCGGTAGGGGTCGGGGTGGGTGCGGGGGCGGCGCTCGTCGCGGTGGCGTCAGGGACGGCCGGTGCCGTGGCAGCGGTGACGGAGGTGATGCCACCGACGATGACGCTGCTCAGCGTGACGCCACTGGCGTGCGCCTGCGCGCTGAGCTGCCGCGTGAACTGCGGCAGCCCGCTGTCGGACGGCAGCGCCTCGAGGGCGCGCCGCAGTGCCGTCGTGTACTCGCCGAGCCGGGCGCTCTTCTCCTGCAAGGTCTTCAGGTTCGCCTGCAGGCCGGCGTTCTCCTGTCGGATGGAGGCCGTCTGGCTGTGCTGGTCCGAAGCCGACGAGAGCTCGGGGCTGACGAAGAAGAACCAGCCGACGGCGGTTATCAGCAGCGCGGCGACGGCGCCTCCGCCGATCCACATCCGCCGATCCTGCAGCGATGACATCAGTGCCCTCCGGGGGTGGTGGTGCCGCCGGTCGCGGTGACGTCGTAACGGTGGCTGTAGAGCTGGTCGGTAAGAGCGAAGTTGAGGGTGAACTGCGCGGTGCCCCCGGTGACCTGGTTCGATCCGGGCACGACGTTCGCCACGCCGCGGATCCTGACGAGCCGGTCGATGTAGGCGGGCAGGTCGTCCAAGCTGCGGCCGGAGCCGGTGACGGTCACCGTGCCGATCACGGGGTGGCCCGACGCGTCGAGGGTGCCGGTGCTCACCTCGCCCGCAGCGGTGGCGGGCGTCAGCGTCATCGACATGTTCTGGATCGACATCGTTCCGGGCAGCGCTTGCCGCACCTTCGTCAACAGGTCGGGAACATCGACGTCGTCGAGCATGACGGACGCGACCTGAGCGCGGATGCTGTCCACGGTGGCCTCGATACGGGTCACGCCGCTGTACTTCCCGGCCGCGATCTGGAGATTGGTCGTCTCCGCACGCGCGGCGTCGGCCTCGTCCGCGGCCGACGAATTCTGCAGGAAGGCGTAGACATACGCGGCCACCCAGACCACGACGACAATAACCAGCGCGCCGGCGATCAGACGTCGTAGGACACGCAACTGGCGTTTGGCGACGATCTCGGGGGGAGTGAGGTCGGCGACAATTCCCCATCCGGGCATCGCGGCCCAGACGGCGCTGTCTTGCTTGCGTTCAAGGACGGCGGTCATGCGGCTGCTCCCATCGCCAGGCCGATCGATACTGCGCTCGGCACGTGGTCGAACTCTCCGGAACGGGTCTCTTTGGAGGCGTGTCTGTTCCGGATGTGCTGCAGCGGGTCGACCAGACGAGTAGGAAGGCCGGTCTGCTCGGACATTGCGATCGACAGTCCGCGAAGCGCCGCCGTACCGCCGGTCAGTGAAATTCGCTCGATCGCCGCGCCGTCGTTGGTGGATCGGAAGTAGCCAATGGACGTACGGATCTCTGCCAGCAGCGGCCGGAGCCCTTCGACGAGGGCGCGGGACACTTCCTCGTTGTCACCCTCCAGCCCGGCGTCGCACTTCATCCGCTCTGCCTCCGGAACGGGCACGCTCAGACGGTCGGCGAGCTTCTCCGTCAATTCGTCGCCGCCACGAGCCAGGGTCCGCACGAGTCGCGGAACTCCGTGGTCGTGGATGACGATCGTCGTCAGGTGTGCGCCGAGGTCGATGACAGCTTCGACCGCGAGATCCTCGCTCCCGATCGAGCGCAATGCGCCCAACGAAGAAAGGTCGACGCGGGCAACCCGCAGGCCCGCCTGTTCGACGGCGTTGACAGCGGTCAGTACCGGCTGTCGGGGCGTGGCGACCAGAAGCCCGTGGAGATAGTTGCTCTCCGGATCCGGGCCGCTGAGCTTGCAGAAGTCGAGCACGACCTGGTCGATCGGCAGCGCGACGATCTCCTTCGCCTGGAACGGCAACGCCTTCGCACGGCGTTCGTCGTCGAGGTTCGGGATCGACAGGTCACGCACGAGCACCTGCTGGTTGGCGATGCCGAGGATGACGTTGCGGCACTCGAACTTGTGCTCGGCCCACAGCCGCTTCAGCGCGGCAGTCAGCGCTGCCGGCTCCTGCACGACGCCGTTGACCACGACTCCGGGCGACAGTTCGATGCGGCCGACGCCGTGGATCGTCACCGAGGGGCGCCCTTCGAGCATGCCCGGCGCAAGGATCGACGCGCGCACTGCGGTCGCGCCGATGTCCAACCCGATCGCGTGCCCGTCGGTGTTGACGACGCCGACCTTGTTGATGCCGATCTGGCGATGCTTCATTGAACTGGCTCCGATGGGGGTGGGCTCAGGCCCGGTGGACGAGGTGGAGGTAGGCGCCAGCAACCGGGCCGGTGGCAAAGATGGCGACGGCGGCGCCGCCGAACATGGCAGGCCCGAAGGGGATCGCTGACTTGCGGTTGGCGCGGCGCAGCAGCAGCAGCAGAACCGACGCCAAGCCGCCGAGCAGAAACGCCGCGAAGGCACCGACGATCAGAGCGGAGTAGGACAGGTAGCCCAGGACAGCGCCGACGATGCCGGCGAGCTTGACGTCACCGAAGCCCATGCCGCCGGGATAGGCGACCGCGAGCAGCAGGAAGCCGACGAACATGGCGCCGGCTCCGATGCCGGCCCGGGGCAGCGGGGCCAGCCCGCCGCCGAACACCGCGCTCGCGGTCAGCAGCACAGCGAGGACGGGATAGGACGGGTAGACGATGGCATTCGGCAGACGGTGCACGTCGAGGTCGATCGCGGACAGCGCGATGCCGACCGCGGTGAAGAACAGATACGCGGGGAGCGCCGGGAGCTGCCCGAGGTGGGCGACCTGCACAGTGACCGCGACGAACAGTGCCGCGGTCCCGAGCTCGACGAGCGGGTAGCGGGCGCTGATCGGCTCGGCGCAATCGGCACAGCGCCCGCGCAGGACGAGCCAGCCGAGCACCGGCACGTTGTGCCGCGCGCGTACTGCGGTGTGGCAGTCCGGGCAGTGCGATCCGGGCCGCATCAGCGACTCGCCGCGCGGGACGCGGTGGATGACGACGTTGAGGAAGGAGCCAACCGCCAAGCCGAGCAGCGCTACCGCTGCGATCAGGACTGGCATGGCTGCTCCTTTCAGTTGGGGCGCTCGCGTGCCGCGTTCAGGCACTCTCCCCGTGCGTCGGAGATCAGGTCTCCGACGCACAGAGGCAGTGTCTGCTGCAAGAACTACTTCGACTGGTCGGCGATCAGCAGGTAGCGGTGTACGTGCTGGCCGAGTAGGTGCCTGTCACCGTGGTGACCTGGCCACCCTTCGCGCTGGTGTAGCAGTAGTAGCTGGTCGTGCTGGTGTTGCCGTTCGTGTTGTAGGCCTCGATCGAGAACGCCGTGAAGTCGCTCTTCGGCACGTAGGTGAGCTTGGTGCCCGAGCTGAGATTGACGGTCGTCGTCGAGCAAGCGGCGTCGACGGTGCTGGTGCCCAGCGCGAACGACGCGGTCTGGTCGCCGAACGTGGTCGTCGGGTACTTGCCGAGGTTGGACTGGCACTGCTCGATCACGTTCACGGCGTTGCGGACGTCCGACGCGGTCGACTTGTCGGCCGCACCCTTCTTGTAGTTCAGGTACAGCGGGATGGCGATCGCGATCAGGATGCCGATGATCACGACAACCACGAGGAGTTCGATCAGCGTGAAACCGCGATCGCCCTCTTCGCGCTCCTCGCGGAGCTTGGCCAGGCGGTTGAGCATGGGAGCCTCCTTGGCTCTAGTACGGGGCGTCGGCGCGGGGTTTGCCGATGTCTTGATCCCTCGGGTGTCAAATCGACGTGAGACGGGCACTCTTTAGTACTCAGTGCCGGCTCATGTGTAACGATCGGGTAACGACACGCGGCATCGCATGGCTGAGCCCGACGCTGGAGTAAGCCGGCGGCGCCGAAGCGGGGCGGGTACAGCTGGAACGCCGTGTGCCGCGGGCGCAACGGGCACCGGGATGCGCGCGGCGGGCTATGGCCCGCCGGCGCTCAGCTCTGGATGTGCTTGTAGATGGAGAACATCGGCAGGTACAGGCAGATCACCATCGTGCCGATGACGGCGCCGAGCAGCACGACGAGCAGCGGCTCCATCGCCGAGGTCAGCGACTCGGTCGCCGTCTCCACTTCCTTGTCGTAATAGTCGGCAACCTTGTCGAGCATGTCCGTGATCTGCCCGGTTTCCTCGCCGACTTCCATCATCTGGGTGACCATCATCGGGAAGAGCGGGTGCTTCTCGAGCGCCTTCGACATCTGCCCGCCCATCCGCACCGCGTCACGGACGTCGTCCATGGCCTCGGAGATGACAGCGTTGCCGGACGTGCCGCCGACGACCTCGAGCGCCTGGATGATCGGCACCCCGACCGCGAGGAGCGTGCCGAGGTTGCGGGCCCAGCGGCTGATCGCGAGCTTCGTGAACAGCTTGCCGAAGACGGGCACGCGCAGTTTGAGCCGGTCGACCTTGAGCCGGAACGCGGGGTTCGTCTGGATCGCTTTGCGGTAGGCCTTGAAGCCGACGACCGACACCACGGTGGCCACCGGCACGATCCAGATCATGTTGTGCGACAGGGTCACCATGATCTGGGTCGGCAGCGGAAGGTTGCCGCCGAGTTGCTTGAACATCTTCTCGAACACCGGAACGATGAAGACGATCACGCCGGTGCCCAGCAGCAGCGAGAAGAGCAGCACGATCACCGGGTAGGTCATCGCCGACTTGATCTTGGCGCGCAGGTTGGCGTCGGCCTCGTACATGCGGGCGATGCGCGCGAGCGCGTCGTCGAGGAAGCCGCCGGCCTCGCCGGCCTTGATCATGTTCACCATCAGCGGCGGGAAATGATCGGGGTGGTGCGTCATCGCGGTCGAGAGCGTGGCTCCGGCCTGCACGTCGTTGCGGACCTTCGCGATCGCCTCTTTGAGCTTCGGCTTCTCGGTCTGCTCCTCAAGGATGGCGAGAGACCGCAGCAGCGTGAGGCCGGACGAGGTCATCGACGCGAACTGGCGCGCGAAGACCGCGAGGTCTCGCAGCGAAGTCTTGCCGCCGAGGCCCGGGATCTTCAGTTCCTTGTTCAGTCCCGTGCCGAGCCCGGAGACCTCCAAGGGAATGAGCCGCTGGTTGGCCAGCGAGCGCGCCGCGCCATCAGGAGAGTCGGACTCGATCTTGCCCTTGACGACTGCCCCGGATGCGTCGATCGCCTCGTAGGTATAGGTCTTGGTGTCCACGTCAGAGCCTCGCCAATCGGATGAACTCGTTGGGGTCGTGCGCAAGCTCGAGGGCGACGCTCTTGCTCACCAGTCGCTCGCCGTAGCGCTGCGCCAGGTGCTGGTCGAAGCTGATCATGCCCTGCTCTCCCGACGACTGGAGGAAGCTCGGGATCTGGTGCACCTTGCCCTCGCGGATCAGGTTCCGGATCGCGGAGGTGGCGACCATGATCTCGCAGACGATCGTGCGGCCGTTGCCGTCGCGGGTCGGTACCAGCGCCTGTGTGACGACCCCCTGCAGGCAGTTCGACAGCTGCGCGCGGATCTGCGTCTGCTGGTGCGCGGGGAAGATGTCGATCAACCGGTCGATCGTCTGGGCGGCCGACTGCGTGTGCAGCGTCGCGAGGACCAGGTGGCCGGTCTCGGCCGCGGTGATCGCGGTCGCCGTCGTCTCCAGGTCGCGGAGCTCGCCGACGAGGATGATGTCCGGGTCCTGCCGCAGGACGTGCTTGAGAGCGGTCGGAAAGTCTTCGGTGTCCTCCCCGACCTCGCGCTGGTTGACGACGCAGCGCCCGTGCGAGTGCAGGTATTCGATCGGGTCCTCGATGGTCATGATGTGCGACGACCGGGTCTTGTTGGCCACGTCCAGCAGGCTGGCCAGGGTCGTCGACTTGCCCGAGCCGGTCGGGCCCGTCACCAGCACGAGGCCGCGTGGCAGGTGCGCGAATCGCTCCACGTCCGAAGGCAGGCCGAGCTCAGCGAGGCTGCGGATGTGGTGCGGGATAGTACGCATCACAGCGCCGACCGACCCGCGTTGCACGAAGACGTTCACACGGAACCGACTCAGATCGGGGATCGCGTAGGACGTGTCGAGTTCCTGGTCGCGCTCGAAACGCTCCCACTGCTCGGGCGTGAGGATCGACTTCATCATCGCCGCCGTGTCGTGACCGGTGAGCATCGCAAAGCCCTCGGCCGGGCGGAGCGAGCCGTGCACGCGGATGCACGGCGCGATGCCGGCTGTGAGGTGCAGATCGGAGCCGCCGAGTGCGACGGTGAGGTGGAGAAGGTCCTCGACGAACTGCTTCGGATCCCCGCTCACCGAGTCGGGCGTGGCCGGTCTTCCGTACCCCGACCCCGCCGAATTTGTTGGCAGCGTGGCTGTCATTGCTGTTCCTTCCGATATGAAGCGTCAGACCGTGACACGGAATACTTCTTCGACCGTCGTGTGACCGAGGGCGGCCTTGCGCAAGCCGTCCTCGCGCAAAGTCACCATCCCCTCGGAGATGGCCACCGCCATGATTTCGGTGGCCGAGGCGTGGGTGACGCCGAGGCGTTCGATCTCTTCCGAAACGGGCATGACCTCGTTGACGGCCAGTCGGCCGCGATACCCGGTCTGTCCGCATGAGCGACATCCGACTGGTCGCCACAGTGTTTCGGGCGCCTTGAACTGCTCCATCGGCCAGTTCATCGCAGCGAGGTCGGAGTCGGACGGCTCGTACGGGTCTTTGCACCACTCGCACAGCCGGCGGGACAGCCGCTGCGCGAGGACGCAGTCGAGCGATGAGCCCACCAGGAACGGTTCGATGCCCATCTCGATCAGTCGGGTGATCGCCGAGGGAGCGTCGTTCGTGTGCAGGGTCGACAGCACCAGGTGACCGGTCAACGCGGCTTCCACGCCGAGTTGAGCGGTGGCACGGTCGCGGATCTCGCCGATCAGCACGACGTCCGGGTCCGAGCGCAGGATTGCCGGCAGAACCGCCGCGAAGGTGAGGCCGGCCTTGTTGTTCACCTGAACCTGGTTGACGCCGGGCAGACGGTACTCGACCGGATCCTCGACCGTGATGATGTTGACCTCGGGCTTGCTGATCTCGGTGAGCGTCGCGTAGAGCGTCGTGGACTTGCCCGAACCGGTCGGGCCGGTGACCAGGACCATCCCGTGCGGCTTGTTGAACGATGTGGAGTAGCGCTGGTAGGTGTCGTCGGCGAAACCCAGCTTCCTCAGATCGAGGTCGATGCCGCCGGTGTCGAGCACGCGGAGCACGATCTTCTCGCCCCAGACGGTGGGCAGGGTTGCGAGGCGAAGGTCGACCTTGTGGTGGTCGAGGCGCACCGTGATGCGTCCGTTCTGCGGTACGCGCTTCTCGGTGATGTCGACGCTGCCCATGATCTTCAAACGCGAGGTGAGCGGCGACTGCACCGCGCTGGGCACCCGGTCGATCTCGTGCAGCACACCGTCGATGCGAAAACGCACGCGCAGGTCGTTCTCGGTCGGCTCGATGTGCAGGTCGGATGCGCGGTTCTGGATCGCCTGCTCGATCAGCGAGTTGACGTATCGGACGACCGGGGCGTCGTCGCCCTCGGTCCCGACCGGCGACATCTCGTTGGAGTCGGGCGTGAACGACGCCGCTATGTCGGCGAGGTCGGTCTCTTCACGCTTGAGCCGATCGATGATCTTGCGGAGCTCACTGCGGGCGACAACCACCGTGGTGATGGGCATCCCGGTCGAGGCTCGGATGTCGTCCAGAGCAACGACATCGGCGGGGTCCGACACGGCAACGATGAGGAAGTCGCCCTGGAAGCCGATCCCGAGGACGCGGTGCCGCACGACCAGCGTGAGGGGGATCTTGGACACTGCGGCCGGGTCGATCGGATAGCCGACCAGGTCGATCGACTTCAGGCCGTGTGCGTCGGCGGACGCCTCGGTCAACTCCATCTCGGTGACGATGAGATCGTTGATCAGGATGTCGCGAATGGACCGTCCCGAGCGCTCGGCTTCGTCAGCCGCCTCCTGGAGGGCATGCGCGTCTGCGCCACGTTCCTGCAACGCATCGAGCAGGGGACGATAGGCCGCGTACATGCTCACCTCTCAACGAGGGCAGAGAGTCCCTCGGTGTTCCCATCGGACAAAATGCGTCCGACTTGAGGTGGCGCGCGAATCAGCCGGTGATGTATTGCTCCAGCTGGTCGCGGTCCTGCTGCAGTTCCCGGATCCGGCTCGACACCACGTCGCCGATCGACACGACGCCGACCAGGTCGGTGCCGTCGAGCACGGGGAGGTGTCGGATGCGGCGCTCGGTCATCAGCGTCGCGACCTGCGTGACTGCGTCGCCCGGCGCGCAGTGCACCACCTCGCGGGTCATGATCTGGTCGACGGTGCCGTCCAGGACGCCGTCGCCGTCCGCGTTCAGGCGACGGACGACGTCGCGTTCGGAGACGACGCCGGCCAGCTCCGAGCCGGGACCGGACACCATCATGGCGCCGATGTGATGCTCGGCGAGCTGGCTGAGCAGTTCACGCACCGACGCGTCCGGCGCGATCGTCCACACATGGTTGTCCTGTTTGTAACGCAGGATGTCGGCAATCTGCACGGCTGCCTCCGCTTGGTCCGGCGGGCTGTATCGGCCCTGAATCCGACCGTAGTCGGCGCGCTGCCAAACACAAGCGCCGCTGATCGCGGTCAGACCGCGCGCAGCGTCGGGACCTCGTCGTCGTGGACGATCGCCAACGGGTGCGCGGCCCGTTCGCGCAGCCACGTGGTGACCTCGTCGGCCGGCATCGGCCGGGCCACATGCCAGCCCTGCACGCCGTCGCAGCCCAGCGTTTCGAGCAGCCGCATCTCGGAGGCGGTTTCGACGCCTTCGGCGATCGCCGGCATGCCGAGCGTGTGAGCGAGGTCGATGAGTGCCCGGACGATACCGATGGCCCGGTCGCCTTGGGACATCGCGGAGATGAAGCCGCGATCGATCTTGATCTCGTCGACCGGCAGCGAGCTCAGCCGCAGCAGCGACGAGTAACCCGTGCCGAAGTCGTCCAGGCTGATCGACACTCCGAGGTCGCGCAAGTCCGCGAGGTTGCGCTTCGCGTCGTCCATGGTCGTGGGTGACGATGCGTTCGGTGATCTCGAGCTGGAGCATCCCTGGTCGGCAGGTCGTGCTCGCGCAGGCCGCGGGCGACCACGCGCGGCAGTTCCGAGCCGGTCAGGTCTGTCGGGGCGATGTTGACCGCCACGGGCACCGTCATGCCCTCGTCGCGCCAGCGCGCAATCTGGGCGAGTGCGAGGCTCACGACGCGCTCGGTGAGCAGCGGGCATGATGCCCGAGCCCTCCGCGAGCGGGATGAACTCGTCCGGCGCGACGAAGCCGCGCACCGGGTGGTTCCAGCGGATCAGCGCCTCGACGCCGATTGGCGTTCCTTCGGCGGTGGACACCTTGGGCTGGTAGTAGAGCTCGAGTGCGTCGTCGGCGAGGGCCTGGCGTAGTTCGCTCAACAGGCCGAGGGCGTCGGCGGAGTTCATGTCGCGTGCGGGCGAGTAGACCTCGACGCGCGTGCGGTTGGCTTTGGCCGTGTACATGGCCACGTCGGCGCGGCGCAGCAGCGTGCCACCGTCGGTTCCGTGCGCCGGGCACATGGCGAGGCCGATCGATGCCTCGGCCTCGAGCGAGAGGCCGCCGAGGTCGATCGAGTGCGATATCGACGTGCACAGCCGCTCGGCGACGGCGCGCCCGACAGCTTCGTCGGTGTCGAAGACGATGATCGCGAACTCGTCGCCGCCAAGCCGGGCGACGAAGTCACCGGGACGAACCTGCTGGCGCAGCCGGTTGGCGAACTCGACGAGCAGGCGGTCGCCGACCTGGTGTCCGAGTGTGTCGTTCACTCGCTTGAAGTCGTTCATGTCGATGAGCATCAGGCCGAACGGCACGCCGTCGCGTTCGTAGGTGGCCAGGGCGTCCTCGAGCTCGAAGCGCAGCGTGTTGCGGTTGGGCAGGCCGGTGAGGTCGTCGTGGCCGGCAGCGTGCTCGCGGTCGAGCGACATCGACGCCGTGTAGTAGAGCAGTAGGAGCGGGATCAGCAGCAGGGGCATTACCAGCCACGAGTGCATCGCGACTACGACGATGATCGGCGAGATCGCCATCACCGAGAACGACATCAGGGCGTCGTGGACGAAGTCGTCTCGCAGCAGTGCCAGCAGCCGGTGCGCGAAGGTGAGTACACAGCTGACGATGACGTTGTTGATGACGTAGTAGGTGGCCCAGGCGAGCGGGATCCAGACGAGGTCGCCGCGGTCGAGCGTAGGCAGGGAATGCTCGAGGCTGATCGGCCCGTGGATGAAGTAGATGACCAGGTACGCGGCGCCGACCGACACCGCGTACTGCGCGGGGTTGAACAGCACCTTCCACCACTGCTTGTGGGCGCGTAGATCGGCGGCGAGCGAGGCGATGCCGACGCTGAGCATTGCCGGCCACACGCCCCAGAGGAACAACATGGCGCACAGGAACGCCGTCGACATGACGACGCCCTGCGGATCGTGGCCGCGTCCCGAGACGAGCGGGCAGCAGCTCCAGGATGATCAGCAGGCCGGCGGCCATGACGAATGCGGCGGGTTGCTCGACGCGCGCGACGGTCGCGACGTGGTAACCGGCGAGCAGGATCACTGCCCAGCCCACGGGCACGGTCGCGTACCACGTGGCGCTTGACAGCGTCAGCGTGCGGAGCGAGAACGCGCTCTTCCTGACCAACCCGAGCCTCCCGACAGAGCCTTGTCTGCCCCATCGACAGGTCCGAGTCGATCTTTAGCCGTTGCGTCCCGCCGACGTGATCATCGAGATCGCATCGGCGACCGCGTCCGGGGCGTCCAGGGGGACGAAGGTGAGCCCGTCCGCGACGGTTATGAGCTCGGCCGACGGAAAGGTCTCCGCGAGGCGCCGGGCGAATTCGAGCTTGAAGAAGCGGTCACGATCGCCCCAGACCAGGCGCACCGGACGGGTGAACGCACCGAGCCGGGTGGATACGTCCAACAGGTCGCCTTTGTCGATCCCGCGCATGAATCTGGCGGTATCGGCGCGGATGGCGCGGTCGGTACGCAGCGGCTCCATCCAGCTGCGGGTCACGTCGGCGTCCAGATTGCGGGCCAGCGGGCCGAACCCGAGGGCCGAGTGACGCAGGACGGTCGGCCGGGTGCTCATGGCCATCATCTTGAGCATCGCCCTGCTGCGGCCGGCCTTGACGAGCAGGCCGAACGGTGGCGGCGGGAACTTGTCGAACGCGTCGCAGTTGGTGAGGACGAGCCGTCCGATCCGCTCGGCGTCGGTATCGATCACGAACTGGCACAGCGCGCCGCCGGTGTCGTTGCCGACCAGCGTGACGTCGCGCAGATCCAGCGCGGCGAGCAAGTCGAGGATGAGCCGGGCGACTCCGCGTGGAGTCAGGTCGGCGTCCGGGCCGAGCGGGATCCGGTGCGAGCCGAGGGGCAGGTCGGGCGCGTAGCTGCGGATTCCCGCCGCGGCCAGGCGGTCGGCCACGCCCGTCCACAACTGGCCGTCGACGAGCAGGCCGTGGACGAACACGACCGGCGGCGTGTCGCTCTCGGGGCCGGCGACGCGGTACTCGATGCGGCCTTGCGGGACCTCGACGATCGGCATGGCGCCTCCCCGTGGTGGGCTTTCGCGGTAGCTTGAGTGCGTGTCAGCACTAACATACATACAGTCTGTATGACTGTCGAGCGGCAGGTCGCAGCGCGACCGGTCTGCGGCGACCCGCGACGCGCTGGTGCAGGTCGCGCGGGTGCAGTTCGCCGAGCACGGCTACGCCGGGGTCGGCACCGAGGCGATCGTGCGCGCCGCCGGGGTCACCCGCGGGGCGCTGTATCACCAGTTCGCCGACAAGGCGGCACTGTTCGCCGCGGTGTTCGAAGCCGTCGAGGCCGAGGTGATGGCCCGCATCGACGCCGCGGTGGCCAACTCGGGGCTCGCTGACGTGATCGAGTTGATGAAACTCGGCTCCGACACCTGGCTCGACGCGTGCTCCGAACCCGCGATCAGCCGGATCATCCTCATCGACGCCCCGTCGGTGCTGGGCTGGGAGCGGTGGCGCGAGATCGGGCTGCGCTACGGCATGGGGATGGTGCAGGGGCTGCTGACCTACGCGATGTCGATCGGGCGCATCGCCGAGCAGCCGGTCGAGCCGCTGGCGCACGTGTTCATCGGCGCGTTGGACGAGGCGACGCTCTACGCGGTGCTCCACACCGATCGCGACCAGGCGCTGGCCGAGGTACGCGTCGTGCTGCGGGCGATGATCGACTCCTTCGCCCTACCGCGATGATCTTGCAGTTTTGCGCGCCATAGCGCGCAAAACTGCAAGATCATCGCAGTTAGCGGAAGTCGCGGGATTTGGTGCGCAGACCGAGATTGAGTTTCTCGATGCGCTCGGCGATCACGTTGAGGACGCCGTCCTTCGTGTGCTCGAGCATGCCGCGGATCATCAGCCCGCCCGACTCGCGCGCGACCCGGCGGTACTTCTGCCAGACGACCTCGTCGACGATCACGTTGGTCAGCCCGGTTTCGTCCTCGAGGTTGAGGAAGGTGACCCCACGTGCGGTGGCCGGACGCTGCCGGTGCGTCACGACGCCGCCGATGAGCACGCGGGTGTGATCGGGGATCGTGCGCAGCTGCTCGTGCGGGATGATCCCCAGCGCGTCGAGGCGCGGACGGATCAGCGCGGTGGGGTAGTAGTCGGGCGTGATGCCGGTGGCCCACATGTCGGCGATCAGCTGTTCCGGCTCGGACATCGCCGGGATACCGGTCGGAGGCGACTCGTCGAAGGCGGCGATGTCGAGTTGGCCCGGACGGGCGGTGGCAGCCGCGCCGGCACTCCACAGCGCGTCGCGGCGTGGCAGGTCGAAGCAGTCGAACGCACCAGAGGTGGCCAGCGCCTCGACCTGGTCGGCGGACATCCCGACGCGGCGCGCCAGGTCGGCCATCGAGGTGAATTGCCCGTCGCGCTCGCGGGATTCGACGATCGCTTCGGCGAGGTCGGTGCCGATCGAACGCACCGACGACAGCCCTAACCGCACGGCCGGCTGCGGCACGTCGACGCAGGCGCACTGCACCGGACCGTTGCCCGGTTCGATCGAGGCGCCGGCCAACGACAGCGACAGCGACGGCTTGCGCACCTCGACGCCGTGCCGCTTGGCATCGTGCACGAGTGATTGCGGTGAGTAGAAGCCCATCGGCTGCGCGTTCAGCAGGGCTGCGCAGAACGCGGCGGGGTAGTGCAGCTTCAACCAGGACGACGCGTAGACCAGCAGCGCGAAGCTGATCGAGTGTGACTCGGCGAATCCGAATGCGGCGAACGCCTTGATCTTCTCGTAGATCTCGTCGGCGACTGCACCGGTGATGCCGTTGGCTTTCATCCCGTCGTACAAGCGGATTCGCATCGCGTCGATCTTGTCCTTCGACCGCTTCGAGCCCATCGCGCGCCGCAGCTGGTCGGCCTCGGACGGGGTGAAGTCGGCGACGTGCACCGCGATCTGCATCAGCTGTTCCTGGAACAGCGGGATGCCCTTCGTGCGGCGCAGCGGTTCTTCCAGACGTGGATGCGGATAGGTGACCTCCTCCTCGCCGTTGGCGCGCCGGATGTAGGGGTGCACCGAGCCGCCCTGGATCGGTCCGGGACGGATGAGCGCGACCTCGATCGCCAGGTCGTAGAACTTGCGCGGCTTCAGCCGAGGCAGCGTCGCGATCTGCGCTCGGGACTCGACCTGGAACACGCCGATCGAGTCGGCGGCGCACAACATGTCGTAGACACAAGGGGATTCCTTCGGGATGGTCGCGAGTTCGTAGCTCGTCGCCGTGGAAGTCGCGGATCATCGTCAGGCAGTACTGGATCGCCGAGAGCATGCCCAGCCCGAGCAGGTCGAACTTGACCAGTCCGATCTCGGCGCAGTCGTCCTTGTCCCATTGCAGCACCGTGCGTCCGGGCATCCGTCCCCACTCGACCGGGCACACCTCGATCACCGGACGGTCGCACATGACCATGCCGCCGGAGTGAATCCCCAGGTGCCGCGGTGAATTCTGCAGCTCACCTGCGAGCTCGACGACCTGTGGCGGGATCGCCTTGGTGTCGTTCTCGATGTCCGACGACCAGTAATAGCCCTGCTCGATCTCTTTGCTCCAGGCGTCCTGCTGGCCCTGCGAGTAGCCGAGGGCCCGTGCGATGTCACGCACCGCCGACTTCGGCCGGTAGGTGATGACGTTCGCGACCTGCGCGGCGTGCTCACGTCCGTGCAGCTCGTAGACGTGCTGGATGACCTCTTCGCGTCGGTCGGACTCGATGTCGATGTCGATGTCCGGCGGCTCGCCGCGCTCGGGTGCGAGGAATCGCTCGAACATCAGCTCGTAGAAGACGGGGTCGACAGCGGTGATGCGCAGCGCGTAGCAGACCGCGGAGTTCGCGGCGGATCCCC
Source organism: uncultured Actinomycetota bacterium (assembly GCA_963757455.1). GTDB lineage: Bacteria > Actinomycetota > Actinomycetes > Mycobacteriales > Jatrophihabitantaceae > RYN-133. The sequence continues at coordinate 94,243 of CAVWSE010000032.1, forward strand.
TTCCCTGGGCGAGGATTCCGTTCTCGCGGCAGAACTTCGCGATCTCCCACACGACCAGGAAGTAGCCCGGGAAGTGCAGGTCTTCGATGATCTCGAGTTCGTGCTCGATCATCGCTCGGGCCCTGTCGGCATGGGGCGTGTGCGCGAACCACTCGTCGTAACCGCGGTAGGTGAGCTCGCGCAGGTAGGACATCTCGTCGTGTCCGGGCGGGACGGGGAACGGTGGCAGGTCGGGCGCGATCAGCTTGAGCGGAAAGGAGATCTCGGTCCCGAGCCGGTGGGCCGCTTCGATCACGCCCGGCCAGCGGGCGAACCGCTCGGCCATCTCGTCACCGCTGCGCAGGTGCTGCCCGGCCCACGACGGCAACCAGCCGTCGATCTCGTCGAGACTGCTGCGCGCGCGCACCGCGGCAAGCGCCGTCGCAAGCGGCCGGCGTGGGGGAGCGTGGTAGTGCGCGGCCGTCGTCGCGACGACCTGCAGCCGGCGCTCTCGGGCCAGGCCGTAAAGCTGCGTCGTAGCGTTCGTCGGCGAGCGGGTCGAGTTCGTGGGTCGAGCTCGACGACGACGTTGTCGCGGCCGAACCGCGCGATCAGCTCGTCCAGCGCTCGTCCGGGCGAACCGCCCTGCTCGAGCGCTTGCCGCACCGCACCCTTGCGGCAGCCGGTGAGGATCAGCCAGTGCCCGTCAGCGGCTTCGGTGATCTCGTCGATGTCGTAGACCGGCCGTCCCTTGGCGCCGCCACGCAACTGGGCCTTGCTGATCACCCGGCACAGCGAGGCATAGCCGTCCGGGTCGCGGGCGAGCGCGAGCAGGTGATGACCGGGCGGATCGGGCACGCCGACCCGCGCCGCGATCAGCTTCTCGGCCTGCGTGCGCGGCAGCGGCACGTCGAGCCCGAGCTCGGCGCCGAACCCGGTTGCAAGCCCGATCTTCTCGGCGGCCTCGGCGAAGCGCACCACGCCGTAGACGCCGTCGTGATCGGTGAGCGTCAGCGACGAGAGTCCGAGCCGGGCGGCCTCCTCGGCGAGTTCCTCCGGTGAGGACGCGCCGTCGAGAAAGCTGAAGGACGAGTGCGTGTGCAGCTCGGCGTACGGCGTGCGCGATTCGATGCGGGGCAGCCCGAGCGGTTCGTACTCGTCACGCTTGCGCGACCAGGCCGGCGAGTCGCCGCCGTCGCGGATCGGGTCGGATGTCGGGCGTCCGGACAGCCGGCGCTCCAGCTCGCGCCACGAGATCTGCGGGTTGTCGAACCCCATCCGAACAGTCTAGAACATGCGTTCGACTCTGTCAGGCTGGTCCCAGCAGGTCCCATCGATTGCCCACGAGGTCGAGGAATACCGCGACCTGGCCGTACGGCTCCTGCCGGGGCTCGGTCACGAAGGTGACGCCGTTCGATTGCAGCCGGGCGTACATGGCGTCGAAGTCGTCCACCCGCAGGAACAGCCCGACGCGTCCGGCGAACTGGTCGCCGACCGCCGCCTGCTGCCGGTCACCGTCGGCCTGCGCCAGCAGCAGCGCGGTCGAGGCTCCGGGTGGACGGACGACCACCCATCGTTTCTCGCGTCCGTCGTTCGTCAGCGACGGTGAGTCCTCGACCAGCTCGAAGCCGAGGGCATCGACGAAGAACTCGATCGCGCGGTCGTAGTCGTCGACGATCAGCGCGAATTGCTCGAGGTGCACGTCCGGTTACTCCGCTCGGCGCAGCCCGAAGCGCACACCCTGGTCGTCGGCGCATTCGATCCACCTGCCGAATCCCGGCGAGGTGTCGACCTGGCCGGGTCCCGTGACCTGCCAGCCGAACAGCTGACCGTAGAAGGCAATGGCGGCGTCGGGGTCGCGGACACCCAATTCGATGTAACTCGGTTCGCCTGTCATGGCCACAGGCTTACCAGGACCACCCGACGATGATCGCCCGCTTCCTCACGCCCGCTGCGCGAGGAAGTCGAGGCTGCGTTGCAACAACAACTGCGCCGCAGCGGCGTCGTAGGTCGCCAACGTGCGATCGGCGAAGTAGTGCTGGTCGCCGGGGTACAAGAACACCTCGATGCCCTCGTTGTCCGCAGCAAGTTCGCGAGCGGCCTCGACATCGCCTTCGTCCATGAAGATCGGGTCGTGATCCATGCCGTGGATCTGCGCCGGGACGCCGGCCGGCCACCTCCCGAACTCCGACGACGGCACGCACGAGTAGTAGAACAGCGCGCCCTTTGCGCCGGGCCGGGTCTGAGTCAGCTTCTGGGCACACAGCACGCCGAGCGAGAAGCCCGCGTAGACGACGTCGGACGGCAACGGCTCGGCGGCGCGGGTCGCCCGCTCGATCACCGCACCGAACCCGATCTCTTCGGCATGGCCGACGCCCTCCTCGATCGAGCCGAACGTGCGTCCCTCGAACACATCGGGCGTGTGCACGGTGTGGCCGGCAGCGCGCAGATCGTCGGCGAACGCGATCATGCCGGGTGTGAGGCCCAGCGCGTGGTGGAACAAGATCACTTCGGTCATGGTGTCTCCTTGTCGGTCGGATCCGGATCGGGTAGCGACGGGTGATCGGTGGGGTACAGGCCGGCGACGAAGCCGTAGACGGTGTCGCCGCTGCGCGGCAGCGCGGAGAACTCGTTGACGACCTCGAACACGCGTCGCCAGAACTGCTCTGCCCGGTCGTCGGGGATGCGGACGTAGCGCAGCACTGCGCGTAGGTTGTCCGCCTCGTGGGCGGCAACCGATTCGGCCGCAGCCTCGGTGAGGTAGTTCGTGATCATCGGCAGTTGGTCCGGCTGGATCTTGCCGACGGAGAAGATGCGCGCCGTGCGCCCGTAGAAGCGTTCCTCGATCGCGCGCACGCGGCGGGTGCGGACGACCTTGAGCAGTCCGGCGTCCACGAGCAGTCCGACGTGATAGGCGACCGTGCTCTTCGGGCGGCCGACCGCTGCGGCGAGCTCGGCGACGGTCGCCGCGCGCTCGTGGAGCAGTTCGAGCAGGGTGCTGCGCAGGTCATGGAACATGGCCCGCAGCTCGTCCGAGGACGACACGATGCGCAGGTCGTCCAGGTCGTAGTCCGGTAGTCCTGTGCTGCTCGACATTTCTTGATCGTTCCTAAAGGTTAGATTAATCAAGAAATATGGATCATATGTGTCGCTCGGGCCGGGACGCAAGACCTCAGGCGCTTCGAGCCCCGCCCTTCGGCGTCGGCTCGAGCGCGAGGCACCTTTCCACCGACCACGAAATCGCATCGGCGAACACCGCATGCATGGTTTCGTCATCGGTTTTCGTGCGGCAACCCTCGCTGACGCCCCCGAGTTCGCGGTCGATCACATCGCACACGACCGCCCCGACGGGGCCGATACCGCGAAAGGCCGCGCCGGCGAGGTCGTCGCTGAGCATCCCGCCGTCGCACAGCTCGTCCGCCGAGAGGTCGAGTTGGGTCTGCAACGCGGACAGCATCCCCGCGGCGAAGCCGAGATGGCCTGAGTCGAGGTCAGTCCGGACGGCAAGCAGCTCGCAGGCGCGGGCCCGGATCAACGTGTCGACGAAACGATCGGCGCGCTCGAACTGGGTGGCAGAGCGCGCGAGCAACAAGGCAGCCCAATTGCGCGCGCGCCTGGTTCCCATCAGCACCAGCGCGTGGCGCAGGCTGTCGATCGTGCGTCGCGTCTCGCCGAGGCGTCCGACCGACGCCGCCTGGATCAGATGCACGGCAAGTGCCGGATCGCCACGGACGATCTCTTCGAGCTCCTCCAGGCTCAAGTCGGCGCTGAGCATCGCCGTCGCCATCCGCACCCGGGCCAACGGCCCGGCCTCGAGCGACGCGCGCGACACGACCGCCGGGCGTTCGAGGGCGTAGCCCTGGAACAACTCGAAACCGTCACTGCGTAACGCGTTGAGTTGGTCGTCGTCCTCGACCTTCTCGGCCAGGAGAGTCACGCCGTATGGACGGCAGCGCTCGACAAGTTCTGTCAGTTGCCGGCCCTGAATCTGCAAGACGTCGATCTTCACGATCGACGCGAGCCGGAGGACATCTTCGGCACCCGAGCGCCAGACGAAGTCGTCGAGTGCAAGCCGGTAGCCCTCGTCCACGAGCCGCTGGCAGCCGGCGACGACTTCTGCATCGAGGTCGACCGACTCCAAGACCTCGACAACAGTCCGCTGCGGGTCGAGCCCGATCGGCACGCTCCCTACGAGGACGCCCCGATCCGCATTGAAGAAGACATCGCGCCCGAACACCAGATGGTCGAACCCGATTGCAAGCGCGCCGTACAGGACTTCGGCTGTCATCTCGTCGCCACTCACGCCCGAGGCCGCGCTTACCGCGCCCCGAAAGAGCAACTCGTACGCGACGACGTTCCCATTCGTGTCGTAGATGGCCTGACGACCGACGACGACCCGACCCGTCACGATGCTCCTAAGCGGTGGTTTGTAACGAACCTCCACATCATCGGCGGTGTCGACTCGATCTTGAACCCGATGACCACGTCGTTGCGCGTTGCCCGCGCCGACAAGCGGCCCCGCTGGGGATCGCGCCCGTACATCGCTCAGGTTCGGCTCGGTGTTGCCGATCTTGCAGCGTGTGGGCGCACCGACCGCGAAGGACGAGGGACGCGCGACTGCAGGCCTGTTCGGCGTCGCGGCCACCGTGGCGCTCGTGGTCGCAGTCGTGTTCGCCGAGTTCATGCTGCTCTCGTTCGTCTATCACCGTGGCGACGACGTCCGCTCGCAGCGGCTGGTCGCCACCCACCTGACCGGCGCGCTCCAGGCGCCCACCGACACCGCCGCGACGGTCGCGGTCGTCCGCGCCGACGTGCAGCGACTGGCCGCAGCCGGCGTATCCGGCTCCGACCTCGCCCCCTTGCGGACGGCGCTCGGCGCACGGCCGTCCGTCGCAAACCTGCGAGCGGATGCCGCGAAGTTGTCGACGGCGCTCGGCGACCGCTCGGATCAGATCGACGAACAGGCCGACCTGATCTACCTCGGGCTGTTGATCGTCGCCTCGCTGGGCTGGATGGTCTGGTTCCGTCGCCTCGTCGCGCGCCACAAGGAACTGCAGCGCCGCATCACTGAACACGAAGCGCGGGCGGCCGGCGAACGCCGCCTGGCAGCGCTGGTGCATGGCTCGACCGACGTCATCGCCGTGCTCGACGCCGACTCGCGGGTGACGTTCGTGACGCCGTCCGCGCACAGCGTGCTTGGTTGGTCTCCGGACGAACTCGTCGGCCGACGCTGGATCGACGAGGTGATGCGGGCCGATGACGTCGCGACGTTCGTCCACGCGCTCGCCGGGCAGCGCTCCGACACGGCTGTGGAAATGCATGCACGGCACCGCAACGGCGACTCGTTGTATCTGGAAGGAACCCTGACCAATCTGCTCGGCGACGACGCCGTCGACGGTCTCGTGCTCACCGTCCGCGACATCACTGCCCGGCGCGAGATGGAGCGCCAGCTCACCCATCACGCATTCCACGACGAGCTCACCGGGCTGGCGAACCGACGCCTGTTCGCCGATCGGCTCGAGCACGCGATGCAACGCAAGGGCAGCGGCGTCGTCGTGGTGTTCTTCGACCTCGACGACTTCAAGCAGATCAACGACTCGGTCGGGCACGGTGTCGGCGACGCTGTGCTCGTCGAGGTCGGGGCGCGGCTGACCCGGATCCTGCGGCCCGAAGACACGGCGGCGCGGCTCGGCGGCGACGAGTTCGCGGTGCTCATGGAGGACGGCGACCTTGCGCGCGCGCGGCTCGTTGCCGAGCGGCTGCAGGCCGCGCTGGCCGAGCCCGTCCTGATCGACGCCACATCGCACCGAATCACCGCGAGCATCGGACTGGCGCTCGCAGACGTCGACGACATCACGTGGGAAGAGGTGCTGCGCAACGCGGACGTGGCGATGTATCTCGCCAAGGACCGCGGCAAGGCCGGCATCGCGGTCTACGAGCCGGCACTGCACGAAGAGTCGCTGCAACGCGTCCAGTTGCAGGCCGATCTGCAGCGTGCGCTGCGCGGTGACGAACTGGTGCTGCACTTCCAGCCCGCCGTCGAGTTGCAGACGGGACGCATCGTCGGCTTCGAGGCGCTGGTGCGCTGGCAACGTCCTGGCCACGGGCTGGTCGGTCCGCTCGAGTTCATTCCCGAGGCGGAGCGGTGTGGGCTGATCGTGCCGCTCGGCGCGTGGGTGCTGCGGACGGCGTGTCAGGCCGCTGCGTCGCTGCAGGACGAGCACAACCGTCCGACGATGTCGGTGAACGTGGCTGTCGAGCAACTGAGCCGCGACGATTTCGTCGACACCGTGTTCGAAGCGCTGGACAGCTCCGGTCTGGCGCCGGATCGCTTGTGTCTCGAGATCACCGAGTCGACGTTGATGCGCGACCTGCCGCGGATCGTGCCACGGCTCGCGGTGCTACGCGAGCATGGTGTGCGCGTCGCGGTCGATGACTTCGGCACCGGCTACAGCTCGCTGTCCTACCTGTCGAAGCTGCCGGTGGACGTGCTGAAGGTCGACAAGTCCTTCGTCGACCGCGTCACCCTCGACGAGCAGGACGCATCGGTGACGCATGCGATCCTCGCCATGAGTTCGGCGATGCATCTGACCACGGTTGCCGAGGGAATCGAGCAGAGCGACCAGGCGGTCTGGCTCGCATCGGCCAACTGCACCATCGGACAGGGATTCCTGTGGTCGAAGGCCGTTCCGATCGGCGACGCGGTGTCACTGCTGCGCGATTCGCACTGGCCCGGCACCGTCGCTGCACCGACTCCGCTGCATCCGGTCGGCGACGTCGTGTCAGCGCTTGAGCCACGGATAGAGCAAGGCGCCGAGAACGAGGACGCCCGCGCCAGCTGACACCGCCTGCCACGGCAGCGAACCGGCGAGCACGACGCAGCCGAGGACGCCGACGATCGGAATCCAGCGCGGTGGTCGACGTTCGGCTGCGCGCAGCGTCCACGCACTTGCGTTGGCGATCGCGTAGTAACACAGCACCCCGAACGACGAGAACCCGATTGCGCCACGTAGGTCCGTCGACAAGACAAGGACGAGCACGACGAGTCCGACCGCCAGCTCGGCGCGCGCCGGGACACCGCGTGCCGTGTCGACCGTCGCGAGCGCAGCCGGGAAGAACCGGTCGCGCGCCATCGCGAGGGTCGTGCGCGACACGCCCAGCAGCATCGCGAGCAGTGAGCCGAGTGCTGCGACGGCCGCGCCGATCCGCACGATCGGTGCCAGGGCGTGCAGACTGCCCGCGGCCACTGCGTCGCGCAGCGGCGTGCTGCTCGCGCCGATCGCGTGGGCGCCGAGCGCGAGCAGGGCCGCGCCGTCGACGAGCACATAGGTGACGAGCGTGATCGCGAGCGCGATCGCCACCGCGCGCGGGATCGTGCGGGTCGGATCACGTACCTCCTCACCGAGCGTGGCGATGCGCGCATAACCGGCGAACGCGAAGAAGAGCAGGCCGCCGGCCTGGAGGACTCCGTACCACGACCCGCCGGGGAACGGCCGCAGATTGCTGACGTCGGCCGTCCCGCCCGCGAGGCCGGCGACGACGACGGCCGCGAGGACGGCCAGCACCACCGCGACAATGATGCGGGTCGCCAGCGCCGATTTCTGCACGCCGAAGTACCCCAGTGCCGTCAGTGCGATGACGGCGACCGCCGCCGCGAGTCGTTCGTGACCAGGCGCGGCATATGCCGCGAACGTGAGCGCGATCGCCGCGCAGCTCGCGGTCTTGCCGACGACGAACGCCCAGCCGGCGAGGAATCCCCAGAACGGGCCCAGGCGTCGCCGTCCGTACACATATGTCCCGCCCGACTCGGGATACAGCGCTGCCAGTCGGGCTGACGACGTTGCGTTGCAGAACGCGACCAGACCGGCGGCGGCGAGCGACAGCAGAAGGCCGGAGCCGGCGACACGTGCCGCGGGCGCGAGCGCCACGAACACCCCGGCGCCGAGCATCGCGCCGAGTCCGATGATGACTGCGTCGCTCGTGCCGAGCCGACGGGTCAGTTCGCTGACGTGTGCTCCCTGACGGCGCGCTGGAGCACCTCGGCGGTCAGCAGTTCCTTCGGGACGTACGGCGCGGCGAGGTCGTCGGGCAGATCGTCGCGAGCATGTCCGGAGCACAGGACGACGGTGACCTCGGGCCACCGCTGCGCGATGACGCGTGCTGCGGTCGGGCCGTCGGTGCCGGGCATGCGCACATCGAGGACGACAACATCAGGCTGCAGCTTTTCGACCAGGTCTATCGCCTCGGCGCCGTCGGCACCTTCCGCGATCACGTCGACACCGGACGCGCGTTGCAGCACTCTGCGCAGCGCAATGCGAAAGGGCAGTTGGTCATCGACCACGACTACGCGCAGCGTGTGCGTCGCCGGCGGGGGGAACGAGTTGGTCATTCAGTAGTCACTGTTTCTGATCATTGCTTCTGCAGGAACATCAAGACGGCCGCGACGCGCCGATTCAGGTCAGGCTCCTCAGCGAAGCCGAGCTTGCCGAAGATCGCGTTGGTGTGCTTCTCGACGGCGCGCTCGGTAAGGAACAAGGCGGCAGCGATCGCTGCGTTGTTCTTGCCGAGCGCCATCTGCTCGAGAACTTCGCGCTCGCGCGGGCTGAGCCGGTCGAGCGCGGTGTCCGGCCGGGCGGCGCGAGCCTGGACGAGTTGTTCGACGACCATCGGGTCGATCACCGACCCGCCCTCGGCGACGGTCGTGATCGCGGCGACCAGCTCGCGGGCGTCGCCGACGCGTTCCTTGAGCAGGTAGGCGCGCCGGGCCGAGCCCTGCGCGAGGAAGCGCACGGCGTAGTCGGCCTCCACGTGCTGGCTCAGCAGGACCACGCCGATGTCGGGATCCTCCGCGGACAGCGTGGCCGCGGCGCAGATGCCTTCGTCGGTGTTCGTCGGTGGCATGCGGATGTCGCTCACGACAACGTCCGGACGGTTGGCGCGCACCCCGTCGAGCAGCTCGGGCAGGGTGCCGGCGACGCCCGACGAGGTCGATTCCGTCCTGATGCTCGAGCAGCCGTTCGAGGCCTTGGCGCAGCAAGACGTTGTCTTCTGCAAGCAACACACGCGTGGCCACGAGAGCACGCTAGCAGCGCGTTCACCGAGTCCGGACGGCCACACAAAACCGGCCTGCTCGCATCCCTGGGCTGGGGGTACTAGCACCACTTCGGGCGATTCGCGATGGGTGTAGTAGCCCCAAGATCGTCGCAAGTACGCCCGATCCGGCGCGGACAAACCATAGGGTGTCGCCATGCTCACGCGGAGGAGGGCTGCGGCGGACTGGCCGCCCGCATCAGCCGATGAGCCGCTCGTGCAACTGCGCGACGTCCGCAAGACCTACGACGTGCTGACCGCGCCCGTTCGCGCGCTGCGTGGTGTCGATCTGGAGATCGCGCCGGGCGAGTTCGTGGCGCTCGCAGGCGCGTCGGGGTCGGGCAAGTCGACGCTGCTGTCGGTCGTCGCCGGACTCGACCGTCACGACGACGGTCTGGTGATGGTGGCCGGCCTCGATCTCGGCCGGTCGACCGCGGCGCAGCGTGCCGAGTTGCGCCGGCGACACGTCGCGCATCGTGTTCCAGTTCTTCCGGCTGCTCGAGCAGATGACGGCGCTGCAGAACGTCGCGTTCGCTGCACAGATCTCGGGCGTGCGGGCGCGCGAGGCCTTCGAGCGGGCCGGCGACCTGCTCGACCAACTCGGCCTGTTGAACCGGGCGGCCGACTACCCGGTGACGATGTCCGGCGGCGAGCGCCAGCGGCTGGCGATCGCGCGTGCACTCGCACCGCGTCCGAGCCTGTTGCTCGCCGACGAGCCAACCGGCTCGCTCGACTCGTCCGGTGCCGCCGAAATCATCGACCTGCTCGGACAAGTGCACTCGGACGGGCAGACGATCCTGCTCGTCACGCACGACGACACCGTCGCCGCCGCGGCTGACCGGACAGTCTCGCTGCGCGACGGCCAGATCGTCGGGAGCCAGCTGACGTGGCCGGGCTGCCCGCGCTGTCGGCATCGGGACTGCGCCGCCTGCTGTGGCCGGTCTCGGTCGCACTCGCCACGATCGCCGCGACTGTCGCCGGACTGGTTGTCGCTGTCCTCGTGCACGGCCGGCTTCCCGGCGGGGACGCGATCGTGCCGGTCACCGTGGGAACGATCGTCGCGGTTGTCATCGGCGTGCTCGTCGCGCCCGCGCTGCGCGACAGCATCCGATCGGCCGTCCCGGCGTTGCGCCGTGCGCCGTCCGAGATCACGCGCCGCATCGCTGAGACAGCCTCGCAACGTCTCCCGTTCGACGAGTTGCTGCGCCGCGCGGCCGAGGCGATGCGGACCGGACTCGACAGCGCGCGCGTCGAGATCTGGCTGACGTCGCCGAGCGCCGGGCTGAACCGCCAGGTGACGCTCGGTGTCACCGACGACGCCCCCGCGTTCACACCGCGTGATCGCACCGTCATCTCGCGCATCGGCGTCGCCGGCGAAGGCTGGGCGCAACGCTGGGTTCCGCAGCTGGTCGGCATTCCCGACTCGCGTGACTCGCGTCGTACGCCGTTACGGGTCGGTGCGATCACCGACTCGGGTGAGCTGCTGGGGATGGTGGTCGTCGGCCGCCGCGCCGGTGCACCGCACTACGACTTCGAGGACGACGACAGTCTCGCCGCCGCGTGTCGATTGCTCGCTGCGATCGTCCGGAATCGGCAACTGACGTTCGCGCTGGAAGAGAGCCTCGCCGATCTCCAGGTGACCAACGAGGAGTTGCAGCGCTCGCGTACCCGCATCGTCACGGCCGCGGACGCCGAGCGCCGGCGCATCGAGCGCAACCTGCACGACGGCGCACAACAACATCTGCTTGCCCTGGCGGTGACCGTCGGGCTCGTGCGCCAGATGATCGCCGAGGCCGAACCCGCGAACGAGATCGAGGCGATGCTCGCCCAGCTCGGTGACGACGTGAGTGCGGCGATCGGGCAGGTGCGCGAACTCGCGCAAGGCATCTACCCGGCGTTGCTCATGGATGGCGGGCTCGAACCGGCGCTGCGGGCCGTAGCCGGACGCGCACCGCTGAGCGTCCACATCGATGCCGTCGGATGTCGGCCGGTACCCGCCGAACCTCGAGGCTGCGGTCTACTTCTGCGCGCTCGAAGCCCTGCAGAACGCGGCCAAGCATGCGCCGCAATCGACAGTCGTCGTGAGCCTCGCCGAGCGCGACAACGTCCTGCTACGTGAGCGTGCGTGACGACGGCCCCGGGTTCGACACGAGCGTCCCGAGCGACGGCATGGGCCGCACGACGATGACCGACCGCGTCGGCGCACTCGGCGGCACGGTGCGCTGGGAATCCACGCCCGGCGAGGGGACGGCCGTCCTCGTCGACGTGCCGGTGCCCACATGAGCAGGGTGCAGGGAGCGCAGCCGTGAGGGGCACGACGGCGTGGGCCGCGGTGCGGCTGCTGGCTCGGCACGAGGTGCGCAGCCGGTGGCGCAGCGTCGTCGCCCTCGGTGTCGCGAGCGGCATCTTGTTCGGTGTCGCGTTGGGGGCGGTGGCGGTGCTGCTGCGCGCGGATACCGCTTACAACCGCATGGTGTCGGCAACCCAGCTCGCCGACGCTCGCGTCGGCACGTACAACATCTTCAACAACGTCCATCGCGAACGGGCGGTGCTGAATCAACTCGCGCTCGCTCGCGGCAGCATCCTCAAGCGCACCGACGTCGTCGACTCGCAGCAGCTCACCGCCGTTTACACCCGCCTCGACACCCGCAACGTCGACTACCTCGGGGTGTGGGCGCCGCGCCACCAGTGGGACGGGCTCGACACCCCGGTCGTGATCGACGGGCCGGGAGCCGTCCCTGTTCGACCCCAACGAGGTGATGGTCAACGAGCAGTTCGCGACGCTCTCGCGGCTGGACGATAGGCACGTCGATCGGGGTCGGCGTCTATCGGTCGGGCCAGGTGCGCGATCCCGGGAACGGGCTCGGCGACCCTGTCGCCGGGCACACGGAGCTGCGGATCGTCGGGCTGTATCGGGTCGCCGACACCGGGCCGGGCTTCGCCGGCGTCCTCGGTGGTCCTGCGTTCGCCGCCAGGTGGGACGCGATCGCCGCGATAGGCGAGATCCTGCTGCTGCGGTTGAACCGCGGCCTCGAGTCGCCGGTGTTCGGAACGGTGCAGCAGCAGGCGATCCGGCTCGATCGCGAGTTGTCGCGCGAGTTCGGCAAGGGGTTCTACAACTACGTCGACTACGTCGAGCCGCGACAATCGCCGGATCCCGCGATCGGGCCGACAGAGGCAGTGTTGCGGTCCGGGCTCGGACTGCTGGCGATCGTGATCGCGCTGGCGGGGCTCGTGCTCACCCTGCAGCTGACCGGACGCTGGTCGATGCTCGGTCAGGCCGATCACGGCGTCGAGCGCGCACTCGGGATGCGCGCGTACGAGCAGAGTGCTCGCGCGCCTGCTCGCGGCGTTGCCCGCGATCGTCATCGCCGGCGGGCTCGGTGCCGCGGGCGCGTTGTTCGGCGGCTGGTTCGAACCGCCGGGCACGCTGAACAGGTTCGAGCCGCATCCCGGTTGGCTTGCGCAGCCGTGGACGGCGTTCTACGGGGCATTGCTCGTCCTCGTCCTGCTGGCCGGATCGGTGATGCTCACGCACGCGGCAGTGCTGCGCCTGCAACGAGTGGTGCCGACCTGAGTCGCGGCCGCGGTCTCGACACCGGGGCGGTGGGCGCTGAGTCCGGTGCTGCGGTTCGCCGCCGCCCTCGCCAGCGCGCGCGGCGGGCGCGGACGGGCGGCGGTGCGCTCGCGTGCAACGGTGCTCGGCGTCGGCGCGAGTCTGGCGATGCTTGTCCTCGTCGTGACGTTGGGTGGGCAGCTGACGAGCCTGCAGACCTCGCCATCCAGTTGGGGCTGGGTCGCCGACTTCGGCGTTGCGTCCGACTCGCTGCGGGTCGACGACCAGGTCACGCACGATCAACGGGTTCGCGATGTCGACCAGGTCGTCGATGCACCCGTGCACCTCGTGCACCACGGGCAGATCTCACGCGTGACCGGATACGGCCGCAAGACGCTCCTGGGCGCGTTGCCGTACCGCCTGACAGCGGGGCGCATGCCTCGTACCGACGGCGAGATCGCGCTCGGCCCGAGGTTGGCCGACGACTTCGGTGTGCACATCGGAGACAGCGTCGAGCTGAGCGACCTCGCCGGAGTGACCACAACGATGCGGGTGACCGGCATCGTGGTCATGCCGACGCTCGAGGACGAACCACTCGGACGCAACGTGCTGATGCCCATGGGTGCGTTGCAACAGACGGCGATCTCGACCGGATACTCGAATCTGCTGGTACGCGCGGTCGATCCGGCCGCGGCGACATCGTTGCGGACCGAGCTCGCTCGCAGCGTCGAGATCGAGGAACCGACCGCGCCGAGCACGATCGTCGCGCTCGGCAAGCTTGCCGCACCGCAACGACTGTTGATCATCGTGCTGTTGTTCGGCGGCATGTTGTTGGTCGCGGAGCACGTCTCGCTGCTCGTGCGGCGTCGCGGCAATCAGATGGCGATCGCGGCGTCGATCGGCATGACCCGACGCCAACTCATCGTCGCGACCGCGTCGGCGACCGTGCTGACTGCAGCGATGGGTGTCGTCATCGGAGCACCGCTGGGCTGGGCATTGAGCCGCGTCGTGTTGGTCGAGATCGGGCCTGGCCTCGGGCTCGGGCTGGCCGGCCCCGGCATCGTCACCAGTGTGCTGATCGCGCTCGCCGGTCTGCTCGCCGCGCTCATCGTTGCCGGCGCGCTCGCGGTGCTCGGTCTGCGCCGACGCACGATCATGGACCTGCGCGGTTTCGGCGCGTCCGCGTAGCGTTTCGTGGCATGCCGCGCCTGCTGCTCGTCCACCACACCGTGTCGCCTGCAACGCAGGAACTGCTCGAGGCTGCGATCGCCGGGACGTCCGCGGAGGGCCTCGACGACGTCGAGGTAGTGGTGCGTGCGGCCCTCGGCGCGACGGTGCCGGACGTGCTGAGCGCGGACGGGTTCGTGCTCGGCACTCCGGCGAACATCGGCTACCTGTCCGGCGCGATGAAGCACTTCTTCGACACCGTCTACTACCCGACCCTGACTGCGAAGACCGGTGCGCCGTACGGCTTGTACGTCCATGGCAACACCGGCACGGACGGCGCCGTGCGTGCTGCTGAAGCGATCACGAAGGGGATGGGCTGGGAGCGCGTGCACGAGCCGGTCGTCGTTTCGGGGGCGCCGTCGAAGGACGATCGCGAGGCCGTGTGGGAATTGGCCGCAACGGTGTGCGCCGCGCTACTCGACTAGTGCTTGCGGACGACGCGTTCCTCGTGGCCCGTCCACACGGTGATGTCGAGGTGGTCGTCGATGACCTCGACCGATGACGCGCCGATGATGTCGGCTGCGTAGAAGGTGTCGAACTCGGTGTCGCGCAGGTCGAAGCCGGACTCCGCATAGAGCGCCTCGGCCCAGCGTCGGTGCAGGTCCTGGTCCGGGACGTCGCGCACCTTGCCCCAGACCTTCGCGTCGCCGTCGCCGACATGCGTGTCGACCGTCGCGGTGTGCAGGCTGAAGCGTGGGTCGCGGGCGAGGTCGGCGAACTTGGCTGTGTGCGGCATCCCGACCAGCCACAACTCGCCTTCGAAGATGCGCGGCTCGATCGGGCTGATGCGTGGGTAGCCGTCGGATCTCAGCGTTGCGAGCATGCACAAGTTGCCGGTGGCGCGGTGGCGACGTTCGAAGATTGCGCAGATGCGCGGCGCGGCTGCAGTGAAGTCCTTCCAGGCGGACATACGTCTGACGGTAACGGGGCCGGCCATCCACGGGTCCCAACCACCGACGTATGTGGATCGTGACGAAAGACGAAAGAACCAAATGCGCAGCGACGGGAGTTGCGCGGGAGTCGGGTATCGCTGTTCGGTCCGGTCGGGACGAAGTCCCGAAGCGGCGAGTCCTCGCTGGTAGGTGCGGTTGCGCTGGAAGGCATGCTTCAGCCGCTGTCAGACTCGGCTCAGTGGGTGCGTCGTGCATGCGGTTGCGTCGTGGTTGCTGGTCGGGGTCGACCCAGGCGGGTGGCACCCAGTGGGGTAGGTCGTCCAGCATGATCGACTGCCAGCCCATGCGTTCGAACGTGGCGTGGTTGGCGGTGCAGACAAGGGTGCCGTCGTCGACGGATGTGCTTCGGGTGATGGCGTAGTCGGTGACGTGATGAGCTTGGGTCCACGACAACGGGTGCATCGCAGCCGGGGTAACTGCAGCCCTTGTCCCTGGCGAACATCGCTAGTCGTTGTTGTTCGGTGAACAACCGGTGCTGGTCGGAGTAGGCGACGATCGCCTCTGGTCTTCGACAGGAGAACGAGGATCGCTTTGGCTTTCGGGTCGATCCACCGGTCGGCGACCGCGGCGGGGATCGCGTAACCATGGGCGGTCTGCACGATGCCGGTGCCGTCGGCGAACTCATCGACGGTCGCGGTGAGTACGAGGGTGGTGGCGCAGCCGTTCGCACTCGGCAGCGAGCCGGAGCGAGTAGAGGATTTTGAAGCCGCCGAGCAGCGCGTCGTGGCGTCGCTGACCCGGGGTGCGGGGGTCACGTTCGCCGTCGGGGCCCTGGTGGGGTTTGGCCAGGGTGTCGAACAGGGTCTCGAGGTATTCGGCCGCCTCGCAGGTCAGTTCGCCGGCGATGCTGCGCCGACCCGTCCGGGCGGCGGTGCAGGGTCAGGGTGCGGCGCCGGTGTGCGGCTTCGACGTCGCGGAACGCGCCGTCTTGATCGACCCGGGCGTACAGGCCGTTTGCGAACCGCGCAAGGGTGTCGGGGTCGTGGTCGGCCGCGAAGTCGAGCAGCGCGCACTCGAACAGCGGTGCCGATTGGTCGGCGAGCAGATCGTCGATCCGGTCGGTCATCGCCACGACCGTGGCCGCGTGCCGGGTCGAGATCGACCCGGTCGCGAGCGCGGCTGCGGTCTGTGGATGCGCCGCCTCGACCGGCTCCCCGGTCAGCGTCCGGCGCGGGGTCACCGCCGCAGCCAACCGAACCCGCCCCGCCGCATCGCGGGCACTGATGTGCAACGCATCGCGCAACAACACCGCAGTGCTCTTCGCACCCAAGTCATAGGCCAGCCCCTCGGCCTCGACCTGCGCGATCAGGCCCAGTTGCTCGACCTCGATCGCCTGCTTCCGGGCCTCCAACTCGCGCAACCGATCCAACACTGACGTGCCGGTCAACTGCGAGCTGCTCACGTGTTCGATTCTATCTCTTCCGAGGAAGAAATACCAGAGCTCATGGAGGAGAATCCGCAGAAATATATGAGGATTCACCGCCCAGCGAACAAGATCGAAGTGGCCGACCGGCAGCCTCGAATATCCGACTCGCCGCGCTTGTCCCGCATGCCGGGGGTGGCGCCGTCGCCACCCCCTTAAGGGGTCGGCAGACGCCTAAGTTAGGTGATTCTCCCGAGGCGGCAGGACCCCTTAGCTCCTTAGCGTCGAGTCCATCAACGACGCATCAACGACGCCATCAAGGAGATAGCAATGATTCCGACCGTTACCACTGAACTCGTGCACGCTCGCCAGTCCGAGCTTCGCGCGCTCGCGCGGCGCAGCCCGCGGCGCAAGCACTCTGAGCGGCGCCATCGAGGCGCCGGTTCCTTGTCCGGATAACCAGCCGGTATCAACCGGCACGTGACGTGCTCCTGAAGCTACGGAGCACGTCACCAGGGGGAGTTGTCATGTTGCCACCGACCATCGTGTCCGCGATCGACGCGGCGCACCGATCCGACCGGCGCAAGCGCGCGGAACGCGCTCAGCGGGCCAGTTTGGCTCGCGTGCAGCGCGCCGAGCGGCGCGCCCGTCGCTAACCAGAACACCTAGTCATAGACGGCATCGACCGTCCATGAACCGGCAGGCATGGTGCCGCTGACCAGGTAGGCACGTCCACGCACGTCCACCACCTGGCAGCGCACCACCTGCCGCGCAGCAGTTGCCGACCACCACCGCTCGTCGACCGGCCACGGTCCTGCCCACGACGAGACGGCGACCGGCTTCTCGTCGCCGATCGCGAACAGCGCCGGCGGGGCGGGCATCGTGCCACGCACGGTCACCACCACGGTGCGCCCGCCCGCATCGAGCAGCTGTGCCGCGCGCGGCGGATCGAGCAGTACCGACGGCGCGGGTGCCGGCAGCGCGCCCGGCCACGGCTGCTCGGGGGAGCGCATCGCCACCGGCTCGTCACCCCACGGCACCAACCGCGTGCGCTGCGCCGGATCACGTCCGCCGTCGAGCACCGGGGCAAGAACCGAACCGTGCCCCAACAGCGTCTGCACCCGGGCCAGCGCGCGATGCGCGCGCTCGTCTTCCGCGCCGGAACCACCCCATAACGACTGTTGATGCGCGCCGGTCGGCACCGCCTCGATCGGGACGAGCCGTAGCCGGGTGATGCCGCCGGTCGGACGATCGGCGCGGGACAGCCAGCCCTCCAGCTGCCAACGCACCCGGTCGAGCACATCGACGGCCCCGAGCACCCCCGCGTGCCGCCAGCGGCGCACGGTTTCCTCGCCGTTCTCCGACAGCACCTGCAGTTCAAGACACGTGCACGCCAACCCGTGCGCACCTAGATCACCGACGAACTGATCGGCCGAACTGCGCGCGCTGAAGGCGACCGTGTCGACCCGGTCGACCGGAGGTTCCAGATCAAGTGTCACCTCGAACTCGGCCGGCGGTCGCCGCGCCGCCACCGGACGGTCGTCGGCGCCGCCGGCCTGGCGATGCGCCCACGCGCCGGACGGCCCGAACCGGGCGAGCACGTCACGCGCCGGCAACGCTGCGAACCCGCCGAGGGTGTGGATGCCCAGTCGCCGCAACAAATCGACCAGCGTCGAGGTGCCGAACGGGTCGAGGGTCTCGATCGGCAGGTCGGCCAGGAACGCCGCCGAGGCGCCGGGATCGACGATCACGCCGCGCCGCGCCGACTGCTCGGCCGCGAACGCGCCGTCGGCGATGCCGATCAGTACGTCGGCACCGCCGAGTTGCGGCAGCCCCATCACCGTCCGCGACAGTGCGTGCACCACGCCGGTCTCGCCGCCGAAGTAGCGGGTCGGGCCGCGCACATTGATCGCGGCCAACCCGGGCCTGGTGATCTCGACGCCCGGTGCGATCGACTCCAGCCCGGCCACCACCGGCTCGAACGTGCGCGCCTCGGCCGCCTCGTTGCGCGCCAGCACCGCGAGGTCGGGGCAGCGTGCCTGCGCCTCGCGACGGCGCAGCCCGCGGCGCACCCCGGCCGAGCGGGCCGCGTGCGAGCACGCCACGACCGTGTTGCCGAACAGCACCGCGATCGGCGCGTCAGCGGCCAGCCCAGCCTCGAGCCGGACGGTCGTCACCGGCCAGTCCGGGCACCACACCGCGATCATCCGAGGCGGTGTTTCGGTCACTCGCCAAGTATCGAAGACCTGTTCGATATATGCAATACGGCTAGCTACTGACAGTCAGTTCGCCGAGGTCGGACCAGCCGTCGGCGTCGGCTTCGAAGCTGAGGATCTTCGGTGTCGCCGACAGGTGCGGCGGCAGGTCCACCTGCGCCTGCTTGAAGTGCGGCGAGTTCACGTGCGTCCCGCCCGCCTGGCCATCGACGAATGCCTCGATGAGCACGTACTCACCGGGGTCTTCGAGTGAGCGCGACCAATCGAACCACAGGCAACCCGGCTCGGACCGGGTCGCTGCCGTGAACTCGGCAACGATGTCCGGCCAGCGGTCGACGTCTTCGGGCTTCGGACGGAACTTGGCGGTGATGACGATCAACAGGTCCTCCGCATCGGCGAGTCGTGCTTTCGGGTGACCCCCAGGTGTATCGGGGCCGTGCACATCCTGCCCACTTGCGAGAATTCATTGGCAAGCCTTGGCAGGCTCGGTCCATGCGCCCGTTCGACGACCTCGTCGCCGAGGCCGCGTCCGTCGACGTGTCGGGGTGGGACTTCGGCTGGCTGGACGGACGCGCAACCGAACAACGCCCGCCGTGGGGCTACTCGCGCCTGCTTGCCGAGCGGCTCCCGCGGGCCACGGCCGCACTCGACCTCGACACCGGCGGCGGAGAGATCATCGCCGAGGTCCCCGAACTGCCACCGCGCATGACCGTCACCGAGACGTGGCCGCCGAATCTGGCCCTCGCCCGGACCCGCCTCGAACCGCGCGGCGTCGAGGTCGTCGCCACGCGACCGGACGAGCGGCTCCCGTTCGCTGACGCGAGTTTCGACCTTGTCACGAGCCGCCACCCGGTCGACCCGGATTGGGACGAGATCGCGCGCGTGCTCGTCTCCGGCGGCACCTATCTCGCACAACACGTCGGCCCCGCATCCGCGGTCGAACTCATCGAATACTTCATCGGCCCCTACCCGGCCGTCGACGACGGACGCGATCCGTACGTCGAATCGCGCGCGGCGGCTGCAGCGGGCCTCACGATCGTCGATCTGCGAACGGCGCGCTGCCGCATGGAGTTCTACGACATCGGCGCCGTCGTGTACATCCTGCGCAAGTGCGTCTGGTGGGTACCCGATTTCGGCGTCGACCGTTATGCCGCAACGCTGCGCCGTCTCGATGCGCTCATCCGCGCGGACGGCGTCTTCGTCGCGCACTCGACCAGGCACCTCATCGAAGCGGTGCGTCAGCCGAGTTCGAGCACCGCCAAGTAGACCCGACGCGACGACTCGCCGAGCCGGGTGCACAGGTCATCGAGGTCACGGCCTTCGACCGCGGGGACGAACACCGTCCCACCTCGGTTGACGTTGAATCCGTCGACCGCGACAACGCGCTGAGCTACCTCGTACCAACCGGGACGCCTGCCCGCGCGGTTGACACCGGCACCCTCGTCGCTGAGGTCGTAACGCGGACCCCGGTGCCGCACATGGATGAGCACCGGATCGCCGCTGCGGTAGATGCGGCCGGTGTCGATCGTGGTCTCGTCCCCGTCGGCGACGTGCACACACCCAGCATCGCGCACAAGGCAAGGAGTATCCAGCAGCCCTACGATGACTCCACGGTTGCAGGAGGTGCGCTCATGGCCAGCACGATTCGTGTGCCCGGATTCCTGCCGAGCACGAACGGCTTCCACTTCGGCAACAGCTGGCCGCACGAGCCGACGCTGACCATCCCGTTTCCCACGGGACCGATCAAGGTCGGCGACGCTGCCGGCGGTCTGTGCGGCGGCATGGCATTCGCCGTGCGCGACTTCTTCGAGTCGGGCGAAGCCATCCCGGCCACAACGACGAACCCGCCGCTGCACACGCCGCTCTACGACTACATCACCCGGCGTCTGTTCGACAGCTTCGACATTCCTGCCGGAGTTGCGAAGTTCTACAGCTACCAGTGGCCGATCCACGACCAAGGCGCTGAGACCGCGCGACAGTGGGCGGACATCAAACCGGCCCTCGACGCGGGTCAGCTCGTGTGTCTCGGTCTGATTCGCGTGCGATCGTTCTCGCCCGGCGATCTCGGCAAGAACCACCAAGTCCTGACCTACGGCTACGACGAGGACGACGACGGACGAGTTGCGCTCGCCATCGGCGACCCGAATCACCACGATCGCGACGACGTCACGCTGTCGTTCTCGACGACCGGCAACCCGAACGTCGTGTACGCGGTGGGCGGCGTGACCGTCGACCCGGGCTCGGACGAGCACACGTACGGTGCGTTCGTCCAGCGCTACACGCACTGCACGCCCAGCGCCGCTCTCGACGCCCCTCCAGTGCAACCGCCTCCGGTGCAGCCGCCCGACTAGCGCCGGCTGCCTACCCTGGAAGCATGACCTCGGCCCGAGTGCCCGACGCCTGCACGCTGCCCACCGAGGAACAGCCGATTCGCATCGCTGAATTCGACGAGCTGTTCAGGAACCAGGTCGTGTCGGCAACCCGGCACACCGCGACCAGGCTCGTCCTGCAGATGCGGCCCGGGTGCGCCGAAGCTGTTCGCGACCTCACCGATCGTGAGTCGCAGTGCTGCTCGTTCTTCACCTTCATCGTCGCGAGACGAACCGGATGCCGTCGTGCTCGACATCGTGGTGCCCGCCGCCTACCAGGGCGTGCTCGACGGCATGGAAGGTCGGCTCTAGCTCTCCAGCCACAGACAGAACGGGTGCCCGGCCGGGTCGAGGCACACGCGCACGTCGTCTTGCGGCTGGTGCTGAGCGAGCGTCGCGCCACACTCGAGCGCGTGCGCGACCTCGGCCTCGAGATCGCGCACCGCGATCTCGAGATGAAGCTGCATCTGCTGATCGCCGGCACCGGCCGGCCACACGGGCGGGACGTAGTTGTCCTCTTGCTGGCACGACAGCGCGACGCCTCCGCCGGGATCGCGCACGATCACGAAGCCGGGCTCCTCGTGCCCGATCGTCCAGCCGAGCAGCCGTTCGTAGAAGCGGGCGAGGGCCGCCGGATCGGGTGCTCCGATGTTCACCGTGCTCAGTCTCATGCGATCAGATGCTCCTCGAAGAAATCGACCATTGCCTGCCAAGCCTGCTCGCGCGCTGCGGTGTTCGCCCCAGGTGTACCGCCCATCTCGAACGTGACGCCCGGGCCGGGCGAGGTCGTCGAAGTCAACGTGGTGCCGGGCGGCCCTGCGATCGAATGGCCAACACCCTTGAACACCCGGTGCTCGACCGGGCGACCGTGTGCGCGCAACCGCATCGCCGCGACTTCGCTGTAAGCCGTCGACGGCCACCCGCCGTCGTCGTCGGCCGACAGCAGCAACACCGCGCCACTCGTGCGCTCGATCGGGATGCTGACCCGGTCGAGGGCGGCCGGATCGGTTGGTGGCGCGGCGAATGCCCCGGCCAATCGGACGGGCCGCCCGCGGCGCGCGCCGTCGTAGAGTTCGTCGCTGGGGTCATACGGCAGGTACGGCACCGACGCGTTGTCGAGCGTCCACGAGTTCGTAGGCGGCTCGCCGAGAATGTCGAGCAATCCGCCACGTCGGAAATCGATCCCCTCGGTCACCACACCGCTTCCGACGACACTCACCGTCGCCGCGATGCGTTCGTCATGAGCCGCGACCAACAACGCGGCCTCGCCGCCGCGCGACCCGCCCGTGATCCCGAATCGCTCGCCGGCACGCGGCTGTTGTGCCAGTACATCGAGACCGCGGAAGAAGTACTCGAGCGGGATGTCGATCAGTCCCGGTGGTAGTCCGGGCAGCCCGAAGTAGCCCAGCGCGAGCACCGTGAAGCCCTGCCCCGCGAGCACCCGCGCGTCCCGCCCGTGCAGCCCGCCTTCGCTCCCGCCGAGCAGCAACACGCCCGGCGCGGGCGCGATGCCGCCAGGAGTGCAGAGCACGCCTACCAGACCGTCCTGACGAATGGGGCGAGTAGCGACAGCGAGCGCCATGCACGAAGCCAAGCACCGTCGTCCGACAGCCCGCATATGGTCGGGACATGACCACCTATGTCCTGATTCCCGGTGCCGGCGGTGTTGCCTGGTATTGGAGCCGGCTCGCGCCGCTGCTCGAACAGGCCGGCCATCGCGCCGTCCCGGTCGACCTGCCCGGTGCGGACGAGTCGGCCGGACTGCCCGAATACGCCGAGCTCGCCGTCGCGGCAGCCGGTGACAGCGACGACGTCGTCGTGGTCGCGCAGTCGCTCGGCGGGTTCACCGCCGCCGAGGTCTGCCAGCGCATCGCGCTGCGCGAGCTGGTGTTCGTCAACGCGATGATCCCGGCGCCCGGTGAATCGCCGGACGAGTGGTGGCGCAACGTCGACTCCGAAACGGCGCGTATCGCAGCGGCCGAGGCGAACGGCTACACGACCGAGATCGACCTCGCTGTCTACTTCCTGCACGACGTCGACCCGTCCGTCGCAGCCGAGGGCGAGCCGTACCAGCGCAACGAGGCGCAGATCGCCTTCGACGGCCGGTGCACGTTGCAGGCCTGGCCCGACATCCGCATCCGTGCGCTGGCCGGCGCCGACGACAGGCTCTTCCCGGCCGACTTCCAGCGCCGGGTTGCCAAGGAGCGGCTCGGCGTCGACGCCGACGTGCTCCCCGGCGGTCACCTCATCGCGCTGTCCAACGCGCCGGCGGTGGCCGAGTATCTGCTGGCCGGTAAGGGTTAGGCGCTGCCCCATAGGCTTGGACGAGTGTCCGCACCGTCCGCCGCCGAGCTCCGGGCCCGTCTCGACGGGGTCACACTCGCCGACGAGGCCCGGCTCGGCAAGCGGCTGAGGCAGGCGCGACGCCCTGGCGACTTCGCAGCGATCGCTAGGCAGATCGACCGCAGCGAATTGCTCGTGGCCGACCGTCGCGCAGCGCTGCCGACGATCACGTATCCGGACCTGCCGGTCAGCGCCAAACGCGACGACCTCGCCGCGGCAATCCGCGACCACCAGGTCGTCGTCGTCGCGGGCGAGACCGGTTCGGGCAAGACGACCCAACTGCCCAAGATCTGTCTAGAACTCGGCCGCGGGGTGCGCGGCACGATCGGACACACCCAGCCACGTCGGCTCGCCGCCCGCACGGTCGCGCAGCGCATCGCCGACGAGCTGCAAACGCCGCTCGGTGATGTCGTCGGCTACACGGTGCGGTTCACCGACCAGGTCAGCGACCGCACGCTCGTCAAGCTGATGACCGACGGCATCCTGCTCGCCGAGGTCCAGCGCGACCGGATGTTGCGCCGCTACGACACGCTCATCCTGGACGAGGCGCACGAGCGAAGCTTGAACATCGACTTCTTGATCGGCTATCTCACCAGGTTGCTTCCGCAACGTCCCGATCTCAAACTCGTGGTCACATCCGCGACGATCGACCCGCAGCGGTTCAGCGCACACTTCGGCGACGCACCGATTGTCGAGGTCAGCGGTCGCACCTATCCGGTCGAGATCCGCTATCGCCCGCTCGAGCCCGAGCTCACCGGCTCCGACGACGACGATCCGGACGATCCCGATCACGAGGTCGTGCAGCGAGTCCGCGTTCGTGATCAGACCGAGGCCGTCGTCGACGCAGTACGCGAGTTGGATCGCGAACAGCCCGGTGACGTCCTCGTGTTCCTGTCCGGCGAACGCGAGATCCGCGACACCGCCGACGCGTTGCGCGGTGCGAGACTTCGCAACACGGAGGTGCTGCCGCTGTACGCGCGATTGCCGACCGCCGAGCAGCAGAAGGTGTTCGAGCCGCACACCGGCAGGCGCATCGTGCTGGCAACCAACGTTGCCGAAACGTCGCTCACCGTGCCGGGCATCCGCTACGTCGTCGATCCTGGGACAGCGCGCATCTCGCGGTACAGCCGGCGCACCAAGGTGCAGCGACTGCCGATCGAACCGATCTCGCAGGCATCGGCCGGGCAGCGGGCCGGGCGGTGCGGGCGACTTTCCGACGGCATCTGCATCCGGCTCTACGCCGAGTCGGACTTCGAGGCGCGGCCTCGATTCACCGAGCCCGAGATCCTGCGCACGAACCTGTCAGCCGTGCTCCTGCAGATGGCGGCGCTGCGCATCGGCGACGTTGCGGACTTCCCGTTCCTCGACCCGCCAGACCAACGAGCGGTTCGCGACGGCATCGCCTTGCTGCAAGAACTCGGCGCGTTCGACCAGGCAGCGCGCATCACCGACCTGGGCCGCCGGCTCGCCCAACTGCCCGTCGATCCGCGCATTGCACGGATGATCCTGCAGGCGGAGCACGAAGGTTGTGTGCGCGAAATTCTCGTGATCGCCGCGGCGTTGTCGATCCCCGACCCGCGCGAGCGACCGTCCGACGCCGAGGAAGCGGCGCGCCAGAAGCACGCCCGATTCGCCGACGAGCACTCCGATTTCGTCAGCTACCTCAACCTCTGGAACTACGTGCGCGCGCAGCGCAAGGAGCTGTCGGGCAATCAGTTCCGACGCATGTGTCGTGACGAGTTCCTCCACTACCTGCGCATCCGCGAGTGGCAGGACCTCGCCGGACAGTTGCGCACGATCGCCGCCGGCCTCGGCATCGTCACGGCGGACGAACCCGCCGACGCCGATCGCGTGCACGCAGCGGTCGTATCGGGCCTGCTGGGCCATCTGGGTTTGCGCGAAGGCGAGTCTCGCGACTACCTCGGTGCCCGCAATTCGCATTTCGTGCTCGCGCCAGGGTCTGTGCTGAGCAAGCGTCCGCCGCAGTGGGTCGTCGTCGCCGAACTCGTTGAGACGTCGCGGTTGTTCGGACGGATCGCAGCACGAATGGAGCCCGAGTCGGTCGAGAAGCTCGCCGCCCACCTCGTGAACCGCAGTTACAGCGAACCGCACTGGGACGCGCGGCGCGCTGCGGTGATGGCCTACGAACGGGTCACGCTGTACGGCCTGCCGATCGTCGCGCGCCGCCGCGTCGGGTATGCAAACGTTGACCCGGTCGAGGCCCGTGACCTGTTCATCCGCCACGCACTCGTCGAGGGCGACTGGTCGACGCGGCACCATTTCTTCCGCGACAACCGGGCGCTGATGACCGAGCTCATCGAGATCGAGGAGCGCGCGCGACGCCGCGACCTGCTCGTGGGTGATGACGAGGTCTTCGCCTTCTACGACACCAGAATCCCGCCCGAAGCCGTCAGCGGTCGACACTTCGACGCCTGGTGGAAGAAGCAGCGGCACAAGACGCCCGACCTGCTGACGATGACGCGAAACGACCTCCTCAGGCACGACGAGACCGCTGGCGATGACAATCCGGATACCTGGCAATCAGGGAACCTGGCATTACCGATCACCTACCGGTTCGAACCGGGAAGCACTGACGACGGCGTCACGGTGCACGTCCCGGCTGATGTACTGGCCCGGCTGGGCGGGCAGGAGTTCGGCTGGCAGGTTCCGGCGCTGCGCGAGGAGCTCGTCATAGCGCTCATCCGATCGCTCCCGAAGGAGCTCCGTCGGCACTTCGTCCCCGCGCCGGACACCGCGCGCGCGGTGCTCGCCGCACTGACTCCTGGACAGGAGCCGCTGCTCGAGGGTGTGCAACGAGAGCTGCATCGGCGCGGTGGCGTGCTGGTTCCACTGGAGGCATTCGACCTGGCGAAGCTCCCGGCCCACCTTCGCGTCACGTTCGCCGTCGAGGACGACGCGGGCAACGAGATCGCGCGGGGCAAAGACCTCTCTGCGCTGCAAGAGCAGTTGGCGGCGCCGGTGCGTGCGGCGGTCGCCAAGGCGGTCGCGGGCGGCATCGAGCGCGGGGGCCTTGCGGCCTGGCCCGACGACCTGGCGGAGCTGCCGCACCTGCTCGAGCGCAGCAGCGGCGAGCACGTGGTGCGGGGCTTCCCGGCGTACGTCGACGCCGGCGACTCCGTCTCGATCCGCGTGTTCGCCTCTGCGGCCGAGCAGTCGGCAGCGATGCGTGCCGGCATCCGACGGTTGTTGCGGCTCACGACGTCGTCGCCGGTGAAGGCCGCCGAGCGTTCGTTGTCGACACGCGCCCGGCTCGTGCTCGGGGCGAACCCCGACGGCTCAGTCGCCGCCCTGCTCGACGACTGTGCGGACGCGGCCGTCGACGCGCTCGTCCCGTCGCCGCCGTGGACGCAGCCGGCCTTCGACGAGTTGCGTGCGAAGGTCGCCGCCGATCTTGTACCGGCGACGATCGACATCGTCGAGCGCATCGAGCGGGTGCTCGCGCAGGCGCACGAGGTTCGCCGCGCCTTGCCTGCCGACCCGCCGCCCGCCCACGCCGCGGCGATCGACGACATCCGCGCGCAGTTCCGCACGTTGCTGCCGCAGGGCTTCGTCACCGCCGCCGGACGTGCGCGACTGCCCGATCTCGCCCGCTATCTCGCTGCGATCGCCCGCCGGCTCGAACTGCTGCCACGCGACCCCGCGGTCGATGCCGCGCGCATGGCCCGCGTGCAAGCAGTGCAGGCTGCTTACGACGACCTCGTGCACGCGCTCCCTGCGACGCGGGCCTCGGCCGAGGACGTGCGTGCCATCGGCTGGCAGCTCGAGGAGCTGCGCGTGAGCCTCTGGGCGCAACAGCTCGGGACACCCCGTCCCGTCAGCGAGAAGCGGATCTTCCGCGCGATCGACGCCATCACGCCTTAGCTGCGAGGGCGGTCAGCGCAGGATCGACGAGACGATCGTCGGGTGGCCGTGGCCGAGGTAGAAGATGCCCGGCAGCCCCGCGGTGTGGAAGCCGTCGCTCGGGTTGTGCGAGAGAGTGCTGTGGCGGATTGCGAGTGTCCCCGTGCGGTCGTTGCTGACGAAAAACAGCGCGCCGCCGCCTTCGTTCGCGTGGTTGTTGCCCATGTATGTGCCGCCGAGGGTGACCGAGTAGGTGTCCCCGTCGGTGTAGATCGCGGCACCGCTGCCGCCACCGCGAGTACCGGACCGCGCCGGGTTTGCGCCGTGCCCGACCGCGCGGTTAGCGACGAATCGGCTGTTGAGCACCACCCACGAGACGCCGATGCTGCTCAACCCGCCGCCGTTGCTGCACACGTTGCCGCGGAAGGTGGATCCGGTGACGTAGACCGGCCGCTGACGGAACTGGGACAACGCCCGTACCGCGGCGCCGCCGAGGTCGGGTCCGTGGGCGTCGCAGCGGTTGCCGACGAAGTGCGAGTTCACGACACGGAGTTGGCCGCCGCGCGCGAAGATCGCCCCGCCGCCCCCGCCGTCGAAATGCTGACCGGTCGAGTTGCCGCGCGTGAACGACATGTTCTGCACGATCAGCCGCGGCTCGGCCTGGTTGTCGCAGTGCGACGTCGTCCAGATCTGGTTCTTGTCGCACGTGTCCATGTAAAGGATCCGGCGGATTCCTGCACCGCTGAGAGTCACGAGCCCGCGACCGTCGAGGACGACGCGGTGCGAAGTGTTGACGACCCTCGCGGTCGCCCGCATGACGATGGTCACCGGCTTCGGCCCGCAGCGAAACCTGATCACGCCTCCCTTGCGCACGGCTGCGACGACTGCGGCCGACGTGCAACTGGCGGGTGTGCCGGTGCCTACCCACCGCGTCGGGTGCGAGGTGTTGACCGCGCGTCCCGCTGCAGGCACGGGGACGGGCGACGCTCCCGGCCCGGTTGCGTTCGGCGCGCTCGCGGCAGCGGCGCTCACGGTCGCAAGCATCAGACCGAACGCGAGGAGCAGAACCCGGATCATGCCGCGCAGGCTACGCGCCAGCTGGCATGCTCGCGGGCATGGTCGGCTACTCGGCGACGCCGCAGGCACGCAAGCTGGGACTCAAATCCGGGCAGCGCGTCGACATCGTTGCTGCGCCGCGTGGTTGGTCGCTCGATGATCCGCCGGAGCTCGACCGTGTCGCGCACGGATCGGTCGACGTGCTGATCGCCTTCGTCCGCAGCCCTGACGATCTGGACGCCGCAGCATGGGGCGAACGGATCTTCCCGGACGGCTCGGTCTGGGTCCTGTGGCCACGCAAGGCTGCAGGACACGTCAGCGACGTCACCGACAACGGCATCCGCGATGCCGTCCTGCCGCTCGGCCTCGTGGACGTCAAGGTTGCCGCGGTCGACGACGACTGGTCCGGGCTGAAGGTCGTGTGGAGGGCCGAGCGACGCTCGCGGAGCGAGAAATGAAATCTGAAAAGGTCTTCGGCCGACGTGTCGAATCGGCCGGTAGTCCTTCGACGCATGCATGAGTCCGGGCGCGGAGCCCGACCTGAGACAGGGAGCACGAGATGCGAGTCATGGTTCTGGTCAAGGCCAACGAGGACAGCGAACGCGGCGTCATGCCGACGACCGACGAGCTCACGAGAATGGGCGCCTTCAACGACGAGCTCGTGAAGGCCGGCGTCATGTTGGCCGGCGACGGGCTGCGTGACAGCTCGCACGGCAAGCGGGTGCGCTTCGACGCCGACGCCAAGACGGTGCTCGACGGCCCGTTCACCGAGACGAAGGAACTCGTCGCCGGCTACTGGATCTGGGAAGTCGCGTCCATGGACGAGGCCGTCGAGTGGCTCAAGCGCGCCCCGTTCGGTGACGGCGCCGAGGTCGAGATCCGTCCGTTCCACACGCCGGAGGACTTCGGCGAGGCGTTCACGCCGGAACTGCAGGAACACGAGCAGCGCCTGCGCGACCAGACCGGACAGGGCTGAGCGATCACCGGCGGCGTGCCTGCAGCGACCCGCACCGTCGAGGCCGTTTGGCGCATCGAGTCGGCGCGACTGATCGGGGCCCTCGCGCGCACCGTCCACGATCTGGGACGGGCCGAGGATCTCGCCCAGGACGCGCTGGTCGCAGCGCTCGAACAGTGGCCGAAGTCAGGCGTGCCGGACAACCCGGGCGCCTGGCTCATGACCGTCGCCAAGCGACGTGCGGTCGACCAGATACGCCGTGAGGTGACGCTGGAACGCAAGCTGGACGTGATGGGACGCGACCTGCCGACGGGAATCGATCCCGTCGCGGAGCTGGAACTGGAGCTGCACGTCACCGACGACGTGTTGCGCCTGATGTTTGCCGCATGCCACCCGGTGCTCACTCCGGAGGCCCGCGTGGCGCTCACGCTGCGCATGGTCGCCGGACTGACGACTGAAGAGATCGCGCGCGCCTACGTCGTGCAGACCACGGCCATGGCCGCACGGATCACGCGCGCGAAGAAGGCCCTGTCCGCCGCCGGCGTCCCGTTCGACGTGCCGGTAGGGGACGACCTGACCGCGCGGCTGCCGTCCGTTCTCGAGACGGTGTATCTGCTGTTCAACGAGGGCTATTCGGCCACGGCCGGGGTCGCGTGGACGCGTCCGGAACTGTGCGCGGAAGCCATGCGGTTGGGACGGATGCTCGTCGGGCTGGTGCCCGGCGCCGAGGTGCTCGGCCTGGCCGCACTCATGGAGATCCAGGCGTCGCGGTTGCGTGCCCGCGTTGATGCGGCCGGGCAACCGGTGACGCTGCTCGATCAGGACCGCGGCCGGTGGGACCGATTGCTCATCACGCACGCGCTCGACTATCTCGATCGGGCAGGCGCCGAGCCGGGGCCCTACCTGCTGCAGGCGCGGATCGCGGCCTGTCACGCGCGTGCGCCGCAGGCCGAGGACACCGATTGGGTCGAGATCGCACGTTTGTACGGCGAGTTGGTCGATCTCACCCGTTCGCCGATCGTCGAGCTGAATCGGGCCGTAGCGGTGGCGATGGCCGACGGACCACAAGCGGGGCTGGCGATCGTAGACACGCTCGTCGACGTCCCGGCGTTGCGCGATTACTACCTGCTGCCGAGCGTGCGCGGCGACCTGCTTGCCAAGCTCGGCCGCGATGATCAGGCGCGGGCCGAGTTCGAACGGGCCGCGTCCTTGACTGCGAACGAATCCGAACGCGGCCTGCTGCTCGCGCGCGCCGCCGAGCTGGGAAGCTGATCGTGTGGCCGAGTGGATCTACTTCCTGCACGCGCCTCGCGACAACTTCGCCGAGACGATGACCGCCGAGGAACAGCAGGTCTGGGGGACGCACTTCGCCCGCCTGCAGCGTCTGTTCGCCGAGGGTTCGATCGTGCTCGTCGGCCCGACGCTGGGTCCGGTCAACACCGGGGTGTGCGTGTTCGAGGCGCCGGACGAGGCAGCGGCGCAGCAGTTCGTCGCGGAGGATCCGTGCGTGTCGGGCGGTTACGCGCGCGGTGAACTGCGACCGTTCAAGATCTCGTTGCTGCGCGGGCGGGACTAGGGCTGATCGGTCTCGGGCCGCTTCTGCAGCCGCTCCTGCTCGGTCTGCAGTTCGCGCTTGCGCCGTTCCTGGTATTCGCGCCGCTGGGTCTCGGCCCTCTCGCGGACTTGTTTGAGGAAGGCCTCGTCGTCGTCCGGGTTGGCCGGTACGGCCCGTCCCGGCCGGTCGTATTCGGGGTAGGCGGTGCCGGCCACGGTGGCGCTGCGGTAGGTGGTCACCCGCGGTCCCCAGTTGCGTCCGGCGACCAGCCAGGCGATCGAGCCGATGTCGGACAGGATGATCACGATGAACAGCCACGCCATCTTCGGCAGGTTGCGCGGATCCGGGGTGGTGATCACGTCGATGATGCAGAAGATCCACAGCCCCAGCATCAGCAGGGCGAGGGTGCCGTCGGCGAAGATCACGTCGAGATAGTTGCAGATTCGACGGCTGATCGCATCTGTTGCGGTGGCCTAACCGGCGAGTTCGATCACCGGTGCCACGGGAGTGGAGTGTGCTGTCTCGGCGGGTGCGACACCGCCGCCGTCGCCCGGTAGCCACAGGGTCACCGAGCGGGGCCGGGCGGCCTGACCGCGACCGTCGGCGTGCACCTCGACACGACGCGAACGCAACCGTCCGGTGCCCTCGCCGATACCCGACCACTGCCCGGCATCGGCCCGCAGCCGCACGTCGGCACCCGGCCACTCGCCGCTGCGGCGATCGAGGAAGGGCATGAGCACCGCTTCCCGGGTGCGAGCCCGTGCTGCGAGGCGGCGCACGTCGCCGGGCGCCAACCGCGGTGGCCGGGCGGCAACGACGTCGAGTGCGTCGAGCAGTGCGCCGACCGCGGTCGTCCACGACGTGCCCGGCGCCGGGATTATCGCCAGCCGGGACAGGTCGATGCCGTACTCGGCCGCCGCCTCGGCGCTGATGCGGGGAAAGCCCACCAGCGCGCACCACGCACCGCCCGCCGAGGCGGCGCCGAGGGTCGCGAGCAGCAGCGAGATCGACCCGCTGACGGCAACCGTGCTGCCCCGCCGCAGTCCGCTCGGCAGCACCTCGGCCAGCGCCGGGTGCACCGGCAGCGGGGGAGCGGCGCGCCGGCCGAGATCGACGGCCGTGGTGCCGTCGGCCTTGCGGATCGCCACGTCGAGCATCCGTTCATTGTCGAACGCGCGTTCGAACAAGTCAAACCATTCGAAACGCTGGTTGACCTGGCGTAGCTGACAGGGAACAGTGTTACCCGTGCGACGGGTGACTACTTGTGTTTTCGCTGTCCTTCTACTGTGCGCCTTCGGCGCCGGTGCCGCTGTGGCGTCCGCTCCGCCGGGGACGCCGACAGCCACCACCTTCACGGGCAATCCGACTGTCGGCGCGCTGTTCGCGAATGGGACGAGCAGCCGGCACACCTGCACGGCGAGCGTCGTCGCGAGCCCCGGCCACAACCTGCTGATCACCGCCGCGCACTGCCTCAACGGTGACCCGAACGGCTGGCTGTTCGCGCCGGGTTACGACCGCGGCAAGACGCCCTACGGGGTCTGGACGGTGATGTCGGCCTACCTGCCCTCGCAATGGCTGGACGGGCAGAACCCGCACTACGACTACGCATTCCTGCGGATCCGTCGACAGTGGCGGCACGGCAGCCTGCTCGGCATCCAGGACATCACCGGCGCGAACAGCCTCGGCCTCGCGCCGGGCAGCCGATGGAAGATCACCGACGTCGCCTACAACAGCGGCATCAACGACGACCCCGTCGAGTGCACAACGACCGTGTACTACGCGAACGGATATCCCGCGTTCAACTGCCACGGTTTCGTCGGCGGGAGCAGCGGGAGCCCGTGGCTCAACCACGGTTACGTCGACGGCCTGATCGGCGGTTGGCATCAAGGCGGTTGCTTCGAGTACACGTCCTACTCGGCACCGTTCACATCGGCGATCGACGATCTGTGGTGGCGTGCGACGCAGAGCGGGCCGGGCGACGTCGCGCCGGCGCCCGGAGGCGACGGCTGCTGACGTGGTCGGTTTCGGCCGCAGCGGTCAGTCACGACTGACCACTGCGGCTCGAACTGACCGCTGTCGGAGGAGGGACGCGGTCAGGCGGCGCTGCGGCCGGCGAGCTCGCGGCCGTGGTGGCGCGCCAGTTCGCGGGCCTGCTCGGCGAGCTGATCAGCCACGTCCTTGAACTGGTCGAGGGCCGGGTTCACGCCGACCAGGGTGAACTCGCGCTCGACGACGCGCAGGTCGAGCTGCCAGACGTCCTCGAGGATGCGGCGCATCCAGCCGGTCGCGTGGTCCCAGCCCTCGCGCGGAGTGCCCTCGGAGTAGTTGCCACCGCGCACGGTGGCGAGCACTGCGGGCTTGCCGGCAATGGCTGGAGTCGTACCGGCGGCCATGCGCGGGTCGGTGATCACGAGGTCGACCCAGGTCTTGAAGTGCTGCGAGACGCCGAAGTTGTAGAGCGGGACGGCGAACAGCAGGGCGTCGGCCTCGACCATGCGGTCGACTTCGGCCTTGGCCAGGGCAACGGCATCACGCTGGTCGGCGCTGCGCTGGTCTTCGGGTGTCATGCCGGCACCGACAGCAGCGGCCCACGCGGTCGCGGGCACCGGCTCGGTACCGATGTGGCGGCGCACGACGGTGTCACCGGGGTTGTCGGCCAGCCACTCGCGCTCGACGATGTCGGCGATCTCGCGGCTGTGCGAGCCCTCGGTGCGGATACTTGCGTCGAGGCGGAACAGGGACATGGGTCCTCCAAGTTGTAGGAACACGTAGGAAACGTGTTGCCAGCGTGTTGCTATGAACTAGCAAAACACTAGTGACTTGGAGAACGCAAGCTCAGATAGGGTGATTCCCATGGCTGAGGTACGTGAGGTCGAGCACCCTGAGGCGCATTCCGCGCCCACGTGCGACGCGGCGCTCTCGGTTGCCTTCGGCCTGCTCGGCAAGCGGTGGAACGGCATCATCCTGGGTGCGCTGCGCACCGGGCCGGCCGGTTTCGCGGGGATCCGGCGCGCGATCGGGTCGATCACCGACTCGATGCTGTCTGACCGGCTGGGCGAGCTGTGCTCCGCCGGGCTCGTGAAACGGACCGTCACCGACACCCGTCCGCCCGGCGTGAGCTACGAACTCACCGATGCCGGCACCGCGCTCGTGCCGATCCTCGACCAGCTCGGGACGTGGGCGGCCGACCACCTGCACTGACGATCAGGACGCGTAGCGGTCGGCCACCTCGAGCGCTTCGTCGAGAATCGCGAGGCCCTCGCGCACTTCCTGCTCGGTCGACGGTGCACGGCGGGACGACGTGCGTGCGGTTGAAGTGGGTCATCGGCCACATGCCGCGCTGCTTGCACGCGGCGGCGAACTCGTTCATCGGCGCGGCGTCCTTACCGGCGGCGTTGTACGGGACGAGCGGTTCGCGGGTTTGCTTCGAGCGCACGAGCTCGACTGCCCAGAACACCCCGAGCCCGCGCACCTCACCGACGGACGGGTGCCGGTCGGCGATCTTGGCCAGCTCGGGCCCGATCACGTCGGTGCCGAGGCGCCGGGCGTTCTCGATGATCCCCTCGTCCTTGAAGATGTTGATCGACGCGACCGCCGAAGCGCACGCGAGCGGGTGCCCCGAGTACGTGAGCCCGCCGGGGTAGACCCGCTGGTCGAACGTCGCCGCGATCGCATCGTTGATCAGCACGCCGCCGATCGGGATGTAGCCGCTGTTGACGCCCTTCGCGAACGTGATCAGGTCGGGGGTGACGTCCCAATGCTGGATCGCGAACCACTCACCGCAGCGTCCGAAGCCGGCCATCACCTCGTCGGCGATCATCACGATGCCGTGCTCGTCGCAGATCGCGCGCACGCCGGCGAGGTAACCCGGCGGCGGGACGAGGATGCCGTTCGTCCCGACGACCGTCTCGAGGATGATCGCCGCGATCGTCTGCGCGCCCTCGACCATGATCAGGTCGCGCAGGTGCTGCAGCGCGCGCTCGGTCTCTTCCTCAGGCGTACTCGAGTGGAACGCCGAGCGGTACGGGTACGGGCCCCAGTAGTGCACGACACCGGGCATCGCCGGCTCGGCGCCCCAGCGGCGCGGGTCGCCGGTCATGGTGATCGCGCCGGCGGTCGCGCCGTGGTAGCTGCGGTACGCGGCCATGATCTTGTGCCGGCCGGTGTGCAGCTTGGCCATGCGCATTGCGTTCTCGGTCGCCTCGGCACCGCCGTTGGTGAAGAAGATCCGGTTCAGATCGCCCGGCGCGAGCTCGCAGATCAGCCGCGCCGCCTCACTGCGCGCGTCGTTCGCGAACGCAGGCTGGATCGTCGTCATCTTCGCGGCGTACTCCTGGATCGCCGCGATCAGCTTCGGGTGCTGGTAGCCGATGTTGACGTTCACCAACTGGGACGAGAAGTCGAGATACCGCTTGCCCTCGTAGTCGGTGAAGTACGAGCCCTGCGCCGACGCGATCGGCAACGGGTCGATGAGCCCCTGCGCCGACCACGAGTGGAACACGTGCGCGCGGTCGAGCTTGCGCACCGTCGCTTCGTCGGTGGGGATGCCGTCGAGTTCTTTCATCTGTTGATCCTTTCGGCGCTTCATCGGTCGGCGTCTGGGCCGCTCGCTCCGCTCGGGCCCGTCCGCCGGCCGATCTGCTCCTTGCGTCGCAGACTGTGCTTATCGGCTCTTCGCGCGAGCGCTCATCGCCGAGCGCTCATCGCGTGCGGGGAAAACCAAGATCGATCGTGGACGTGGCCGGGTCGGGCCACCGTGACGTCACGACCTTGCCACGGGTGTAGAAGTTGACGCCCTCGGGGCCGTACATGTGGGTGTCTCCGAACAGCGAGTTCTTCCAGCCGCCGAAGGAGTAGTACGACACCGGCACCGGGATCGGGACGTTGATGCCGACCATGCCGACCTCGATGTCGAACTGGAATCGCCGCGCGGCGCCGCCGTCACGGGTGAAGATCGCCACCCCGTTGGCGAAGGCGTTCGCGTTGATCAGGCGGACGGCGTCGTCGTAGCTGTCGGCGCGCACGACGCACAGCACCGGCCCGAAGATCTCGTCGCGGTAGACCTCCATCTCGGGGGTCACCTTGTCGAGCAGCGTCGTGCCCAGGAAGAACCCGTCGGACGGGACGTCGCTCTCGCGTCCGTCGACGACAACGCTCGCGCCGCTCTGCGCGCCGGACGCGATGTAGCCGGCGACCTTGTCGCGGTGCTCGCGCGTGATCAGCGGGCCCATCTCGGAATCGGGATCCATCCCGTCGCCGACGCGCAGCTTGGGCAGCCGGGCGGCGATCGCGTCGACGAGCGGGTCGCCGACGTCGCCGACGGCCACCGCGACCGAAACCGCCATGCACCGCTCGCCGGCCGCACCATAAGCCGCTGACACCGCGGCGTCGGCAGCCATGTCGACGTCGGCGTCCGGGAGCACGACCATGTGGTTCTTCGCGCCGCCGAGTGCCTGCACCCGCTTGCCCGCGGCCGTCCCGGTCTCGTAGATGTACTTCGCGATCGGGGTCGAGCCGACGAAGCTGACCGCGGCGATGTCGGGGTGCGCCAGGATCGCGTCGACTGCTTCCTTGTCGCCGTGCACGACGGTGAAGATGCCGTCCGGCAGGCCGGCCCGCTTCCACAACTCGGCGAGGAACAGCGCCGACGACGGGTCCTTCTCCGAGGGCTTGAGGACGAACGCGTTGCCGGTCGCGATCGCGTTGGCGGCCATCCACAGCGGCACCATCGCCGGGAAGTTGAACGGGGTGATGCCGGCGACCACGCCGAGCGGCTGGCGGATCGAGTAGACGTCGACGCCGGTGCCGGCCTGCTCGCTGTAGCCGCCCTTCATCAGCTCGGGCACGCCGCATGCATATTCGACGTTCTCGAGCCCGCGCGCGATCTCGCCGTGCGAGTCCGCGAGCACCTTGCCGTGCTCGGAGGTCAGGATCTTGGCGAGCTCGTCCGCGTTGTCGTGCAACAGCTGCCGGAACGCGAACAGCACGCCGCTGCGCCGTGACAGCGAGGCAGCGCGCCATTCGGGCGCGGCCGCCTTCGCCGAGGCGACGGCCGCATCGACCTCGGCGGCGCCGGCGAGGTCGACCTCGCCGCTCTGCAGTCCGGTGGCCGGGTTGAACACGGCCGCCGTGCGGCCGGACGTCCCGGCGGTGATCTTTCCGTCGATCCAGTGCGAAATGCGGGTACTCATGCCTGCCACGGTAGGAGCGCAATCTGTACCGCACAATAGAACTTTTGCTACGTTACAAAAGTGCTGGACGTGGTGCGGGACCGGCTGGACGACCCGTCGGCCCGCGGGCTGGCGAGTGCGATCAGCCGAGCCGTGCGCGAGGGCGCGCTGGGTGCCGGCGACCGGCTGCCGCCCATCCGCACCGTGGCCGCCGAGCTGGGCCTATCGCCGACGACCGTGAGCGGTGCATGGTCGCTGCTGGCCCGCGCCGGCACGATCCGCACGGACGGACGCCGCGGCACGACCGTCGCCGACCGCAAGCGCACCGGCTCGCCGCGCTACCAACGCACGCTCGACCGCACGAGCGCATTCCGCCTCGACCTGTCGACCGGTGTCCCCGACCCCGCGCTGCTGCCCGATCTCTCGCGAGCGGTCGCCTCGCTGCGCGGCTCGGGAGCAACGCCGAGCAGCTATCTCGACGCTCCGGTCGTCCCCGAACTGGCCGAGGTGTTGCGGTCCGACTGGCCGTACCCGCCGGAGGAGCTGACTGTCGTCGACGGTGCGATGGACGGCCTCGAGCTCGTCACCCGGGTGCTGGTCGAGGTCGGCGATCGGGTGGCCGTCGAGCATCCGTGCTTCCCGCCGCTGCTCGACCTGCTCGAGGCGGCCGGCGCGAGCGTGATCGGCGTCCCGGTCGATGCCGCCGGCATGTCGGCCGACGCGCTCCGGGCGGCGGGACGGGTGAGCGCGGTCTACCTGCAACCCCGGGCGCAGAACCCGACGGGTGTGTCGCTGACGCCCGACCGTGCCGAGGAACTCGCCCGGGTCAGCCGCCGCTCGAACGCCGTCGTCGTCGAGGACGATTCGTCCGGCGCGGTCGCCGCGGCCGACCCGATCAGCATCGGGACGTGGGCGCCCGAACGCACCGTGCATGTGCGCAGCTTCGCCAAGTCGCACGGCCCGGACCTGCGGCTCGCGGCGCTCTCTGCCCCGGCCGAGCTCGCCGCAAGCGTGATGATGTTGCGCCAGCTCGGCCAGGGGTGGAGCAGTCGGCTGCTGCAACGGGTGCTGCTCGCGCTGCTCACCGACCCGTCCTCGGTCAGGAGCGTCGCCCGCGCCCGCGATGCCTACGGCGAGCGGCGCGCGAACCTCGTCGCCGCACTCGCTGCCGACGGCGTCCCGGTCGGCGGGACGGACGGCATCAACATCTGGGTCCCCGTCGTCGACGAGACCGCGACGGTCGTGCGGCTGGCCGGTCAGGGCATCGGGGTCGCGCCCGGTGCACCGTTCGCGGTGCTGCCGGGCCAGGCTGCGCACATCCGGGTCACCGCCGGGCTGCTCGAGGGCGACTTCGAGACGGTGGCGCGAGCGATCGCGGAAGCCGGGCGAGGTGCCGTGCGAATCTCGGTGTGAGCCCGGCGCCCGCTGTAGGCGCGCGGTGGGTTTCTGCCGCCACGCCGGTTTGGGTATTTACGAAATGCCCGACCTGGCTCAGCATGAGATCTCGGCCCCACGGCGAACCTCTGCAGGAGGCACCGATGGACATGACCACCCAGGCCCGGCAACGTGATGCCCTCGATGCGGTGCGCCGCCGCCGCGCAGAGTTGCGGGAAACCCTCGATTCCGTCGAGAGCGCGCTGGCCTCGCCGGGGTCCGACCGGGCCGTGGTCTGGGGCGAACACCTGCACCGCGCGGTCGACCGGCTGGCGACCGAGTTCGCCTTCCATGTCGAGGTCACCGAGGGCCCGGACGGGCTGCACGAGACGATCCTCGACGGCGACCTCAGGCTGGCCAACCAGGTCGCGGCCCTGGTCGAGGAGCACAAGACCATTGCCGCAGACATCGCCGCGCTCGCGGCCGCCTCAGAGGCGCCGGTCGCGCCCTCCGACGTTGCGGACCTGCGAGAGCAGGGCACCAGCGTGCTCGGACGCATCGTCCGGCACCGCCAACGCGGCGCCGATCTGATCTACGAGGCTTACGCCACCGACATCGGTGGCGGCGACTAGGGCCTACTCCGCCAGTTCGGCGTCGAGGTCGGGGCCGTGGGCGTGCAGGTGCACCTTGTCCGGGTGCAGGAAGACGAACCGCTTGTAGGCCCAGAACCGGAACAATGTGCCGACCCCGATCGTGCCGATGTTGACGAAGAAGACCGTCGTGCTGCCGTGGGCGTAGTGCAGTGGGTACACGAACAGGGCGATGGCGCCTTCGGAGAACACGAGTGTGATCGCGTTGATGCCGAAGAAGAATGCGGTTTCGCGGGCCAAACTGGTGCGCGCCCGATGCGAGAACGACAGGTAGCGGTTGCCGACATAGGCGAACGTCGTCGACAGAACCGTCGAGACGAGCTTGGCCTTGATCGCACCGTCGGGGGCGAGCCACGTGAACACGCCGACGTCGATGGCCAGCGCGAAGATGCCCACAGCGCCGAACGCGCTGACTTCTTTGAGGAGAATCCGCCACGAGTCGCGCAGATAGATCTGCAGGCGCTCGCGCAAACTCGAGTCGGGCATCGGTGGCGGTCATCGAGGTGGATCGTACCCAGCGCAGGGGCCGGAACCCCGCAGCGCTCTAAGCTCTCTTTCGTGGATGCCCGCACCGGACTGCCCGTCGTGGGCATGGTCGGGGCCGGGCAATTGGCGCGGATGACCCATCAGGCGGCGATCGCGCTGGGCCAGTCACTGCGGATCCTGGCCGATTCGGCCGACGACGGTGCGGCCCTCGTGGCCCACGACGTCGAGGTCGGCGACTACCGGTCGCTGGAGGATCTGCGCCGCTTCGCAGCCGGGTGCGACGTAGTGACCTGGGACCACGAGCACGTCCCGAACGAGCACATCGCGGCCCTGGCTGCAGACGGTGTGGCCGTCCATCCCGGCGCGGACGCGCTGCGGTTCGCCCAGGACAAGGCCGAGATGCGCTCGCGGCTGTCCGACCTGGACATTGCGTGCCCGCGATGGCGACGCATCGAGTCACCGGCGGACCTGGACGAGTTCGCTGCGCAGGTCGGCTGGCCGCTCGTGCTCAAGGCGGCCCGCGGCGGCTACGACGGCAAGGGCGTGTGGGTCATCGGCAACGCGATCGACGCCGCGGCCGTGCTCGCGTCCGGTACCCCGCTCATCGCGGAAGAGAAGGTGC
The DNA here is from genome assembly GCA_963757455.1 of uncultured Actinomycetota bacterium. Classification (GTDB taxonomy): domain Bacteria; phylum Actinomycetota; class Actinomycetes; order Mycobacteriales; family Jatrophihabitantaceae; genus RYN-133. The sequence continues at coordinate 134,068 of CAVWSE010000032.1, forward strand.
CGATCGCGCGCGAACTCGCCGCCGACGTCGCGCGGTCGCCGTTCGGCCAGGGCGCGGTCTGGCCGGTGGTCGAGACGGTCCAGCGCGACGGTATCTGCGTCGAGGTGATCGCGCCGGCGCCGGACCTGTCCGAGGAGCTGTCGGACGAGGCGCAGCAACTCGCGCTGCGCATCGCGGCCGAGCTCGGCGTCACCGGCGTCCTCGCGGTCGAGCTGTTCGAGACGACCGACGGACGGCTGCTGGTCAACGAACTCGCGATGCGTCCGCACAACTCGGCGCACTGGACGATCGAGGGCGCACGCACCTCGCAGTTCGAGCAGCACCTGCGCGCCGTGCTCGACTACCCCCTGGGCGCGACCTCGCTCACGGCTCCGGTGGTCGTGATGGCGAACCTGCTCGGCGGGCCCGATGGTGTTGTTCCGAAGGGGATCGACGAGCGCGTGCACCATTGCATGGCGAAGTGGCCGGACGTGAAGATCCATCTGTACGGCAAGGGATTCCGTCCCGGCCGCAAGGTCGGACACGTCACCGCGCTCGGCCGCGATCTGACCGAGGTGCGTGCCCGCGCCGTCGCTGCTGCCGACTACCTCGCCAACGGAGACGCGTCGTGACCGTCGCGCTTTGCCCCGCCGCGGCGCGCTTTGCCCCGCGCAGACACGCGATTTCGGCGATTTCACGTGTGCCCGCGGGGCAAAGCGGGGGAGGGGACGGGTATGCCTGACGTCGCGATCATCATGGGCAGCGATTCCGACTGGCCGACGATGAAGCCGGCCGCGGACGAGTTGCGCGGGCTGGGCGTCGACCACGAGGTGCACGTCGTCTCGGCGCACCGCATGCCCATCGAGATGACCCGCTTCGCGGCCGAGGCGGCCGGACGCGGCGTCAAGGTGATCATCGCCGGCGCCGGGGGAGCAGCCCACCTGCCCGGCATGGTCGCCTCACTCACGACGTTGCCGGTGATCGGCGTGCCGGTCCCGCTCAAGTACCTCGATGGCATGGACTCGCTGCTGTCGATCGTCCAGATGCCCGGCGGCATCCCGGTCGCCACGGTCGGAATCGGCAACGCCCGCAACGCCGGCCTGCTCGCCGCGCGCATCCTCGGCGCGTCCGACAGCGTGGTCGCCGAGAAGCTCGTCGCCTACCAGCGCGAACTGCGTGACGTGGCGATGGCGAAGGACGAGGCACTTCAGAAAGAACTCTGACCCAACCGATCGGCGCTGCCGTGGGTAGAGAGGGTGTGCAGGCAACGTCCGAACCCACCGTGTCGGCGTCCGAACGCGAGACGTTCGCCGCATTCGTGCGGCCGCACTGGGACATCATGGCGGCGCTGGCGCGCCGGCTGACCCGATCGACGGACGGCGACGACATCCTCCAGGACGCCCTGGCCTCGGCATGGCGCAAGCGGGGTCAGTTCGATCCGGATCGTGGCACGCCGCGCAATTGGCTGCTCGCGATCGTGGCCGATCAGGCTGCCAAGCATCGTCGGCGCCGGCGCCCGGTCAGCGAGCTCGTCGACGTGGCCGATGCTGATCGTGATCACGATGCCGACGTGGACCTGCGGGCCGCGCTGCAGAAACTGACTGATCGGCAACGAGCAGCGGTGGCGTTGCACTACTACCTCGGCGTGCCGGTCGCCGACGCCGCCGAAGTGCTCGGCTGCGCACCCGGCACCGTCAAGTCAACGCTGTCCGACGCGCGCGCCCGGCTGCGCGCGCTGCTGGGAGAGGACTACCGATGATCGACCTCGAAGAGCGCCTGCGCCGAGACGCCGCGAACTGGCACGACGACCCACCACCCGCACTGGATGAGGCGCTCGATCGCGCGCTTGCCGCAAGAAGCCGAGCGGGCGCGCGCACCGCGCTGGCGCTGGCAGCATGTGCCGTCGCGGTGTCTGCAGCGGTGCTCACGGTCATCCACTGGCCACGCACGGCGCACCGCGTGCCCGCAGCCACGACGGTCAGGCCGCAGCCTGCCGTCGTCCCCCTCCCGCATGTGCGATTCAGCGTCGCGGTGATCCCCAAGAACGGACTCGGCGTCATCTTCGCCGTCGTTCCGACCACGGGTGCACAGTGCGGCGCGACCCAGATCTACATCAGATCGCAGGTGGAGACACAGAAGGGGATCCAGATCGTGCTCGCCGGCCAACGGCCGGGCGGGGCGATCCATTGCGGTCGGCCTGGCAGCGACGACACCGCGGTCCCCGTCTACCTCCGCGCATCGCTCGGCAATCGGACGGTGTACGACGACACCGCGCGGCGCGCGGTAGTCGACCTCAACTCGATCCCCGTCGCCGGATATGTGCCACCCGGATACCGGAGCACGCGCCGAGGTGCCATGTCCGGCGGGGCGCTGACCGCGCGGCGCGTCTACCGCACCAGTCCGGGCGGCCGGTTGCTCACTGTCGCCTATAGCGTCGTCGGCGTCGCCGAGCCCGTCCCGGCCGGTTCGCAGACCGTCGAGGTGAACGGCCATCAGGCCCGATTCGATCCGGACGCGCCGCATTGTCTTGGCTGGTCGCCGAGCCGATGGGTCCTGGCCACCGTTTGTGGCAATGACTTCCTGCCAAGTTCCGAGATCGTCAAAGTGGCGCGCAGCCTGCATTGATCAGGGCGAATTGGGGGACGACCCCGAGGCCGCTCTCACCACCGATCCGTACGCTGACTGAATGAGACGGGCGCAGCTGTGGAACCGGCTGCGCACGCGCAAGGTGTTCATCCCCTTGGCGATCGTTGTCGTGCTGATCGCGACGTTTGTCGTCGTCGGTATCACCAACTCGTCCGCCGGGTACCGCACTGTCACGAAGATGATCACCGGCACGCCCGAGCCGGACGGTACTGCGGTCAAGCTCGACACCACCCTCTACCTCCCGGACACGACGCCGGCTCCGGCGGTGCTGCTCGCGCAGGGTTTCGGCGGCGACAAGAGCGATCTCGCCGGCACGGCGCAGACGTTGGCCCAGCACGGTTACGTCGCGCTCGCGTACACAGCGCGCGGCTTCGGCAACTCGGGCGGCCTGATCCACTTCGACTCGCCGTCGTTCGAGGTGCATGACGCGAAGCTGCTCGTCGACTACCTGACGACGCTGCCGCAGGTCGACAAGACGAAGATCGCCGTCGCGGGCAGTTCGTACGGTGGCGGGCTCGCGCTGCTGCTCGCCGGCTACGACCAGCGCATCAAGGCGGTCGCGGCCGACATCACGTGGAACGACCTCTCGCACGCGCTGTTCCCGAACGCTGCGGGCAACGGTCCGGGCGTGTTCAAGAAATTGTGGGCGGGGACGCTGTTCGGCAACGCGTTCTCGGCGAACCTCGGCGGCGTGATCGACTCGTCCCGCAACAGCGACCCGCCGGGCGTGCCCAAGGGCACCGTGTCGTGCGGCAGATTCGCACCCAACGTCTGTGCCGCGTATCAGAACGCAGCGCAGAACGGCACCCCGGACGCAGCGATGCGCACGCTCATGGCGCAGGCGAGCCCTGCCTCGATCCTGAACCGCATCCACGCGCCGACCCTGCTGACCCAGGGTGAGCAGGACTCGCTGTTCGGCCTGGGCGAGGCCGATGCCAATGCCCGCGGCATCGCCGCCAACGGCACGCCGGTGAAGGTCGTGTGGCGCCGCGGCGGGCACGACGACTCGTCCCGAGGCGGCGACGATGCAACCTCGCAGATGCTCAACTGGTTCGGCGCTGCCTTCGGCTCGGGCGTCCACGGCAAGCAGCCGTTCGACTTCTCCGAACAGGACGCGCTGCTGTCGTCGTCGAGCGGGCGGCTGCGCCAGCAGATCCGCGAGGCGCCTGGCTATCCCGGTATTGACGGCACGGCGCAACAGTCGAAGGCCGTCACGCTGACCGGCCCGCCGCAACAAGTGGGCGCTCCGGCCGCGGCACGCCCGCCGCGATCACGGCGATTCCCGGGCTGAGCGGCATCCTCAGCACGTTCGGCGGCCTCGACCAGGCGACCGCGACGTTGAGCACGGTCCCTGCCCAGACCGCCACGTTCGCCTCGCCCGCGCTCTCGTCGTCGTACTTGATCGCGGGCGGGTCGTCGGTGCGGCTGTCCGTCACACCCAAGTCGACGACGGACGCAACGCTGTTCATCGGATTGCGCGACGTCTCGTCCGACGGCACGAACACGCTGCCGTCGCAGCTCGTCGCACCGTTGCGGCTGACCGGGCTGACCCCCGGCCGGCCGACATCGGTCACCGTGCGGTTGCCGTGGATAGTCCACACCGTTGCGTCCGGTCACCGTCTCGTGCTCACCGTCGCGACGACCGACTTCGCGTATCAGCTGCCGCAGGACGCCCGCACCTACACGATCGCGCTGGACGGACTGACAGGAAACCTGACGGTGCCGACGTCGAGCGGCACGGTGCAGACGACCAGCGAACATCCCGCCGCGTGGTTGATCGTCGGCGTCATCGTCGCGCTCGCGACGATGCTTTCAGTCGGCTTCGTCATCCGGCGCCGCCGCACCTCACTCGAGCCGCGTCCGGACTTGGCGGAGGTCCCGGTCAGCATCGAGTCGCTGGTCAAGGAGTACTCCGGCGGCTACCGCGCCGTTGACGACGTGAGTTTCACCGTCGAACGCGGCCAGGTGGTCGGACTGCTGGCCCGAACGGAGCCGGCAAGACCACGGCGCTGCGCGTGCTCGTCGGATTGATCACCCCGACCAAGGGCGTCGTGCACGTGTTCGGCCAGCCGGTCGTCCCAGGTGCGCCGGTCCTCGCCCGGCTCGGCGCGTTCATCGAAGGCCCAGGCTTCCTGCCGCACCTGTCCGGCCGCGAGAACCTGCGCCTGTTCTGGGCTGCAACCGGACGTCCCGACGAGGACGCCGCCTTCGACACCGCACTCGAGATCGCCGGGCTGGGCGCGTCGATCGATCGTCGCGTGAAGTCCTACAGCCACGGGATGAAGCAGCGGCTCGGCATCGC
>CAVWSE010000033.1:0-31187 GCA_963757455.1 uncultured Actinomycetota bacterium
AGATGAGCCCGGACGCGGGCGAGGTGCGTTGATCGGCAAGAGCTGTCATGACGAAACGAGGCCTTTCTCCTCATCTTCCCCGGCGCGCTGATGCGCTGCCAGGCCGGAGTTGGCACCTTCGTGTCGGCGCAGGCAGAGCCTGCTTCACACGCGGTTGCCGGGGCTTCGTCGGGCCGGTCCCTCTGCCCCTCTGGATGAGCGGTGCTATTCGATTGTGGAACTGCCAGCCATCATCGCACAGGCGGCGAATCGCCAGCTCAGGCCGAATAGTCGGTGGTGAGCACGACCACTACCGGGCCTGCCGGTAGCTGCGAGAAACGCTCAGCGACGCGGTGGATCGTGGCGAACTGGCGTTCCAGGGCGAGCGCGGCGCGCTTCGCCCCGGCGACGGTCGGGTCGTAGTACGCCGTCGTCGTGATGACGTCGTTCTGGTAACCCTCCTGGGTCGACTGCACCTGCCAGCCGGCGCGCTTGAACCGCCGCGCCGCCTGCTGCGCGAGGTCGGCCGTCGTCGTCTGGTTCAGCACGATCAGCGGCTTGGATCCGATGGCGCCCGGCTTGCTCGTGGACGACGAACCGGACGGGGTCGTCGACGTACCCGAGCCTGCGCTGCCGGACGTGGACTGTTGCGGCGTCGACTGGTGGGTGTCGGTGCCGGCCGCGGTCGCCGCGTGATGGGGGTTGCGCAGGGCCAGGAAGGCAATGACGAGCACGACGATGCCGAGAACGCCGATCAGGATGCCGATGATCCGCTCACGTTGGCGGCGCCGCGCCAGCTGACGCTGCACCCGGCCGCTGCGTCGAGTGCCGGTGCCGTGCGCGACCGGAGCAGGGGTCCACGGGTCCGCGGGGGTTTCGTCCGCAGAGTCGGGAGCGCTGCTCTGATCGCTGTTGTGCTCGGTGTTGCGCTGGTTGTCCATAGCTCCGGTAGGCCTCGTCCGCAGTGCATCTTGCCTGGCCCACATCTGGAGTGGAAAGGCGGGTTGGCCTGCTCTCAGACCTCGATGCCGAGGCGGCGCGCCGAGCGCTGCCGCTGGCGGCTGGCGCGCAGCCGGCGCAGCCGCTTGACGAGCATCGGGTCGGCCGCGAGCGCGGCCGGGGTGTCGATCAGCGCGTTGAGCACTTGGTAGTAGCGCGTGGTCGACATGTCGAAGAGCTCACGGATGGCCTGTTCCTTGGCGCCCGCGTACTTCCACCACTGTCGCTCGAAGGCGAGGATGTCGCGGTCACGCCGGCTCAGGCCGTCGGTCGACTCGCCCTCGGCGTTTCCGTCGTGCCCGTCATTCTTGGAAACCGCGTGGGCGTGATCGCCGTTGGCCATACGAGTCGCGCTCCTGCTCACCGGGGACGGACTGACCGATCCGACGCTAGTCGAATTCCATCCGTGTGATTTACCGTGCCGCCATTGAATCACGGTCGCTGTGGTCAACACCGCATGGCGCGCTGTCGACGCGCCCAGGATTGTCCACCGACTCGTCCCCAGCACGGGTGAACACCGCGCGTCACACCGGCAGCCGGCGTCACGCTCGACCCATGGACACCACGGCTTTGGGTAGCGCCGCTGTCGCGTTCGAGACGCACGGTGAGGTGTTGCGTGCCCGCGCGCATCTGCTCGCGCGACAGCGAGATGCGATGCGCTGGCGCTCCCCCGCAGCGAGTCGATGCCGCGTCGCGCTCGACGCCCTGTGCAGCCAGTTGCTGGCAAGCAGCATCGCATTGCAGACGATCGCCGAAGACCTGAGCACTTGCGCCACGCGCGTGGCCCAAATGCCATGAGCACCGTCAAGGTAACCGGCGGCGCCGACGGCATCGCGGCGCACATCGACGACTTGCACACGCTCGCAGCAGTGCTGCGCACGACGAGCATCGCGCTCGACGACGCGGTCAACGATGTCACCGCGCCCACGTTGCAGTGGACGCTCGTCGCGGCCGAGGCCGACTACCCGACCGGGATCGCGTCAGTGCGTCGCGAGCTCGGTGCCCAGCAGGCCGCGCTCCAGTCGGTCGACGAACTTGCCGCGTCCCTCATGCTGCTCGTGCTCGCCGCCGCGGCCGCCTACCGCGACGCCGAGCAGAGTGTCGGCAGCTCGTTCCTCGACTCGCTCGCCGACTCGGTGTGGGGCAGCACGTCGCTGCTGCCGACAGCACTCATGGCGTCGATGACCGGCGTGCCCGAGCACGACTTCTCGCCGATGTACGCGCTGCCGCGGCTGGTGTCCCCGTTCATCCTCGACGGGTCGCCCGTGCTGCACGATCTGGGATCCGATCCGACCACCTCGATTCCGCCCCGGACGCTCAGCGACCTCGTGCTCGATCTGTCGACGCGCAACCAGGGTCGGCCCGGGGAGATATCGGTGTCGTTCGTGACCGGTGCCGACGGCGTGCGCCGCGCGATCGTCGACATCCCCGGAACGAAGTCGTGGAATCCCGCACCCGTCGCCGACGTAACGAGCGTCGGCACCGACATCCTCGCCATCGCCGAGCACGACACGTCCTACGAACGCGGGGTGTTCCAGGCCCTTGCCGACGCCGATGTGCATCCCGAGGTCCCGATCATGCTGGTCGGCCACAGCGAGGGTGGCATCGTCGCGGTGAACGCAGCACGCGACGCCGCCCGGTCAGGCCGCTTCCGGATCACCCACGTCGTCACGGCCGGCTCGCCGGTCGGCGCGCTCGCTGCCGATCTCCCGGCGAACGTGCAACTGCTCGCACTCGAGAACTCCGCCGACATCGTGCCGGCACTCGACGACGTGCCCAATCCTGACCGCCCCAACGTGACAACTGTGCAGGCCTACGAGCAGCACGGCAGCATCGGCGCGAACCACGACCTGCTGCAGAGCTACGAGCCGGAGGCGGTGAGCGCGCAGAACGCCGGCAACGGCTCCATCGACGCGTTCCTGCACAGCGCGGACGGATTCTTCTCCAGCGACACGATGAGCACGCACGCGTATCAGGTCACCCGCGCACCGTGATCCGGACGAATCCTCACTTGCCCTTCGGCCCGACCTGAACGAAGGTTTGCACATGCAGGGACTGATGCAGGACACGCAGCTCACGACCAACTGGATCTTCAACCGCGGTGGCCGCTACTTCGGCACGAAGACGGTAGTGACCAACACCAAGGACGGGCTGCAGACGAGCACGTTCGCCGACGTCCAGGACGAGGCGCGCAAGATCGCGTCGGCGCTGGACGCGTTCGGCGTCTCCGATCAGGGCCGAGTAGCGACATTCGCCTGGAACAGCGCCCGCCACCTCGCGCTGTACTTCGCGATCCCCGGCACCGGGCGGGTCATGCACACCGCGAACATCCGCTACTTCCCCGAGCAGTTGATCTACACGGTCAATCATGCCGAGGACGAGGTCGTGTTCGTCGACCGGTCGTTGCTCGGGATGTTCGCGAAGTACCTGCCTGAGCTCGACACCGTCAAGCACGTCGTGGTGATGGACGACGGCGCCGATGAAGACCTCCCCGACGACTCGCGCGTCGTCCGCTACGAGGATGTCGTCGGTAGCGCCGAGCCGATCGACTTCACCGACCGCGTAGACGACGAGCGGCAGGGCGCGGCCATCTGCTACACCACGGGCACGACCGGCAACCCGAAAGGCGTGTTCTACACCCACCGCTCGATGTGGCTGCATTCGAATGCGTGCCTGTCGACGTCCACCTTCGCCCTGCGCGAGAGCGACCGCATCCTGCCGGTCGTACCGATGTTCCACGCGAATGCGTGGGGCCTGCCGTACGCGGCGTTCATGGCCGGCTCGTCCTTCGTCATGCCCGGTCCCGACCTGTCGCCGACGACTTTGATCGACCTGATCGAATCGCAGCAGGTCACGGTCGCGGCCGGCGTTCCCACCATCTGGATGGGCATGGTGCCGATGCTCAAGGACCACGACCTGTCCTCGCTGCGCACCATCGTGTGCGGCGGGTCGGCCGTGCCGAAGGTGCTGTCGGAAGCATGGCGCGAGGCGCTCGGCATCCCGATCACCCAGGCGTGGGGCATGACCGAGACCTCCCCCCTCGCGACGGTCTGGATCGAGCGCTCCGAAATCGCCGACGAGCCCGAGGACAAGAAGGCCGACCTGCGCACCGGCGTCGGCATCTGCCCGCCCGGCGTCGAGTTGCGCATCGTCGACTCCGACACCCGCGAAGAACTGCCCTGGGACGACGAGGCCACCGGCGAGATCGAATGCAAGGGGCCGTGGGTCGCCAAGCAGTACTACAAGACCGACGAGCCGGGTGAGCAGTTCTCGCCGGACGGCTGGCTGCGCACCGGCGACGTCGCCGCGATCAGCCCGCTCGGCTACGTCCGGCTGGTCGACCGCACCAAGGACCTCGTGAAGTCCGGGGGCGAGTGGATCAGCTCCGTCGCGCTCGAGAACGAGATCATGGGCCACCCCAAGGTCGCCGAGGCCGCCGTCATCGCCGTGCCGCACCCGAAATGGTCCGAGCGGCCGCTGGCCTGCGTCGTGCTCAAGGACGGCGAGAGCGCCGACAAGGAGGAATTGCGCACATATCTCGCCGAAAGGCTTGGGAAGTGGCAGGTGCCGGACGATGTGGTGTTCATCGACGAAATACCGAAAACCAGTGTCGGGAAGTTCTCGAAGAAGACGCTGCGCGACCGCTTCGCCGACTACGTCCTCCCGGACGCCTGAGCTTCAGCAAAGTTCGAGCGACCGGTTCAGGGACAAAAGTCCGATCTGTCCGCGTGTCGTAACACGAGCCCCTCTTGTCACACCAGTAACGTTGATGATTTGATCATTGCTGTTCCCGACAAACTCGGGGACGGACGCGCGGGGGCACGTCAGCGTCCGAGACGAGCGCCGTCCGACACCACAGGTGACCGGTCGGCACTACGCCATCTGGATCGATGCACATGCCTGCTCCGCGCCTTGCCCGCCGAACCACCGTCGCCCTCGCGGCGATCGCGCTCACCGTCGTGAGCCTCGCCGTCGGACCCAACGCCGTCGCCCGCACCGACTCGTTGCCCATCGGCGGTATCTACTCGATGCACCGTTCGGGCTATGCCGTGGTCATCGACGGCTGGGCGAACGACCACGACACCACGACACCGGTCGTGGTGCACGTGCGCGTGGACAACGCGCGAGTGGCGAACGCGACCGCGAACCAGCCGACCCCCACGCACGGTCATCGCGGGTTCTCGGTCACCGTGCCGCTGACTTCCGGACCGCACGGAGTGTGCGTGCGCGCGCAGAACTCCCCCGACTCGAGCCAGAACAGCCTGCTGGGCTGCCGCACGATCAATTACGACTACAACCCGAAGGGCGACTTCCAGCTCGTCCAGACGCCCGGTGCCCTCACTGCGACCGGCTGGGCCATCGACTTCGATGCGCCGCGCCAGACCGTCGGCTACGCGATCCGCATGGACCACACGCAGGTCGCGCACGGCGCGGCCGATGCGGTCGACAACGCGCTGAGCACGCAGTTCAAGAGCGCCGGCGTCAACCACGGCTTCTCGGTGACGTTCCCGGTCACGGAGGGCACGCACCGCGTGTGCCTGCAGGTGTTCAACCTGGGCCAGGGGTCCAACGCGATCCCGAAGTGCTTCGACCCGCTGACGGTGAACTTCAGCCCGACCGGCGCAGTCTCCTCGCTGGGCCAAGTGCCCGGCGGGATCAGCATCGGCGGCTACGCGCTCGATCCGGACACCACAGCTGCGACCTCGGTCAGCGTTTCCGGCGCGGCCGGGACGACCCTCGGCCGCCTGCAGGCCAACGGGGCGGGCGGTCCGAAGCCCGGGCACGCGTTCTCGGGCTCGATCACCCTGCCGGGACGCGCGCTCACTCCCGGCCCGCGCACGTTCTGCGTCGTCGCGCGCAACCTCGGCAAGTACGGCGAGGACCGCAGCATCGGCTGCCGTACCGCGAACTTCAACTGGAACCCGACGGCCAGCGTCACCTCAGCAGTGCAGCAGGGCGCGAACGCCATCGTCACCGGCTGGGCGAGCGACCCCGACACCACCGCGCCGATCACCGTGCGCACGACCGTCGACGGCAACCCTGCAGGTTCGGTGGTCGCCAACGGCACCGGCGCCACGCACAGCGGACATCTGTTCCGCGCGTCCATCAAGGTGCCGAGCGGCAAACACACCGTCTGCGCGATCGGGGTCAACACCAAGTTCGGATCAGGCAACAGCACGCCGAGTTGCACCACAGTCACGATGAATCTCGACCCGTACGGCGCGTTCGAGTCGGTCGCCCGCGCCGCCGGCGGTGGATCGAACATCGTCGCCAAGGGTTGGGCGATCGACCCCGAGACCACGGCCCCGATCAACGTGCAGGTCAGCGTCGATGGCACTGTGTCGACGGTGAAGGCCAACATCGACCGTCCGGACGTCGCGAGCGCCCACCCTGGCGCCGGGGCACTGCACGGGTTCCTGACCAACATCAGCGAGCTGTCGACCGACGGCGAGCACAACGTGTGCGTCAGCGCGGTCAATGTCGGCGGCGGGTCCAAGGCGACCGTCCCGCTCGGCTGCAAGATCGTCAATGCGGTGCACCCGACCGTTCCGGCAGCGCCGACACACGTCACCGCGATCGGCGGCTACGGCGGCGCCCAGGTCACCTGGCAGCAGTCGCCGAGCGACGGCGGCGCACCGTGGACGGGCTACGTCGTCAAGGCACTGCCGAACGGTCCGTCGATCACGGTCGCGCCGGGTGTGTTCTCGGCGACGCTGACCGGGCTGAAGGCCTCGACGAACTACACGTTCTCGGTGCAGGCCAACAACGTCGTCGGCTCGTCGATCGCCGCAGTGTCGCCGTCGATCAAGACCCAGAAGGCGCCGCCGCCACAGACCTCGCCCGCTCCGATCTCGACGAGCCGCTACATCCGCAACATCACCGGCGCGTCGCGGGGCGACCTGGCAACGATGCACGCCGAAGGCGCGTCCGACGCACGCGCCAACCCGTCCGGACATGGCTACTTGGTCGTGCTCGCCGTCGGCGGGCAGGACGAGTCGCGTCAGGGCGTGATCCTCAGTGCCGGCATCCGCTACGTCTCGTACGGCGACCTGGTGAAGAACCTGCAGTCGTACGTCGCCGGGTACGCGAGCCAGCAACGGCCGAGCGCGCCGCTGACCATCGCGATCGCTACGAACAACGACATCGATGTCTCGCACTCGAGCGGCATCAGCTTCGCCAACCACGTGATCGACCCGGTGCAGTCGTACGCGCGGCGCTACCCGGGCATCACCATCGCCGGATCCGACGACATGGAGCCGGGCTTCCGCGCCGGTTACTCGGCGACCAGGTCGTGGCTGCAGGGTTACCTCAGTGCGACGAGTGCGCCGTTCGTGTTCACCGGATCGGCCGACGGATGTGCGTGGAGCTACTCCGGCGGTTCGTGCAACAACGGCTGGACGATGGCGGATCTGTACTACCTGACCGCCGGCGCGTACCCGATCCGGATGATCAACCTGCCACAGATCTACAACACGACGATGGCCGCGCAGTGGCGCTACATCTCGATGACGGGCGTGCGAGCGCACCACCCGCGCATCAACTTCGGCGGCGCGTTGACCGAGTGGACTGCGTGTCGCCAGGCGCAATCGTGCGGCAGCCTCACGGGCAACTCGGCGTGGCGGGCGATGTGGTCGCAGTTGCGCGCCGAGCCGGCGCTGCGGCCGAGGAGCCTGCCGTACTCGACCGACCTGCGGATCGACAGTTGAGGCACTGGCCGCTCCTGGCCGCGCTCGTCGCGGTCGTCCTCGCCGCGGTGGCGTGCACGTCGTCGACCGCCGGGCCGGGGACGTCGACACCGGTGAACACGCCGACCTCGTCCAGCGTGCCGCCGACGTCGTCATCGGCGCTTACGAGCGCGTCGACACCCCCGTCGTCATCGGCTTCGTCGTCACCGCGGCCGACGCATACACACACGCATCATCCGCGGCCGACGCACACCGTGACACCGACGTCGTCGACACCACCGCCACCACCGCCGAGCACGACACCGCCGCCGTCGGGGCCACAGCCGTGTACGGCCGATCAGCTCAGCGTCAGCGCGGTGCGTGGCGGCGCGTTCCAGGGCCAGGAGATCGCCGGGCTGCTCTGGACGAACACGTCGAACGTGACCTGCACGATGCGTGGGTACGCGTTCGCGCAGTTGCACTACAAGGGTCAGGCGCTCGGCAAGCCGGCGAAGGACGATCCGGGCCCGGTGCGCACGATCGTGTTGCATCCGGGCAAGTCCGCGCAGGCGCAACTGACCGCCGTCACGACCTGCCAGGCACCGATCTCCGACCACGTCGTCGAGGTCGCGCCGGACACGCAAGAGGCCCGCAGCGTCGTCATGCAACTGCGCGGATGCTCGCTCAGCATCGACCCCGTCGAGGCCGGCTGACCCGTTCCGGCAGGATTGCTGCACGTGGGTGCGCGCGGCTGGTTTCTCGTCTCCGCGCTCGCGCTGACCGGATTGTCGATGCGGACCGCCGTCACCAGCGTGGGCGCGGTGCTCGACGACATCGAATCGGGGCTGCACACCTCGTCCGGGATCTCCGGGGTGCTCACGACACTGCCGGTGATCTGCTTCGCCGGACTCGGCGCGGCGACGCCGCGTCTCGCGGCGCGGTTCGGCGCGCACCGCATGGTTGTCGCCGGGTTGATCGTCGCGGCGATCGGGACGCTGCTCCGTGCCGTCGTGGGTTCGCCGTGGGTGTTTCTCGTGTTCAGCCTGTTTGCACTCGCAGGTGGTGCAGTCGCGAACGTGCTGCTGCCCTCGCTCGTGAAGGCGCACTTCCCCACGCGGATAGGGCAGATGACCGCGGTGTACACGACTGCGCTTGCGGTCGGGACGACTGCCGGCGCCGGACTCACCGTCCCGATCGGTGACATCGGCGACGGCTGGCGGTTCGGGATCGGCTCGTGGGCGCTGTTCGACGCACTCGCCGTGCTGCCGTGGCTGGTGACGCTGCGCGGCGAACGTACGGGCCGTGGTCTCGCGCCGCGGTTGCGCGCGGGAGCGTTTCTACGCAGCCGGACCGCGTGGATCCTGACGGCGTTCTTCGGCATGCAGTCGATGCAGGCGTACATCACCTTCGGCTGGTTCGAGCGGTTCCTTCATGCGCACGACATCTCGTCCGGTACCGCGGGCTGGATGGTCGCGCTGCTGTCGGCACTCGGCATCCCGACGTCGATCATCGCGCCGAACGTCCCGGTGCGTTATCACCGGCTCTTGATCAACGTGCTCGGCTTGTGTTTCGTCGTCGCGTACATCGGCCTCGGCATCGCGCCGACCGGCGGCGCGTGGGTCTGGATGGTGCTCAGCGGCATCGGCAACGGGATGTTCCCGCTGGCATTGACGATGATCGGCCTACGGTCGCGCACGCCGGAGACCACTGGCGCGTTGTCGGCGTTCGTGCAGGTGATCGGTTACATCGTCGCCGGCACCGGCCCGCTGTTGTTCGGTGTTCTCTACGGCGCCACCGGTTCGTGGGTGCTGCCGCTCGCGTTGTTGTGGATCGCGCTCGGCCTGGCGTGGCTGTTCGGCTGGTTGGCGTGCGCGCCGAGGTTCGTGGACGACGAACTGACGGTCGGCGCTTCTGCTTGATCGCGCGCGGGCTAGCGTCCTGCATCTCGCGTACGGCCCGGCCGGCTGAGCGACTACTCCTCGCCGATGTCCTCGTTCCACAACTCGGGATTCGCGGCGATGAAGTCGGTCATCATCTGCACGCACTCGGTGTCGTCGAGCAGTACGACCTCGACACCGTTCTCGGCGAGCCAGTCGTGGCCGCCGTAGAACGTGCGCGCCTCGCCGATCACGACCCGCGAGATGCCGAACTGGCGGATCAGCCCGCTGCAGTACCAGCACGGCGACAGCGTCGTCACCATCGTCGTGCCGCGGTACGAGCGCTGCCGCCCGGCATTGCGGAATGCGGCCGTTTCACCGTGCACGGACGGATCGTCGTCCTGCACTCGCAGGTTGTGCCCGCGGCCGAGCACCGAACCGTCACGACCGATCAGCGCACCACCGATCGGGATGCCGCCCTCGGCCAGACCCGTGCGCGCCTCCTCGACCGCGACTGCGAGCCACGCTCGATAGTCGGGCTCGGTCACTTCGCTGCGGTCTTCGACGTGCCGCTGAACGTGCGGAACAGCGCGGCATACAACACTGCTGCCAGCACGAACCCGACCTCGAAGGTCAGGTCGCCGAGGCCGGGATGGGCCTTGGCGATCGGGCCGGTGTAATCGGTCTGCGCCGCGAACAGCCAGATCGACAACGCACCGCCGACGAGCATGGCGATCGGGCCGGCCCAGTTCGTATAGCGCTTGTCGCCGAGCAACTCCTGGATGTCCTGCCCGCGCCGCAGGAAACGGTCGACGAACACGACACCGAGCCACGGCCCGATCCAGTACGCAATGATCAGCAGGAAGTTCTCGTAGTCCTGACCGGCGTTGTTGAGCCCGCCCAGTGCCACGAGCAACCCGATGATCCCGAACGCCACGGCAACCGCGGCTCGTGCGGCATGCGTGGGCAGCCGGATCCCGAGGGCCATGAACGACACCGAGCCCGAATAGATGTTGATCGCGTTGGCAGCGACCGCGCCGATGCAGATGCACGCGAGGACGAGCTTGCCGAGCCAGGTCGAGAGCAAGGCGTGAACGCGGACGGCGCGACTTCTTTCCCGCCGGCCGTGACCACCGCCGCGCCGGTGATCTCGAGCAGCGTGCACGACAAGAACACACCGAGCCCGGCGAAGATCGCGACCGGTGCCTTGCGGGTGTCGGGCGCGAGGTAGCGCGTGTAATCGGACGCGTACGGATTCCAGCCTGCCGCGTAGCCGAACGTCGCGCCGAACATCACGAGGAAGCCGCCTATGCCACCTGCGTCAGAGATGGCTCCCGGGTGCGCCTTGCTCAGGGCGACGACGCACGCGATGACGAACACGACCGTGAGCACCGGAAACGCGTACCGCTCGAAGGCGTGCACCAGGTTGTGGCCGAAGAACGCGATCACGATCTGCGCGATGACGACGATGACCAGACACAGTGCCTTCGGCATCCCGCTGAACAGCGCGTTGAGCGCCAATGCGCCGCTGACGCTGTTCACCGCGAACCAGCCGATCCCCGCGACGAGCGAGTTGATGCCGGCCGGGAGGATGTTGCCCAGGAACCCGAAGCCGCTCCGGCTGATCACCATCTGGACGAGCCCGTGCTGCGGCCCCCATGACGACAGCACACCCTGCGAGATGGACCCGAGGGCGCTGCCCAGCACGATCGCCAGCACCGACTGCCAGAACCCGAGTCCGAAGTACAGCGGACCGAGGATGCCGACGCCGACCGTCGCGAACTCCATGTTCGGCGAGGTCCACGTCCACAGCAGTTGGCTCGGGCGCCCATGGCGTTCGTCCAACGGGATGAATTCCACCCCGCCGGGTTCGACGGCGACAACGCGATCGCCGTAATTCCGATTCGGGTCGTCGACTATCGGCACGGTGCTCGTCACGCGCACACTCTTACACGACCCGGGTGTCGCGCCTGTTACACGGGGTTCGGGATTACCGGCCAGTAGGGCATGCTCGACCCATGGCCTGGCATCGCCTCGAATCCGTGGACGACTCGTTCTTCGTGACCGCGGACCATCGCTACGAGTTCCCGATCGACCTCGACGTCGCGCCCGAGCGAGTCTGGGAATCCATCGCCTCGGACGAGAGCGTCGCGGCGTGGGGGCTCGGCGTGCAGTCGCTGCACTGGACCACACCGCGTCCGTTCGGCGTCGGGACGACCCGCGAGGTGAAGCTCCCGCTCGGGATCATGACCGTCCGCGAGCGGTTCTTCGTCTGGGACGAAGGCAAGCGGTACGCGTTCGAGGTCTACGAGGCCAACCGCAACTTCTACCGGCGCTTTGCCGAGAACTACGTCATCGAGCCGCGCGGCAACGGTTCGCGCTTGACCTGGACGATCGCAGTCGAGCCGCAGCCGAAGCTGCGCCGTCTCGTCGATCTCGGCCGTCCCCTCAACCGTCTGGCGTTCGGGCAGTTTGCCCGCGGCGCGCGCAGCTACTTCGCCAAGCATCCGTAAGGAAATATCGTCTGCGTATGAGGGTCGACGGCGTCCGGCTCTCGCTGTGGCGCGCCGCGTCGGTCTATCGCGTCCTGACGCTGGCGTTCTGCCTGTACCTGATCTACGTCCGCTGGACGGACCTCTACGCCCACGCGATCCTCGCTCAACTCACCGGCGCTGCGATGGCTGGCGTCACGGTCGCAATGGTGTGGCTGGGCTGGACGGGCCGCGCGCACCGGCTCTGGCTCGTCGGCGCCGACGCCGCGGCCACCGGTGCGCTCACCCTGGTCACCGTCTGGGCGCAGACCGGGCCGCAACGCCACGGCGGCATGACCACGCTCACGACGCTGTGGGCCGCGGGTCCGACCCTCGAAGCGGGCATCGTCGCCGGCTGGGTCGCGGGTCTGCTCGCCGCACTCGTCCAGGCCGCGTTCTCGGTGATCGTCCGCGCCGGCTACGACGGCCGCACCGTCTACGCCGCGATCATCCTCGTCGTCGCGGGCAGCATCGTCGGCTATGTGACCTCGCTCGCGACCCGGTCGGAGGCACAGCTCGAAGCGGCGGTCAGCGCCCGCACCGCCCTGCTCGAGCGCGAACGCCTCGCCCGCACGGTGCATGACGGCGTGCTGCAGATCCTGGCGCTGGTGCATCGAACCGGACGCGACGATCCCGGCGAGTGGGGCCGGCTGGCCCGCGAGGCCGGAGCGCAGGAGGCGAACCTGCGCGCGTTGATCACTTCGCGCGCCGAGTCGGCGCCCGAAGATCTCGGGACCGCCCTGCGCGCCTTGCGCAGCGACCGGGTGAGCGTCTCGGCCCCGGCGTCCCCGCCACCGCTGCCACCACAGACTGCCGCCGAGCTTGTCGCCGCCGTACGAGCGGCGCTGCACAACGTCACCGAGCACGCCGGTCCGGACGCGCACGCGTGGGTGTTCGTCGAGGACACCGACGACGCGGTGCGCGTCACCGTGCGCGACGACGGCGTCGGCTTCGAAACGGGACGCCTGGCCGAGGCCGAGCGCGACGGTCGCCTCGGTGTCGCGTCCTCATTGCGGGGACGAATCGAGCAGCTCGGCGGCAGCGTGCACATCAGCGCCCAACCCGGCGAGGGGACGATCGTCGAGATGGCGGTACCGCATACATGATCACGGTGATGATCGTCGACGACCACCCGATCTGGCGCGACGCCCTCGAACGCGATCTCGTCGCCAACGGTTACGACGTCGTCGGCGCGTTCGGCGACGGCGAGGCAGCCGTACGCACCGCACCGGCGCTACGGCCCGACGTCGTGTTGATGGATCTGGCGTTGCCCGGCATGTCCGGCGTCGACACCGCCGCAGCTCTGGTCGCACGCGACCCGTCGATGCGCGTGCTGATGCTCTCGTCCTCCGGTGAGGACGAGGACGTGCTCGCAGCAGTCAAGGTCGGGGCGCGCGGCTATCTCGTGAAGTCGGCGCGCGCGGCCGAGGTGCTCGACGCCGTGCGCCGCACCGCGGACGGGCGCGCCACCTTCTCCCCCGGCCTGGCCGGCCTGGTGCTCGGTGAGTACCGCCGGATCAAGCGCGACGAACCAGATCCACTCGCCGTGCTGACCGAGCGCGAGACCGAGATTCTGCGGATGGTCTCGACCGGACGCAGCGCGCGCCAGATCGCCGAGACCCTCGTCGTGTCTCACCGCACCGTCCAGAACCACATCCAGAACACGCTGCGCAAGCTGCAGCTGCACAACAAGGTCGAGCTCACCCGCTGGGCGGTCGATCACGGCATCGCCGAATGACGCGCCGACCGTAAAGCCGCGATCGTCCCGACTGCGGAGTTACCGTCAGATCATGACGGTGCGAGTGCGAGTTCTGGCTTCAGGACTGGCGCTGGTCCTGATGGCCAGTGGATGTGCGCACCGCACGATCCCCGGACACACCGTGTACAAGACGGTCACCACCACGCCGTCGGCACCGACCCCGTCGCCCACCCCGTCGCCGTCGACGTCGAACGTGGCGGACACCTCGACGCACGCCAAGCCGCCACCCCCGCCGAAGCCGAAGTACACGAAGCTGGCCGGCACCTGCAAGACGCAACTGAACGCCGATTCGATCAACAAGGTGCTCGGACAGAAGCTGGCCGGCACCATCGAGTACGGCGTCGGAGGCAGCGACCCGAGCATCAACCGGCTCACCTTCATCGACTGCAAGTACGGCAACATCCGCGGCAAGGCCCCGGTTGTCGAGATCCGGGTCAGCCTCTACCGCAGCGCGGGTGACGCCGCCGACCGCATCCGCGCGACCGTCCAGGATTTCGAACTGCACGGCGCTTCAGCCAGCACGACCACCGTCGGCGGACTACCCGCAACGCTGCTGCTCGGCGCGAACATGCTGACCTACGGGCCGACCCTGGTGAAGGTCGCCGGCGTGCGCACGATCGCCATCACGATGCGTCCCGGCTGGGAGAACGTGCAGCACCTGCTCCCCGCGCTCGCCGGCCTCGCGTTGCGCAAGACGACGCCGCGCTGACCCTTAGGCGGTCTCTGCGGCCGCGGCCCGTCCAGCGGCTCGGCCGCTGAAGATGCACCCGCCGAGGAACGTGCCTTCGAGCGACCGGTAGCCGTGCACGCCACCGCCGCCGAAGCCGGCCACCTCACCCGCCGCGTAGAGGCCCGGGATCGGTGCGCCATCGGCGCCCAGGACCCGTGAGTCGAGATCGGTGTTGAGCCCGCCGAGTGTCTTGCGGGTCAGGATCGACAGGCGCACCGCGATCATCGGACCGGCCTTCGGGTCAGTCAGCTTGTGCGGCGCCGCGACGCGCGTCACCTTGTCCGGCAGATAGGTGCGCGCCTGGCGCAACGCCGCCACCTGCAGGTCCTTCGTGTACACGTTGTCCATCTCGCGGTCACGGGCGAGGATCTCGTCACGCACCGTCTGCGGATCGAGCAACGGCGAGTCGGTGACCTTGTTCATCCGCTCGATCAGTTCGTCCAGCGTCTCGGCGGACACGAAGTCGACGCCCTTGTCGAGGAACGCCCGCACCGGCGGCGGCATGTCAGCGCGCGCACGGTCGATCACCTGCCGCACCGACTTCGAGGTCAGGTCGGGGTTCTGCTCCTGACCGGACAGGCCGAACTCCTTGCCGATGATCTTCTTCGTGAGCACGAACCAGGTGTGGTCGTGACCCGTTTGCATGATGTGCTCGAGAGTGCCGAGCGTGTCGAAGCCCGGGAACAGCGGAACCGGCAGCCGCTTGCCCGTTGCGTCCAGCCACACCGAGGACGGGCCGGGCAGGATGCGGATGCCGTGGTTCGTCCAGACCGGGTCGTAGTTGTGGATGCCCTCGACGTAATGCCACATGCGGTCGCGGTTGACGACGCGGCCGCCGGCCGCCTCGGTGATCGCGATCATTCGGCCGTCGACGAAGTCGGGGACGCCGGCGATCATGTGCTTCGGCGGGGTGCCCATGCGCGGCGGCCAGTTCTCGCGGACGAGGTCGAAGTTGCCGCCGATACCGCCGGACGTGACGAGCACCGTGGGCGCGTGGAGTTCGAAGTCCTCGACGACCTCGCGCGAACTCGGTGCGCTGCGCGGCACGTCGGACGGTGCGAGCACCGATCCGCGCACGCCGTCGACGGCGCCGTCGGTGACCGTCAGCTCGTCGACGCGATGACGGAACGCGAAGCGCAGCTGGCCGCGCTCGGCTGCTTCCTTCGCGCGCGCGGCGAACGGCGCGACGAGGCCCGGGCCCGTCCCCCAGGTGATGTGGAAGCGCGGGACGGAGTTGCCGTGCCCGTTCGCGGTGTAACCGCCCCGCTCGGCCCAGCCGACGATCGGGAACCACCGCACGCCACGCTGGTGCAACCAGGAGCGCTTCTCACCGGCCGCGAAGTGGACGTACGCCTCGGCCCACTGCCGGGGCCACACGTCCTCGTCGTCGAGGCGGTCGAAGCCGGCGGTGCCCTGCCAGTCCTGCCACGCGAGATCGATCGAGTCCTTGATCCGCATGCGGCGTTGCTCGGGCGAGTTGACGAAGAACAGGCCGCCGAAGGACCAGAACGCCTGGCCGCCGAGGTTCTGCGCGGGCTCCTGGTCGACCAGGATCACCCGCCGCCCCGCGTCGAGCAGTTCACTCGTCGCGACGAGCCCCGCGAGACCTGCACCTACGACGATCGCATCGGCGTCCATGCCCCGATCCTGCCGTGCGCGGGTGGGCAAAGCTACTCACCGGTACGCGGTCACGCACAATGTGCTCATGGCCTCGTCCCCAGACCTCGCCCAGCGCCTGCTCGAGGCCCAGGTCGCCTTCCACGTGCAAGAGCTGCGCGGCGAAGGTTTCGCCGCGCTGGTCGAGCGCGAAGTCGATCACGCGCTTGCCGACGCGGCCCGGCTGACGCTGGCGCAGGTGATCACCCGCGAGCAGGTCAAGGCGGTCGCCGGCAAGTACGTGGCGCGCTTCGCGTTGCCCGGCGCGATCCCTGATGTCGTCGGCGAGATCGCGGTGCGGGTGCGCGCGCATCCGGCCAACGACGTCGAGCTCGGCGAGGTGCTGCCGCGCAGGCACGTGGCGGCCGCCGCGAACAAGATCGGCGAGCTTCGTGCGGTACGCGAGTGGCTCGCGGTGCAGATCACCGAGAGCCCGAGCGTGCAGGCCTGGCTGGCCGAGTACCTGCGCGCGCTCATGGCCGGCGCCGTCGACTCGAACCTGCGGCTGGCCAAGAAGGTTCCGGGGGTCTCGCTCGGACTCTCGCTCGGCGGCAAGCTCGCCGGCGGAGCCGTACGCGAGGCTGATCAGCGCAGCCGCGAGATGGCTGAGCAAGCGGCAGTTGCGATCCTGCAACGCTCACGCGAGAACGTCCTCACGTCGATGACGGACGAGAACGTCGAGGCTGCGGTGCTCGAGGTCTGGGATGCTGCATCAGGACGGACGATTCGCGAGTTGCTCGACGCGGTCGCCGACGACGACCTGATCGATGCCGCGTCGATCCTCTACGACGGCTGGCTGGAAGTGCGGAGCGAGACCTACCTCGCCGCGCTCATCGACACCGGAGTCGACTACATCTTCGACACCTACGGCGAGCTCACCCTCGACGCGCTGCTGAGCGAGTTCGGCATCGAACGCGCCGACCTCGTCGAGGAAGCAATGCGCTTCGCGCCGACGGCGATCGCGGCGCTCGACGACGCCGGCATGCTCGCCGAAACACTGCGCCGCCAGTTCGCGCGCTTCTACGAATCGGACGAGGCACGCGCGATCCTCGCCGACTAATTGACCGTCCGCATTGCCGCTCTTGTCCATCGCCAAGGGCATGGTCGAGGCGTAGCGTCGCGATCGATGTCGCCATCGCATTTCCGGTGTCGTGAAAGCCGTTGGTGAAGTCGAATGCGAGCGCCGTGATGACGACGACGGTCAGGATCAGATCGTTCCCCACACCGCGAGTGTTGCCCCGTCCCGCGGCGCGAGTCACCGGGTCCGCGGGATCCGAGCCGACCTTTCATCTGCGGTTCACGCGGTAGCCATTCGCCTCGCTCTGTCGTGATCCGGCTGCGTCAGCGACCTTCGCCACGGTGATGCTGCCGCAGCTCTTCGTGCAGGGCCTGGGCGCGCGCGGCCGGGATGGTGCCGCCCTGCTCGACAAGCTCGATCGGCAGCGGCTGCGGATCCGGCATCAGCGCCGTCCACGGGTCCGTCTCGCCGAGACGGGCCACGGCAGTGCGCAGCGTGAAGTCGGCCGGGGTGATGTTGGCGAGATCGGCCCAGTCGACGGGGAACGACACGGGCGTGCCCGGCCGCAGCCGCGGGCTGTAGACGGCGGCGACGCTGCCACCGCCGGCCCGGGTGGAATCGAGAAAGACCTTGTCGTCGCGATCAGCTTTGATGAAGGCAGTCGTCGCAACGGCCGGATCCAGCGCCTCGGCCCGCACCGCCAGCGCTCGAGTGGCCAAGGCGACCTCGTGGGTGTTCGCATCCACGACGGGAACGAAGATGTGGATGCCTTTGGACCCGCTGGTCTTCACCGCGCCGGCGAGGCCGACCTCCGCGAGCGCGTGCCGGACCAATTCGGCGGCCGCGACGACCGCGCCGAAGTCGCCGCCCTCGGGTGGGTCCAGGTCGAGCACGAGATGGGTCGGCGCGTCGGTCTCGGGAATCCGGAACAGGGTGGGATGAAACTCGACGGCGCGTTGATTGGCGAACCACAGAAGTGTGCGCCGGTCGTTGCACAGGGCGTATGCGATCTGCCGCTTCGAGGCCGCCGACCAGACCGGGGTCGTTTCGACCCACTCCGGCGTGTACTTCGGCACGTTCTTCTGCATGAACGGTCGCTGCCCGCGCAGCGCGCGGATCACCGACAACGGCCGATCGCGCAGTGCCGCGATCAGCTGGTGATGCAGCGCATCGAGGTAATCGACGAGGTCGCGTTTGGTCGCCTCGGCGCCGTCGAACAGCACCTCGTCGAGGTTCGTGAGGGTGACGCCGTCGCGGACTTCACTCGTTGCCACCGAACCATCTTCACCCAGTCCGCGGGCCGAGGTGGGCGACGATCTCCCGGCAGACGCGTTCACCCGAGACGACCGCGCCGTCGAGAAAGCCCTGCTGGTAGGGGTTGGTGTGCTCGCCGGCGAAGTGCACACGCCCTTCGGCGACGCCTTCGTACCCGCCCGTCCTCGTCTCCTGGCCGACGCCCCAGTAGGAGTACGCCCCGTGGTGCCAGGGGTCCCTGACCCAGTGATCTTCCCAGGCGGTGCCGGTGTAGGCCGCCTTCGTGCCTGGGTAGATCTGCTCGATCTGGTCGAGGAACCAGCTCACATCGGCTGCCGGGGCATCCTCGAACACGCCGCAGCAAGCGCGGCAGCACACGCGTGGCTGCAACCCTGGCCCGATCCCGGCCAACCAACAACCGCCAACACGTTCAACCGACCGAGCCGATGGACCGACCCGGTCTGCCATCAACGATTGTTGACATCTGACAACCCATGCGCGGGCGAAACCGCCGATTGGGGTACTTGATGAAGGGATTGTGCCGCACGCCTATCGAGACGGGTTGCGATCGTGAACCGCCGGCCGCCTGAATGGCGGTCTGACCTACGGGGTCAGTCCGGTCGAGTCTGTTGTGACGGACCGGGAGGACGGATGATGGCGGGGTGGACAGCGATCGAGCGCCCTCGACGCACAAGGCCGCCGCGCTACTGGCGCTGCACGATGGTCAAGGTTTCATCCTGCCCAATGCTTGGGACGCCGGCTCTGCGCGCATCCTCGAGCGTGCGGGTTTCCCAGCGATCGCAACGACGAGTGCGGGTATCGCCTGGTCATGCGGAGTTCCGGACGGACGGGCGCTGGACCGCGACACGATGCTCGCGCACCTCGATCGCATTGTGGCCGCCGTCGGTGTGCCGGTGACCGCCGACCTGGAGTCTGGATACGGCAACACGGCGGATGAGGTCGGCCAGACGATTGCCCGTGCCGTCGACACTGGCGCGGTCGGAGCCAATCTCGAGGACGCCGTCGACGGTCGCCTGTTCGACATCGACGAGGCAGCCGAGCGGATCATGGCTGCTCGCGCCGCGGCACCGAGCGGCAGCTTCGTGTTGAACGCTCGGACCGACACCTACTTCGTCGGCACCGGACGCGACATGTTCACCGAGACAGTCGAGCGTGCGAAGCTCTACATCGATGCGGGCGCGGACTGCATATTCGTGCCGGGCGTCGCCGACTCGGACACGATTCGACGCATCGCCGCTGCAGTCCCCGGCCCACTGAACATCGTGGCCGGGCTGGCCAACACCATCGACGCGCCCACACTCTTTTCGCTGGGCGTCAAGCGGGTCAGCCTCGGCGGGAGCCTCGCCCGGGCCGCGCTGAGCACCCTGGAACGCGCGGCCCGAGAATTGCACGACTCAGGAACACTCGGTTTTCTTGACGGCGCTATCAGCTACGCGAATGTGCAACGACTCTTCAGCGTCGACGCAACGCCGTCCGGTAACGAAAGTCCGAAGCCTTCGCGAGCGAGACAGCGGCCCTAGTACGAGCCGTGGCCACGGAGGTGCACATGAGCGGTCAGGCATCGGATGGTGTCGACTGTGTGGGCGCGGTGCTCGATCCAGTCCGGCGAGTCGCTACGGGCGTCGGCCGGATCGCCGAACCGGGTGCACGACTGTGCAGACCTGGCGGCAGCTGAGCACCGCTCCAGCGGTTCGAGAGCAGAGGGCGGACACCCGCCAGGTCACCGGCGCGCTTTTCTGTGGGCGCTCTGGCGTCCGGACGACGAGCTCCGGACGTTGGAAGCGAACTCGGGCCGACTCATGATCTTCGAGGGCTCGCTCGGTATCAGCGGGACGCCAGGGCCAGTCGGATCACCGGTTCGGTGAATCGTGGGCTGGGCCGTGATCGATCTCGCGCAGCGATGTCGCCACCGACGACGCGGGCGAGTGGCTCGGTCAGGACCCGACCGGTTCAGGGCGGTGGTGGTCGACCAGGTGGTGGCTCGGAGTCTCGCTCGGATTGGCCCGCGCGCGGTGCTCCTCGACGCGTGCTCGAAGCGGCTTGGCCGCGACTGTCGACGCGTACGCAGTCAGAACCACCACGACGATCGCTCCCGTGTAGCCGATTAGGCCGATCTGGGCGACGAGCAGCGGCAGTAACCGCACGGCTGCAGCGCTGCCCACCGCACGTAGGGCTCCGGCCCTGGCGAGCGCGGACGTCAACCGCTGCGCAGGGGCTGCGTTCGATATCGCTGAATCCATCTCCCCGTGGAAGGCAGTCAGGCACAAGCCCGATAACGCCTGAGCCACGAGAAGTCCCGCGATGTTCCACGGTGCGAGCAGCCAACCGGCGGCCATTCCGACGCTCCATACCAACCAGACGGTTCGCAGGCGGAGCCCGAGTTCCGAAACGAACGACGTCGCGCGGGTGGCGAACAAGCAGCCCAGGCTGAACGCGATCGAGGCGGCGATGACTGAATACTGCCCGTAGACGTCTGCCGCGAGCGCGGTGTTGAGCGTGGCCGGACCGGATGCGATCAGCATGAGTGCGGTGCCCGCGAGGAGCAGCCGCGCTTCGCGACCCGGGCGCCAACCGGTAAGTGGTGCCGACGACTCGAGGTCGTCGGTACTCGAACGGTCGGACTGCCGAATCTCGGCCACGCGCCTCCCGCTCAGGACGCGCGCACCCCGGGCACACCAGAACTGCGGCGCGAGACTGCCCGCGTAGAGCACGAACACCACCAGGATGGCGATTCTCGCTGCTGAGCCGTGCTGGGCGACGGGCAACAGAGCAGCCACGCTCGCAGCAACCGCCTCGATCGCAGCGATTCCAACGGCGTACCGCACCATCGCGCGTGCGCCTGGGTCGCACTCGGCAACCTCCGCTCGCATGCCGGCGTATCCGGTCCATGCCGCGACGTTCATGACGAACACCCCGAACGCGATCAGGCCCGAGCCGGCTCCGAGCATTAGCGCGGCGAGCGTCGACACACGAAGCGGCAGCTCCACCAGGCCTGCAGTGGTGAGCAGCCTTCGCCCTGAAAGGCGGCGGGACAACCATGTTGTCGCCGGCGCAGAGGCAACGATGCCGACCAACATCGCGGCGTTGTAGACGGCTGCTGCTCCGAGACCGTGTCGCTCGACAGTGATCAAGGTGAAGGTCGTCCAGCCGAGCGACAGCCCGAAGGAATCCACCAGGCCGGCGAGCAGCACTCGTCGACCCTGGACCTCATTGGTCATACAGGCCTGCGACTTCGAGCGCAGCAGGCAACGGGAATCCGTTGAAGGCGGAAGCGTAACTAAGGGTGTACGCCCCAGCCGAACCGATATAGATCTTGTCGCCCACATCGATCGCTGCCGGCAATACCGCAGCGTTGAACATCGTGTCGGAACTGTCGCAGCTCGGCCCCGTGACGGTGAACGACTCGAGGGGCGACGAAACGTCCTCTGAGAGGGAGGTCGACAACGGGTACTCCCAGGTCTGCGCAGTCTGAAGGCACTCCATCAAGCCGTTGTATGCACCGACGTCCAGGTACAGCCAGTTCCGGCCGTCCCGAACAGCGCGGCCCAGGACGCTGCTGACCAATACCGCACTCTCTGCGACGAGGAAGCGTCCGGGCTCCGCGACCAGGAGTTCCGGGTAGTACGGCAGATGTCTGTCGAGCGCGGTTGAGATCGCTGACCCGATCGACGCGATTGACGGGATCCACGACCCGTAATGGACAGGAAACCCGCCGCCGATGTCGAGCATGGAAAGTTCGATGGAGCTCTCCGACAAACGGCGCATCAGCCGGCCGACGGCCGCGATCGCCCGATCCCAGGTGGACGTTCGCGTGCATTGCGAACCGACGTGGAAGGTCAGGCCGTACGGCTGCAACCCCAGATCCCGCGCGTGCAGCAGAAGTTGATATCCCTCCTCCGCCGTCGCGCCAAATTTTCGCGACAGTGGGAAAACGCTGTCCGAGTCATCGACTCTGAGCCGGAGGTACACAGCCGAGGCAGGCGCGACAGATGCGATCTTCTCGAGCTCGCCGAGCGAGTCGAAGCTGAACCGCCACACACCTGCTGCGCTGGCGGTACGGATTGCAGCGGGAGCCTTCACCGGATTGCTGAAAAGCACATCTGATCCGCTGACGCCGATCGATTCGAGGTTGTCGAGCTCGCCGATCGAGGCGATCTCGAAACCGGTGCCTTGCTCATGCAGGCGTCGCAGGATCTCCGGCTCGCCGTTGCATTTCATCGCATAGTGCACTGCGAATCCAGGCAGTGCGCTACGGAACCGGGTGAGCTGGCGGATGACGACATCCGTATCGAACGCCAGGAACGGCGTCGCGTGATCGATGGCATCGAGCAGACCCGGGTGGGTGCCATGCGGCCACGCACGTGGGAGCACGTCCTGAACCGCGGAAGGGGCCGACGTGCTCATGCTGCGGCTTCCCCTTCCGGCTTGTCGGCGTCGCCGACGCCGACCTGCGCGAGGCGGCGCACATCCGACTCGTTGTTCAGCAGGCTCGTTGCTTCCGACGCAGGCACCGGCCTGGAGATGTAGAAACCTTGCCCGACGTTGCATCCGATGCGCCGCAGCGCCTCGTACTGCTCAGGATTCTCAAGGCCTTCAGCCACCGTCGTCACGCCCAAGCCCTGGCCGAGCTGGACGATGGTACGAGCCAAGGTCGCTTCGCCGGAGGGGCTGGTGACACGCTCCACGAACGACCGATCGATCTTCAGCGTGTCGAACGGGAAGCGGTGCAGGTAGCTCAACGAGGAATACCCGGTGCCGAAGTCGTCAATCGCCAAGCGAATGCCCATCGCTTTGAGCTCGTTCAGGAGGCTCAGCACGTCCTCGGTGTCGTTCATCAGCACGCTTTCGGTCATCTCCAGGCACAGCTGTGCAGGATCTATACCGGCGGCTTCGATGGAATTGCGGACCACAGCCAGGAAGTCGGACTGTCCGAGCTGGTGACCTGAAACGTTGACGGCCATGCCGATGGCACGGCCCATGGTCACCGACCATGCCGCAGCTTGCCGGCAGGCCTCCTCGAGGACCCACTGACCCAACGGTCGAATCAAGCCCGTGCTCTCGGCAAGCGGAATGAAGTTGGCGGGTGGCACGAGCCCGCGTTCGGGATGATTCCACCGCGCGAGTGCCTCGAATCCGAGAACCGCACCGCTCGTCATGTCGACCTCGGCTTGGTAGTACAGCTCGAACTGCCCCTGCTCGAGGCCGCGCCTCATGTCTGCGGCGATCTGGAGCTTGTCGACGAGATCGGCGTGCATCGACGGGCTGTAGAGGACGTAGCCCCCCTCACCCTCGGCCTTCGCCCGGTACATCGCCAGGTCGGCATTTCGCAGGAGTTGTCCGACGTCCTCGGCGCCCGAGTCGGCATAGGCGATACCGATGCTGGCACGGATGTACACCGGCTGATCGTCGATCGAGAACGGCTCGGCGAGCGCGGCGCGAATGCGATCGGCGACGTTTCGAGCGTTGTTTTCTTCGTCATCGTGTACTGAGCGGACGAGGATGGCGAACTCGTCACCACCGAGGCGCGCCACCGTGTCTTCGCCACGGACGGCGTCGACCAGCCGCGTGGCGACCTCGACGAGGATGGCGTCACCCGCCGCGTGGCCTTGGCTGTCGTTCGTCTCCTTGAAACCGTCGAGATCGAGGAACAACACTGCGATTCGGAATTCGGAGCTCGACCTGCGCTGGAGCGCCTGCCCAAGGCGGTCGCTGAAC
The DNA here is from genome assembly GCA_963757455.1 of uncultured Actinomycetota bacterium. Taxonomy (GTDB): domain Bacteria; phylum Actinomycetota; class Actinomycetes; order Mycobacteriales; family Jatrophihabitantaceae; genus RYN-133. The sequence continues at coordinate 24,205 of CAVWSE010000033.1, forward strand.
AGCGCCCTGTTGGCCAATCCCGTCAGGGTGTCGTGGAATGCCTCGTGAACCAGCTGGTCCTCGAGCTCGCGCCGCTCGGTGACATCTCGCATGTTCAGCACCAGGGCACGGACATTCTCGTCCTCCAGAAGGTTGGTCACCGAGATCTCCGCCTGGCAAATCCTTCCGTCGTGCCGGGCGAGGGGAAGCTCTATCGTCGCAACCCCGTAGGCGCGAAGGCATGCGCTTTTGAGCGTTTCGAGCAGCTTCATCGCTGCGTCACCACTGAAGATGTCCGTGAGCGGACGCCCGGCCACGCTGTCCGCCCGGTGGCCGAACACGCGCTCGATCGATTCGCTTTGATACGTGACCGTGGAGTCGCTGTCCACGACGACCACCACGTCCGAACTGTGCTGGACGAGGGCACGAAACCGCTGCTCGCTCGCAGTCAATTCCTGGGTGCGCTCGGCCACCCGCGCCTCGAGCCCGCGCGTCAGGGCCCGGTTCTCGAGCATGGTGAGGACCTGACGTCCGACCATCAGCATGATGAGCAGGGATCTGTCCCATGAGGCGAATGTCGATCCGATTCCGCCACGCAACTTGTCGACAATTGTCGTTGCCACCGCGGCGACCACGGCGACATAGGGCACAAGAAGGCCGAACGTCTTTGTCTTGCGAGCCGTTGACATCGCATCGGCTTCGGTGCGTTCGGGAAGCAGGGCTGCGAGTAGAACGAGCAGGAAGCCGCTGAACCAGCCCAGGTCGGTCGGGCTGCCGGAGTGGTACGTATTCGTGAGGGTGAGGTACGTGAAACCACTGTCTGACACGGCGAAGGTGGCCAGGCCGCTGCCGACGAGGATCAGCGGTGTCGTGTCGACCTGTAATTGTCGGCGGCCCGCCAGGATGAAGAACACGATGGTGACCATCACGACGTCACTGACCGGGTAGGCGAGACTGATCGTCAGCGTGAACAGGCTGTCGCTGCCGGCATCGATGGTCGGGCCGAGGACGACGACCCAGCTGATCAGTAGCAGTGACGTCGCAATCATCAGTCCGTCGAGGACGCTCCGGGCGCGGTTGGCCGCCGTCTGGGACGCGGTTCCGAGCACCAACAACCCGACGACGGTGAAGACCGGCATCCCCAGATAGCCGACATCGGCGAGAGACGGGAACGGGACCGCGTCACCAAGCACCGACTCGTACCACGTCCAGACGCACTGTCCGATCCCCCATGAGGCGGTAGCCGCACCCAATAATGCCCAGGACGCGCGAACGCGGCCCGACGTCCGCTTCGCCTTCGAAATGCATCCGATGGCAGCAGCGAACGCGGCGCAGAACAACGCGACATTGGATAAGTTGCGCAGAAAGTGCGGCCCGCCGAGGCGGCCGAAGAAACACCCACCGAGGATCAGAATCGCAATTGCCACCAGTGCGGCAGACCGACGAAATGCCCGCAGGTCCGATTGATACAGCCGCTCAGCGGGCACGCGTCCACCGCCTGACGGGGCGAGATCATGATTGCGCACAAGTGGCTCCTCCGGAGGTCGTGATCCACTCATCGGCAGCCAGAATCCGAAGTTAAGTGGGCGTTAACTAGCACCCTTCGGAGTCGCGAACCCGATATAGGCGTCACGCATGGTCAGGATCACCGCGCCGCTCAGCTGGGCGTCGAGCGCGGCCGGAAGAGAGCTGCCTGCCGAATCGCGCCGGCGACCTGCGGCGGGCCTGCGGTCCGCCGCAGGCCCGCCGAAGACCGCCGCGCAGCGGCGTCACACATAGTTGGCGCCAGCAACGACGCCCGCAACCCGGACACGATCATGCGCACCGCGGCACACTGACTTGGTCCAAGAAACCCGGAATTCCGGGACCGACGGGCGCCTACACACTCGCTCGCACGGCCGATCCTCGGCTTTCAAGACCGCAGTCCGAACCCGCTTGCAGCTTCTGCGGTGTGTCGGCGAGCGACCATCCCCGCGCTCACGGCCCGGGCGTTATCGATTTGTGAAACCTGCGCCCGACCGGCGGTCGCGATGTTGCAGACAGAGAAGAGCCGAAGGCCCGGGCGATGCTCTGCGATGGATCGGTCGAATCGACTAGGTCGGGTCACCCCGGTGCGCGGACGGCCGCGCGGCGAAGCCGGTGGGGGGGGAGACGTTAGCGCGCAGACGGTTAGCGAGCGCACGATGTGCAATAGGACGGCAGTCGACGTCGGCCGCGTCACGGCCTGTCAGCGTCGGCCCCAGGTGACGACGTCAGCGACGGTCGCCGGAACACTCGCGATCAGTTCGGCGTCTGGAACCGCGCCCAGCGCGTCATTGACCGTGGAGAAGGCGACCCGCAGCGCGACGAACACGGTGACAGCCATGATCTGGCCATCGTCGAGACCGGCCTGCCGCAAGGCGGTGACGTCGCCCGCCGTGGTGCTGTTCGGGTCGCGGGCGATCATGCGCGCCCACGCCGCGAGGGCCTGCTCCTGCGGTGTAAGCGCAGAGTCGTCGCCGGCAAGGACAGCAGCGGCGAGTTCGGCGTCGGCTGCTGCGCTCAACTTCCCGCCCCACGCAAGGGAGCAGTACGAATCACCGAGCGTGGACGCGGTCGCTGCGACCAGGATCGCGCGGGTACGCATGCCGAGCCGGCCATGCTTGACGCATTGACCAAGCAGGTCGAACAGGCCGTCCACCGTGGCCGGCATATGTCCCCACAGCCGGGAGGCGTTCATGACGTAGCCCAGATCGTCGAGATCGTCCTGGCGCAGCCGCTCCGCTGCGGTCGAGGCGGGCGCGGCGGCGAGGAAGTGTCCGGGGGTTTCGTTGTCGTGCGCCGGCGCAGCAGCCAGCGGCTTGGTGGCGACGTACCCGACGACAAGGATGACCGCCCTCAGCGGCAGCCCATCGCGGAGCCGGCCGACAGCGACCTCCCTGGCGTAGTCGAGGAAAGCCTGCTCGCCGACCGTCTGGATGGCCTCGTATGCCGGACCGGTCGAGGCGATGGACCGGGCATAGTGCTCAGCGTCGGCGAATTCCCAGGCGAACGGGATCTCGTGTCGTTCGACGTCCTGGAAACCCCAACTGGCCAGAAGTTCCTCGCCGGCACCGGGGCGCCCGAGTTTCACCATCGCCGCTTGGTTGGCGACCTTGTCCGCAGCTGCCAGGGTGAACGGCGAAAGGGCCCACGCACCCGGGGATGCCTTGATATGCCCCCAGACGGTGAGTCCCATGCGGCCTCCGGGACGAAGGACACGTCGCACCTCGGCCACCGCGTCCGGGGTCGTGCCCCAGATACCTCGGAAGCTGGTGACCACGTCGAAGGTGTTGTCCGTCCACGGCAGAGCGTGCATGTCACCGACCTGCAGGTCGGCCTGTGGCGAACGATCCCGAGCGATCGCGATCAGTCGTGTCGACGCGTCCAGCCCGGCAACCGTCGCCCCCCGGGCCGCACACAACTCGACGGCAAGACCAGAACCGCAAGCGACATCCAGCACACGGTCACCCGCACCGATACCGAGTAGTTGATGCATAGCGACGTACTCGCGGCAGTTCGCCGGTTCGCTCAGCGTCGCAAAATCGACCGCGCGCCAACCCCAGCCCTCGTCCACGACGGTCCACTGGTCCGGTGCCGACTCAGGCGGCGTTTGTTCGGCGTGGGCGGGCCGAACGATCGTGATGTTCCGCGGGTCGGAGCTGCCCTCTAGAAGCTGCTGGTAGGCGCTGATCATGCCGCGGACGCCGTCGTGGTGCACCACTCGGAGCCAGCCTCTGATCGCAGTTTGGAAACCGTCGAACTCGTTCGCGAATTGCCGCTCGAACTCGCCCGCCCCCGATGCGGCGACCAGCTGTTGAAGCGAGGCGGGCGCAAAGAAGAAGGTGCATCGCCGCCGAGCTCGCCGAGGTCGCCGGTGCCAGCCGGTCTGCTGTCCCAGTGTGTTTGTCCGACCCGGACAAGGTCGGTCAACCGGTCGCCGAGCCGGTGCTGCAACTGTTCCAGCAACGCCGGCTGACCGGCGAAGTCGACCACCACCGTCGGCGCATCCCCAGTGAGCCGGGCGAGGTCGACATAGCTGAGCACTTCGTCGTAGCAGCCACTCGCGGCGACGAAGTCGACGTGGCCGGCGGCGGTAAGACCGGTCACCGATGTCCTTGGCACCACGGTGGAGCAGGTGCGCAAGACCCAGCCCGGCCTTACTCGAGGCGCTCGTCACCACGACCTGACCGCCGGCGGCCGGCTCGACGGTCTGCGCCAACACGAACGACGTCAAGAACATTGGCCGCAGAGCCGTTTCCCGTTCCAGGGCGTCATCGGCGCGGCCGGTCACCCGGATGTAGCGGTTGTAGATCGGGTGCGCGTGGGCGCGGTGCAGCGCTGTTGTCGCGGAACCCTTCCCGAGTCGGCACGGGCGAGACGGCCAGGTGAGATGACATCGGTACCAGCCCGAAGAACCGCTCACCCTCGCGAAGGTGCTCAGATTGGCTCTCGATGACGGTGGCGACTCCCCACGCCGGTATCCGCCCCCACGGCTCGGCCGCCGGGAACAGCTGCCAGTAACCCAAGTGGTCACCGGTCACGGCGTACGTCAGGTTGTTCGCGGACAACGCGAGGGCGTCGACTCTCAACAGCACCTGCTCGTCCTGCCGCGACCACGACTCACCGAGCGCAGGCGACGGTAGCGCGGCGCCGCGCACCTCGTAGTTGCGCAGGTCGTCGCGACGGACCTCGAAGTCCCACGCCGGCATGTCGACCGCTGCGCGGTGGCTCGAGTGAGGCTCGGTCACCGCAGTCAGCCCGGACTGACGCTGCATCGCTCGCCCGCGGTGACGGGCTCGACGGGTTGAGGCGCGTAGACCTCGAGACCGGAATTGTGCCGCCGAGGACACCGAAGACGCGTTGGGTCTCCGCGGGTCTTGCGCGGCGCGTCGGTAGAAAGCTTCCGTCCGCGCTGATAACGGCGCGAGTCGCGCCGTCTTGAGGGTGAGGTCATAGCCGTTGGACGTCTCGGCGTCCCGCAACCTCTGATAGCCCGCGAGCGCGCGATCGAGACCGGCCTCGTCGTCGATCACGTCCGTCACCCGTTGCGCGAGCAGTGCCGCGCTGGTGAACGCATCAGAGATACCCATCCCGGTGCACGGATCCTTGTGGTGGCCCGCGTCCCCGACCAGGGCCCAGCCAGACCCCGCCGAGGTGAGGTACTGGTTGGGCAGGTTGCGGGTGCCGGTCAGCGGCGCCACCTGCTGGCCTCCCGCGAGGCGGTCAGCGAGCTGCGGGATGCTCTGAAGCGCTGCGTGGAACCAGTGCGCGCGGTCAGACCTCACCCGGGCGAAGTCAGCGGCAGGCCACGCAACGTAGACGCAGGTCAGGTCGTCGTTGGTCGGCCAGACCAGGATGAGCTGTCCGGGCCGCGCGTAGAACGTCGGCCGTACGGTCTTGGATGCCGCTCCAGTACGAGTAATAGACACAGGTCATCGGTGGCTCATACCGGTACGGCGCCGCGCCGACCTGGGCTGCGACCGTCGACCGCAGCCCGTCTGCCCCGACGACGAGCCGCCCGCGGAAGGCGGTCGGCGTTGACGACGTGCCGGAACGCCCGATGACGCCAGCCGCCCTTCCCTGCGCCCACGTGATGTCGTCGAAGACGTAGTCCTGAACCACGTCCGCGCCGGCAGCCGCTGCTGCCTCGACGAGCACGGTGTCCAGAACAGTACGACGCGGGCAGCAGCTCAGGGCGGTCCCGTTGACGGGCGGGGCGGCGCCACGAAGCTGCACCGGTCCCGCGTCGAAGGTGATCTCGGGAATGGGGACGCAGCCGCGATCCCACAACTCGTCGAGCAACCCCCACTCCGCGAGCCGGGAGATGCCGCGCGGCCACAGGAAATGGGTCGACATCGTGTCGCTCGGGAAGGTGGCGCGATCCAACAGCGCCACGCTCCGTCCGGCGCGAGCAAGGAGCATCGCCAGTGGCGCGCCCCCACAGCGCGCCCCGACGACGACCGCGTCGTACCTCGCCGAGGCACGGTCGCTGTCACCCGACCGGCTGCCCAGCAGCCAGCGCCTTGACGTCGGCGGTGGTCAGCGGGTTACCACCGATGCCCCAGTCACCACTGCGCACCTCTTCCACGACGACCCAGGTCACAGGGCGCATGTTCTCGCCCTCGATCTCCACCATCGCATCAGTCAGCCGGTGCACCATCTCCTGCTTCTGCTGAGACGAAAAGACACCCTCGATGACCTTCACGTTCACAAACGGCATAGCCGGTCTCCTCGATGCATGCGCCCAATTGTGCGAACCGCGGAAACTTAGCACGATCGTTCGTACGTTACAATCGGAGTGTGAGCAGGGGAGCTACCACCCAAGGCGCGCGCACTCGAGAGACCATCACCCGCACTGCTGCGGACCTGGCCTCGGTCGAGGGACTCGACGGGCTCACCCTCCGACGCTTGGCCGAGGCCCTGCCGATGAGTGTGAGCGGGCTGTACGCGCACTTCGGCTCGAAGGAAGCGCTGCAGCTCGCGACCATCGAAGCCGCTCGGCAGATATACGTCCAAGAAGTCATCGAGCCCGCACTCGAGACCCCACCCGGAATCGGCCGACTGCTCGCCCTGTGCGACAGCTTCCTGTCCTACGTCGAACGGGAGGTCTTTCCGGGCGGCTGCTTCTTCGCGGCCGCAATGGCGGAGTTCGACTGCAAGCCAGGACCCGTCCGCGACCGGATCGCTGAGTTGCAGATCGCCTGGCTAAAGACTCTGCAGCGCGCGGCCACCGAAGCCATCCAGGCGAACGAGCTGCGCCAAGGCATCGACGCACAAGACATCGCCTTCGATCTCGAGGCGGCCCTGCTGTCGGCAAACTGGTACATGCACCTACTCACGGACACCAGCTACCTCGACCGAGCCCGACGCTCGGTGCGCCGTCGGGTTGAAGCGGACACCACGGGATCTCCGCGACCCGTGCCAGCTCAGTGACTACCAAGTTTCGCCGGCGACGATGTGCCGCAGGCCCGTTGCTAGGTGTT
>CAVWSE010000034.1:0-39927 GCA_963757455.1 uncultured Actinomycetota bacterium
ATACCGCCCGAGGCTAGACAACCCGCCGCTAGTGGCCGGGCTTGCGGTGCTGCGCCTTGCGGGCGGCACGCTCCTGTGCCTGCGCCGCCAGCTGGCTCTCGAGTCGGCGCTGGTTGCGCTGCGCCCGCGCGTCGTAGGTGTAGTCGGGGACGAACAGGTTCGCGGCGGCCTGGTTGTCCGCCGGGCTCACCCACGGCGTCCAGCTCGGATCGCTGACGAGAGTCGTCAGCTGGGCGATCGAGAGTGGCGGCGCGGAACGAGTCGGCGCGGAATCTTTCTCCTGCACGGCGTTGAACGCGGACATCAAGACCTGGACGTGGTCGGGGCGCACGACGTACACCGAGTACTGGGTAGTTGCGCGCGTAGCCACGAACGTGCCGATCCGCGATCCGTCCGGCGTGGTGCGGCAGGTCTCGGCGTAGACCGGGTCGCTCGGGTTGCACGAGTCGTCGACGCCGTCGGCGCCGTCCTGCCGGAATGCGATCGAGACGTTGATCTGCGCGGCGCCGTTGCCGTCGTTGTAGACGAACTCGGCGAGCACGTCGCCGGCCATCGCCCGTCCGTGCAGGTCACTGATCTTGCCCTCCCGGGGCAGCAGGTCGATCGCGGTTCGGGCGAGCAGCTGGGGCGAGATCGACTCCTTCGCCGGAGTGGAAGCACGGTGTGCGGTCGAGGGTGCCTTCGACGAATCCGTCCCCGCCGGGGTCTGCCCGCCCGGTGCGAGCGTCGCTGCGGGCGAGCCGCCCGGGACGATCGACACCACGACGGCGGCGATCAACCCGACCAGCGCGCCCCCGGTGCCGCCCTGGATCAGGCGGCGACGCCGGCGTAGGCGCCGGCCGCGTTCCAACCCACCGCGCACGAGCCGTTCGGTCGGCGAGTCCAGCCCTGCCACGGCACGATCGAGCAAGGTCGTCAGCTGCGAGTCGTTGTTCATGGGTTCGCCTTTCACGGATTCACCAGATCGAGGACGCTGTCGCCGAGCACGGCGCGCAGCTTGCTCAAGGCCCGCATGGACTTGACGCGGACCGCGCCGGGCGAGCGGCCGAGGTCGTGGGCGACCTCTTCGACGCTGCGGTCGGCCAGGTAGCGCAGCACGATGACTGCCCGGTCGCTGTCGGACAGGGTCAGCAGGGCGTCGAGCAGCGTGCGGCGTAGCGCGGCGTCGCTGTCGTAGACGGGACGCTCGGGCAGGTCGGCGGTCGGCCGCTCGCTGGACGAGCGGCGCCGGCGCCACGACAGGAACACCCGGACGAGAACCCGGCGCGAGTACGCGACGGGGTGGTCGGCGTTCACCGGCCAGGCGCGGTAGATGCGCGCAAGGCTTTCCTGGACGAGGTCCTCGGCGAGGTGGCCGTCCGCGGCGAGCAGCCAGGCCGTGCGGTAGAGCGGCGCGGCGACGTCGCGGGCGAACTGCTCGAACTCGTCCGTGTCGCGCATCGCTCACCTCACCGTCGCGCCTGGTTGGGCCACCGCATGATCAGACGCGCCACGCGTCCGCGGCGTTACAACGACCGGCTGCTCGGCGGCGCCGGACAAAGACCGATCCCGCCTCGTTCGTGCCGACGGGCACGTGCGAAGCGGGATCGGATGTTGCCTCGCGGCCGCCAGGACTACGGCCGCGGACGAGTCACGAGATTGGTGTGAACCGGCCTAATCGAACCACCAGTCCTGGAAGGTGAGGACCCGGCCGGGTTGGTGCAGTGCGTGCTTGCCGGTAGCGGTGGAGTGAGTCGGGTGGGCGGTGGCGGCTGCCGCCGGGGCGGTACCGGCGCCGACCCCGATGCCGACGGCGAGCGCCACGAGGGCGACTGCCCGGCGGAGGATCGAAACCATGAATTTGACCCCTTTTGTCTGCGTTTGCGTGCAATCATCTGGCTGCGTTTCGCGCCGTGACGCGACTCAATGATGCCTTACATCTAGGATTCAATCTCGTCGAGATCCAGACAAACCTTATGTGTGGCAGGTAGCTGCCTGACACGTTTTTTGCGGACGGCGATATGGGCGAAACGGACGAATTCGGTCACGCCGAAGTCGCGCTCTACCGCGCCGCGTTGGAGCACCCCGGCGCAGCGATGCGCGAGCTTGCCGAGGTGCTCGAGCAGGACGTCGTCGATCTCGACAAGCCGCTGCGGCGCATGATCGAGATGAGCCTGTTGCGCGTCGACGACGCCGACAGGGTGACCGCCGTCAGCCCGATGCTGGCCGAGGCGATCGTGCTCGGCGCGGAGGATCTCGAACTCGGCGTGCGTCGCGCGTCGGTCGAATCGCGGCGCAACGCCATCCGCAGCCTGATCGTCGACTGGAACGACACGCTCACCGCGGCCGGCGAGGTGACGCCGTCCGTCCAGGTGATCGAAGACCAGACGCAAATGGGCAACGTGCTGATGCACTACGCCGATCGGTGCCGCGATGAACTGCTCTCCGTCGCGCCTGGACGGTTGCCCAAGACGCGTATCGACAGCCGCACCCGCATCGCGAATCTCTATTCGGCGCGACGCGGCATTCGCAGCCGGCTGATCTACCAGCACACCGCGCTGCGCGATCGACACACACGCAGCTACCTGACCGAACTGGCTGACAACGGCGCACGCATCCGCTTCGCCGGATCGGTTCCCGGCCGCAGCCTCGTGATCGACCGCGAGGTGGCGCTGCTCCCGCTGCCGACCAACGACGCGAACCAGGCCGGCCTTGCGATCGTGCACGAACCGAACGTCGTCGCGTGGGTGATCGCGACCTTCGAGCAGCTGTGGGCCGAGTCGCAGACCTTCGAGGAAGCCATGTCGCGGCAGGGCGATGCGGCCGAACTCGACCAGACCCGCGCGGCGATCCTGCGGCTGATGGCTGAGGGCGAGAAGGACGAGGCGATCTCGCGGCGGCTGTCGATCTCGGTGCGCACCTGCCGCCGCCAGATCGCCGACTACATGGCGCAGGTGGGCGCGACCAGCCGGTTCCAAGCCGGTGTCATCGCCGCTCGCGCCGGCCATCTGGACATCGGTTCGCCCTAAATCGTTCGCCCGGCATGCGAGCGTGGAGGGCATGCGAGGCACCTTCACGCTCCGGACCCGAATCCGTTCTGCCGTGGAGACACATGCCCTCGCTCAACCTCGCCATCGTCGCGCACGTCGACGCCGGTAAGACCAGCCTCACCGAACGCCTGCTCTTCGAAGCCGGCGCGATCGACGCACTCGGCAGCGTCGACAACGGCACCACCCGCACCGACTCGATGGACCTCGAGCGGCGCCGCGGGATCACAATCCGCGCGGCCGTGACCTCGTTCGAGCTCGGCGAGCTCGCGGTGAACCTGATCGACACTCCTGGCCACCCGGATTTCATCGCCGAGGTGGAGCGTTCGCTCACCGTGCTCGACGCGGCGGTGCTCGTCGTGTCGGCGGTCGAAGGCGTGCAGCCGCAGACGGTCGTGCTGTGGCGCGCGCTGCGGCGGCTCGGCGTCCCGTGCGCGGTGTTCGTCAACAAGATCGACCGGAGCGGGGCCGACCCGAGCCGGGTCACCAGCGAGCTGTCCGCCCGGCTCGACCACCGGTTCGTCCCCCTCTCCCAGGCGATGCAGGTCGGCACACGCGACGCCCAGGTCGTCGGCATCGATCTGCAGGCCGATCCGGTGGTGCGGCGGGGGGTCGAGCGCGGCACACTCACGCCCCTCATCCACGGATCGGCGATCACTGGCGCGGGAGTGTCGCAGGTGCAGCGCGTCGTGGCGCGTGTCCTGCCGCATCCGCTCAGTGAGACAGGCCCGCTTGCTGCGACCGCGTTCGCAGTCGACCGTGACGAGCGCGGCCGGCGCACCTGGTTGCGGATGTGGCGTGGCGAGCTGCACGTGCGCGACCGGATCGCGGTCGGCGGTGCACGCCCCGAGCGGGTGACCGAAGTCGGCATCAGTCGCACGGGTGGCGTGCGCACCGAGCCGGTCGCCCGGCCGGGCGAGATCGTGCTCGTCCGCGGGCCGTCCGGCTGGCGGGTGGGCGACACGATCGGTGTAGTGCCCTCACGTGCGATACGCCCGTTCGCCCCACCGACGTTGCAGACCGTCGTCGAACCGGCCGATCCCGCGCAGCGTGGAGCGCTGTTCGCAGCGCTCACCGAACTCGCTGACGAGGATCCGCTCATCGACCTGCGACTCGATGAGGACGACTGCGCGCTGAGCCTGCACGGCGAGGTGCAGAAGGAGGTCATCGGCGCACTGCTCGACCAGCGCTTCGGCGTCGTCGCACGGTTTCGAGGCACTCGCACCGTGTGCATCGAACGTGTCGTCGCGACGGGCAGCGCGCTCGACGAGATCAACGTCGCCGACAACCCCTACCTGGCAACGATCGGGCTTCGGATCGACGCGGCACCGGTCGGGCACGGCATCGAGTTCTCGCCCGGCGTCGAACGCGGCCATCTCCCACCGGCGTTCATCGCCGCGACCGAGGAGGGCGTTCGCGCGGCCCTGCAGCAGGGCCGGTTCGGTTGGGCGGTCACCGACTGCGTGGTGACGATGACCGCGTCGCACTACGCACCGCGACAAAGTCATGCGCACCAGAAATTCAACAAGGCGATGTCGAGCGTCGGCGCCGACTTCCGCCACCTGGCGCCGGTTGTCGTGACGGCGGCGCTCGACCAGGCCCGCACCCGGGTGTGCGAACCGGTCGACCGCTTCGAGCTCGAGTTCCCGGAACGGCTGGTGAACGCCTTGTCGGCGCTGCTCGGCCGACTCGGTGCGACGACGTCGGAGTCGGTCACCGGCAACGGCTGGACGCACTATCGCGGGCACGTCCGGTCTGCAGGGGTAGCGGAACTGGCCGCCCGGCTGCCCGACCTGACCGGGGGTGAGGCGATCCTGCAGACCGAGTTCGACCATTACGCGCCAGTGATCGATTCGGCGCCGCCCGCACGGCCGCGCACCGGCGTCGATCCGCGCAAGCGTCAGGAGTGGTTCCGCGCGATGCCACGGTGATGCTTGGGTGAACGCGCCGCCGGTGCCGTGGCGCGTCCCGTAGCGTCGGACGGGTGCTCGCGCTGGTCATCGTCCTGCTGGTCACCAACGTCGCCACCGCCCTTGTGCTCGTCCGCCGCGTGGGTCCCCGCCCGCCGGACGGCGATGCGGTCGAGGTGTTCGAGGCGCCCCGTCCGCCCGGTGTCAGCGAACGCAACCGGCGGCTGATCACGATCGAGGTGCTCAACCCCCTCGAACTCGCGACCGCTCGCGGCGGTCGCATCGCCGGCCTGGCCGGCACACTGGCGCCCGGACTGACGCGACGACTCGTTTACGACCGCGTCTTCAAGACGCTCCGCAGCGAACTCGACGCAATGGCCGTGCATGCGGACGTGCGGCTGCACACGCTGCGTGCGATCGCGCGACCGCAACCGTCAGCGGCGGCGACTCCGCACCAGCCGGCGCGGGCGGACGACGAGCGGGTGGTCGACGCGATCGTCGTCGACGAGGTCGCGCCGCTCGACCTCGGTCGGGAGCACCCCTAGTCACCCGCGACTAGCGCGCGGTGCGCTGCCACGGGCGGCGTTGCTCGATCTGTGCGGCGAGCCCGAGCAGGGTGGCCTCACCACCCGGACGAGCGACCAGTTGCACCGCGCGCGGAAGACCGTCGGCACCGATGCCGGTCGGGACGGCCATCGCGGGCCAGCCGGCGACATTCCACGGCGAGGCGAACGGTGCGTACCGCACGTTCGACACGAGGTTCGCGAGCCAGCCGCGTTCCGACCACGCCACCGCCCGGATCGGCGACCGGGCCAGCGCCGGCGTGACGAGTACGTCGTGGTCGGCGAAGAAGGCTTCGGCGCGGCGCCGCCACTGGTCGCGTCCCTTGTCCTTGGGGAAGCCGGCGCGCAGGACGAGCCGGCCGGCCGCGGCATGTGCGCTCGTGCGCCGCGCCACGCGGCTGCGGTCGGCGAGGGTGCGCGCGTCCAACTCGGTGCCGGCCATCCAGCGCGCGAGAGCCGACGGGGCAAGGCGTTGCCCGTACGGCGGATTGGCCTGCCGCACGGTGTGCCCGGCCTCGCGTAACACGGCCGCGGCCCTGCCGGCCGCGTCCGCCCACGACTTGTCGACGGGCAGACCCTGGACCGGGTTGCGGGTCGACACCGCGATCCGCAGCGCGCCCGGCTGCTCGATCTCGGCGAGCTCGGGGCGGGCCGCGAGTACTGACAGGATCAGCGCACAGTCGGCGACTGTCGTCGCCAGCGGACCGTTCTCGGACATGTCGAACCACGAGCCGTTCCCGAGATCGGCCGGCACGACGCCGAGCCCGGGCTTGATGCCGACCAGGCCGCAGCAGGCGGCGGGGATCCGGATCGATCCCATCCCGTCGTTGCCGTGCGCCGCGACGATCATGCCCGCGGCGACCGCTGCCGCAGCGCCACCGGACGAGCCGCCAGGCGTGCGGTCGAGGTCCCACGGGTTGCGGGTGATGCCGAAGCTCGAATCGGTCGCGCCGAAGACGCACAACTCCGGCACGGTGGTGAGGCCGACGACCACCGCACCCGCCCGGCGCAACCGACGCACGATCTCGTGGTCGAACTCGCTCGGCGCGGCGGACGACGCGGCCGATCCGATCCGCATGGGCTCGCCGCTGACGGCGACGTTGTCCTTGATCGCGATCGGCACGCCGGCCAGCGGCAGCGAGAAGCGGTCGGCGCGCTGGTCGACCGCGTCGGCCTCGCGCAGCGCGGACTCGCCACGCACGACCTGGAAGGCGCCGATTGCGCCGTCGCGCTCGGCGATGCGGGCGAGCGCGGCCTCGGTCGCTGCGCGAGCGGTGAGGTCCCCGGCGCGCACCGCGGCCGCAATCGAAGCTGCGGTGTCGGGTGTGACGGCTGGTGCGGGATCAGGTGCGGCCATAGGGACAAACGGTAGTGCGGTGCCAGGATGGCGGTATGGCCGATCCGCGTGCGGGACAGCCCGCCGGACCTGAAGACCTCGTCGACATCGCCGAATTGGTGACCGCGTATTACACGCAGCACCCCGATCCGTCCCGTCCGGAACAGCAGGTTTCCTTCGGGACGTCCGGGCATCGGGGGTCGGCGTTCACGAGCACGTTCAACGAGGACCACATCGTCGCGACGAGCCAGGCGATCTGTGAATACCGCGCCGAGCAGGGCATCGACGGACCGCTGTTCCTCGGCGCCGACACGCACGCGCTCTCGGCACCGGCCACCGCGTCCGCGCTCGAGGTGTTCGCCGCCAACGACGTCACGGTGTTGATCGACGCCCGCGACGGCTTCACGCCGACGCCCGCGGTGTCGCGCGCCATCCTCGACCACAACGAGTCGAAGCCGGCCCATCGCGCCGACGGGGTAGTCGTGACGCCGTCGCACAACCCGCCTCCGGACGGCGGGTTCAAGTACAACCCACCGGACGGTGGTCCGGCCGGCACCGAGATCACGAAGTGGATCCAGGACCGCGCCAACGAGTTGGTGGCCGCCGACCTGGATGGGGTGCGTCGCGTGCCGTACGCGCGAGCGCTTGCCGCGGCTCAGCGGTACGACTTCCTCGACGCGTATGTCGGCGCGTTGCCGCGCATCGTCGATCTCGATGCGATCCGTTCGGCCGGCGTTCGCATCGGAGCCGACCCGCTCGGTGGAGCAGCGGTCGAATATTGGGGCGAGATCGGGTCGAGGTACGGGCTCGACCTGACGGTGGTCAACCCGCTGGTCGACCGGACGTTCCGGTTCATGACCCTCGACTGGGACGCCAAGATCCGCATGGACTGTTCGTCGCCGTCGGCGATGGCGTCATTGATCGCATTGATGGATTCGGGCGACGACCGGTTCGACATCGCGACGGGTAACGACACCGACTCCGACCGGCACGGCATCGTCACGCCGGACGGCGGCCTGATGAATCCGAACCACTACCTCGCGGTCGCGATCTCGTACCTGTACGCGCATCGCGACGACTGGTCGGGCGACGCCGCGATCGGCAAGACGCTCGTCAGCTCGTCGATGATCGACCGGGTTGCCGAGTCGCTGGGCCGCACGCTGCTCGAGGTGCCCGTCGGCTTCAAGTGGTTCGTCCCCGGCCTGCTCGACGGGTCGGTCGCGTTCGGCGGCGAGGAGTCGGCCGGTGCGTCCTTCCTGCAGCGCGACGGTTCGGTGTGGACGACCGACAAGGACGGCATCATCATGTGCCTGCTCGCGTCCGAGATCATCGCCGTGACCGGGAAGTCGCCGTCGCAGCTGTACGCCGGCCTGGTCGAGCAGCACGGCGACCCGGCCTACGCGCGGGTCGACTCGCCCGCGACGCGCGAGCAGAAGGCAGCACTTGGGAAGCTGTCCCCCGATGACGTCAGCGCCGACACGCTCGCCGGCGACAAGATCGTCGACAAGCTGACCCGGGCCCCCGGCAACGACGCACCGATCGGCGGTCTCAAGGTCGTCAGCGAGCACGGCTGGTTCGCGGCGCGTCCGTCCGGAACCGAGGACGTCTACAAGCTCTATGCCGAATCATTCAAGGGACCTGATCATCTCGTGCAGATCCAGGACGAAGCGCGCGAGATCGTCGCCGCCGCCCTGGGCTGAGCCGCGCTCCTCCGCGAGCGGGGTCAGGCGTAGGCGTCGGTGGTGTGCGGAATGAAGAGCGCGGCGACAGCGGCGAGCCCGGCGGCAACGGCGCACGCAGCGAACAACGCGCGGTAGGCGCCGAGCGAGGGCAGGGCGACGCCGGCGACGACGATCGTGCTCGCCGTGAGCATGCTGCCGCCGACCGCGCTGGCCAGACTGCTGCCGAACGAGCGGGCCAGTGAGTTGAGGCCGTTGGCAGCCGAGATCTCCGTGGGCGGGGTGTTGCGGTTGATCAGCGCGGGCATGGTCGCGTAGCCGATTCCGGTCGCGGCGCCGACGATCGTCGTCCCGACGACGATCTGCCACAGTGCGCCCGTCAGGACGATCCGGCTGACCCAGCCGAGGGCGAGCAGCACACCGGCGACCGTGAGCGTGCGGTGTGCTCCCCACGCGTGGATCAATCGCGCCGCCAAGGGCGACAGCAGCAACATCACGAGACCGCTCGGCAGCAGGCACAGCCCGCCGACGACGATGGACGACCCGAAGCCGTACCCGCTGGCCACGGGCGCCTCCACGTACGACGCCGTGCCGATCAGGCTTGCGAACAACGCGAAGCCGAACAGGATCGACGCCACGTTGGTGAGCACGATCGGCCGGCGCATCGTCGCGCGGATGTCGACGAGCGGATCGCGCACCCGCAGTTCGTAGGCAACGAAGATCGCGAGCATCACGACCGCGATCACGAGCAGCGCGACCGTGCGCAGCGACGACCAGCCCCACTCGCTGCCCTGCGCAAGCGGCAGCAACAGCGCGATCAACGCAACGGTCAGGACCCCGGTGCCGAGCACGTCCACCCGTCCGCCGGCCCGTCCGGTTGCCTCGGGGACGACGAGCACCGTTGCTGCGAGCGAGATCGCGCCCGCGATGGTCGTGATCCAGAACAGCACGTGATAGTCGGCGTGCTCTGCGACGACACCGGCGAGCGGCAGGCCGAGCGAGCCGCCGACCCCGAGCATCGCGCTGATGAGCGCGATCGCCGACGGCACGCGCTCGCGTGGCAGCAACGAGCTCAGCAGGCTGATGCCGAGCGGGATGCCGGCGAGCGACGCACCCTGGATCGCCCGGCCGACGATCAACAGCCCGAGATTGCTTGTCACGGCGTCCAGCAACGAACCAACGGTCAGCGCGGCGACTGCGACGAGCAGCAATCGACGCTTGCCGAACATGTCACCGAGACGGCCGAAGGTCGGGACGGCGACAGCGCCGACGAGCAGTGTCGAGGTCAGCAACCACTCGACGTTCGAGGCCGACGTGTGCAGTTGTTCGGGCAGGATCGGCAGGACCGGGACGAGCAGCGACTGCGACAGCGACACCATCAGCGCGGCCAGGCCGACGACGAGCACCTCGAGCCGGGCTCGCGCGGACGATGTCGTGGCGGGCTCGGTCAGGGTTGCCACATGGCCGAGCTTAGTGACACGTCACCTTATCGACGACGTCTATGGCCGTAACGTCGCTCCGTAGATCACCTGGTGATACTTGGACGACGAGGATGCGGGCGGCTTGGACGAGACAGCCCACACCATGTAGATGCGATCGGGCGCGATGGCCTCGCCGATGTAGTCGCCCGGGAAGTAGCCCTCGGCGAACGCGGCGTACTTGAGCACCGAACGCGGACCGATCGACACGGGCGGGCCGAACGAGCGCCCACCGTTGCCGGACGTCGACAGTTGCTGCTGGACGAATCCCCCGCTGTTGCTGGGCTTTGTGCGTGTGCCGTAGCCGACGTACACGCGGCCGGCACGCGCGACAACGTCGACGTTGACCCGCTGCACTCCGTTCACGTCTCCGCGCGAGACGCGGATCGGCGACGACCAGTCGAAGCCGTTGTCGGAGAAGGTCAGGTAGACCGGGTCGGTGTTGCCGACACCGCCCTCGTACGCGACGTACATCCGATGTGTCACCGCATCTATGTCGGCAGCGAACAGGCAGCACCGCACTCCGTCGGCGTAGCCGCCGCCGTTGTTGACAACCTCTTGCTCGGCCGACCACGTCGCACCGCCGTTGGTCGAGACGACCGAGTCGATGGGCCCGGTCGCGTTGATCGTTGCCACGCGAGCACCGTCCGGGAGGCTGTGCGGGGCGCCGTTGGGCGCCGCGTCCGGAGTGCGCTGCCCCTTGCCGTAGTCGTAGAACGTGTCGACGATGTGCCCGTTGGGCAAGATCATCGGCTGCGAGTTCTGCGTGCCGTGATCCTTGGCGGTCAGGAAGTGCAAGTCGCTCCACGTGGTGCCGTGATCATCCGACCAGCGCACGGCCTGCGGATCGCCGATGAACTTGTTCCCGTGCGAGATGAAGGGCGTCCAGAACTGGTAGAGCCGTCCGAAGTGCGGGCTGGACTTGTGCGTGTCGACGACGAGCCAGTTCTTGTCGTCGGAGAACCCGCAACTCGACCGGCGATCCGCGTAGAACGGCTTGCTCCACGTCCGGCCGCCGTCGGTCGAGCGCAGCACGACGACTGCAGACGGGCAGTGCACCGAGATCACGAGCACGGACAGATAGACGGTCCCGTCGGGACCGAACGCGACGACCGGGTCGGAGGCGCGGTCCCAGATTCCGCCGACCGCTTTGGTGAGGCCGGGAACAGCCTTGTGGTGCCACGTCGCGCCGCCGTCGCGCGTCCACGCCACCGAGATGTCGACGGCGCCGCCATCGGCAAACCGCGAGTCGTGCGCGGCCGCGACAGCGATGTTGCGGTTGCGCGGGTCGACCGCGACGTCGGGTTCGACGACCGTGTCGGTCTCGGACTTGCCGCGACTCGCGACGTCCTGCCGGGTGACAACGCCCTGGTGCGTCAGGACGGTGCGAGGTCGCACGGTGCTCGCCGACGCGAACGCCGGCACTGCGAGCGCGGCGGATGTCAGAACGACGATGACAAGACACAGACGACGCACGTGGTCACCCCATGAGACTCGAACCGGACCTTGCGGACCATTTGATCACCATGGGACGGGATGGGGAACCCCGACAGAGTCAGCCGCGATTGTCAACGATGCGGCGCATCTTGCCCATCGACCGCTCGACACCGTCGGGATCGACGACGTCGACCGCGACGCTGACACCGATCGTGTTCTTGATCAGCGTACGCAGTTGTGCGCCGGCGCCGGCCGCATCGTCCGTGGTGGTACCGGCGCGGCGCTCGACACGAACAGTGAGCTCGTCCAGGCGCGTCGTGCGCGAGAGCACGCACTGGAAATGTGGCGCCAGCGCCGGCGTGCGCAGGATGAGTTCCTCGATCTGGGTCGGGAACAGGTTGACGCCACGCAGGATGATCATGTCGTCCGTGCGTCCGGTGATCTTCTCCATGCGACGCATCGTCCGGGCCGTGCCGGGCAGCAACCGGGTCAGATCGCGGGTGCGGTAGCGAACGACCGGCATCGCCTGCTTGGTCAGGCTCGTGAAGACCAGCTCGCCTTCCTCGCCGTCGGGCAGCACCTCGCCGGTGACCGGGTCGATCACCTCGGGATAGAAGTGGTCCTCCCAGATGTGCAGTCCGTCCTTGGTCTCGACGCACTCGTTGGCGACACCGGGCCCCATCACCTCGGACAGGCCGTAGATGTCGACGGCGTGCATGTCGAGACGCTGCTCCATCTCGAGGCGCATGTCGTTCGTCCACGGTTCGGCGCCGAAGATCCCGACCTGCAGGCTCGTCGTGCGCGGATCGACGCCCTGCCGTTCCATCTCGTCGACGATGGCCAGCATGTACGACGGCGTCACCATGATGACGTCCGGCTCGAAGTCGCGGATCAGCGTGACCTGGCGTTCGGTCATGCCGCCGGAAATCGGGATCACTGTGCAGCCGAGCGCCTCGGCGCCGTAGTGCGCACCGAGACCGCCGGTGAACAGGCCGTACCCGTACGCGATGTGCACCTTGTCGCCGGGACGCCCACCGCTGGCGCGGATCGAGCGGGCCATGACCGTCGACCACGTACGGATGTCGTCGGCGGTGTACCCGACCACTGTCGGACGCCCGGTCGTGCCGCTGCTCGCGTGGATGCGCGACACCTGCGCCTGCGGCACGGCGAACATGCCGAACGGGTAGTTCTCGCGCAGGTCTGCCTTGGCCGTGAACGGGAACAGCGCAACATCGGCGAGGGACTTGCAGTCGTCCGGATGCACGCCCTTGTCGTCGAATGCCTTCCGGTAGTGCGGCACGTTGTCGTAGGCGTGCCGCAGCGACCACTGCAGGCGCTCGAGCTGCAGGCCGCGCAGTTCGTCGATCGATGCACGCTCGATCGGCTCGAGGTCGTCCGGTCCGGGTGTGCGGTCCTGCACGGGTAGTCCCCCTACGCGTCGTAGTCGACGGTGATCGTGTCGCTGACGGGCAATGCCTGGCACGTCAGGACGTAGCCGGCCTCGACCTCGTCGTCCTCGAGTGCGTAGTTGCGGCGCATCGTGACCTCGCCGTCGCGAACGAGCGCGCGGCACGTCCCGCACACGCCGCCCTTGCAGGCGAACGGCAGATCGGGACGCGATTTCTGCGCTGCGTCCAGGATCGCGGTGTCGGGCGCCACCGTCACCGTGCTGCTCCGGCCATCAAGAATGACGGTGACTTCCGCACCCGGACCGGCGGGCGCGTCGACGTGATGCACCTCGGCGGGTGGGTCGGGTTCGACGTAGAACAGTTCCCGGTGAACGCGGCTGCGTTCGACGCCGAGGTCGGTGAGGACGTCCATCGCGTCGGTGACCATGCCGAACGGGCCGCACAGCCACCAGTGGTCGACGCCGTCGACGTCGACGGTCACCGGCAGCAAGGTGCGCAACTTCGCGGCGTCGAGGCGACCGTTGAACAACTCGACCTCTTGCGCCTCACGGCTGAGCACGTGCACGAGCCGCATCCGCGCCGGGAAGGCGTCCTTCAGGTCGGACACCTCGTCGGCGAACATGACCGAGTCGGTGCGCCGGTTGCCGTAGAACAGCGTGACGGTCGACTCGATATTCGCAGCGAGCACGGATGCGGCGATCGACATCATCGGGGTGATGCCCGAACCTGCCGCGATGAGGACGTGGTGCCCCGGCGACCCGAGATCCGGTGTGAACGAACCGCTCGGCGTCTGCACGTCGATGACGTCGCCCGCACGGACGGTCCGGACGAGCCAGCCCGACACGGCTCCGCCGGGCACTTCGCGCACGCCGATACGCGGCAGTCGACCCGCGGGCGCGCAGATGGAGTACGAGCGGCGCTCGTCGCCGCGCCGGAGCGTCAGCGACTGACCGGGTGCGAAGGCGAAATCGTCGGCGAGTTCGTCAGGAACCTTGAAGGTGACGGCCGCGGAGTCTTCGGTCAGGGCATCGACCCGATCGACGGTCAGCTGATGAAAGGTCGGCATCAGATCGCCTTCACCTGCTCGAACGGCTCGCGACAGTCGGCGCACTGGTGCAGCGACTTGCAGGCCGTACCGCTGAACGCGGCGGTCTGGACCGTGTTGGCCGAGCCGCAGCGCGGGCACGTAACCGTTGCCCGCCGGCCGAGCGTGAGGGGCACGGGGCCGGTGCGCGCCGGAGCGCTGTGTGGCGGCGCGATGCCGGCCTCGGCCAGCTTGGCCCGTCCGGCCGCGGTGATCCAGTCGCTTGTCCATGCCGGCGCCAGTTGCGTCCGTACTTCGACGTTGCGGTAGCCGGCTTGCTGCAGACGGTGTCTCAGGTCGTGGCTGATCTCGTGCATGGCCGGGCAGCCCGAGTAGGTCGGCGTGATCGTCGCGGTGACGGTGTCACCTTCTTCGCGCACGTCACGCAGGATGCCGAGGTCTTCGAGGGTCAGCTGCGGCAGTTCCGGGTCGAGAACGGCCGCCGCGACTGCGTAGGCGCTCACCATTCGGCGTCCGGATAACTGCGCGCGATCGATTGGAGGTCGGCCAGCACGTAACCGAGCGCTTCGGTGTGAACGCCATCGCGGCCGGTGCGTCCACCCACGGCACCGCGCGGTGCCTTGCTCGGGCGCTCGAGCGTGGCGGTCGCCAGGACGGTATCGATGACCACGTCGAACTCGGCACGGTCGACGACCGCCTCGAGTGCGGGGTCGGCGGCCGGGACGAACAGCTCGTCGACGAGTGGCCAGACGACGCCGAGCGCTGTCTGGATCTTGGCGCGCGAGTAGTCGGTGCCGTCGCCGAGCCGCACCACCCACTGCGCGGCGTAGTCGCGGTGATAGGTCAGCTCTTTGACGCCTTTGCCCGCGATCGCTGCAAGCACCGGATCGCGCGACGTGCACAGCCGCTCGAACACGCCCAGCCGCCACGTGCTGAAGACGAGCAATCGGGCGACGAGTTCGGCGAAGTCGTCGTCGAGACGCTCGACGAGACGCACGTTGCGGTACTCGTTCTCGACGCGGAAGAACGCGAGCTTGTCCTCGCTGGTGTTCTCGATCGACGCCGTGCGCGCCAACAGCATGCGCGCCTGGCCGAGCAGGTCGAGCGCGATGTTCGCGAGCGCGGTCTCTTCCTCGAGTTCGGGCATGCGCGTCATCCACTGCTGCAGCCGGTGCGAATAGATCAGCGCGTCGTCACCGAGCATGAGGCAATACGTTGCGAGCGCTTCCGGGTCGACGCCGGAGGGAATGGACGTGTCGACGCCGTCCAGCGGATCGGTGAAACCGGTGCCGTAGGCCCAGCGGTGGTCGTCACCGTCATCGGCCAGGGAGTCGTACGGGTTGTCGTCACTCATCGGTGCGCCTGTCTCACATATGTGGAACGTCGTCGGGGATGTCGTAGAAGGTCGGGTGGCGGTACACCTTGTCGCCGGCCGGGTCGAAGAACGGATCCTTCTCGTCGGGGCTGCTCGCGGTGATGTCGCGCGCCGCAACCACCCAGATGCTCACGCCCTCGTTGCGCCGCGTGTACAGATCGCGTGCATGGTGCAGCGCCATCTGCGCATCTGCCGCGTGCAGCGATCCGACGTGCACGTGGTTCAGTCCGCGCTTGCCACGAAGGAAGACCTCGTACAGCGGCCAGCCGGCGCTCATGGCGTGCGTGCCTTCGCGGCGTGGGCGGCGGCGGCCTCGCGCACCCAGGCACCGTCGTCGTGGGCGCGGCGGCGATGCTCGATGCGCTGAGTGTTGCACGGCCCGTTGCCCTTCACGACCGCGGTGAACTCGTCCCAGTCGACCGCGCCGAAGTCGTAGTGACCCCGCGCGTCATTCCAGCGCAGCTCGTCGTCCGGCAGCGTCACGCCGAGCTTCTCGGCCTGCGGCACGCTCATGTCGACGAAGCGCTGCCGCAGCTCGTCGTTGGTGTGTCGCTTGATCCCCCACGCCATCGACCGCTCCGTGTTCGGCGATTGGTCATCGGGCGGCCCGAACATCATGAGCGACGGCCACCAGAACCGGTTCGTCGCGTCCTGCACCATCTGTCGCTGGTCATCGGTGCCGCGCATCATCGTCATCAGCAGCTCGTAACCCTGTCGCTGGTGGAACGACTCCTCTTTGCAGATGCGGATCATCGAGCGCGCATACGGGCCGTAGGACGAGCGGCACAGCGGCACCTGGTTGCAGATGGCAGCACCGTCGACGAGCCAGCCGATGACGCCGACGTCAGCGTAGGTCAGCGTCGGATAGTTGAAGATCGACGAGTACTTCTGCCGACCGCTGATCAGCATGTCGGTGAGCTCGGACCGATCGGCACCGAGCGTCTCAGCGGCCGAGTACAGGTACATGCCGTGGCCTGCTTCGTCCTGCACCTTGGCGATGAGAATCGCCTTACGGCGCAAGGACGGAGCGCGCGTGATCCAGTTGCCCTCGGGTTGCATGCCGATGATCTCGGAGTGCGCGTGTTGCGCAATCTGGCGGATCATCGTCTTGCGATAAGCGTCCGGCATCCAGTCGCGCGGCTCGATGCGACGGTCGTGTTCGATCGTCTCGTCGAAATGGGACTCGAGCGTTTCGGTCATTCCCACACCTTCGCAACCATGGTGAGGACGTCGTACTTGGCGACGGACGAACCGTCCTGCTTGGTGACGTCCGCGTCCCAGCGCACCTCGCCGTACTCGCCCTCGCGCGGGCTGATCTGCTTGCAGGTCAGCGTCACAGTCAATTCGTCGCCCGGATAGACCGGCGTCAGGAACCGCAGGTTGTCGACGCCGTAGTTGGCCAGCACCGGACCGGGATCGGGTTGCACGAACAACCCGGCTGCCAACGACACGATCAGGTAGCCGTGCGCGACGCGACCGTCGAAGAACGGGTTCGCGCGGGCAGCTTCGTCGTCCATGTGGGCGTAGAACGTGTCGCCGGTGAATTCGGCGAAGTGCTCGATGTCCTCGAGCGTGACGGCGCGCGGGCCGCCGACCACGGTGTCGCCCAGGCGCAGCGTTTCGAGCGACTTGCGGAACGGGTGCTCGCCCTCGGTGCGCGGCGCCCCGGTGACCCACCGGTTGGTCACGGCGCCGAGCACCTTCGGCGATGCCTGGACGGCTGTGCGCTGCATGTGGTGCAGCACGCCGCGGATGCCGCCGAGCTCCTCGCCGCCACCGGCCCGGCCCGGACCGCCGTGCACGAGCATCGGCATCGGCGAGCCGTGCCCGGTCGACTCGGCTGCGTCGTCCTGGTCGAGCACGAGCAGGCGTCCGTGCCATGGCGCGATGCCCAGCACGACCTCGCGCGCAAAGTCGGTGTCGCCGGTGACGATCGAGCCGGCAAGACTGCCGCGCCCGCGCGCGGCGAGATCGATGACGTCGGCTGCATCGCGGTAGCCGATCACGCTCGATACCGGCCCGAACGCCTCGACCGAATGCAGTTCCTCGGCGGCCGCATCGTCGGCGCGCAGCAGGATAGGCGACATGAACGCGCCCCGCTCGGCGTCGGCATCGATCACGTCGACATGCTCGGGGTCGCCGTAGACGACCTTCGCAACCGACTGGAGCGCCTTGAGCGAGCGGCGCACCTCTTCGCGCTGCTCGAGACTTGCGAGCGCGCCCATCCGCACGCCGTCCGCGGACGGGTTGCCGACGGTCACCTTGGCCAACTTCGCCTGCACCGCATCGACGACGTCGCCGACGAGCGCGGCCGGCACGAACGCGCGACGGATCGCCGTGCACTTCTGACCGGCCTTGACCGTCATCTCTTGGACCAGTTGCTTGACGTAGAGGTCGAACTCAGCTGTGCCCGCGGTGGCGTCCGGGCCGAGGATCGAGCAGTTGAGCGAGTCGGCCTCGGCGTTGAAGCGCACGGCGCGCGACACGATGACCGGATGCGAGCGCAGCCGCTGTGCCGTCGAGGCGGAGCCGGTGAAGCCGAGCAGGTCCTGCTCCTGCAGGTGATCGAGCAGGTCGCCGGCGTTGCCGCAGACGTACTGCAGCGATCCCTCGGGAAGCAGCCCTGACTCGACGATCAGCTCGACCATCCGCGAGGTCAGGTAGGCGGTCTGCGACGCGGGCTTGATCAGCGACGGCACGCCCGCGATGAACGCCGGCGCGAATTTCTCCAGCGGCCCCCAGACGGGGAAGTTGAAGGCATTGATCTGCACCGCCACGCCCAGTAACGGCGAAAGGATGTGCTGGCCCAGGAATTGCCCACCCTTGCCGAGCGGCTCGGGTGCGGCCTCGACATAGATCGACTCGTTGGGCAGCTCACGCTTGGCCTTGCTCGCGTAGCTGAGGACGACCCCGATCCCGCCGTCGATGTCGAAGCGCGAGTCGAACAACGTCGCGCCGGTGCGTGCCGAGATCTCGTAGAGCTCTTCGCGGTGCTCGCGCAAGACCCCGCCGATCGTCTTGAGCAGCGCGGCACGCTGGTGGAAGGTCAGTTCGCGCAGGGCGGGCCCGCCGACCGACCGGCCGTGCTCGAGCGCCGCGCGCATGTCTATGCCTTTGGTCGACACCCGCGCGACCTCGGCGCCGGTCACCGCATCGTGGACGGGAGCGCCGTCGTCGTCCGGAGTCACCCAATTGCCACCGACGTAGCTGCGCAGAACCGACATCGTCACCGACTTCCTAGAATATTTACTGACCGTTCGTTCGGTAGGTTATCCTGCCTGGGTGGTGGAGCGCCAGAGCGACCCGGTCGCAGTGATGATTGCCTCGGACGAGGCGTCCCGCGGCCTCGGGATCGTGGTCGACTCGTGGGGCGACGGGCGGGCGCAGGCTCGGATGACCGTGCGCAGCGACATGGTCAACGGTTACGAGATCGCACACGGCGGGCTTGTGTTCGCGCTCGCCGACACAGCGTTCGCCGCGGCTTGCAACAGCGTCGCCGCCCCAACCGTGGCGGCTGGCGCCGACATCACGTTCATCACGTCCGCCCGCCTCGGCGACGAGCTCACGGCGTCGGCCCGGTTGCGCACCGCTTTCGGCCGCAACGGCATCTACGACGTCACGGTCCGCCGCGGTGACGAGGTCGTCGCCGAGTTCCGCGGTCGGTCACACCGGCTCTCCAGATGACGGCCACCCGGCGGGGCCGTCCCGGCTACGACCTCGAGTCGCTGCTCACGGTCGCGGTCACCGTGTTCAACGAGCGCGGCTACGACGGCACGTCGATGGAGGATCTGTCGCAGCGCCTCGGCATCAGCAAATCGGCGATCTACCACCACGTGTCCAGTAAGGACGCATTGCTCGGGTTGGCCATGGAGCGTGCCCTCGACGGCCTGTTCGACGCCCTCGAGCGCACCCGCCGTCTCGAAGCGCCGGCGATCGACAAGCTCGAACACCTGGTGCGCGCGAGCGTCGAGGTGCTGCAGGACCGATTGCCGTACGTGACTCTGCTGCTGCGCGCCCGCGGCAACACCGAGGTCGAACGCGCCGCATTGCAGCGCCGGCGACAGTTCGACCGTTATGTCGCCGGCCTGGTGCGGCAGGCCGAAGCAGACGGCGACATCCGTCCCGATGTCGACCCGGCGGTCACGGCTCGCCTGCTGTTCGGCATGGTGAACTCGTTGATCGAGTGGTACCGACCGGCACATTCGGGTCTTGCCGACGCAGTGTGCGCGGTTGCCTTCCACGGACTGCGCCAACGAGAGGACGGGCGATGAACGAGGCCGAGGTGCTTGCCGACGCGTTCGACCGGATCAAGGGGTCGGTCCACAACACCGTCCACGGTCTGACCGACGAACAACTCGCGTACCGGATCGACGGCCGATCGAACTCGATCGCGTGGCTCGTCTGGCACCTGACCCGCGTCCAGGACGACCATGTCGCCGGTGTGGCTGACCGCGAGCAGGTCTGGATCGCCGACGGCTGGGTCGCACGGTTCGGCCTGCCGTTCGACGAGCGCGCACACGGCTACGGCCACGGTTCGGACGAGGTCGCAGCTGTGCGAGTGCCCGCGCAACTGTTGCTCGACTACTACGACGCCGTGCACGAGCAGACGCTGGCTTATCTCGCCACGCTGAGCGGCGCCGACCTCGATCAGGTCGTCGACGAGGGTTGGGATCCGCCGGTTACGTTGGGCGTGCGGTTGATCAGTGTCGTGAACGACGACCTGCAGCACGTCGGCCAGGCCGCGTTCGTGCGCGGCCTGCTCTGACCGCGATCAGGGCTTGGCGCGAAGCGCGACGGTGAGCTTGTCGATCGCAGCAGCGATCGCGTGCAACGTCACGGTGAGCTGAGTCAGTGCCGCCGCGGGTAGCGCCTCGTCCAACGCGCTGTTCAGCTCGTTGGAGCTATGAATCAGGATCTCGCGTCCCTTGTCGGTGAGCCGCACCAGCAGGCTGCGCCGGTCGTGCGGATGCGCGGCGCGCACCACGTAGCCGCCAGCTGCCAACCGGTCGACCATCGTGGTGAGCGTGCCGGAACTGGTCATCAGCCGCCGGCCGAGGTCGCGGGGCGTCATCTGCCCGCCGGCGTTCGCGAGGTTGCTCAGCACGAGCGAATCGCTGACCGTGATGCCCCACCCTGATGCGAGAGCCGCTCGGTGGCGAGACGTGGCGAGATCGAGGACGCGGATCGCGTCCAATGCGTTGTCAGCAGACTGACTGCTTGCCTCCACGACGCTCCCTCACGATCTTGGTGGACAAACGCGGCGACTGTAACAGCTACACCGTGTTCCGATCATGTCCGGTTCGCCTGTTCGGCTACTGTCCAGCCGTGACGCCCAGCAGCACCGACGGCGCTGCGGGTGCGAGGACGGCGTCACCTCGTTGGTTGCCCGATGCCATCGCCACACTGTGTGCCGTCATCGTGTTCGGCGCCGGGTTCTGGCGGCCGGCGCCGTGGGTCGACGAGGCCGCGACGCTGAGCGCGGCACGGCGCAGTTGGTCGAATCTGCTCAATCTGTTCGGCGGCGCCGACGCACCGCTCGTGCCGTTCTACGCCGTGGAGAAAGTGGTTTATCTCGGGCTGAACACGGTGCTCACCGGGTGGGTCGCGCTGCGCCTGGTCAGCATCATCGCGGCCGTCCTCACCGTGGTCGTGCTGCGTCGTTGGCTGACTGCCGAATTCGGACGTCCGATCGGCGCCGCGGCCGCGGCCATGTTCGTCGTCTTTGCGGCCACGAGCCGGTACGGACAGGAGGCGCGTCCCTACGCCATCGAGATGCTGGTGTCGGTGTGGTGCTGGCGCGAATGGCATCGCACGCAGATCGTGGACGACGCGACCGGGCGGTGGCGGTATTCACTGAGCATCGTCGTGCTGGCGCTCGGGCATGTGTTGGGACTCGTGCAGGTGGTCGGCCAGCTCGTCGCCGCGATCGCGTTGCGGACACCACTGCGACGCATGGCTGTGCCGGCGGGAGTTGCGCTGGTGGTGGCCGTGCCGTGGGCGGTGCTGTCGGCAGTGCGCGGCACCGGACCGGTGCAGATCCCGGTCCCGTACACGATCCCGCACATCGCGGCGACCTTCCTCGGCATGATCACCGCGAACAACCGCGGCTGGCTCGCTGGGCTGATCATCGTGACCCTCGCCGCGCTCGGTGCAGCCCACCTGCTCCGGAATGCACGGACGCTGGCGATCATGGCCGTGTGCTGGGCGGCGGTCGCTCCCGTCTTGCTCGTCCTCCTGGCCGTCGCCGAGCCGGCGACGCTGCAACGGCGCTACTGGCTTTCGTCCCTGCCCGGCTGGACGATCCTGACCGGCGCCGGTGTCGTGTACATCTCGCGCCTCGCGGCACGACGCTTCGCAGTCGTGATCGCGCACATCGTTGCGGTGAGTGCCGTACTCGTCGTCGCCGTCGTGCAGTTGCCGACACAGCTCACGATCCGCGGGCCCGGCGGCCACGGCGACGACATCCGTCCGGTGGTCGCGGCGGTCGAGTCGCCCCGCTACCGCACGTTGCCGATCACGTTCGGCGAGTTCTCCGGACCCCTGGTGCTGACGCAGTACGCGCCGGCACTGACGTCGCGCGTCCTCGATTGGCAGCTGCCGACGACCGGCGCGGCCGTCTGGCCGAACCATGAACCAACGCGCGCAGTCGTCCGGGCGTTGCAGCACGACCAGCGGGTGCTGGTCGTGCTGCGCGACGCCGACCTCGGCATGCGTCCGCTGAGTCGGCGCGGGTTGCGCGAGCTGTTGCACAAGCAGGTTCCGAACGCCGTGCGCACCAGCGGCTTCGATCGGTTCCGAGCACTGTCGCAACGCTCGAGCTGGGTGCTGCTGCTCGCGGTGCGCTGAGTCAGTCGGGACGCCGGCCCCATGTGCTGATCATCAGTGGAGCGAACGACACCGAATCGCCGTCGTGCCACAGCGCGTGGAAGGCGTCGAGATCGGCCTGCGTCACCAGACCGAGCGCGAGCAACCCGGGACTGAGCTGGTCGACGAGCAGCTCCCATTGCGGCACCCCACGCTGTCCGTCGGCCTTGACCTGTACGGACACTGCGCGCGTGTGCACGTCGGTCAAGCCGTGGTCTGCGAAGGCGCGCGGCAGGCGGCGTCCGAAGTACGGGTCGTAGGCATGGCCGCCGAACAACGTCATGCACGCGTCGGCAACCTTCGCGTGGACGGGCGACGGCGGATCGGTGACGCTCGCGGTGGCCCAGTCGAGATCCTCGACCACGACCCATCCGCCCGGCGCCAGGGCGTGGACGAACCCCGCCAGCACCGCATCACGTTCGGGCAAGTGCTCGAGCAACAGTCGCGCGTGGACGAGATCGAATCGTCCGGCCTCGAGCGGCTCGGCGACGACGTCGTGGCGAAGCACGACGAGACGCTCGGTCGCGATCGGGTCCAGGAAGCGCGTGTCGGAATCGGTCGCAAGCACCGACCCGTCCGGGCCGACGAGTTCCGCGAGGCGCTCCGCGACGCTGCCGGTGCCCGCGCCGACATCAGCGCAATGCCACCCGGGCGCGAGGCCCACGCTCGTGCAGATCTCGATCGTCGTCGGGTCGTACAACTCGGTAAGGCTGTTGAGCCGGTCGCGTTCGGCATGCCAGGCGGCGTCGAGCGCGTAGCGGGACGTTCGGTCGATGGTGGTCATGGTGTCCTCCGTATTGATCACTTGTAGGTGTAGGTGGTGGTGGCGCTCGTGGCAGACGTGCCGTTCGGGGTCGTCACGCGCACTGCGACCGCGCCGATGGCGTGTGCCGGGCTCGTTGCAGTGACGGTCGTGCTCGACACGACGGTGAACTTCGCCGAGGTCGTCCCGAACTTCACCGAGGTGGCGCCGGTCAGGTCGGAGCCGGTGATCGTGACCTTGGTGCCGCCGGTATGCGACCCCGAGGTCGGCGAGATGCTCGAGACTGCCGGCGCGGTCGAGACGACGGTCGCGAACGAGCTGTCGCCGTACCCGGCGATAGTGCCGACCTTCAACCCGATCGGCAGAGAGATCGCTGTGGGCGCGAGGACGTTGGCGCCGACGCCTTCGTTACCGACATCGCCGTAGCCGTTGTATCCCCAGGCGTAACCCTTGCCCGTGCTCGACAGCGCGTCGACGCCGTAGTAGAGATCGACGATCCGCGAGATCGAGACACCGCTCGGCAGCTGCGCCTTTACCGGGGTCGCCTCGATCTGGGTCGAGGTTCCGACACCGACCTGGCCGTAGTTGTTGTAACCCCAGTCGTAGACCGCGCCTGTCGACGTGCGGATCGAGCTGAACAGATAGCCGGCAGCGATCTGGGTCGGGGTCACGCCGGACGGCAGGGCGACGTACACCGGGCTGAGCCGGGTGATCGTCGTGCCGTCGCCGATCCCGCCGAAGAAGTTGTAGCCCCAGGCGAGCACGCGTCCGGTCGAGGTCAGCGCCAGCGAGTGGTAGTAGCCGGCGGCGATCTGGGTGATCGTGACACCGGACGGCAGGTGCACCGCGGTCGGGACGTCGGCGCCGTCGGTCGTGCCGTTTCCCAGTTCGCCGTCGGCGTTGTAACCCCAGCCCAGGACCTTGCCGGTGGACGTGCGGGCGAGCGCCTGCGAGGACCCCGCCGAGACCTGCGCGACCTTCGTACCCGACGGCAG
Source organism: uncultured Actinomycetota bacterium (assembly GCA_963757455.1). Classification (GTDB taxonomy): domain Bacteria; phylum Actinomycetota; class Actinomycetes; order Mycobacteriales; family Jatrophihabitantaceae; genus RYN-133. The sequence goes on from CAVWSE010000034.1 coordinate 23,881, forward strand.
GTGGACCAGGACCGGGGAATCGCTGGTTGTCGTGGTGCCGTTACCGAGCTGGCCCTCCTGGTTGTAGCCCCAGGCGTAGACCTGGCCGGTCGAGGTCAGCGCATACGCGTCGTAGTCGCTCGCCGTCACGGCGGTGACGACCACCCCGGCCGGAAGGGCGACCTTGACGGGCGTCGCGCTGCTTGTCGTGGTGCCGTTGCCGAGCTCGCCGTAGCTGTTGTCGCCCCACGCGTAGACCGCGCCGGTCGACGAGATGCCGTACCCGGCGAGTTGGCCGAGAGCGACGCTCGACGGCACGACCTTGCTGGCGACCGTGACCGCTCGCACGGGCGCAGGGACCGTCTGCGCGGTCCCGCTGTCGCCGAGTTGCTCCCACTGGTCACTGCCCCAACCCACGATCGATGCGGAACGCCCGATCCAACTGAACCGGTCGACAGTGGTGACGGGTGATGTCCCGGCCAGGGTCGTGACCTGAATGTCGACCGTCCCTGCTGCTCCGGACGGGGCAGTGACGGTGATGCTGGTGGGCGACACCGAGTTGATCGTGGCGGCGGCCGTCCCGAACCGCACGGTCGTCGCACCCGAGAAGCCCGTACCGGCCAGAGTCACCGAGGTCCCCCCAGCAGTCGGGGCGACCGCGGGCGAGACGTGCGTGACTGTCGGGGGCAGCGGGGTGAGCAAGAGCTGGTGCTGGCCGCCGGCCGACGCGCTTTGCACGCGGACACCGTTCGGGACGGCGACCGCGACCGGCGCCAGGCGGGTGGTCGACGTGCCGTCACCGAGCTGGCCGTACGAGTTCAGACCCCACGCGTACTCGGCGCCGCTCGCGGTGACCGCGGCGGAGAAGCCGCTGCCGGCCGTCGCTGACGAGATCACGACCCCCGTCGGAAACGGCACTGGTGCAGGCGTGAGCTGGTTGGCGGCGTTCCCCGTGCCGAGATCACCGTTTCCGCCGCCGCCCCAGGCAAGCAGTCCGCCGCCCGTGGTGACGGCGAGCGCGTACCCGCCACCGCCGGCAACCGTCCGGACGGAAACACCGGACGGGAGGGTGACGTAGACCGGCGCGGCGCTGCTCGTCTGGCCACCGTTGCCCAGCTGGCCGGCCGTGCCCGCTCCCCACGCCAGCACGCTGCCGCCGCCGGTGACCGCGTACGCATCGTCGGCGCCGGCCGCGACCGACGACACCGCGCTGCCACCCGGGATGTTGGTCGGATATGGCGTGGTGCGCATCGTCGTCGTGCCGTCGCCGAGCTGACCGGTGTTGTTGTCGCCCCAGGCGAACACGGTGCCGAGGCTGGTGAGCGCGACCGCGAAGTCCTGACCTGCGCTGAGGTCGGTGACCGTCGCACTGGCCGGGAATTGCACCTGCACCGGCGTTGCCGAGCCGGTGTTCGACAGCGTGCCGTTGCCGAGCTCGCCGGTGCTGTCGTCGCCCCAGGCGTAGACCTTTCCGTCGCTCGTCAACGCCAGTGCGAAGCCGTTGCCCGCCGCGATCTTCGTGGCGACGACTCCGGTCGGCAGCTGCACCGGCACCGGCGCGGCTGCGTCGTTGGTGTTGCCGTCACCGAGTGCTCCGGACGAGCCACGACCCCAGGCCAGCACGCCACCGGCGCGGGTGAGTGCGTAGCTGTCGTACTGCCCGGCGGCGACCTGCACGAGATCGGTGCCCGCCGGCAGGCTGACCGCGGTCGGCGTGACACTGCTCGCTACGGACGAGGCCGCGCCGAGCTGGCCGTAGGTGTTGTCACCGATCGCCAGCGCCGACGGCGCGGTGCTTGTCGTGTCGGCGTGCGCGGAAGGCGGCAGAGCGAGCGCGCTTGCCAGCGCAGCAAATAACGTTGCTGAAACGGCTAGGGACAGTTTGCGACGTACAACGGCGTACGTGGGCATAGCGAATCTCCATGACAAGTGGGTGAACGCTGCCCGCGAGTCGGGGGTGAACGGTGCGCGCTCGTTGGTTGACGAGCGTTGGTGTCAGCGAGCGGGACGGGTCTTACCTGCGAGCCTCGGGCTGATCTTGGCGCTCACTCAGCTTGCTGGGTGTCCGCCCGGATCGCGTCGAGCAGGGCGTGCAGATCCTCGGCGCACGGTCCGCAGGCGTGCAGGTGCACAGCAACCGCGGGGAAGCGTTCTTCTGCCTTGGCCGGATCGACCGCGGCGAGTTCGGCGTAGACGTCGAGCAGTTCGATGGCGTGATCGCAGCCGAGATCACGCGGATCGGTCGTGAAGAACCGATCGAGGTCGATAGGTCTGCTCATGTGCGCCGCCCTGACTCGTTGCCATCCAGATAACCGTCAGCGACCAAACAGGCTCGCAACTTACGTCGCGCGTCGAAAAGTGACTTGTAGATCGCATTGCGGTTGGAGCCGAGCTCGGCCGCCATCGCGTCGAGCGGGACGCCCTTGAGCACGATCGACACGAACAGAGTCCGCTGGTGATCGGTGAGCGAGTTATCGATCGCGCTACGCAGCGCGGTCATCATGCCGCGCCACTCGGCCTCCTGGGCCGGATCGAGACCGAACCGATCGGGCAGCCGATCCCAGATGTCGGTGTCGTCGTCCGACGCCGGCGCGTTGCGCCAGAAGTGGCGGCCCAGCTTGTTCGCGACCTCGAGCAGCACGAACTTGTACGCCCAGGTGGTGAAGCGACTCTCGCCGCGGAAATCCCCGAGCTTGCCGACGATCGCAACCATCGCGTCAGCGGTGGCCTGATAGGCGACGTCGTCGGCCTCGGGACCACTCACGTGGAAGCGTGCCGCGCGGCGGTTCACCTGACTGCGGGCAAAACGCAGCAGCAGTGCGTGCAACTCGGCCATCGCCGATTCGCGCTCGCGGCCAGAGCTCGACAGCCGGCCGACCCAGGCATCGGTCGTTACGGCCTCGCCCGTCCGCATCTAGATCGCCGTGCCAATCATGACGCCACCATCCTGGCCCTCGGAGCGAGCGAGGGCCAGTGACCGTGCGCGATCCGCACGACCGGTAGCTCAGACGACGGTGCGTCCGATCGGGTCGTTGTCGTTGATCGGGTACGCCGCGTTGGCGCGACGCTGCTGCAGGCGGGCTCTGCGCACGCGCGCGGTGACCCGCTCGGTCGCGTAGAAGATGACCGCGAATGCGCCTAGTGCGACGAATCCCATTGCTAGCTCCCGGTGTCGGATCTTGTTGACTACGGTAGCCCTGTTCGTCCCCGACGTCGCAGCGAAGTCGCTGGCAGATCGACGCCGCGTCAGGGCACGATGTCGATCAGCACCTTGCCGACCGCGCCGCCCTCGACAGCCGCATGCGCTCGGCTCGCCGCGTCGAGCGGGTAGTGCGTCAGCGGCAGCCCGTGGTCGTGCCCGACACCGATCGCGCCGTCCAAAACGGCTGCGGAGATGTCTTCCAGCGCGCGGCGCTTCGCCTCATGCGGCGCGGTGTAGAGCAACACGAATTGCCACCGGGCGTTCGTGACCATGTTGGCCCGGACCGGCAACGTGAACTCGGACCCGCCGTTGTCGGCGTACATCGCGATCGACCCGTGCGTCGAGATCACCGCACTGTCGAGGGCGGCATTCGCCGACGGCGACACTTCGACGATCGCGTCCACGCCGTGCGGTGCGATCGAGCGGACGCGATGCGCAGCGTCCTCGTCGCGGTAGTTGATCACGTGATCGGCCCCGGCACGGGCGGCGAGCAGCGCCTTCTCGGGGCTGCTGACAGTGGTGAGCACCGTCGCGTCCGACCACCGGGCGAGCTGGATGGCCGCATTGCCGACCGCGCCGGCGCCGCCTGCGACGAGGACGGTCTTGCCGGCCAACGCTCCGGGGCCGAGCCGTTCGGGCCCGTGCTCGGCGACGGTGAGGCAGCGGTGCGCCGTGACGAACGGGACGCCGAGGGCTGCGCCGAGGTCGAACGACGCGCTGTCGGGCAGCGTGACCACATGCCCTGCCGGCACGAGCGCGTAGTCCTGGGCAGTGCCGTCCGGACGCTGGTAGGCCGCTTCCCACACCCAGACTCGCAGGCCCAGCAGGGCGGCCTCGACCCCGCTCCCGACGGCGTCGACGACGCCGGCGCCGTCCTGGCCGGGGGTCTGCGGTGGGTCGACCGGCGTGCCGGGAGCGCTGCCGCGCCGCGACTTCCAGTCCGTCGGGTTCACACCGGCGCGGTGCATGCGGACCCGCACCTCGCCGGCGCCCGGCTCACGAGCAGGTTTGTCGACGAGGGTCAGGACGTCGGGGTCGCCAGTGGCGGTGTAGACGATGGCGCGCATGACCTCCACCCTGCCAAAGCGGTGGTTGCCGGCTACAGCGCCGCGATCGCCTCGTTCAACGTCGTCGACGGACGCATGACGGCGGCGGCCTTCTCGTCGTCGGGACGGTAGTACCCGCCGATGTCCGCGGGCTCGCCCTGCACCGCGAGCAGCTCGCCGGTGATCGTCTCCTCGCCGTCGGCGAGCGTCTTCGCCAGCGAACCGAAAGCGTCGGCCAGATCGCTGTCGTCGCTCTGGTTGGCCAGTTCCTGCGCCCAGTACATCGCGAGGTAGAAGTGACTGCCGCGATTGTCGATCGTGCCGAGCTTGCGTCCGGGCGAGCGGTTCTCGTCCAGGAACCTGCCGGTTGCGCGGTCGAGAGTGTCGGCGAGAATCTGCGCCCGCGCGTTGTCGGTCGACTGCGCCAGGTGCTCGAAGCTGACTGCGAGGGCCAGGAACTCACCCAGGCTGTCCCAACGCAGATAGTTCTCCTTGACCAGCTGCTGGACGTGCTTGGGTGCTGAGCCGCCGGCGCCGGTCTCGAAGAGCCCGCCGCCGTTGATCAGCGGGACGACCGACAGCATCTTCGCGCTCGTCCCGAGCTCGAGGATCGGGAACAGGTCGGTGAGGTAGTCGCGCAGCACGTTGCCGGTCACGCTGATCGTGTCCTCACCCTTGCGGATGCGCTCGAGCGAGGTGGCGATCGCCGCGACGGGTGCGGCCAGTGAGATGTCGAGGCCGTCGGTGTCGTGCTCGGGCAGGTACTGCTCGACCTTGGCGATGAGGTTCGCGTCGTGGGCGCGGTCGGCGTCCAGCCAGAAGATCGCCGGGTCACCGGTCGCCCGGGCGCGGGTGACGGCGAGCTTGACCCAGTCGCGGATCGCGACGTCCTTGGTCTGGCACATGCGCCAGATGTCGCCCTGGCTGACCGCATGCTCGAGGACGACCGCGCCGGAGCCGTTGGTGACGCGGACGGTGCCGGTCTGCGCGATCTCGAAGGTCTTGTCGTGGCTGCCGTACTCCTCGGCTGCCTGCGCCATCAACCCGACGTTCGGCACCGAGCCCATGGTCGCCGGGTCGTAGGCGCCGTTCGCGCGGCAGTCGTCGAGGACTACCTGGTAGATGCCGGCGTAGCTGCTGTCGGGGATCACGGCGAGGGTGTCGTGCTCGTCGCCGTCCGGACCCCACATGTGTCCGGACGTGCGGATCATGGCCGGCATCGAGGCGTCGACGATGACGTCGCTCGGTACATGCAGGTTGGTGATGCCGCGATCGGAGTCGACCATGGCGAGCGCCGGCCCACTCGCGAGTTCGGCCTCGAACGATGCCTTGATCGCATCGGCGTCGGGCAGCGACTCGATGCCCTTGAGGATGCCGCCGAGCCCGTCGTTGGGCGATAGCCCGGCGGCCGCCAGCGTGTCGCCGTACTCGGCGAACGTATTCGGGAAGAACGCGCGCACGACGTGCCCGAAGATGATCGGGTCGGACACCTTCATCATCGTTGCCTTGAGGTGCACCGAGAACAGCACGCCCTCGGCCTTGGCGCGCGCGATCTGCGCGGTGAGGAACTCGCGCAGCGCCGAGACGTTCATGACGGTGGCGTCGATGACCTCGCCGGCGAGCACCGGCACCTGGTCGCGCAGCACGGTCGACGAGCCGTCATCGCCGTGCAGGGTGATGGTGAGCGCGTCGTCGGTATCGATCACGACGGACTTCTCGTTGCTGCGGAAGTCCTCGGCGTCCATGTGCGCGACGTTGGTCTTCGAGTCGGAGCTCCATGCGCCCATGCGGTGTGGGTGCTTGCGGGCGTAGTTCTTGACCGACGCCGGCGCGCGCCGGTCGGAGTTGCCCTCGCGCAGCACAGGGTTGACCGCACTGCCCTTGACCTTGTCGTAGCGGGCGCGCACGTCGCGGTCCTCGTCCGTGCTGGGCGAGTCCGGATAGTCAGGCAGGTCGTAGCCCTGCTCGCGCAGTTCGGCGATGGCGGCCTTGAGCTGCGGGATCGACGCGGAGATGTTCGGCAGCTTGATGATGTTCGCCTCGGGCGTCTTGGCGAGGTCGCTGAGCTCGGCCAGCGCGTCGGCGCTCGCGCTGGTCGTCGGTCAGGCGATCGGGGAACAGGGCGATGATGCGTCCAGCCAGTGAAATGTCACGGCTCTCGACCTCGACGCCAGCGGTGCGTGCGAACGCCTCGATGATCGGCAGGAATGAATACGTGGCCAGCAGCGGCGCCTCGTCGGTGCGGGTGTAGATGATCTTCGCCATGGTGCTTGCCAGCTCCGTCCGCTCAGTTATCTTGACGTCAAGATACCTTACTCGTCGAGGGCGACGAGGGGGTGGATCATCGGGGCGCCGGCCAGGGCTTCGCCGGCCTTCGCGAACGTCGCCGCGATGTGGTCGGTCTTCATGTGTGCGTCGAGGTCGCCGGCCTCGTTCCACGACTCGATCGTCACGAACACTGTCGGATCCGCGCTCGACTGATACAGCGAGTACGACAGGCACCCTGCCTCGTCCCGCGTCGGAGCGACCAGCTCCGACAGTGCTTCCCGGACGAGCTCCTCCGATCCAGGCTTTGCAGTGATGACGGCAACGACGGGCAGTGGCATGGCAATCCTTTTCGTCGGACAGAGGTCGGAGCACGCAGGTGAGGTCGCGTCCGCGGAGGGCGTGGGATTCGAACCCACGATGACTGTCACCAGCCATAGCGGTTTTCAAGACCGCCGCACTAGGCCACTATGCGAGCCCTCCAGATGCCCGGAAGCCCCAGAAATGCTGGCCTCCAGTTTCGACGACGTTGCGCGTCGGAGCTGGCCGCCAGCAATTCCGCCAGCAATCTCCTCACGCCGAGGCAACCGCAAACGGGCTTGCGCACACCGATCCGCATCCTTCCACGGCGGCGCCGAGCGCGATTCCCCGACGCAGAGCCCATCGGGACACAGGAGCCTGTGGAGGTGCGCGATGGACGCGACGTCGGACTCATCGATGGTGGTGCTGCTGACCCCGGAGCAGGCAGCCGAGGCGCTCGGGATCGGCCGGTGGAAGCTCTACGACCTGCTGCGGCAAGGCTGGCTGCGCTCGCTGCGCGGCACAGCGCGGACCCGCGACTGACCTGGTCGCCACCCACTGACCAACCCGACCCGCCCGGCCCACCAAGCTCGACAGGACTGGAAATCGCACAACGGGCCGTCCCTCGGGAGCGATCCATGACCTGTCCGCGGTCAGGCTTCGCGGTGGGTCGTCGACCCTGGCGGCCCGGATGGGCACGGCCGAGGGTTGAGGCAACGAATGAGGGGACTCGGCGGATGTCGACCGTAGAAATGCCAGTGAGCGCACGGCCCGGACGTGAAGTGGACCCTGACGTTGCGGTGAGCGTCTGTGGATTGCGCAAGAGCTACGGCACGAATGAGGTGGTGCGTGGCATCGACCTGGCCGTGGCGACGGGCGAGGTCTTCGCCTTCCTCGGTCCGAACGGGGCCGGGAAGTCCACCACTGTGGAGATCTTGGAGGGGTACCGGCGCCGCGACGCGGGGCAGGTCACGGTGCTCGGTGAGGACCCGGCGACCCCGACGTTGGCGTGGCGCGCCCGGATCGGTGTCGTGTTGCAGACCTCGAGGATGCCCGCCGAGCTCACCGTGCTCGAACTGGTCCAGCGGTATGCCGGGTTCTACCCGCATCCCCGCAACGTCGAGGAGACGATCGAGCACGTCGGGCTGGCCGACAAGCGCCGGGCCAGGACGGGAAAGCTGTCGGGGGGACAACTGCGACGCCTGGACGTCGCGCTCGCGATCGTCGGCGACCCCGACCTCATTTTTCTCGACGAGCCGACCACGGGATTCGATCCCGCCGCGCGCCATCAAGCGTGGGACTTGGTCGATGGACTACGACATCTCGGCAAGACCGTCTTGTTGACGACTCACTACATGGACGAGGCAGAGGCATTGGCCGACCACGTCGCAGTAATAGTCGCCGGCGAGATCGTCGCCGAAGGTCCCCCAGAAACCCTCGGCGGGCGCGACACCGCGCCCGTAGAGATCTCCTTCGAGCAGCCGCCCGAGATGCAACTTCATCTGCCGCACAACGCCGTCACGCGCTCAGAGGGACATCGACTCACGATCGAGACCACCGACCCGCTCACCACCTTGGGCACTCTCGTCGATTGGTCACGGTCGAACCATCGCGACCTGCCCGGCCTCGAGGTCAGACCCCCCAGTCTGGAAGACATCTACCTCCGGCTAACCAAGGTGACGCCATGACCACCGCAGCGATCGTCCGACGCGAGTTCCACTGCGCACGCAAAGTCATGCTGCGCGACCCCCAAGCAGCGTTCGTCACCGTCGGGCTGCCTCTGCTCTACCTGTTCATCTTCGCCAGCGTGTTCGGCGACCAGACCGAACACCTGCGCGGCCAGCCCGGAACCCTCCGTGTCGCGGCCATCGTGGTTCCCTCGGTCATCGTGGTAGGAGTCGTGTCGGCAGCGTTCCAGAACCTCACCGCCGCTCTGGTGCAGGACCGCGAGAACGGCGTTTTGAAGAGGCTGCGCAGCACCCCGGTGCCGACCACAGCCTTCCTCGCCGGCCCGGTACTCAACGCGCTGCTCACCGCCTGCGCTTTGGCGCTGCTCGTGACTGCGCTCGGACGATTCGCCTATGGCGTGTCGCTGCCCGCAAGCCACATCTTGGCCGCGGTGATCACGGTGCTGATCGGGGCCGCGGCCTGTTGCGCCATCGGGTGCCTGTTCACCCTGGCCATTCGGAAGGCAACCGCGGCCTTGCCGATGCTCACCGCCGTCACGCTCACGTTGTTCTTCCTGTCCGGCAACTTCTTCAGCACCGACCAGGCGCCCGCCGTCCTGCGAGCCGTCGCCTCGGTATTCCCCGTGCGGCACCTCCTCACGGCGATGCTCACAGCGTTCAACCCCCACGTCGGCGGCACCGGATTCGCCCCGGCGGACCTGGCCGTCCTCGCAGCCTGGGGCATCACAAGCGCCCTCCTTGCAGCACGACTGTTTCGATGGACACCCGCCGGCGAATCGTGACGCGGCCCAAACACACGCGGGGCACGGCGTCAACAAGGTCAGTCGGCACCGGCGCCGGATCCCGCGCCCTACGGCACTTGTCGGGATCCGCGCACCGTTGCTGCGAGACTCCGCACATGCCCCGGACTGAGCCGAGCGGATCAGACGGCCGCCGGGCGCCAGCGATGGCCCCCGCATCGCCGGCGCGAGAGCGCCGCGCCACTTCCCGGCCGTTTCCGCCCAGCCGTCGGCTCGTGACCGCAGCCGTGCGCGCTGGTCGACGGATCGTGCCGATGACCGGACTGTTCCAGGTTGACATCAGCGCGGTTAGGCGGGCACTGGCCGGTACCGACCCGCCACTGTCATTGACGGCCTACGTGGTTGCTGGTGTCGGCCGGGCGGCAGCGAATCACCCTGAGGTGCACGCCTACCGCGACTGGCGGGGCCGACTGGTCCAGCACCAGCACGTCGACATCCAGGTCCTGATCGAGGTGCCGACCAGGCAGGGAACGTTCGGGCTGGTTCACGTCGTTCGTGACGCCGATATTCGAGGCGTCGCTGAGATCAGCGCCGAAATCCGTTCCGTCAAGGCTGACCACGCCAGCACCAGCAATGGGCGATTACTCGACACGCTCGCGCCCAGGCTGGGACGGGTGCCCGGTCTCTACCGCGCGATGTATGCAGTGATGGCTCGCTCGCATCGGGTGCACAACACGATCGGCACGGTTCAGGTCACAGCGCTCGGCATGTTCGCCGACGGCGGCGGCTTCGCGATCGCCCCGCCCAGCATCGCCTCCCTGACCGTGGTCGTCGGCGGGATCAGCCTCAGCCCGGTCGAGGTCGACGGCCGCATCGAGACGATTGAACTGCTCGACCTGACCGTCACCGTCGACCACAACGTCGTCGACGGCGCCCCGGCTACCCGCTTCGCCGCCGAACTCCGCCAGATCCTGCTCCGAGCAGTCGTGTTCACCGCGGCCGGCGGTGCGTCGGCGTGAGGACCTGAGGACCGAAGTCCCAGTCCGTCGGAGTGGATTGGCGCTGCCCGACTTCGTCGTCGCGGGATGTACCGTAGCGGGCCGCGCTGTGCACTGCCACGTCGTCTACTGCGGCCTGCTCTGCCTCTACTACCGTGGCAGTCAGGCGCTGCGTGTGACATGGAACAGCATCGCTCCGCCGAGCACGGCATCCAAAGCGCGCGTCGAGGGCTACGTTGTCCGATCGGTCGGGCGAGTCAGTTGCCGGTCGAGAACCGCCAGGTTGAGCGCCATCTGCGCGCGCATGTCGCGGTGTGCCGGAAAGACGATCCCGTAGACCGTCCTGAACGGCCGCAACGGCAGCCGGGTGATCTCGTACGAGTGCTCGACGTGCGTGCCGCCATCGACGGCGGTCAGTTCGTAACTCCAGGTGGTCGAGTCGCGACGGCTTGGATCAACCGCTCGGGCACGGTGCGGAAGGCGAACGCGGCGCCTGGCTCGGCCTGCGTCACCTCGCAGCGTCGTGACCACCGCGCTGCCCAGCCGACCCTGTTGCGTCCGCGGAATACCGCGCCAACCGTGCCGGGAACGCCGCTCACCCACTCGGCAGTGCGACATTCGGGGCTGCGCTCGCCGATGCGGGCGACGTCGCTGATGAGCGCGTAGACGTCGGTCGGAGCGGCGTCGATCGTCACGTCGACCGAGCCGGACGTGCGCCACTGCCGACCGGTCACGGCGTCACGCTCCCTCAGCGATGGCGCGTTGCGGGCGTGCACGGCGGAGGCGACTCGCAGCGGTCCGGGCTCGCCGATCGCGGGTCAAGGCGTCCCGCTCATCCGGTGTGCGAGTTCGCTGCGGTTGGCGATCCGTCCATGAGTCGATCGTTGCACGGCTGGATAGCGTCCATCGCATCTGCGCCGATCCGGTTACCTGGTCAGGTCTCTTTGCTGGCCGCTGCTATCCGAGGACGATCCATAGGCGCGTCGGCGGCGAGCGATCGGCCCGCTCGATACTGCATTTGCCGGTCGAGTTCGTTAAGCGAGATTCGTCGAGCACCCCGGCGCGATTCCGGCGCGGTCGCGACGTGGGCAATGTTGTGCCTCAGCGCAGAGCTGGGGCTGCGCCGCGGCGAATGTGCAGCAATCCGAGGACCGACAAAGCCAGCATGAGCGCCGCGGCGATGAAGGCAGCGATCGCGGCAATACCGGCGATGGTCGCCATCGTGCCGAAGGCGTAAGCGTTCAGCAGCAGGCCGCGCAGCGTCTCACCTTTGAACATCGTGGCGACGACGGCGGCAAGCTTCGTGTTCGTTGGGTCGGCTTGGGCTTGGGTGCTGAGCTCGGCGTAGGTCTTGCCGCCGCCGATCGCAAGGAGGTGGTTGGCGATGAAATGGTCGGCATAGACCTCGGCCTGCGCGCCGGTGGTCAACTCTTGGCCGCCGTACTGCCGCATCGCGGCGAACTCCGGCGCGGCAACGGCCGCGCTGTTCGCGGCCGGGAAGTAGATCTTCTCCGCCGCGAGCTGGTTGTGGACCTCGTTGCTGACGAAGTTGTGAGCCCACACCAGCAGGCTCCCGGCGAGGATCAGGACCACCGTCATCAGCAGACCGCCGGCGGTCAGCACGACATCGATCATGCGACGTGGAGTGGGCCCACCTTCCGTGGTCGGCGGCAACGGGACCGGTGGGCTCGGAGGAACGTCAAGAGTGGGTGTAGCCATGATCGGAGACCTTTCAGGATCACGAGTGACAGGCATCGAACGCGCTAATGCGGGTGTGCCGCGCGATGCAGCAGGCAGCACGGGCTGCCCTAGTTTGTCTGGCTGCGAGCATTTGCTCACCGCGGCGGCCGAAAGGCGTTCCGCGAGATCCAGACCGGCTGTCAACTCAGCTGTAATCACAGTACGCCCTCATGGCCGGCCAAACGCCCGGCGCCAACCGAGAATGACGATCGTCGAACGGAGTAATCGAAGGCACAGACGTCCTCTGAGATCATCGCGCGACCGTCAACGGCCAGGCGCCGGTGTAGCGTCGCGACTAGCTGAGCACCTCAGCCAGTCCGGAAGAGTTCAGCTGTCCGCCGCTGCTCTCGAGCTCACGCTCACCACCGAACATTCCGCTGGACACTGCTGATCACGACCATCGGCACGCGTGCAAATCTGCGTCATGCTTCCGTAGCCGGGCCGCCGCGAACCGCGCGTCCCGCACCTATGCTCCCTCGCGCGCCCATCTGAGGATGCCCATCATGACGTCGACGACGCCACCGTACAGGACGCGACAGTCTCGTCGTCCGTGCGCTGCTTGACGACGCTTCGACGCTGGATCACGCGACCGTGGAGGCGGTCGTCGGCGTCGCGAGCCGCGCGCCGTCGCTGCACAACACCCAGCCATGGCAGTGGCGTCTCCACGGCGAGGTGCTCGATTTGCGGGTCAACCGGAACCGTCAACTACACATCGCCAACCCCGATGGTCATTCACTGCTGATCAGCTGCGGCGCGGCCGCCGAACTCACTCAAGTGGCCCTCGCCGAACAGGGATGGGCTGCTGAGGCGTCGCTGCTGCCGGACCCTTCGGATCCAGCCGTGGTGGCCCGTTTCCAGCTGACCGAGTCCCGCGGACCGGTCGACGCGACCGCCCAGCGGGACATGCTCGCCGCCGGCCGGCGCCCAGCGACGGTCGAGTTTTCACACCGGACCCGGTATCGCCCGCGATGACCGAGAGGCTGCGCACGGCGGCGCAAGGCCCGGCGGTGTACGCACACTTCCCGGTGCGGGCGGAGGAGAGCCTCGACCTCGCGGTCGCCATTTCCCGCGCCGTCGTACGAGCGCGACGAGCCCGCCTACGCCGCCGAAATGCCGAGTGGGTCCGCCGAGACCCGTCGGCCCCTGACGGCGTGCCCACCTCAGCCGTACCTGCGGTGCAGGATGACGAGCCCCGCCACACCGACATCCCGCTGCGCGATTCGAGCTCGGAATCCCCGGCACCCAGCTCATCAACACCGGCGCGGACGAACGCCCATATCGCCGTCATCTTCACCGAAGCCGACAGTGCGTCAGAGCGGGTGCGCGCGGGCCAGTCGATGATGCGACTGATGATCCAAGCCGAACTCGACGACCTCGCGAGCTGCCCGATGAGCCAATCGGTCGATGACCTTCTTCCGAAGCCAACTGCGAAGCCTGATGTCCTGGAGCGGATACCCGCAGATGATGCTGCGCCTCGGGCATCGGCCCGATACACCAGCACCGGCACTGACCCACCGGCGTCTTATCAGTGACGTTCTGACGATCCGGCCCGGCCGATAAGGAGCTCGCACCAACGCAGACCACGTCGTTGACCGGACAGGACGTTGAGCCCTACCCGGCCACCGTTGCGAAGCGCACGCTCAAGCAAACCAATCAAATAGGAAAGAGACATCATGAAGGCACTCGTCTACCACGGACCCGGCACCAAGGCCTGGGAAGACGTCCCGCCCCCGTCCTCGCCGACACCGATGCGATCGTGCGAGTCGACACCACGACGATCTGCGGGACTGACCTGCACATCCTCAAGGGTGACGTGCCGGCGATGGTCGACGGCCGCATCATCGGCCACGAAGCCGTCGGCACGGTCGAGCCGAGATCGGCGCCGCGGTGAAGAACGTCGCGGTCGGGCGACCGGGTGCTGGTCTCGTGCGTCAGCGCCTGCGGCGCGTGCCGGTTCTGCCGCGAGGCCCGCTACGGCCAGTGCACCGGCGGCGGTGGATGGATCCTCGGCAACGAGATCGACGGCACCCAGGCCGAATACGTCCGCGTCCCCTTCGCCGACAACTCCACCTACCCGGTCCCGGCCGGCGTCAGCGACGAAGACCTGCTGATGCTCGCCGACATCCTGCCCACCGCCTACGAGGTCGGCGTCCTCAACGGCCACGTCCAGCCCGGCGACGTCGTCGCGGTCGTCGGCGCCGGCCCGATCGGCCTGTCCGCGATCAGCGGCGCCCGGCTGTTCAGCCCCAGCCTGGTCATCGCGATCGACATGGCGGCCAGCCGCCTCGAGGCGGCCAAGCAATTCGGCGCCGACGTCGTCATCAACAACGCCGAGCAGGACCCGATCGCAGCCGTCATCGAGCTGACCGGCGGACTGGGCGTCGACGTCGCGATCGAGGCGGTCGGCGTGCCAGCCACCTTCGAGCTGGCCGCCGACCTGGTCCGCCCGGTCGGACGCGTCGCCAACATCGGCGTCCACGGCAAGCCGGTCACCCTGCACCTGGAGCGGCTGTGGACCCGAGACGTCACCATCACCACCGGCCTGGTCGACACCTACTCCACGCCGACGCTGCTGCGACTGCTCACCAGCCACCAGATCGACGCGGAACGGTTCGTCACCCACCGCTTCGGCTTCGACGACTTCAACGAGGCCTACGACGTCTTCGCCCGGGCGGGCGAGACCAGTGCGCTGAAAGTCGTCCTCAGCCGAAGACGACCAGTGACCGCCGACGGCCGCGGTGCAGTCCCCTGCAGATCGCCAATGGGGTGCGACTGCAACCGAGCACTTCACCGATCACCAGCCCAACTCCGTTCAGGCCACCGTTCACGACCACACCGTGACCTTGGTCGGCACTGCGGGCTGGCATCACCAGCGCACCGCCGCTGCACACGCCGTCAGCGTGCTGCCCGGCGTGACGGGTGTACGGAACTTGATCGAGCTCAAGCCGCGCGAGGCGATGGTCGCCGGACCCGACGCCGAGGCCGAATACGCCGCCTGGTGCGCGCCCGGCGTCACCAACGTCGACGACCAACTCGTCATCATCCCGTAGCCGATGAACTCCACGACGAGATGGGACCGCGCTCATGGCGCTATCTGAGCACGACCAAACGATCCTGGCGGAGATGGAAACAGCGCTGCGGGCAGCCCCCACGCGCCCCAACAGCGCGCGTGTCGGCTCCGCCAACCGCAGGCGCAGCCCGCACAGTCACGTGGCTGTGACGATCGGCCTCCTGATAATCGGCACTGTGGCCATGGTCGTCGGCCTGCTGCTCGCAGACGGCCTCGGCGCAGGCTTGGGCGTAGTTGGGTTCCTCTTCATCGTCGGTTCTGCCTGGAGCGCCACGCGTCTCCTCCGTCCGCTGCCGAGGTCGATGAGAACCCGCAACGAAAGTCCAGCTGGCAAGCGTCGCTGACCTACCGGTGCCCCAGATGGCCCAGCCGAGCGCGCGCCGGCCCCGGTCCAGACGCAGCGGG
The DNA here is from genome assembly GCA_963757455.1 of uncultured Actinomycetota bacterium. Classification (GTDB taxonomy): domain Bacteria; phylum Actinomycetota; class Actinomycetes; order Mycobacteriales; family Jatrophihabitantaceae; genus RYN-133. The sequence continues at coordinate 39,314 of CAVWSE010000034.1, forward strand.
CACCATTACTAGTGCGCTCGCCTTTGCAGGAGGACACCGCAGGAGCGGCATGAGTCCACGTTTCGCCGCAGCGCTTCCAGCGCGTCACGCGCATAGCGATGAGGCCAACTCGATCCCAAATGATCCGCTGCTCCGTGAGTGCCTCATCCAGTGCCTCGCTCACCAACGCAGCCTGTCTGCGGTCGTGGTCGGAGTTGGCGGCTCCGCGTATTGACGCCGTCGAAACGCTTGCTAACGGCGGCAAGTTCATCACCGTTTCGACGCGAGACAGCGTCGCGTCCGTCACGGCAATCGCGTCGGTGGCGGTTGGCCGGGGCAGGGCATGGTCGTCCACGTGGCTGATCATGGTGGTGTCCTCGGGATGAGATCACCGATGTGCCCGGCGTTGAACCGTGCTCCCGACCGCCCGCGTCGTAGCGGAGCGGATCGGCCCGAGCTGGCTGTGGACCCCAGCAGCTACGACGCTACCGCGTCTCGCCGAGTGCCATCGACACCAGCGCACGCCATTCGGCGAATCCGGTCGATTGATCAAGAGCAGTCGGCCGGCGAGGTCCGGATGCCCGAAGCTGTCGGCAATCTCCCCTCATGGAGGCCACCGTCGACCGGCTTGCGCA